>NZ_JAVDUT010000001.1:0-1589913 GCF_031456475.1 Rhodococcus sp. 3258
CCGACACATCACATGAAAGACAGCCATCGGCGTCAGAGCGGAAACGAGTCATACCTTCCACCTCGACGAACAACTCCAGTATCACTGAGTGGAAATGCGTAGCAGAGCCCGAGTTTCCACGCACGTGCGGCGCAGCCGCTCTAACTGTCGAAGCCCAGACCCAACGCGTCCATTCCCTTCAGCCACAATCCCCGCCGTCCCTCGTTGCGGTCTGCGCGAGCGAATTGCGCACGAGTGATGTTGATCCCGATCGACTTGAGGGGCTCGGGTGGAAACGGCAACGGCTTGGTACGCACCATCTTCAGGCGTGTCCGTTCGGTGTCGTTGCCGTCGAGTAGGTCGAGCGCGGTGCGGGCCCCGAAGTGCGACGCGCCGACGCCGAGGCCGGTGAACCCGGCCACCGAGGCCACCCGTCCGTTCATGCCGAGATCCCAGAAGGCACTGAACCGCGAGCACGTGTCGATCGATCCGCCCCACGCGTGGGTGGCACGGATTCCCTCGAGGGCTGGGAACATCTGCAGCAGATGTTCGGCGAGCAACGCGAACTCTTCTGGATGTTGGGTTCGGCGTGGGTCGGTGTCGCTACCGTAGAAGTAGTGCGCGTCCCACCCGCCGAACAGGATGCGATCGTCGGCCGTCAACCGGAAATAGTGGAATCGATTGCCGGAGTCGGCCAATCCTTCGCGGCCGGACCAGCCGATTGCGGCGAGCTGCGCAGACGTCAGCGGTTCGGTCATGATCACGTAGTCCCACACCGGGACTATCCAGTGACGGAGCTTGCGGCGCAACGATTTCGATGCCGGGGTGGCCAGCAGAACCTTGGCGGCCTCGATGGTGCCGTAGCCCGTCTTCACCCGAATACCGTTGCCGGACTTGTCGATCGACAAGGCCCGAGTGTTCTCGTGGATGCGGACGCCGAGCGACTCCGCCGCGTCGGCCAGGCCCCAGGCCAATTTGGCAGGATCGATCATCGCGACGTCGGGGTCGAACAGGGCACCGCGCGCCATCGGTGAGGTGATTTTGGCTCTCACTGCAGCGGCGTCGAGATATTCCATCGGTTGCGACAGTCGTCTCCCCTCGTCGCCGAGCTCACGGAGGTCGTCGACCTGCCAGTCGAAATTGGCGATGTCGAGCTCGCCGGTGCGTTCGATATCGGCGTCGATTCCGTACTTCTTCGCAGTCGCGCAGATCGCGTCGAGCGTCTCGGTTCCCATTCGCAGCAACTCGGGTAGTTCGTCGGCATACCGGTCGAGTCCGTTGCCCAGTCCGTGCGTCAGGCTGGCCGCGCAGAAGCCGCCGTTGCGTCCGGTGGCACCCTCGGCAATGCGGTCGCCTTCGAGCAAGACAATCGATCTGTCGGGGTTCTCCTCTGCCGCGTGCAGAGCCGCCCACAATCCGGTGAACCCGCCGCCGACGATCACCAGATCCGCAGACGTCGAACCGGAGTGCCGCGGCCTGGGCGTCGGTCGTTCCGGTCGGTCGAGCCAGAAGGGCTGCGGCGCTGCTCCGAGAACCATCGCCACGCCGCGATCGGTGGGTTCGGTAGCCCAGGATGCGCTCATCGTCGTAGCTCCTGATCCTCGGGTCCTGCGCTAGCGAAAACGGTGCGATGCCAGGACTTTCGGGCCACACCGGTGATGTCGGTCATCACGTGTTTGACGGTGAGGTACTCGTCGAGCGAGTAGCTCGACATGTCCTTGCCGAAGCCCGACGCTCCGAACCCGCCGTGCGGCATCTCGCTGATGATCGGGATGTGGTCGTTGATCCACACACAACCGGCGGCGATCTCCCGCGACACTCGGCCTGCGCGGTACACGTCGCGGGTCCACGCCGAGGCCGCCAGTCCGAACGCGGTGTCGTTGGCCCGCCGAATCGCATCGTCGTCGCCGTAGTGCCGCGACACCGTGAGCACCGGTCCGAACACTTCGTCGCGGTAGATCTCGTCCTGCTCACCCACATCGGCGATCAACGTCGGCGGGTAGAAAGCACCCCTACCGTCCGGGACACGGCCTCCGGTGACGATCCTCGCTCCGGTATCGCGAGCCCGATCCACCATGGCCGCGACACGATCCCGATGCGCGATCGAGATCAGCGATCCCATGTCGGTCGCCGGATCCGTCGGATCTCCCATGACGACGCGTTCCATCACCTCGGCAACTCCGGCGACGAAATCGTCGTACAGGGAGTCCGCGACGATGGCGCGGGTGGCTGCCGTGCAGTCCTGTCCGCCGTTGATCAACGAACCGGCGACGGCACCGTGAATCGCAGCCTCGAGGTCGGCATCGTCGAACACCACGAACGGGGCCTTGCCGCCGAGTTCGAGCTGCACCCGGGTGCCGTGCATGGCAGCCTGCGACATCACCTGCCTCCCGACGGGAGTGGAACCGGTGAAAGTCATCAGGTCCAGGCCCGCATGCGAGGACAACGCGACTCCGGCCTCCGCTCCGGTTCCGGTGACCACGTTGAACACCCCGTCGGGCAGGCCGGCCTCCGAGGCGAGACGCGCCAGACGCAGCGTGGTCAGAGGCGTGAGTTCACTGGGCTTGAGCACGATGGAACACCCGGCCGCCAACGCCGGGATCGCCTTCCAGACGGCCATCTGCAGCGGATAGTTCCACGGCGTGATCGATCCGACCACGCCGACCGGGTCGCGTCGGATGGCCGAGGTGTGTTCGCCCGAGTACTCGGCCGCTGCCTTGCCGTCCAGATGTCGGGCAGCTCCGGCGAAGAACTCGATGTTGTCGACGCTGCCCGGAACGTCGAACTCCGTTGCCAGACGCACGCTTTTGCCGGTCTGGGCCACCTCTTCGGTGGCGAATTCGGCGTCGGCCGCCACCGATCGCGCCAACTCGGCAAGCACCGCGCCGCGCTGGGCCGGAGTTGCGGTGGCCCACTGCGGTAGCGCCGAGCGCGCTCGAACGAGAGCCGCTTCGACGTCCGCTGCCGTGGAGAGACCGAACTCGGACACCACGGTTCCGGTCGCCGGGTTCTCGACGCCGCAGCGGTCGCCGCTGCCGTCCACTGCGCGTCCGTCGATCCAACAACCAGGAATGTTCGCCATGACTGCACGATACCGACCGATCCACGGATTCGCCCGGTTTCCGATCCCGCAACAACCGATTCTGTCGTCGACACAGATATTTATTGCGAATTTCATCGCCTATCGCTTGTGTCGGCGGCGGTGTCGGTGACAAGATCGACCGATGCCGGATCAGTCACCCATCGCACTCGACGACGTCTCCAAGGCGATCATCGAACAACTTCAGGAGGACGGGCGACGTTCCTACGCCGCGATCGGCAAAGCCGTCGGGTTGTCGGAAGCTGCCGTGCGGCAACGTGTTCAACGCTTGACGGACTCCGGTGTCATGCAGATCGTCGCCGTCACCGATCCGGTACAGGTCGGATTCAAGCGGCAGGCCATGATCGGCATCAAGTGCACCGGAGACAGTCATGCACTGGCCGAGCAACTCTCGGCGATCGACGCGATCGACTACGTGGTCCTCACGGCAGGCTCCTTCGACATCGTTGTCGAAGTGGTGTGCGAGGACGACGAACAACTACTACGGATTCTCAACAAGCAGATCCGCAGCCTCGACTCGGTCACCAGTACCGAAACCCTGGTCTATCTGAAACTCGTCAAGCAGCAATACAATTGGGGAACACGATGACGCGAACCACATCCGAGCTCGACGCCTCCGCGGCAAAGCATCTGTGGGGCCACTTCACCCGTCACGGCGGCGGGGTCACTCCCCCGATCATCACCCGCGGCGAGGGTTCGACCATCTGGGACTCGAACGGCAAGAGCTACATCGACGGTCTGTCGGGCCTGTTCGTGGTTCAGGTGGGGCACGGCCGCGAAGAACTGGCCGAGGCCGCGGCCAAGCAGGCCAAGGAATTGGCGTTCTTCCCACTGTGGTCGTATGCCACCGAGCCTGCCATCGAACTCGCCGAACGGCTCGCCGGATACGCCCCTGGGGACCTCAATCGAGTTTTCTTCACCACCGGCGGTGGCGAAGCAGTCGAGAGCGCGTGGAAGCTGGCCAAGCAGTATTTCAAGAAGGTCGGCAAACCAGGTAAGCACAAGGTGATCTCGCGTGCCATCGCGTACCACGGCACCCCGCAGGGCGCTCTGGCCATCACCGGTATCCCGGCACTCAAGGAACCGTTCGAACCGTTGACCCCGGGCGCATTTCGGGTGCCGAACACCAATATCTATCGGGCTGCGGCCCCCATGGACACCGATCCCAAGGCGTTCGGAATCTGGGCGGCCGACCGCATCGCCGAGGCCATCGAATTCGAGGGCCCCGACTCGGTGGCAGCCGTGTTCCTCGAACCGGTCCAGAATGCGGGTGGCTGCTTCCCTCCTCCACCCGGATACTTCGAGCGGGTCCGCGAGATCTGCGATCGCTACGACGTCCTGTTGGTCTCGGACGAGGTCATCTGCGCGTTCGGGCGCATCGGATCGATGTTCGCCTGCAACGACTTCGGCTACGTGCCCGACATCATCACCTGCGCCAAGGGAATGACCTCGGGCTACTCCCCCATCGGCGCGATGATCGCCTCCGACAAGCTCTTCGAGCCGTTCGACGACGGCACGTCGAGCTTCGCGCACGGCTACACCTTCGGCGGGCACCCCGTCTCCGCAGCCGTCGCCATGGCCAATCTCGACATCTTCGAACGCGAGGGGCTCAACGCCCACGTTGCGGACAACGCACCCGCGTTCCGCGCGACGCTCGAAAAACTGCACGATCTGCCCATCGTCGGCGATGTGCGCGGCGAGGGGTACTTCTACGGCATCGAGTTGGTGAAGGACAAGGCCACGAAGGAAACGTTCAGCGACGCCGAAGCAGAACGCATCCTCCGCGGGTTCCTGTCCACCGCCCTGTTCGACGCCGGGCTGTACTGCCGGGCCGACGATCGCGGCGACCCGGTGGTACAGCTGGCTCCGCCATTGATCTGCGGGCAGAAGGAGTTCGACGAGATGGAACAGATCCTGCGCAGCGTGCTGACCGAGGCGGGCAACCTGATCTGAGCGACGGCGTTACTGCCCGATCCGGTCGATGACGAGGGGGGTCGGCTGCGCCGCGGTGGTGCCGATCTCCCAGCTGCCCTCGAGGGCCTGCTGCGCGTAGTC
The DNA here is from genome assembly GCF_031456475.1 of Rhodococcus sp. 3258. Classification (NCBI taxonomy): domain Bacteria; kingdom Bacillati; phylum Actinomycetota; class Actinomycetes; order Mycobacteriales; family Nocardiaceae; genus Rhodococcus; species Rhodococcus sp. 3258. The sequence continues at coordinate 5,135 of NZ_JAVDUT010000001.1, forward strand.
GAACTTCTCCGGGGTGTCGGTGTACAGAGTGGCCAACCGATCCCCGGCGCGAACCCGATCGCCCGGCTTGGCATGCAGACGCACGCCGGCTGCGCTCTGTACCGGCTCGCCCTGCCGCTCCCGGCCCGCGCCGAGCCGCCACGCCGCGAGGCCGACGCCCATCGCGTCCAAGCCGGTGACGACGCCGTCCTGCGTCGCAGTGAATTCCTGGCTCTCACGGGCGACGGGCAGCGCGGCGTCGGGGTCGCCGCCCTGCGCCGCGATCATCGTGCGCCACCGGTCCATGGCGGACCCGTCGGCAAGCTTGTCTGCCGGATCGATGCCCTCGATCCCGGCCGCGGCGAGCATGGTGCGTGCCAGCGTGATCGTCAGCTCCACGATGTCCGCCGGCCCGCCGCCGGCCAGAACCTCCACCGACTCCTGCACTTCGAGCGCGTTGCCTGCGGTGAGGCCGAGCGGTGTGTCCATCGCCGTCAGCACCGCCAGGGTCCGTACGCCCGCATCCGTTCCGAGTTCGACCATCGCCGTTGCCAGTTCGCGTGCATCGTCGACGTTCTTCATGAACGCGCCCGCCCCGACCTTCACGTCGAGCACCAACGCGCCCGTGCCCTCGGCGATCTTCTTGCTCATGATCGAACTGGCGATCAACGGAATCGACTCGACGGTTCCGGTGACGTCGCGCAGGGCGTAGAGCTTCTTGTCGGCCGGGGCCAGATCTGCGCCTGCCGCGCAGACCACCGCGCCCACGGCCGGGTCGGCAAGAATCCGGTGCATCTCGTCGCCGCTGAGATCAGCTCGCCATCCGGGGATGGACTCGAGCTTGTCCAAGGTGCCCCCGGTATGCCCAAGCCCGCGGCCCGACAGTTGCGGCACCGCCGCTCCGCACGCAGCGACCAAGGGTGCGAGCGGCAGCGTGATCTTGTCTCCGACGCCACCGGTCGAGTGCTTGTCCACGGTAGGGAGCGGCAACGCGGAGAAGTCCATTCGCGTGCCCGACGCGATCATGGCGTTCGTCCACGTACTCAACTCCCGGCGCGACAATCCGCGCAGCAGAATTGCCATCGCCAACGCCGACATCTGTTCCGGCGCGACGCTTCCGCGGGTGAACTCGGCGATCACCCACTCGATCTGCTCGTCGTCGAGAACGCGTCCGTCGCGTTTGGCGCTGATGATCGATACGGCGTCAGGCATGGTTGTTCACGCGTCCTTCGTCGAGGTTGTCGGGGCCGAATGCGTCCGGGAGCAACTCTGCCAGCCGACGCGGCCCGGTGGCGGTATCGACGAGCAGATCCGCGCCGCCGAACTCGTACAGCAACTGCCTGCACCGCCCGCACGGCATGAGGATCTCGCGTCGGGAATCGCAACAGGAAAAGGCAACGAGCCTGCCCCCGCCGGTCGAGTGCAGGTTCGACACCAACCCGCACTCGGCGCACAGGCCCAAACCGTATGAGACATTTTCCACATTGCACCCGGTGACAATGCGATTGTCGTCCACCAGAGCTGCCGCGCCCACCGGAAAATTGGAGTACGGGGCGTATGCGTGCCTCATGGCCCCATGGGCATTGTCGCGCAACGCATTCCAGTCGATTTCGTTCATGGTCACCCATCCAATCACGCTGTCTGAATTGATGCAGAGATCTACCCGAAACCGCCCGATTGAATTGGGAAGGCAAACCTAACACGGGATTTCGGCACCATACGAACCTCGAGTCGAATTAGTTCCGTGTTTCGAATGGGTTTACAGTTTCTATCAAGCGGCTAGTACAACCAGCACTAGGGCCGAATCGCGACAAATCGAGCCAGGTTAAGCCCGGCCACCGGGCTCGACGCGTCCACCAACGACGTTGGAGGCATTGCACTCGATGAGTAGCACGACGGAAGCCGCTCCGGTCAAGGAGCGCAAGCGGTCTCTGTACCGCGGGGACCCGGGAATGTGGTCCTGGGTTCTGCACCGCATCACAGGCGTGTTGACGTTCTTCTTCTTGTTCGTCCACGTTCTCGACACGGCGATGGTTCGGGTCAATCCCGAGACGTACGACGCCATCATCGAAACCTACAAGACCCCGCTCGTCGGACTGATGGAACTCGGCCTCGTCGCGGCAGTGCTGTACCACGCGTTGAACGGCATCCGAGTCATGCTGATCGACTTCTGGGCCAAGGGACCGCAGTACCAGAAGCTGATGCTCTGGGTCATCGCAGTCGTCTGGCTCGTCGTCATGATCCCGGGCGCGGGACGAATCTTCTACAACATGTTCACGGCGGGTGGTCACTGATGTCGACGCAGGGTCCCGAGGCGAAGGTCCTCGGCACGAACTACGACCGTCCGGCCAGCCTGGCCAACCCGCGTTCGCCGCGGCGTCAGAGCAAGGGCAACTTCGAGCTCTACGCGTGGCTGTTCATGCGGTTCTCCGGCCTGGCACTCGTCGTGCTGGTCCTGGGCCACATGTTCATCATGCTGATGCTCGACGACGGCGTGCACCGCATCAACTTCGCCTTCGTCGCCGGCCGTTGGGCCAGCCCGTTCTGGCAGTTCTGGGATCTGACGATGCTGTGGCTGGCACAGCTGCACGGCGGCAACGGTCTGCGCACCATCATCGCCGACTACTCCCGCAAGGACTCGACGCGATTCTGGCTGACGACCTTGCTGGTGCTGTCGATGATCCTCATCATGGGCGTCGGCACCTACGTCATCTTCACCTTCGATCCCAACATCTCGGCGAGCTAAGGACACTGACGCTTACATGCAGGAACATCGTTACGACGTACTGATCGTCGGCGCAGGCGGTGCCGGAATGCGTGCTGCGATCGAAGCCGGACCCCGTGCTCGGACAGCCGTATTGACCAAGCTCTACCCCACCCGCTCCCACACCGGAGCAGCTCAGGGCGGCATGTGTGCCGCCCTGGCCAACGTGGAGGAAGACAACTGGGAATGGCACACGTTCGACACCGTCAAGGGCGGCGACTACCTCGCCGACCAGGACGCGGTGGAGATCATGGCCAAGGAGGCCATCGACGCCGTCCTCGACCTCGAAAAGATGGGTCTTCCGTTCAACCGGACACCCGAAGGAAAGATCGATCAGCGACGCTTCGGCGGCCACACCCGTGACCACGGCAAGGCACCCGTTCGCCGCGCGTGCTACGCAGCCGACCGCACCGGTCACATGATTCTGCAGACGCTGTACCAGAACTGCGTCAAGCACGACGTCGAGTTCTACAACGAGTTCTACGCGCTCGATCTCTGCCTGACCGAGACGGACGACGGGCCGGTTGCCACCGGCATCATCGCCTACGAACTCGCCACCGGCGAACTGCACATCTTCCACGCCAAGTCGATCATCTTCGCGACCGGCGGCTCGGGACGTATCTACAAGACGACCTCCAACGCGCACACTCTGACCGGCGACGGCATGAGCATCGTGTTCCGCAAGGGACTTCCCTTGGAGGACATGGAGTTCCACCAGTTCCATCCGACCGGCCTCGCAGGCCTGGGCATCCTCATCTCCGAGGCCGTCCGCGGCGAAGGCGGCATTCTGCGCAACGAGTCGGGTGAACGCTTCATGGAGCGGTACGCCCCGACCATCAAGGACCTCGCTCCGCGCGACATCGTGGCGCGGTCGATGGTGCTCGAGGTTCTCGAGGGACGCGGCGGTGGTCCCAACAAGGATTACGTCTACATCGACGTCACCCACATTCCCGAGGAAGTTCTCGACGAGAAGCTCCCCGACATCATGGAGTTCTCGCGCACCTACCTCGGTGTCGACCCCGTCAAGGAGCCGGTGCCGGTCTACCCGACCTGTCACTACGTCATGGGCGGTATCCCCACCAAGATTCGCGGTGAGGTGCTGCGCAACAACGAGGACATCGTCCCCGGCCTGTACGCGGCAGGTGAGTGCGCCTGTGTGTCGGTGCACGGCGCAAACCGTCTGGGAACCAACTCGCTGCTCGACATCAACGTCTTCGGTCGTCGTGCGGGCATCGCCGCGGCCGAGTACGCCAACTCGGTGGACTTCACCCCGCTCCCCGAGGAGCCGGCGAAGATGGTGCAGGACTGGCTCGAGCTGATCCTGTCCGACCACGGTCACGAGCGGGTGGCCGACATCCGTTCCGAGATGCAGCAGTCGATGGACAACAACGCGTCGGTCTTCCGCACGCAGGAACGCCTCGAGACGGCGCTGAAGGATGTGCGTGCCCTCAAGGAGCGCTACAACCACATCACCGTCGCGGACAAGGGCAAGCGCTACAACAGCGACCTGCTCGAAGCCATCGAACTCGGCTTCCTGCTCGAGATGGCCGAGGTGACCGTCGTCGGAGCGCTCAATCGCAAGGAATCGCGCGGCGGACACGCTCGTGAGGACTTCCCCGATCGCAACGACGCCGAGTACATGAAGCACACCATGGCCTACAAGGAGGGCGAAGGTTTGCTCACCGAGATCCGCCTGGACTACAAGCCGGTAATCCAGACCCGCTACGAGCCGATGGAGCGGAAGTACTGACATGAGCGCACCCACACTGGACAAGAAGTCCGAACAGAACGATCTGCCTCCCGTGCCCGACGGCGCGGTCATGGTCACGCTCAAGATCGCTCGTTTCAACCCCGAGAGCGGCGACGGCCAGTACTGGGACACCTTCCAGGTCCCCACGCTGCCCACCGACCGTCTGCTCAACCTGCTGCACTACGTCAAGGGCTACCTCGACGGAACTCTGACGTTCCGTCGCTCGTGCGCCCACGGCGTCTGTGGCAGTGACGCGATGCGCATCAACGGCGTCAACCGTCTCGCCTGCAAGGTGCTGATGCGCGACATGCTGCCGAAGGATTCGTCGAAGACCCTCAACATCACCATCGAGCCCATCCGTGGCTTGCCGGTGGAGAAGGATCTCATCGTCAACATGGAGCCCTTCTTCGACGCGTTCCGCGCCGTGAAGCCGTTCCTCATGACGACGGGCAACGAGCCGACCCGCGAGCGCATTCAGTCGGCTGCGGACCGCGCCCGTTTCGACGACACCACCAAGTGCATCCTGTGTGCGTGCTGCACCACCTCGTGCCCGGTGTTCTGGAGCGACGGAAGCTACTTCGGTCCGGCGGCCATCGTCAACGCGCACCGGTTCATCTTCGACAGCCGTGACGAGGGTGCCACCGAGCGTCTGGACATCCTCAACGACGTCGAGGGTGTGTGGCGCTGCCGCACCACGTTCAACTGCACCGACGCATGCCCTCGTGGCATCCAGGTGACCAAGGCCATCCAGGAAGTCAAGCGCGCACTGCTGTTCGCTCGCTGATCTCCACGGCTACGACGAAAGCGCCCCTTCGCAGACGCGAAGGGGCGCTTTCGTCTGTCCGTCACACGAACGCGCTGTAACCCGTCACGCCGCGGCCGACGATGAGGTTGTTGATCTGAGCGGTGCCCTCGTACGAGTACAACGCCTCGGCATCGGAGAAGAACCTGATGACCTCGTGCTCGATGAGAATTCCGTTGCCGCCCATGATCTCTCGGGCCCATCCGACCACCTCGCGCAGACGCGTCGTGCAGAACGTCTTCGCGAGCGCCGCATGCTCGTCGTGATGAACTCCGTTGCCCTGCAGTTGTGCGACGCGAACGGCCATCCCCAGAGACGCGGTGATGTTCGCCGTCATCCGCGCGATGAGATCGGCAATGAGCTGGAACGAGGCGATCGGAGACCCGAACTGCTCCCGTTCGCGCGCGTAGGCGACGGTTCGCTCGTACGCGCCCATCATGACGCCGACGGCTTGGAACGCCACTCCTCCGCGGGTCAGCCGAAGCACCTTGGCGGTGTCGGCGAACGAGTTGGCCTCGGCCAGCTTGTTGGCGACCGGGACGCGGCAGTTCTCGAGATGAACGTCGGCGTTCTCCACTGCGCGAAGCGAGTACTTCCCCTCGATCTTCTCGGCCCGGAACCCCTCGAATTCCTTCTCGACCACGAAGCCCTTGACCTCGCCGTCCGCCTCGTCCTTGGCGAAGACGATCGTCAGGTCCGCGAAGGTCGCATTACCGATCCATCGCTTGCTTCCGTTGAGAATCCAATGGTCTCCATCGAGGCGAGCCGTGGTCTCCAACCCGCCGGCGACGTCCGATCCGCCGTGCGGTTCGGAGAGTCCGAACGCGCCGATCGTCTCCATTCGGCGCATGGCGGGCAACCACCGCTCGCGCTGTTCCTCGGAGCCGAGGATGGAGATACTGCTCATGGCCAGCGAACTGTGCACGCTGAACATCGTTCCGGTGGACGGATCGACCCGCGCGAATTCCATCTCGAGCCAGCCGGTGAGTAGTTTGCGGGAGGCCTTGCGGTCAACAGGAGTGGAGCCTGCGGAACGACCCGGTTCCTTGAAGGCGTATCCCAGACCCGCGATTTCGAGGTCGGCGATGGCCGGCATGAGGTGTACCGGTGAGACGGCCTTCTCCCAGAACTCGTTGGCTCGCGGCGCAACCTGCTCCTGGAGGAACCGGCGGGTACGCAGCACCACGTCGACTTCGGCCTCGTCGAGCAAGCCCTGATACCCGTAGAAATCCGATTCGAGGAAGTCCGGCGACAGTGGCCCGAGGGGCTCGTGCTTGCTCATGGTCGACTCCTTCGTCCGGTGCCGCCCTCGGGCACCACTATTGCTCTTCTACCCGCCGTGCCCCTGTCTCACCCATCGCGGGTCTCAGCGACCGAGTTCGTGGGTGAGGGTTGCGAGCTCCTGGCCCCCGGCCATTTCGGTCGTGAGCTCGTCGAGCGAGATGTCGTCGTAGGTGCAGTCCAATTTCTGGCGGCCGCGGTCGAGCAGGACGAAATGATCGCCCACCAGGTACGCGTGGTGAGGATTGTGGGTGATGAACACGACGCCCAGTCCCTGCTCTTTGGCGGCGGAGATGTAGCGCAGCACCATCCCGGATTGTTTGACTCCCAGCGCCGCGGTGGGCTCGTCGAGAATCAGCACACGGGCTCCGAAGAAGATCGCGCGCGCAATTGCCACGCATTGCCGCTGACCGCCGGACAGCGCCCCGATGGGGGCATCGACGTCGGGCAGATCGATGCCCATCTTGCGCAGCTCTTCGATGGTCGTCGCGCGCATGGCGTTCGTGTCCAGAGTCTTGAAGAATCTGCCCTTCGTGAGCTCCTGGCCGAGAAAGAAGTTGCGCCACACCGGCATCAGCGCGACCACGGCAAGATCCTGGTAGACCGTCGCGATACCCAGGTCGAGAGCATCCCTCGGCGAGTCGAACATCCTCGGTGTGCCGTCGACGAACAGCTCCCCCTCGGACTGCTTGTGCAGGCCCGCCATGATCTTGATCAACGTGGACTTGCCTGCGCCGTTGTCACCGAGAACTCCGGTGACCTCACCGGCACCGACGCGTAGGTCGATTCCGTGCAGCGCCACGATGTTGCCGTAGTTCTTACCGACGTTCTTCAGCTCGATGAGCGGCGCCGACGGCGACTGGACGGGCTGGTCCGAGGAGGTAGTCATGCTCACCTTTTCGCCGCGTAGTTACGGAAGGAGTTGTTGGCGATCACGGCGAAGAGAAGCATCGCGCCGAGAAAGAACTTGAACCAGTCGGGATTCCACCCGGCGTACACGATGCCCTGGTTGGTCATTCCGAAGATGAACGCACCGATGAAGGCTCCGACGGCGGTGCCGTACCCACCCGTGAGCAGACACCCTCCGATGACTGCCGCGATGATGTAGAGGAATTCGTTGCCGACGCCTTGGCCGGACTGCACGGTGTCGAACGCGAACAGCAGGTGCATCCCGACGAACCACGCGCAGAACCCCACGAACACGAACAGGCCGATCTTGACCTTGGTGACCGGAACACCGACTGCCCTGGCCGATTCCTGATCGCCGCCGACGGCGAAGATCCAGTTACCGATGCGAGTTCTCATCAGCACCCACGTGGCCACGAGTGTGAACACGACCCACCACACGACGGTGATGCGGATGGAGACCCCGAACAGCGAGAACGACGAGGAGAACACGGCTTTCGCCGAGTCGAAGCCCTGCATGTCCGAGATCGACGGGGTCGCAACCTGTCCGGTGACGAGTTTGGTGACGGCCAGATTGATGCCGGTGAGCATCAGGAACGACGCCAGCGTGATCAGGAACGACGGAATTCTCGTCTTCGTCACCAGATACCCGTTGACGAAGCCGACCGCCGATGCGAGGCCCAGCGCCAGCACAGCTCCGGTCCATACGTTCAGGTGCAGGTTGTAGGCGAGCATCGACGCCATGATCGAGGAGAACGTGACCGCGACCCCGGTGGACAGGTCGAACTCGCCGCCGATCATCAGCAGCGCGACACCGATCGCCATGATTCCGATCGTCGACGACGCGTACAGCACGGTCGCCAGCGCTTCGGGAGACCGAAACGGCGGCGCGACGATGCAGAAGAAGACGAAGATGGCGATCGCACCGAACAGGGCACCCATCTCTGGGCGAATCAGCAAGCGCTGCAACGGTTTCTGTTTCTTCACCCGCTCGTCCAGGATCACGGCGTGCGTTCCCGAAGCCGGGTCGGCCTGTGTTGGCATGATGTTCCTTCCGCGTCCGGACGACGCTCAGCGAGTTCCGTTGCGGGCGTACTCGGCGATGGCCTCGATGTTGGTCGAGTCGACGAAGGCCGGGCCGGTGAGCACCGGGGTGCCGCCGCCGATGGTGTTGCCGTTGTTGAGGTACAGCCACAGGGAGTCGATGGCGAGATAACCCTGCAGATAGGGCTGCTGATCGATGGCCCAGGCGACGTCGCCTGACTCGATCGCGTCGACGAGGGCCGCGTTGGTGTCGAACGTGACGACGGTGGCGTCGCTACCGGCATTGGTCTTCGATTGCACCGCGGTCAGTGCGATCGGGGCTGCGAGCGCTACCACGTGATCGATGCTCGGGTCCTGCTGGAGCTTCGCGGTGATCGTCGCCTCGACCGACGGCATGTCCTTGCTGTTGACGTTCAGAATTTCGGTGCTGCCCCCGGTGAAGCCCTGTCGAACTCCTGCGCAGCGCGCTTCGAGCGCTACTGCACCCTGCTCCTGGATGATGCACAAGGTCTTTCGCGCACCGTCTTCGGTGAGCCGCGCCCCGGCAGCCCTACCCGCGATGGTTTCGTCCTGACCGAAGTACTGCTGCACCCCCATTGCGCTCCATGCGTCGTAGCCGGAATTGAAGGCGACGACCGGGATGCCCGCTGCGGTTGCCGCCTCGACAGCCGGAGCCATGGCCTCGGGCTTGGCCAGTGTCAGAGCGATGCCGTCCACCTTCGAGTCGATCGCGCTCTGAACGAGATTGGCTTGATTGGGTGCCTCCGGATCGGCCGAGTAGCGGAGCTCGATGTTGTCCTTGGCGGCTGCGGCCTCGGCTCCCTTTCGGATGAGATCCCAGAACGTGTCGCCCGGTACCTCGTGCGTGATCATCGCTACCGTCGCCGCAGGCGTGTTCGCCACTCCCGCATTGCTGCCGTTGTCGGTAGATCGTGGAGCCCCACCGGTGCTCGAACAGGCCGTCAGCGTCAGCACCATCACCAACCCGAGTGCGACACCCGCCCCACCGGCGCGGCGTCGAACCGAGCGGAGCGAGCCGGTACGGGCCGCCTGTCGAAATGTCATCCGGGTTCCTCTCGGGCGACCGAGCTGTCGGTAGTACAGCTCGGCGGATCACTGTCTGTACAACGTAATGCCGATCACAGACGATGGACGTAGTTTGGCAGGGCCTTCGAACCGGCCCGCTCCCCGGTGGGTCGCGGCCTCGGTGACCTCTGCAGCGCCTATGGTAATTCGCGATGAAAAGGACTCGAAAGTTCGTAGCCGTGTGGGCGACAGCTCTCGCTCTCGCCGGCGTCGGCGGCGGCCCGGCATCGGCGCAGCCGGCAGTCGAGCCACCCGTCGTATCGACGACGCCACCGTTCACGACGCCGAACACCGACGCGTGCCCGTTCGCGGCCTCGCCGCCCCCGGCGATCGATTCCTCGGAAGTTCCGGCTCCGGGTAGCACTGCGCCACAACCGGTTCCGATCCCGGCGGACCCTGTGGGCGGATCCCGACTGGCCGAGTGCGGCGCGATCGTGCCGGACGGCGCGCCCCCACTGCCCGCGGACATCTCGGCAACCGGGTTCGTGGTGGCAGACCTCGATTCCGGATCGGTGGTAGCCGCCAAGGATCCACACGGTCGGCACCGACCGGCGAGCACAATCAAAGTACTGCTCGCCCTCGTCGCTCTGGACGAGCTGGACCTCGGCAAACAGATCACCGCGACGGCCGAGGACGCCGACGCAGAAGGCAGCGCCGTCGGCATCGGGAAGAACGGTGTCTACACCAATCTGCAACTGTTGCAGGGCCTGGTCATGGCGTCGGGAAACGATGCCGCGCATGCCTTGTCGGCTCAGCTGGGAGGTGACGCCGCGACCGTCGAGAAGATGAATGCCAAGGCAGCAGAGTTGGGCGCGCTCGACACACGGACCGCGACCCCCTCCGGCCTGGACGGGCCCGGCATGGCGAGCTCGGCCTACGACCTGGCACTGTTCTACCGGGAGGCCATGCGCAATTCGACCTTCGCGCAACTGATTTCGACCGAGAACGTGCAGTTTCCCGGCTATCCGAAGGATCCCACGATCCCGGACGACCAAGACCGCCCCGGTTTCACGCTGTCCAACGACAACCAGCTGCTCTACAACTATCCGGGCGCTCTCGGCGGCAAGACCGGCTACACCGACGATGCCCGGCAGACCTTCGTGGCGGGTGCCGAACGCAACGGTCGCCGTCTGGTCGTGACGCTCATGAAGGGTGACGTACTACCGATCCGGCCGTGGGAACAGGCGGCTCGGCTGCTCGACTACGGGTTCGCCCTGGATACGAGCAGCAGCGTCGGCGATCTGGTCGAACCGGATTCCACGTCGCCGGTAACGAGTACACGTGCCACCAGCGCGGTGCCGACCCTTGCTCAACCCCCTGCGTCGGCGTCGAGTGCCGAATCGGGTACCCGACAATCCGATCTGCAGGCGCAGGGCGACACGGTCGTGCGCATCGCGATCGGGGTCATCGGTGCACTGGTCGTGGCCGGTTTGCTGTGGGGCGCACGCACACTGTCTCGCCGCCCCTGAACTCCCCCGCCGCCTCTCACATTCGCAAGTAGGTTGCCTCGGATCAGCGTCGCCGATTGCGAAGTCCAGCGATACCCAGAGCGGCCAGAGCGCCCGCGCCCACCAAGGCCAGACCACCCTTGACACCCGGGCCGTCGCTCACCTCGACCCGGGTGTTGATCACCGCGGGGTCCGGCGCCGGCACATGGGCGTCAGCAAGGCTCTCCCGAGTGGTGGCTGCGAACGCAGTCGAGAACAGCACCAACCGCGACGTCGTGAACACGAACACCAACAGACCGATGATGGGACCGAACACGACTCCGGCGGGCCCGCTCGTGACGGACGCGAGGTAGATCGCGCCGAGTTGCTTGAAGATCTCGAAACCGACTGCGGCCAACAGTGCACCTTTGGCCGCACTGCGCCACGACACCGGTTCGCGGGGCAGACGTGAGATCACCCAGGTGAACAGCGCCCAGGTTCCGGCAAGCGCGAGCAGTATCGAGAAGACCCGCAGCGCCACTCCGACGCCGGGAACGGAATCGAGGTTCAACCATTCGAGAATGCCACGCATGACGCCGCCCCCGGCCAACGCGGACAGCCCGAGAGAAAGCACCAGTGCTGCTCCCAGGCCGAGCAGAGCCGCGAGGTCCTTGGCCTTGGTCGCAAGGAATCCGCCCGACTCGTGCTGGCTCTCCCACATCGCGGTCAGGGCCTCACGCAGATTGGCCACCCAACCGAGCCCCGCGTACAGCGCGCCGAGCAGACCGATGACACCGACACCGGTACGGGACTCGATCGCGGTATCGATCAGCGAGCTGATCGTCTCACCGAAGCTGCCCGGGACATTCTTTGCGATCTGCGACTGAATCTCGGCAAGCCATTCGGGCTGATTCACCAGTACGAACCCGGCAACGGCGAATGCAACCATCAGCAGTGGAAACAACGCCAGCACACTGAAATACGTCATCCCCGCGGCGTAGTAATCACCCTTCTGCCCCTGATACCGCTGCGCGGCAACAACAGTGTGATCCAGCCACGGCCACCGAGCACGCCGATCGTCGAGCATGGCCTTGAAATCGGGCATGGCACTCACCTTTTCGCTGTCGTCGGCGGCTGTTCGGGCCGTGTCCTCGAAATGTCGTGTAGCGCGAATATCGTGTACTGACAGGGCTATGCGCCGGGAGGAAGGAACCCCACCCTGTCGTACACCTGAGCCAGCGTTCTGCTCGCGACCTCCCTGGCTCGATCCGCACCGACAGCGAGGAGGCGATCCAATTCGGCTACATCGGACATGAATCCGTCCATTCGTTCGCGCAGCGGAACCACGAACTCGGTCAGCACGTCGGCAGTGTCGGACTTGAGATCGCCGTAGCCCTTGCCTGCGTAACCGGCGACCAGATCATCGATGCTCTTCCCGGACAGAGCGGACTGAATCACCAGAAGATTGCTGACGCCTGCCTTGTTCTCCGGATCGAAGACGATATCGCGTTCGTTGTCCGTCACTGCCGAACGAATCTTCTTCGCGGACAGCTTCGGATCGTCCAGGATGTTGACGATGCCCGCCGGATTCGACGACGACTTGCTCATCTTCGCCGTCGGATCCTGCAGGTCGAAGATCTTGGCCGTGCCCTTGATGATGTGTGCATCGGGAACCACGAAGGTCTTCTTGAACCGCGAGTTGAACCTCTGCGCCAGATCGCGAGTCAACTCCAGATGCTGACGCTGATCCTCGCCCACCGGAACGAGATTCGGCCGGTACAGCAGGATGTCCGCGGCCTGCAGAATGGGATAGGTGAACAACCCGACGCTGGTGTGATCGCGACCCTGCTTGGCGGACTTGTCCTTGAACTGCGTCATCCGGCCGGCTTCGCCGAACCCGGTGATGCAGTTGAGAACCCACGCCAACTGCGCATGCTCGGGAACCTGGCTCTGCACGAACAACGTCGACTTCTCGGGATCGATACCCACCGCCAACAGTTGTGCGGCCGCTATCCGGGTGCGCCGACGCAATTCCTTCGGGTCCTGCGGAACCGTGATCGCATGGAGATCGGGAACGAAGTAGAACGCATCGAACTCCTCCTGCAACTCCACCCAGTTCCGCACCGCACCCAGGTAGTTACCGAGATGGAACGAATCCGCCGTCGGTTGGATGCCCGAGAGCACCCGACGAAGCGGACCCTGCGACGTGTCGATCGAGTCAGGAGAAGACATGCGGCAATCTTTTCACGCCGTCCCCGACCCGTACCCGTTGCCTTGCCACACCAGTCACTCCGCAGGCTCCGCTCCTACCACCCCGGTCACTCCGCAGGCTCCGCTCCTAGCGGTAGCGCACCGTCACCGGCGCGTGATCGGACCACCGCTGGTCGTACGCCTCCGCTCTTTCGGTGACAGCTTCTTTCGCACGCTCGGCCAGATCACTGGTGGCGAGTTGGTAGTCGATGCGCCACCCGGCGTCGTTGTCGAACGCCTTACCGCGGTAGGACCACCAGCTGTACGGCCCCTCGACGCCGGGGTGCAGCTCACGCACGACGTCGGTCCACGGTGACTTCTCGGCGAGCAATCGCGATACCCACTCACGTTCTTCGGGCAGGAATCCCGACTTCTTGCGGTTGGTCTTCCACGACTTCAGATCCGCTTCGGTATGGGCGATATTCCAGTCGCCGCAGACCACGACGTCGCGCTCGGCGGACGTCGTTGCCTTGGCGGTCTTGGCGAGGTACTTCGCGAACGCGGCCATGAAGCGTTCCTTCTCGTCCTGTCGGTCGGTCCCCACCTCGCCCGACGGCAGGTACAGGCTCGCCACGGTGACGTCACCGTAGTCTCCTTCGATGTAGCGACCCGCGTCGGCGAATTCAGCGACGCCGATGCCGGTTCTGATCGCCTCCGGCGCGGCCCTCGACAGCAGGGCCACACCGTTGCGTCCCTTCGCCGACGGTTCCGCCGACGCCAGATGCCATCCCGCGTCGAGGGCCGGGGCCAGTGCTGTGGTCAGCTCGCCGTCGTTGGCGCGCGTCTCCTGAAGACAGATGACGTCGGCATCGGTGGCCTCGAGCCACGGAAGCATGCCCTTGCGAACAGCCGCCCGGATCCCGTTGACGTTGACAGTGGAAATAGTGATCGGCACGCCGACGACCGTAGCGGAGGCCACCGACAACCGGCGGGTGGCCTCCGCAGGCTCACCTTCTCTTCGGTTTGGCTCCTGGCTTCGGAGCCGTCACCGCCGAAGTCATCAACGGCACCGCGACCGGCTCCCGGTCGATCCGTCGGTAGACGATGTGCTGCTGGACGTAGGTCCAGATGTTGTTGCTCACCCAATAGAGCAGCACCGCAACGGGCAGCACCGGGCCACCGATCAGCACCCCGGCCGGGAAGACCCACAGCGCGAGCTTGTTCATGATCGCGGTCTGCGGGTTCGCCGCGGCGGCCGCATCCTGACGCGCGATCGATGCCCGGGCGTTCAGGTGGGTAGCCACCGCGGCAACGATCATCAACGGCACTGCGACGACCGCGATGCTCCACACCGACGGCACCCCACCGAACGGACCGAACGCTTCGAGAACATCTCGAGAGCTACTGACGGCAGCGGAGATCGGTGCGCCGAACAGCCGCGCGTCGAGAAACGACTGCACATCGCCCGCACCGAACACGTAGTTGGCTGTACTCGCATTCTCCTGCGCCGACATACCGAGATGCCCGAACCCGGTTCCCGTCCGGTTGAACGAGCGCAACACGTGCAGCAGACCGATGAACACCGGTGCTTGCGCGATCAGCGGGAGGCAACCCATCAGTGGGTTCACCCCGTGTTCCTTTTGCACTGTGCGGATTTCCGTGGCCTGTCGAGCCCGGTCACCGGAGTACTTCTTCCGTACCTCCTCGAGCCTGGGTTGGAGTTTCTTCATGGCGAGCTGTGAACGAATTTGACCCACGAACGGTTTGATCAACAGCGTTCGTAGCGTGAAGACCAAAAATACGACGGCCAACGCCCAGGCGACGCCGTTGTCGGGGCCGAGCACGAAGCCGAAGACCCGGTGCCAGAACCAGAGCACCGCGGAGACGGGGTAATAGACGAAATCGAGCATGATGGAGTGCCTCACTGAGAGAGAAATCGGTCGGATGACGTCTCGACCGGATCTCGCAGTGGCTCAGCGGAACTGGAGCCACCGATCCGGTCGGTGAACCGATCCGGGTGCTCTCGGCAGAGGGCGGCCTGGCGCGTCGGGTTGCTCTTGTCTGCGGTAGGCCCCGCGGAGTCTGCCGCCGTCGGATCCGGCGGTTGTGGACGCGGGCGGCACCACGACGAGAACGTCGGCCGATGCACCCGTCACCAGCAGTGCCGCAGCCACCAGCGCACCGAACATCGCTATCTGGGCCGCGGGCTGGGCATCGACGACGGCGAAGACGACCAGCAGGACTGCCGTCACTCCGACGAGGGTGACCACTGCGGCTCGCCACGGCGACACCGCACGCCTGGAAATTACGTCGAATGCAGCCGTCGAATCGAGACGGCGGGTGGCGTTGTCGATGGACAACATGGTGATTCTCCCGATGAACCTCGTGGACCAGGGGCACGTGAGGTGTGGGAGAGCTGTCGAACTACAGCGCTCCCACCAGGAGACCGGGTGCTCGCGGCTGCGGGCGACCGGGTGCGTCGGGGCGATGTTGACGTCGGAACGAGCCACGAAGGTGGCGCTCCTCCGCATTCGGTCCGACGTTCGACGGACGGTACAGAAGGCTCAGCGCCCCGGCACGATGCGCGTAGAACACCACCGCCGCCAGAGCAGCGACGATGATCAGTGCGAGATCCGCCGGTCCGGCCGGAGTAGTCAGTAGCAGCGTGAAGAACAGCACCGACGTGACGACGAGGTTCTGATAGCCCATCGTGCACCTCCGTCCTTCGTCACCGATCGTCGAGTCGTTGCTCAGGGTACAGATACCGCCGGGTCTGTGCACTGGTACCAGCTGTCTCCCCAGGAGACCGGGCCTCGGGCCTGAACACACTCACGCACACGTTCGGGCAGGCGATCGAGTTCGGAATCTGCGTCCGCCGACAACCCGCCGAGGTAGAACACGTCGATCCGCCCCGTCTCCTCGAATCGTTCGACGTTCTGCCGCGCGATGTACGCGTCCGGGTTCACGGCCGCGAGGGCGAGAACGGTCAGCACTGCTCCCACACCGACTGCTCGCGGAAGCCAGCGACCCGACATCCGTACGCCCGCGATGAGCAGCAGTACGAACACCGAACCCAACCACCACTCGACGGCGGTGACGAACAGCCGCAGGGTGGTGTAGCCGTACTGCTCCTCGTACAACGACATTCGATGCAACGCCGACGCCACGATCACCACCGACAGTGCGCACAGCGCGCCGAGCAGAACCCGCAATGCAAGTCGGTCGCGTAGGTCCGTTCGTTCGGCCTTGGTCACGGTGACCGCGATGACGAGCAAGGTCAATACCGTCACCGTCAGCAACTGCCAGAATCCCTGCCGTGCGTACTCGGCGTTGGTCAAACCTTCGGTGCTCAGAACGTGTCCCTGGCCGCCGAACAAGCTCGGAATCTGAAAGGCGACGAACACGCCGAACAGGCCGACGACAGCGCCGAGCGGTATTGCCCACTCCCACAACCGAAGTGTGCGACGCGGTGTTGCCGCCAGGCGGTCGAAGCGCGGCGGATGCACGGCCACGTATGCGGCGGCGAGCGCACCTGCGGCCGTCAGTACGAATACGACCACTCGCCCGAAAATCGATCCGAGATCGAACTGCGGAGTGACCGAGCCCAGAGCATCCGCGAACCGTCGATCCGCCGCCCCGAACAGCGCGGCGAACACCACACAGAGCGCGACGGTGACGGCGGCGACCACGCCGATTCGGATCGGCTTGGGCCCGTCGAGATCGATGGTTCCCGCCCCTCGTCGCGTCCACCGCACGACCCGTAGGGGCAGCAGTACCGGCAGCACGGCGCCGAGAGCGATGCCCGTCCATGTCCAGGCCCGCGAGAGAACCACCGACCCGACGACGACAGCAAGGGCAACGGACAGAGCGACGATCCACTCCGCCTCTCGTAGCGCCGCGACGCTGGACAAGGCGAGGACCCCCGCCACACCCACCCACTCCCACGGCGACAACGACGCGCGTCGTACCGCTACGACGACAGCCATGATGCTTGCGGCAGTGATGGGTACGCCGAAGTTGTTGTAGCCCAATACCACTGCACTGACGAGGCCGGCAGCGAGCGCTCCGACAAGTGCCGCGCGGGGTGCCCGAGAGTGTCGCAGCACCGGCCAGGTTCGAGGGCTCCACAGCGATCGACGAGGCCGCGTTCTGGGGTGCATGGGTATTCCGATCGTGGTCATGATTGTGATCCATTTCTGTGTTCGAGGCATGCCGAACCGCGGCTGCGGTCCAGGGACGAGCAGTCGAGGTGAGTGGGTGTGTGAGAGAAGGTGGGTCGTCAGCGCCCGGGGATGGCCACTCGGATGTGGCAGCCCGATTCACTGTCGAGAACGTCGATGGTCCCGCCGTGCAGTTCGGTGGCCCACCGCGCGATTCCGAGTCCGAGACCTGTTCCGCCGTCGGTGGATCCGCCGCGTGTGAACCGGTCGAACACCGCGTGACGGTCGGCCGGTGCGATGCCGGGACCCTCGTCGCGAACATCGAACGCGAACCGGTCCCCGGCTCGATGCGCCCGGATACTCACCGTGCCCGACTGCGGCGAATGCCGTACGGCGTTGTCGACGAGATTGGTGATCACCTGCGTCATTCGAGCGCGATCGGCGACGACCGTCCCGGCACCGGGTGAGACGACGATCGATACTCGTTCTCGGTGGACGCCGGTCGCCTCCTCGAGGAAGGGGCGCACCGGGAATTCCGTCGGGGCGATGCTCAGCACTCCGCCCTCGACCCTCGACAGATCGAGCAGTTCGGTCACCAGGTTTCCCAGTCTCTCGGTCTGGCCCAGGGCGACAGACAACGTGGCCGGGTCGGGTTCGGTCACCCCGTCGACCATGTTCTCGAGCACTGCCCGCAAGGCAGCGATGGGAGTCTTCAATTCGTGGGAGACGTTTCCGATCAGCTCGCGGCGGTACTTCTCGGCGGCTTCCAAGTCGCTCGCCATGGTGTTGAACGCGGTGGCGAGCTCGCCCACCTCGTCGCGGGACGTGGCACGCACCCGGGTCGAATAGTCGCCTCGCGCCATCGCTTTGGCTGCCGAGGTCATCTCTCGCAGGGGCGACGTCATGCCGTGCGCGACGAATTGTGTTGCGGCCAAAGACACGATCAATGCGGCGAGAAGTGTGTAGCGAAACTGCCAGCCGGCCCCGATCCAGAAGACGACGCTCGCCAGCACCAGCACGATGCCCACCACGAGCGAGACCTTGAGTTTGAACGACCGCAAGGGATCGAGCGGACGCGGCAGCATCGGCCTCATCGCGGTGCCTCCACGGCGTATCCGACGCCGTGGACGGTACGAATCAGGTCGCCACCGAGCTTGCGCCGCAACGCTTTCACATGACTGTCGACGGTACGACTGCTGGCCGAATCGTCCCAACCCCACAGTTCCGACAGCAGAGTCTCCCTGGACACCGCCGTGCGAGGTCGAGCGGCCAGATACGCCAGGATGTCGAATTCGGTTCTGGTGACGTGGATGTCGCCCGCGTCGGTGGAGACGCGTCGCTCCCGATGATCGATGTGCACGTCGCCGATTCGAGTGGTGTACTGCTCGGGAGTGACGACGCGCTCGGCGCGCCTGATGAGAGCGTGCACACGCGCGACCAGTTCACGCATGCTGAACGGCTTGCCCAGATAATCGTCTGCACCGACGCCCAGCCCGACGAGCATGTCGGTCTCGTCGGACTTGGCCGTCAACATCAGTACCGGTACCGGCCGGGACGCCTGGATGCGTCGACACACTTCGAGTCCGTCGAAACCGGGAAGCATCAGATCCAGCACCACCACGTCGGGGTCGATCCGGCCGCACACTTCCACCGCGGAGGGGCCGTCGGCGGCAGTGACCACCTCGTACCCCTCGCCTCGCAGTCGAGCGGCCACGGCGTCGGAGATCGTGGGTTCGTCGTCGACTACGAGAACTGTGCGGCTCATGAGAATTGACCCTAGAGGTCGGACATGGAGGACTTCGTCGGGAAATGTGGAGGTTCGGTGAAGGTTGACGTGAATGTCTGACTAAGGGTGGGCTACCCTTCCTTTCGATACCCGCCCTGACGAAAGGCCCATTCGATGCGTATCCGACCACTTCGGAGAACTTTGGCGGTGTGCGCGATCGCGCTGACCACGGCGGGACTACTGAGCGCCTGCTCGAACTCCGACGGCGCATCCGACGGTGCCGACTCCCCCACAACCGGAACGTCCGCCTCCGGCGTCTTCCCCGTCTCGGTCGAGCATGCGTTCGGCGAGACCGTCGTTCCCGAGGAACCCACCCGCATCGTGGTGGCGGGATACACCGAACAGGACACGGTGTTGGCCCTCGGCGTAATCCCCGTCGGAGTGACGGAGTGGTACGGCGACCAGCCGTACGCGACCTGGCCCTGGGCTCGGGACGCGCTGGGAGATGCCCAGCCCGAGGTGCTGACCAACAACGGCGACGGCTTCGAGACCGAGAAGATCGCCGCCCTCGAGCCCGATCTGATCATCGCCACCAACGCCGGTCTCACCGCGGACAGCTACCGGACTCTGAGCAACATCGCACCCACGCTCGCCCAGTCCGACGCGTCGACCGCCTACTTCGAGCCCTGGGACGTACAGGCGGAGAAGATCGGCCGGGCAATGGGCAAGAAAGCCGAAGTGGACGGACTCATCGACGGTGTGAATCAGAAGTTCGGCGATGCCGCGGCGGCTCACCCCGAATTCGCAGGCAAGAAGGCGATCTTCCTGCAGAACGCGTTCTACGAGGGCAAGGCCATCGCGTACCAGGACGGTTTGAGCACCGACTTCCTGACGAAGCTCGGTTTTGTGATCCCCGACGACATCGACGCGTTCGTGCCGGCCGACGGCAGTGCGCAGGCGAGCATCCCGCTGGAGAACCTGTCGGTCCTCGACACTGCAGATGTGCTGATCTGGGGAACGGAGAACCCGGGCGATCGCGGCCAGTTGGAGAAGGAACCGGTGTACAACGCTCTGCAGCCGGTGAAGGACGGCAACCTCGTCTTCACCGATGGGGTGACGGCGGGGGCGATCTACTTCACGAGTGTGCTGAGCCTGCCGTACGTGATCGACAAGGTGGCTCCGGCAATGTCCGAGGCGCTCGGCGGAACCGCCACCACCATCACGTCCTGACTCTCATGCCGCCGAGCGCTTCTCCATCCACATGGCGACGGACAGAACGCCCAGGCCGGCAACAGCGAGTCCCGAGCCGACGGCGGCCGGTGCCGTGTAGCCGAGACCTGCGGCGATCACCGCACCGCCCACCGCGGCTCCGATGGCATTGGCCAGGTTGAACGCCGCGTGGTTGAGTGACGCGGCGAGAGTCTGCGCGTCCTCCGCCACGTCCATCAGACGGGTCTGAAGTCCGGGGACGACGGACGAGCCGGACGCACCGATCAAGAACACCAGAAGCAGCGCGGTCACCGGGTTGTGAGCCGCGACGACGAAGACGGCCAGGGACACTGCGGTCGCGGCCAGCCCGATGAAGGTGCCCTTGAGCTTGTACTTGTCGGCCAACCAACCGCCCGCGTAGTTGCCGGCAACCATGCCGAGGCCGTAGATCATCAATGCCACCGGAACCAGTGCACGGGCAAGGCCTGCGACGTCGGTCAGGGTCGACGCGATGTACGTGTACACCGCGAACATGCCGCCGAATCCGACGATGCCGACGAACAGGGTCATCCAGACCTGGCCACGGCGGAGGGCACCGAGCTCGGTGATCGGGCTGGTGGTCGGCATGGCGTCGAGTCGCGGCATCCACAGGACCAGCGCACTGACTGTGAGCAACCCGATCACGGCGACGAGCGCGAATGCGCTTCGCCACCCGAGGGCCTGGCCGATCCAGGTCGCCACCGGTACACCGACGACGTTCGCCACCGACAGACCCATCATCACCATCGCGACGGCTTTGGCTCGTTTGCCCGGCTCAGCGAGGTGCGCAGCCACCAGTGCGGCAACGCCGAAATACGCGCCGTGCGGCAGACCGGCCACGAACCGGGAGGCCACCAACTCGTTGAAACTCGGCGCGAAGACCGTCCCGAGATTGCCGAGCGTGAACGCCACCATCAGCGCCAGCAACAACATGCGCCGAGGAACACGCGCCGCAAGAGCAGCAATTGTCGGCGCACCGACGACGACGCCGAGTGCGTAGGCAGAGATCATGTGACCGGCCGACGGCTCCGAGATTCCCATCGTCGTCGCGATGTCCGGGAGCAGGCCCATCGACGCGAATTCGGTGGTGCCGATGCCGAAGCCGCCGATGGACAGGGCCAGCATGGCGAGCCTGCGGCGGGTCGAGTGCGGTCGATGGCCGACACTCAACCCACTCGACACCTTGCCGCGCACGGCGCTGACGTTTCTGGCGAGAGCGGAATCGGTGACAGTCACAGCAGAACAACCTTCGTAAGCAATCGGATTACAGAGCGGGCCAGGGGCTGGTGGATCGACGACCTGATGGATCGATTCAGTACAGCCCGGCCGGACGGCACAACGTTCGTCGTGTTCATTGTCTTCCCCGAGGCGACCGGTTTTCGAGTCGTCGGGCGGTGATTGTCCTCACCAGAGCATCTGCTCGAGGGTCGTGAGCGCCCTCGTTCCCCCGAGACACCCGTACCCGCTAAGATTCCTGCCAGGTCATGAGTGCCAGCATCGAGCCCCGGCTTGCTGGCCGGCAACCCTCCAACCGCGGTGGGGTGCCCCGGGTGAACGACCAGGCCGATGCAACACATCCGTGTCGTATCGACAAGCGCGGGTCCGCTCCGAAGCGGACCCACTGATCTTCGGTCCCCACGGGCCGAGGCATGTCAGGAGGTTCTCATGTGTTGCTGTACCGATACGCCCCGTAACGCTCGAGTTCTCGAGCTTCATTCGACAGAAAACACGTCTGAGAAAACGGAGTATCACCAGCCATGACCGATTCGACCCCCGACGTCGTAGACGCCACCGGAGCACCCACCGAGGATCCGTTCACCGATCCCTCGGCCGACTGGAGCTTCGAGACCAAGCAAATCCATTCGGGTCAGACACCGGACGGCACCACCAGGGCTCGTGCGTTGCCCATCTACCAGACCACCTCGTACACCTTCGACAACACCGACCACGCGGCCGCACTGTTCGGCCTGGCGGAACCGGGCAACATCTACACCCGCATCATCAATCCCACGCAGGATGTCGTCGAGCAGCGCATCGCCGCTCTCGAAGGGGGCGTAGCAGCGCTTCTGCTCGCGTCGGGCCAAGCAGCAGAAACGTTCGCCATTCTCAATCTCGCCGAGGCGGGCGATCACATCGTCTCGAGCCCGCGGCTCTACGGCGGCACGTACAACCTTTTCCACTACACGCTTCCCAAACTCGGGATCACCGTCTCGTTCGTCGACGATCCGGACGATCTCGAGCAGTGGCGCGCGGCCATCACACCGTCGACCAAAGCGTTCTACGGTGAGACGATCTCCAACCCGAAGAACGACGTTCTCGATATCCCCGGCATTTCGGCGATCGCCCACGAGAACGGCATTCCGCTGATCGTCGACAACACCGTCGCGACGCCGTACCTGCTGCAGCCGCTGAAGCACGGTGCCGACATCGTGGTGCACTCGGCGACGAAGTACCTCGGCGGTCACGGCACGGCGATCGCGGGCGTCATCGTCGACGGCGGAACGTTCGACTGGACGCAAGGCCGTCACCCCAACTTCACCACCCCGGATCCGAGTTACCACGGTGTCGTCTTCGCCGATCTCGGCGCTCCGGCCTTCGCGCTGAAGGCGCGGGTGCAGTTGTTGCGCGACATCGGGGCTGCGGTGTCACCCTTCAATGCGTTCCTCATCAGTCAGGGCCTCGAGACGTTGAGTCTTCGAATCGAGCGGCACGTGGCGAACGCGCAGAAGGTGGCCGCCTTCTTGGCAGGTCGCGACGACGTCGTCTCGATCAACTACGCCGGACTCGAATCCTCGCCCTGGTACGAGCGCGGGCAGCAGCTGCTCCCGAAGGGGCAGGGCGCGATCATCGCGTTCGAGCTGAAGGGAGGAGTGGACGCGGGCAAGAAGTTCGTCAACGCTCTCACTCTGCACAGTCATGTGGCTAACATCGGAGACGTGCGTTCTCTCGTCATCCATCCCGCGTCCACCACGCATTCGCAGTTGACCCCGGAAGAGCAGTTGGCCTCCGGCGTCACTCCTGGCCTCGTGCGTCTGGCCGTCGGTATAGAAGGAATCGACGACATCATCGCCGATCTCGAGGTCGGCTTCCGCGCGGCGGCGTCTTGAGCCACAGCTTGAACACAGGCGTTCGTCCGGAGGCGGTCCTTCCGTCTCCGGACGGGCGGTTGGGAACCATCGACATCGGTGGTCTCGATCTCGAGAACGGTTCTCACATTCCGCACGTGACCGTGGCGGTGCAGCGTTGGGGCGAGATGGCGGCCGATCGCAGCAACGTCGTGCTCGTCGAACATGCGTTGACCGGTGATTCCCACGTTTCGGGACCGCCGGATGCCGACCACGTACTGCCCGGTTGGTGGAACGGGATGGTCGGCCCGGGCAGCCCCATCGACACCGACGAATGGTGTGTCGTCGCCACCAACGTGCTCGGCGGATGCGGAGGCACCACCGGACCGAGCAGCATCTCCCCCGACGGCACCCCGTACGGTTCTCGCTTCCCGGAAATTTCGATCCGCGATCAGGTGGCGGCAGAGGTCGCGGTGGCCGATGTTTTGGGCATCGATCGGTTCGCCGCCGTCGTGGGCGGGTCGATGGGTGGCATGCGCACCCTCGAATGGATTGTGGGACATCCGGATCGGGTGGGTGCCGCGCTGGTGCTCGCCGTCGGTGCCCGCGCGACAGCGGACCAGATCGGGACGCAAACCACCCAGATCGCTGCGATCAAGGCCGATCCGGGTTGGCTCGGCGGCAATTACCACGACACCGGCACCGCCCCGACCGCCGGACTCGGAATCGCTCGTCGCATCGCGCATCTGACGTACCGAACCGAGAGCGAACTCGACATTCGGTTCGGAAACTCTCCGCAGAACGACGAGGATCCGTGGGCCGGCGGCAGGTACTCCGCGCAGAGCTACCTCGAGCATCAGGCCGCCAAACTGGTCAATCGATTCGACGCGGCGACGTACGTTCTTCTGAGCGAAGCGATGAACCGCCACGACGTGGGCCGAGGACGCGGCGGCGTTGCCGAAGCCCTTGCGTCCGTGCCGGTTCCGACCATCGTCGGGGGTGTCGATTCCGATCGCCTGTACCCGCTTCGACTGCAGAAGGAAATCGCGCGCGAGCTCCCACAGTGCCGGGGGCTCGAAGTGATCCAGTCGCGAGACGGCCACGACGGATTTCTCACCGAGGCCGATTCGGTGGCGAAGCTGCTGGCCGAGACGATGGAGCTCGCCCGCCTCGGACGGCGCTGACCCGAGTCGATCGGTCTACGTCAGTCCGTCCCCAGGGGATCGATCGACAGCGACAGAAAGACGATGGCACCGCCGACGCCTCCCAGCGCCAACACGTCGAATCCCCTGCTGCGCACCTTCAGGGTGCCGACGCGTGACTCGGGTAGGCACAGTCGCAGCAACGCTGCCACCACCGCTGCGCACCCGAAGATGAACGAGCCGCGCCGCCAACGGTCGGCGAGAACCAGGACCAGCGCGGCGAGCACGATGATCGACACCACGACCATCGGTAGATTCCGAGCGAGCGCCGCTCGGAAACCCGGCACGTGATCGCCTCGCGCATCCTGTACGTCGTTCACCTCGGCTCGCTCAACTCTGGGCCGCAGTGCGTTCGGCTCGCTCCACGACATTGGACAGCAGAAACGCGCGCGTCAACGGCCCGACTCCACCGGGGTTGGGCGACAGGAAACCGGCCACCTCGGCGACGTCGTCCGCGACGTCGCCGCGCAATCCGTCCTCGGTGCGGGTGACCCCGACGTCGAGCACAGCCGCCCCGGGCTTGACCATGTCTGCGGTGATCAAACCGGGAACCCCGGCGGCCGCGATGACGATGTCGGCGCGGGAGACCTCTGCGGCAAGATCACGAGTTCCGGTGTGGCACAACGTGACCGTCGCGTTCTCCGAACGGCGGGTCAGCAGCAGTCCGATCGGTCGGCCCACCGTCACACCGCGGCCGATGACCACAGCGCGCGCCCCGTCGAGTGCGACGTCGTAGCGCCGCAGCAAGTGGACGATGCCCCGCGGGGTGCACGGCAGTGCGGCGTCCTTGCCCAGCACCAAGCGGCCGAGGTTGATCGGGTGCAGACCGTCGGCATCCTTGTCGGGATCGATGCGCTCGAGCGCGGCGTTCTCGTCCAGATGCTTGGGCAACGGAAGCTGCACGATGTACCCGGTGCAGTCGGGGTTGGCGTTGAGCTCGTCGATGACCGCTTCGAGATCGGACTGAGTGATATCCGCGGGAAGATCGCGTCGGATGGAAGTGATGCCCACCTTCGCGCAGTCGTTGTGCTTGCCCCGCACGTATGCGGCAGAACCCGGATCATCTCCGACGAGCACCGTCGCCAGGCCGGGAGTGATGCCCTGCTCCCGCAGACGTGCCACACGGGCGGTGAGGTCGACGAAAATCTCGTCACGAGTCGCTTTGCCATCGAGGATCGTTGCAGTCACCGGGCCATTGTTTCAGGTTCTGTCGGCCCGGCGGCGCGCCGGGCCGATCACCGCGGTCAGCTCTCGACGATCAGACCCTGCGCAGCCGCGAAGGCCACTGCTTGCATCAGTTCGATCTTGGCCCCGCGCACCCCTGCGCCGACCCACAGCGACGCATCGACGACGGCTCCGCGCAGGTCCGACTCCTCCATTTTGGCACCGACGGTTCGTGCTCCCGCGAGATCGACGGACCGCAGCACCGCTTTGCGAAGATCGGTCGAGGTCAGGTTGGCTTCCCGCATCCGACATCCGGTCAGGTCGACGCCGCGCAGGTCGGCATTACCCAGCGAGGCCAACGTGAAATCGACTTCGTCGTAGGTGGCCGGACGCATGCGAGTGTCCACGAACACCGATCCCATCAACGTCGAGTGACGGAAGACGCTGTGCTGCAGGTTGGTTCGAGTGAACGTGCTTGATCGAAAGGCCGAGTTGGTGTGCACCGAATCCGTGAGGTCGGTACCGGTGAAGTCGCATTCGGTGAAGACGACCGAGTCGGTTCGCACATTGCTCATGTCTGCGTCACGGAAGGTGCACCGGACGAACCGCCTGCCCGACCACTCCCGCCCGTCGAGTCGAGAATCCGAGAAATCTTCGCCGATGGTCTGTTCGTCGTCCACCTGCCCCATCCTTCCCGGGCTCGTGGTGGCAGAGTGATCCGGGTGTTTCGACTCATGTTCTTCGAGCCCCGGATTCCGCAGAACACCGGCAATGCGATTCGCCTCGTCGCCGGCACCGGATGCGAACTGCATCTCGTGGGCCCCCTCGGTTTCGACATGTCCGAACCCAAGCTCATACGCGCGGGACTGGACTACCACGACCTCGCGTCGGTCACCGTGCACCAGGACCTGCCGTCGGCGTGGTCCGCACTGGCCCCGGAACGGGTCTTCGCCTTGACCGCGCACGCAACACGCTCCTACGCCGACGTCGCCTACCAACCCGGTGACGTCCTACTGTTCGGACCGGAACCCACCGGACTCCCCGACGACGTCTTGAACGACCCCCATGTGACCGATCAGCTGCGCATCCCGATGATCCCCGGACGACGATCACTCAACCTGGCGAACGCCGCAGCAGTGACGATGTACGAGGCCTGGCGCCAACACGACTATCAGGGCAGCGTCTGAACGATTTGCGTTCGAGTGCGCTCGAAGCCATAGCTTTCCGTTCATGACACAACCGCTCGGACAACGGCATTGGCTCATCACCGGAGCATCCTCCGGACTGGGCCGGGCGCTCACCGTCGTCGCCCTGGAAGCAGGCGACACCGTCGTCGCAGCGATGCGGCGACCCGAACGTCTCGACGACCTGGTTGCCGAGAACCCGGAATCCCTACTGGCCATCGCATTCGACGTCAGAAACACCGAATCCGCGCCGACCGTCGTCGAGGCCGCGATCGGCCGGTTCGGACGCGTCGACGTACTGGTGAACAACGGAGGCGTCGGGCAGATCGGTGCGGCGGAGGAGATAGACGACACGCGATTGCGCGACATGCTCGAACAACACGTGGTCGGGCCTGCTGCTCTGACCCGCGCAGTCCTGCCTCACATGCGAGAGCGGAGCGCGGGAACCATCGTGCAGGTCAGCAGCCAAGGCGGCCGCGTCTCGTTCCCGGGTGCCGGCTCGTATTCTGCAGGTAAATTCGCGCTCGAAGGCTGGTCTGAAGCCCTTGCCGGCGAGGTCGCTCGGTTCGGCATTCGAGTTCTCATCGTCGAACCGAGTCGGTTCAGGACCGGGTTCAACAATGCCGATGTACTCGAGATCGCAGACCCCATCGATGCCTACACCGCCCTGTTGGGCGCGCTCAGAGTCGACATGCTCGACGTCGACGGACGGCAAGAAGGCGATCCGGCCCGCGCCGCGCACATCATCCGCCGACTGGTCGACGCCGAATCCGCTCCCCTGCGCATCCCACTGGGGCGAGAAGCGGTTCGACGGCTACGCGAGTCGTACCGTCGGGAACTCGACTCCTTGAACACCCATGCCGAATTGTCCGCAAGCGCGGATTTCCCCGGTGTGCCCGAATCCGTCCGTCCGGTATGACTGCCCAGGTAGGACTATCTTCCCTCTCATGTCGACGAACGAATTGATGAACAGGGCGCTGTCGGCGGCCGTGGACTCGGCTGCGCCCCTGACGGTGGAGCTGCTGCACGACCTGATCGAGCCGTCGGAACTGCCCGAACCGCTCGGTATCGCCGAGGTAGCCGAACTACTCGGCATCTCCACACACACGCTGCGGTACTACGAGCGATGCGGCCTCATCGACGTCGATCGCGACGGACTCGAGCACAGACGATACGATTCCGCGGCCGTCCGTCGATTGGTGTTCCTGACAAGGATGCGGCTCTCGGGTATGCCCATGCGCGACCTCCGGAGATACGTCGCGCTGGTCGACAGCGGCGACCAGGCCGTCCCGGAACGACTCGAGATGCTCGTCGCGCATCGCGACGCTGTTCGCAAGCGCATCCGAGAACTGCAACTGTCTCTCGTGGCAACCGAGTACAAGATCGCAACGTACGGCGGCACAACGGGTCCGTGATCCGGGTGAAACAACCGTTCGGCCCGGTGGGCATGTCTGCGTCCTCGCACGTCAAATCGATTGTGAGCGTCGACAAATCGATCTGGTCGGAACGGCACCTGCGCTGTGAGACCCAACTATCGAGCCGCGTCCGACGGCTCGCCGGCCCTCCGATAACAATTTCCTTTCGTTCGGCGGTCGCCCGGGCATGCCGACTCGGAGCATCGCCACCCGCTTCGAACACCGGCACCGAGCCGACAAACAAGTCCCAATCATGAACTGACGGAACGGAATCGACAGGAGTGCGCACGTAGAACCTGGGCAGTAGAATGGCGGTACGAAACGGCTCGACCGATGCCGCAGGGGTCCGAGAAACCGGACTTCTACGACGATTCATCTCCCGATGCCATCAGCACCGTTACACAATCTGCGTCTGCTTGCTGTCACGGACCCCCGGAGCGGGGTACCGTGTGCCGCACCGACCCGTTTCGCTCGTGAAGGAGCTTTCTGTTGTTCTCTGTTTCCCTGCCCCGTACGGTTTCTTCCAACTCCTCCTCCGCGCGAACGTTCAGTCGGTTCGGTAGTCGAATCGCCCGCACCGCAGCTATTTTCGCCATCGGATCGGGCCTGACGGCGGCCGCCTTCGCCGGCACCGCCACCGCGTCGGCGGCACCGGTCACGTGCGTGTCGCCGCCCTCGGCCAACGACATCCAGGTGAGTGACACAGCGAGCTGCGGAGCCACCTCGAGCGGACCCGGAAGCGCCACCGCCGGTGCCGCCGACAGCGGAACTGCCGTCAGTGTCAACGACGGGCCGGGCGCAACCAACACCTACGCCAACGGTTACGGTGTCGCGCTCGGAGCGAGCAAGAACGCGGGCACGGCATACGCGCTCGCACTCGGCGGCGGAATCGCGCACTCGTGGGCAGATGCCGGCCAGATGACCCTCGCGGTCGCAGGATGGGGATCCGGTGCCACATCCGAGGCACGAGGCGTCGACTGCGTAGGGCCGCTGTCGTTGGCACTGAACCTCACGAGCGGTCAGTTCTGCGTTCTCGGTAGCTGATTCTTCATCCGATCGAGCGGAGCCGACTACCCCGACACGGACCCGTCGAGGTAGTCGGCTCCACCGACGTAGACAGTCCGGCCGGACTTCTCGATGGGTCCGATTGCAGCCTCAGTCACAGCCGACGCGAACTCCGCAATGGTCGGGAGCGCACCCTGCGCGGTTCGCGCAGCGACTGAGTCCGGATTACGGCGTTCGAGCAGGGTGACCACGATCGTGCCCTCGATCATGTCCCCGGACACCACGACCAATTCGATTCCCCGAGAATCCAATTCAGGAATCATCCCACGCAGTGCATCCTCCCCCGCCCGTTTGCTCGCAGCAACGGGTTCGTATTCGACGGGGACCGGTTTCTTGCCGTGAAAATGCGCCTGGTGGCTGGTGAGGAAGACGATCCGCGAGCCCGGCTCCATATGGGCGATACTCGCGCGAGCCAACGCCACCTGCGCGTCGCGATTGATACTCATCGCGTAGTCGGGTTCTGCACCGAACTCCAGGCCACCCGAGGCATTGAGAACCAGAACGTCGATTGCGCCGAACTCGGCAACGACAACGTTCAGCATGGCGTCGATCGCGTCAGCGTCGGTGACGTCGGCACCCACAGGAAGTGCTGTGCCGCCGCCCTCCTCGATCGCGCGCACCACGGCCTCGGCTCGACGCTTCTTCTCGCGGTAGTTCACCGCGACCGCAGCACCGAGAGCACCCAGCTGCAATGCAGTTTCTGCTCCGATTCCCCGAGATGCGCCGGTGATCAACACCGTCTTTCCATCCGCCCGCCCGGTCATTCGTTCTCCACTCCTCGCAGTGCTTCGAATTTCGAACTGCTTCGATTTTCGAACCACTATGATGAGTCGAGATGGAAAAGGCAAACGAACCGCGCCGTGCCATGATGGCCGCGCTCGACCTTCTGGGGCAGCGCTGGAACATGCGCATCCTGTTCGAGCTACGCAGCGGACCGCTCGGCTTCCTCGAACTGAGGCGACGCACCGACGACATATCCTCGAGCGTGCTCGCCACCCGGCTACGCACTCTCGTCGACGCACGAGTGCTGGCGAAGGGCCCTGATGGCTCTTACCGTCTCACCGAGATCGGTGACGAACTCGGACCCGCACTCGAACCGCTGTGGCAATGGGCACAGCGATGGAACGAGGACAGCGACCACACCGATCACCGCATGTAACCAGTCTCGGCAAGTGCTCAACGGGCACCTTTCCATTCTTGTCGGTGGGTCGAGATACTCTTTCTTCAGTTCGAACGCATGTTCTGAACTGGGGGTCACCGGGGGGGTGAAAAATGGCTGCGCCAGTGGTGTCGTTGGATGCGTTGATCGCTGCCGCGCGGGAAGAGAATCGGCATGCGGCCCGAAAGATCGCTGCCTGCTACGACTTCCACCTCACCTGCATCGCGCAGGATGCGAAGCATCGGCGGTACAGCCGGTACGGACGCACCGAACTCGCTGTCGCGTTGGGATGCTCGGCGACGGTCGCCGAGGCCTACATCTCTGCCGGGGTTGCGCTGCACACCCGCATGCCGAAGCTCCGGGGAGAGTTCGAGGCCGGTGAGATCGACTTCGCGCGGGTTCGGGTCGCGTGCCGGATTCTCGACAATCTGTCCGACGCCCTCGTCGACCTCGTCGAAGGCGACGTCGTCGAGGCCGCACGTCGCTTCTCACCGGGGCCGTTGGAAAAGGAGATCTGGGAGATTTTGCTGCGCGTCGCACCGGAGGAAGCAGCAGCGTTGCGACAGTTCGCGAAGAAGTTCCGCAATGTTTCTTATGCCCCAGCTGGGGAGTTGGCGCGGATCCGAGCGGAGTTGACCGCCCCCGAAGCGGCGGCGGCATGGCAGTTGCTCGAGGAGATGGCCGACACGGTGTGTGTCAAGGATCCGCGCGGCAAACAGGAACGACTGTGCGATGCGTTCATGGCGCGAATGCACGGAGAACCCCGGCTGACATGCCTGTGCCAACGCGCGGGCTGCCCGAAGAAAGATGCAGAGCTGCCGGATCGTCGGGTGCCGTTGACGATGGTCACTGTCGACATCGCAACTCTCATCGGACTGTTGGCAAATCCTGCGTACTTGGCTGGGCAGGGATCCATCGACCCTGATCTGGCACGAGAGTTGGCGCGCAACAGTCAGTGGCAGATCCTGCTCACCGAAGCAGTCACCCTCGCCGAGACACTCGGACTGGCGGTGCAGAACCCGGAAACCGGGGAATGGGAACGACGCTCCGCTGAACCCACAGACACCACAGACACCACAGACGAGCCGAACAGGGCAGACCCCGAGCCTGCACAGCCGAACTCGGCAGAATCGAACGTAGCCGAATCGAACGCGACGGAATCGAATACACCTCCAGCGCATGCGGATACACGCACCGACACAGGCACCAGCACCGCAACACGCTCAGCAGCGCCGACGGACAACGCATCGGAGAAGTCAGCGCCAGCGGACACGGCAGCACCGACAACTCACACCGACAGCGCGACCAAGAATGCAACCGACAATGCAGAACGCGTGGACGATGCAGGGCCGGGTCCGGGTTCGGCTGCTGCACAGACCGATTCGACGACTGTTTCGACACCACCTGAGCCGACCGTTGATGACGACACCCGGCAACGACGTCGGAATGCCCTCGCCTCCGCAGCGGCACTGTTCTGTACTCACACCCCAATCGGAGGGGCGCACGGCACAGCTCTGCCCTAGACCTACCCTCGATGATCCGGTCGAACCGCCGCATCATGCACACACCGGCAGGCATCTACCTCGGCAATGCGTCCCTCGCCGCAGCACTCGAAGCCGCCATCGCCGCCGACCCCACTCTCGGAACATCCGTCGGGCGCGACCCACTCACCGACCGAGCCCTGATCTACAGACCCGACGCCCTCACCATCGCCGCCGTCCGACTCCGCGACCGCCACTGCCGCTTCCCCGGCTGCCACCGACCCGCCGCACGCTGCCAACTCGACCACGTGATCCCGTTCGACCACGCCAACCCACTCGGCGGCGGCTGGACCACCGTCAACAACCTCCAATGCCTCTGCGAATACCACCACAGCGTCAAAACCGCAGGCTACTGGACCGCCGTCATGCTCCCCGGCGGCGCCATCCTGTGGACCTCCACCTCGAAGACCACCCGAATCACCCTGCCAGCCAACGGAACAGCCGTACCCATCATCGGCAACGACCTCCGGCCACACATCCCCACCCAACCCAGACGATCAGGCGTCATCGCCTACCCCGACCCACCCGACAACCCGACCCCCGAGCCAGAACCGACCAACGAAGAAGACGAGGAGCCGCCCTTCTGAGTATCGGTGCGCTCTTCGGTGCCTACTCGTGGCAGCCTCGCGAATTCTGGTCGCTGCCGACCGGCATACTCGATCCATGAGGTATTCACGTGCGCACACCCGCCCGAGGGCGCTGTCGTTGCACGGACGGATTCGAGTGTTGACGATGAGCCTGGCCGCGCTCGCCGTTGCGGTCAGCGCTCTGGCGATCTACCTCGTCGCAGAGCAGTCGCTTCGCTCGCAGATCATCGACCGTGTCGGCCGAAACAGCGATGCGCTGATCGCCAGCGCAGCGTCGGGAGTGCCGGCCGATCTGTTCGGGTTCGGGATCGAGGACACAGAAGGAACCGCGGTCAAAGTTGCGTTGATGACCACCGATGGCACCTTGGTATCCTCGTCCAACGGCACCTACCCCTTCACCAACTCCGATGGTGGGCTCGACGATCCGGAGAAGGCGGTCACCGAGGGCCGCACCGATCGGTCACTGCGGGAGGTTCGCGGCTACTACATCTCCGCCGAGCGCACCGATTCCGGTGAGACCATCATGGTGGCCGAAGCCCTGAGCGGTACCTCACCACTGCTCGGAAAACTCACGCTTGCCCTGATCCTCGTCGGGGCGTTCCTCGTCGCCCTCGCTGGTGTGGCCGGCGCAGCCGTCGCTCGCACCGGCCTTCGTCCGGTCAGACGGTTGCGCGCCGGAACGGAACGAGTGGCCAGGACGGGTGCCTTCGAGCCCATCGACGTCAACGGAGACGACGAACTGGCCTCTCTCGCCAACAGTTTCAACGAGATGCTGGCTGCGCTCTCGCGGTCGCGGGCACGACAGGGACAGTTGATTGTCGACGCCGGTGCCGAACTGATGGAACCGTTGACCGCTCTGCGCACCAACATCGATCTGTTGATGTCCCTCGACGGCCCGAATGCCCCGGTCATGCCCGACGAGCAACAGGACCGACTGCGCGTGGAGGTCATCGAACAGATGGACGTCATCATCGGACTGGTGCACGACTTGGTCGACCATGCCAGAGAGCCCGCACCGACCCAGCAGTGAGAACCCAGCAGTGGGCACCGAGCAGGGCCCGCGACTCAGGATCCGAGTCGTACACCGGTGAGAACCTCGGATGCGTCCCACAGACGTCGCGCATCGTCCATGCTGCGCAACGGCTTCCACATGGAGACCTCGGCCGGCGGACCACCGATCAGGCGTCTGGGTCCTACGAACTGGTCGCCTCGCGACAATGTTCCCGCTGCTGCCACCACAGCCGGCTGCGCGGCGCTGTCCACGCTCCCCGCAATCCCGACGCGAGCCAGAACGCTGATCAGCCCGCGGCCGGCCGAATCCTTGGGTCGTCCCAGGCCCGGTTGAGCCGCAAGCAGATTCGTCGGGGAGATTCCGGGATGCGCCATGTTGCTGGTGATTCCCCACCCGCCGGCCCTACTGCGCGCCTCGAGCTCACGGGCGAACAGCCCCACAGCGATCTTGGATTGGCTGTAGGCCTTCATGACGTCGTAGGACTGCTCCCAATTCAAGTCGTTCCAGTTGATGGCCCCCACGCGTGCCGCGATGCTGGTCTGGTGAGTGACCCGTGCTGCGCCTTCTCGGAGCAGTGGGAGCAGGCCGAGGGTGAAGGCGAAGTGACCGAGGTGGTTCGTACCGAATTGCAGCTCGAACCCGTCCTGGGTGACCTGCCGCTGCGGCGGTTGCATGACACCGGCGTTGTTGACGAGAACGTCGATCGGTCGGCCTTCCGACAAGAACTCGTCGACCGATGCGCCAACGGAGGTCAGTGACGACAGATCGAGGAGCCGAGTGCTGACCTTCGCGTTCGGCACGGATGACCGAATCGATTCGACTACCCGCTCTCCCTTGGCGGCTGAGCGCACGGGCATGACGACCTCGGCTCCCGAACGAGCGAGAGAAGTCGCAATCACCGCGCCGAGACCGTCACTCGCTCCGGTGACGACGGCACGCTTTCCAGTGAGATTCCTGATCGATGTATCTGCGATGCGGGCCATTGTGAGCTCCTCGGCTGTAGTGATCGAGCGATTTGGATGCGCTGACATCCATGGTCGTGCCACACGCCGCTCTGATCCAGGACTTGCCGATCCACTGATGAGCAGACCTCGTCAGGTCAGTACGTCAGTACCGACAACCGAGAGCAGTTCCAATCTTGCATAGCTCTCGCTGCCCGGCACGGCTGTGTACACCAGCAGTCGATGCGATTGCTCGGGGTCGAGCAGCGTCTGACAATGCAGCTCGATCTGGCCGACCGCCGGATGGATGAAGGTCTTGAACTCGGGGGGACGAACACCCACTTCGCGCCGCTCCCACAACACTCGGAATTCCTCGCTGGACGCTTGGAGTCGAGCGGCCAGTCGAGCCGCCTGTGAGTCCGGGCCGCGCAGGGTCGCGACTTCCCGTAAACCCGAGGCGTATGCCCTCGACAGCAAGGCGCGATCTTCGAGCGGATAAGACTGCTGGACAGCAGGATCGGTGAACCAGCGATATCCGAGACTTCTATCCGGCCCGGTCCGGTGCGTTGCGTCTCCGGTCAAGGCTGCTGCCAGAGGCGTCTGTCGAAGGGTCTCTCCGATCTCGGAGATGATCTCGGCCGGCGTGTCGTGCAGGCGATCCATGATGCGCAACAGGCCAGGGCTGACGTGCTCGCTTGCCGCACCGCGTACCGGTGGACTCTGGCCGGCCAAGCGGAAGACGTGGTCGCGCTCGTCCAACGACAGGTGCAGACCCTGCGCTATCGACGCGATCATCTGCTCCGATGGAGCGGGGCCTGTTCCGCGCTCGAGGCGCGCGTAGTAATCGGTCGACATGTGGCACAGGCCGGCTACTTCTTCCCGGCGCAGACCCCGCGTTCGACGCCGTTGTCCACGCGGAAGTCCGACATCCTCGGGCTGTAGCGCCTCTCGGCGCTGCTTGAGAAAAGCGGCCAATTCCGGTCTGTCGATCAACAGAACCCTCCTCTGTCGTGCGTTGCCCGCCATTGTGCTCCTTCGGTACTCGCTATTGTCGAACGATGAATGCCCCTTTGACGATCGTGACCGGCGGCAGCCGCGGAATTGGAGCCGCAGTATCTCGGCGACTCGTGGCCGATGGGCACGACGTCGTGATCGCCTACCGCTCCGATTCTGCGGCCGCCGACGCAGTGGTGAACGAACTGTCGAGCGCCGACCGAACGGTCGTCGCGATACGTGCCGACACCACTGACGAGCGGTCGGTGATCGATCTGTTCGCTGCTGCTGCCGAGATCGGCACTGTCACCGGATTGGTGAACAACGCCGGATCGGCGCGTGCAGTAGGGACACTTTCGAACAACGACATCGAGACGATCAGGGCAGACTTGGACGTCAACCTGCTCGGCGTCCTGACCTGCTGCAAGTACGCCATACACGCGATGGCCGACCACGGCGGTGCCATCGTCAACATCTCCTCCGCGGCAGCCACCATCGGAAGTCCCGGTATGTACGTGCACTACGCCGCGGCCAAGGCAGCCGTCGACACCTTGACGGTCGGTCTGTCCAAAGAGCTTGCCGCGCAGAACATTCGTGTCAACGCCGTCGCGCCGGGAGTCATCGAGACCGAGTTTCACAAAGACCGTGAGCGACCACGGAAGATGGCGTCGAGCATCCCCCTCGGCCGCCCTGGAGTACCCGACGAGATCGCCGGCGCGGTGTCGTGGCTGTTGTCCGAGGATTCGCGCTACGCCACCGGAACGGTCGTCAGAGTCGCAGGCGGAATGTGACGGACACTCGGCATGCCGATCAGCGAGGCGGAAGTCGATGCAGCTCGACGTCTGTCAGCTCGCCGCCATCGGCAACGGCGGTGAGGTAGGTACAGAACGGCTGCCGACGCCGGTCCGTCGGAGATCCGGGGTTGAGCAGCCGTAGACCGTTGTCGGCCGTCGTATCCCACGGAATGTGACTGTGTCCGAACACGAGGACGTCGGTATCGGGGTATGCGGTCGCCATCCGGCGCTCGCGTCCTGTCGCGGCTCCGGTCTCGTGGACGACGGTGAAGCGCACGCCGCCGAGTACCACGTCGGCACGTTCGGGCATGACCGCACGCAGCTCGTCGCCGTCGTTGTTTCCCCAGCAGGCGACCAGCGAACGAGATCGCTGCGAGAGTGCCTCGAACGTCGCGAGATTCACCCAATCGCCGGCATGGATCACCACATCGGCGTCGTCGACGGCGGCCCACACCTGATCGGGCAGCACTTTCGCTCGGGTGGGCAAGTGAGTGTCCGCAATGATCAGTAGCTTCACGCCTCGATTCTGCACCGGCGTCCTGCTCGATGACGCGCGGGCAGGCCGAGTTCATCAGCGAAAGTCTCTGGATCGGGACGCAACTCGCAGATCCATCAATTGCAGATGGTCTGCCACCACGGTCACCGCCCCCTCGGCATTCTGCACTTTGCCTCGAATGAGCAACGCCGGAGCGGTGATTGCGAGTTTGCGGTACTTCGCCCACAACCCCACCGAGCACACGACGTTGACCATGCCGGTTTCGTCTTCGAGGTTGATGAACGTGACGCCTCCCGCGGTTGCCGGACGTTGACGATGCGTCACTGCACCGCCGACGAGGACCCGGTCGCCATCGGGGATCTTCAGCAGCCGATTCGCGGGCACCACGCCGAGGGAATCCAGCCGATCCCGGAAGAACTGAGTGGGGTAGGAATTGGGTGACACTCCCGTTGCCCAGACATCGGCCGACGCCAGATCGAGGTCCGTCATACCCGGCAGCGCAGGCGCTTTCGTCGATGCGCCGACGCCGGGGAGCAGACCGGGCCGCTCCCCCGCGGCCGCTCCGGCAGCCCACAACGCCTCTCGACGAGTGATGCCGAAACACCCCAGCGCGCCGGCCGTGGCCAGTGCTTCCGCTTGCGCCACCGACAGTTCGACGCGTCCCGTCAGATCCAGAAACGAGGTGTACGGCCCGTGTGCGTCTCGCGCATCGACGATCTTCTGGGCAAGTGTCGTCCCGATGAACTTCACGTCCGCCAAACCCATGCGGATCTCGAGACCGTCTGCCTCGAGATTTGCATGGCCGAGGCTGGCGTTGACGTCGGCACCGTGCACGACCACGCCGTGCCGTCGGGCATCGGCCACCAGAGACTGAGGTGAGTAGAAGCCCATCGGCTGAGCGCGTAGCAAACCGGCACAGAATGCCGCCGGATGGTGCAGCTTGAACCACGACGAGTAGAAGACCAACGAGGCGAAGCTCTGCGAATGGCTTTCGGGAAAGCCGAAGTTGGCGAATGCCGAGAGCTTTTCGTAGATTCGATCCGCGGCTGCACCGGTGATGCCGTGCAGATCACGCATTCCGTCGTAGAACCGTCCACGAAGCAATTCCATCTTCTCCGGAGACCGTTTCGATCCCATGGCTCGACGCAGCTGATCGGCATCGGCGGCGCTGAAGCCCGCGACGTCGATGGCCATCTGCATCAGCTGTTCCTGGAACAGCGGCACCCCGAGAGTTCGATCGAGAGCTTTCTTCAGCGACGGATGATCGAAGGTGACCGGTTCGAGTCCGTTGCGCCGCTTGACGTACGGGTGCACCGAGCCACCTTGGATGGGACCGGGACGAATCAAGGCGACCTCGACGACGAGATCGTAGAAATTACGCGGCTTGAGCCGCGGAAGAGTGGCCATCTGGGCCCGCGACTCGACCTGGAACACACCGACCGAATCGGCCCGTTGCAGCATCTCGTACACCGCATGTTCGGACAGGTCGATCGAGGCGAGGTCGATCTCGATGCCCTTGTGTTCGGCGACCAGGTCGATCATGTAATGCAGAGCCGAGAGCATCCCGAGCCCGAGCATGTCGAACTTGACCAAACCCACTGCGGCACAATCGTCTTTGTCCCATTGCAGCACACTGCGATTCTCCATCGTCGCCCATTCCACCGGGCACACGTCGGCGATCGGTCGGTCGCAGATCACCATTCCTCCCGAATGGATGCCGAGGTGACGCGGAAAGCCCTCGATCTGACGCGCGAGGTCGAGAACGGAATCGGGGATCCCGTCGCCGTCCTGATCGCCGATTCCGGACCACCGGGTGATCTGCTTGCTCCACGCGTCCTGTTGCCCCTGGGAGAACCCGAGAGCGCGGGCCATGTCTCGTACCGAGGACTTCCCGCGATAGGTGATGACGTTGGCGACCTGAGCGGCATGGGTACGGCCGTACTTGGCGTACACATGCTGAATGGCCTCTTCCCGCCGATCCGACTCGATGTCGATGTCGATGTCGGGTGGTCCGTCGCGTTCGGGTGCGAGAAACCGCTCGAACAGCAACTTGTTGGCGACCGGATCGACATTCGTGATTCCGATGGCGTAGCAGACGGCCGAGTTCGCCGCCGAACCTCGCCCCTGGCACAGGATGTCGTGGGTCTTGCAGAAATGAACGATGTCGTGCACCACCAGGAAGTAACCCGGAAATTCGAGCCGCTCGATGATGTCGAGCTCGTACTCCAACTGCGAATATGCAGCCGGGTTCGCCGACTGCGGGCCGTACCGCCGGGCAGCACCCTCGAACGTGAGCCGCCGCAGGTAACTGATCTCGGTGTAACCGTCGGGCACCTCGAAGGGTGGGAGACGAGGCGCAATCAGTTTCAGATCGAACGTGCATTCTCGACCCAGTTCGACGGCACCGCGCACTGCACCGGGATAGTGCTCGAACAGCTCCGCCATCTCCGCCCCCGACCGCAGATGTGCACCGCCCGTCGGTGCCAGCCACCCTGCCGCCTCGTCCAGACTGCTCCGGGCACGTACCGCAGCCATCGCCATGGCCAACCTTCGGCTACGTGGACTGGCGTAGTGCGCCGCCGTGGTGGCGATCATCGGCAGACCGTACCGGCGAGCCAGGGCCGCGAGAGCGTCGTTGCGCTCGTCGTCGTCGGCAGTGCCGTGCCTGGTGAGCTCGACGGTGACGCGCTCGGCCCCGAACCGATCGACCAGATCACGCAGCGCGAGATCGGCCGCCTCCGGCCCACCCCGCGAGAGCGCTTGGCGGACATGCCCTTTGCGACAACCGGTCAGGATCTGCCAGTGCCCTCCCGCCGATTCGGTGAGTTCGTCCACGTCGTACCGCGGCTCACCCTTGACTCCGCCGGCCAGATGCGCGGCCGCGATCCGACGCGACAGCCGCCGATACCCTTCCTGTCCACGAGCGAGCACCAGAAGATGCGTACCGTCGGGATCGCTCGCTCCGGCCCTGGACCGGTGGGTGTCGAGCGTTAGCTCCGCACCGAACACTGTTCCGATGCCGAGGGCTCGTGCTGCCTCGGCGAAACGTACGACGCCGTAGAAGCCGTCGTGGTCGGTGATCGCAATGGATTCGAGTCCCAGACGCACCGCTTCCTCGACCATTTCCTCCGGCTGCGATGCTCCGTCGAGAAAGCTGAACGCAGAATGCGCATGCAGTTCTGCGTACGGTGTGGACGGCCCCACCGAATCGGGCCGGCGACCCTGGTAGGCGTCGCGTTTGCGCGACCACGCCGGGCTGTCGCCCCCATCGCCTTCGACGACCGGCTTGGGGCGCCCGGAGAGGACTCGCTCCATTTCCGACCAGGTGGGCGGCCCGTCGTTCCATCCCATCGAGACCACCTCCTTCACACCGTCACACACATCGTCGAACACTTGTTCTAATGAGAACACGAGGGTCCGACACGATCAACTACAGTCGAATCGCTACTCACCCCTTCCACAGAGCCGGAGCACAGTTGTGACGCGTTGGGCATCGTTCGTCGTATCGCACAAGCGATGGGTGCTCGCCGTCGTCGTCGCGGTCGTAGCCGTCGGCGGCGTGCTGGGACTGGGCGTCTTCTCGAAACTGAGCGAGGGCGGATACGCCGACGCAGGCAGCGAATCGTCACAGGTCGCGCGGCTGGTCCAAGGCATCGGCCAACCGACCCCCGACATCGTCGCGATCTACACCGCACCCGACGGACGCACGATCGACGACATCGGACCACAGGTGCAGTCGACACTCGACGAATTCCGCAGCCGCTACACCCTCGGAAACGTGAACTCCTACTGGACCGCGGACCCGGTGACCAAGGAATTCCTGGTCTCGAAAGACCGAACCAAGGCGCTGGTGACCATCTCCCTGGGTGCGAAATCGGGAGTTACGTTCAACACGTTCGGTGAGCTACCTCCACAACTCGTCGTCCCCGGCATCGAGTCGCAATTCGCCGGCGCATCGGTCGTGGGAGTCTCGCTCAGCCAAACCCTCGAGCGAGACCTCGTGCGCTCGGAGATCATCGCCGTCCCCATCACACTTCTGCTTCTCGTCTTCATCTTCGGTGGCGTGATCGCCGCAGCGGTACCGGTGTTCGTCGGAATTCTCAGTGTGCTCAGCTCGCTGGCAATCCTGCGGGTGCTGACCGAATTCACCGAGGTGAGCTCGTTCTCGATCAACGTCGCGTCGTTGCTCGGCCTCGGCTTGGCCATTGATTACGGACTGTTCATCGTCAGTCGATTCCGCGAGGAACTCCGCACCGGGTCGTCGTCGATGGAGGCGACCGTACGTACCGTGTCCACTGCGGGCCGCACCGTCGTCTTCTCCGGACTGCTGCTGATCTGCGCGTTCGCGGGCATGCTGGTCTTCCCGCAGGCGGTGATTCGATCCCTCGGTTTCGGTGCCATGGCCGCGGTGGCCAGCGCCGCCCTGCTGTCCCTGACCGCGGTGCCCGCCCTGCTCGCCCTTCTCGGCACTCGCATCAACTCCTGGACCTGGTCGCGTACCGCCTCGGACCGCAGCGACGCACGCGCACACAAGTTCTGGGGTGGTGTCGTCACCCGAGTGATGAAGAATCCAGGAATCGTCGCCGCCGTCATCGTCGCCGGCTTGTTGATTGTCGCCACCCCGATTCTGAAGGTCTCCCTGGGGGAGGTCGACTACACCGCACTACCGAAGAACGATCCGGCACGGGCAGCCTTCGAAACCCTCGCCACCGACTTCGAGTCCACCGGCGACGGTGCCACCGTGGTGCTGCGGGGTCTCGACGGCGTCAAGCCTCAGGGCCCGCCCGTTGCGGAACTGACCGCAGCGATGAACGCCACCCCCGGCGTGGCCCGAGCCGAATTCCTCGGATCCAAGGACGATCTGGTGGCATTCCAGGCGTCCTACAGCGAACCCAGCGACGGAACGACCGAGGCTCGGTCCCAATCGAATGCGGTGACTGCCCTCCGCGCGATCACTCCACCGGACGGCACCGAAATCCTCGTCGGCGGCGGACGCGCGAACGTCGACGACGGTAATGCCGCGATAGCGAAATGGCTGCCGGTGATGATCGCGATCATGGTGATCTCGACGTTGGTCCTGCTCTTCCTGGCCTTCGGCTCGATAGTGCTGCCGATCAAAGCAGTTCTCATGGCCGGGCTGAGCCTGGCAGCGACCTTCGGAGCACTGACCTGGGTGTTCCAGGAAGGTCACGGTGCAAGCCTGCTGGGAGTGACGCCCG
Source organism: Rhodococcus sp. 3258 (assembly GCF_031456475.1). Classification (NCBI taxonomy): domain Bacteria; kingdom Bacillati; phylum Actinomycetota; class Actinomycetes; order Mycobacteriales; family Nocardiaceae; genus Rhodococcus; species Rhodococcus sp. 3258. Next base: position 47,335 of record NZ_JAVDUT010000001.1, read on the forward strand.
GTCCGCTCGAGTCGACCTTCGTCGTACTCATCCTCGCAGTCATCTTCGGCCTGTCGACCGACTACGAAGTGTTCTTGATGTCTCGGATGGTCGAAGCGCGCTCGGCAGGTGCTTCCACCGAGGAGGCCGTCATTTTCGGAGCCCAGCGCACCGGACGCATCGTCACTGCCGCGGCCCTGATCCTGATCGTCGTCACCGGAGCGTTCACGATCTCGGGCCTGTCGATCATGAAGTTCCTCGGCTTCGGCGTGATTCTGGCGCTGATCATCGACGCCACCATCATCCGCATGCTGCTGGTGCCCTCCTTGGTCAAGCTCATGGGCGAAGCCAACTGGTGGGCCCCGGCGTGGATGAAGAAAGTGCACGAGAAGGCCGGTATGGGGCACTAGCCGTCAAACTTACCGAGGAGTAAGGTCGCCTCGCATGGCGAGCTACATCGTGACCGGCGGTACCGGGTTTCTGGGTAAGAACGTGCTGCCCCGACTTCTCGGACGTGATGCGGACGCCATCGTCCATGTACTCGTTCGACCGCAATCGGTCGCTCGACTCGAGAAGCTGGCCGACGAGCTGGACGGCGGCGACAGAATCCGCCCACTGATCGGCGATCTCGTCGAACCCGGGCTCGGCCTGAAAGACGTTCCGGCCGACGTCGATCACATTCTGCATCTCGGTGCCGTCTACGACCTCACGGCGGGAGACGAGCAAACCCCGACCAATGTCGCCGGAACGGCGTCGGTGGTCGAACTGGCGAAAAGGACCGGCGCTTGTCTGCACCACATCTCGTCGATCGCAGTGGCAGGTGACTACCGAGGGACGTTCTCCGAGAACGATTTCGACAAGGGGCAGAACTTTCCGACGGCGTATCACCGCACCAAGTTCGAGTCCGAGAAACTGGTTCGCGGCAGCTCCGCAGACTGGCGGGTGTACCGCCCTGCTGCCGTGGTCGGGCACTCCGAGACCGGCGCGACAGACAAGATCGATGGCCCGTACTACTTCTTTCCACTGTTCGCCGAGCTGGCGAAACTGCCGGCGGTCCTGCCGATCACGGTACCCAAGATCGGACACACCAACCTGGTTCCGGTCGACTACGTCGCGGACGCCATTGTGGAACTGGTTCACCGAGACACCCCGTCCGGCAGCGTTTTTCACCTGGTGAATCCGGAACCTCAGTCGATGGCCGAGGTGTACTCCGCATTCTCTTCGGCTGCCGGATCCCGCGCCAGAATCGTCGACATCCCAGGGAAGCTGGTTGCCCCCGTGGTGTCACCCACATCCGCAGCGGTTCGGAAACAACGCAACGCTGCGCTTCGCGATCTGGGCGTGCCGCCGGTGATGCTCGATCATCTGACTCTGCCGACCGTCTTCGAGTCCGCAACGACACAGAAAGCATTGCAGGGCAGCTCCATCGCACCGCCGCCACTGCGGACGTACGCCGACCGCCTGTGGCAATACTGGATGGAGAATCTCGACCCCAAACGCAACCGCCGAGACGATCCACGCGGTCCGCTGTTCGGCCGTCACATCGTCATCACCGGCGGGTCCTCCGGTATCGGCAGAGCCAGTGCGGAGGCCGCTGCACGAAAAGGAGCGGTGGTCATCGTGCTCGCGCGCGGCCAAGATCAGTTGGACGAGGTCGTCCAGCAGATTCGCGCCGACGGCCATGTCGCTCATGGGTATTCGTGCGATGTCACCGACAGTGAGTCTGTCGAACGAACAGTGAAAGCGATACTGCACGACCACGGGCATGTGGACATGCTCGTCAACAGCGCGGGCCGATCCATTCGCCGCGCGCTCTACCGTTCCACCGACCGACTGCACGACTACGAACGCACCATGGCCGTCAACTACTTCGGCGCGATTCGTGTGGTGTTGGCGCTACTGCCGCACATGCGCGAACGCAGCTTCGGGCATGTGGTCAACATCTCCAGCGCTGCAGTGCTGGGGCACCCACCTCGGTTCTCGGCGTACGTGGCGAGCAAGGCAGCACTCGACGGTTTCACCGATGTTGCTGCAGCAGAGACGCTCTCGGACGGAATCACCTACACGACCATTCACATGCCGCTGGTGGACACCCCGATGATCACCCCGACGGGCGACAAGAACGTCGGCACTGTCTTCTCACCGGAGAAGGCAGCCGCGATCGTCATCCGCGCGCTGAGCGACAAGCCGAAGCGAATCGACACCCCCCTGGGAACACTCGGACAGTTCGGGGCCATCTTCAGCCCCAAGGGCAAAGATCGCACGATGCATCAGCACTACCGAAAATTCGCCGAGTCGGCCGCCGCCAAGGGCGAAACGCCGGTACCCGTCGAAGACGGGAAAGCGCCCTATCGGGTTCGGCCGTACGACCCGTCGACCCCCAGCGCGCGTATCGGCAAGGTCGTCCGCCGCATCGGCAGGTTGGTACCCGGCACCAGTTGGTGACGTGCACGTCAGGGGGCCACGGCAGTCCACAGGGTCCAGCGATCGCGTTCGATCAACTCACCTTCGGCCAGGCGAGCCCTCAGATGCTCGACCAACTCCGTAAGTTCGACGTCGGAGAGTTCGTGCAGGATCGAGCGGCCTGTTCTGCCCGCGATTTCGTCGAGGTATTCGTCAAGGCCGGAGTAGCGGCGACGGGTTTCCCAGAATTGCTGCGTAGCGACATCGAGGAATCCAGCTCGGGACAACGCGCCACGGACATCGTCGACGCCATGCCGTCGTCGAAGTTCGATGTCCATCAGCCGTGGAAATGCGTCGAAAAAATAGCCGCGCGGGTTGGTTGCGGAGCCGGACAGCCCGGCGTCCTCGGCCGTGCGGTCCTGGATGATCACCGTCCCACCCGGTCGTAGAAGCCGAGCAGACTCGAGCGCCACTGTGTAGGCGTCGGGCAGATGGTGAACGAGGGCGCGAGCGAACACGATGTCGGCTTGTCCGTCGGGCAAGCCGGTGTGCTCGGCACCAGCGCAGACGAATTCGATATCTTCGGGCGACGAGCGTCGGGCCGATTCGAGGATCGGCGGACTCGAATCGATCGCCGTCACACTCGCCCCCATAGAACGCCATGCCCGCGCATAGGTTCCGCCGCCGCACCCGAGATCGACCACGTGCGATCCGACCGGATCGACGATACGGACGACGGCGTCGCTCCAAGATGAGTCGGCCTCACGGTTCGAGTAGGTGTTGTTGTTGCGCGGATCACGAAAGTCGATAGGCATGTGAACGAGTACAGCGAGCCACACCGAGGGCGTCCACCATTTAGTGTGGGGCTACATGTTGGCTCTGCATCTTCGGGCCGCCGACTTGGCGGACACGTCACTGACCGTCTCGCCTCTGTTCGAGACGGTCCTGAGCCTGCGCACATGGACCGCTCCGAACCGGCACCCGCTGCACGAGCCCTGGCGACGACGCGTCCGATCGGCATGGCAGCAGTGTGACACCGAGATGCTGACGGCGCTGGTCTCTCCCGATGGGAGAATCCCGGATTTCCTCGCACCCCGACCGCCCACTCAGTCGCCGGCTTTCGACGACGAGATCGCTGTTGTCGGGGCAACACCGGCAACGGAGATGCGACGCGATATCGCGGCCGCCTTCTCCGCTGACATTCCTGCGGTCCTCGTCGGTCCGGCCCGAGAGGTGCGCACCCGTGCAGTCCATGCGCTCTCGCACTACTGGGCAACGTGCCTCGAACCCGACTGGTCCAGGATCCGAGCAGTATTGGATGGCGATCTGGACTACCGCGCGCAACAGCTTTCGCACTTCGGGGCACGAAAGATGTTCGAGCATCTCGATTCTCGTGTCCGATGGGACGATGGCGTGCTGTGGGTCGACAGGCTAGAGGACCAGGTGTGCGTCGACGTCGACGGACGTGGACTTCCTCTCATTCCGTCGGTGTTCGTGCACGGCGCGATCACGCAGACGAGCCCGACGCGAGCTCCCTCCCTGGTGTATCCGGCCCGCGGGCGAGGCGCAGTGTGGGACATGGGGCGGACAGCTCCGAACCGGGCGCTGACCAATCTTCTCGGCACCCAACGTGCAACGATTCTCACGCTGCTCGATGCGCCCACCACCACCGGGGAACTCGCTGCGGCACTGGCCGTCTCACCCAGCGCAGCGAGCCAGCATCTTCGCGTTCTGCGCGAAGCAGCGGTGGTGCGACGCGTCAGACAGGGACGATCGGTGCTGTACGTACGCACTTCGCTGGGGGACGAGCTGCTCGGGCGGAGTCGATAGACCGCCCACCGTCACGCTGTCAGTCGGTGATTCACCGCGCTGACATCGCATCACTCGATCATGGATTGGGCGGTCCGGGTGATGTTCCGTTACGGGTCCGCGTCTGCGAAGCTGTCACGCGTGATCGCCGAGAAGCTGCCGTTGTTCGTGACCGATCGTGCGGCCGCTGCTGTTCTGGCGGCAGCATTCACCGGCTTCGTGTGGTCGGAATACAAGATGGGAATGCGGAAGCCGCGGGCCGGCTCTTCGAATCGAGACAATGGTTCCGGTCGCGCCGTCGGCCGCGGCCTTGTGCTCTCGTATGGCGGAGGCCTTCTCCTGAGCGTGATCTCGCCTGCCACTGTATGCACCCGCCACCGACGAGCGGTCTTCCTGACAGGATTGGCCACGGCAGCCCTCGGGCAGACACTTCGGGTCTCGGCAGCTCGCACACTCGGAGAGTCCTTCACCTTCGTGGTCCACACACACCCTGATCAACTCGTGGTTCGGACGGGCCCCTATCGGTTCATTCGCCACCCGTCGTATACCGGCGCACTGATCTGTGCTCTCGGTTTCTGTATTGCGTACGGAAACTGGCTTTCTCCCGCCATGGTGGCATTTCTGGCCGGAGGATACGTACGCAGAATCCCATCGGAGGAGAAGGCCATGCTCGAGGGATTGGGAGACGCGTACGCCGACTACATGGCACGCTCGAAACGATTGGTGCCCTTCGTTTTCTAGCCTGGTTTTTCCTCAGCGCAACAGAGCTCTTGCCCACACTCGCAGAAATCCCTGACTCAGGTATGTCAATGAGCCGATGGCCAGCACCCATTTGGCGGTGCTGACCACGGTGGTGGCTCGGACAACGGTGTCGGAGATCTGTTCTCGGTTGTCCACCAGTATCAGCCCGACGACGTTTTCGATGTAGTCACCGGCAGCGGAGGCCACCGGAGCGACGGCCAATGCCGTCGTTACTGCAGGGCTCAGCGAAGTCTTCGCAGCCAAACTCCTCGCACCCGCACGCAGTGCGATGGCATAGATGGCCGGGTGGACGAAGTCGGGCAGATAATGGCTGCGGAAGCGGGCGATCTCCGTCTCGTCCATGCTCGCCAGAATCTTCCGGTACCGCTGTTCGGACCAGGCCGTCTGCACGGCAAGCACTTTCGGTGCCGCGGGCCCGAGCAACCGGGCGATATTGGCCTGGGAGACGACGAACAACGCCGACCATCCCAGTAGCTTCCGATCCAGCACAGTCAGCGACATGAGAGCAGATTACTGCGTCAGAAATGGACGAACTACCGCTTCGAAGGCTGAGTAGCCATCGCGGTGGATGCTGTGTCCGGTCCTGAATGCCTCCACTCGACAGTTCGGAATGCTCGCTACCATCGCGTCGAGCCGAACCGGATCGACCATGCCGCCCGGACCTCCACGAAGTACCAACGTCGGAGCAGTGATGTCGGCCAACGACTCCCACCACCGCGGGTTCGGCCGACGGAACTGCTCGAGAGCAGTGGCGGTCATCGATCGATCGAACTCGAGTACCGCACGGGGATGCAGAACAACGCTGGTCGCCGCATGCCAGAGTTCGGTGACCGACGGCATCCGACCGGTCAGGGTCGGCGGGGCGTCCCCCGGCCTGATCGGTATCGGAAGTTCTTCGAGAACCAGACGGCGAACGAGAGACGGACGACGCTGCGCCACGAGCGAGACCGCGTATCCACCGAGTGAATGCCCGACGAGATCGACTTCGGTGAGCCCGAGGTGATCGATCAGGGCGAGGAGATCACCGCCGAACATGTCGAACTCGTACGTGGGCGTGTGGGCACTCTTGCCGTGCCCGCGCAGATCTACGGTGATCACCCGGCGACCGTGCGCGGTCAGAGCCCGAGCGAAGCGATCCCAGGTTCCGCTGTCTCCGCCCATGCCGTGCACCAGCATCACCGGTGCCGCACTCGTGTGTTCCAGCGGCGCGAACGAGCGATACGCGATGTCGACGCCATCGAGGTCGACCGTCTCGGACATCATCTGCATTTCCCCGACGGTAGCGGTTCCTACTCGTAGATTCCTTCCACCCGCCACAGACCGTCGTCGAACACCAGCAGCAACGCCCTCTCGTCGTCGAGCACCACCTGTGCCCGCGCCGTCGGCCCCGTCGATCCTTGCCCGCTGTCCCACCACCGTTCGTCGACGGGCCACGGCCCGGCCAGGCCCGTCAACTCCCATTCCTTGGTCCCCCACCGCAATCTCTTGGGCGGCGCATCGAACACACCGCGGTCGGTGACGCCGATTCCCGAACCCGCTCGATTCATCAGCGTCACTGCCGGGCGTGTCTCGATCACCGCCGCCGGTGCCGGCTCGGGTAGTCGGCCCGGCCACGGGGCCGATGGATCGGACAGCGGCACCAGCTCGTCTCCCAGTGGACGCAACGTGATCCGCTCGGCCGGCCCGCGTCCACCGCTGAGAACACCCCCGAGCACCGATTCGCCACCGAGCAGACCCTGAACGCGTACCAACGCCCGACGCGCCCTGTCGTCCTCGTCACCGACACTGCCCCACAAGCCCAGCTGCAACTCCCCCGCTGCCACCACTTCGATCGGCTCGAGGCGCAGGACGGTGATCGCCGACGTCGGCTTGTTCTCGCTGCGTCCGGTGATCCAGCCGTCGAGTTGCCACCGCACGCGATCGGCCGTGCCCTCCGGCGTCAACGGCTCGGCGCACCGCCAGATTCGCGACAGATTCTCACCGTTGCCGGTACTGGCGTGCACCAGCAACCGAGTGCACGCAACAGCAGCCGCGGCAAGCTTGGTGTGCAGCTGCTCGGCCAATGCGCGCCCGGCGAACGCGGCTGCATCCACCCGGTCGATCGGCGGATCGCACAGATACTCCACATCCAGGTCGGGAGGCAGAGCACGGGCAGACGGCGGCCTTTCGGGCTCACCGCGGGCACTGCGATGCGCCAGCACGGCATCGGTACCGAATCGCGATGCCACATCCGACGGAGACAGGGCAGCGAAGTCCCCGATTCTGCGTAAACCCAAGCGGTGCAACAGATCCACCAGTTCACCACGATCGGCCGCGGCCATACTGGGCTCCGCCGAGAGTTCGGCGATCGGTAACGGCGAAAGAAACCCGGCACCACCACCGCGCGGCACCACCTGTGCGTACCGCGCGGCGACGACTGCGGTGGACAACTCGTCGGCAATCCCGATCTGACATTCGACACCGGCAGCCGACGCTTCGTCGATCAACCGCTCCGCGGCGCGATGCTCGGTACCGAAGTACCGTCCGACACCACGCGCTGCAAGAACCAACAGGCCCGGCCGCAGCACTTCGACGCCGGGGGCGATGGCCGCGACAGCCGAGACCACGGGCTCGAACAGGCGTGCATCACGATCGGTATCGGCAACGGCCACATGCACGTCGGGGCACCGCGCCTGCGCCTCCCGGCGACGTAGGCCGCGCTTGATGCCCGACGCCCGTGCCGTGGCCGAGCAGGCGACGACCCGGTTGGCCGACGTGACGACCACCGGGTGCGTCGCCGGTAGATCGGCCTGAGCTGCTGCGGCGACGGCAGGCCAGTCGGGACACCACAGCGCCAGAACACGGTTGGACTGGCCGGTACTCATGTCGAGACCGCGATCGACAACGGATTCGACTCCTGCTGTTCGGCATGCCATTCGATGCGGCCGTTCTCCGCACGCAAGTCGAATCGAACCGTACGAGGACGCATCGCTTTGCCCCGCGCGCACACCGACAATCGAACCCCACGCAGCCGGCCACGCCCCAGCTCACGGCCTGTGCCGAGGCCGTCGTAACCGTGCACCGACGCGTCGAGTCGTAGCTCGGCTCCGTCCCAGTGCCCGTCGGTCACCACCAACGTCGACCCTTTGCTGCGGGCGCGCGCCACTACTGCCCTGGCCCGAGTCGGTGGCACCGACAGGCCGCCGAGACCGAGGACGACGAGATCGACGCCGTCGAGCAGGATCGCCGCCACTTCCACCGGGTCGGGGCCGGGATCGGGAATCAGAGCCAACTTGCTCAGTTGCGCGCCCATCTCCACCGCAGCCAGCAGCCCGAAGCGGGGCTGACCTATGACGGCGACATGGCCACCGGCACCGGTCACCGCGGCCACCAACCCGATCAACAACGAACCGGCACCGGACACCGAGGCCACCGTTCCGCGCACCAGACCACCGTGCGGAAGAACCTCCATCAGTGCCGACGGCACCGGAAGAACAGGCCGCCTACGGGTCGGTACCGACACCTGCTCCGAGCCGTCGACGGCGTCGGATTCGGGGTCGGAATCGGGGTCGGTAGGGCGGGGACGAACGGGAGCAGAATTCTCGATGCGCACCGAGGCCGTTTCACCGCGAGACGGTACGGCAGCCATCCGACTGCGTAGCAGCGCCACCCGCTCGGGAAGCGACAACCCGTCGAGCGCATCCGGCGGTACGGAAGCCTGTGCTGCAGCCTCGGAAACAGACATGTCACTCCCCTTCACTGCATGAAAAATCGAGCCGAAACACCGGTGTTCGACGGACGCGGGAAGTGACGTATTCGAACACAATTTCGATCTGCACCCAGTAAAGCCGTTCGGACGGCAACTCGTCAAGGCGATGCCGTAGCCCCTGGTAGAGGCGGTAGTACCGCTGCTGCGGGCACACCGCGGCATCGTCCACTAACCTGTGGACGTGACCGATCAGCAGCGTGTTCGACGGGGAGTCGGGCCCGACTACCTCCTCGCCGGCAGATACCGTCTCGCCGGCAAGCTCGGCGGTGGCGGCATGGGCGCGGTCTGGCTCGCCACCGACACCCTTCTGCACCGGCAGGTGGCCGTCAAACAGGTCACCTCCACCACCCGGTTGACCCCGGAACAGGCAGTGGACGTGCGCAACCGGGCCATGCGCGAAGGACGGATCGCGGCCCGCCTGTCGAGCCCACACGCCATCGCGATGCACGACGTCGCTCTCGTCGACGGCGAGCCGTGGTTGATCATGGAATACCTGTCCTCACGCAGCCTCGCGCAGGCGCTCGGCGTCACCGACTCACTACCACCGTTCGAAGTCGCTCAGATCGGTGCGCAGATCGCCGACGCCCTGACCGAAGCACACGACGCCGGAATCGTGCATCGCGACATCAAGCCGGGCAACATTCTGATCGCCGACCGCGGCAAGGATCTGGGCATCGTCAAGATCAGCGATTTCGGCATCTCTCGAGCCAAGGGTGACGTGGAGGAAGCCGACGACAGCGTCATCACCGGCACCCCCGCATACTTCGCCCCCGAGGTCGCCCGCGGCCAGGACCCCACTGCGGCCAGCGATGTGTTCTCCCTCGGTGCCACGTTGTACACCGCAATGGAAGGTGCGCCGCCCTTCGGCATCGATCACGATTCGATCGCACTCCTGCACCGAGTTGCCAAGGGGCAGATCATCTCTCCCACTCGCAGCGGAGACCTCACCGGCCCACTACTGCACATGCTCGAGCCCGATCCGGCTCGACGCCCCACCATGGCGCAGGCCCGTGACGAGATCATTCTTGCCGCAATAAGCAAGCGCGGCACCATCTCTCAGTTGCGCGGAGTACCTCTGACCTCAGCGGACGGCGTCGTCCCCGCCTGGGCGAGACGGTCGACACCCGTCTCGGAATCTCGCCGACCGTCCCGAGAATTCGGACGCACCATCGCCGGTCTGCCCGCCGTGCAACCGGGAGAGAGCCGAACGGATCCGACTCCCTCCTCGTACTCACCGCCGCCGTTCGACCTGCCGAAGAAGAGAAAGAACCCGGTCCAGGACGCACTCATGCGCATCGAGGACGTCATCGGCGACCGGACGTCCATCCCGGCGACGGCCATCCTCGGCGGACTCGTCGTGGTCGTGATTCTTCTGATCCTGGCTGTCGTCCTGTTGCTGTAACAACTCCCGCGCACTCCGTCCGTTCAGCCGAGAACCGGCATCACCAACGTCGTCAGAGCGCCGTCGACCGCGGAACGCACCAGCATCGGTTGATCCGGTGCAGCGATATCGAGCATCAGATCCGGTCCGACGGCCGAGGCGACGGCGGCCTGCAGAACGGCCGCATCGAAGAACACCACACTCTGTGAACCGGTCACCCGTGCAGGAACCGGAACACCATCGACCGAGAAACCGTCGTGCCCGGCCTCGATGCGCAGGGTACCGCCATCAACGGGAATGAAATCTCGTTGCAGCACAACCCTCGTCACAGTCGGAGCCAGACCGTCCATCATCGTGCGCCAGTCGGGGAATTCACCGTCGACCGTGTTCACCGCCACCCGAGAACCGTCGGAGTCGATCACCATCGACTCGTCGGTTGCCGTCAGCACGAGGGTGCCCGACACGGGGACGGCCGCGAGGGATCCGAAGGCTACGATTCGCGACCACGGTAGGCCGGGCGAGCACTGCGCAACGAAACTGCGCGTGGACAATCGATACCGATCCGTCGCGGTGAGGGTGACACTGCTTCCGTCCACCTCGATCAGTACGCCCTGCAGTACCGGAAATTCTTCGCTCACCCCGGCCGCCGGCGAGACCTGCGCCATCGCCGAGGCCAAATCCTCGGCTGATACCGTTGCCGTGCAGTATTTTTCGTCGAACAGCCGGCGAATCGACACTGCTGCCTCGGCTGCCGCCCGTGCCTGTGCGGCCAGAGCTTCGACGTGTCGATCCACGATCTCGATGGCGGCAGTTCCATCGCCGTCGAGGGCAGCGGCAACCTTGTCGAGTGGGAGCCCGATCTCGCGCAGCTGGCGAATGATGTTCGCCCGCTGCGATTGTGCGCGGGTGTAGTAGCGATAGCCCGATTGTGCATCGATGGACGCCGGGGCCAGCAACCCGCAGTCGTCGTAGAACCGCAGGGCGCTGGGGGTCAGCCCGCTCTCGCGAGCGAACACACCGATGGTCAGGAATTCTTCGTCCGAATCAGTCATGCCGAAATCCTGAGGCTTCGCGTCGGTCGAAGGTCAAGCCCAACGCAGACGGCCTAATCGATTCGACGCTTGTGCGCCCACCGCGTCAGTGCATTCCTGTTCGATTGTTGGGTCTTGCGAAGAACATTGGACGCGTGCGTTTCGACGGTTTTGACCGAGATGAACAGATCCTCGGCGATCTCCCGATACGTGTAGCCGCGCGCCAGCAACCTCAGCACTTCGAGTTCACGGGGCGTCAACGAATCCAATTCCGGATCCAACGGCGGCTCGGGAGCTGCGCTGCGGCCGGTGAACGAGTCGAGGACGAAGCCGGCAAGACGCGGGCTGAACACCGCGTCTCCCCCGGCTACGCGTCGGACGGAATCGGCCAGTTCCGAGCCGGAGATGGTCTTGGTGACATACCCCCTCGCGCCGGCCCGGATGACGGCGATGACGTCCTCCGCTGCGTCGGACACGCTGAGCGCCAAGCACACCGGGCCCTCGGCGATTCGGTTGAGCACGGCCACGCCACCACCGTCGGGCATGTGCACGTCCAGCAGCACCACGTCGGGCTTGGTCGAATCGATCCCCGACACCGCCTCGGCGACTCCGCCTGCTTCCCCGACGACGTCGATGTCCGCTTCACGGCCCAGTTCGGCGCGCACTCCCGAGCGAAACACCGCGTGGTCGTCGACCAGAAAAACGCGGAAAGGGTCGGTCACGTCGGCTGCTCCTGATGGTTGGATTCGGATTCGGTGGTCACAGCCCCGCCGTTGCGTGGCATGAAGATTCGTACTTCGGTTCCCTTACCGACTGTGGACCGCACCTGTACGGAACCGCCGCGGCGTTCGATTCGTCCACGGATGGACTTGGCCAGTCCCTGTCGGTCCTCTGGCACCGCAGACTCGTCGAAGCCCGTACCGCGGTCGCGGACGAAGACACTGACCTGCTCGGGTTCGGTTTCGGCGAACAGATCGATGTTGGTCTCACCGGAATGTTTGGCCGCGTTGACCAGAGCTTCACGAGTGGCCCCCAGCAGCGCAGTGAAGCTCTCTCGCGACAGCCCCGATTCGACGTCGTCCGGCAACAGATGCACGTCCCCGACCGTGATGGGACGGACCGTCACGCCATGTTGATCCTCGACCTCGCCGGAGATGGTCTTGAGCGCATCGGCCAAGCTCGAGTTGTCTGTGTCGCCGCCGTCGAACAACCACTTGCGCAGTTCTCGCTCCTGCCCACGCGCCAGCCGCATGACCTCCTGCGGCCGATCCGCCTGCTTCTGAATGAGCGCCAGCGTCTGCAGCACCGAATCGTGCAGATGCGACGCAATCTCTTCACGCTCGTCGTTTCGGATACGCGCCGATCGCTCGGCCCCGAGCGCACGCCAGGTCCGCAACCAGATCGGCACCGTCAACAGACCGACTCCGACGAGGGTGACCACCACGGCCAACAGGGACGACCGAAGCGACGCGAGATCGACGCGGGCCAACACCACCACGGCCAGGCCCAGGACGATCAACGTCGCGCCGCCGACGACACGAGCCCAGCTGAGCACGGTCGGTTGCTTGGGCAGCCCCAGCGCCGTCCGCGGCCCCTCGGCATCGAATTCTCGCCACACCAGGGCAGCACCGACGACGACCACGACGACCGGCACGACAACCGATGCCGCAGTACCACTGAGCAACCAGGCCAGCCCGACGGCGAGTCCGAGGCCGATGGCGGCCAGTCCCAATGCTCGTTGCCGCTCGGTAGCGCTCGGGCGTGCCGTGTCGTCACCGACCGGGGTGAACATCCAGATCAGGCCGTACGCAACGATCCCTGCACCGGCGGACGCCGCGAGCAACGCGAACGCCACCCGGATCTTGAACACGTCGACACCCAGATGATCGGCGAGTCCGCCCGCGACGCCGCCGACGATACGACCGCCTCCGCGGCGTCGATACGGTGCGGGGGCCGAACGTTCCAACGCTGCACGAGAAGCCGAACCCGACGCAAGGACAGGGTGCGGCGGGAGGGGACGGGTCGACGGCGCAGCACCGGGCGCGGCGGACGCGCCGACGGCGGCGTCAACGGCTGGATTGTCGACAGGGTGCACGCCCACGATCCTGGCACGGCCGAGGGCGGTACCGCATCAGGGTTCGCCCTGATCTTTCGCCCTTGCAACAGACCCGGGTGCAAGTCCGGGGTACGAGATCAGGGGAATCCCTGATGTGTTCCGAGGTTCGAGCCGACACGATGGTCATCATGAACAACGTGACCGTCTCGGATCAGCTACAGCAGATGTGGCGCACCCGTCCGCACCGCTTGCCGCAACGCGGACACGTGGCGGGTGTAGCAGCCGGTATCGGCTACCGATACGACGTCGACCCCGTACTGATCCGGGTCGCATTCGTCGTGTCCACCCTCTTCGGCGGCACCGGAATCGTGCTGTACCTGGCGGCGTGGCTGGTCCTCAGCCGCGCCGGCGACTCCGCCTCGGGGGTCGAATCCATGGTGGGCCGAGGGCACAGCTCCGATTCGACGACCAAGACCGTCGTCGTGGCGGTCGCGTTGGTGATCGCACTGTCGACACTCGGTCCGGCCGGTGTGGGACTCGGCGGATCCGGCGTGATCTCTCTCGCGGCGATGCTCGGCGGACTGTGGTTGCTTCACCAGCGCTGCCCCGAGCCGCCGCCGTACCTGCGAACAGCGGAATTCACCCGGCAGCAGTACGCACCGACCCCCTTCGGCTCGACCACCACCTCCGCGGAGCAGTGGTCCGCCGCGCAATACCGGCCGCCGCAGTTCCAGTACGAGCAGTACACCCCGTACACGACGCTACCCAAGAGCTACGAGCCGACACCGCAGACAACACAGACAACACAGCCGGTATCGGAATCCGGTACTGCACCGACCGTCGACCTCACCAAGAGCACACGTGCCGAAAGTACCTCTGCCACTGCCGTTCCGACCACACCCCAGGCCGTGACACCTCCGTCGTGGGACCCGTTGGGAGTGGCACCGTTTGCGTGGGACCTCCCCGAACCGGCCGGCATCTTCCCACCGGCACCGATCGAACGTAAACGTCGATCGCGTTGGACGGCAAGCTTTCTCGGCCTTGCATTGCTCGGCGCTGCCGTCACCACCGGGCTCGGAGCACTGACAGGTTCCGACTGGATCACTCCGGGCCGCGTCGGTGCCGTCGCGTTGTCGATCATCGCAGTGGGTCTGATCCTGGGCGCATTTCTCCGAAAGGGCTACGGCCTTTTGGTCGTCGGCGCGCCGCTGGCCGGGTTCGTCATCCTGGCATCGGTTGTCGGGCCGGTGAATCTGGACGACAGTGTGTCGGGCGCGCAACGGGTTGCCCCGACCACCGCCGCCGCACTTGCCCCCGCCTATGACGTCGGCTTCGGTGAACTGGACCTCGACCTCACCGGCCTGACGCTCACCGAGAACAAGACGGTGGCGATCGATGTGACGTTCGGCAGTGCCGTGGTGACCGTACCGAGCACGATGAGCATCGAGACGAAATGCAACGCCGAATTCGGTTCGGCCGAGTGCGGTGATCCCGGCGTCCGCGCCGGAAAGGACGCACGACCCGACGCGCCGGTCTTGACGATCGAAGGCGATGCGACATTCGGAGAACTGAAAGTGGTGCAGCAATGAGCGACAACGGAATTCACACCGAATACGGCCACGGAGACAGTTCTTCGGACACCGCGGCACAGAGTTCGAGCAGGCAGGGCCCATCGGCTCCGTTGTTCCTCGCCGGACTCGCCGCGCTGATCGTGGCGATCGCCGCGCTGATCGGCCAGGACGCCGTCACCGCCCTGGCCGAGGTTCAGTTCCGCTGGGTGTTCGTCATCGCCGCGGTCGTGGTGGGTGCGGCCTTACTGCTGGGTCCCAGCAGAAAGCACTGAACCCGTTACTCCCACTCGATGGTGCCCGGCGGCTTGCTCGTGACGTCGAGTACGACTCGGTTGACCTCCGGAACCTCGTTGGTCACCCGAGTCGAAATCGTTTCCAGCACGTCGTACGGCAACCGGGTCCAGTCCGCGGTCATCGCATCCTCGCTCGACACCGGACGCAACACGATGGGGTGACCGTAGGTACGACCGTCTCCCTGCACGCCGACGCTGCGCACGTCGGCCAACAGCACCACCGGGCACTGCCAGATCTGCTGATCCAGGCCCGCGACCGTAAGCTCTTCTCTGACAATCGAATCCGCGTGACGCAACGTGGCCAGTCGGTCTGCGGTGATCTCGCCGACGATGCGAATGGCCAGTCCCGGTCCCGGGAACGGCTGTCTCCCGACGATGTCCTCGGGCAGGCCCAACTCGCGTCCGACGGCGCGCACCTCGTCCTTGAACAGCGCACGCAACGGCTCGACCAACGCGAACTGCAGATCGTCGGGCAGACCGCCGACGTTGTGATGGCTCTTGATGTTCGCGGTACCCGAACCGCCACCGGACTCCACGACGTCCGGGTACAGGGTGCCCTGCACCAGGAACTCGACGGAATCACCGTGCTCGGCGTTCTCGCCCAGCACCTCGGCAACGGCACCCTCGAAACTGCGAATGAACTCGCGGCCGATGATCTTGCGCTTCTCCTCGGGGTCCGACACGCCTTCGAGCGCGCCGAGGAAGGTGTCGACGGCATCGACGGTGACGAGCTTGGCACCGGTCGCGGCTACGAAGTCCTGCTGCACCTGCTCGCGTTCGCCTGCGCGTAGCAAGCCGTGGTCGACGAAGACACAGGTGAGCCGATCACCGATCGCACGCTGCACCAGAGCCGCGGCCACCGCGGAATCGACACCACCGGACAGGCCGCAGATCGCCTTGCCCGTCGGACCGACCTGCTCCTGGACGGCGTCGACCAGCGCGTCGGCGATGTTCGCGGCGGTCCAGTCCGGCTTGATTCCGGCGGTCTCGTGCAGGAATCGGCTCAGGACCTGCTGTCCGTGTGGTGAGTGGAGTACCTCGGGGTGGTACTGCACACCCGCCATCCGCTTCTCTTCGTTCTCGAAGGCAGCAACCGGAGCCCCGGCACTGGTCGCGGTGACGGTGAAGCCGTCGGGAGCAGCGGTGACAGCGTCACCGTGACTCATCCAGACCGGCTGAGTGGAAGGCAGACCGTCGTGCAGGCGGCCGCCGTCGACGCTGAGCTGAGTACGCCCGTACTCACGTGTTCCGGTGTGCTCGACGGTTCCGCCGAGCGCCTGCGCCATGGCCTGAAAGCCGTAGCAGATACCGAATACCGGGACGCCCAGTTCGAGCAGAGCGGAGTCGAGTTCGGGTGCACCCTCGGCGTAGACGCTGGACGGCCCACCGGACAGCACCAGAGCAACGGGATCCTTGGCGGCGATCTCCTCGGCGGTCGCGGTGTGCGAGATGACCTCGGAGTACACGCTGGCCTCGCGCACCCGGCGGGCGATCAGCTGTGCGTACTGGGCTCCGAAATCGACGACCAGAACCGGCCGTGCGTGTGCGGGATCGTGTGCAGAGGAGTCGGTCACCTGGTCAGTCTAGTGGGACGGCTTCGGTGTACTCGCAGCACCCGAATCGCTCACGCGACACCCGAATGTTCGACGGGCATGGCCGCCGAACCGGACCTGATCTGCACGATCGGCAGCCGCAGGCCGCCGGGTGCGTCGACGGGCACGACGGGCGAGTTCGGAGCGATCGGATCGAGGCGCTGGTAGGGCTGGCCCTGCGCCGGACGCAGGTCCGACTCGCCCTTGTTCGGCCACAGAGCCGCCGACCGCTCGGCCTGCGCGCTGATGGTCAGCGACGGGTTGACTCCGAGGTTGGCCGAGACTGCCGCACCGTCGACCACGCTGAGAGTCGGGTAGCCGTGGACGCGGTGGTACGGGTCGATGACGCCGTGCTGGGCGTCCTCGGCGATAGCGCACCCACCGAGGAAGTGTGCGGTGAGCGGGATGTTGAACAGCTCGCCCCACGTCCCACCTGCGACGCCGCCGATCTTTTTCGCGATGCGCCGAGTGGCGTCGTTGCCCTCGGGAATCCACGTCGGGTTGGGCTGACCGTGTCCCTGCCTGCTCGAGATCTTGCGGCCGAAGGGGCCCCGCTTGGTGAACGTGGTGATCGAGTTGTCGAGGTTCTGCATCACCAGTGCGATGATGGTCCGCTCGCTCCAGTGCCGGACGTTGACGACGCGGACGAACTGGATCGGATGCGCGATCAGCGCGAAGACGAACTTGAGCCAACGCGGAATCTTTCCTCCGCCGTCGGTCATCAAGGTCTGCAGCATGCCCATCGCGTTGGAGCCCTTGCCGTAGCGGCACGGTTCGATGTGGGTGTTGGGGCTGGGGTGGAACGAGGACGTGATGGCGACGCCGCGGGTGAGATCCATGTTCGGATCGACCGCCAACTTCGCGGCTCCGACGATCGACTCCGAGTTGGTGCGGGTCAGCTCACCGAGAGTGTCCGACAACCGCGGCAACGTGCCCGTGTCCTTCATCTTGTGCAGGAGGTTCTGCGTGCCCCACGTGCCGGCTGCCAGCACGACATTGGCAGCGCTGTACGTCTTGCGACCCTTGCGCAGACGCGCTCCGGTGCGCTCGGTGTCGACGTCCCAGGTGCCGTCGGATCGGGGAACGAGACCGGTGACGGTCGTCATCGGCACGATCTCGGCTCCTGCGCGCTCGGCCAGGCCGAGGTAGTTCTTCAGCAGGGTGTTCTTGGCTCCGTGGCGGCACCCGGTCATGCACTCGCCGCATTCGATACATCCGGTGCGCTCGGGGCCGGCACCGCCGAAGTACGGGTCCGGGACGGTCTTGCCGGGCTCGTCTCCGAAGAACACGCCCACCGGGGTCTGGATGAAGGTGTCGGCAACGCCCATGTCCTCGGCCACCGACTTCATCACCTCGTCGGCGGGGGTCATGTGCGGGTTGCGCACGACACCCAACATGCGGGTGGCCTGGTCGTAGAACGGGGAGAGCTCACTGCTCCAGTCGGTGATGTGCGCCCACTGCTTGTCCTCGAAGAACGGTGCCTGCGGCTTGTACAGCGTGTTCGCGTAGTTCAGCGATCCGCCGCCGACCCCTGCACCGGCGAGGATCAGGCAGTCGCGCAGCAGATGCACCCGCTGGATGCCGTAGAGACCCAGCTTGGGTGCCCACAGGAAGCGCTTGAGATCCCAGCTGTTCTTGGCGAAGTCCTTGTCCTCGAATCGCTGCCCGGCTTCCAGGATTCCGACGCGGTATCCCTTCTCCACCAGCCGAAGCGCGGTGACGCTTCCACCGAAGCCCGAACCGACGATGAGAACGTCGTAATCCGTTGCGCGTCCAGCTGAACCCATGGTGACCTCCGCTACGTCCGTTACCTGTCGAACAGTATGCACATTGCTGTGTGACTACCGCCACAAGCGATTCTAGCTGTTACGGAAGGTATCACCAACCGAGGGTCGGCTTACCGGGACATGCCCGACGAACGACACAGGGCGCGCACCCGGAGATCGAGTGCGCGCCCTGTCGTATGGGGGTTCTGTCAGGCCCGAACGTTCAGGCCGACCTTCTGGAATTCCTTCAGATCGGAGTAGCCCGACTTCGCCATCGAGCGACGCAATCCGCCGACGAGGTTGATCGAGCCGTACGACTCACGCGACGGTCCGTGCAGCACCTGATCGAGGCTCGGACGCTCCCCCACGGACATCGGCAGCAACGCGCCACGCGGCATCGACGGATGCGCCGCGGCGGACGGCCAGTACCAGCCGCCACCGGGAGCCTCGGCGGCCACGGCCAACGGCGCACCGAGCACTGCAGCATCCGCGCCGCAGGCGATGGCTTTCGCCAGTGCGCCGGACGTGGTGATGTCACCGTCGGCGATGACGTGCACGTAACGTCCACCGGTCTCGTCCAGGTAGTCCCGACGTGCCGCCGCCGCGTCGGCGATCGCAGTGGCCATCGGAACACCGATTCCGAGCACCTCACCGGTGGTCGTGCCACCTTCGACCGAGCCGTAGCCCACGATGACGCCGGCCGCACCCGTGCGCATCAGGTGCAACGCGGTCCGGTGATCGCTGACGCCGCCGGCGATGACGGGGACGTCGAGCTCTGCGATGAACGTCTTGAGGTTGAGCGGCTCGTCGTCGCCGTGCGCGACGTGCTCGGCGGAGATGATCGTGCCCTGGATGACCAGCAGATCCAGACCCGACGCGATCAGAGCAGGCGTCAGAGCACGGGCGTTCTGCGGGCTCACTCGTACAGCGACGGTGACGCCTGCATCACGCACCTGGCCCACTGCGGCGGCCAACAGATCGGGCTGCAACGGCGCAGCGTGCAGTTCCTGCAGGAATGCGATCGGCGCGTCGGGATCGAGATCGGTCTCGGCGATGTGGATCAACTGGTCGAGCTTGGCCTGCACGTCGGCGTGCCGCGCCCACAGCCCTTCGCCGTTGATCACCCCGAGCCCGCCTTGCTTACCGAGCTCGATGGCGAACGCAGGCGAGACCAACGCATCGGTCGGATGGGCGAGCACCGGAATGTCGAACCGGTAAGCATCGAGCTGCCAGGCAGTCGAGACCTCCTTGGACGACCGGGTCCGCCGAGACGGCACGATATCGACGTCGTCCAGCTGGTAGGTGCGGCGGGCTTCTCTGCCCATGCCGATTTCAACGAGGTCGCGCACGCGCGCACCTTTCTACTTCGAGAGCGAATCGTTCGGCCACCAGGGGCCGACGCGACTATCGGGTGGTGTAGTTCGGGGCCTCAGCGGTCATCGTGATGTCGTGCGGGTGGCTCTCCTTGAGACCGGCCGCGGTGATCTGCACGAACTGAGCCTGCTGCAGGTGCTCGATGGACGTCGACCCGGTGTACCCCATGGCAGCGCGCAACCCACCGGTGAGCTGATGGATGACCTGGTTCAACGGACCCCGGTACGGGACGCGTCCCTCGATCCCCTCGGGAACCAGCTTGTCCTCGGCCAGCACGTCGTCCTGGAAGTAGCGGTCCTTCGAGAACGACTTCGCTCCCCCGCGTCCCTGCATCGCACCGAGCGAGCCCATTCCGCGGTAGCTCTTGAACTGCTTGCCACCGACCAGGATCAGCTCACCCGGAGACTCGGCGGTGCCGGCCAGCAACGATCCGAGCATCGCGGTCGACGCGCCTGCGGCGAGTGCTTTGGCGATGTCACCGGAGAACTGCATACCGCCGTCGGCGATGACCGGCACACCGTGCGGCTTGCACGCGGCCACGGCTTCGAGGATGGCGGTGATCTGCGGAGCGCCGACGCCGGCGACCACGCGGGTGGTGCAGATCGATCCGGGTCCGACGCCCACCTTCACCGCATCGGCACCGGCCTCGACGAGGGCGAGTGCGCCCGCGCGGGTGGCGACGTTTCCGCCGACGACCTGAACGCGCTCGCCCACCTCTGCCTTGAGCTTGCTGACCATCTCGAGCACCTGGGAATTGTGGCCGTGCGCGGTGTCGACGATGATGACGTCGACGCCGGCATCGGTCAGTGTCATCGACCTGGCCCAGGCATCCTGCCCGACGCCCACCGCTGCTCCGACCAGCAGACGACCGTCACGGTCCTTGGTGGCGTCCGGGTGCTGCTCGGTCTTGACGAAGTCCTTCACCGTGATCAGGCCGGTGAGTGCGCCTTTGCCGTCGACGATCGGTAGCTTCTCGATCTTGTGGCGACGCAGCAGGCCGAGGGCCGCTTCGGCGGTGACCCCCTCCTGCGCGGTGATCAACGGTGCCTTCGTCATGACGTCGGCGACGCGACGGTTCTGATCCACCTCGAACCGCATGTCGCGGTTCGTGATGATGCCGACCAGCGCACCGGTCTCGTCGGTGACCGGGAGCCCCGAGATACGGAAGCGCGCACACATCGCGTCGACCTCGGCCAGCGAGTCGGTGGGCTTGCAGGTGACCGGGTCGGTGACCATCCCGGCCTCCGAGCGCTTGACGGTCTCGACCTGAGACGCCTGATCGTGCAGCGAAAGATTGCGGTGCAGCACACCCATGCCGCCTGCACGTGCCATCGCAATGGCCATCCGCGCCTCGGTGACGGTATCCATCGCAGAACTGACCAGCGGGACTCGCAGCCTGATCTCGCGGGTGATCTGACTGGACGTGTCCACGGCGCTGGGGATCAGATCCGAAGCGGCCGGCAGCAGCAGGACGTCGTCGAACGTGAGGCCGAGCATCGCGACCTTGTTGGGATCGTCGCCGCCTGTGCGGACGTGGGCTCCGGGACTACTCATACGAATCTGGCCCTCCCTAGAGCCTGGTTGCATCGTGGGCGCGGCATGCGGCCGGTGAGAGCTCGCAGGCGCACCGCGGTGCGGTGTTGGAGAACGGATGGAGTTTCGGCACTTGCACTCATCTGTTCAGCGCCGGGAACCATGGTATCGGCCTGCGGCACAATCAGTGCGCACGCCTCCCGCTGCGGACGCTCGGAGGCACCGAATCGAAGACCCGACGGGGTCCGGCGGTACGGATCGTCCGGCATGTCGCACTCGAACGGCTGGCGCAGACCCACCAGTTCTGCGTACCGTGGAGGCGTGCGCGATCAACTGCCTCCCGGTCTACCCCCGGATCCGTTCGCCGGAGACCCCGCCGACCCGTCGGCCGCCCTCGATGCAATCGAGCCCGGCCAGCCTCTCGATCCCCAAGAACGGCTGGCCGTAGAAGAAGACTTGGCGGACCTCGCTGTCTACGAGGCACTCCTCGGCCACCGCGGTATCCGTGGACTCGTCGTGTGCTGCGAAGACTGCCAGCAGGACCACTACCACGACTGGGACATGCTGCGTGCGAATCTGCTGCAGCTGCTCGTCGACGGCACCGTGCGCCCGCACGAGCCGGCCTACGACCCGGTGCCCGACGCGTACGTCACGTGGGATTACTGCCGTGGTTTCGCCGACGCATCCATGAACGACGCTCTGCACGGAGACGGTTTCGAGAGCTGAGACCCCAGACAAACGAAGAAGCCCGACACGATCATCGTGTCGGGCTTCTTCGTTGTTTACGGTCTGCGTCGTCGAACAGGGCCTGTCGCTCAGCTTCCGCCGGACGGAACCGACATGCGGTCGCCGTTCTCGGACGAACTGCCACTGGCAGTGGCCGTCGGCTGATTCGGGTTGTCGAGCACCGTCGGTGTGACGTCGGTGGTCGTCGGACTCGGACTCGTGGTGACGGGCGGGCTGACCGGTGTCGTCGTTTCCGGATTCGGCGTGCTCGGAACCGCGGTGGATTCCGGTGCAACCGTCTCCACCGGAGCCGTCGGAACCAGAGTTGCTTGGCTGGGCACCGACAACGGGGCTGCCGGGGCCGCACCCATCGGAGGTACTACGGGCGGCACAGTCATGGCCTGCAACTCCTGCAGCAAACGGGCCAGCCACTGGTCGAGTTCGGCTCGCTGAGCATCGTCGATGACCGCGGAACTGCGGTTCGATGCGCCGTCGAGAAGAGCGCGGGCAGCGTCGGCATCGCCGGACGACAGAAGGTTCTCCGCCTCCTGCAGCTTCGATGTCGTATCTATCTGCGCGACAGTCGAATCGGCCTGCTCCGAGAACACGACCGACTTGACGCTCCACAGCGGATCCTCGGGCGTCGAGTTGTACGAGATGACCACCAGACCGCCCAACACGACGGCGATCGCGGCGGCGGCACCGGCGAGCGGACGCAACAGACGCATCCGGCCCCCGCGGTTCGCCGCGCTGGATCGCGCCATGTCGGCTGCCACCTTTTCGCGCTCGACGGCCGCAACAACGGTGTCGAGAGAAGGACCGGCCGGCATGGACGGTGTGATCACGTCCGCTCGCCAATTGGCGAGCAGGAGCGCGAGTTGGTAATCGTCCGCATCATCGGTTGCGATCGGTCCGTCACCACTGATCGCGTCGATGAAGGCATCGTCACGACGAACGGCGACGAGGTCCACGGGACCACCGTCTGCGCCGATGTCGGCATAGGGATCGTTCTGCTTCGGTCCAGTGGGTGTCACGTGCTCTCCGATACGCGAGATTCCGCGACGCGGGGTCTCACCGGGGCCACCGTGACCATTGTCCCTAGCCATACATTTCACCTGCTCTCACAACTTCGTTCTTCAGTTTTGCGATAGCTCGGTGCTGAGCCACGCGGATAGCGCCTGCAGTGCTGCCGACCGCAGCTGCCGTCTCCTCGGCCGACAATCCGACGATGAGTCGGAGCACCAGAATCTCGCGGTGCTTGGCGGGCAAGGTGTCCAGTAGTGCAGTCATCTGACGACTCGACTCGGATTCCAGAGCTCGCTGCTCCGGACCGTGTTCTGTCGACACGACATCTGGTACTTCGGCGGCCGGGTCCGATTTGTTACGCGAGGCACTGCGATGAGCATCTGCGACCTTGTGCGCCGCGATGCCGTACACGAATGCCATGAACGGACGACCTTGATCCTGGTAACGCGGCAAGGCGGTCATGACTGCCAAACAGACCTCCTGCGCCACGTCGTCGGCCGAAAGCTGACCACGCTCAGCCGAACCGACTCGAGCCCGGCAATACCGGACGACGAGTGGTCGGATGAATTCCAAGACCCGGGACAGAGCCAGTCGATCGCCTTGCGCTGCGGCAACGACGAAAGAGTCCAACTCCTCACCCGCACTGTTCATCGTCGACAAATTTCCCCGCGTTACAGGTACGCACCCGCCTGGGAGCGCTTCCACGTGGTGGTGGAACGAACCAAGGATAGCGATACCGACGGCCCACAATCGAACCGCTCGGTCCGTGTGCGGCTACGGTCCAGGTCAACCGACCGCGGATCCACCCAGTCGTTCGAGTGCGGCTCCCAGGTCGCGCGCCGGAACCATGTTCGGATCCGCTCCCCCGGTTCCTTCGCACAGCATCGTCGCGGCCCAGCGCAGGGGCAGTAAACCGTGCATCGCCGCAGCGCAGGCCACGTCGACGGCTCCTGCACGTGCGCGCTCGGTCGCACCGGCGCAGCTCAGGGCAGCGGCCATCACCAGATCGGTTTTGATGCGATGCCGTAACGAATCGGTGTCGTCGGCAAGTGCGCGAGCAGACTCGGCGTGTCGGAGCGCTCCCGAGCCGTCCCCACGCATCATTGCCAGCTCGGCTGCCACCCAGTGCGCGCGCAGCGCCGGACGCCACAGATCCGACCCGCCACGCACCGAGAGCAGCTCTGCGTTGCGCGCCAGGAACGCATCCGCGAACCCGAATCGGCCGGTCCCCAGTGCATCCGCCGCCAATCCGACCAGCGCATCACTGCGCGCCTCCACCGCGTCCGTCGTTCGCGCCTCGCCGGTGAGCCCGATCAGGAACACCGCCCTCCCGTCGAACCCGCGGGCGAGCCGGTGCCGACCGACCTGGCGTAGCCATGACGCCCTGGTCGACTCGTACAGGGACTCGAGCGCCTGCGACGTCGGCCGGAACCGCCGGAGCTCGACCCGGGCAGCGTTGTACCGACCCTGGCCGGCCAGTGCGACGCCGCGGCACCAACTCTGCCGCGCATCGGTAGCCGCCGGTAGGTCGGTTCGACCGGGGTCTGCTCCGAACGCCGCCTTTTTCAGCGAGAGCCCGATGCAATCGGGCTCTCCGGTGACGGGCGAGGACTTCGAAACACTGTGCACGACGTCAGGGTATGGCCACGGACGGACTGCAGGCACGCGAGTGGGCCGACCGAGAACGACGGACACGCAACGCACGAATGCGAATGTCGCGCCGGACGGCTGTCGCATTCACGACGACCTTTCGGGACGCCGCTGCAGTTTTCACAGAATTAACAATGTGAATAGGTGTTGTTTCGGAAACAGTTATCTGAACGCTGTGTGGCGAATGGGTTAAACGGCGGGTCGTTTATCGGAGCCGGACAAGAATGCGTCGGGCACATTCGACACCGCCGATCGGAATTGTTCGGCAGCAACGACCGACTCCTCGCTCGATCCGCTCGGCCGCTCGTGCAGCGAGGCCGAACCCGGCCCGCCACTGCTCGACGCTCTGCGACAACACCTTCGAGCTGCGGGTCTTCGAGAAACGCGCGGTGGAATTCGGAGCGACACCGGCTCGCGCCGACACGTCACCGTCGATCCTGCGCCGCGTCGTGCCATGAGCATCGTCTCCCGACTCGGCCGATTTCTCAACCGGAAGCGCACACATGCGAGCGGTTCGAAGTAAATATCGAGCGTGTTAATTCTTCGCCCTCCCGCTATGCATTTGCCCACGATCGAGCTCTATTGACTCGATTTCGTCGACCCACATAACGTTGTCGCTGTTCGGATCACGAATCCGTCGAAGCCACACCACCCTAGGAGTTTCCATGCCGCAGCCGAATCACCTCCCTGGGCCGAACGCCGATATTTGGGATTGGCAGATGCACGGCCTGTGCCGTGGCGTCGACTCGTCCATGTTCTTCCACCCCGACGGCGAGCGGGGTCGGGCGCGAGCACAGCGAGAGATGCGCGCCAAAGAGATGTGCCGCAGCTGTCCGGTACTCGCTCAGTGCCGCACCCACGCACTCAACGTCAGCGAGCCGTACGGCATCTGGGGAGGGATGTCCGAGACGGAGCGCGAATTGCACGCCCGGCACAACCGCCGTCGCATCGCGGTCTGAGCACACGACATTCACAGCTGCACACACGACGAAGCCCCCAACCCGTTCGGGTTGGGGGCTTCGTCGTACTACCCGAAAATCAGTGAGCGTGTCCGTGGCCGGTTGCGGCCTCGGACTCCTCTTCGGGCTTCTCGACGATGGAGCTCTCCGTCGTCAGGATCATGCGCGCGACGGATGCGGCGTTGACCACGGCAGATCGGGTCACCTTCACCGGATCCACCACACCGTCGGCAAGCAGGTCGCCGTACGTCAGGGTCGCGGCGTTGAAACCGTGGCCCTTCGGCAACTCGGCCACCTTGCTGACGACGACGGAACCGTCGATGCCGGCGTTGGTGGCGATCCAGAACAGCGGTGCGTTCAGAGCAGTGCGCACCACTGCGACGCCGGTGGCTTCGTCACCGGTCAGGCCCAGATCGTCGGCAAGCGACAACGCGGCCTGAGTCAGAGCAGAGCCACCGCCGGGAACGATGCCTTCTTCCACCGCAGCCTTGGCCGCTGCAACTGCATCGTCGACGCGGAACTTGCGTTCCTTGAGCTCGGTCTCGGTTGCGGCACCGACCTTGATGACGGCGATGCCGCCGGAGAGCTTCGCGAGCCGCTCTTCGAGCTTTTCACGATCCCACTCGGAGTCGGTGTTCTCGATCTCGCGACGAAGCTGGCCGACGCGGGCATCGATGTCGTCCTGCGAGCCGGCACCGTCGACGATGGTCGTCTCGTCCTTGGTGACGACGACGCGACGCGCCCGGCCGAGGAGCTCGAGGCCGGCTTCCTTCAGGCTCAGGCCGACATCTGCAGTGATGACCTGGCCTGCGGTGACGACTGCGAGGTCGTCGAGGAACGCCTTGCGACGGTCGCCGAAGAACGGAGCCTTGACGGCAACGGCCTTGATCGTCTTGCGGATGGAGTTCACGACCAGAGTCGACAGAACCTCACCCTCGGTGTCCTCGGCGATGATCAGCAACGGCTTGCCGCTCTCGGCAACCTTCTCCAACAGCGGAAGGAAGTCGGGAAGCGAGGTGATCTTCTCGCGGTACAGCAGGACGTAGGCGTCTTCGAGCACAGCTTCCTGCGTGTCGACGTCGGTGACGAAGTACGGCGAGAGGTAGCCCTTGTCGAACTGGACGCCCTCGGTGACCGACAGCTCGGTGAGCAGCGTCGAGGACTCCTCGACGGTGACGACGCCGTCTGCACCGACGCGGGTGAGCGCCTCACCGACCAGCTCGCCGATCTCGGGGTCCCGCGAGGACACGGTGGCAACCTGAGCGATGGCCTGCTTGCCCTCGACCGGGGTGGCGGCGGCGAGCAGCGCCTCGGCAACCTTGTCGGCTGCCTTGGAGATGCCGGTGCCCAGCGCGATGGGGTTGGCTCCGGCGGCGATGTTCTTCAGTCCGCCGCGGACGAGAGCCTGTGCGAGAACGGTCGCCGTGGTGGTGCCGTCGCCTGCGACGTCGTTCGTCTTGGTGGCGACGCTCTTGACCAACTGGGCGCCGAGGTTCTCGAACGGATCTTCCAGGTCGATTTCACGAGCGATCGACACACCGTCGTTGGTGACCGTGGGGCCACCGAAGGCCTTGGAGAGGACGACGTGGCGACCACGCGGTCCGAGAGTGACCTTGACTGCGTCGGCGAGCTTGTCGACGCCGCGCTCGAGAGAGCGGCGTGCTTCCTCGTTGAATTGGATTTGCTTTGCCATGTTTCGGTGTTACTCCTTCGAGTAAAGAAACTCGATCGAACGCACTCCGCCCCGGGACCGACACTGAAATCGGATTCCGGGGCGGGATGCGTTGTGGCCTACTTGGCGATGACTGCCAGCACGTCGCGTGCCGACAGAATCAGGTACTCCTCGCCGGCGTACTTGATCTCGGTGCCGCCGTACTTGCTGTAGATGACGGTGTCACCTTCTTTGACGTCGACCGGGATTCGGTTGCCCTTCTCGGTGACACGGCCTTCGCCAACGGCGACGACGGTGCCCTCCTGGGGCTTCTCCTTGGCTGTGTCGGGGATGACCAGACCGGAGGCGGTCGTCGTCTCGGCCTCGTTGGCCTGGACGAGGATCTTGTCCTCGAGCGGCTTGATTTTCACGCTCGCCACGTTGAGCCCTCCAAAGTTATGGGGTACGCGTCCGGGGTCGGATCCCCGGACAGCTGTGTGTAAGTACTTCTCGTGCGGTCCTGACAAACTCGGCACGAAACTCGGTCCCGTCGTCGCGGGTGCCGGGACTTCGCTCGGTGCCAACTAGCACTCTATACACGAGAGTGCCAGCACTCAAGGGCTGGGTTCGCCAGGCTTGCGTTCGGGGGACCGACTCGGCCGGATCGCACTTCCACCCGACCCGCACCGGTCGCCTCGGCACGCGACACGGGGATTTCCACACTTTTTTCTCGATGCCGCGACACTGCCGAAGGTGCAGGTGAGGCCGCACCCGGGCCTGCGAAGTAACCGACCGAGCAGATTATTACGGTCGCGCAACGGGATCGGTAACGTTACGATAACGGAGCTGTCCGAACGATAACGATCGACAGCCGCGCCACGACTCGACAGACGAGAGGCACTGCACGACATCGGCGGAACCGAACGGTTCCCACACACGGACAACGGGGCGGAGGTACACCATGCGGGTAGGAGTCGGTGTATCGACCGGATCCGAGGGCGTGTGCGCAGCCCTGGTCACCGTCGAATCCGACGGCAGCCATGCAGTCGAGTACCGCACCGTCTCGGCGGATCGCCAGGCGAAGATCGATGTCGGTGATCTCGTGACGTCCGCGGTCGAGCTGATGGCGTCCCTCGTTCCCGGCGACCGACAGCCCGATTCCATCGCAGTCACCTTCCGAACCGAAGAACATGCGGCGCGCATCCGCGCTGCACTCGCACACACCACGCGAGACGTTCGGCTCGTTCCGGAAGCCGCCGCCGCGTCGGCACATCTGGCCACCACCGGTCTGGTCGACGGGTACGACACCATCGCCCTGGTGGACCTGGGAGCCAGTGGACTGTCGGTGACCGTGGCCCGCCGGACCGACGGTGTCGTTCTGTCCTACGGCCGATCCGAGGCCATCGGCGGCGTCGTTCTCGACGCACTGGTCAAGGACCTCGTTCAGAACATGACGCTCGACAATCTGCGAGACGACATTCGCGACGACCGCGGAATCGGATCGGCGCGGTACCGGGCGATCAAAGAACTGCTCTCACACGAGAACGAAGCACGCATCGAGCGATACAGCGGTGTACCGCTTACCGTGAGCCGCGCTGCATTCGAGACCGCTGCATCGCCCCTCTTCGACGAGGCAGCGCAGTTCGTGCGCAGCGTGTTCGACGAAAGCACCCACGAACCCGAGGCCATCGTGCTGATCGGCGGCGGTGCCCACATCCCGCTGCTGGCCACGTCTCTGGCCGACACGTTCCATGCACGCATCGTTCGCCTCCCCGAGCCGGATGCCGTGCTCGCCGTGGGCGCGGCCGTCGTCGCCGCATCGGTGACCGACAACGATTACCCCCTGGTCTCGGCCGCACGCCGGACTGCGGGCCGGATGGGTCGCTACTCGGGTGCGATCGCGGCGGCCGTCGTCGCAGGCGGGCTGGTCCTCGCCTACGGGCTGCAGACGATGACCCCGGCAGACGACCCCAGCGTGTCTCCTGCCGGTAGCGCCACCGAACCCGTCGCAGCCGGGGACGCAGGACGACCCGCAGCCGAGGGCTACTCGCCGAGCGATACGCCGACTTCGACCCGTTACTCGGCTGACCCGATCGGCCCCGCAGCGACCACAGCCGATTCCTCGCGTCCGACGTCCCGACTCCCCGCATCCTCCGCACCGACCACCACGCCGACGTTGCGGCCTGCTCCCGACCTCCCGCGGATCGACTGGCCCATGGATCCGGCACCGGAGTCGTCGTCGCCCGACGCGGGCACCAGCGTCACCGTCGAGCCGTCGACGCCGGTCTCGCCCGACCCCACGACGACGCCCGCGCCGACCACCAGCTCGCCTGTCGAGCCGACCCCGGCCCCGGGTGAGACTTCTGAACCCACCACGCCGTCCGGCCCGATCGAGCTCAGTCCAGGACCGACACCTCGGCCCTCGGCAGGGTCGGTTCCGGAAAGCTCGGAAGTCCCGACCGGATCGATCACCGTTCCCACGACGGTCGTCCGTGGCTCGGATCCCACCCCGGAATTGACCGCTCCGCCGACGGTCTGGTCACCACCACCTGCTGTGTCCGGTCAGAGCGTCGAACCCCGGACGTCACCGGACACGGCAGCGCCGCGGACCTCCGAGCCCGCTCAGGACGCTCAGCCGGGAACCTGACTGGTCGCGACCGACAGGCCGGGGTCGGTTACCGCTGTCAGAGCCGACGGTGCCGCGCCCCCGGCAACCAGGTGGGCACCGAGGGCGGCAATCATGACACCGTTGTCGGTACACAGCCGCGGCTTCGGAATTCGCAGCGTCAAACCCTGTTGCGCGCACCGTGATTCGATCAACGAGCGAATCCGCGAGTTGGCCGTTGCACCTCCACCGAGAACGACGGTATCGACGTTCACGTCGGTCGCGGCGCGAACCGCCTTCATCGTCAACACATCCGCAACGGACTCCTGGAACGACGCCGCGATGTCGGCGACCGGAATCGGATCTCCGGCCCGCTGACGGGCCTCGACGAAGCGGGCGACGGCCGTCTTGACCCCCGAGAACGAGAAGTCGTAGCGAGCGTCCCGTGGGCCGGTCATTCCGCGGGGAAAAGCAATCGCAGTCGGATCGCCTTCGCGCGCCGCATCGTCGAGCGCCGGACCGCCCGGGTAGCCCAGACCGAGCAGGCGGGCCACCTTGTCGAACGCCTCACCGGCCGCGTCGTCGACAGTGGTACCCAGCTCCGCGATGGGCTTGGACAAATCGTCGACGTGCAACAGATGAGTGTGTCCACCGGAGACCAGAAGTGCCACGCACGACGGCATCGGACCGTGCTCGAGGGTGTCGACCGCGACGTGGCCGCCCAGATGATTGACGGCGTAGAAGGGGACGTCCCACGCCGCTGCGTAGGCCTTGGCAGCGGCAACTCCGACCAGCAAGGCGCCGGCCAGTCCTGGTCCGATGGTCACTGCGACCGCGTCGGGACGATCGATGTCGGCGGCGGCGAGAGCGCGGCGCATCGTCGGAACCATGGCCTCGAGGTGGGCCCTCGACGCCACCTCGGGCACCACTCCGCCGTACCGGGCGTGCTCGTCGACACTGGATGCCACCTCGTCGGCCAGCAACTCGCACACACCCGAGTCGCGCCAGCGAACGATGCCGACTCCTGTTTCGTCGCAGGAGCTTTCGATACCCATGACGATCATCGGGCAGCCTCCGTCTTCTCCGGCCGACGCATTGTGAACGCATCGGCTCCGCTGGGCTGGTAGTACTTCGCCCTGGTACCCACGATCTCGAACCCTTCACGTCGGTACAACTCGATGGCCGGGTCGTTGTCGGTGCGCACCTCGAGAAACACCGGCCCACCGTGATCGTCGGCGACGCGCAACAATTCGCTCAACAGTCGTCCGCCGATCCCCCGGCGATGGTGCGCGGGATCGACTCCGATGGTGTGCACCTCGGCCTCACCGGCGACGAATGCGCCGCGGCTCGGTTGCCCCAGCAGAGAGATTCCCGCGTAACCGACGATCTCGCCGGCCTCCTTCGCCGTGACGTAATGATTGTGTGGCGCAGCCAGTTCCGCGACGAACGCATCTGCCGACCATGGGTCGTCACCCTCGAAGAGCACCGTCTCCAGATACGCGCATCGTGCGCAGTCGTGCACCGTCATCGGTTCGATCGTCACCGTCATCGAACGGCCTTCTCCGCAGCCCGTTCGGCGAGTGTCTTCGCGTCCGGGCGCCGCAGATAGAGCGGAACGAGCGGTCCCGGTGGCACCCCGCTGCCGATGTCGGTGGCAGCGACCCGAACCAACCCTGCCGGCGACGGGGCCTGCACGTCACGCACCGGCAACCCGAACAGTGCGGCATGCGGCGCGGAACCGGCAACAG
The DNA here is from genome assembly GCF_031456475.1 of Rhodococcus sp. 3258. Classification (NCBI taxonomy): domain Bacteria; kingdom Bacillati; phylum Actinomycetota; class Actinomycetes; order Mycobacteriales; family Nocardiaceae; genus Rhodococcus; species Rhodococcus sp. 3258. The sequence continues at coordinate 78,998 of NZ_JAVDUT010000001.1, forward strand.
CGTCGACACCTCCGTGCTCCAGTTCGGCCGGAGCGATCACGTCGGGGCCCGCTACCCGAACCCCGGCTTCGTAACGTGCCCAATAGATTTCACGACGACGTGCGTCCGTGACCACCAACAGCGATCCGGATTCGTCGACGTCAGCCGCGATCGCGTCGAGACTGCAGACACCGTGGACCGGCAGTCCGAGCGCATCACCGAATGCGGCCGCGGTCGCCATCCCCACCCGCAGGCCGGTGTACGGACCGGGGCCCACTCCCACGACGACGGCCGCCAGATCGGCAGCCACGATGCCGGCCTCGGCCAGGCACTCGAGGATGTGGGGAGTCAGAACCTCGGCGTGCGATCGCGCGTCGACCTTGATGCGGGTGGCGACGGTGGTGACATCGGCCCCGTCGGCAGCGGAGTCGGACAACCGCACCACACCTGCGGTGACGGCAGGGGTCGAGGTGTCCACGGCAAGTACGAGCACGAGGATCAAGGCTACCCGCCCGGTGGCCGCACCCAGCACTCCCGTAGCCGCGGCACCACGAACCTGGGATACCCGCATCGCACGCTTCGTCGAGTGCCGTTACGGGCGCGCCGGGCTTCGGTGCTCACTCGGGTGGGCGGCCGAGCGCATCGCCATTCACCCGTCGAGCACTCACCCTTCGGACGTCCGATTCCGGATCGCGTGACAAGCGCACGGAGACATGCTGATCCGTCAGGGTCTCCACCACGCCCTCGCCCCACTCGACGACGACGACGGCGTGCTCGAGATCGGTATCGAGGTCCAACGCGTCCAGCTCGTCGAACGCGGACTGTCCCGTCATACCCAGACGGTAGGCGTCGACGTGCACGAGAGCGACAGGCGGTAAACCGTTGGGGCGCAAGCCTGGTCGATGCTCGCGGGCGATGACGAACGTCGGTGAGGTGACGCGACCGTGCACCCCGAGACCCGCCGCGATCCCCTTGGTCATCGCGGTCTTCCCCGCACCGAGCGGACCGTCGAGTACGACGAGATCGCCGGCGACCAGAATGTCCGCGAGCCGAGCACCGAACTCGGCAGTGTCCGTCGCCGTCGCCAGTTCGGCCTCGACGGGCAGGTCGAGCCGGGAGTTCGGTGGACTCTCGGAATCAGACAACGCCCCACCGCTTCTTCTTGGGCTCCGAGGCTCGCGCCACCAGGCGAAGGATCGCACCGTTGACCTGTTCGGGGAACTCCAACTGCACCAGGTGCCCACCTTGACGCACCCGCACCATCTCCGATTTCGGCAGCGCGTCGGTGAGTGCCTCCGAACTCGCGAAGGGAATGATCCAGTCCTCGTCGCCGCACACCACCGACACCGGAATGTTCTCGAATTCCGCCAGAGCCGCCGACTCGTCGTGCAGTTCGAGGGTCTCGAGAAAATTCACGATGGTGACAACGGAGGTGTCGTCGATCATCGACTGCGAGAATGCCACCAGCCGAGGAGACACCCGCGTTCCGTACGAGGCCGCGCGCAGCACCGGTGAAATGATGGCGCGCACCGCTCCTCGCCCGAATTGCACCAGGCCGGGTGACGTGCGTACAGCCAGTCGAAAAGCGTCGACCGCCGGATTCTGCAGGCTCCGGCCGACTCCCGTCTGTGCGAGGCCGGCAGCCGTAGTGGAGATCAGCACGGCACCGATCACTCGCTGCCGGACGACGGACGACCGCTGGCGCGCCATGGAAAGAATCGACATCCCGCCCATCGAGTGCCCGACCAGGACGATGCGCCCCTTGGGGACGACCGAACGGATGACCGCGTCGAGGTCGAGACCGAGCTGACCGATGGTGCAACTGCTTGCACTGGGCACCCCGGAGCGGCCGTGACCGCGCTGGTCGTAGAACACCATGCGCACGCTCGAACCCCACTGCTGTTCGAGCGCACGTCGTTGGAAATGCCACGACGACATGCGCAGGCAGTATCCGTGCACGAACACGACGGTCAGTTGTGCATCCGCCGGCCCCACCTCACGGACCGCCAGCGGAACACCGTCGTCCGCCGTGACGATACTGCCTCGATCGGCGTCCATCAGGTCGAGATTCTCGGTCGCCAGCGGATCCTTGTTGGATCGAAACGCCGTCTCCCGCACCACTATCGCAAGACTCTCCAGCAATCCCAGCATGGCCTACTTCGTCGCCTCCCCTGAGCGCGTGCCGACGAAACGACGTCGAACACGTCCACGAACGCCGGTGACGACCTCGTAGCCGATGGTGTCGAGCGCATCCGCCCAATCCTGAGCGTGCGGCTCTCCGCTGTCCCCCGGCCCGAACAGTATCGCCTCGTCGCCGATGGCGACACCCGAGCTGTCGCCGCCGAGATCGACGACGAATTGGTCCATGCACACGCGCCCCACCGACGGGTAGCGACGACCGTCGATGGTCACCTCGAAACGACCGCTGAGTCGGCGTACGACCCCGTCGGCATAACCCAGCGCCACCAGTGCGACCACGGTGTCGGTCGGAGCTGTCCAGGTGTATCCGTACGACACCGATTCACCTCGGTTCACCTTCTTGATGTGGGCCACCTGCGCGGACAATGTCATGACCGGACGCAAGCCGAAATCTCCCATATCGGGCACCGGCGACAGGCCGTACAGCGCAATACCCGGACGCACCATGTCGAAACCGAGGTCCGGCCTGGTCAGCGTTGCCGCCGAGTTGGACAGATGCACGACGGCCGGCGAGATACCGCGCCGGCCGGCGCGGGCAACAGCGTCGCGGAGCCGCTCTGCCTGGGCGTCGTTGGCCGGGTGATTCGGTTCGTCGGCACAGGCGAGATGCGAGAACATCCCTGTCAATCGCACGGACCCCTCGGCGACAGCCGACGCGGTGGCATCCAGGACGACATCGAGGTCCGCCCGCGCAACGCCGTTGCGATTGAGGCCGGTATCGATCTTGAGCGAGAGGTCGGCGGTGAGACCGGTCCGCCTGGCTGCGGCGATCACCGAGTTCAGCTGGCCGGCCGTGGAGACCCCGACTCCGATGTTCTCGGCGATCGCAGCACCGAAGTCCGAATCGGCCCGGTGCAGCCACGCCAGCACCGGCACGGTGATTCCGGCTGCGCGCAGTTCGAGGGCCTCGCCGATGGTCGTGACCCCGAATTCGTGCACGCCCGCCGCGACGGCAGCGTGTGCCACGGGGCCTGCCCCATGGTTGTAGGCGTCGGATTTCAGGACGGCCATCACGGCGGCGTCGCCTGCGACTTCCTGCAGAACCCGGACATTGTGGGCCACGGCATCGAGATCGACGGTTGCCAGAGCACCCGAATCCGTCCGCGGATCGGTCTCCACGTCGCCGTTACCGATAGTCACAACATTCGATAGTGCCATCCCTGCCGCACACACCACGGATCAGGTGGCACAACTCATGACACACCGTTAGGTCGGCCGGCGAGCCCAGTGCAGCTCAGACAGCGACCGAGCGGACCGTCCGGATGGCTTCTCGCAGGCTGTTCGACAACGGTGTCGCCGAGATCGGGGCGGCGAATTCGCCATCGGCTCCGTGCGCGGCATGGGCTGCGGCCAGTGCGTGCACTTTGGCCCCGCACGCGGCCGCGGTCGACGGTGCCATTCCGGTTGCGAGTAGGGCACCGAGGACGCCGGACAGCACGTCCCCGGATCCGGCGGTGGACGCGGCGGATCCGCCCGCGTCACTGACGAACGCGGTGCCGTCCGAGTCGGCGACGACCGTCGCGCGGCCCTTGAGCAGCACGGTGACGCCCCACCGAGCGGCGAGGCCTCGTACGGCCGCTACGCGGTCGGGACCGGGTTCCGATCCGGTCAGGCGGGCGAACTCCCCGGCGTGCGGGGTCAACAGCGTCGCTGCTGTGCGATCGACGACCCACTGCTCGTTGTCCGCGAGGATCGTCAATGCATCGGCGTCGACGACCACCGGCAGATTCGATTCGAGAACTCGACGCACGATGTCCGCCGAGGATTCGTCCGTGCCGAAGCCGGGGCCGACGACCCACGACTGCACCCTCCCCGCTGCATCCAGATCCGGTGCGACGACGACCTCCGGGTGGTGCGAGACCACTTCTGCGCCGGCACTTCCCACGTACCGAACCATCCCGGACGTGGCGGCGACGGCTGCGCCGACACACAGCAACGCGGCCCCGGGATACGTGGCGCTGCCGGCCAACACGCCGACGACTCCCTGCGAGTACTTGTCGTCCGACGCGGTGGGAATCGGCCAGATTCGGCCTACGTCGGCCGGCTCGAAGGACTCGATCTCCGGTGCCGGCAGGGTCAGCCCGATGTCGATCACGTCGATTCGGCCACAACGAGGTACGGCCAACACGTGCACCGGTTTGCGAGCGCCGAACGTGACGGTGACATCGGCGGTCACCGCCGGTCCCGACACCTCACCGGTTTCTGCATCGACGCCACTGGGGATGTCCACGGAGACGATGGGCGCGGTGATCCGGTCGACCATCCCGGCAGCGTGGGGACGTAGCGGACCCTTCCCTGATATCCCGACGATAGCGTCGATGACGAGGTCCGGATCGTCCGGCTCCGTGACGACCCGTCCCCCCGAGGCTCGCAGGGCCGCAAGACCTTCGGCGTGCACACGGTCCGGATCGAGCAGCAGCGCGGACACCGCGACGCCGCGCCTGCGCAGGAACGCACCTGCCCACAGGCCGTCTCCGCCGTTGTCTCCCGATCCGACCAGTATCAGTACCCGTCGCCCCGCGACGCCGCCGGTTCGCGAGAAGAGCTCGCGCGCCACCACCGAGGCCAAACCGTACGCAGCGCGGCGCATCAACGTGCCGTCGGGCAACGATTGCAGCAGCGGAGCCTCGGCGTTCCTGATCTGCTCGGGTGTGTAGTAGCCGCGCATGCCGAGGTCCTCCCGCTCGTGCCGTCAAGTGTGTCGAGCCCCGCCGATCCTTCTACTCGACCGTGACGGACTTGGCCAGATTTCGCGGCTTGTCCACGTCGTAGCCGCGCGCCTGAGCGACCTCGGCTGCGAAGACCTGCAGCGGAATCGTCGAGAGCAACGGCTGCAGCAGTGTCGACGCCGCCGGGATCTCGATGAGACTGTCCGCGAAAGGCCGGACCGCTTCGTCGCCCTCCTCCGCGATGACGACCGTCCGAGCGCCGCGGGCCTGGATCTCGCGGATGTTGCTGAGCATCTTCGAGTGCAGCACCGCACGGCCCTTCGGCGACGGCATGACGATGATGACCGGAACGCCGTCCTCGATCAGCGCGATCGGACCGTGCTTGAGCTCACCGGCGGCGAAGCCCTCCGCATGCATGTAGGCGAGCTCCTTGAGCTTGAGCGCGCCTTCGAGAGCGACGGGGTAACCGACGTGTCGACCGAGGAACAGGATCGTCGACGACGTCGACAGCTCGCGCGCCAGCGCACGCACCGGCTCGACCGTCTCCAGCACCCGCTGCACCAACTCCGGCATCGCTTCGAGCTCGGCGAACTCGCGCGCCACCTCGTCCGGGTACTTGGTGCCGCGCGCCTGAGCGAGAGCCAAGCCGACGAGGTAGTTCGCGGTCACCTGGGCGAGAAACGCCTTGGTCGACGCGACGCCGATCTCCGGACCTGCACGCGTGTACAGAACTGCGTCGGCCTCGCGGGGAATCTGCGAGCCGTTGGTGTTGCACACCGCAAGAACGCGCGCCTTCTGGTCCTTGGCGTGCCGCACTGCTTCGAGGGTGTCGGCGGTCTCGCCGGACTGCGAGATGGCCACGACCAGGGTCGACCGATCCAGTACCGGGTCGCGATAGCGGAACTCGCTGGCCAGTTCCACTTCCACCGGCAGCCGGGTCCAGTGCTCGATGGCGTACTTGGCGAGCAGACCCGAATGGTAGGCACTGCCACAAGCGACGACGAACACCTTGTCGACGTCACGCAGTTCCTGATCGGAAAGACGCTGCTCGTCGAGCACGATCCGGCCCTTGTCGAAGTGGCCGAGCAACGTGTCGGCCACGGCGGCGGGCTGCTCCTGGATTTCCTTCAGCATGAAGTAGTCGTGGCCGCCCTTCTCGGCGGCCGCGAGGTCCCAATCGATCCGGAACGGACGCCCCTGCGCCTCGTTGCCGTCGAAATCGCTGATGTCGTAGCCATCGGCCGTGATGACGACGACCTGGTCCTGCCCGAGTTCGACGGCGTCGCGCGTGTGCTCGATGAATGCTGCGACATCGGACCCGAGGAACATCTCGCCCTCGCCGACTCCGAGCACCAGAGGGGTGGACCTACGCGCAGCGACGATCGTGTCCGCGTGATCGGAATGAGTGAAGACCAGCGTGAACGCACCTTCGAGGCGACGCAGCACCGCCTTCGCACTGGCGACGAAATCGCCCGCGGTGGGCCCGTCCGCGTATGCCCGAGCGACGAGGTGGACAGCGACCTCGGTATCGGTGTCGGACAGGAACTCCACACCCGCCGTTTCGAGTTCGGCACGCAGCGGACCGAAGTTCTCGATGATGCCGTTGTGCACCACCGCCACCGTTCCGGACGCGTCGCGATGTGGGTGAGCGTTGCGGTCGGTCGGACGCCCGTGCGTCGCCCACCGCGTGTGTCCCATGCCGGTGGTCCCGACGAACGTATCGGTGCCGATGTCGTCCAGTTCGGCCTCGAGGTTTGCCAGACGCCCGGCCTTGCGCTCCACCGCGGTAGAGCCCGCGCCGTCCAGTATCGCGATTCCTGCGGAGTCGTAGCCCCGATATTCCATACGCCGAAGCGCCTCGACCACCACACCCAAAGCTGGGCGGTGGCCGACATATCCAACGATTCCGCACATGGTGCATCAGGGTACTCGGCACGACGCGCACGACCCATTCGCTCAGGTCGCCGTGTCCGGCGTCCCCATACCCGAGCACATTCGGTAGCGTCATCTCTCGTGGCGAAACCGAAGAAGCTGGCATCTGCTCTCTCCAAGCGTGGCCCGCACAAGGTACTCAGAGGGAACCTGGCCCTGGCCGGGCAACCTGGCGTCGTCTACACCCCGGCCGAAGGCTTCGGCCTGCCCGGTGTGGCGTTCGCGCACGGTTGGATGCTGCGCCCCGGCAGTTACACCGACACCCTGAAGCACCTGGCGTCGTGGGGGTTCGTCGTGGCAGCACCCGACACCGAGCGTGGCCTCGTGCCCTCGCACCGCGGACTCGCCGCCGACCTGGGCACTGTGCTCGACATCATGACCGGCGTTCGCCTGGGCTCGGGCAACATCAGCGTGCATCCCGAGAATCTGGCCACAGTCGGTCACGCGATGGGCGCCGGGACCGCCGTACTCGCTGCCTCCCGACGACCGGATGTCAAAGCGGTCGCCGCCCTGTTTCCGGCACCGACGGCACCGTCGTCCGAGGACGCCGCCGCAGGCCTCGACGTGCCCGGACTGGTCGTCGGCGACAGCTCGAACGCAGATTCGCTCAACGACAATTCACTGGCTCTCGCCCAGGCCTGGCACGGACCATCCGTCCTCCGACGGATCGACGGCTCGACGGCAGACGGATTCGTCGAAGGCCGGCGAATGCTCCGCGCACTGGGAGTCAACAGCTCCGACCGCAAGACCCAGCAACGCACCCGCGCTGTACTGACCGCATTTCTGCTCTACCACCTGACCGGCGACTCCGACTACGAGGAATTGGCCGGAACGAACGGCGACATCGCCGGCACCCGTGCTGTCGATCCTCACGCGCCGCTGACCGAGCAGCCCAAGCCGAAGGCGACCGCGTCGATCAAGGCATTGCTGGGTCGCGGCTGACCCACCGGGCTCGGCGTCGTCACACCAGCCACGATCGGGGTTGCTCGTCGGGGTCCGGTTCGACGTGTGGTGCGCCGTGCCGCCGATCCAGGTGAGCCGGGCGCAGGACCGAGCCCGCCGCCGACCGAGTGTCGCTTCCACTCAATGGGTCCGAAACCCCCTGTCCCACATGGGTTCTCGCCGGTTCTCTTGGATTTCGTAGCCGTTCGGCGGTATCCGCCATCGCCGACCGATGCGCGTCGCGAATACGGTGCAGTTCACGACGCCACGCGGGGTCCGGATTCACAGTGCACCCGCCTCGCTCAAGCCCGCGCCGGACCCCGCCGAGCTGGGCTGAGGTTCGGTGACCGGAGGGGCCACGGGAGCTGCAGGTACCTCATGAGTCTCGTTCGAGCCCTGCCGGACGGAGCGCTCCTCGCCCGAAGTTTCAGGAACGCATACCTCCGGGGTGTCCGCGGTCGATGCGGGCTGCAAGTCCGTCGGTTCACTACCCACCTGCGGCTCGTCGGCCGGTGCGACATCCACCGGCGGTGAGGTCGCTGTGTTCTGCTCGGGAGCGCCGGACTCGGCAGAAGGAGGTGCCGGTTCGATCTCGGGTTCTGCATCGGGTGTGGTTCGATCCCCCGCGGCGGGCTCCGGCGGTTCCACGGTCGCCGAAGACCGGTTCGACACCCCGACACCGCTCGGATCGACGGTCCCGGGAACTTCGACGATCTCCGGCAATCCGAAAGGACCAACGCGCAACTCGAACGTGCGCACCCCGAGGCCCGGTGTCTCGAGTCGAAGCGATACGGCCCCATCGTGTTCGAGCGCGATACGGGCACGATGGCCGTCGAGTTCGGCCTCGAGATGGCCGCGCTCGCCGACGACCTTCGATGCATCACCGAATTCCGGCGACGGTATCGAAGCGGGCGGATCATCGAGCGTTGCAGTCGGATTGGGTTCTGCGGTGGGGTCGGGTTCTGAGGCGGGGTCGGGTTCTGCGGTGGGGTCGGGTTCTGCAGTGGGGTCGGCATCGGTCTCGTCGCCGAGACTCCCGTCGTCGGTCGTGTCACCGAGCGCCTCGACAACCCGGCCCACGATGTCGTCCACAATGCCGTCGACGAGTCCGGCGACTGCATCGACCCGACTGTCTTCACGACCATTGTCGTTCTCGGTTTCGCCCCACGCTTTGGGACCGGTGGCACGTGCATCCGGAGCAGGTGCCGGTTGCGCCGGCGGAGCCGAGGCCGGCACCTCGGACGGAGGGTGGGCTGCCGATGCGGGTCCGGTGACGGCTGCCTCTCCCCCAGCTCCGGCCGTGACCGCCGCAGGGCAGTTCTCGGGCGACGACCGCTCACTCGATTTCTCAGCAACAGCCAGTGGCACCCAACTGCGCTCGTCGAGCTCGTCGAACACGGGGTGGACGACTTCCTCGATGACCTTCACCACCAGGGCCAGGCACTCTCGAACGGCCGTGTCCGTGGCCATGCAGGCAGACGACGTTGCGGCACACGTGCGTTGCACATGTGGCACGAACTCGCCCTCGATCCATTCTCGAGACCGGTCGGCGACCTCGGCCGCGAACTCGTCCGATACGTCTGCTCGCGCGAATCGCTCGGCCCATTCCGGAAACGCCGGTGCCAGGCGGGCGAACACGGTTGCCCGGTCGACCGGGACGCACTCGATGCCCGAGGCCAGCAGAAGCGCATCGATTCGGTCGGGATCGTGTCCTTCCACGGCGTCGGTATCGAGGCTTCCGACGAGCTCGGCCTTGTCGGTCACAGCCTCACGCAGTACGTCCACAGCCGCGTACATCGTTTGCAGCGCATCCTCGACCGAGTCGAGAAGCACCCCTGCTCTCTCCTGCTCGGTGGCCACATATCGCTGGGCCGTCTCACCGGCGTCACCGTGCCACCGCAGTCGAAGAACGATCAGGAGCTGCGTCTGCTCGTCCAATTGTTCACCCAGCGCCGCAGCCATAGCCCCGACCGCATCTGCGTCGGACGCCAGAGCCTCCAGGTTCAGGCCGCGCTGCTCGTCGTACCGTGCACACACCTCGTCGTAGCGCGGGACTTCGCTGCCGGGAACGCGCTCGGCCAACGGCAGGAAACGCTCGAAATACAGCAGCCCGACGGCATTGGCGTCGAGAATCTCGTCGACCGATGCTGCCTCGGCGGGCGAGGTGGAAGAAACAGTCACCGCAACGAGTCGATCGCGTGGGCACCGGCGTCGTCCTGTATTTCGTACGCGCTCATCGCGGCGACGAGGGCATCCGCGATGTCGTCGACCGACGATCGCCACACCCCGACGGCTCGCCCGAGCCCGGAGTGGGCGTCGAGATAGGCCGCGCCCAGGTCTCCGTAGTTCCGTCCTGCGGCGGCGGTACCGAATCCCGGTGATGCGATCGAATCGGCTGCCGTGCCCAGGGCCTCCGCCGACGCCGTCATCGAGTCCGCCACCTCGCGCACGCGGACCGCGTCCACCCAGAATCCGTCGCTCATCGCCCGCCCGTTCCCGCTCGAAGTGCCCCTTTCCCTCTATGACGTGCGCCGACTCCCATCGGTTCCCCGGCGAGCGGTAACGTCCCGATACGAAACGTCGGTAACAGACAACCGAGCAGCTCCACCAGCTACTCGAGAACGAGGAGTCCCATGCACATCGGAACGATGCTGAACTACAGCGGTGGTTTCACCGAGACCGTTGCCGAGGTAGCCGAACTCGAGAAGGCGGGCCTCGACATCATCTTCGTGCCCGAGGCCTATTCTTTCGACGCCGTCAGTCAACTCGGGTTCCTTGCGGCCAAGACGAGCACGATCAAGATCGCGTCGGGCATCTTCCAGATCTACACGAGAACGCCGTCGCTGACGGCCATGACGGCCGCCGGCCTCGACTACGTTTCCGACGGGCGCTTCGTTCTCGGACTCGGCGCATCCGGGCCACAGGTCGTCGAGGGTTTCCACGGCGTCAAGTACGACGCACCCATCGCCAGAACCCGTGAGGTCATCGAGATCTGCCGCCAGGTGTGGCGTCGAGAAAAAGTGCAGTATCAGGGCAAGCACTACCAGATCCCGTTGCCGGCGGACAAGGGAACCGGCTTGGGCAAGCCACTCAAGCTGATCAATCACCCTGTGCGCGAACGAATTCCGGTCGTCATCGCCGCTCTCGGACCGAAGAACGTCGAGCTCACCGCAGAGATCGCAGAGGGCTGGCAGCCCATCTTCTACTTCCCGGAGAAGGCAGCCGACGTGTGGGGCGAATCGCTGGCCGCAGGCAAGGCCAAACGCGATCCGTCACTCGGCGAACTCGAGGTGTTCGCCAGTCCCACCCTGGCCATCGGCGAGGACGCGGACAAGTACCTCCCCTGGGTCAAGCCGCACCTGGCGCTCTACATCGGCGGCATGGGAGCCAAGGGAAAGAACTTCTACAACTCCCTTGCTCAGCGCTACGGCTACGAAGCCGAGGCCGAGAAGATTCAGGACCTGTACCTCGCCGGCAAGAAAGAGGAAGCAGCAGCGGCGGTTCCGGACGAGCTCGCGCGTTCGGTGAATCTCATCGGACCGGAGAGCTACGTCAAGGAGCGCGTGGCAGCCTTCGCCGAAGCCGGCGTGACGACACTCAACGTCGCACCGTTGGCCGAGGACACCGCAGGACGCGTCGCGCAGCTCACCGCCTTGCGAGAACTCACCGCCTGACGATCGGACACTGCCTGACGATCAGACCGCCGCGACCCGGCCCGCCAACTCCTCGGCGAGCCGGGTCGCGACGTCGAGTTCCGACGCTTCCACCATCACTCGCACGAGCTGTTCGGTCCCGCTGGGACGCAACAGAACTCGCCCCGATTGGCCGAGCTCGAGCTCGGCGACGGCCACGGCGTCCGACACCGACGGTGCCGACGCCACCGCAGCTTTGTCCGAGACACGTACGTTGATCAACACCTGGGGCAGCGTGCGCATCGGCGACGCCAGATCCGCCAGGGTGCGTCCGGTCCGGGCCATCCGCTCCATCACACGCAGCGCGGTCGCGATCCCGTCGCCGGTCGTCCCGATCGCGGGCAGTACGACGTGCCCGCTCTGCTCACCGCCGAGCGCGTACCCTCCGCGGCGCAACTCCTCGAGGACGTATCGATCACCGACTGCGGTGGTGCGCAACGTGATTCCCGCTTCGCGCATCGCGATGTGGAGCCCGAGGTTGCTCATGACGGTGGCGACCAACGTGTTGTCGGTCAGCGTGCCGTTCTCACTCATCGCGATGGCCAGCACAGCCATGATCGCGTCCCCGTCCACCACCGCACCGGAGGCATCGACGGCGAGGCAGCGGTCGGCGTCGCCGTCGTGCGCGATCCCGAGGTCGGCCCCGTGCTCGACGACAGCCTTCTGCAGCCCTTCCAGGTGCGTCGAACCACACCCGTCGTTGATGTTCAGCCCGTCGGGCTCGGCGTTGATCGCCACGACCGTCGCACCGGCCCGGCGGTAGATCTCCGGTCCGACCGTCGAGGCTGCACCGTGCGAGCAGTCCACCACGACGGTGACACCGTCGAGTCGGTGCGAGAGCGGTGCGACGAGGTGCCCGGCATAGAGCTCGGCAGCGTCGGGAGCGACGTCGATGCGACCGATGGCAGCGCCGGTCACATCGACCGGCTTCTCGGTGCGGCCGTCCACCCCGAGCAACGCCTCGATGCGATCTTCCATGTCGTCGTCGAGCTTGTGCCCGCCTGCGGCGAAAATTTTGATTCCGTTGTCGGGCATCGCATTGTGCGAGGCGGAGATCATCACGCCCAGCGCCGCGCCGTATTCGCCGGTGAGGTAGGCGACCGCGGGGGTCGGCAGCACGCCCACGTCGATCACGTCGACACCCGAGGCAGTGAGCCCGGCCGACACTGCGGCACCGAGCATCGAACCGCTGATTCTGGGGTCACGGCCGACGACCGCTGTCCGTCGACCACCGTCGACATCCGGTGCCAGCACGGCGGCGGCAGCCCGGGCGATGGTCATGGCGAGCTCTGCCGTCAGGACCCCGCCTGCGAGTCCCCTCACTCCGTCGGTGCCGAACAATCGCGCCATGAATGAAGACCCCTTCGAACAGAGAGAACATCGTCGGAAAATGCCTCGAGGGCAGGCATCCGATCTTGCTGGAGCCTGCCCTCGAGGATGGAACGGGTAAGACGCGTCAGCGCTTGGAGTACTGCGACGCCTTACGGGCCTTCTTCAGGCCGTACTTCTTGCGCTCGACCGCACGCGCGTCACGCGTGAGGTAGCCGGCGGCCTTGAGAGCCGGGCGATCGTCCGGGGTGAGCTCGATCAGCGCACGCGAGATGGCCAGACGCAGCGCGCCTGCCTGTCCCGACGGTCCGCCACCGTGCAGCAGTGCCACGATGTCGAAGGACTCTGCGCGGTCGACCAGCACCAGAGGAGCCTTGATCAGCTGCTGGTGCACCTTGTTCGGGAAGTAATCCTCGAGGGTGCGGCCGTTGAGCTTGAATCCACCGGTGCCCGAGGACAACCGAACACGAGCGACGGCTTCCTTGCGGCGTCCGACGGTCTGGATCGGGCGATCGAACACGATGGGGGCCGGAGCTGCAGCAGCTTCGATTTCCGTGGCCACCTCGGGATCTTCCACTGCCACGAACTCGTCGGCGGCGATCTCTTCGATGTTCTCCTGCGACGTCACGTCATTTCCCTCCGGCGCCGTCACTGGGACACCTGCTTGATCTCGAACGGAACGGGCTGCTGAGCGGCATGCGGGTGGTTCGGTCCCGCGTAGACCTTCAGCTTGCTCGCGATGGCATTTCCGAGCTTGTTCTTCGGGATCATGCCGACAACGGCCTTCTCCACGAGACGGTCGGGGTTGTTCTCGAGCACCTGACGCGTCGAGCGCGACTTCAGACCGCCCGGATGGCCGGAGTGGTGGTGGTGGAACTTGCCATCGAGCTTGTTGCCACTGATGGCAACTTTCTCGGCGTTGATGATGACGACGAAGTCGCCACCGTCGACGTTGGGTGCGTAGGTGGGCTTGTGCTTACCGCGGAGCAGTGTCGCGGCCTGGACGGCGAGGCGTCCGAGCACGACGTCCGTGGCGTCGATCACATGCCACGTCCGGGTGGTGTCCCCGGCCTTCGGGGCGTAAGTAGACACAGAAAATTCCTGTCTTCATGATGTCGCTGCTGGCCAAGACGTGTGGATGCCCTCGGCGGCCAGTTGAGACCCGAGGACAAGAGCTCTGCACATCGAAGAAATGCGGCGAGCCCATACACGCCAACGGGGAACGATACCGGGAGCCGGCACCCAGGTCAAAACGCCTCCGACGCGGAAGACCGGCTCAGGATAGGCGAACGCACCGCACACAGCGGCGGGCCGCAGGCAATGCCTCGAGCCTGATCGCCGGTATCGACTCTCCGCACCGCTCGCACGTGCCGTACGTCCCGAGATCCCACCGCGTGGACGCGGCGTCGAGCTCGCGCATCTCGGACTCGGTGTCGGAGATCAGGGCTGCGATCTTGGCACGCTCGAAGGCGATGGTGGAACCCTCCGGGTCGTGTTCGTCGTCGTCGGTGGTCCACCGGCTGCCTTCGATGACCGACGCGAGCTCGTCGCGAAGGGAGTGCAGGCGGTGTTCGGCGCGAGAACGCTCGGCATCGATCGCCGTCCCGAAATCCGTCATTCGTCCAGTACACACCGCCACCGCAACCCGCGCCAGGTGGCGCGCCCCTCGACAGTCGTATGCCCCGACCGACAAGTGCCGATCGGGGCATACGACGCTCGTGGTCTACGGTCAGCGCGCCATGCGCGCCTTGTTCGCCATCTCCACCCCGTGCATGGCCTCGCCGCCGGTGCGGGCGGCCGCAACGAGGCTCGACAGAATGAGATTGAGCTCGTCGGATGCGGAGTTCCACTGACGCTGGAGTTCGTAGTAGGACGTCATCGCGTCGCCCTCCCACGATTCGTAGAGTCTCTTCGCAGTGCCGTCCACGTCGGCGAGAAGGTCTTTGGTCACGTTCGCCTGCTTGTTCATCGCCTCGGTCAACGCCGCGATCTGAGCGAAGTCGTACTTCATGTCGAATCAGTCTCCTAAATAGAGCTCGGTCGTGTGGTCGGTCGTTCGGTGGCCGGTCGTGCCGTCAGTTGAACGTGGTCAGTCCCGAACCGAGCGATCCCGCCACCTGGTTCACAGCCGCCACGTTGTCGTCGTCCGCATCGGAGTAGCCGTGGCCGTTGGTCTTGATGTCCGCCGAGATCTGCTCGAGCGCGCTGCGCATCTTCTGGGCACTGGTGTCCCACTGCGACATGACATCCTGAAACGACTTGCCGGCCTTGCCCACCCACGCCTCGGCGGTCTGCTCGACGATGGAACGCACGGCCGAGTTGGACGCATCGATCGACACGCTCAGGCCCTCGATCGTCGCCCCGGCAGCAACGAGCTCCTGCGGTGTGACGGTGACGCCGTTCGACGAACCCATAGATTCCGGTCCCCCTGGATATCCCACTTCGACTCCTCTGCTTCGATTTTCGTATCCACGTACGCCCGCGGCGCACATGACGCTCGACCGAGGGACCGCGTGCGGCCCGCTCACTCCCCTACATCTCCTTGGACGCAGCCACCCCTCGGTTCGGTTCCGGCATACGGCGAAAATCTGCGCGGCGGCCTCAACTCATCGGCACGATCTCCAGAGTCTGGGTGGCCAGATCACATTCGGTGTCGATCGCGGACGAGTCCGGTCCCTCGAACTGGCAGCCGATGCTCACCTGCACATCCGATTCGACCAGCACACGCCACAACACAGTGGACGCATCGGCCGGCCGCTCGACGTACGAGATCCCCACCCGACCTCCGAAATCACGGGCAGGCTCCAGCGATCCGATCGGGGAGTCGGGTCCACGCGCGTCGACTGCCGCACCGAGCTCGGACGCAACCTGTTCGAGCGTCGAGCCGGGCACCAGTTCCTGCACTGTGACGACGATGCGACGCTCGGGTGCTGTCGGCGGAATCAACACCATCCGGGCCGGGTCCTCCATCCTGGTCCAGGTCGCCGGTAGTCGCAGCGACGCCCGGCCCGAGACGAACGTCGCCGACGGGATCACCGACGGTGACTCCCTCGTCGCCGACACTGCTGTCGCCGAGGTCGTTTCGGTCGTGGGGGCGGCTTCGGTCGCGGAGGTGGCTTCGGTCGCCGATGCCGCCTGGGTGGCAGGCACCGCGAACGGCGGCGAGGTCGCGACGGCCACCTCTTCCGGAGACCGAAAGACGAACGTCAGTGCAACGACACCACCGGCAACGATGACCGATGCGGCCACCGCACCGAACGCTCGAACCGGCAATCCGCTTCTTCGCGGAGGTGGCACCGCGACGGTCACTTCGTCGAGCCATGCCGCCGAGCGCCCTGCCGCGGCTCGACCTGGCGAGGCAGTCTCCACCTCCGCTCCCGCACGTCGATACAGAGACCTGGCCACGTCGAGACCGGTCAGCCATCGTGCCGGATCTTCCGCAGCGGGGCTCGAGCTCGAACCCGACTCCGTCACGATGAAAATGTCCTCGGGACATTGCGACACCGACGATCGAAGGTAGTCGTCGGCTCGTCGTCGCCAGCTGTCGTTTCGTTCTCCGACAGCAAGTACTGCACCGATGTCGCCGCCGTGAGTTCCTGCCTCGTCCACCAGAACGACCGTCGTGTCGAGAGTGCCCACTTCGATCACCACCGCAGCAGCCGGTGCGCGTTCTCCCGCCGACGCGACCGCGGCGATCGCCGTCTCCACGACGACGACCTCGCTCGCCGACGTGGCGAACACGGCTCGGAGGAGCTCTCGACGCTCGTCGCCCCACGTCGAGGGATACGCGATCTCGAGCAGATCGAGTCGGTCGTGTATCCCGGCTCCCTGCAGCGCCGACCACACGATCCCGTGCAGGACTTCGCCGCGATCCCACACTGCGCCGCCCACGAGGATCGATCGATCGTCGAGACACAGCAGCGGAGGGACCTCGGTGTCCGCGCCCGCCCGCCCGAAGACGAGACGACCACCCTCCGATACCGCGTATGCGGATCCGACGTGTTCGCGTGGACCCTGCAGCGTCGCACCGGACGCGACGACAGAAATCTCCGAATGACTCAGATGCACAGCCGCGTAACGCCACTGCGCCCTCGTCAACTCGAGTGTCCGAGCTGCACGAGCGCGGGGCCGGACCGATCGACGAACACTCCACGTCCGGGCGGCATCGGGCTCGGACGCACGGTGCCGATCAAGCTCCCCTCGTCTCGGCTCCCGCTCATGACCAATCCCGGAGTCACCAGGTCGCGTAGCCGCCCGATCACCGGGTCGAACAGTGCCCGCGCCGCCCCGCCCGAGCGACGCGCCACGATGAGGTGCAGTCCGATGTCCCGGGCGTGTGGCAGATGCTCGACCAAGGGCGACAACGGGTTTCCGGACGCCGTGGCCACCAGGTCGTAATCGTCGACGACGACGAACACCTCGGGCCCGTCCCACCACGACCGCTCTCGGAGCTGCTGCTGGGTCACGTCCGATCCCGGCATGCGCCTGCTCATTCTGCCTGCAAGATCGACGATCATCGCCGTCAACGTCGCCTGCGCGGCCGCATAGCCGGCCAGATGCTCGGAATCGACTGTGCCCAAGAGAGTTCGACGGTAGTCCGCCACGATCAGTTTCACCCGATCGGGTGGGTTCGCATCGACCAAAGATCGACAGATCCCCCGCAGCAGGGACGTCTTCCCGCATTCGCTGTCGCCGAAGACGACGAAATGTGGGTTCTCGGCGAAGTCGACCGTCACCGGAGCCAGCTCGGCCTCGTCGATGCCGATCGGAACCCTCAGTTCCGCAACGGTGCCACGGTCGCGGGGCCAGGCGCCGGCGAGTCGATCGAGCACCTCCGACCGTTCGAGCATCTCCGGCAACATGCGGACCGGCGGGGCAGGCGACCCCGTGGACGCTGCGGCGATCGCGCTGACGGACTCTGCGACAGCTCGAGACAGGTCGGCCACCGATCGACGGTCGTCGACCCGAGGCAGTGCGATCTGCAGGTGGAGACCGTCCTTGGTCATACCCCGGCCCGGTCGGCCCTGCGGCACACTGGCGGCTTTCGTTCGGCCGATGTCCGAGTCCGACGGATCTCCGAGTCGCAGCTCGAGCCGGGTCCCGATCAGATCCTTCGTCGCGGGCCTCACTTCTGCCCAGCGAGAGGCCGTCAGAACGAGGTGCAGACCGAATGCCAGTCCCTGGGTCGTCAGCGTCGCGATCTGCTGTTCGAGACTCTCGAAGTCGGATCTGATGGATTGCCATCCGTCGATCACCAGGAAGACGTCGCCGAACCGGTCGTTCGCATCGACCGGTTGCATCGCCCGCAGCCGCCGGAACTCGACCATGGAATCGATGCCGCGATCTCGAAAAGTCTTCTCCCGCTGACGAACGACAGCCGCGACCTCGGCCACGGTCCGGCGTACTCGGTCGACGTCCAATCTGTTGGCCACCGATCCGACGTGCGGTAGTTCGGCCAACCCGGCCAGCGTTCCACCCCCGAAGTCCAAGCAGTAGAACTGAACCTGAGCGGGTGTGTGCGTCATCGCCAGAGCCATGATCAGCGACCGAAGGGCCGTCGATTTCCCCGACTGCGGAGCCCCCACGATCGCCACGTGCCCGGCTGCACCGGACAGGTCGACGGTGAGCAGATCCCGCCGCTGATCGAACGGCCTGTCGATGATGCCGATCGGAGCACGAAGTGTGCTCAGCGAATCGACGCCGCCGCTCAGTACCGACCGAGGCAGTATGCGGGTCAGTGTCGGTGCCTTGTCCAACGGCGGTAGCCATACCTCGTGGGCCGGCATACCGCGGCCTGCGATTCGGCCGACGACGACGTCGAGAACGGTCGCGCCGGTGTCGTCGTTCTCGACCGGATCCGGTTCGACCACCGGCTCGACACGGACGTCGTTCTCGACGGGATCGACCACGACCGGATATGCGGTGAACGGCCTCGGACGGATATCGACGCCCTGCGCAGCGGGTGCCCCCGCACTCGAACGTGGCGGAACGTACGGCCCGGACACGTAGGCCGCAGCGAAGCGGACGATCTCGGCCGAATCGCACTTGAGATAGCCGGCACCGGGCTGAGCAGGCAGGTGGTACGCGTCGGGAACACCGAGAACAGAACGTGACTCGTTGGCCGAGAACGTCTTCAGACCGATTCGATAGGACAGATGGCTGTCGAGTCCGCGCAGCTTGCCTTCTTCCAGACGCTGACTGGCCAACAACAGATGCATGTGCAACGAACGTCCGAGCCGCCCGATCGCCACGAACAATTCCGCGAATTCCGGTTGCTGACTGAGCAATTCCGAGAACTCGTCGACCACCACGAACAGAGCGGGCAATGGCGCCAGAGCAGCTCCCGCTGCGCGCGCCTTCTCGTAGTCGGACACATTGGCGAAGTTTCCGGCCGAGCGCAGCATTTCCTGCCGACGGTTCATCTCGCCGGCGAGGGCATCACGCATCCGGTCGACCAGAGCCAGGTCCTCGGACAGGTTGGTGATCACGGCCGCAACGTGCGGCGCGGCCTCGAGCCCCGCGAAGGTCGCCCCGCCCTTGAAGTCGACCAGCACCAGGTTCAACTGCTGCGGGGCGTGGGTGGACACCAACCCGAGAACGAGCGTACGCAGAAACTCCGACTTACCCGAACCCGTTGCGCCGATGCACAATCCGTGTGGACCCATGCCGTTCTCGGCAGACTCCTTCAAATCGATCTCGACTGCGCTGCCGTCGGGTGCGACGCCGATGGGTACCCGCAACCGGTCTCGACCGCGACGCACTGTCCACGCTCGATCCGTATCGAGCGCACCGACGTCGGCGATTCCGACGAGGCTGTTCCATCCCGACACTGCGGCCCCGTCGTCGGTGACGGTATCGACAGCGGAGGGCGACGACGGCGCGCGATACGGAGAAAGGCGTCGAGCAACGGCGTGTGCCTCGGTGGTACTCATCGCGTCCGCCACAGCGAAGACCTCGACTGCCGTGCCGCTGACCGCACCGATCGAGTCGTTCTCGACCACCAGCTGGAGCCCGCGACTTGCCGCCAGTCGCGTACACAACCGGGACAGGTCGACGATGGTGACGGAATCGAGGCCGGTGTCGGTGAGGTCGGTCGAACGGTTGGCAACCAGTCCGCCGTCCACCACGATCACCAACTGCGTGACCCCACTGTTCACCGCCCCACGTGCGAAGCGATTCCGCATCGACAGGACGTCCCCCAGCGCGCTCTCGAGCTCGAGGACACTGCCGAAGATCATTCGCGCAGAACCGGCACCGTCTCGCAACACGTCGTGTTGTGTGTGCGGCAGCCACTTGGTCCATTCCCACTGCTCCACGGTGTCGGGGCCGCAGACGACGGCAACCGCGAGGTGGTCCGGTCCGTGAAAGGTACAGAGATAGGCGACCATCGAGCGCACCATCGCACGAGCGGCATCGCGATCCCCGGCTATCGACAGAGCGGCGAATCCCCTCAGCGACACGGCAATCGGCAACTCGGACACCACCGAGTGTGCTCGCACGAATCGGCGCAGCGACACCGCGGACACCGGTTCCAGCTCTTCCACAGGTCCGGTCTCGGGAGGCACGAGTCGGGTCGCCAAACGCTGATCGCCGAGCCCGACCCGCACGTGCGCGAAGTCGGCGTCCTGAGGCCGACGTTCCCACATACGCTGCGTTCCGGCCGTCGACCACAGAGTGCCCGGATCCGGATGGCTCCACTCGAGTGCCCTGCGCTGATCTCGCTCGGTGTCGGCGACGTCTCGTCGAAGCTGGTCGAGATACCGCAGATAGTCCTTACGGTCCTCGTTCGCCTCGGCGGTACGTGCTCCCCCGGACTTGCCCCCGCCGGCCAACATGCCCACCATCGACATCAGCATCATGGCTGGGAACATCAACATCATCGGGTTCGCTGCCGCACCGGAAGTGAACATGAGCGCAACCATTCCGACCATGGCGGCGACCATCACCAGCGGCATCAGCTTCATCAGGAGATTGCCGGGTACCGCGCGCGGCACGGGAGGCGGCGGTTGAAGTACGACCTCGCCGCCCGGTGACCGAGGTACTTCCCGGCGCGCGCTGCGAACGAAGCGCACGGTACTCATCGATCAGCCCCCACGGCCGCGCCCCCACAACTGCATTCGCGGCGACCTCCCCCCGAGGCCGCGTGGACGACAGGCTAACGCATGCACAACCGGAGGGTCCACCGTTGCGTCGAAGCATCGGGATACAGAAATAGAACGGCACCGCATTCGGTTGAACGAAGAATGCGGCTCCAAGGCCGCACATGTTCGACGAACGAAAGGTCGGCTTCCGTGTCCGTACCCCTGTCCATCCTCGATCTCGCACACGTGGGCGAGGGCGAAACAATCCGAGACAGTTTCGACGCCAGCGTAACGCTCGCCCAGCATGCCGAGAACTGGGGTTACCAGCGCATCTGGTACGCCGAACATCACAACATGAAGACGATCGCATCGTCGGCGACATCGGTGTTGATCGGGCACGTGGCCGCACACACGAAGCGAATTCGACTCGGCTCCGGCGGGATCATGCTTCCCAACCACGCGCCGCTCACCATCGCCGAGCAGTTCGGCACGTTGGCCACGTTGTTCCCGGACAGGATCGATCTCGGACTGGGCCGCGCCCCCGGCAGCGACCAGGTGACCATGCGCGCCATGCGCCGCGACCCGGCGTCCTCGGACCGATTCCCTCAGGACGTCCAGGAGCTGCAGGGGTACCTGTCCCAGCAGTCCCTCGTCCCCGGGGTCAGTGCCACGCCGGGTGCCGGCACCGAGGTGCCGCTGTACATCCTCGGATCGTCTCTCTTCGGCGCACAGCTCGCGGCGGCCCTCGGCCTGCCGTATGCATTCGCGTCGCATTTCGCACCCGACGCACTCGAACAGGCCGTGGAGATCTATCGCCGCGACTTCCGTCCGTCGGCGCAGCTGTCCGAACCTCACCTCATCGTGGGCGTCAACGTGATCGCCGCGGACACCGTCGCCGAGGCTCAGGCCCAGTTCCTCCGCACCAAGAGAAGCCGCGTGAGCCTGCTGCTCGGACGGGGTCGCACCTTCACCGACGAAGAAGCCGACATGGTGCTGGAAGCACCCGCGGGGCAACAGATCTCGAAGATGACGAAGTACTCGGCCGTCGGGACACCCGACATGGTCAGGGAGTACCTCGACCGATTCGCCGAACGCACGGGAGCAGACGAGTTGATCGTCGCCTCAGGCGTCTCCGATCGTCGATCCTGGCTCAGGTCGTTCGAGCTGCTGGCCCAGGTGAGCGAGCTGGTTCCCGCCTGACTGCTGCGAGCAGGTCTCGGCGGAGGCGACGAGCGGTCGAGTGTCGGCGTGATGTCGTAGGGTGTGGACGCACGATGCCCGGGGGGCGGGCATCGACAGTGCACTGCACGCATCCGGGGGGGATATCCATGACACGCGCCGACAGCCGTCCCGCAACGACGAACACACCGACCGACGCAGCCGAACCGACCATCGCATCGGACCCGGCCCGACGTGCGCAGGGGCTGCGTGCCGTCTTCGCGCAGGACGTGTGTCGGGTGACGGTGTCGGCGAGGTCGACCCAGGTTGATATGGCACTGCCCGTGGACGTTCCGGTGTCGCTGTTGATTCCGGGGATCGTCGACATGATCGCGTCACGAGCGGAGCCTGCGGAAGGACCGGGTCCGGTCGGGAGCCGGACCGCGGACTCCGGATCCGACGGGTTGTCGGGGGCCTGGACACTGTCCCGTATCGGACGTCCGCCGCTACCGTCCACGTCCACACTGTCGGAACTGGGCGTACGTGACGGCGACCTGCTCGTGTTGGGTGTCGCCGCGCGTCCGGCACCGACTCCGTTGTTCGACGATCTCATGGATGCCGTGGCCCGTTCCGGCACCGACGACGTTGCTCAGTGGACCGCGCGTACTGCACGCACGGTCGGTTCGATCATCACGGGCTCGACGGTCCTGCTCGCCTGCGGAATCGTTCTGAGTGACCCGGTGCGAGCCGGTGCCGAGAACACGAGCAGCCCGGTCGAGGCAGTCGCCGCGGTCACGGCCGCGGTCCTGTTCGCCGTTGCGGGGATGATTCTCGGCCGGCTGTACGAGCAGGTGGCCGTCGCGGCGCTTTTCGGGGGATGCGCCTCGGCGCTGATGTTCACCGGTGGAACGCTGTTCGTACCCGGCCAGTTCGGGGCAGCTCACGTGATGTTGGGTTCGGCCATGGCCGGCTCGATCGCGCTGTTGTCTCTGCGAATCGGCGGTGCCGGGCTCGCCGTGTTCACCGGGTCGATCGTGCTGGCAGTGTCGGCGTTCGCCGCGGCGGCCTGCGCGTTGTTCACCGTGATGACGCCGGCGGCCATCGGTACCGTCGCAGCACTCGTAGGTCTGACCGGAATCGCCGTGTCGGCCCGACTGTCGATGATGCAGGCGCGGCTTCCGTTGCCTCCGGTCCCCACCGCCGGTGCCCCACTGGACACCGCCCAGGAGGCAGAGCTCGATTCGATGTCGTTCGCAGATCTGCAGGTGGCAGCCACGCGCGCACGGAGCTACCTGACGGGATTGCTCACGGCGTTCACGATCGTGGTGGTGATGGGAGTACTCGCTGCGGCGGCGAGCGACACCGCGACCGGCTCCGGGTGGCCCGGCATCACCCTCGCCGCACTGTGCGCGCTGGTGCTACTTCTGCGCGGACGCACGTATGCCGTTGTGACACATGCCGTCCCACTCGTCGGTGGTGGTGCGGTCGTCCTGTTCTCGCTCTCGGTCGGGGCAGTGATCACATTTCCGGACCGTGCACTCGAGTTGTTCGGCGCGGCGTTGGCCGCCGCCGTCGTCGCATCCGTGTTCGGAGCCCTGGTTCCGACCCGCAACTATTCGCCGGTGATGCGGCGATCGGCCGAACTGGTGGAATACGCCGCGATCGCCCTCGTCATTCCGATCGCAGTATGGGTGTGCGGTCTGTACAGCGTCGTCCGCGGACTGTGACCGCGCGCCGGCGTCGTGCGCACACCGTTGCCGCGCTCACCGTCCTGACCCTCACCTACGAAGCACTGATGGGACCGTCCTTCGCGCACGCCGAACGCCCGCTCATCGATCCGGTGCAACTGCCACCGCCCAGCCCTCCCGCGCCTTTGGAACCGACCGAGCAGAAGAACGCGTGCGCCGTCCCCTCCGAAACGATCGACGCCCAGGAAATTCCGACGGCGCAACAGGCACTCGACTTCGCGTCCGTGTGGCCGATCACTCGCGGAGCCGGTCAACTGATTGCCGTCATCGATACGGGCGTCACGCCTCACCCACGTCTGCCGGGTCTGATTCCTGGGGGCGACTACGTCGGCACCGCCGACGGATTGTTCGACTGTGACGCGCACGGCACGATGGTGGCCGGTCTCATCGCCGCGCAGACAGCCTCGGGCAGCGGTTTCGCCGGCGGCGCTCCGGACGCCCGCATCCTGTCGATCCGTCAGTCCAGCAACGTGTTTCAAGTCGTGGACAACAGGACCGACCAGGAGAAGTCGACCGAACCCGAGAACGCTGCCGGGTACGGAAACGTACGGACGATGGCCATGGCAATCCGGACGGCGGCCGACGCAGGCGCATCGGTCATCAACATCTCCGAAGTGGCGTGCGTCCCTGCCGGCGCAGGCGTCGCCGACGGCCCACTCGGTGCAGCAGTGCAGTACGCCGTTCGTGAGAGTGACGCCGTCGTCGTGGCTGCGGCAGGCAACTTCGGAAGCGGCGCGTGCAGGACACAGAACCCCATGCCCGAACCGGTCCGGCCCGAGGCGGACCCGTGGGAAGGGTTTGCGACCATCGCGACACCTGCCTGGTTCGACGACGTGTTGACCGTCGGTTCGGTCGAGTTGGACGGTTCGCCGTCGTCGTTCAGCCTGGCCGGACCATGGGTGGACGTGGCTGCTCCGGGCTCCAACATGACGTCGCTGTCGCCGGCGGGCAACGGCCTGGCCAACGGCATTCGGGGCACCGACGGCGTAGTTCCCATGAGCGGAACCAGTTTCGCCGCACCGCTCGTCGCTGCGACAGCCGCACTGGTGCGGGCGTACAGGCCCGATCTGTCCGCTCTCCAAGTGATCGACCGCATCGAGCGAACAGCTCATGCGCCGGCCGACGGATGGAATCCGTCGGTCGGCCACGGCGTCGTCGATCCACTCGCTGCGGTAACCGACGTCGTGACACCGACGCAGCGAACCGTCCCCGCAGATGCGGTCGCGATCGGTGCGCCGCTCCCACCGCTCGCCGTCGATCATCGGCCCCGCGATGCGGCGGTGGCCGGGTCGGTAGTGGTCGCGGTGATTCTGGGCCTCGGAACGGCAGTCTCCATTCCCCTGCGCCGACGACTGTGATCGGCTCGCCCACTCACCGGGACTACTTGGACGGAACCGCGGCTGCCTGCGGGTCCGCCGCGACCCCGTCGTGCATGGTCAGCGCCTGACCACGCCCCAGAGTCGGCCCGCTGCCCAGCAACTGCAGAATCTGCCACGGTGCAGGCGCCGGGAGTCCGAAGCCCAATGCCGACGCTGCATCCGCACCCTCGACTCCGTAGCGAACTCCCGTGTCGGCGACGAAGAAGACGCCGTCCTGACGGGTACTGGCAGTCGAGATACCGGTGCTTCGAACGAATCCGCCGCTACCCGGTGACAGATGGACCTGGTCGACCGCATCACCGCCACCGTCCGCCTGAGCCAGTTCCACCGGTGAAGCGGTGGTATCGAGTGGCAACGCACGTCCTGCGGATTCGACCAGCTGCGCAGTCGGCCCACCGTCGGCGACATCGAGTGGTGACCACGTCAGACACCCGACCGGCCGCCGGCCCGAGTCGACGATGTCGGGAGTCGTCGGCGGGAAGGTCGATACGTCGAGCCCGGACATCGTCTTGGGAGCGTCGGCCAGGACGTCGGGATTGACGGCCGCGATGTCGGGACTGCCCTGCGAGTCGGCGAACTTGACGAGTAGGGCTGCGGTTTCGCTGATGGCTTGGATGCCGTCCTCGAGCACGACGTAGTACCGAACGTCGCGGCCGGCAACCTTGACCACGGAGCCGATAGGCCGGTTGTCGAACGGGTAGGCGGGGATCTCACCCGCTCGCGCTATGAACGGAGCCGTCACCGCAGGCGACTGCGGTACCGCGTTGAGCAGACCGGCACTGACCGGCGTCGGCGTCGCATCCTCGAGGCCCAGCGCACGAACGACAGCTCTGTCCGCCAGATCGACCGGCGACTTGGTGCCGTCGTGGACGAGATACGCCGCACCGCCCGAAGTCCACAGGAATGCTTCGGATGGGCCGAGCGCAGCCGCGTTCTCGCCGTAGCGGGGCTCCCCCACGATCACCGTCGTGGACGTGACGCCGGCGATCGGATCGACCGTGTCGCACACGGTCCACGACTCGGCCTCGCCGTCCGGGTCGTGCGGCAGCGCCGACGGGGCACCGGGAATTCCGACCAGCGCACCGCGAGGTCGCGACGCCAGTTCCGACTCCTTCACCGTCACAGGGTTGTCAGGCCTTCCCACGATCAACCGCGCCGAAGCCAGGTTCAGCACCGGATGGAACACGCCGTCGACGCTGACGAACATGGCGGCCGACTCCTTACCGACCACGATCGACGCGTCGCCGATCTTGTCCTGAGGCCGAAACAGCGCCAGGGCAGCGCAGCCCGCCAGACCCACGCATGCGACGACGACACCCACCATGAGCGCGCGCGACTGCGACTTCATCGGGTCGTGCAGCATCCGCGCGTCGCGCCTGATGAGGGCATGTTCCATTCGTCGGACGAGAAAGCGGTATCCGCCGACCTGCCATTTCGTCGTCGGAGTAGATGCCACGATTCCTCCCCAGGATTGTGCCGACCCGATCCCCCATCGGGTCACGCGACACAGTACAGTTCGTCCGCACCCATCGGCGACCGCGTCGGCGACGATCGATCGGGCTGCAACCTTCGGGGGGAGGGTATGTGATGACGCGTTCGAGGAGACGACGGCGCACGTCGGTCGTATCGTTCGCCGTTCCAACTGTTCGAGGGTTGCTCGCGGCCGAAATAACTACTGTGACAACAACTCTCGCACTACTCGCGGCCGACGTGCCCGTCGAGTGGACGCTCACCGCCGCAGCGACGGTGTCGCTCGTACCGTTCGTCGCCTTTCGGCGAACGTCGATCGCCGGCTGGCTGGTCGTCGCTCTACGCTTCGGATCCGGCCGAGTCCCTGCCGTCGGGGTGACAACAGAACATGTCGACCCCGACGGCCGGCCCGTCGGTGTGCACTGGCAGCGCGATACCGTCACGTGCACCGTGGAGATCATTGCACCGGAACACGACACGACGGTGCTGGCGCGAACGCGAGCCGACACACGACACACGCTGCCCATCGAGGCGTTGACGTCGTGCTTTCGGCAGCACGACGTCGAGGTTGCCGCAATCGACATCGTCGCGCTCGGGTTTCGAACCGCCGACGGTTCGGTGGCCACCGACGTGTACGAGGGCCTCATCGGCCCGTTGCCCGCCGTCGCGCAACGGACGGTATGGGTGTCCGTCACTCTGGACGTACGAGCCAACGCCCGAGCGATGGCAGCGAGGGGCACGGGCCGGACCGGGGCGGCCCGAACCGCGGTCGTTGCAGCCCTCCGCACTGCACGCGCCTTGGAATCTCATGGACTGTCCACACGGCTGTCGACGGCCACAGAACTCCGAGCCGCGGCATTGCACCTGAGCCGGGGTGTCGAGACCGACGACCTGACTCAGGTGTGGTCCTACGCTCCATTGCCCGGCGTGGCGAGTACGGGTTACGGAATCGATTGCAGCACAATCACTGTCGAGGATCTTTCGGCCTTGTGGGCGACACCGTCGCTGGGTACGACCATGTCCGTTCACCTGCGCCCCACCGACGAGCCGAGCCGCGTCCGCGTTCGTGCGTCGTGCAGATTCGCTGCGCGAGAGGCAATCTCGAGGCCCGATGTTGCTTCACTGACCTCGATGGCCGGACGTCAACGAGACGGCATTCTCGCTCAATTGCCACTGGCTGTGGCAACACACTCGGCAGTGATGCCGGTCGGAACCCTCTCGACCTCCGCACTGCAGGCCTGGGCGTTCCCGGTGAGTGGTTGCGGCCAACTACTGGGATCGGATACGAACGGAAACGGTGTGGCAGTGCGGATCTTCGGGGCGAACCTGCCGCGGGTCAGCATCGTGGGCGAGCTCTACCTCGCCCAACAGCTTCTGTTCCGAGCCGTGGCGACCGGAGCGCGAGTTGTCGTCAGGACGGACAGACCGCACGCCTGGGGAGCCCTCCGCGACGCCATCGGGGAGCCCGAGCGGTTTCTGGTCGACAGCGACCACACACGGGTGCGGCCCTCGTACGACGTCGTCGTGGTCGACTTCGCAGACGGCTCCATCTCGCTCGATCACCAATCTGTCCCCGGCGTCACTGTGATCTCGCTGACCGAACACGAACCGCCGCATGATCCGGCGGCACCCGGGCCGACCCGACAGAGATTCGCCGCGACACTGTCGATCGTTCAGCCGCGTGCGTCCGGTGACCGTATTCGGGTGCGTTCGGGTCCCATCGACATCGAACTGACGCTGGTCACCATTCCGCAGGAAACGGCGTTCATCGGTCGACCGAGAAGTCTTCGACCCGCCGTCCGAGTCTGACAGTGTCAGCCGGGGTACGGGACGCGCGCCCGCGCGCTCGACACTGCGCCGGCCCACCACTCGAGTTGGTCGAGCAATCGCCCCAAGGAGTCGACAGCAGCGGGATCGTCGACGCCACCGGCCTCGTCGAAACGCCGACGCACGCGATGGAGTGATACCGAATCCCGTACCGACACCATGTGTAGCTCTGCGGCGATGAGGCGCAGTTGCTCGGTCGCTCGCACACCACCCGCCAGACCGCCATAGGAAACGAATCCCACTGGCTTGGAACGCCATTCGTACTTCACCGTGTCGAGCGCGGTCTTCAGCGAGCCGGGCACAGCGTGGTTGTACTCGGGAGTGACGAGGACGAACGCGTCGGCCTCGCCCACGATGCGGGTGAAACGTTCGGAGCCCTCGCTCGACGTCAAGCTGTTCGGGAGATCGAAGTCCGCGAGATCGACATCCACAACCGTGAGAGAGTCGCGCGCCGAGGCCACGCTGCGCACCCAGGCTGCGACGGTGGGGCCCACCCGCCCCTCCCGAACGCTGCCGGTGACCACCGCTAGACGTATCGGCTGGATCGTGTCGGCACCGGACCCGGCGCAATCGTCGCTCATCCTTCTCCTCCACAGCATTCGTCGCCGACGATTGCCGGTCGAGTCTCCCGGGTGGCAGCATTGCGCGCGGCCAACATGTCGGCTGGTGGATAGTCGACCCGCACCAGGGCAAGTCCGTGAGCCGGGGCCACTGCCACCTCGCTCGCGCGTTCTCGACGACCGAGCAGAGAACGTGCCCAGTCGGGGGTTCGTCGTCCTTCACCGACGGCCTGCATCGCCCCGACCAGACTGCGCACCATCGACCAGCAGAACGCATCGGCTCTGACGTACGCGGTCAGTCGATCCCCCTCGCGTTCCCAGTCGAAGCGCTGCAGTTCTCGCACTGTCGTGGCACCGTCTCGCCTCTTGCAGAACGCTGCGAAATCGTGCAGTCCGATCAGTGCCTGCGACGCCTCGCGTACCGCGTCCAGATCGATCGGCCGCGGCCAGGACACGACTCCGGCGACATCCAGAGGATCGACGCCGTAGAGCGCTGTGCCGAATCGGTACTCGTAGTGACGGCGATATGCCGAGAACCGAGCGTCGAAGTCGGGCGAGACCTCCGTTATCGCACGAACCCGGACGTCGGCGGGAAGGAAGCGCGCCATTCTTCGAATCAACCGGTCGTGCTCGTCCGGCACACCCACCGCGTCGAAATGTGCAACCTGACCGGTCGCGTGCACTCCGGCGTCGGTTCGACCGGCAACCGTCAGCTCGACCGGTTGACGGAGCACAGTGGAGAAAGCCTCCTCGAGCACGCCACACACGGTTCGGATACCGGGTTGCCGAGCCCAGCCGGAGAAGTTCGTGCCGTCGTACGAGATGTCGAGCCGATATCTGGTGGGGACCGACAAAGCGGGCCCGCCATCTCCTGAGGAAATGGCGGGCCCGCTTCGGTCGTGCTCGGAGCTCACAAGGACTAGTCCTTCTTCGCATCCTCGGCCTCGGGGGCGTCCGACGCGTGAGCGTCGTTGTCCTCGATGCCTTCGATGACTGCGTCGGCGTTGGCCACCTCGGCGTCGGTCGCGTCGGCTTCGACAGCCTCGACGACGTTGTCGTCTGCCGTGTCCTCGGCCGGAGCCTCGGTTGCGGCGGGAGCAGCCTTCGATGCCTTCACGCGGCGTGCGCGGTCGGCTTCGTTGGACACCGTCTGCTCGTTGACGAGCTCGATGATGGCCATCGGCGAGTTGTCACCCTTACGGGGGACGGTCTTGATGATGCGCGTGTAGCCACCGTCGCGATCGGCGAAGAAAGGCCCGATCTCGGCGAAGAGCTTGTGCACGACATCTTTGTTGTTGATCGTCTTGAGAACCTCACGACGATGGGCCAGATCACCCTTCTTGGCATGGGTGACGAGCTTCTCGGCGTGGGGACGAAGGCGCTTGGCCTTCGACTCGGTGGTGGTGATGCGGCCGTGCTCGAAGAGTGACGTCGCCAGGTTGGCCAGGATGGCCTTCTGGTGTGACGCCGACCCGCCGAGACGGCGGCCCTTGGTGGGCTTGGGCATGATGAATCTCCTAGTAAGAGCTCCAGCGAGCTGATTACAGCTGTTCTGTCTCGGCGTAGTCCTGCTCGGCGCCTTCGGTATCGCCGAAGGAGCCTGCGTCGGTGTCACTCCACGTGCCGGTGGTGGCGTCGTAGCCAGGCACGGTGCTCGGATCGAACGACGCGGGGCTGTCCTTGAGGGAAAGGCCGAGCGAGTGCAGCTTGACCTTCACCTCGTCGATGGACTTCTGCCCGAAGTTACGGATGTCGAGCAGATCGGACTCGGTACGACCAACCAACTCACCGACGGTGTGAACACCTTCGCGCTTGAGGCAGTTGTAGGAACGAACCGTCAGGTCCAGATCCTCGATGGGGAGTCCGAAGGATGCGATGTGATCGGCCTCGGCGGGCGAGGGTCCGATCTCGATGCCTTCTGCTTCGACGTTCAGCTCACGGGCGAGGCCGAAGAGCTCAACCAGGGTCTTGCCCGCCGAAGCGAGCGCGTCCCGCGCGGTGATGGAATTCTTGGTCTCCACGTCGAGAACGAGCCGATCGAAGTCGGTGCGCTGTTCGACGCGGGTGGCCTCCACCTTGTAGGTGACCTTGAGCACGGGCGAGTAGATCGAGTCGACCGGAATACGGCCGATCTCGGCACCCGATGCCTTGTTCTGAACGGCGGGGACGTAGCCGCGACCGCGCTCGACGACGAGCTCGATCTCCAACTTGCCCTTGTCGTTCAGGGTCGCGATGTGCAGATCCGGATTGTTCACCGTGACGCCGGCCGGAGGCACGATGTCGCCTGCGGTGACAGCGCCGGGGCCCTGCTTGCGGACGTACATGGTGACCGGTTCGTCTTCTTCGGAGCTCACCACGAGTCCCTTGAGGTTCAGGATGATGTCGGTGACATCTTCCTTGACTCCGGGAACGGTGGTGAATTCGTGGAGGACGCCGTCGATACGGATGCTGGTGACAGCAGCGCCGGGGATCGACGACAGCAGGGTGCGGCGGAGCGAGTTGCCGAGTGTGTAACCGAAGCCGGGCTCGAGCGGCTCGATGACGAATTTCGAGCGGTTGTCGGCGATGACCTCTTCGGTCAACGTCGGGCGCTGTGAAATGAGCATTCTGTGTTCCTCCTGTACGGGCGTCCGCTATTTGACGCCCACGTGTGGAGGCGAAGACGCATGTGAGCCTCGCGGGGAGACTCACATGCGTGCTGCGCCTTACTTCGAGTAGTACTCGACGATGAGCTGCTCCTGGAGCGGCACATCGATCTGTGCGCGCTCCGGCACCCGGTGAACCAGGATGCGAAGACGGTTGGGGACGACCTGCAGCCACGGAGCCACCGGACGATCGCCGTAGCTCTCACGAGCGATCTGGATCGGCAGGGTCTGCGCGGACTTCTCGCGGACATCGATGATGTCGTACTGCGAGACGCGGTAGCTGGGGATATCCACTCGCTTGTTGTTCACGAGGAAGTGGCCATGGGTGACCAGCTGGCGTGCCTGACGACGCGTACGTGCGAGACCCGCACGGTAGACGACGTTGTCGAGGCGAGTCTCGAGGATGGTCAGCAGGTTCTCACCGGTCTTGCCGGCGGCCCTGTTGGCTTCCTTGTAGTACAGACGGAACTGCTTCTCCATGACGCCGTAGGTGAAGCGAGCCTTCTGCTTCTCCTGCAGCTGGAGCAGGTACTCGCTCTCCTTGATCCGCGCGCGGCCGTGCTGGCCGGGCGGGTAGGGACGACGCTCGAACGCCTGGTCGCCTCCGACGAGGTCGACGCGCAGACGACGCGACTTGCGGGTGATAGGACCGGTATAACGTGCCATTTTCTAAACCTTTCCTTCCCGCTAGACCCGACGCCGCTTGGGCGGACGGCAGCCGTTGTGCGGCTGAGGGGTGACATCGGAGATGGTGCCGACCTCGAGGCCTGCGGCCTGAAGTGAGCGGATCGCGGTCTCACGGCCGGAGCCGGGACCCTTGACGAACACGTCGACCTTCTTGACGCCGTGCTCCTGAGCCTTGCGCGCAGCGTTCTCGGCTGCGAGCTGTGCGGCGAACGGAGTCGACTTGCGCGAGCCCTTGAAGCCCACGTGTCCCGAGGACGCCCACGAGATGACGTTTCCGGCGGGGTCGGTGATCGACACGATCGTGTTGTTGAACGTGCTCTTGATGTGCGCAGATCCGTGCGGGACGTTCTTCTTGTCCCTGCGACGCGTCTTCTGCGCCTTCTTCGGACCGGTACCGCGTGCTTTGGGGGGCATTACTTCGCCTTCTTCTTGCCGGCAATGGTGCGCTTGGGTCCCTTACGGGTACGCGCATTGGTCTTGGTGCGCTGTCCACGGACGGGCAGACCACGACGGTGGCGAAGACCCTGGTAGCAGCCGATTTCGATCTTGCGTCGGATGTCGGCCTGCACCTCGCGGCGCAGATCGCCCTCGACCTTGAGGGACTCGTTGATGTAATCGCTGAGCTTGCGCAGATCGTCGTCGCCGAGATCCTTGCTGCGCAGGTCGGGGCTGACGCCCGTTGCTGCGAGAATTTCCTTGGAGCGGGTACGGCCGACGCCGTAGATGTAAGTCAGTGCGATCTCCATGCGCTTTTCGCGCGGCAGATCCACACCTGCGAGACGTGCCATGTGGCATTTCCTTTTCTTGTCCGGAGGTCTGCTCCCAGTCCGTCCCCTGTGTCCTTCTCACCGCTGGGGTGGGAAGCGTCTTTCAACAAACTCAGTGGGGCCCCGGCCTCCGTGCCGGGGGTCTGCCGCAACGCGTGTGTTGCGGTTGGTGCTGGGAGGTCATCTTCTAGCTGTTGCCAAGCCGACGTGCGTGATGCTCGGTGGTTATCCCTGACGCTGCTTGTGACGCAGGTTGTCGCAGATCACCATGACGCGTCCGTTACGACGAATCACCTTGCACTTCTCGCAGATCTTCTTGACGCTCGGCTGAACCTTCACGTCGTTGATCTCCTGTGTGTAGCTCGGACGCGCTGCGAGCAGCGGACCGAGCATGGTTCTCCCCGACCGGACATGGCCGAGGAAGCTCTTACTTGTAGCGGTAAACGATGCGTCCACGCGTGAGGTCGTAGGGCGAAAGCTCTACCACGACGCGATCCTCGGGAAGGATGCGGATGTAGTGCTGACGCATCTTTCCGCTGATGTGGGCGAGTACCTTGTGGCCGTTTTCGAGCTCAATGCGAAACATCGCATTGGGCAGCGGTTCGACAACTCGGCCCTCTACCTCGATAGCACCGTCTTTCTTGGCCATATCCTCCGCGATCCTGGCTCTCACACCTGGTTGATTGCATCTGTTTCCGTTACCGTGATGCCCACTGACCGACTCCTCGGAACCGAGTCGGAGTATCGCCGGACGGCCGCACAGCCCTCGAGGCATGCGGACATCCGGTACGCAGGGCGCACCGTCGATCTATGTTACCGGCAAAGACACATCTGGCCAAATGCGCGCGAAGCGGGCACGAAACGCGTCGGATGGCGACGTTAGATTAACTGAGCTAACCTTTCGTCCGCCCGCCATCGTTCAGCCACCGAGCCCGCAAGGTGCCCTCTTGAGTTCCAACCCGTCCGGCCCAGCCGTCTCCGTGATCATTCCCGTACACAACGCCAGAGATGTGCTCGACGAGCAACTACGCGCGCTCGCCCACCAGGACTACGACGGCCCGTTCGAGGTCGTCGTCAGCGACAACGGCTCGACCGACGGAGTGCGCGAGTTCGTGCAGGACCACGCACTACGGGCCCGCTTGAATCTGAAGTACGTCGATTCGTCCGGCACCCCGGGCGCGTCGCATGCCCGCAATCGCGGTGCGGAAGCAGCCGAGGGCCCACTGCTGGCCTTCTGCGATGCCGACGACGTCGTACACCCGACATGGCTGCGGCGCATCACCGCCGAATTGAACAGCTACGACCTCGTGGGAACCGGCCTGAGCACCGAGGCGCTGAACTCCGAAGCGACGCGCGCCGCAGTTCCGTTCGCCCCACCTTCGAATCAGGGCAAGTCGCCCTTTCGCCCGTTCGTCATCGGGGCGAGTATGGCGTGCCGCGCGTCGACCTACCGAGATCTCGGCGGGATGTTCGAATTCGTTCATGCCAGCGAGGACATGGAATTCTCCTGGCGCGCACAGCAATCGGGTGCCCGCCTGCACTTCATAGCCGAGCCGCTGGTCGAATATCGTCTGCGTACCGGCTACCGGGACAATTGGAAACAGGCGGGGGCGCTGGGATACGGGTCGGCCCACGTCCGCGGAATGTATCGGGCTGCCGGATGCCCGCCGTTCCGAATCCGCACAATTTCCGTAGCGCTCCTCGCGCTCGCGGTACGAAACCCATTGCTGCCGACCGCAGTGACTCGGATGCCGACTCGCCTCTGGCTACGCCTGACGGCAGCCCACCTCGGACTCATCCGAGGGGGCCGCCGGTACTCGTCACTCACCTGGTGAGCGTTGACCTGGTAGTTCTAGCGAGGCCGAACCGTCAGGATTCGCGGGCCGTCCTCGGTCACCGCGACCGTGTGTTCCCAGTGCGCCGCGCGTGAACCATCGGTGGTCACCACGGTCCACCCGTCGTCGAGAATGTCGGTCTCGTAGGTACCGAGCGTCAACATCGGTTCGATGGCCAGCGTGGAACCCACCACGAGCTCCGGGCCTTTGCCCGGCGCGCCCTCGTTCGCGAGGAACGGGTCCATGTGCATTTCGCGGCCGATGCCGTGGCCGCCGTAACCGTCGACGATTCCGTATTTGCGACCGTGAGCATCCTCGGCCGCGTGCGTACCGGACTCGATGGCGTGGGAGATGTCGGTCAGACGATTGCCGGGGATCATCGCTGCGATCCCGGCCTCCATGGAGAGCCTGGTCGCATCGCTCAGCAACGCATCGGCCTCGATGATGTCGCCGACGCCGAACGTCCACGCCGAATCTCCGTGCCAGCCGTCCAGCACTGCACCGCAGTCGATGGACACGAGGTCGCCGGCGACCAACAACTCGTCCGCCGACGGAATGCCGTGCACCACGCGGTCGTTCACCGAGGAGCAGATGCTGCCGGTGAATCCGTGGTACCCAAGAAACGAGGGCACCGCGCCGGCATCACGGATGACCGCCTCGGCAACTCGATCGAGTTCGAGCGTCGAGACTCCGGGCTTGGCTGCATCTCGTACGGCGACGAGAGCGGCACCTACCACGGCACCGGCTGCCGCCATCGCGTCGAGCTCACCAGCGCTCTTGAACGGGACGACTTTTCGTTTACGGCCGAACGCCATTACTTGCCGTGGTCCTCGATGGACTTCAGCGCGCGGGCATTGACTTCGTCCACCTCACCGATCGCATCGACGGTGACCAGCTTGTCGGAGTAGTAGTCCAAGAGCGGTGCCGTCTCGTCGCGGTACACCTTGAGCCGATTACGGATGACGTCCTCTTTGTCGTCCTCACGGCCGCGCGCCAGCATTCGGTCCACGACGACGTCCTCGTCGACGACGAAGGACAGCACTGCATCGAGATGCGCGTTCAGGTCGGAGAGGATGTCGACCAGAGCTTCGGCCTGGCCGACCGAACGCGGGAAACCGTCGAGCAGGAATCCGTTGACGGCGTCGGGCTCGGCGAGTCGACTGCGCACCATGTCGACGGTGAGTTCGCTCGGCACGAGGTCGCCCGCGTCGAGGTACTTCTTCGCTTCCAATCCGAGCGGGGTCTTCTCGCCGATATTGGCGCGAAAGAGATCGCCTGTCGAAATGTGTGGCACGCCCAGCTTCTCGGAGAGGAGGACGGCCTGAGTGCCTTTGCCGGCACCGGGGGGACCGAGCAGAACAAGTCTCACTTGAGGAACCCTTCGTAGTTACGCTGCATCAGCTGGCTTTCGATCTGCTTCACGGTGTCGAGGCCCACGCTGACCATGATCAACACGGCGGTACCACCGAACGGAAGGTTTTGAGCTCCGCCCGAACTGCCGATGTCCAGGAACAGGTTGGGAAGCACCGCAATGGTGCCCAGGTACACCGCACCGGGCAGCGTGATGCGACTGAGAACGTAGTTGAGGTAATCGGCTGTCGGCTTACCCGGTCGGATGCCCGGGATGAATCCACCGAACTTCTTCATCTCGTCGGCCCGCTCTTCGGGGTTGAACGTGATCGCCACGTAGAAGTACGTGAAGAACACGATCAGCCCGAAGAAGATGGCGATGTACACCGGGTTCGCCGGGTTCACCAGATACTCGTTGATGATCCGCTGCCACCAGCTCGGATCGGTTGCGGTGCTGGCGGACGTGAGCTGGGCGATGAGATTGGGTAGGTAGAGGAGCGAGGACGCGAAGATCACCGGGATGACGCCGGCCTGGTTGACCTTGAGCGGCAGATACGTGGACGAGCCGCCGTACATCTTCCGGCCGACCATGCGCTTGGCGTACTGGACCGGGATTCGGCGCTGACCCTGCTCGACGAAGACCACACCGGTGATGATGAGGAACGCTGCGAAGCAGACGAACCCGAAGACCAACCCGCCGCGGCTCTCCAGAATCGAGTTGCCCTCGGACGGGATGCGCGAGGCAATTCCGGCGAAGATCAGCAGGGACATTCCGTTGCCGACACCGCGCTCGGTGATGACCTCGCCGAACCACATCACGACGGCTGCGCCTGCAGTCATGACCAGCACGATGATGACGAGCCCGAAGATTGACTGGTCGGCGATGATGTCCTGCTGACATCCCTGGAGCAACTGGCCGCGCGAAGCGAGGGCCACCAGGCCGGTCGCCTGCAGGATGGCCAGTGCGATCGACAGGTAACGCGTGTACTGCGTCATCTTGGCCTGGCCCGACTGTCCCTCCTTGCGGAGTTCCTCGAACTTGGGGATGACGACGGTGAGCAGCTGCACGATGATGCTGGCGGTGATGTACGGCATGATGCCGATCGCGAACACCGAGAGCTGGAGGAGCGCTCCACCGGAGAACAAGTTGATCAACGAGTAGATGCCCGCCGAATCTCCACCGGAGACCTGGTCGATGCATGCTCGGACATTGGCGTAGTCGACACCCGGCGACGGCAGTGTTGCACCGAAGCGATACAGGGCCACCAGACCGAGCGTGAAGAGGATCTTCCGTCTCAGGTCAGGAGTCCTGAGGGCCGACACGAAGGCGGAAAGCAAAGATCCTCCTGGCACGACTGCGTTGACGCCGCGAGTGCTTCGTCGGGAGCAACTGATGCTCCCGTGAGCCTCACGAGCATGGACTGCGGACGACATGCGTCGACCGCATCGATACGAACTTCTCTGAACTCTAGAACTCTAACAGTGCGCATCGACCGGACCGACGGTCAGTGTTGGACCCTGGCCGATCGGTCGACACACACGACATTCCGTGTAGGCAACGATGGCCGCAGCTCAGCTACGAGAGCTGTGGCTGCGGCCATCGTCACGAACTGCTGCTCGACGCGCTGCTACTCAGCACATCGAAGCAATGCTCATACCTCGGTTGCAGAACCGCCGGCAGCGGCGATCTTTTCCTTGGCGGAGCCCGTGAACTTGTTGGCCGAGATATCGACCTTCACGGTGAGGTTTCCGTCTCCGAGAACCTTGACGAGCTCGTTCTTGCGAACAGCTCCCTTGGCGATCAGCTCGGGGATACCGATCTGACCACCCTCGGGGAACAGGCGCTCGATGTCGCGCAGGTTCACGACCTGGAACACGACACGGTTGCGGTTGGTGAAGCCCTTGAGCTTCGGGAGCCGCATGTGGAGGGGCATCTGGCCACCCTCGAAGCGTGCCGGCACGTTCTTGCGTGCGCCGGTTCCCTTGGTACCGCGACCTGCGGTCTTGCCGCGCTTGCCACCTTCACCACGGCCGACGCGAATCTTCGTCGACTTGGATCCGGCTGCGGGGCGCAGGTGGTGCAGTTTGATGGTCATGGTTAGACCTCCTCAACAGTTACGAGGTGGCGCACCGTGTTGACCAGTCCGCGGTTCTGCGGGTTGTCCTCGCGGACGACCGTCTGGCGGATGCCCTTGAGCCCGAGAGTACGCAGGCTGTCACGCTGGTTCGCCTTCTGGCCGATGGTGCTCTTGATCTGAGTGACCTTCAGCTGAGCCATTACTTCACCGCTCCTGCCTGTGCGCGTGCGCGCAGCATTCCGGCGGGTGCAACCTCTTCGAGGGTCAGGCCGCGGCGAGCCGCAACTTCCTCGGGACGCTGCAGACCCTTGAGGGCTGCGACGGTCGCGTGCACGACGTTGATGGCGTTGTCGCTACCGAGCGACTTCGACAGCACGTCGTGGACACCGGCGCACTCCAACACTGCGCGAACAGCACCACCGGCGATGACGCCGGTACCGGCGCTGGCCGGACGCAACATGACGACGCCGGCAGCGGCTTCGCCCTGGATGGGGTGGGTGATGGTGCCGGCGATCATCGGGACGCGGAAGAAGCTCTTGCGAGCCTCCTCGACACCCTTCTGGATGGCCGCGGGAACTTCCTTGGCCTTGCCGTAGCCGACGCCGACCAGTCCGTTGCCGTCACCGACGATGACGAGGGCGGTGAAGCTGAAGCGTCGACCACCCTTGACCACCTTGGAGACGCGGTTGATCGTGACGACCTTCTCGATGAAGTTCGACTTGTCCGCAGCGTTGCCGCCACGGCCGTTGTCACGACGATCGCGACCGCCACCACCGCGGTTGTCGCCGCGCTGGTTGTTGTCGCCACCTGCGTTGGGGCCACTGTTCTGTCCGGCGGGGCCGCTTCCGCCGTCACGCCGTTGACGTCCCGGCATCAGGCTGTCCT
Organism: Rhodococcus sp. 3258; assembly: GCF_031456475.1. Lineage (NCBI taxonomy): Bacteria > Bacillati > Actinomycetota > Actinomycetes > Mycobacteriales > Nocardiaceae > Rhodococcus > Rhodococcus sp. 3258. The sequence goes on from NZ_JAVDUT010000001.1 coordinate 118,210, forward strand.
TCCGTTGTCAGTCATTGTCATCATCAGAACGTCAACCCGCCTTCGCGGGCAGCGTCTGCGAGTGCCGCGATGCGGCCGCTGTAGTTGTTGCCGCCGCGGTCGAACACGACTGCCTCGACGCCGGCTGCCTTCGCACGGCTGGCGATGAGCTCGCCGACCTTCGCGCTGACGGCCTTCTTGTCGCCCTCGAGTGCGCGCACATCGGCTTCGATGCTCGACGCGCTGGCCAGCGTGTGGCCCGCCAGGTCGTCGATCAACTGCACGTGGATGTGACGCGAGGACCGGTTGACGACCAAGCGCGGACGCTCGGGCGTTCCGGAGATCTTCTTGCGAAGGCGGAAGTGACGACGTGCCTTCGACAGGCGACGCTTCGTCGAGACGTCGGTGCCGCGCGGTGTGCGCTTGACGACGTTCGCCTTGTCTGCTGTTTGCTGGCTCATATCACTTACCCGTCTTTCCGACCTTGCGGCGGATCACTTCACCCTCGTAGCGGATGCCCTTGCCCTTGTACGGGTCCGGACGCCGCAGACGACGAATGTTGGCAGAGATCTGACCGACCTTCTGCTTGTCGATGCCGACAACGGTGAATCGCGTGGGCGACTCGACCGTGAACGTGATGCCCTCGGGTGCTTCGATCAGCACGGGATGGCTGTAACCGAGTGCGAACTCGAGGTCCTTGCCCTTGAGTACGACGCGGTAACCGACGCCGTGAATCTCCATCTTGGTGGTGTAACCGTTGGTGACACCGGTGATGAGGTTCGCGACGAGAGTGCGCGAGAGACCATGCAGCGAGCGGCTCTTACGCTCGTCGTCGGGCCGAGTGACGGCGATGGTGCCGTCGTCGGCGCGGGCGATCTTGATGGGCTCGGCGACTGTCAGGCTCAGGGCACCCTTGGGGCCCTTGACCGCAACGTCCTGGCCGTCGATGGTGATATCGACGCCAGCGGGGACTGCGACCGGCAATTTTCCAATACGTGACATGGTGTGGCCTCCCCTACCAGACGTAGGCGAGGACTTCTCCGCCCACACCCTGCTTGGCAGCCTGACGCTCCGTGAGCAGACCGGTGGACGTGGAGATGATCGCCACGCCCAGGCCGCCGAGAACCTTGGGCAGATTGGTGGATTTTGCGTACACCCGGAGACCGGGCTTGGAGACGCGTCGCACGCCGGCGAGGCTGCGCTCACGGCTCGGGCCGTACTTCAGATCGACGATGAGGGTCTTGCCCACCTCGGCGTCTTCCGTGCGGTAATCGGAGATGTAGCCCTCGCGCTTGAGGATCTCGGCGATGTTCGCCTTGAGCTTCGAGTGGGGAAGCTTCACCTCGTCGTGGTACGCCGAGTTGGCGTTGCGCAGACGGGTCAAGAAGTCTGCAATTGGATCGGTCATCGTCATGGTGTGACCTGTGCACCTTTCTCGCAGCGGTTCCCATGCAGCACGCGCGGGCTGGTGCCTTCCGGTTCCGGAGAACCCATCGGGCCTGGCTCGTCACATCGTGGGCCTACAGCGAAGTGAACATGTCCTGACCGACTGTTGCCGGTCAGGGGTTGCGCTCCAAGCAATGCATCGCTGCACTGCCAGGTGTTACGAGCTTCCGCATGTTCAATGCTGACGTACGGAGAACTCGAGGTTGCGTTTCTATTGCAAGGACTCGCGTGCAGGCACGACGAAGCCCGGGCAACCGCTCTAGTGTAGGCATCGCGCACCCGAAGACCAAATCGCCTTACCATTGCGCGACAGCTCGGGTCCAGTCGGACACCCCGACGAGCACTTCTTCGCTAACGTCGGACCATGACGGACTCGAAGGCAGTCGACATCGACCACCTCACCCACACTCTGCGTGACCGCAACATCGCCGGGGTGACGATCGGCTGGGTCGACAATAACGGGATTGTCCGATCACGCACCGTGCCTATCGCAGAATTGACTGCAGTCGCACGTCGCGGAGTCGGAGTCACCGCGGTGTTCGCGGTATTCGATTCGCATGACGGGATCACATTCGCCCACGAAGGACTGTCGACGCCGTCCGGCGATGTGCGGTTGATTCCGTTGATCGAGAGCGCGTCGAGCGTGGTCGCCCTGTCCGGACAGCCGGGGCTGGCCTGGGCGCACGGACGACAGGTCTCGGCGGACGGCACACCGTGGCCCTACGATCAGCGCTCAGTTCTCGAGCGGCAGGTGCAGAAGGCGTCCGATGCCGGTTTCGAGGTACGGGCCGGATTCGAGATCGAGTTCGCCCTGAGTCGCGAGTCGGACGGACTGTCCGCTCATCGCGGACCTGCCTACTCGGCGAACGCACTCCGCGATGTCGATCAATTCGTAGTACTGCTGCTCGAGGCGCTGTCTGCGAATGGCCTCGACATCGGGCAGATTCATGCCGAGTACGGCGGCTCCCAGCTGGAGATCGCATTGAGTCCACTCGATCCACTTGCTGCGGCCGACGCGCAGGTACTCGCGCGGCAGACCATCCACTCAGCGGCCAAAGCCCTGGGCCTGAGGGCAAGCTTCGCTCCCCTGCCCTCGTCGAGCAGTGCGGGTAACGGATGGCACCTACACACATCACTGGTTCGCGACGGTCACAACGCTCTGACCGGCGACCGAGAGTACGGACTGTCCGACACCGGGCAGGCGTACATCGCGGGCCTCGTTCGAGAACTCCCGGGACTCACTGCCATCACGGCACCGAGTTCGGGGTCACTGCTGCGTCGTCGACCGGGGTACTGGGCAGGTGCCTTCGGATTCTGGGGCGTCGAGAACCGCGAGGCTGCAGTGCGACTCGTACCGGCCACGCCCCTTCTCGGCCCGGAACACACCAACGTCGAATTGAAGGCGTGCGACGCGTCCGCCAATCCGTATCTGGCGCTGGCCGTCACGATCGCGGCCGGTCTGGCGGGAGTGGCGGATTCGGCGCAGTTGCCGTCTCCGGTCCAGGAGGACGTAGGAGGTTGGGACGATGCTCGTCGGGATGCCGCGGGGATCTCCCCACTCGCGACGACCCACGCGCAACAGCGCGAAGACCTCCTGTCGTCCGCACTGGTCCGAGACGTGTTGGGCATGGAACTTCTGGGCGCGTTCGTCGCCTGCCGGGACGCCGATGCCACGTGGGCGGAGAGTCATACCGAGGACGAACTGCTCGAATCGTTGCGTTGGATCTACTGAGATGCTGCGCAGGTTCGCCGGGGCAACCACCATCGTCTCGGCCCTCGATCATGCTCTGCCGCAACCGGATCAACTCTGCGGACCGTTCTCGGCATCGGTTGCGCTGACGGCCGTCATGGGCGACGACGCACCGGGCGTGACGGCACTCGCGGTCGCGTCGAGGTCCGCGATCTGGCCGGGTGCAATCGACTCGGCCCGTCCTCCCGGAACCCCCCGAATCACCGACGGGTGGGATCTACTGCCGAGAGCCGCATCGATCGACGCAGCCGGGACCACGGCAGCAGGTCTCACGGAGGGCATCGAGACCGCGACCGATCACCGCGTCGCCGTGGTTCCCATCGTGGGGCCCTCCGTCGAGCGATTGCGTCTGCTACTCGACCGTCTTGCCGACGGGCCTTTCCGCTTCGCATCGTTGGCGAATGTACATACTGCAGAGTTGACCGACTTCGACTGGAACGTAGGACATTTCGTAACCGTCTGGGGATTCGATCCAGTCGAGGACGTAGTGGCGATTGCCGACACCTACCGGGAACTCGGAGACCCGGACATGCCGCCTGGATGTAGAACCGTCTCCACCGATGCCCTCGCGTCGGCGATGTCCGAGCGTGGCCTGCTGCTGATCGTCGACAGCCAGGATCATCATGCGGCGGTGGATCTGGTCCGCTCTCTGGATCTACGACACGACGTGTGGTCGGTGTGAAAGTCAGGACCTGAGCAACGCAAAATGGGCGTGGGTTCCTTTCGGAACCCACGCCCATCAGCGTGGTGTGGTGAAGCCCGGAGGCCTCAGATCACCAGGAGCTCTTGCGAACTCCGGGAAGCTCTCCGGCGTGTGCCATCTCGCGCACGCAGATACGGCAGAGGCCGAACTTGCGGAACACGGAATGGGGACGGCCGCAGCGGTTGCAGCGAGTGTATGCACGCACCGCGAACTTCGGCTTCTTGTTGGCCTTGTTGACCAATGCCTTCTTCGCCATGGACTCAGTTCTCCTTGAACGGGAAGCCGAGGTGCTTGAGCAGCGCGCGGCCTTCTTCGTTGTTGGTTGCGGTGGTTACTACGGTGATGTCCATGCCGCGCGGACGGTCGATCTTGTCCACGTCGATCTCGTGGAACATCGACTGCTCGTTGAGGCCGAACGTGTAGTTTCCGTTGCCGTCGAACTGCGTGCCCGAGAGGCCGCGGAAGTCCCTGATTCGGGGAAGGGCAATGGAGACCAGACGGTCGAGGAACTCCCACATGCGGTCGCCACGGAGGGTGACGCGTGCGCCGATGGGCATTCCTTCGCGCAGCTTGAACTGTGCGATGGACTTGCGCGCCTTGCGGATCTCCGGCTTCTGGCCGGTGATGGCAGCGAGGTCTGCAACTGCGCCGTTGATCAGCTTGGCGTCACGGGCGGCGTCGCCGACACCCATGTTGACGACGACCTTGACGATGCCGGGGATCTGCATGACGTTCTCGTATGCAAACTCGGTGTTCAGGGCGTCTTTGATCTCGGCGCGGTAGCGCGCCTTGAGGCGGGGCTGTTCGCCCGCGATGTTTTCGGTGGTAGTCATCTCAGATGTCCTTCCCGTTCTTGCGGGAAACACGAACGCGCTTGCCGGATTCTTCGTCGGTCCGGTAGCCCACGCGAGTGGGGTTTCCGTCCGAGTCGACAACTGCGACGTTCGATACGTGGATCGGGGCTTCCTGAGTGACGATGCCACCCGAGGATGCGCCGCGCTGGTTGGCAGAGACCGCGGTGTGCTTCTTGATGCGGTTCACGCCTTCGACCAGAACCTTGGAGTCAGCGGGGTAGGCCTGAATGACCTTGCCCTTGGCACCCTTGTCCTTGCCTGCGATCACGAGAACGGTGTCGCCCTTGTGCACCTTCATTTACAGCACCTCCGGGGCGAGCGAGACGATCTTCATGAACTTCTTCTCACGCAGCTCGCGGCCGACCGGGCCGAAGATGCGGGTTCCACGGGGGTCGTGGTCCGGCTTGATCAGCACCGCAGCGTTCTCGTCGAAACGGATGTACGAGCCATCCGGACGGCGACGCTCCTTGACGGTGCGGACGATGACGGCCTTGACGACCTCACCCTTCTTGATGTTTCCACCGGGAATGGCGTCTTTCACCGTAGCTACGATGATGTCGCCGATTCCGGCGTAGCGACGTGACGAACCACCGAGAACGCGGATGCAAAGGATTTCCTTCGCGCCCGTGTTATCAGCGACGCGTACTCGCGACTCCTGCTGAATCACTAACTTCTCCTTGACCTGGATGTACGTACGTGCCGGATTTCCGTCCCGACACGCGCGGTCGGCTGCCGAGAGCGGGCGCACGAAGACACACCGCTGCCACAGGCAACCGGTCAAGTGTAGGGGAACGCCGATGCCAGAGCCAAATCGCCGTCACGGAGACGTGCTCGCCCCTACGTGTCGGACCTTGTCGGTACGGTTCGGAGATGGGGCAACAGGGGTGGGCGGGGAGCAGCTGTGACCGGGAACGGTGAGACCGCAGGCTGGTGGTCGAGTCTTCCCGCAGATCGAGTGACTCGACTTCGCGGGGCGTCCGAACGCGAGCTCGCCGAATCCGCGAACCCGCTCCCCGCCGATGCACCTGCGATCGTCTTCTTCACTGTCGACGAGTCGGCATCTCATCGTTCGGCAGACCTGGTCGAGATGGTGGTCACGTCGCTGGAGACCGCAGCGGTCGACTCGACCGCGCTGTGGCTCCCCGAGTTCGAGCACAACGCAGGGACCTCCACGTTGGAGCGGCGTGCCGCTCGCACGTCCGCCGTTCGCCTGGCTGCCGACTCGGCACACTTCGGCCCCTACATAGCGGCTCTGGCCGAGTCGGCCTCCTCGGGGCGGCCGATACGCCGAGCGGTGTTCACCGTCGAGACCCGCGCGACAGGTTCGGCGCGAGCTCTCGCGGCAGCTCACGGCCGCGACGTTGTCGCTCTCGTGCTGGTCGTACCCGACGCCGTGGACGCCGACTTCGTGTCGACCGCAGCGGAATGGCTGTGTGCTCACGCACGGGCGAGCGTGTGGCTCACCGGCGGTGGGTCGTCGAGGATGGACAGATTCCCGTCCGTATCGGTGCGCGCACCCGAAGTGCCTGCCGGCGTCAGCACTGTCCTCGATCGCTTCCGGCCTTTGAGCTATCCGCCGATCGCCGGACACCCACACCCGGCGAGCGATCCGGAGAAGCGCCTGTACAGAGCGCTGGACCAGCACGAATGGGCCACCGGTCGAGAGCACAATCGCTCGATTCGGCTCGGCGAACTCAGCCGTCCGTTCACAGTCGACGTACTGTGGCGCACCGAGAGAGTGATCGTGGAAATCGACGGCGACGAGCACCGTGCCGCCCAGCGCTTCGCCGAGGACCGCGTGCGCGACAACCAGCTGCAGACACACGGGTACATGGTGTTGCGGTTCACCAACGCTCAGGTGATCGACGACCCGCACCGCGCTGTGGCTACCATCCGCGAGGCAGTATCGAGAAGACGATCGAAGGGGGATCCTCGATGAGTACCGAAGACCTGAACGGCACCGAAGCAGCAGTACTGCTCGTTCTGATGGCCGAAGCGAGTCCGGTGAAGAACAGCGTCCTCAAGGGACTCGGCCCCGAACTACCGAAGGCTTCCCGCGACAAACTGAAGAATGCGGGATTGATCGAGGTCGATTCTTCGGTGCGCCCGATGACCCTGGAGCTGACCGACAAAGGGTGGCGCACCTGCGGTGAGCTCATGGGCGGTGAACCACCGGCTCGGTCGACAGGCGCAGGCAAGGCCATGTTCACCGTGTTGGCAGGGCTACGTCGCTGGCTGGATCGCACCGACAGCCGTCCGGCCGATGTGTTCTCGCCCCGCGGGGACGAGACCGCCCCCCTCGACAGCTCCGAGAAGGCCGACAAGACCGTCGACATCGAGGCCTCGATTCGCACCGCGTACGCGTCGCTCGCACGTGAACCCGGTAGCACCGTTCGGCTGTCTCGCTTGCGAAACGAGTTGCGAGACATACCTCGTGCCGATCTCGACGATGCACTCGCACGGCTGCGCCGCGCCGCGGACGTCTCGCTGATACCCGAGGAAAACCAGAAGACGCTGACCGACGAGGAACGCGCTGCGGCCGTCGTCGTCGGTAATCAGCAGAACCACCTTCTCTCGATCGAATCATGATGGGCGTGAACTCCACGATGACGGACAACGAGCAGATCCGGGCTCTGGAATCGGTACGGCTGAGCTGGGCCCCGACCCCCGACGACGTGTGGCGTTCGCAGTCCAACGTGCACGTTCCCGGCATGCACGAGCGGGTGTTCCTCGAGGTGATGAACGCCTACGACGACGCAGAGACGTCGGATGACGCCAGTCCGCTCGGAGTCGTCGTACGCGGGCCGGCCGGATCCGGCAAGACGCATCTGCTGGGGCAGGTGCGCGAAGAGGTGCAGCAGAAGGGCGGGTACTTCTTCCTGATCAGGCTGCTCGACGCCGCGGGCTTCTGGCGGTCGACTCTCATGGGGATGCTCGACGACCTGATGCGGCCCTCCGGCCAAGGATCCGACAGCCAACTCGCACTTCTGCTGCGTCGCTTGTGCACGATCGGTGACATTCCCGACGAACAACGCGCAAAGATCATGGGCGAGAACATGATCGACGCCGAGACGCTGAACGACTTCGTCACCGCCGTATACAAGGTTCACCCCCGACATCGGCGCACCTCGCAGCACACTCTGCGCGCCTTGGTGCTGTCCATCGCCCCCGATTCGGCCGTCCAGGATCTCGGTGACGCATACCTGCAGTCGATCGACGACGTCGATGCCGAAGAATTCTCGCCCTGGGGAATCCGCCGGGCCGAGCTCGGTCACCAAGGCATTGCCGAGAACATCTCACGACTGCTGGCCATCACCGGTCCGACAATTCTCGCGATAGACCAGATCGACACGTTGGTCGCGCAATCCCGAACGGGATCGGATCAGGAGTTCGCCGACGCACAGGAAGACAAGGTCGTCGAGCAACTGGCGCACGGTCTGATGTCGCTGCGCGAAACGCTTCCTCGCACCGCGTCGGTACTCTCGGCTCTGTCGAGCGCGTGGGAGTTGATCGCCGCCCGCGGCGTGGCACCGATGCGCGACCGCTTCCGAGTGACGCAGCCTCTCAAGCCGATTCCGTCGTCCGACATCGGACGCCTGTTACTGGGACGACGTCTGGCGGCGTGCTTTCTCGAGGCAGGCTTCACCCCGCCGCATCCGACGTGGCCGGTGGCACCCGACGCATTCGAGCAGGCCCCGGACTTCACTCCGCGGCAGCTGCTGATCGCGGTCGACCGTCACATCAGGCACTGCCTCGACACCGGCGTCGCGTCAGAGTTGGAGAGTTTCACGGACAAGTCCGGGCCCGCGGATGCGCAGGACCTCCCCAAAGCACGGGTCGACGAACTCGACATACTCGACGATCGCTACGCAGAACTGCGCAAACAGGTCGACGTCTCCATTCCGCTGAAGCCCGACAGTGAGGACTCGATCGTCCCCGCACTCCTGTCTGCGGGCCTGACCGCGTGGATCCACGAGCATCAGTCCTCGGACGACAGCCTTGCCCAGGACCCACCTCCGAGCGGCAAGCCTGCCCTGCATGCCAGGCTGCGACATACCGTCGACACCGATACGGACGACGAGGAGCACTGGTGCTTCCGCGCGGTCACCTCCGGCAACGCCAGGGCCGCGTTGGCCCGTGTGGAGCGTGCAGTGACCACGGCCGGCCTCAGGGCAGACATGCCGAAACGGCGACTGATCCTCATCAGAAACGACCCGTGGCCCAATGGCGCGAAGACCGAGCAGACCGTCGCCGCTCTGCGACGTGCAGGCGGCATCGTCGTGCCGTTCGGCGACGAGGACCGCAGGGCCTTGGCGGCTCTGTCGGTCCTGCTGGCCGAGAACTCCCCCGCTCTCACGTCGTGGTTGCTCGCGCGCAAGCCCGCACACGAGGTCGAACTGTTCTCCTCCGTGTTGCCTGCAGTCAGCGTCGTCGACGACGACACCGCACTGATCGAACCCGAGAACACCGTCGCGGCCGAACCGATTGCGAGCCGCCGGCCGTCGATCGTCGCCGGGTCGGAAGTGAGCACCGGTGCGGACGTCGCAATCCAACTCGAGGCGCTCCGTAAGCACACAGCGATCTTCGCGGGTTCCGGATCAGGGAAGACGGTACTGATTCGCCGACTGGTGGAAGAATGTGCGCTGCAAGGTGTTTCGGCGATCGTGTTGGACGTCAACAACGACCTGGCTCGCCTCGGCACCGCGTGGCCCGAGGACGAACGGACGTGGCCGCCGGGCGACGAGGCCAAAGCGGCGGCGTATCTACGCGACACCGACGTCGTGGTGTGGACGCCCCGCAAGTCGGCGGGCCGACCGCTGAGCTTTCAGCCACTGCCCGATTTCGTCAGCGTTCTCGGTGATGCCGACGAGTTCGATTCCTCCGTCGAATCCGCATTGGCGTCGCTCGAGCCCGCCGCCGGCGTCCTGGGTACTTCCCAGAAGGCGAAACACGGCCGCGCAGTGCTGAAGTCGGCGCTCGATCTCTTCGGTCGACGCCCACAGGGCGGCACGCTGGCGGACTTCATCGACCTGCTCGAAGAATTGCCCGAGGACACCAGCGACCTGCGCGATGCCGTACGGATCGCGCAGGGACTGGCCGAAAATCTGAAGGCTGCCGTGGCCAACGACCCCATGTTCGCAGGGGCGGGCACCCCGGTCGACCCGGCAGTGCTGTTGACTCCGGCCGACGGAAAGAAGGCCCGGGTATCGGTGATCAATCTTGCGGGCCTGACCACCGACGAGCAGAAGCAGAGCTTCGTCAATCAGCTGCAGATGGGCCTGTTCTCCTGGATCAAGAAGAACCCGGCGGGTGACCGGCCGCTCGGCGGACTGTTCGTGATGGACGAGGCGCAGAATTTCGCCCCCTCCGATCGCACGACCGCGGCGACACACAGCACACTTGCGCTGGCGTCGCAGGCGCGCAAGTACGGTCTCGGTCTCGTGTTCGCCACGCAGGCACCGAAGGGGTTGCACAACCGCATCGCCGGAAACGCGTCGACGCAGTTCTACGGACTGCTCAACAGCCCGTCCCAGGTCGAGGCGGCCAAGGAGATGGCCCGCGTCAAAGGCGGCTCGGTACCCGATGTCGGCCGTTTGCCCGCGGGGCAGTTCTACGCTGCCGTCGAGGGCGCAGAGTTCCGGCGAACCGCCACTCCCCTGTGCCTGTCCTACCACCCGAAGAGCCCGCCGACCGAGGAAGAAGTCATCGAACTCGCGCGTTCCTGACAGCACGCGTCGACACTGGCACACTGGATCCGATGAAAAACCTCGCTCGCGGGGAGAACTGCCCCGCTCCGACCGGCCGGCTGACGGTGACACTTGCCGCCTCGACGTCGGTCGACGTCTCCGCGCTGCTGTTGGGGCCGGACGGACGGGTGCGTTCGGACGCGGATCTGGTGTTCTACAACCAACCCGAGGGCGCGGGCCTCGAGTACCAGCGCGGACCGTCCGGCCATCTCGTCCTGATCGATCCCTCCGCGATTCCAGCCGATATCGAGACCGTTGCCATCGCGGCATCGCTGGACGGTACCGGTCCGGCGACGTTCGCTGCCGCCGGCCCGACATCGGTGACCGTCTCCGACGCGTCGGGCGGTGCGATCGTCGGATTCACCGCCGACGCACTCGGCGACGAGAGTGCTCTCGTCATCCTGGAGTTCTATCGCCGCAACCAGCAATGGAAAATTCGGGCGGTGGGCCAGGGGTACGCCGATGGGTTGGCGGGCCTGGCCACCGCGTTCGGTATCAGCGTCGAGGACGACGATCCGCCCACACCCGAGGCACCGACGGCACCGCCCTCGCACCGAAGCGAAGCGATCGTGAATTCACCTGTCCCACAAGGAGTCCTGGCCATGAGAAGTGAACTGTTCGCGCCCGCCCACGCCGAAGTTCCCGGATCGGGGATTCAGAAACAGGGCAGCAAGATGTGCCGGGTCGGCATGAACGGCGAGATCATGGCTCGGGCCGGCTCGATGGTCGCGTACCAGGGCAATCTGCAGTTCGAGGCCAAGGGCTCCGGGGGTATAGGTCGAGCCCTCAAACAAGCCCTGTCCGGCGAAGGCGTCCCCCTGATGAAGGTCACGGGCCAGGGCGACCTGTTCCTCGCCAACGCCGCACAGGACGTTCATCTGATCGATCTCGACGGCACGGACGGGCTCACCATCAACGGGGCCAACGTTCTCGCGTTCGACTCCTCGCTGAGTTACGACATCAAGCGAGTCCAGGGTGCCGCTGCGGGTGGAAACGCGGGGTTCTTCAACTGTGTGTTCACCGGTCGGGGCCGTATCGCCATCACCACCGACGGAGTGCCGGTCGTCCTGAACGTCGACCAACCGACGTTCGCCGACCCGCAGGCAGCAGTTGCGTGGTCGTCGTCTCTGCAGACGAGAGTGAAGAAGAACGACTCGTTCGGGCTCGGAACGTTGATCGGCCGCTCGACCGGAGAGAGGTTCACGCTGGAATTCGCCGGCCAAGGGTTCGTGGTGGTGCAGCCGTCGGAACAGCCGCCGGGTGGACTGGTCGGCGGCACCGGTGGCGGCGAGCAAGCAGGCGTCGGCGGAGCGCTGGGCGGCTTGCTGGGCAGGTAAGCCGCATGCTTCGGAAAGCACAAATGCCCGCCCCCGGGAAGGGAGCGGGCATTTTTGTGCAGGTCCTACTTGGCCTTTTCGAGAACCTCGACCAGTCGCCAGTGCTTCGTGGCGGACAGCGGACGGGTCTCCATGAGCTGAACGCGATCGCCTACGCCGGCGTCGCCCTTCTCGTCATGTGCCTTGACCTTGGTGGTGCGACGAATGATCTTGCTGTAGAGGGGGTGCTTGACCCTGTCCTCGAGCTCGACGACGATCGTCTTCTCCATCTTGTCGGATACGACGTAGCCGATCCGAGTCTTGCGGTTGTTGCGCTCTTCAGTCACAGTCTTTTCCTCGCTCATGCCGCGTCACCTGCAGTGTCCTCGGAAGGACCAGATGCCAAGCCGAGCTCACGCTCGCGCAGGACGGTGTAGATGCGCGCGATCTCGTGACGGACGGTGCGCAGTCGACGGTTGTTGTCCAACTGGCCGGTAGCCATCTGGAAACGAAGGTTGAACAGCTCTTCCTTCGACTCACGCAGCTTGGTGACCAGCTCTTCACCGGTGAGCTCGCGGAGCTCTGCGGCTGGGGTTCCGGTAGCCATCAGAACTGCTCCTCCCTGGTGATGATGCGTGCCTTGATGGGCAGCTTGTGGATGGCGCGAGTCAGTGCCTCACGCGCAATGGTCTCGTCGGGGTACGACAGCTCGAAGAGCACGCGACCCGGCTTGACGTTCGCGATCCACCACTCGGGCGAACCCTTACCGGAACCCATGCGGGTCTCGGCAGGCTTCTTGGTGAGCGGGCGGTCCGGGAAGATGTTGATCCAGACCTTGCCGCCACGCTTGATGTGGCGAGTGATCGCGATACGAGCGGACTCGATCTGACGGTTGGTGATGTAGGCGGGCTCGAGAGCCTGAATGCCGTAGTCACCGAATGTCACCTGAGTTCCGCCCTTGGCGGCACCCGAACGCTTCGGGTGGTGCTGCTTGCGGTGCTTGACCCGGCGGGGGATCAACATGCGTCAGCCCTCCTGAGTGGGCTCGGTCGAGGCCGGAGCCTCGGTTGCGGATGCCGCGCGGCCGGCCTCGGTGCTGGTCGCCGTGGTGCCCGAGGCACCGCTGCGACGCGGACGAGTGGGACGCTCACGACGGGGACGGTCTGCACCGGCGGCCGGAGCCGCAGCGGCAGCGAGTTCACGCCGTCCGCCGACGATGTCGCCCTTGTAGATCCAGACCTTGACGCCGATGCGGCCGAAGGTGGTCTTGGCCTCGTACAGCCCGTAGTCGATGTCGGCACGGAGCGTGTGCAGGGGAACGCGTCCCTCGCGGTAGAACTCCGAGCGAGACATTTCAGCGCCACCGAGACGGCCGGAGCACTGAACACGAATGCCCTTGACGTTCGGCTGACGCATGGCCGACTGGATGGCCTTACGCATTGCGCGACGGAATGCGACGCGGTTGCTGAGCTGCTCGGCAACACCCTGCGCCACGAGCTGAGCCTCGGACTCGGCGTTCTTGACCTCGAGGATGTTGAGCTGAACCTGCTTGCCGGTCAGCTTCTCGAGAGCTCCGCGGATGCGGTCGGCCTCGGCGCCACGGCGACCGATGACGATGCCCGGACGTGCCGTGTGGATGTCCACGCGAACACGGTCACGAGTGCGCTCGATCTCGACCTTGGCGATACCCGCGCGCTCCATGCCGGTGGCGAGGAGCTTGCGGATCTCGACGTCTTCCTTGACGTACTCCGAGTACTGCTTGTCTGCGTACCAACGCGACTTCCAGTCAGTGGTGATACCCAAGCGGAAGCCGTGCGGGTTGATTTTCTGACCCACTACTGAGCCCCTTCCTTGGACGCCTGGCCCTTACGACGGTTACGAGACGTTCCGCCGGTCTTGGGCAGGCTTTCGACGATCACCGTGATGTGGCTGGTGCGCTTGCGGATCCGGAATGCCCGGCCCTGAGCACGCGGCTGGAATCGCTTGAGGGTGGTGCCCTCGTCGACGAATGCAGTGGCGACGATCAGCGTGCTGGGATCGAGATCAAGGTTGTTCTCGGCGTTGGCGGCTGCGGACGCGATCACCTTGGCGACCGGCTCGCTCGCTGCCTGCGGCGCGAACTTGAGGATGTTGAGCGCGTCCTCGACGGAGCGCCCACGAACCAGATCCACGACGCGACGTGCCTTCATCGGCGTGACGCGAACGTGCTTCGCTACGGCCTTGGCAGTCGGATTGGCGGTGGGGGTGAAGTTGGTCATCGCCTCTTCGCCTTCCGGTCGTCCTTGATGTGACCCTTGAACGTGCGGGTCGGTGCGAACTCTCCGAGCTTGTGGCCGACCATCGAGTCGGACACGAACACCGGTACGTGCTTGCGACCGTCGTGGACGGCGAAAGTGTGACCGATGAAGTCGGGGAGGATTGTCGATCGACGGGACCAGGTCTTGATGACCTGCTTGGTTCCCTTGTCGTTCTGGACGTCAACCTTCGCGAGGAGGTGATCGTCTACGAACGGGCCTTTCTTCAGGCTGCGTGGCATTCTGAACTCCCTCCTAGCGCTTGTTCTTGCCGGTACGACGACGACGGACGATGAGCTTGTCGCTCGCCTTGTTCTTGCGGGTACGGCCTTCAGGCTGTCCCCAGGGGCTGACCGGGTGGCGTCCACCGGAGGTCTTGCCCTCGCCGCCACCGTGCGGGTGGTCGACCGGGTTCATCACGACACCACGAACGGTCGGGCGCTTGCCCTTCCAGCGCATGCGGCCGGCCTTACCCCAGTTGATGTTCGACTGCTCGGCGTTGCCGACCTCGCCGACGGTTGCGCGGCAGCGCACGTCGACGCGACGGATTTCACCGGACGGCATACGCAGCGTGGCGTAGGGGCCTTCCTTACCGAGGAGCTGGATGCTCGCTCCGGCGGAGCGGGCCATCTTCGCGCCACCACCCGGACGGAGCTCGACCGCGTGAATGGTCGTACCCGTCGGGATGTTGCGCAGGGGCAGGTTGTTGCCGGGCTTGATGTCGGCATTGGCACCCTGCTCGATCGGCGAGCCCTGGGCGATGCCCTTGGGTGCGACGATGTAGCGCTTCTCGCCGTCTGCGAAGTGCAGCAGTGCGATGTTCGCGGTGCGGTTGGGGTCGTACTCGATGTGAGCGACCTTGGCCGGCACGCCGTCCTTGTCGTTGCGACGGAAATCGATGAGACGGTACGCACGCTTGTGACCGCCACCCTTGTGCCGGGTGGTGATGCGACCGTGTGCGTTACGTCCACCGCGACCGTGCAGCGGGCGGATCAGCGACTTCTCGGGGGTCGAACGCGTGATCTCAGCGAAGTCGGACACGCTGGAGCCACGACGGCCCGGGGTTGTCGGCTTGTATTTACGGATTGCCATGAGTCTTCTCGTCCTCTATATCCGAAGAGTCCCAGTCGCTTACGCGACCGGACCTCCGAAGATCTCGATGGGCTTGCTGTCGGCGGAGAGCGTTACGAGCGCGCGCTTGGTGTCCTTGCGCTTGCCGTAACCGAACCGGGTCCGCTTACGCTTGCCCTGACGGTTCATCGTGTTGACGCTGGTCACGGTGACGTCGAAGATCTTCTCGACGGCAATCTTGATCTGCGTCTTGTTCGAGTCCGGGTGCACCAGGAACGTGTACGTGCCTTCTTCGATCAGTCCGTAGGACTTCTCGGAGATGACCGGTGCCAGCAAGATGTCGCGGGGATCGGCGATCGTGGTCACTTGCTTGCCTCCTCGTTCTTTGCAGGCCCAGCGATGAAGGTGTTCAGCGCTTCCACGCTGAAAACGACATCATCGGCGTTGAGCACGTCGTACGTGTTGAGCTGGTCGGGTGCAATGGGGTGCACGCCGTCCAGGTTCTGAACGCTCTTCCAGGCTGCGATGTCCTCGCGGCCGACGACGAGCAGGACCTTCTTGCGGTCCGAGATCTCGGCGAGGAACGTCTTCGCACCCTTGGTGGACGGAACCTGTCCGGCAACCAATTCGGTGATGACGTGCAGGCGCTCGCTGCGGGCCCGATCGGAGAGGGCTCCGCGCAGTGCGGCGGCCTTCATCTTCTTGGGGGTCCGCTGGCTGTAGTCGCGCGGCTGCGGTCCGTGGACCGTGCCACCGCCGACGAACTGAGGAGCGCGGGTCGAGCCCTGACGGGCGCGGCCGGTGCCCTTCTGCCGGTACGGCTTCTTGCCGCCGCCGCGAACCTCGCCACGAGTCTTCGTGGAGTGGGTTCCCTGACGAGCAGCTGCCAGCTGTGCGATGACGACCTGGTGCAGCAGCGCGATGTTCGCCGGTGCGTCGAAGATCTCCGCGGGGAGATCGACGGTGCCGTTGGTCTTGCCGCCGGCTTCCTTGACATCGAGCGTCAGCTTGGTCTCGGTGTTCTTCTCGAGGCTGGTCATGCCCGTGCACCACCCTTCAATGCAGACTTGACGATCACGACGTTGCCGCGACGGCCCGGGATCGCTCCCTTGATCAGCAGCAGACCGTTCTCGCTGTCCACCTTGTGGACCGAGAGGTTCTGCGTCGTGACGCGGTCGCCACCCATACGTCCGGACATGCGCATTCCCTTGAACACGCGACCCGGCGTTGCACAGCCACCGATGGATCCGGGACGACGGTGCACAGCCTGTGCACCGTGGCTCGCGCCCTGTCCCTTGAAGCCGTGACGCTTCATGGTTCCGGCGAAGCCCTTGCCCTTGCTGGTGCCGGTGACGTCGACGTATGCGCCGTCCTCGAACACTGCAGCCGTGAGCTCCTGGCCGACCTCGAACTGCGAGGCGTCGGCAACGCGAATCTCCACGATGTGGCGACGCGGCGTGACACCTGCCTTCTCGAACTGGCCGGTGGTGGGCTTGTTCACCTTGCGCGGGTCGATCGCACCGAATGCGACCTGGACGGCGCTGTAGCCGTCACGTTCCTGGGTGCGGATCTGGGTGACCACGTTGGGGCCTGCCTTGATCACGGTCACCGGAACGACGCGGTTGTTCTCGTCGAAGACCTGGGTCATTCCGAGCTTGGTGCCCAGAATTCCTGTCGCAGGCCGGTTCTTGTTATCAGTCATCGTTGTCTCCGCGCTCACTGGATGTTGACGTCGACACTGGCCGGGAGGTCGATGCGCATGAGCGCGTCCACCGTCTTCGGTGTCGGGTCGAGGATGTCAATGAGCCGCTTGTGAGTACGCATCTCGAAGTGTTCGCGCGAGTCCTTGTACTTGTGCGGCGAACGGATGACGCAGTACACGTTCTTCTCTGTCGGCAACGGCACCGGTCCGACGACGCGGGCACCCGTACGGGTGACCGTTTCGACGATCTTGCGCGCTGACGCGTCGATCGCCTCATGGTCGTAGGCCTTGAGCCTGATGCGGATCTTTTGTCCCGCCACGCTTAGTGTCCTTTTCTTGCCGCTTGGTCGTAGAACGGGCCGTTCGGCCTGCTCCACCTCGTCTGCACAGTCCCCGAGCCGGGGGAATCCCTCCGACTCGAACTGCCTTCGTGCACACACGACAGTGAAAAACGTTGACGACCAGGCGTGACCTGTATCCGTTGCCGCTCTTCATCTGTCATGGTTCTCCGGTCCACGCGGTCGGGCGTGTCGCGATTCCGCTCATTCTTCTGCGCTGAAACTTTCGCTTCAACCATCCGAGGGAGGAAACCCACACCGTTCGAGCTGGTGGTCCGGACGCGCTCACGTGGAGCGCTGGTCTCATGTTCTGCTCAGCCGATCTCTCGATCGACTCACCTGGTTCAGGCCGCACGCAAGCGCGTCCCGTGTCCAGGCAACCCGACCAGTATGCCGCAGTGTGCGCGACAGATCAACTCGGGGTCGATCCATACGCTCCGCACGACCTTACTCAGCAGTAAGGTAAGCCCATGAACACAGTCGCAACCACCACCGGGGCCACGTATCGAGCCTGGTCGAAGCTCCCGAACAACACTATCGGATCCACCGTGTTCTCCATCGGCATGTGTCTACGTGTGCCCTACTTCGCGTCCGTGCTGCCGCGGGTGGTTGCGCTGGAACCGGGGCGCTGCGAGGTCACGGCCCCGAAATGGCTGGGGATCCGCAACCACCTCGGCACGTTCCACGCGATCGCCGCGTGCAACCTCGCCGAGGTTGCGATGGGGATGCTCGCCGAGGCCACCGTTCCGACGTCGCACCGCTGGATCCCCAAGTCGATGACCGTCCAGTACCTGACGAAGGCGACCACGTCACTGCGCGCGGTGGCAGAACTGGAGACCATTCCCGATTTCGCGACCGTCACCGACGGATGCGAGATCGTCGTGCCGGTTGCCATCCGTGACACCGCGGGCGTCGAGGTGGTGCACGCCGACATCACGATCTGGGTATCTGCAGCCTCTCGTTGACATACTCGACCGATGGACACGGTGACGCGGTCGGAGCAGCAGAACTCGGTAGTGGTGGTCGGGGGCTCCGGAGCCGTCGGCCGGCTACTGGTCGACCTCCTGCGCAGCGACGGCGTGCAGGTCACCGTCGTCGACGCTCGAGCCGCTTCGACATCGGTCGACGCCGCGACGCTCGTCGGCGACATCACCGCACCCGACCACCGCGTCACAGCTGCATTGTCGACTGCGTCGACGATCGTGCTCGCTGTGCCCGAGTCCGTGGCACTGTCGGCCGATCTGAGCGCGGTACGCCCCGACGCACTGCTGGTGGAGACGTTGTCGGTCAAGTCCGGCTACTCGCAGTACGCCGGCCGCGGCGGACACCTCGGCCCGACGCTGGGCATAAACCCGATGTTCGCACCGTCCCTGGGCATGAACGGACGCCCCGTTGCCGTCGTCGTGCACCGACCCGGCACCTCGGCCGACGCGTTCGTCGACAGACTGCAGCACTGGGGTGGCCGGACCGTTCTCCTCGACGCCGAGCGTCACGACCGACTCGCTGCGGCGACCCAAGCGCTCACCCACGCCAGTGTTCTCGCGTTCGGGCTCGCCCTGGCCGAGCTCGATCTGCCGTTCGCCGACATCGACGCCGTCGCTCCTCCCCCACACACGACGATGCTCTCCGTCCTCGCACGCATCACCGGTGGGGAGCCCGAGGTGTACTGGGACGTTCAGGCAGGTAACCCACACGCCGCGGAGGCGCGGGCGGCGCTGCGCCGCGCGACGCAACTGCTCGGCGAGACCGTCGAATCCGGCTCGGAGTCCGAGTTCGCCGAACTGATGAACCGAGCAGGCAGCGCCCTCGGCAGCTCCGCCGATCGCTATCGATCCGTCTGTGCCGAGTTGTTCGGTATCGTTCGAGGTTCCGGCGACAATTCGTGATCGCCGGTCCGGACGCGGAGGCGGGGCACACGATGTTGGAACAGCCGACCTTGCCGGAGCACGACCCCCACGATGTCGTCGAGAGCGCGGTCGTAGCGCGGTTGGCGAAGAACTGGTCGCAGCGTGCCACCGTCAAGAAGCCCGAACCCCAGTTGGACGATTTGTTCGACACGACCAAGCGAGATTTTCCCGATGCCTTGATCCCGTTCGGAGAACACGACACGTTCCTCGGTGCCGAACCGGAACAGCAGGATCGGCTGCGGGCCTGGGGCTGGATCGCGTTCAACAAGAACGTGATGGATGTCGAGCAGCACGTCGTTCACCCGGGATTTTCGCTGCTCGCCCAGGATGTGTTCGAGACCGGGATGGGCGACACCCTTGCCGTCGCGGTGACTCAGGCCATGGTGGACGAGCAGTACCACACGCTGATGCACCTCAACGCCAGTGCGGCGACCCGTCGCGGTCGCGGTTGGGCGTTGTCCGAACGATCCCTGCCGTTCAGTTCCACCGTCCGTCGCCAGCGGACCGCTCAGGCGACCAGCGACGACCCCTGGTCTGCGGCGATCAGCTCGCTCGCCTTCATGACGGTCGCAGAGATCTCCATCACGTCGTACCTCGATCTGATCGAGGACGACGACGTCATTCAGCCGATCAATCGGGCGACGGTCAAACTCCACAATCGCGACGAGTACTGCCACGCATCGATTGCCGACGACATGGCGGCGATCGTCTTCGACAGGCTCGGATCCAACGATCGACAGAAGTTTCTCGACGGCCTCGTCGACGGCATGGATGCGTTCTCGAGCAGCGACTTCTCGACGTGGGCCCGCATTCTCGAACTCGAAGGTGTCCGCGGAGCCGAGGCCATGATCGCCGACGTCGAGGCCGACAGGAGCCGTCGAGCGCTGGTTCAGGACTACAGCGGACTGCGATCCCTGTGCCGAAAGCTGGACGTCGAGGACAGTATCGATATCGATTGGGGCTGACGGCAGAACATCTGCGACTGCAATCCACAGGTAACATTTCCCGGCAGTTCCCGTATCAAGTAGTGGCCCTCCCCTCCACGGGCCCCGGCACTGCCCCGGCCCCATTCACCCCACAGCTCGGAGATCCGATGTCGTCAGCTCAGCACGCAGCCGTACACGTGGAGGACGTGCACAAGTCCTTCGGCGATGTGCATGCGCTGCGCGGCATCAGCTTCTCGGCCGAGCGGGGAACCGTACTCGGCATCCTCGGCCCCAACGGTGCGGGCAAGACCACGACTGTGAAAGTGCTGTCGACGCTGATCGCGCCCGACAGCGGCCGAGCCTTCGTCGCCGGCCACGATGTTGCTGCCGACGCTCCCGCGGTGCGGCGATCGATCATGATGACGGGTCAGTACGCCGCCCTCGACGACACTCTTTCGGGGCGCGAGAACATCGAATTGTTCGGCCGCCTCATGGGTCTGGACAAGAAGGCTGCCAAGGCTCGCGCCAAGGCCCTGCTCGACGAATTCGACCTGTCCGATACCGGCAAGCGACCGGTCCGCGGCTACTCCGGCGGCATGCGCCGTCGTATCGACATCGCATGTGGCCTGGTCGTGCGTCCCGAAGTCGTGTTCCTGGACGAGCCGACCACCGGACTCGACCCTCGGAGCCGACAGGGTGTGTGGTCGTTGGTCGAGGCACTGAAGGCGCAGGGCATCACCGTGTTGCTGACGACGCAATATCTCGAAGAGGCAGACGTACTGAGCGACAACATCATCGTCATCGACAAGGGCACAGTTATCGCCGAAGGTACGTCCGATCAGCTCAAAGCCATGACCGGCGGTAGCTACTGCGAAGTGGTGCCTCTCGATCCAGGTCAGCTACGAGCAGCGGCCGAGGCGCTGGGCGAGATGGTGCCTCCGGCGGTGCACGCCGAGATCACTGCCGCATCCGACCGCCTGTCCGTGCCGGCCCCCGACGGTGCCGCAACGCTGTCCGAGATCCTCCGCCGTATCGACGCCCGTGGCATCGTGCTGGCCGACATCGCGTTGCGCCGACCCTCGCTCGACGACGTCTTCCTCACCCTCACCGGCCATTCGCAAGCGAGCCCCACGCCGTGACGGCCACGACGCGAGGCGTCTCGAATACGCGTGCGGTCACCGCTCCTCGGACAACCACCGGGTCGACGACGCAGCAGCCCAAACGCCGGTCACGAACGCGGCCGTCCGGCTTCGTGCAGTGGCAGGCACTGACCGGGCGTGCACTGTGGACGATGCTCACCCAGGGTGAGCTGCTGATCGCGGTGATCGCTCCGCTGATCTTCACTATCGGCTTCTACCTTCCGCTCAAGTTCGTGATGGGCCTGCAGGGCATCGACTACGCACAGTTTCTGATGCCGATCATCGTGCTGCAGGCAATGGCGTTCACCGCCATCTCCGCCGCGCAGAGGGCATCGACGGAGGCGATGAGCGGACTCAACTCTCGGTTGAAGACGATGCCCGTCGTACGCGGCGTCCCGCTGGTGTCGCGAATCTCGAGCGGTGTCGTCCGTTCACTGGTATCGCTCGTATCCGCACTCGGTTTCGGCTACGTCATCGGCTTTCGCTTCTCTGCAGGATTCGGTCAGGCCCTGTTGTTCTGCGCGCTCGCCATGCTGATCAGCACCACGTTGTCGATCGGTGCCGACGCAATCGGAACGCTGTCGAAGAGCCCCGAAGCGACCAGCCAGGTGTTGACCCTGCCCCAGCTGATCCTCGGCATGGCCTCGTGCGGATTCGTTCCCGAAAGCGGCTTCCCGGAACTCATCCGACCGTTCGTTCGCAATCAACCGATTTCGCAGTTCTCTTTCGCTATGCGCGACATGGCCGAGGGCGGAGTCAGCTTCCAGGTGTTGTGGCCATCCCTCGCCTGGGTGGCCGGCCTGCTCCTGTTCTTCGTCCCGCTCGCCATCTGGGCGAGCTCGAGACCAGAATGACGAGTCCGAGATGACGATGACCGAAGCGTCGGTGAACGCTGCACGCGTATCCAACCTGACCTTTCCCGAACCCAACATGGCCCTGCGAGAAGGGTCGATTCGTGCGCTCGGGACGCACAGCCTGATCCAGGCCAAACGACTTCTGATGCGATGGATGCGCGATCCGTCGACGATGATTCAGGCGTTGCTGTACCCCGCGTTGATGCTGGTCATGTTCCGTGTCGTGCTCGGGAACTCGATTTCCGCGGCCACCGGATCGCCGGCGATCTACGGCCAGGTGCCGATGATCGCTCTGGTCGGAGCCATGTTCGGGTCCATCGTCAGCGCTGTCGGCCTCAAGGGCGAACGAAAGTCGGGTCTGTTGGCTCGGTTCTGGACAACGCCCACTCACCGTGCGGCCGGCCTCCTGGGCAGGATGATTGCCGAAGCAGTTCGGGTGCTCGTGACCACCGTGGTCATCATCTGTGCCGGTGTAGCGCTGGGGTTCAGGTTCACCCAGGGAATTCAGGCCGGCATCTTGTTGCTGCTGATTCCTGTCGTGTTCGGTATCGGGTTCGCAGTCATGGTCACGTTCCTCGCCACGGTGGCCGGCGACGCACCACTGGTCGAAGTGGTGTCGATCTTCTGCACGTTGTTGATGTTCTTCAATGCGGGGTTCGTCCCCGTCCTCGCGTATCCGCTCTGGCTGCAGCCGGTGGTTGCAGCGCAGCCGATGTCGGTTGCGGTCTCCGCGATGCGCGCGCTGGCACTCGGAGGGCCCGTCATGACTCCGATTCTCCAAACTCTCGCGTGGTCTCTGGGAATGGTCGTGATCTTCCTCTACCCTGCGATCCGGGGGTACAAGAAGGCATCTGCGTCGGGCTGATCGCGTCGTCCGGGCCGACATTTCTACGTTGGGGGATTCGTTGTGGTCGACCGGGCACGACCTGAGCATCCGTCGGTATCGGTGATCATTCCTGTCGGTGGCCTCGATCCGCACTTGGACGCACAGTTGCAGGCTCTGGCCGATCAGGATGTCGGGTTTCCGTTCGAGGTGCTCGTTGCGGACAACACGCGAGGCGGGGACCTCGGCGAATACGTACTCACTCATCCTTTGCGAGAGCGGCTGCGGCTCAGGTCGGTCGATGCTTCCCGCGAGACCGGAGCGGGTTACGCACGCAACTGCGGTGCCCGAGAGGCGTCCGGCGATCTGTTGGCGTTCTGCGACTCGGACGATGTCGTGCACCCGTCGTGGCTCACCACGCTCGTACAGGAGGCGTCGTCGTTCGATGTTGTCGGTACTGCGGTCGAAACCGACACGCTGAACAGCGTCCGGGCGCTGTCGTGGACGCCCACGACAGCGCCGGAGAACCAGGGCCGCACCGACTTCCTGCCGTTCGCGATCGGCGCGAGTATGGCCTGCTGGGCATCGGTCTACAGCGATCTCGGCGGCATGGACAACCGCTACCGAGCAAGCCAGGATGTCGAGTTCAGTTGGCGGGCGCAACTGGCGGGTTACACCTTGGGGTTCAGTACCGAGGCAGAAGTGGCGTATCGACTGCGTGACGAGCTACGCCCTCTCCTGCGCCAGTCTTTCCGCCTCGGGTTCGGCTTCGCCAAGCTTCGCGGAATCTACCGGCCCCAAGGGTGCCCGGCACTGAAAGTGCGCCGAGTCGCGTCCTGGTGGATGGCGCTGCTGCTGCGCAATCCCCTGCTGCCGACGTCGCTGACCGGGATGTCACGCGGCCATTGGCTGCGTGCGTTCGTCATCCGGGTCGGCGAGCTTCGCGCAGGAATCAGATACGGAGCCATCGGTTGGTGATGTCCACCACACGGGCTCGCCGATCGGACTGCCCGACCGGCACCCTTGACCTGCACGCCTGTTACGCCTGTGTGTCCGGCTGTTACGGTCGGTGACGCAGATGCAGGTGACAGCGGCGGATTCCCACGCCCCGGACGAGATAGAGGCCATGCCGAAGAAGTTCACGAGAGTATTGCCCACGGCGATTGCTGTCGCGGTGGCCGGTGCCCTGTCCTTCACCGGGACGGGCACAGCGGTCGCTGCGCCCTCGCCCACCGGAACCTCGGTTTCTGCCACGCCTACCCTCGAGGGTGCCAACGACTTCGGCTGTGTTCCCAGCGCGGCCCATCCCCGTCCGGTCGTGCTCGTCCACGGAACCAAGATGGATGCGTCCACGTGGAAGATCCTGGCACCGCAGCTGAAGAGCGAGGGCTACTGCGTCTTCGCACCCAACTACGGCGGAGTATCGCTGCTGCTCGACCCGGGCACGACCATCTGGGGCTCCGGCGACATCGCTGAGTCGGGCCGTCAGATCGGCCGTTTCGTCGACGAAGTTCTCGCGGCGACCGGTGCCGAGCAAGTCGACATGGTCGGCCATTCCCAGGGTGGCACCGCCACTCGGCAGTACATGAAGTTCGATGGCGGCACCGATGCGCAGGACCCCGCCCGCAACAAGGTGCACACACTGGTCACACTGGGTGCCACCAACCACGGCACGACCTTCGGTGGTTTGCAGCAGCTCTCCGAACTGCTCACCTCTCTCGGCCTGCCCGGCGACGCACTCACCCCCCTGACATACAACATGGCGGGTGCCCAGCAACTCGTCGGTTCGACGACGCTGACGAGCTTGAACGAAGGCGGAGACGTCGAACCAGGGGTCGAGTACACCGTCATCGCCACGCGCAACGACACCGTCTCGACACCGCCCGCGAACACCTTCCTCAAGTCCGGCGACCCTGCGATGGTGCACAACGTCTGGGTTCAGGACGTGTGCCCCACGGCGACGACGTCCCACGTCGGTCTCGTCGCCGATCCTGCTCCCCTGTACATGGTGAAGACCGCACTCGATCCCGATTACGCAACCACCACGCCCGCACCCTGCTGAACATTCTCCACACGCCACGACGAAGGCCTCACGACACGGTGTCGTGAGGCCTTCGTCGTTGCCGAACGGATTACCGGTGCAATTCCGCGTCCAGCACGGGCCCGATCTCGGTCGATGCCGGCGACGACGCCATCTGCCAGTGGGTCGAATGGACCGGGACGACCGTCATGCCCTCGCTCAGCGCACCGCGCCATGTCGCCGCCGCCACGTTGCCCGTGGGATCGTCGGTGACCGATGCGAACAGCAGCGCTCGTCCTGTGAAGGTCTGTGGCACATAGGTTTCGATGAGCTCTGCCGATTGTGCGATCCCGTCGAGTATCCCGGCGACCCGTTCGCGGGAAATCGAGTCGAAAGGTGCCGGCATCGACTTCAACAGTTCGGCCACGGAGTCGACCGTGAGTTCAGCGATCTCGAGGTGGTCGTCCGCACCGACACCCAGCCCGCCGAGAATCTCGTCCGCCGATACCGGCCTGTCGACGAGGTGGTCCGACCCACCCGCAACGAACGAGTCCATCATGGCCAACGTCGAGACCTCGTAGCCCTCACGTTGCAGTTGCACGGCCATCGCATGCGCGATCAGTCCGCCCATGGACCACCCCAGCAGGTGATACGGGCCCGACGGTTGCACGGCGCGAATCTTGTCCACGAATACCGCAGCCCACTGTTCTATCGACTGCGGCACAGGTTCTGCACCGGACAGCGCGGGCGACTGCAATCCGTAGATCGGACGGTCGTCGCCGATGTGTGACGCCAGGGCACCGAAGGCCCAGGACAGACCCACGATGGGGTGGATACAGAACAGCGGGGCCGAAGAACCGCCTACCCGTAGAGGTATCAGGACCTCGAGCCCGCTTGCTTCCGCTCCGTCGACTCCCGATGCCGTGGCAGCAGTGATCCGTGCCGCAAGGGAGGCAACGGACGCGTCCACGAACAACCAATTCAGAGGAACAGGCCGACCACCGAGGGCCCCCTTCAGCGCGGAGACCAACTTGACGGCCAGCAGAGAGTTGCCGCCGAGCGAGAAGAAGTCGTCGTCGAGTCCCACGCGTTCGACTCCCAGAACGTCCGCGAACACACCGGCAACAGCTTCCTCCACCGGTGTCTGCGGCGCCCTGAACTCGCGGGTCTCGAACTCCGGACTCGGCAGCGCACGACGATCCAGCTTTCCCGCAGCGTTGAGCGGTAGAGCGTCGAGCACCACGAAGGCCGACGGAACCATGTAGGACGGCAGCGTAGAAATTGCCTCCGCCCGAACGAGCTCGACATCGATGTCGGTACCGGGTGTAGGAACCAGGTACGCCACCAACGACTCACCGACCGCCGAGTGCGACACCACGACGACAGCCTGACTCACCGACGACCGCGCCGTCAGCGCAGTCTCGATCTCTCCCAACTCGATTCGCTGCCCACGGAACTTGACCTGAAAATCGGTGCGACCGATGTACTCGAGCCGATCGGCATCCATCGACCACCGCACCAGATCACCGGTCCGGTACATCCGCGTCCCCACGCCGTCGAACGGGTTCGCCACGAACCGCTCCGCCGACAGGTCCGGCCGCGCAACGTAACCCCGCGCCAACTGCACACCCGCCAAGTACAACTCCCCCGGAACGCCCGCCGGTACCGGATGCAGACGCGAATCCAGCACGTGCACCGAGGTGTTCCACTCGGGCACACCGATGGACACCGATCCGGACCCCGCCCCGTCCTCGGAGACATCGCGATAAGTGACGCTGACCGCCGCCTCGGTAGGCCCGTACAGGTTGTGCACCCGCGCATCCGACACTGCCCGACAGGCATCGACGGTACCCGCGGGCAGCGCCTCACCGATGACGAAAACATGACGCAGCGACGCGATCGACTGCGCCGACACCGCTTCGACGAACACCGTCAGCATCGACGGCACGAAGTCCGTCACGGTCACCCCGTGCCGCGCGATATCAGCGGCGACCGCCTCGACGTCACGCTGCGCGCCCGGGGCAGCAACGATCAACCGACCGCCGGTTCGCAGCGGCAGGAAGAAGCCCCACAGCGAGACATCGAACGTCGTCGCCGTTTTCTGCAAGTACACATCCGACGCATCGAGGCCGTATTCCTGCGCCATCCAGGCCATCTGGTTGACGATGGCCCGGTGTTCGATCGCCACGCCCTTCGGACGACCGGTCGACCCGGACGTGAACAACACGTACGCCAGGTCGTCCCCGGCGGCGCGCGGAAACACCACCGACCCGGACGGCTCCGGTGGATCGGTGATGTCGACGACCGGAACAGCGGTCGCCGTGACGAAACCATCTCTGGCCGTGGACAACACGACCACCGGGGCGGCCGTGTCGAGAATGTAGTCGTTACGTTCGGTCGGCTGATCCGGGTCCACCGGAACGTACGCCGCGCCCGATCGCAGCACCGCATACATGCCGACGACCAACTCGACGGACCGCCGCATCGCGAGCCCCACCAGAACACCTGGCCCGGCACCGTGCTCCTGCAACAGCTGCGCAGTCGCGTCCACCCGAGCCGAGAACTCCCGATACGTCAGCGACCGTTCGCCGAACACCACCGCGACCGCGTCGGGCGTGTCGGCCACCACCCGATCGAAGCCGTCCAACAACACCTCAGCGGATTCGATGGCCACCTCGTCGCCGTTGCCGCGCACCATGATTCGTTCACGCTCGGCCGAATCGAGAACGTCGATATCACCGACCACGCCATCCGGACGAGCGGTCACCGCCTCGAGTACAGCCACCAACCGTCGCCCGAACGACGCCACCGTCGACTCGTCGAACAGATCCGTCGCGTACATCAGCTCGCCGGCCAGACCTGCGCCGTCTCCGAGTTCGGTGAGCGTCACCTGGAGATCGAACTTTGCCGACGCCGCCCCGGACCCGAATGCCTCGACGCCCAGATCGGGGAGCTCGAACGATCCCTGGGAGAAGTTCTGGAAGAACAGCGCTACCTGGACCAGCGGGTGCCGCCCTTGCGATCGCACCGGATCGAGTACCTCGACAAGACGCTCGAAGGGTACGTCCACATTGTCGAATGCCTCCAGGTCGGAGGTACGTACGGCATCGAGTACCGCACCGAACGAGGCGTCTCGAGCGATCTGCGTTCGCAGGACCACCGTGTTGACGAACATGCCCACCAGGTCGTCCAACCGTGCGTCGCCGCGACCACCCACCGGTGCTCCCACGGCGATGTCGGACGTCCCGGACAACGTGGCCAGCAGCACCGCCAACGCTGCGTGCACCACCATGAACGCGGTGGCGTCGTGCTCGCGTGCACACTCGAGTACGCGGGTGTGCAGTGCAGCGTCGATCTCGAACGCCGTCACCGCCCCCTGTCCCGATGCGACCCGCGGGCGCGGCCGGTCGGAGGGCAGATCCAACTGCTCGGGGAGGCCGTCGAGCGTGCGACGCCAATAGTCGATCTGCTTGCGGGCCAACGACTTCGGGTCCGATTCGGAGCCGAGCATGTCGAGTTGCCAGAGTGTGTAGTCGACGTACTGGACCGGCAGCGGTGCCCACTGCGGTGCCGATCCGCCGTGCCGCGCGAGGTACGCAGTCATGACGTCGCGGGACAGCGGGGCCATCGAGAGCCCGTCCGCCGAGATGTGGTGTGCAACGAAGGCCAGCACGTACTCCGGTGCTGCACCGGCGGGGTCCGTGATGTGGAACAGCCGGACACGAAACGGGATCTCGACGGTGACGTCGAATCCCCGGGTGAAGAACTGTGTGACCGCAGCGAGCGCGTCGTCACGAGCGATGCGGACCACGTCCATCCCGACGTGCGTCTCGGCCTCGTCCCGCACCTGTTGATACCCGACACCGTCGATCTCCGGGTACACGGTGCGCAACGATTCGTGTCGACCGACCACGTCCCCCACGGCAGCCTGCAGCGCGTCGACATCGAGTTCTCCGCGCAGCAACAGAGCGACCGGCACGTTGTTGAGGGCGGAGTCGGTGTCGAGGCGGTTGAGAAACCACATTCGCTGCTGTGCGGACGAGAGCGGGATGCGCTTGGGCCGCTGCCTCGACGTGTCCAGCGCAGCTCGAACCGGACCGTCCGCCGAATCGGCGGCCTGCGCCAAGGCCTCGACGGTGGAGGACTCGAACACCGAGCGCGCCGGAACATGGACGCCCAGAGCCGAACCCAATCGAGCCGCAAGCTGTGTGGCGATCAGGGAGTTACCCCCGAGCGCGAAGAAGTCGTCGTCCAGGCCGACCCGTTCGACCCCGAGCAGCTCGACGAAGATATCGGCCACCACATGTTCGGTAGTGGTCGACGGGGGCCGGAACTCCGCGGCCTCGAACACCGGTTCCGGCAGTGCGTCTCGGTCCAGCTTGCCGGTGGGAGTCAGCGGGATCGAATCGATCCGTGTGATCACCGAGGGCACCATGTGCGCAGGCAGACTCCGCCCGGCCTCGTCCAGCACCCGGTCCAGGTCGACGTCCGTCCCTGCCACCGGCAGTACGTACGCTGCGAGAACGGTTGCGCCGGTGGGACTGCGGTGACCGAGGGTCACCGCGAAATCGACCCCGTCCTGCGCGGTGAGAACGGCGTCGATTTCACCGAGTTCGATTCTGAAGCCTCGGATCTGGACCTGAAAGTCGTTGCGGCCCAGGTATTCGATGGCCCGTCCGGACGCCACTTCCCGCCAGCGCACCAGGTCACCCGTGCGGTACAGTCGGCTTTGCTCCGAGTTACCCTCGGCTGCATACGGATTGGCGACGAAACGCGCCGCGGTCAGCGCGAATCGTCGATGGTATCCCCGCGCAAGGCCGGCACCGGTCAGATACAGCTCCCCCGGCACCCCGGCGGGCACCTGCCGCAACCGGTCGTCGAGCACGTGGTAGCCCATGTCCTTGGTGGACGGCCCGAGCAGCACGGCTTCGCCCGCGTTCAAGGGCGGCGAGATGTTGCACACCATCGACGCTTCGGTGGGGCCGTAGACGTTGTGAAAACGTCTGCCCGGTGACCACTTCGACATCAGTTCCGAGGTGAAGGCCTCGCCGCCGATCGCGAGCACTCGCATGTCGGGCACCTCTGCCGGATCGAGTGAGGCCAGCGCCGCCGGGGTGATGAACGCATGGCTGACGCGGTGGTGGCGGAGCATGTCACCCAGATCGGAACCGCCGTAGACACCGGGCGGGACGATGACCATCGTCGAACCTGCGCCCACAGCCATCAGTAGCTCCAGCACGGACGCATCGAAGCTGGGGGACGCGAAATGCAGTGTGCGCGAATCGGAGTCCAGCCCGTAGATCTCGACCTGAGTGGAGGTCAGCGGTGCCAGC
Organism: Rhodococcus sp. 3258; assembly: GCF_031456475.1. Classification (NCBI taxonomy): domain Bacteria; kingdom Bacillati; phylum Actinomycetota; class Actinomycetes; order Mycobacteriales; family Nocardiaceae; genus Rhodococcus; species Rhodococcus sp. 3258. Next base: position 148,412 of record NZ_JAVDUT010000001.1, read on the forward strand.
CCGGCGTGGGAGACGGCGACGCCCTTCGGCAGACCGGTCGAGCCGGAGGTGTAGATGACGTACGCGAGCGTGGACGGGCGAATCGGTGCCCGTCGGTCGTCCGCCACGACGGGATCGTCGGACAACCCCTGGAGTGCGCCTTCGGTGTCGGACGAGTCGAGACTGATCCACGACACCGACGTCGGCATCGCCTCTTCGAATTGTGTTGCAGTGACACCCATTCGCACGCCGGAGTCGTTCACCATGTGCGTGATGCGGGCGGCCGGGTAGTTGGGGTCGATGGGCACGAATGCAGCACCGGTCTTCGCCACGGCCCACACGGCCGTGACAGATTCGATCGAACGGGTCAGTGCCAGTGCCACGAAATCCTCGGGGCCGACCCCGCGTTCGATGAGCAGCCGGGCCAGCCTGGACGACCGGGAGTCGATCTCCCGATAGGTGAGCGACCGGGTGCCGCACTCCACCGCTATACCGTCCGGGTTCTTTTCCACCGCCGCAGCGAGCAGAGTCGGCAGCGCGACCGTACGGGCCGGTCGCTGTCGGGTGGGTCGTGCACGGGTAGGCCTGGGGCGGCTCGACCGTCCACCCACTCGGCCGCCCGACTCGGACGGTGTGCCGGTCGATCCATCCGAACTCATCTGAACTATGACTCCTCACCAGTGTTGCCCCGCGCTCGGTCGTGGACGACGCGTCGGCCGATCCGACCGTTCATCGTCCACGACGCGGCGAGCGTTGCAGTTCGCCTCACCTTATCGGGCGGCGGTTCCTATCGACCCGGGCAGACGATGCACCGGAATGTCGACACCGCTCATCTCGGCACCGTCACCGTCGACCGACACGATCGCAACGAGGTCCTCGATGTCCTCGGGTTGCAGTCGATCGACCGCGGCGATGTCTGCTGAGGCAAGGAACGCATGGGTGACCCATTCTGCGGACACGATATCGGCGGCGTCCTCGGCGGACTCCGCCCGATCGGTCACCAGGGCTGCACCTGCCGTCACGGCGACCACACCGGCCAGAACTGCTGCACCGGAATCGAACCGGGTGGGGACGGCCAGCCGCGAATCGAAGGCCACGGCCCACTCCGCCACTGCGCTCGTCGCCAGTGCTGCGAGTGTTCCGTGGTCGATCGCAGTGCCGTTTTCGACCACGACCAACGCTGGGCTGTCGGGTCCCAGAACCGCCGTTCTGTCCGAATACGTCACCGGCCGCCCAGAACTCGCGGCAATGGCGTCGACGACGTCCGGATGCCCGAGGTGGATGGTCGTGACGGACCCGGCCCAGCTCGGCGCGTCGTCACCGTCCAGGACGAGGACGGACGCGCCTGCCCGCTCCAGAGCGTCCGAAGAGTTCGACGGGGCGATCGGAGCCACAGCTCCGCCTGCCTTGGCCACCGCCCACTGCGTCACGGCTGCCGCAACAGCGTCGGTGACGAAGACGGCGACGACGACTCCGGTTCGGACGCCACGTTCGATCAGTACCCGAGCCATCCGTGAGGACTGTTCGTCGAGCTGACGGTAGGTGGTCTCGACACCGTCCGACGACAACGCGGGCGCGTCGGGATCTGCGTCCACCGTCGAGGTGAGTACCTGCGGCAGGGTCAGGTCCGACCGAACCGGTGCCGCGGTGGAGTCAGCGGTCTGCGGGGTCTCGGTCAGTGCCGCCCGCTCGGCGGCGTCGAGCACGTCGATGTCGCCGACGACGACCGCTGGTGTTGCCGCCACAGCACCGGCGATGCGTGCGAATCGCTCCGCCAGCGACGCGACCGTGGACTCGTCGAACAGATCGGCGGCATACACCCATTCGACGTTCAGGGTTCCGGTGCCGCTGTTCCCGTCGGCGTGCTGGGTCTCCACCGTGACCTGCAGGTCGAATTTCGCCGTCGGCTCGAAGCCGCTGACGGGTTCGACCACCAGGTTCGGCAGCTCGAAGCGCGCCTCGCCGTGGGGCTCCACCGACAGGACCGTCTGGAACAGCGGGGTGTACCCGGCGTTCCGGTCCGGTGCGATGGTGTCGACGACCCGCTCGAACGGGACGTCCGAATTCGCGAAGGCCCGCAGGTCGGTCTCGCGTAGAGCGGTCAGCAGCTCTGCGAACGTCGCATCCGGGTCCACGTCCGTGCGCAGCGCCAACGTGTTGACGAACATGCCCACCAGTCCGTCGAGCGCCTCGTGCCCGCGCCCGGCGATGGGCGTGCCGACGGCGAAGCTGCGGGAGCCGCTCATCCGCGACAACAGCACCCCGAGGACCGCGTGCAACACCATGAACAGAGTCGCGTTGTTCTCGCGCGCGATCGCGGCGAGCCCGGTGTGTACCGACTCGTCCAGCTCGACACTCACACTGGCTCCACGCAGGTTCGCGGTAGCCGCTCGCGGCCGATCCCACGGCAACGACACGACCGGGGTGATCCCGCTGAGCTCGTCCGCCCAGAAGGCCAACTGCTGCGACAGAATCGACGTGGGGTCGCTGTCCGAGCCCAACACCTGCCGCTGCCATACCGCAAAGTCCGCGTACTGCACCGTCAGCGGCTCGGGCGTGTAGTCGGTCCCCGACGCGGCAGCGAGGTACGCAGTCATGACGTCACGGGCCAGTGGTGCCATCGATGCGCCGTCTCCGCTGATGTGGTGCATCACGATGACGAAGACGTACTCGTCCGGGCCGAAGCGGAACAGTGCTCCCCGGACCGGGGGTGCGACGGTGACGTCGAAGCCCTCGTAGACGAGTGCGCGAATCCGTTCGGCGGTGTCGGAGTCGTCGGTCGCGTCGATGGGAGTCAGATCGGGTACGACCGATCCGGCGTCGACGAACTCCTGGTACGGCGAACCGTTCGCATCTTCCGGGTAGCGCGTGCGCAGCGCCTCGTGGCGTTCCACGGTGCTGGACACGGCGCTCTGCAGTGCCGCGACATCCAGCTCGCCGCGCAGACGGAGCGCCAGCGGCATGTTGTATGCCCCGGACTCGGGGTCGAGTCGGTTCAGTACCCACATGCGCTGTTGCGCGAGCGACAACGGAACGGTCTGTCCGGCCGGTCGGCGACGCAGCGGCATATCGTTCGCGTCGTCGATGCGTGATTCGGCGCGCGCTGCGAGTGCCGAGACCGTCGAGGCCTCGAACAGGTCTCGGACACCGACCTTCTTCCCGAGCGCAGCCGACACCCGTGCCGCCACTCTTGTGGCGATCAGCGAGTTACCACCGAGATCGAAGAAGTCGTCGTCCGATCCGACCCGCTGCACGCCGAGCAGCTCCGCGTAGATCTCCGCCACGATCTCCTCGACCGGCGTTGCGGGAGCGCGGAACTCGCGAACCTCGAACACCGGCTCCGGCAGTGCTTTTCGATCCAGCTTGCCGCTGGTGTTCAGCGGGAATTCCGCGAGCACCATCACCGTTGCCGGCACCATGTACTTCGGCAGAGCGCCGCCGACGAAGGTGCGTACCTCGGCCGGGTCCAGCGTTCTACCCGGCGCAGGCACCACGTATCCGACGAGCTGGTCGCCGGCACCGGTGGTCGCCACCACGGCCGTGGCCTGGTTGACGTCGGGATGGGCCAACAGTGCGGTCTCGATCTCACCGAGCTCGATCCGCTGGCCACGGAACTTGACCTGGAAATCGGTGCGGCCGATGTACTCCAGGACGCCTGCAGCGCCCGGCCCCGATCGCCATCGGACGAGGTCTCCGGTGCGATACATGCGCTCGCCGGCAGCCGAGAACGGGTTCGCGACGAAGCGGTCCATCGTCAGGTCGACGCGCCCGAGGTATCCGTCGGCGAGCTGCGTTCCGGCCAGATACAGCTCACCCGCGGTCCCTGCGGCAACCGGATGCAGCCTGCTGTCCAGAACGTAGGCCTGGGTGTTCCATTCCGGCGCTCCGATGGGGACGGTCGCGCCCTCCTCGGTGGACGTCTCCCAATAGGTCACCGTCACTGCGGCTTCGGTGGGGCCGTACAGGTTGTGGATCCCGGCAGAGGTGATCGCACGGAAATCCGTCACCGTCTCCGGGGGCAGTGCCTCACCCACCACATAGACGTGTCGCAGGGACCGGCACTGCTCCTCGGTGGCGTACGCGGCGAACACCGTGAGCATCGACGGCACGAAGTCCGTGACGGTGACGCCGTGCCGGGCGATGCGCTCCGCGACGTACGCCGGGTCGCGGTGGCCGTCGGGGGTGGCGAGGACGACGCTCGCACCGACCTGCAGTGGGAGGAAGAAGCCCCACAGCGACACGTCGAACGTCGTCGCCGTCTTCTGCAGGTAGACGTCGTTCTCGTCGAGCGAGTACTGGTCGATCATCCACGCCATCTCGTTGACGATCGCGCGGTGCGGCACCGCGACGCCCTTGGGCCGCCCGGTCGAGCCGGACGTGAAGATGACGTAGGCGGTGTTCTCCGGGCGTACCGGTGCCAGTCGGTCGGCGTCTGCCACGGCGACTGCCGGGTAGTACGAGAGATCGAGGGTGTCCAGTTCGAGAATCGGGAACCGTTCCGGCAGTCCCGTCCGATCGTGGCTGGTCGAGAGAACGGCGACGGGCACCGCGGTGTCGAGGATGTACTCGATGCGCTCGGTCGGGTGGTCCGGATCGATGGGTACGTATGCGCCGCCGGCTTCCAGGACGGCGTACATGCCGACCATCAGATCGATGCCTCGCCTCATGCCGAGAGCGACGAGCGACTGCGGGCCGACGCCGAGCGAAATCAGGTGTCGGGCAAGACGGTTGACCCGCTCCGAGAACTCGGCGTAGGTCACTGCGGTGCCCTCGTAGAGCACGGCCGTGGCGTCCGGGTTCTCCGCAACCCGAGCCCGGAACGGCGCGGTCAACATGATGCCTGCGTCGACCTCGTGCGCGGTGTCGTTCCAGGTCTCGATCACGCGGGTTCGTTCTGCCGAGCCGAGCAGATCGATATCGCCGACCGCCGCAGTGGTGTCGGAGACGAAGGTCTCGAGAACACCGACCAGCCGGGACAGGATGGAGTCGACGTACGCAGCGTCGAACAGATCGCTGATGTACTTGAGCGTGAACGAGATTCGATCCTCGGCCACGACCAACAACGTCAGTGGGTAGTGGGTGTTGTCGTTCGAGCTCACCGACTCGACGGTCATACCGTCGATCGCTGCCGCCTGCTGCGTCAGCTCGGCTTCGTCCACCGGGTAGGACTCGAAGATGGTGAGGGTGTCGAACAGATTTCCCATGCCGATCGCCCGTTGGATGTCGACGAGTCCCATGTGATGGTGGTCGAGCAGGTCTGCTTGTTCACCCTGAATCCGGACCAGGTAGTTCTCCACCGTGTCGGCGGGATCGAATCGCACCCGCACCGGGATGGTGTTGATGAACAGCCCGATCATGGACTCGACGCCCGCGAGAGCAGCGGGACGACCGGAGACCGTGGCCCCGAACACGACATCGGTACGGCCGGTGATGTGTGCGATCAGCAGGCCGTACGCCGCTTGCACCAGCGTGTTGACGGTGACGCCCAGTCTGCCACCGAGCGCGACGAGCGACGCGGTGGTCTCGGGATCGACGAAGTGCTCCGCCTCGGCCGAGCGTGCGGAGATCTCTCGTCCGACACTCGGCGGTGCGACGAACGTCGGCTCCTCGACTCCGGCAAGCGCGGTGGTCCACGCACCGAGAGATGCGGCCGGGTCCTGTTGGTTCAGCCAGGCCAAGTACGAGCGGTACGAGCGAACCCTCGGCATCGACGCGGTGGAACCCCGAGCGGCGTACAGGTACAACAGTTCCTTCATCACCAGCGGCAGAGACCAGCCGTCGAGCAACACGTGATGATTGGTCATCGCGAGCTTGTAGGTGGTCGGGGTGATCCGCACCAGGACGAAACGCAGCAGCGGTGCGGTGGAGACGTCGAAGTGTCGTCGTTGCTCGGCCGCCAGAGCGTCGGCGACGGCAGTGCCGCGTTCCGGCTCGTCGAGGTGCGAGAGGTCCATCGTCGACCAGGGCAACACGACGTCCTGATGGACGATCTGCACCGTCTCGCCGTCCGCGGTCGCGGTGAACGAGGTACGCAGATTGTCGTACCGGTCCAGCAACGTCTGGGCAGCGTGATGCAACCGTTCGGCGTCCACCTCGCCGGCCAGGTCGAGTACGACCTGCATGGTGTAGACGTCGATCGACGCATCGGCGAACAACGCGTGGAACAGCAGTCCTTGCTGCAACGGTGACAGCGACCAGATGTCGGTCAGCTGTGGGTAACGCGCCTCGAACGACGCGATGTCGGCCTGCGACAGCGCCACCAGAGGCACGTCCGACGGGGTCAGGCCACCCGAGCCGGGTACCTCGGCGTACGAGGCCAGCGCCGACAACGCCTCGGACCACAGCCCGGCGAGACGCTCGACCGTGTCCGCGGACACGGCTCCGGTCGGGAACGCGAAACTGGCGCTCAGGACCCCGCCCTCGTCGGTGTCGAGCACGATGGCGTTGATGTCGACGGTCTTGTTCGCGGCCATGTCGGCGTCACCGGGCGCGGAGAGCTCACCGTCGGCGGCCGGCAACCAGCCGAGCGACTTCATCTCGTCCGGGACCTCGCCGGCGTCGACCCGGCCCAGGTAGTTGAAGCTGATCTGTCCGGTGCCGAGTTCGGCCAGTTCCGCAGCGGTCTCCGAGTTCAGGTAGCGGAGCAGTCCCCAGCCCATGCCTCGATCGGGCAGCGCCAGCATCTGCTCCTTGACTGCCTTCACTGCATCGCCGAGCTGCGACCCTCCCGCGAACGCAGCATCGACGTCGATCCCGGTCAGGTCGAGGCGAGCGGGGAACAGGCTGGTCAGCCAGCCGACGGTCCGTCCCAGATCAGCTCCGGGAACCACCGCTTCCTCGCGGCCGTGGCCTTCGAGCTGCACGAGTGTTGCCGGTGCAGTGATGCCGCGCTCGGACCGCAGTCTCGTGACGGCCAAGGCGAGCCCGGCCAGCAACCCGTCGCCCACTCCGCCGCGGAAGATCTCCGGAACGGTGGTCAGCAACGTGCGCGTGACGTCGGGTGTCAGTTCGATGTTCACCCGTTCGAGCGTCGCCACGACATCGACCGCGGGATCGAAGGGGCGGTTGCCCAGCACGGGGTCCTCGGTGTCGGCGATCGAACGCCACAGCGGCAATTCGGCCAGCCGCGCCTCGCTCGCTGCCGCGTCGACCAGTGCATGGGTCCAACGCCGCATCGAGGTCCCGACCTCGGGGAGGCTCGGGGTCACTCCCCCGGACACCTGAGCCCAGGCGGAGACGAAGTCGGGGACCAGGATTCGCCACGACACTCCGTCGATCACGAGGTGGTGCGCCGCGACGGTCAGCGTGCCCGGCACCTCGGGTCCTCGGTCGACCCAGACGAGGGCGAGCATGCGACCGGCCGTGGGGTCGAGCGTTCCCACCGCATCGTCGAATACTGTTGCAGCCGAATCGGTATTGGCCCGGGTGAGCAGTGCATCCACATCGACGGCTCCGGTGCCCACAACCTCGAGGCCCCAGCCGCGGTCGTCGTGCACCAGGGTGGACCGCAGCACGTCGTGTCGGTCGACCACTGCAGTCACCGTGGCGAGAATCCCGGCTCGGTCGATACCGATCGGCAGCTCCAGTGTGACGGCCTGATGGAAGCGTGACCACCCGCCGCCGCGCTCGATCATCGCTACACCGAACGGGGGCAGCGGCATCCAACCGACACCGCCGCCGTCGAGTTCCTCGAGCACGACCGCGTCGCTGCCCTCACCGACGATCACGGCGACCTCGGCGAGACCGGCAACGGTCTTGCGCTCGAACACATCTCGCGGCCCGAACTGAATTCCCCTGGCCTTGGCGCGAGAGACGAGCTGAATCGAGACGATGCTGTCGCCGCCGAGCGCGAAGAACGAATCGTCGACCCCGACGGCGTCGAGGCCGAGGACGTCTGCGAAGACCTCGGCAATGATGCGTTCGGTGTCGGTTGTCGCGGTGCGGAATTCGGCATCGCTGCCGAATTCCGGTTCGGGTAGTGCTCTGCGGTCCAGCTTGCCGTTCGGCCCGAGTGGCAGGGCATCGAGCACGATGAGCCCGGCCGGAACCATGTATTCCGGAACCAGGGTCGCAACCGAGGCGGTGACCGCTGTGGTGTCGATCGTCTCCCCGGCGACAGGAACGACGTAGCCGACCAGTAGTTCACCTGCCGACGGCGTCCGGCGCACGAGAACGACGGCTTGGTCGACCGACGGATCTGCAGTCAGCGCAGCTTCGATCTCGCCGAGCTCGATCCGCAGGCCTCGGAGTTTGACCTGGAAGTCGGTGCGGCCGAGGTACTCGAGTTCACCGTCGCGCCTCCACCGCACCAGGTCTCCGGTGCGGTACATCCGCGAGCCGGCACTGCCGTGCGGGTCGGCGACGAACCGGTCGGCGGTCAGGTCCGGGCGGCCGAGGTATCCGCGGGCCAGTTGACGCCCCGCAAGATACAGCTCCCCGGGCACCCCGACGGGCACGGGGTGCAGTCGCGCATCGAGCACGGTCACCCTCGTGTTCCACACCGGTGCACCGATGGGAACCGACACGGTGTCCGACGGCAGGACATGGTGATACGTGACGTCGACAGCGGCCTCGGTCGGCCCGTAGAGGTTGTGCAGCTCGGTGGCGGGCAGTGCAGTGCGCAGGGCCGAGGCAACCGATGCAGGCAGTGCCTCACCGGAGGCGAACACCGCACGCAGGCCGGTGCAGTTCGACACACCGTCCGCAGCGGCGAACACGGCCAGCAACGACGGCACGAAGTGCGCGACCGTGACGCCGCGTTCGGCGACGGTGCTCACCAGATATGCCGGATCTCGGTGGCCGTCGGGCACCGCGATGACTAGTTCGGCACCGATCTGCAACGGCCAGAACAGCTCCCACACCGACACGTCGAACGTGACCGGCGTCTTCTGCAACACCTTGTCCTGCTCGGCGAGACGGTATTCGGCCTGCATCCACAGCAGACGGTTGACGATGGCCTCGTGGCTGACCGCAACGCCTTTGGGGCGACCGGTGGAGCCGGAGGTGAAGATGACGTACGCGGTGTCCGCCGGTCGCAGCGGTGCGGTTCGCTCGGCATCGGTCACCGGTGCCGTGGACAGACCTGTCGTGTCGACGGTGTCGACCAGGATTCTGGCGGCGTCGGTCACGAGATCTGTACCGTCGCGCTCGGTCGTGAGCAGCACCACGGGTGCCGCCGTGTCCAGGATGTAGCCGATTCGTTCGGCCGGTAGATCCGGGTCGACCGGAACGTAGGCACCACCGGCGGCGAGCACGGCGTAGATACCCGCCAGCATGTCGATGGAGCGGCGCATGGCCGTCGCCACCACGGTTTCCGGGCCGACTCCCTCGGCGATGAGCAGACGCGCGAGCGCGTTGACCCGCTCGGAGAATTCGCGGTACGTCACCCGATCGTCGAGGAAGCTCGTGGCGGTGTTGTCCGGGGACTCGGCAACTCGGGACTCGAACAGCGACACCAGAGTTGCACCGGGAGCCACCTCGTGCGCGGTGGCGTTCCAGTCCTCGAGGACGCGGGTACGTTCGCCTTCCTCGAGGATGTCGATGTCGCCGACGACTCCGTCCGGTGCGTCGGTCAGCGCGTGCAGTACCCGGACGAGCCGTCGCCCGAGGGAGGCCATGCTGGATTCTTCGAATAGATCTGTGGCGTAGTCGAACTGCACGTCGATTCCGGCGGGAGCACCGCGGTCGTCCGTGTTCTCCCAGAGCGTCACCTGCAGGTCGAATTTCGCGAACGCGCTACCCAGATCGATGCCCTCGACACTCAACCCCGGCAGGGCCAACGTCTGGCGGTTCAGGTTCTGGAACGTCAGCATGACCTGGAAGATCGGGTGGCGAGCCTGTGATCGGTCCGGGGCCAGCTCGTCGACGAGCCGCTCGAACGGCACGTCGGCGTGCCCGAAGGCTCCCAGGTCGGCCTCGCGAACTGCGGCGAGTTGCTCGCGCAACGTTGCCGCGGGGTGCACCGCGGTACGCAGGGCGAGCGTGTTGACGAACATGCCGACGAGCTCGTCCAGATCGGCGTCACCGCGGCCGGCGACCGGGGTTCCGATCGTCACGTCGTCGGTACCCGCCATCGCGCCGAGGAGCACCGCGAGCGCGGTGTGGACCACCATGAAGTTCGTGGCGTTGTTGGCGCGGGCAGCGCGAGCGATGTTCGACTGCAGAGCCTCGTCGATCGAGAAGTTGTATGCCGCACCGCGATACGACGCCACCGCCGGACGCGGCCGGTCGGTCGCGAGGTCGAGCTGTGCCGGGGCACCGGCCAGAGCCGTCGTCCAGTAGGCGAGCTGCTTCGCCAACGGCGAATCCGGGTCGTCCTCGGAACCGAGTACCTCGCGTTGCCACAACGCGTAGTCCGCGTACTGCACCGGGAGTGGTGCCCACTGCGGGTTCTCCCCCGCGGCACGGGCGGTGTAGGCCACCATGACGTCGCGCGTCAGGGGTCCCATCGAGAACCCGTCCGCGGCGATGTGGTGGGCGACGAAGGCCAGTACGTGCTCGGTCTCGCTGACCCGCAGGATCCGGATTCGGACCGGAACAGCTCGGGTCACGTCGAATCCCGCGGACACGAAGTCGCGCAGGGCCTGCTCGATCGAACTCTCGTCGACGTCGTCGACGACAACCGTCACGCCGGCCTCCGCGGTACCGAGTACCACCTGATGGCCTCGTCCGTCGACCTCCGGGTACACGGTGCGCAGAATTTCGTGCCGTGCCAGCACGTCGTGCACGGCGTTGGTGAGTGCATCGACATCGATGCTGCCGGACAACCGAATTGCGACCGGGATGTTGTTCACGGCGGAGGTCGGATCGAATTGGCTCAGGAACCACATGCGCTGCTGGGCCATCGACAGCGGCACCGAGTCCGGTCGTGTTCGAGCCGTCAGTGCCCGGCGCGCACCGGTACCCACCTCGGACTCGATCGCACGTGCGAGCGACTGCACCGTCGGAGACTCGAAGATCGAGCGGACAGGTACCTGAGTATCGAGCGCCGCCCCCAGCCGGGAGACCACCTGAGTGGCGATGAGCGAGTTACCGCCGAGCGCAAAGAAGTCGTCGTCCAGACCCACGCGCTCCACAGCGAGTACCTCGGCGAAGACCGCCGCGACGGCCCCTTCCACCGGATTGGTCGGCGCGCGGAATTCGGCTGTCTCGAACTGCGGTTCGGGGAGCGCCTGTCGATCCAGCTTTCCGTTGACGCCTCGAGGAAGAGCCTCGAGCACGACGAAGGCCGCCGGGATCATGTACGACGGCAGACGTTCGGCGAGTGCACGACGGATGCCGTCCTGATCCAGCGTCACCCCATCGGCGGGCACGAGGTAGGCCACGAGCCGCGCGCCTGATCCCGTGTCCGCGAGAGCGATCACGGCGACGTCGCGAATCTCGTCGAGCGATCCGAGAGCGGCATCGATGTCGCCGAGCTCGATACGGAAACCGCGAATCTTCACCTGGAAGTCGGTGCGCCCGACGTACTCCAATTCGCCGTCGGCGCGCCAGGATACGAGGTCACCGGTGCGGTACAGGCGGCCGCCGGGGGTGAACGGGTCCGCGACGAATCGCTCGGCGCTCAGATCCGGCCGCGCGAAGTACCCGTCGGCCAGCTGCGCCCCCGCGAGGTAGAGCTCACCTGCGACGCCGACCGGAACGGGAGCCAGACGCGAATCCAGCACGTAGACACGGGTGTTCCACTCCGGGCCACCGATCGGAACCGTGGTGCCGTCGACGGTCGTCACCCGATGCGAAGTCACCGAGACCGCGGCCTCGGTCGGTCCGTACAGGTTGTCCAGTCGCGCAGCCGAACTGCGCAGCGCGCGCTCGGCCGTGGCGACCGGCAGTGCTTCGCCGATCGCCAGGATCCGCGTCAGGGGTTCGGGCAGGGTGCCCGCCGACGCCGTGACCAGCGCGTCGAGCACGGACGGCACGGTGTGCAGTGTCGTCACCGATTCCCGGTTCATCAGATCGACGAGGTAGGCGGGATCGCGGTGGCCCTCGGCGTCGGCCACGACGATCGCACCACCGGAGACGGTGGCGACCCAGAACTCCCACACGGACAGGTCGAAGGTGGCCGCGGTCTTGAGCAGTACTCGGTCGGTGCTGCCCAGTCCGTAATGGGCGCTCTGCCACAGCAATTGGTTGACGATGGCGGCATGACTCACCGCGACACCCTTGGGGCGGCCGGTGGATCCGGACGTGAAGATGACGTACGCGGTGTTCGCAGGCCGCAGCGGCGAGGTGCGCTCACTGTCGGTGACGGGCGCGTCCGAGACCTCTGCGTCGAGCACTCGCGGATCGGTGTCGACCAACAGCACCGGAACCGAGTCGACATCGACACCGTCCCGCGCAGTACTCAGGACCAGAGCGGGAGCAGCTACCTCCAGGATGTAGGCGTTGCGGTCCGCCGGCTGATCCGGATCGACGGGCACGTACGCCCCACCCGCCTTGGCGACGGCATACATCGCGACGAGCAGATCCACCGAGCGCCTGATAGCCAGAGCAACCGTCACCTGCGGGCCGACACCGGCACCGATCAGGACGCGGGCCAACCGGTTGATTCGACGATCGAACTCGCCGTACGACAGTGACTGACCGGCATGGACCACCGCGACCGCGTCGGGCTGCGCCTGCACCTGTCGATCGAACAGCGATACCAGCGACTGCGACGCATCGACATCGTGATCGGTGTCGTTCCACGTGCGGACGATCCGGGTGCGTTCCTCGGGCGAGAGCAGCTCGAGATCGCCGACGACGGACGACGGGTCCTCGGCCACGGCGGCGAGGAGGCGAACGAACCGGTCGGCAAAACCTTCGATCGTGGCGCGATCGAAAAGATCGGTGGCATAACTGAATTCGGCCGACAGTTCCGCAGGCGAGCCGTCCGGGGCGTAGCGGTCCGAGATCGACAGTTGCAGATCGGTTTTCGCAGTCACCGCATCCGCCTCGACGGCACTCACCGTCAGACCCGGCAGCTCGAACGTCGACTCGGCAAGGTTCTGGAAGGACAGGCCTACCTGGAACAACGGGTTGCGTGCCGTCGACCGCACCGGGTTCAGCACCTCCACGAGACGCTCGAACGGAACGTCGGAGTGCGCGAACGCGGCCAGGTCCCGCTCTCGGGCCTGAGCGAGCAACTGGCGGAAGTTCATCGACGATTCGACCGACGACCGGAAGACCAGGGTGTTGACGAACATACCGATCATCGAGTCCAGAGCCCGCTCACCGCGGCCGGCGATGGGCGTTCCGACCGCGATGTCCTCGGAACCGGACAGGCGTGCGAGCAACACCGCGAATGCCGAGTGCACCACCATGAACAACGTTGCCTGCTCGGTACGTCCGAGTTCGGCGAGAGCAGCGTGCGTGCCGGCGTCGACGGTGAACCGCACGGCATCGCCACGGAAACTCTGCGCAGGCGGGCGCGGGCGATCGGTGGGCAGCACCAGCTGATCCGGCAGCTCGGCGAGCGTATCCTTCCAGAACGACACCTGCTGCGCTGCAACCGAATCGGGATCCGATTCGGTGCCGAGTACGGTTCGCTGCCACAGCGCGAAGTCGACGTACTGCACCTCGAGTGGCTCCCAGTCCGGAGCCGTCCCTGCAGATCTCGCGGTGTATGCGGTCATGACGTCGACGGCCAGCGGGCCCATCGACGCGCCGTCGGCCGACACGTGGTGGACGACGAAGGCCAGGACGTGCTCGTTCTCGTCGACGCGGAACACGCGCGCGTCGACCGGCACCTCGACGGTGACGTCGAAGCCCCGCGCAAAGAATTCGGTCACGGCGGCAACGACGTTTACACCGGCCACGTCTCGGACGGCGAGGTCCATCGGTACCTCGGACGCCGGCAACACCTGCTGGAACGGGCCCTGTGCCGAGTCCGGGTACCGGGTACGAAGAGACTCGTGTCGCTCGACGACATCACGCACCGCCGACTGCAGCGCAGCGACGTCGAGCTCACCCGACAACCGCACGGCGAACGGAATGTTGTCCACCGACGACGTCGTGTCGAACTGGTTGAGGAACCAGTACCGCTGCTGCGCAGGCGAGAGCGGCGGGTGCTCGGGACGCGGACCCGCCACGAGTGCAGCGCGCCCGCCCGAACCGACAGCACTCTCCACGTGCGCCACCAGTGCGGCCACGGTCGAGCTCTCGAACAGCGCCCGCACCGGGACCACCGTGTCCAGGGCCGCGCCGAGCCGCGAGACCACCTGGGTGGCGATCAACGAGTTACCGCCCAGGGCGAAGAAGTCGTCGTCCAGTCCCACTCGCTCGAGGTGCAGGACGTCGGCGAACACTCCGGCGACGATCTCTTCGACCGCGGTGGTGGGTGCGCGGAATTCCCGGGCCTCGAACACGGGTGCGGGAAGCGCGGCGCGATCCAACTTGCCCACCGAGGTCAGTGGAACGGTGTCGAGAACGATGATCGACGACGGGATCATGTAGGCGGGCAATGATTTTCCGACGAAGGCGGTCAGCTCCTCGACGTCGACGACGGAACCACGCGTCGGCAGCACGTAGGACACGAGGGTGGTGACACCCGAGGGCAGTTCGTGTCCGAGTGTGACGGCGAAGTCGACCTCGGGAACAGCGGTGAGCGCGGAGTCGATCTCGCCGAGCTCGATACGGAACCCGCGCACCTTGACCTGGAAGTCGGTGCGGCCGACGAACTGCAGCTGCAGGTCGTCCGTCCATCGCACGACGTCGCCGGTGCGGTACATCCGTGCGCCGTCGATGCCGTACGGGTTGGCCACGAAGCGCTCGGAGGACAGACTCGGCCTACCGAGATAGCCGCGAGCGAGCGCACCGCCCGACAGATACAGGTCACCCGCGACACCGGTCGGAACCGGTTCGAGCCTGGAATCGAGGATGAGCACGGACATGCCGTGAATCGGTCGACCGATGGTGATCGGCTCGCCGGGCGTCAACTCGGCGAAGCTGGAGATGATCGTGGTCTCGGTCGGTCCGTACCCGTTGAAGTACTTCCGGTCCCCTGCCCAGCGGGCGAGCAGTTCGGGAGTGGTCACGTCGCCGCCCACCGAGAGCACCTCGAGCGAATCGATCCCGTGGGGATCCATCGTGCCGAGCACCGCGGGCGTGATGATCGTGTGAGTGACCCTCTCCGCCTTCAACAATTCGGCCAGTTCGGTGCCGCCGAGAATCGATGCGGGTACCACTACCAACGTCGCGCCGACGGAGAACGCCGCCATCCACTCCAGAACCGACGGATCGAAGTTCGGCGAGCAGACGTGGAGGAACCGCGAGGCCGGTTTCAGGTGATAGAGATCGGTTGCTGCGTCGAGGACGCCGCCGAGTCCGGCGTGCGTGACGACAACGCCCTTCGGCTTGCCCGTCGAGCCCGAGGTGTAGATGACGTAGGCGGGGTTCTGGAACGTGACGGGTCGCAGGCGGTCGGCGTCGGTGACCGGGTCGGCAGAGCGGGTGCGGACCTCGGCCACGAACTCGTCGTCGTCGACGCTCAGCCAGGTCAGGTCCTGCTGTCCGCCGGCGAGCCGATCCGAGTGTGCCCGGGTGGTCAGGCCCAGTAGGGCCTCGGAGTCCGAGACCATGTGGGCGACGCGATCCTGCGGATACGTTGGGTCGACGGGTAGGTGCGCGGCCCCCGATTTCGCCACTGCCCAGACCGCGAGCACCATGAAGTAGGAGCGTTGGAACCCCAGAGCCACAACGGATTCGGGGCCGGCCCCGCGCTCGATGAGCACCCGGGCGAGCTGCGAGGACGTCGCATCGAGTTCGGCGTACGAGATCGAGCGGCCCTCGTAGCGAATCGCGGTCGCCGACGGGTCGAGTGCGGCTCCGGCAGCGAAGATCTCGGCCAGAGTGCCGCCGGCCAACACGTCGTCACCGTGGACGTGGGTGAGCCGGTCGTATTCGTCGTCGTAGAGGATGGACAGATCGCCCACCGGGGTGTTCGGTGTCGCCACGATCGCTTCGAGCAGCCAGCGGAAACGTCGCGAGAACACCTCGATCGTGTTCTCGTCGAACAGGTCTCGCGCGTAGAGGAAACCGGCGGACAGACCGGTGCCGTCGGCCTTCTCGTGCAGCGTCAGCGACAGGTCGAACTTGGCGGTGTCGACCTCGACGTCGACCGCCGAGACCGTCAGATCGGGAAGGTGGAATTCGCTCGGCGGCAGGTTCTCGAACGCGATCGCCACCTGGAACAGCGGGTGCCTGGCCGTCGTTCGCTCGGGTTCGAGCAGATCGACGAGCCGCTCGAAGGGGATGTCCGCGTGTGCGAATGCATCGAGGTCGACGTCCCGGACGTGGCCGAGGAGGTCGGTGAATCCCTTGCTTCGATCGACCGAGGTGCGGAGCACCAGGGTGTTGACGAACATGCCGATCACGTCGTCCAGGACGGCCTCGCCGCGGCCTGCGACGGCGGTACCCACCGCAACGTCGTCCGAGGTGGACATGCGAGCCAGGAACAGCGCGAGAGCACCGTGGAGCACCATGAACAGGGTGGTTCCGGTCGACCGGGCCAGATCGTCGAGCGAGGCACGCAGATCCGCATCGATGTCGAACTGGAACCGCCCGCCCGAGTACGACTGCACCGCAGGACGCGGCCGGTCGTACGGCAGGGTCAGCTCACTGGGCAGGTCCGCCAGGGCCGAACGCCAGTAGTCCGCCTGTGCTGCCATCAGGCTGCTCGGATCCGCGTCGTCGCCGAGCACGGCGCGCTGCCACAGCGCGAAGTCGGCGTACTGCACCGCCAGCGGCGTCCACTGCGGAGCGTCGCCGGCCACACGAGCGAGGTAAGCCGTCATCACGTCGCGGGTCAGCGGTCCCATGGACCACCCGTCTGCGCTGATGTGATGAACCACGACGACCAGCACGTACTCGTCGTCGGTGACCTGGAACAGTTTCGCGCGCAGGGGAATCGACCGGGTGACGTCGAATCCTTCGGAGGCGAACGCGATCAGGTCGGGCACCGCACCGTCGGCGGACGGTGTGGTGGGTGTCAGGTCCGGTGCCACCGATTCGGCAGGCAGGATCACCTGATGCCCCGCTCCGTCCACACTCGGGTAGACGGTGCGGAGTGCTTCGTGCCGGTCGAGAACGTCGACGACCGCTGCGTTCAGGGCCGCAGTGTCGAGTGCTCCGGTGAGCCGGATCGCCACGGGGATGTTGTTGACCGCCGATTCGGGCTCGAATCGGTTGAGGAACCACATCCGCTGCTGGGCGAGAGAGAGAGGAATTCGTTCGGGGCGTTCCTGCGGCACCAGAGGCGCGGAGACTCCGTGGCCGACGTGGCTTTCCAACGCAGCAGCCAAGGCTGCCACCGTGCCTGCCTCGAACATCGTTCGGACGGGCACCGTCGTGCCCAGCTCGGCACCGAGCCGTGCGGCGACCTGAGTGGCGACGAGCGAATTGCCGCCGAGCGCGAAGAAGTCGTCGTCCACACCGACTCGGTCGAGTCCGAGGACCGCGCCGAACACGTTCGCGACGATCTCTTCGACCGGATCGGACGGTGCTCGGTAGGGCGTTGCCTCGAATTCCGGATCGGGCAGCGCTTTTCGATCGAGCTTGCCACTTCCGCCGAGAGGGAACTCGGCCAATTCCACGACGGTGGTCGGCACCATGTACTCGGCCAGACGTCCACGTAGCGCGGTGCGTACCCGGTCCACATCGACCGGGCCTTCGGTGGGGACGACGTAGGCAACCAGTTGTTCTCGTCGCACGAGCACCACGGCTTGAGCGATCTCGGGAAGATCCAACAGAGCCGATTCGATTTCGCCGAGTTCGATACGGAGACCACGCAACTTCACCTGGAAGTCGGACCGCCCCACGTACTCCAACTCACCGGCGGGCAGCCACCGCACCACGTCGCCGGTTCGGTACATCCGCGCTCCGTCGACCGCGAACGGATCGGCAACGAAGCGATCCGCGGTCAGATCGGGTCGGCTCACGTATCCCCTGGCGAGCTGGACACCCGAGAGATAGAGCTCTCCCGACACCCCGACCGGAACCGGCCGCAACGACGAATCCAGAACGCGCACATCGGTGTTCCACACCGGTGAACCGATCGGCACCACGGCTGTGTCCGCGTCGGAGACCGCGTGATAGGTCACGTCGACAGCAGCTTCGGTCGGGCCGTACAGGTTGTGCACCGACACCTGTGGGAGTGCGCGGAGCAGCGACTGTGCAGTAGCAGGCGCAAGCGCCTCCCCCGAGGCGAACACCGTACGCAGCGACGCTCCCGCGTCGGGCCTACGCAGCGCCTCCGGTGTGAACACCGACATCATCGACGGCACGAAGTGCACTACCGAGACATGTTCGCGTGCAATGACATCGAGCAGGTACGACGGATCCCGATGACCCTCGGGAACCGCGACGACCACCGATGCGCCGACCTGGAAGGCCCAGAAGAACTCCCACACCGACACGTCGAACGTAGCCGGTGTCTTCTGCAACACCACGTCCTGCGGACCGAGGGGGTACTCGTGCTGCATCCACGACAACCGGTTGACGATCGCCGCGTGCGATACGCCGACGCCCTTCGGCCGACCCGTCGAACCCGAGGTGAAGATGACGTATGCGAGGTTCTCTGCCCGCAGCGGTGCCGTCCGCTCCGCATCGGTCACCGGCGCCGACGAGAATTCCGACACGTCCACGGCGTCGATGTCCACCGTCTCCACGCCGGGGAACTCGACGTGATCTCGGGTGCTCGAGAGCACCCGTACCGGCGAGGCCGTGCTCACGATGTACTCGTTGCGCTCCGACGGCTGACCCGGGTCGATGGGTACGTACGCAGCACCGGCCTTGACGATCGCGTACATACCGACGAACAACTCGATACTGCGGCCGACTGCGAGGCCGACCGTCGAATCGGTCCCGACGCCCACCGACACCAGGTACCGCGCCAGGCGGTTCGCGCGCGAATCGAGCTCGGCGTACGTCAGCCGAACGTCCTCGAACACCAGGGCCTGCGCGTCGGGGGTCTGCTCGACGCGACCGTCGAACTGCCCCACCAACGTTGTTCCGCTGGTGATCTCGTGCGCAGGTCCCGAACCGAACGTCAGCACCGACTCCCGCTCGACCGAGTCGAGCAGGTCGATCTCTCCGACGGCTGCAGCGGGCGCTGCGGTGATCGCACGAAGAACCCGAACGAACCGCTCTCCGAATCGAGCCATCGTCGGTTTGTCGAAGAGGTCCGCAGCATAGGTCAGAGCGACGGTCAGGCCCGCGGGCTCGGAGCCGGCCGGTGCCGAATCCCACAGCGTCACTTGCAGATCGAACTTTGCCAGGTCTGCCTCGTAGTCGACCGCTGCGATGGTCAGGCCGGGGAGCTCGACCGAGGTTCGATCGAGGTTCTGGAACGTCAACATCACCTGGAACAGCGGGTGGCGTGCCTGCGAGCGCGCCGGGGCCAACACGTCCACCAGACGCTCGAAGGGCACGTCGGCGTGCGAGAACGCAGCGAGGTCCACCTCCCGGATCTCGCGCAGCAGATCGTCGAACGACGTCCGTGAATCGACTTCGGTGCGCAGCACCAGTGTGTTGACGAACATGCCGACGACGTCGTCGAGGGCCGCGTCTCCACGGCCGGCGACCGGCGTACCGATACTGATGTCGTCGGCGGCCGCGAGCTTGGCCAACAGCACGGCCAGCGCGGCGTGCACGACCATGAATGTCGTTGCGTTGTGATCTCTTCCGAGCTTCTCCAGCGCGCGGACCAGTTCGGCGTCGATCTCGAACGTGTGCGTGCCGCCGTTGGTCGTGGCGACCGCCGGGCGGGGACGGTCGGTGGGTAGCTCCAACTGGTCGGGTGCGCCGCCGAGTCGGTGCCGCCAGTAGTTCTCCTGCGCCGAGATCAGAGATTCCGGATCGTCCTCACTGCCGAGGACGGCCCTCTGCCACAGCGTGAAGTCGGCGTACTGCACCTCGAGCGGAGTCCACTGTGGTTGCTGCCCGTTGGTGCGCGCCACGTATGCGGCAACCACGTCTCGGGTCAGCGGGCCCATCGAGAATCCGTCGGCCGCGATGTGGTGCACCACGAACGCGAGCACGTGCTCGGTCTCGGCCGTCTCGAGAAGCACCGCCCGGAAGGGCAGCTGTACCGCCAGATCGAAGGGCCTGAGCGCGAACTCGAGCAGCACGGCGGGAACGTCGACATCGGTTGCCGTCGCGCGCTCCAATTCCACTGCCACCGAATCGGATTCGAGTACTTGTTGGAAGCCGATGCCGTCGTGATCGGGGTAGACCGTCCGCAGCGACTCGTGCCGGTCCAACACGTCGATCAAGGCCGCCTGCAGGGCGGTGAAATCGAGTTCGCCGCTCAACGCGATTGCGACCGGGATGTTGTTGACAGCCGAGTCCGGCTCGAATCGGTTGAGGAACCACATCCGTTGCTGGGCCAGCGACAGCGGCACACGTTCGGGCCGCTGCTGCGCCACCAACGGAGGTCGCGCGTGCGTCGAGCCTGCGGCATCGACGGCCGCGGCGAGTTCGGCGACGGTCGGTGCGTCGAAGAACGACCGCACATCCACTGCTGTGCCCAGTTCAGCGTTGACTCGCGCGATCACGCGAGTGGCGTTGAGCGAGTTTCCGCCGAGGACGAAGAAGTCGTCGTCCACGCCGATACGGTCCATCCCGAGGACCGTCTCGAAAATTGCCACCAGGGCCGTTTCGGTGTCGGTGCCCGGGGCACGGTATTCGCGTACGAGCGAGGCGAAATCGGGCGCAGGCAAGGCCTTTCGGTCCAGCTTGCCGCTGGCGTTCAGCGGAAATTCGTCCAGCACGACGAACACCGACGGCACCATGTACTCGGGCATGCGCCGACGCACCGCATCCGCCAGGCCGTCGTGATCGATATCGGGCTCGGTGCTCACGACATAGCCGACGAGCTGCTCGCCCAACTGCGCCTGCGAGTGGTCGGCGTGAACGAGTACTGCAGCCTGGGTCACCTGCGGCTCGGCGAGCAGCGCCTGCTCGATCTCGCCGAGTTCGATACGGAGGCCACGCAGTTTGACCTGGAAGTCGGTGCGGCCGATGTACTCGATCTGGCCGTCGGCGCGCCGGCGCACCAGGTCGCCGGTGCGGTACATCCGGTCCCCCGGCTCACCGAACGGGTCGGCGACGAATCGATCGGACGTCAGGTCCGTGCGTCCGAGGTATCCGCGAGCGAGCTGCACGCCGGCGAGATAGAGCTCTCCCTCGACTCCCCGGGGTGAGCGCCGCAGACCCTCGTCGAGCACGTAGAGGTCGGTGTCGTCGACGGCAGCACCGATCGGTACCGAGCCGTCCTCCACCTGCTGGGTTCGGTAGTACGTGACGTCGACGGCTGCTTCGGTGGGACCGTACAGGTTGTGCAACTCGGCACCGGAGATCGCGTGGAACGCGTTGACGGTTCGCGCCGGCAGCGCCTCACCGGAGGCGAACACCATGCGAAGCGAATCGGCCTGTGCTGCGGTGGGTTCGGCAACGTAGACCGACAGCATCGACGGTACGAAGTGGGTCACCGTCACGCCGTGTTCAGCGATGACGCGGGCGAGATAGGCGGGGTCGCGGTGCCCGTCGGGCTCGGCGATCACCAGTGTCGCGCCGATCTGCAACGGCCAGAAGAACTCCCAGACCGACACGTCGAACGTGAACGGCGTCTTCTGCAAGACGACGTCGGCCGGGGTCATCGTGTATTCCCGCTGCCGCCAGGAAATATTGGCGACGATCGCGCGGTGGCCCACCGCCACGCCCTTCGGCCGCCCGGTCGAACCGGACGTGAAGATGACGTACGCGAGGTCGTCTTCGCCGAGGGTGCCGAGCCGGTCCGCATCGGTGATGCGCCCTGCAGTCACGCCGGAGACGTCGACGGCATCGACGAGCAGAGTCTGCGTGCCGTCCGGCAACTGCGGCAGGTCCTCCGATGTCGTGAGCACCAGAACCGGTCGCGCGGTATCGAGGACGTAGGCGAGTCGATCCACCGGGTGCTCGGGGTCCAACGGAACGTAGGCACCACCGGCTGCCGAGATGGCGTACATACCCACCAGCAGATCGAACGAGCGGCGGATCGACAGCCCCACCGTCGAATCCGGGCCGACCCCCCGCTCGATCAGAACCCGGGCGAGGCGTTCGACCGACTCTGCGAACTCGGAATAGGACCGACTCTCGCCGCCGAACACGAGCGCGGGCGCGTCCGGTGTCCGCTCGGCCTGATCGGCGAACAGGGTGTAGAGGGTGGTTGCCTCGGGTTCGGCCGGGCTCGACGCCGAGTCGTCGTCACCGAGAACCGTCGCGGCATCGGAGACCACCGACGAGACCACGGCGTCGAGACCACCGTCGGTGGCCTCGATGAGGCCGGGAACGGTGTTGGACAGCACGACCGGGACTAGCGCGTCCGGGCCGAGAACCCCACCCATGGCCGTGTCGAGGGTGGTGATCTCCTCGTCCAACCGGGCGTAGGTCAACTCCGTGCCGAGGTGCGCGAGCGCCACGCGGTCCGGTTCGACCGCAGCGACGCTCCGAACCAAGCGCGGAAGGTCCTCGACCGTCAATGCTGCCTCGCGTCGACGTCCAACCGCCATCTAACTTTTCCTCCTGATCGATCCACGTGCACAACCGGCGAGCTCGGCTTTCGTCACGACGACGCGATCACCGACTCCGCCCGTTGGATCAACGATGCCAGAGCGGTCGACAACCCCTCTGCACCGAGGGCGGGCAAGATGCCCGGAATCAGTGCGGACAGCGTGACCGTCACCAGAGCCTGAGGCTTCATCGCCGCGCCCATCGTCGCCGACATCTGCGTCAATTTGGCGTTCAGGGCCGCAAAATCGACACTCGTCGATTCGTGCTCGAGCGCCACCGCATCGGGCGCGGTCGCCGCTGCGTCGGCAATCAACTGCGGTAGGTCGTCGACCGTCTTCGGCTTGGCGCGCGGCGCGAACTCGGCCTTCTCCTCGTCCGTGAGGATGTCGATGGATCGCAGCACCACCTCGGGATCGGAGACGACCGTCCGCAGAATCTTCGACAGCCGCTCGGCGAACGTCGCTATCGTCGATTCGTCGAAGATCGACGTCGCGTAGGTGAACGTCGCCTCGATGTCCTGCAGCGCTCCGGTCTCGTCGAAGTTCTCGACAGCGGTCAGCTGAAGGTCGAACTTCGCCTGATCGTCGCCTGCCGGCAGCGCCTGCACCTGCAGGCCCGGCAACACGAACGTGCCCGTCGCATGGTTCTGGAACGTCAACATCGCCTGGAACAGCGGTGTGTAGGCGCTCGACCGAGCGCGGCCGAGCGCATCGACCAGCCGCTCGAACGGAACGTCCGCGTGGCCGAACGCCGCGAGGTCCTTGTCCTTCGCCTGACGTACCAGGTCCAGGAACGTGCCGTTCGGATCGATCTGCGTGCGCAGCACCAACGTGTTGACGAACATGCCCACCAGGTCGTCCAGTTGCTCCTCGCCGCGTCCTGCGGTCGGGGTGCCGATGCTGATGTCCGACGAGTTGCTCAACCGGCCCAGCAGAACCGCGAACGCGCTGTGCACCACCATGAACGTCGTCGCCGCATGCTCGCGGGCGATCTTCTCTATGGCCGACGCCACGTCGGAACCGAACGTGAAGCCGTACGACGCGCCTTCCATGGTCGGTCGAGGTGGCCGTGGGCGATCGAGCGGCAGTGCCAGTTGTTCCGGCGCTCCCGCCAGCTCGGCGGTCCAGTAGGCCAGCTGCTTCGCCAGCGGACTGTCCGGGTCGTCCTCGCGGCCGAGTACGTCACGCTGCCACAGCGCGAAATCGGCGTACTGCACCGGCAGCGGTGCCCACGACGGCATCTCCCCCGCCACCCGAGCGGTGTAGGCGACCATGACATCGCGGATCAACGGCCCCATCGAGAACCCGTCGGCGGCGATGTGGTGAGCCACCACGGCGAGGACGTGTTCGTCGTCGCCGACCTGCAGCAGCGCAGCCCGGACCGGGACGGTCTTCGTCACGTCGAATCCCGCACCGAGGACGTCCGTCAGGCGGGACACCACGGCGTCCGGTGCCACCTGTTCGGGTTCGAGATCCACCCCGACGTCGGCGACGCCACCGATCTGCTGCACCGGGCCGTCGACCGAATCGGGGTAGGCCGTCCGCAGAATCTCGTGGCGACCGAGCACATCGTCGAACGCGCCGCGGAGCGAGGCAATGTCGAGGGCACCGGTCAACCGCACCGCAACGGGGATGTTGTACGCGGACGAGCCCGGGTCGATGCGGTTGATCGTCCACATCCGTTCCTGGGCGATCGACAGGGGTAGTCGATCGGGACGCTCGCGCACCGTCAGTTCCCGGCGGGCACCGCCGCCGACGAGCGGCGCGATGTGTGCAGCGAGGCCCGCCACCGTGGACGCCGCGAACACCGATCGCACGGGAATCTGCGCGTCGAGAGCCTGGCCGAGGCGCGAGACCAGTTGAGTTGCGA
Organism: Rhodococcus sp. 3258; assembly: GCF_031456475.1. NCBI lineage: Bacteria > Bacillati > Actinomycetota > Actinomycetes > Mycobacteriales > Nocardiaceae > Rhodococcus > Rhodococcus sp. 3258. Next base: position 172,787 of record NZ_JAVDUT010000001.1, read on the forward strand.
TCAACGAGTTTCCGCCGAGGGCGAAGAAGTCGTCGTCCAGCCCCGCGCGGTCCAGCCCGAGCAGTTCGGCAACGGTCGTCGCGACGATCTCCTCGATCGGGGTGACCGGTGCGCGGAACTCGGTGGCCTCGAAGTGCGGCGCGGGCAGCGCCTTTCGGTCCAGCTTTCCGTTGGCATTGAGCGGTAGCGCTTCGAGCACCACGAATGCCGCAGGCACCATGTACGACGGAACGAGATGCGAGAGTTCGGATTCGACGTGCGCGACATCGACGACCTCCCCGGCCCGGCCGACGACGTAGGCCACCAACTGGTCACCCATGGACTCGCCGCTGTGCACCACGACGGCCGAATCTGCCACTGCCGGCTGCGACCGCAGGGCCGCTTCGATCTCACCGAGCTCGATGCGGAATCCGCGAATCTTCACCTGGAAGTCGGCCCGATCGATGTACTCGAGGTGCGCCGGGGCCGGCGTTCCGTCGACGACGGGCACCCGCCAGCGCACCAGGTCGCCGGTGCGGTACATCCGAGAACCGTTCGCGTCGAACGGATTGGCGACGAATCGCTCCGACGTCAGGTCCGCGCGCCCGAAGTAGCCGCGCGCCAGCTGCGCGCCGGCCAGGTAGAGCTCGCCGCTGACACCCGCAGGCACCGGATGCAACCGCGAGTCCAACACGAACACCGTCGTGTTCGCCTCGGGAACACCGATCGGCACCGCGGTCGTATCGGCGTCCGTCACCGCGTGCGCGGTCACCGACACCGCTGCCTCGGTCGGCCCGTACAGGTTGTGCAGGTCGGTCGATCCGTTCCGCTTGCGGAACTCCTGTGCGACGGCAGCGGGCAGTGCCTCACCGATCGCCAGCACCCGCCGCAGGCTCGGCGATACCTCGCCCGCGGCGACGGTGCCGAGCATCGACAGCATCGACGGCACCAGGTGCAGTGTCGTCACCGACTGCGTGCGAATCAGTTCCAGCAGGTAGTCGGGGTCACGATGACCGTCGGCCTCGGCCACGACGAGCCGTCCGCCGGAGGTCAGCTGCGACCAGAACTCCCACACCGACAGGTCGAACGTCGCTGCGGTCTTGAGCAGCGCTGCGTCGGTCTCGTCGAGTGCGTACTCCGCACGCAGCCAGTTCAGCTGGTTGACGACGGCACCGTGCGAGACCGCAACGCCCTTCGGACGACCGGTCGATCCGGACGTGAAGATGACGTACGCGGTGTTGGCTGCGGTGAGCACCCCGGTGCGTTCGGACGCGCCAACCGGAACACCCGAGTAGGCATCGGCGTCGAACCGGGCCAGATCCACGATCGGGGCAGCATCGGTGATCTCGGCACCCACATCGCCGGAGATCAGAATGCACGCAGGAGCGGCTGTCTCGAGGACCAACGCGTTGCGCTCGGCCGGCTGGTCCGGATCGATCGGAACGTACGCCCCGCCTGCCGTCGAGATGGCGTACATGCCGACGAGGAGATCGACCGAGCGTCGAATGGCAAGGCCGACAGGCACTTCCGGCCCGACACCCATGCCGATCAGGTGACGCGCGAGCTGCGAGACCCGCTCGGCGAACTCTCCGTACGTCACCACGCCGTCGTCGTGGACGAGTGCGACTGCAGCGCGGTCGCGTTCGGCGGCTGCACCGAACAGATCGGGCAGGGTCGTGTGTTCCACGGCACCGAAATCGTGAACCGTGTCGTTCCAGTCCTCGACGATCGCAGATCGCTCGCCGTCCAGCAGCACGTCGAGATCGCCGATGGGTGTCGACGGCGACGCCACGACGGCGGCCAGCACGGCCTCGAAGCGGGCCACGAGTGAACGGGCCGTGCTCTCGTCGAACAGATCCGTCGCGTAGGTCAGCAGGGCATCGAAGCCACCTGCCGCGCCGTCGCCCTGCTGGGCATCGGACACGATCAGATGCAGATCGAACTGTGAGTTGCCGGTCTCGGTGTCGAGCGCCGAGATTTCCAACCCGTCGAGCTCGAACTCGCGGCGAGCGAAGTTCTGGAACGAGAAGCCGACCTGGAACAGCGGGTGCCGAGCCGTCGAGCGCGTGGGGTTGACCACGTCGACGAGCCGCTCGAACGGGATGTCCGAGTGGGCGAACGCCTGCAGATCGGTTTCTCGTGCGGCGTCGAGGAGATCATCGAAGGTCGCCTCGCCCGGAACATCGAGTCGCAACACCAGGGTGTTGACGAACATGCCGACGAGGTTCTCGATCTCGGCCTCGCCGCGACCTGCGATGGGTGTACCCACGACGATGTCCGAGGACCCCGAGATCCGCGAGAGCAGCACTGCGAAGGCCGCATGCACGGCCATGAAGACGGTCGCGTTGTGCGCGCGTGCCAGTTCCGCGAGACGCGCGTGCGCATCGACGTCGATTCGGAAATCGATGCGATTGCCGCGGAACGTCTGGCTCGCCGGACGCGGGCGATCGAGGGGTAGCTCGATCTGCTCGGGCAACTCCGACAGCGCGGCAGACCAGTGTCGAATCTGTTGCGCTGCAATCGATTCGGCGTCGTCCTCGGAGCCGAGAACGTCCCGTTGCCAGAGCGCGTAGTCGGCGTACTGCACCGGCAGCGGTGCCCATGCGGGATCGGAATGCCGGGTACGGGCGGCATAGGCCGTCATGACGTCGGTCGACAACGGCATCATCGACAGACCGTCGGCGCTGATGTGATGGACCACCATCGCCAGCACGAACTCGGTGTCGGAGACTCGGAACAGCGAGGTCTTCAACGGAACCTCTGCGGTCACGTCGAACGTCGACGCCAGCAGCTCCAGCACCCGAGCGGTCACCGATTCCGCGTCTGTGTCGATCACGTCGAGAGTCGTCGGCACCTGGGACATCGGCACGACCACCTGATGCGGTCCCTCGGGCGAATCCGGGTACACCGATCGCAGTGTCTCGTGCCGCTCGATGACGTCCGAGACCGCGCTCTGCAACGCGCCGACGTTCAGATCGCCGCTCAGCCGCAGAGCGAACGGGATGTTGTACGCCGTCGAGTCCGAGTCGAACCGGTTGAGGAACCACATCCGCTGCTGCGCGAGCGAGAGTGGAACTCGATCGGGGCGAGGTCCCGGCACCAGCGCCGGCCGCGCGCCCGAGCCCTGCTCGACCCTCGCGGCGAGTGCCGCGACCGTCGGGGCCTCGAACAGTGCCCGGACCGGGACCGTCGTGTCGGCGGAGGCACCGAGCCGGGACACGACCTGGGTGGCCACCAGCGAGTTGCCGCCGAGTTCGAAGAAGTCGTCGTCGAGACCGACCCGGTCGAGACCGAGGACGTCGGCGAACACCTCGGCGACCATCGACTCGATCGGAGTCGTCGGTTGCCGGAACTCGCGAGTCCGTGCGGCCGGTTCGGGCAAGGCTCGTCGGTCCAGCTTTCCGTTGGTGGTCAACGGGATTGCGTCGAGCACCACGAACGCCGACGGGACCATGTACTCGGGGAGCTGCTCGGCCACCGACGCACGGACGGCGTCGACGTCGATCGTGGAACCGGTTGCGGGCACCAGGTAAGCGACCAGGCGCGCGGCACCGGGAGCGTCCTCGCGCACGATCACCGCGGCCTGTCCGACGGCCGGAGCCGACAGAACCGACGATTCGACTTCGCCCAGTTCGATGCGGAAGCCGCGGATCTTGACCTGATCGTCTGCGCGACCGACGAATTCGAGCTCACCGGTGGGCGACCACCGGGCGACGTCACCGGTGCGATAGAGCACGGATCCGTCGCCTGCGAAGGGATCTGCCACGAATCGTGTCGCCGTCAGGTCCGGCCGACCCAGGTATCCCCGCGCCACCTGACCGCCCGAGACGTACATCTCTCCCGGGACACCCGCCGGCACGAGGCCGAGTCGCGCATCCAACACGTACACGGACAACCCGGAGATCGCCCGACCCACCAGTGACCCCGATGCCTCCGCGGCAGCCTGCGCATCGAGCGCCCGATGCGAGACGTGGACGGTGGTTTCGGTGATGCCGTACATGTTGACCAACTGTGGGGAACGATCGCCGTGCCGATCGAACCAACCGCTCAATCGACGCAGCTCCAACGCTTCTCCGCCGAAGACGACGTAGCGCAGCGCGTACTCGGCAGCACCCGATGCCGTGCGGTCGGCCTGGTCGAACTGGTAGAAAGCAGACGGGGTCTGGTTGAGCACGGTCACGCGTTCGCGAATCAACAACTCGCGCAGCGCTTCCGGCGACCTCGACGTGAAGTAGTCGACCACGACGACGGTGCCACCCGTGGTGAGCGGGCCCCACAGTTCCCACACGGAGAAGTCGAACGCGAACGAGTGGAACAGAGTCCAGACGTCGGCGGGACCGAAATCGAAGTGCCGCTGGGTGTTCGCCAGCAGGCGGACGACGTTGCGGTGCGGGACGACGACGCCCTTGGGGGTGCCGGTCGAACCCGAGGTGTAGATGACGTACGCAGCTTCTGCGGCCGTCACCGCGGGAAGGACGTCCGTTGCGAACCGGGACTCGTCCGCTGGGGTGTCCATGTCGACCCTGGGCAGTTCCGGCGGTAGCGCGACCTCGACACCGGTCCAGGTCAGTACCGCGGCGGGACGCGAGTCGGCGAGCACGAACTCGATGCGATCGGCCGGGTACGACGGATCGATCGGTACGTATGCACCTCCGGCCTTGAGCACCGCGAGCAGCGCCACCACGAGATCGGCTGTGCGAGGCAGTACGACTGCGACCGCGGATTCGCGGCCGACACCCTGTGCGACAAGAACTCTCGCCAGTGCCGTCGACTCGGTGTCGATGTCTCCGTACGTGCGCGACCGACCGTCGAAGACGACGGCGGCAGCGTCCGGGTTCTCCGCGACCCTGGCCGCGAACAGGGAGACGATGGAGTCGGCAGAATCCGCGACCGCCGGTGCGTCCTGGGCAAGGGCGAGAACGTGATCGCGCTCGGCCGTATCCATCACCGGGATGTCCCCGACGGGCTGCTCGGCATCGGTGCCGACCGACTCCAGCACGCGGATCAGGCGCTCACCGAAGGCGCGCGCTGTGTCCTCGTCGTAGAGATCACGGGCGAACGTCACGTCGATGGCCGAGCTGCCGTCCGCCTGGTTCTCGGTGAACGTGAACTGGATGTCGAACTTCGCCGTCTCGACGTCGAGATCGACTCCGCGCACGGTCAGGCCCGGGAGCTCGAGTTCGGTCTGCTCCATGTTCTGCACGGTGAGCATCACCTGGATCAGCGGATGCCGCGCGGCCGACCTCGGTGGGTCGAGTACCTCGACGAGTCGCTCGAACGGCACCTCCGCGTGCGCGAACGCCGACAGATCGGTGTTGCGCGTACGGGCGAGCAGTTCGGTGAAGGCAGCACCGGGATCGATCTCGGTGCGCAGCACGAGGGTGTTGACGAACATACCGATGACGTCGTCGAGTGCCGCCTCACCGCGACCGGCGACCGGAGTACCGATGGCGATGTCGGTTCCGCCCGACAACCGGGAGAGCAACACCGCGAGAGCAGAGTGCAACACCATGAACAGTGAGCTCTGATTGGCGCGGGCTACCGCACCGAGACGCGCATGCGTCTGCGCATCGAGCGTCAACCGAATGTTGCCGCCGCGGTAGGACGACCGATCGGGACGCACTCGGTCGCCGGGGAACGTGCTCTCGTCCGGCAGTCCCGACAGCGTTCGCGTCCAATGTCGGATCTGGCCGGACACCGGTGAATCGGGATCGCTCTCGGAACCGAGCACGGTCTGCTGCCACAGGGTGTAGTCGGCGTAGCGAACCGCGAGCGGTGCCCAACCCGGTTCGCTTCCTGCACTCCGGGCCGCGTACGCGATCATGAGGTCGCGAGTCATCGGTCCGATCGAGAAACCGTCTGCGGCAATGTGATGTGTGGCCAAGGCCAGCACATACCGGTTCGAGTCGAGCTCGAGCAGGATGGCACGGAGTGGGGGTGCGGCCGTGACGTCGAAACCCTGCACGAAGAACTCGGCCAGGGCGGCGGTGACGTCGTCGGCGGTGACCTTCGTCGGTGCCAGCTCCGGAGCTACCTGCGCTGCGGGGACGATCACCTGAGAGGCCACCCCGTCCACCTCGGGGTAGACGGTGCGCAGCGATTCGTGCCGTTCGATCACGTCGGCCACGGCAGAGCGCAGCGCGACGACGTCGAGGTCACCGATCAGTTCGATGGCGACGGGCAGATTTTCCGTTGCCGAATCGACGTCGAAACGGTTGAGGAACCACATCCGGCGCTGGGCGAGCGACAGCGGAACGACGTCCGGCAACTCGGTGCGCACGAGAGGAATCTTTCGTCCCGATCCCGAGAGTTCGTCCAGCTTCGCCGCCAGAGCCGCCACCGTCGACGCCTCGAAGATGGTCCGAACACTGACCGTGGTGTCCGTCGCGGCACCGATGCGCGACGCCACCCTGGTCGCCACGAGCGAGTTACCGCCGAGAGCGAAGAACTCGTCGTCGGCTCCGACGACATCGACGCCGAGCACGTCGCGGAACACCTGCGACACCACGATTTCCGACGTGGTCGTCGGAGCGCGGAAGGCACGCTGCTCTATATCCGGTGCCGGGAGCGCGCGCCGGTCGAGCTTGCCGTTGGCGGTCAGCGGAAGTGCGTCGAGCACGACGGTCGCAGCCGGAACCATGTATCCGGCGAGCGAGCGGGCGGCGAACGCCGTCAGGTCGGCCACGTCGACGGTCGCACCGGAGGCGGGGACGACATAGGCGACCAGTTGATCTCCGGCGACGGCCGTCTGCCGAACCAGCACCACGGCCGACTCCACCGACGGGTGCCGGCGCAGCACGGTTTCGATCTCCCCGAGTTCGATGCGCAGACCACGCAACTTGACCTGGAAGTCTGTGCGGCCCAAGTACTCCAGACGCCCGGTGTGAGACGAGGACTCCCGCCAGCGCACCAGATCGCCGGTGCGGTACATGCGAGAACCCGGTTCGCCGAACGGATCCGGTAGGAATCGATCTGCCGTCAGATCCACTCGACCGAGGTAGCCGCGGGCCAGTTGGACTCCGGCGAGATAGAGCTCACCTGCGACCCCGGGAGCAACCGGGGACAGTCGGGAGTCGAGGACGTACGTTCTGGTGTTCCACACCGGGACACCGATCGGAACCAGGTCGACGTCCGCCTCGGACACCTCGTGATAGGTGACGTCGACAGCCGCTTCGGTGGGTCCGTAGAGGTTGTGCAGCGCCACGCCCGGCAGGACGCGTCGGACGCGTTCGCCGACCTCGGCGGGCAGCGCCTCACCGGAGGCGAACAGAGTCCGCAGCGACGTGGCTGCGGACGACGACTCGGCTGCGACGACGGAGACGAAGACCTCGAGCAACGACGGCACGAAGTGTGCCGTCGTGACCGACTGCGCCTCGATGGTCTCGAGCAGGTACTGCGGGTCTCGGTGCCCGTCCGGCTTCGCGATGACCAGCGTCGCCCCGATCTGCAACGGCCAGAACAGTTCCCACACCGACACGTCGAACGTGACGGGGGTCTTCTGCAACACGACATCGTCGGCGGCGAGCTCGTATTCCGACTGCATCCACAGCAGACGGTTGACGATTGCCTCGTGTGTGACGGCCACGCCCTTCGGCTGCCCGGTCGACCCGGACGTGAAGATGACGTATGCGGTGTTCGTCGGTGCGAGTGCACCGATTCGGTCCGCGTCGGTGATCGGTGCATCGGAGACCCCGGACAGGTCGAGAACGTCGATGTCGATCACGTCGAGCCCGTCGGCATCCACCGAGTCTCGTGACGTGCTCAGTACGCACACCGGTGCCGCGGTGCGCAGAATGTGCGCGATTCGCTCGGCAGGCTGATCCGGGTCGATCGGTACGTAGGCACCGCCCGCCGCGACGATCGCGTGAATTCCGACGAGGAGCTCCACCGAACGACGGGCAGCGATCGCCACGGTGGTCTCGGGCCCGACACCACGATCGACGAGGTACCGCGCAAGACGAGCCACCCGTGCGTCGAACTCGCAGTAGGACACTGACTCGTCACCGAATACCAGTGCGGTTCCGTCGGATTCGACCGAGCGCCCGAGGGAGGCCAGCGTCTGCGACCGGTCGACGTCGTGGTCGGTGTCGTTCCAGTCGTCGAGCACGCGCTTGTACTCGACATCGTCGAGCAGTTCGATGTCGCCCACGACGGTCGAGAGGTTGTCGGCGACGGATTCGAGGACCTTGATCAGGCGCTCACCCAGGGTGACCACCGTGGACTCGTCGAACAGGTCGGTGGCGTAGGTGACATCGAACGTCATACCCTGCGCCGCGCCACTGGGTCCGAACGATTCGACGAACGTGAACTGCAGGTCGAACAGTGCAACCAGGGTCTCGAAGTCGACGCCCGAGACCGACAGTCCCGGTAGTTCGAGATCCTTCTGCCCCAGGTTCTGGAACGCGAGCACCACCTGCACGAGGGGATGACGAGCCGTGGAACGTACCGGGTTGAGGATCTCCACCAGACGCTCGAACGGAACGTCCACGTGTGCCAGCGCCGACAGGTCGGTCTCGCGAGCATCGGCCAGTACCTGGTCGAACCTGCGCGCGGTGTCGATCTCCGTTCGGAGCACGAGGGTGTTGACGAACATGCCGATCAGGTCGTCGAGCGCCGCCTCACCGCGGCCCGCGACCGGTGTGCCGATCGCGATGTCGGTCTCGCCGGACAGCCGCGACAGCAGTACCGCGAGGCTGGTGTGCACCAGCATGAACAGCGACGCGTTCTCACGTCGGGACGCCTCGATCAGAGCGCGATGCAGTTCTCCGTCGATCGAGAAACGCACCAGCGCACCGCTGTTCGATGCCACCGCCGGCCTGGGACGGTCGGAGGGCACATCGAGCTGATCCGGCAGACCGGCCAACGTCGTCGTCCAGTAGTCGATCTGCTGCGAGACCACGGACGTGGGGTCGTCCTCGGAGCCCAGCACCTCGCGCTGCCACAGGCTGTAGTCGGCGTAGTCGACCGGAAGCGGAGTCCAGTACGGCTCCTGGTTCATCGACCGCGCCGCATAGGCGTTCATGACGTCGCGAGTGAGCGGGCCGAGCGAGAAACCATCGGCGGCGATGTGGTGCACCACGAACACCAGCAGGTGCTCGGTGGGGCTCACCTCGAACAACCGAGTACGGAACGGGAGGTCCTTCGACAGGTCGAATCCTGTCGTCGCCAGCTCGCGCATGGCATCGGCCACCTGATGCGCGGAAATTTCGATCGGCGTCAATTCCGGTGTGGCCGTCTGCGCGTCGACGATCACCTGATGAGCCGTGCCGTCGGTCTCCGGGAACACCGTCCGCAGAGACTCGTGCCTGGCGACGACGTCCGCGACCGCGATCTGCATGGCCCGGCGGTCGAGCAGACCGGACAACCGGACGGCGATCGGGATGTTGTTGGCCGCCGATTCGACGTCGAACTTGTTGAGGAACCACATCCGCTGTTGCGCCAGCGACAGCGGAATGTGCTGCGGACGCTGCTGCGGTACCAGCGGCGGCCTGCTGCCGGTGGCGACCAGGGTGCCCAGTCTGGCTGCGAGGTCGGCCACCGAGGACGCGTCGAACAGCTCGCGAACGGCGATCCGGGTGTCCAGCGCGACGCCGAGTCGGGACACGAGTTGCGTTGCGATGAGCGAGTTTCCGCCCAGCTCGAAGAAGTCGTCGTCGAGACCCACGCGCTCGACGCCCAGCACCTGGGCGTACACCTCGGCGACGGTGCGTTCGATGTCGTTGGTCGGTTCGCGGTACTCGGTGACCTCGAATGCGGGGTCGGGCAACGCCTTTCGGTCGAGCTTTCCGCTGGCACCGAGCGGGAACTCGGGCAGCACGATCAGTGTCGACGGCACCATGTACTCCGCCAGACGACCGCGTAGCGCCGACAGAACGGCTCCGGTGTCGACCGACACCCCCGAAGGAACCACGTATCCGACGAGTTGGTCGCGGCGGACCACGACTACGGCTTGAGAGACCGACCGCTGGGCGAGCAGCGCCGTTTCGATCTCACCCAGTTCGATGCGCAGGCCGCGCAACTTGACCTGGAAGTCGGAACGTCCGACGTATTCGAGCTCGCCGTCGCGATTCCAGCGCACGACGTCGCCGGTGCGGTACAGCCGCGCGCCGCCATCGGCGAACGGGTGAGCGACGAACCTGTCCGCGGTCAGGTCGGGGCGTCCCACATAGCCGCGCGCGAGCTGGGTGCCGGCGAGATAGAGCTCACCTGCAACACCGACCGGGGTGGGATGCAGTCGCGAATCCAGTACGTAGACAGCGGTGTTCCACACCGGAGCACCGATCGGCATGACGTCGGAGTCCGAATCCGTGACCGCGTGGTACGTCACGTCCACGGCAGCCTCGGTCGGTCCGTACAGGTTGTGCAGTTCCACCGACGCGACCGCACGCCGTAGTGCGCGAGCGGTGGTGGGCGGTAGCGCCTCGCCGGAGGCGAACATCAGTCGGAGCGAGGCTCCCGCGCTGCGACGCCGCTCGACTTCGGGCACGAACACCGACATCATCGACGGCACGAAGTGCACCACCGAAACGCGTTCGCGCGCAATGACATCGAGCAAGTAGATGGGATCCCGGTGACCGTCCGGAACGGCGATCACCACCGAGGCGCCCACCTGGAGCGCCCAGAAGAACTCCCATACCGACACGTCGAACGTGGACGGCGTCTTCTGCAGCACGACGTCGCGCGGAGTCAGGGCGTATTCGCCCTGCATCCACAGCAGTCGGTTGACGATCGCGTCGTGCGACACCCCGACACCCTTGGGACGGCCCGTCGAACCCGACGTGAAGATGACGTACGCGAGGTTCCGCGAACGCAGTGGGGCGCGTCGGTCGTTGTCGCGCAACTGTTCCGACGACAGGTTAGAAGTATCGAGCGTGTCGATGTCGATCGTGTCGACGTCGGGGAATTCGACGTGATCGCGCACGGTGGACAACACCCGGATCGGTGCCGCGGTGGCCACGATGTAGTCGTTGCGATCCGCCGGTTGGGTCGGGTCGATCGGCACGTATCCGGCCCCGGCCTTGACGATCGCGTACATGCCGACGAACAGGTCGAGGCTGCGGGCGATCGCGAGGCCGACCAACGTGTCGGGCCCGACGCCCAGCGAGACCAGATGGCGCGCAAGACGGTTGACGCGTGCATCGAACTCGGCGTACGTCAGCCGCTCACCTTCGAAGACCAGCGCAGTTGCGTCCGGGGTCAGGGCGACCTGTCGGTCGAACAGGTCCACCAGAGTGATGTCGGCGGGGACCTCGTGTTCGGTGTCGTTCCATTCGGCCACCACGCGGTCGTGCTCGCCGTCGTCGAGCAGATCGATGTCGCCGACGGCCACCGACGAATCGGCCACCACGGCCGTGAGCATCCGTACGAACCGGTCGGCGAACCCGCGAATGGTCTCGGCATCGAAAAGGTCTGTCGCGTAGGTCAGTTCGGCGGCCATACCCTGTCCGCGGCCGTCAAGTCCGATCGACTCGGTCACGGTGAGCTGCAGGTCGAACTTGGCGATTTCGGCATCGAGGGCGACGCTGTCCACCGACAGGCCCGGGAGGTCGACGTGTGTTCGGGTGAGGTTCTCGAACGAGAGCATGACCTGGAACAGCGGGTGTCGAGCTTGCGACCGCGACGGGTTGAGGACCTCGACCAGACGCTCGAACGGTAGATCGGCGTGGCCGAAGGCTCCGAGCGCGACTTCGCGCGCGCGGCCGATCTGTTCGGAGAACGTGCGTCCGGAGTCGATGTCGGTGCGCAGAACGAGCGTGTTGACGAACATGCCGACGACGTCGTCGAGCGCTGCGTCACCGCGGCCGGCGACCGGAGTACCGATGGCGATGTCCTCGGTGCCCGACAGTCGGGCCAGCAGCACGGCCAGTGCGGCGTGGACGACCATGAACAGCGATGCGTTGTGGGTGTGCGCCAGAGCGGACAGGCCCTGGTGCACATCGGCAGGCACGTCGAATCCGATGGAAGAGCCCTGGTAGGACTGGCGACTGGGGCGCGGCCGGTCGGTCGGCAGATCGAGCTGGTCGGGTAGGCCGGCAAGGATGTCGGCCCAGTAGTTCACCTGACCGGAGATCAGCGACTGCGGATCGTCCTCGGAGCCCAGAACCGAACGCTGCCACAGGCTGTAGTCGGCGTACTGCACTTCCAACGGCATCCAGGCCGGGTTCTCCCACGCGGTGCGCGAGGCGTAGGCGATCATGATGTCTCGGGCCAGCGGTCCCATCGACCAGCCGTCGGCCGAGATGTGGTGCACCACCATGGCGATCACGTGTTCGCGTGGGCCGATCTCGAACAGTCGGGCCTGGATCGGAACGTTGACGGTCACGTCGAACGTCGTCGACGCGAGCGCGAAGACCTGTCGCTGAATGTCGGCGGCCGAGGTCGGAATCGGCATCAGGTTCGGCACCGTCTGAGCGGCGTCGAGAATGGACTGCTGCGGTCCGTGCGCGGTGTCGGGATAGACGGTGCGCAGCGACTCGTGCCGGTCGATCACATCCATGATGGCGACCTGCAGTGCCGCGACATCCAGGTCGCCGGTCAGCTTCAGCGCGAACGGAATGTTGTATGCGGCGGAGTCGACGTCGAACCGGTTGAGGAACCACATGCGTTGCTGCGCAAGCGACAACGGGATGCGCTCCGGCCGGACGGTCGCGACCAGTGCAGTCCGGCCGCCCTCCCCCGCCGCCTGTTCGACGCGCACCGCGAGCAGTGCAACCGTCGACGCCTCGAACAGCATGCGCACCGGCACGGTGGCGTCGAGTGCCACTCCGAGCCGCGAGACCACCTGGGTGGCGATCAGCGAGTTACCGCCGAGCTCGAAGAAGTCGTCGTCCAGTCCTACCCGCTCGACGCCGAGGACGTCGGCGAAGACGTCGGCGACGATCTCTTCGATCGGTGTCGTCGGTGCGCGGAAATCTCGCACCTCGAACACCGGCGCAGGCAGTGCGCGCCGGTCCAGCTTTCCGTTGACCGTCAGCGGAATCGTCTCCAGCGCAACGAACGCCGACGGAACCATGTACTCCGGCAACAGTTCGGCGATACCGGTTCGCAGATCCTCGAGGTCGAGGGTAGGCCGACCGTTCGCCACCGCCGAGACCACGTAGGCGACCAACCGGGCCGCCCCGGGCGAATCCTCACGGACGACGACGGCAGCCTGGGTGACGGCGGGGTGCGCGGTGACCGCGGCCTCGACCTCGCCCAACTCGATTCGGAAGCCGCGCACCTTGACCTGATCGTCGGAGCGGCCCAGATATTCGAGCTCGCCCGACGCGTTCCACTGCGCCAGATCGCCGGTGCGATACAGCAACGACCCGGCATCGGAGCCGGAGGCGAACGGATCGGCCACGAACCGCACCGCGGTGAGCGGTGCGCGTCCCAGGTATCCGCGCGCCAATTGTCCACCGGCAACGTACATCTCGCCGGGCACCCCGACCGGGACCGGATGGAGCCGGGTATCGAGAACGTAGACGCGCAGCCCAGCGATCGGCTTGCCGACCACCGATGCGGTCGTTGCGACGGACGCGGAGCCCAACGCTTGATACGACACGTGCACCGTGGTCTCGGTGATGCCGTACATGTTGATCAGCTGCGGTGCACGATCGCCGTGCCGCTCGAACCAGCCGCTCAATCGACGCTGTTCGAGGGCCTCGCCGCCGAAGATCACGTAGCGCAGAGACAGCTCGCCGCCGGTCGAGGCCGCCGTGCGATCGGCCTCGGACAGTTGGTAGAACGCCGACGGAGTCTGGTTGAGCACCGTCACTCGTTCGTCCACGAGCAGCTGATGGAACGCTTCGGGTGAGCGCGAGGTGAAGTAGTCGACGACCACCAGAGTGCCGCCGTACAGCAACGGACCCCACAGTTCCCACACCGAGAAGTCGAACGCGTAGGAATGGAACATCGTCCACACGTCGTCGGCTCCGAAGCCGTAGACCGCATCGGTGTTCGCGAGCAGCCGAACCACGTTGCGGTGCGGCACCAGAACACCCTTGGGGCGACCGGTCGACCCCGAGGTGTAGATGACGTACGCGACGTTGGTGGGGCGAAGCGGGCGAATGCGATCGGTGTCGGTCACCGGTGCGCCCGAGATCGACGACAGATCGACCGTGTCGATGTCGACGAATGTTGCGCCGATGCGAGATTCGACGTCCGCGGGCAGCTCGATCGGGTCCGTTCCCGAGAAGAGAATCGATGTCGGACGCGCATCGTCGAGCATGTACTCGACGCGGTCCAGCGGGTAGCTCGGATCGACGGGGAGGTAACCGCCACCGGCCTTCACGACCGCAACCAGCGCGACGACGAGTTCCGCCGACCTCGGTAAGGCGACCGCGACGAGGCTCTCGGGGCCGACGCCGTGTGAGATCAGTACGCGGGCAAGGCGATTGGTCCGAGCATCGAACTCGGCGTACGTCAGCGACGTGTCGCCGAAGCGCACGGCCACTCCGTCCGGCTGTGCCGAGGCCGCAGCGTCGAGCAGGTCGATCAACGTCACGTCGCGAGAGACGTCCGGCCCGGACACGTTCCAGGTGGACACGACGGACTCGTATTCGGCGGCGTCCACGATGTCGACGTCGCCGACCGGAACCGACGCGTCGGTGGTGACTGCGTCCAGAATTCCGAGGAAGCGCCGCGCGAAGCTGTCGACCAGATCTGCGTCGAACAGATCGGTCGCGTACTCGAACACCGCATCGATACCCGCGGCAGTTCCGTCGACCTGGTGCTCGGTGAGCCAGAGCTGGAGGTCGAATTTCGCTATCGGGACGTCGAATTCGGCGGCCACGGCGCGGAGCCCGCCGACGGTGAGTTCACGAGACATGGCCGATTCCAGGGAGAGCGCCACCTGGAACAACGGGTGCCGTGATGTCGAGCGGACCGGATTGAGAACCTCGACCAGGCGCTCGAACGGAACGTCGGCATGCGCGAACGCCGACAGGTCCGTGTCGCGGACGCGAGCGAGCAGCTGCTCGAACGACAGTGCCGGATCGACATCGGTACGAAGTACCAACGTGTTGACGAACATTCCGACGAGGTCGTCGAGTGCAGGCTCACCGCGACCGGCCACCGGCGCGCCGATGGCGATGTCGGTGGTGCCGCTCAGTCGAGCCAGCAACAGCGCGTACGCCGACTGCATCACCATGAACAGCGACGAGTTGTTCGCGCGGGCGAGATCGGCCAGAGCACTGTGCAACCGGGCCGGAATCTCGATGCGCAGCTTGCTGCCTGCGTTGGACGACACGGCGGGGCGGGGCCTACTCGACGGCAGCGCCAGCTGATCGGGTAGATCCTCGAGTGTGGCACTCCAATAGGCGATTTCGCGTGCAGCGAGCGAATGCGGATCGGTTTCGGGACCGAGTACCGCACGCTGCCAGAGCGCGTAGTCGGCGTACTGGACCTCGAGCGGCGTCCACTCGGGAGCGCGGCCCTGTATCCGGCTCGAGTAGGCCAGCAGGACGTCGCGCGCCAACGGTCCGAAGGAGGCTCCGTCGGCAGCGATGTGGTGCAGGACCATCGCCAGTTCGTACTCGGTGGGCGACATCTCGAACAGCGCGATTCGAAACGGCGTGTCGATCGTGACGTCGAAGCCCTTGGCCACCAACTCGTGCAGTCGGCCACCGAGCTCGTGCCGTTCGATGCGGATCGGGGTGATCGTGGCCGGTGTCCTGGCCGCGTTGAGCACGACCTGCTCGGGCGATCCGTCCACTTCCGGGTACACCGTGCGCAGCGTCTCGTGTCGTTCCACGACGTCCGCGAATGCGGCCGACAGGGCACTCACGTCGAGTGGACCGCTCAGATGGACCGAGAACGGCAGGTTGTACACCGCAGTGGCCGGATCGAACCGGTTGAGGAACCACATGCGTTGCTGTGCAGGCGAGAGTGGGATGCGCTCGGGGCGTTCCCGGGATTCGAGGATCGGGGTGTCGGATCCGCGGCCGGCAGCCGACTCGGCCCGGGCAGCCAGTGCGCCGACGGTGGGGGCCTCGAACAGCTCGCGCACTCCCAGGCGTACTCCGAGTGCGCCGCCGACTCGTGTCACCAACTGTGTGGCGATCAGCGAGTTGCCGCCGAGCTCGAAGAAGTCCTCGTCCAGACCGACCTTGGACGCGCCGAGCAGGTCCTCGTAGATTCCGGCGACGACGTATTCCGCGCGGCTCTGCGGTGCTCGGTACTTCTTGGCGCTGGTGAACACCGGCTCCGG
Organism: Rhodococcus sp. 3258; assembly: GCF_031456475.1. Classification (NCBI taxonomy): domain Bacteria; kingdom Bacillati; phylum Actinomycetota; class Actinomycetes; order Mycobacteriales; family Nocardiaceae; genus Rhodococcus; species Rhodococcus sp. 3258. Next base: position 188,955 of record NZ_JAVDUT010000001.1, read on the forward strand.
CAACGCTTTTCGATCGAGCTTTCCGCTGGTGTTGAGCGGCAGCGCATCGAGCACGACCACTGCTGCGGGAACCATGTAGGACGGCAGCGCATGCCCGGCGAATTCGATGGCCTCGGCGGAGTCGATGGACTTCCCCGGCCCGGCGACGACGTAGGCGACGAGTTGGTCGCCGGTAACCGTCTGTACGACCAATGTCACTGCCTGCGAGATGGATTCGTGTGCGAGCAGCACGGTTTCGATCTCGCCCAGCTCGATGCGCTGGCCACGGAACTTCACCTGGAAGTCGGTGCGTCCGATGTAGTCCAGCACTCCGTCGCTGCGCCACCGAACGAGGTCGCCGGTGCGATACATCCGCTCTCCGGCGTCGCCGAAGGGGTTGGCCACGAACCGATCCGAGCTCAGGTCGGGGCGACCCACGTAGCCCCGCGCCAGCTGGACGCCCGCGAGGTAGAGCTCGCCCGCTTCTCCCACCGGAGTGGGTCGCAGCCGGCTGTCCAGTACGAAGGCGCGGGTGTTCCACTCGGGCACACCGATCGGGACGGTTCGCGTGTCCTGTGGGCTGCTCTCGTGGTACGTCACCGAGACCGCCGCCTCGGTGGGACCGTAGAGGTTGTGCAGTCCCGCGGCGCAGACGGATCGGAATGCTGCTGCCGTCTCGACCGGAAGCGCCTCGCCGATCACGAAGACGTGACGCAGCGAAGCACAGGTGTTGGCCGGCGCGTTGGCGACGAACACGGTCAGCATCGAGGGCACGAAGTCGGTGACCGTGACGCAGTGTTCGGCGATCCTGTTCGCCACGTAGACCGAGTCGCGATGCCCGTCGGGGGTGGCGAGCACCATCGTCGCGCCCACTCGCAGCGGCAGGAAGAAACCCCACAGCGAGACGTCGAACGTCGTCGCCGTCTTCTGCAGATAGACGTCGGTGGTATCCATCGGATACTCCGCCAGCATCCACTCCATCTGATTGTGGATGGCGGCGTGCTCCACGGCGACGCCCTTCGGGCGGCCGGTGGAGCCGGAGGTGTAGATGACGTACGCGGTGTTCGAAACACGAAGCGGCGCAATCCGTTCCGCGTCTCCGACCGGAGCGGACGACCGGGCGGACAGGTCGACCAGATCGACGGCGACCGTCTCGGTGCCCTCGGGCAGCGACACGTCGTCACGCGACGAGATCAGTACGCACCGAGGCTGCGCGGAATCGAGGATGTAGGCCGTGCGTTCGGCAGGATGATCCGGGTCGATCGGTACCCATGCTCCGCCTGCCGCCACGATGGCGTACATGCCGACCACAAGATCGAACGAGCGTCGAATGGACAAGCCGACAAGAGTCTCCGGGCCGACGCCCATGTCGATCAGATGGCGAGCGAGGCCGTTCACCCGCGCCGACAGTTCTCCGTAAGTCAGGACGTCGCCCTCGTACACCAGAGCCGTGGCGTCGGGACGAGCTGCCGCAGCAGCCTCGAAGGCGGTGAGCAGAGTGCTGGGCGTGGTCTCGTGTTCGGTGTGGTTCCACTCGGAGACGACCAGTGCGCGCTCGGATCCGTCGGTCAGAGCCAGGTCCCAGACGAGGTCCGTCGGGGCTGCCGCCACGAAACGGCCGAGGAAGTCGACGAACCGCTCGTGATTGCGGCCGGACTGATCGGGGCCGTACAGGTTGGGGTTGGACTCGAAGTCGATGTGGGTCGTGGCCCCGGCGACGCTCGTGTAGAGGTTCAGTCCGAAGTCCTCGATGAGGCCGGTGGAGAGGATGTTGATTCCGCCGACCATCGATCCCAGGCGCACCTCGCCGAAGAACAGCATGATGTTGACCCAGGGACCGAAGAACGCAGCTTGACCGCTTGCGCCGCCGGCGTCGCGGCGAATGTCCTCGTGCCGGTACCGCTGGTGGCGCAGTGCACCGGAGACCTCGGCGTTGACGCGCGCCAGCATCGTTTCGACGGTGGTGTCGCCCGAGACGTCGAACCGCAGCGGCACCACGTTGGACACCATGCCGCCGGAGCGGCGCAGAACCGCGGTGGTTCGCGCAGTCACCGGCAGTGACAGCACGACGTCCTCGCGGCCGGTCATCTGGGCCAGATACGCCGCGAACGCGGCGATGACGATGGTCGCCATCGTCGTGTCGGTCTCGGCGCGCAGGGCATCGAGACTGCTCATCGTGTCGGCAGACAGAGCGGTGCTGTCGATCTGACTCTTCGGGGCCGGCGGAGCGGTGTGCCCGGCGAGGGTGGTGACTCCGTCGATTCCGTCGATCCGCGACGCCCAGTACTCGCGATCGGCCTGGAAGCGGCTCGAATCGCGGTAGGACATCTCGATGTCGTAGACCTTGGTCAGATCCGAGGCCAGGTTCTTCGTCGGTTCGGTGCCCTCGACCTCGGACGTGTACAACTCCGCAGCGCGGTTCATGAAGGTCACGGCACCGAAGCCGTCGAGAACGACGTGGTGCACGCGCTCGTACCAGAACCAGACATCGTCCTCGATACGCAGGACGGTGGCGGCGATCAGTCGATCGCGAAGAATGTCGATCGGAGCGCTGTAATCGGCGTGCATCCACTCGAGGGCGGCCGCGCGAGGGTCGTTCTCGCCGCGCAGATCCACCAGTCCGAGCGAGTCGTCCAGGGTGGGGTCGACGATCTGTCGTGGCTCCGCGTCGATCTCGGTGATACGGACGAAACCGGACTGCAGTTCGAGGGCTGCGCGTGACGATGCGCGCCGCAACAGTTCGACGTCGAGATCACCGCGCAGTTCGACGTACTGCGCGATGTTGGCGGGTACCGAGGGGTCCACGTGCTGCGCGAACCACATCCCCAATTGGGCCGGTGACAGTGGGAACGAGGGATGCTGCCGACTGTCGACTCCCGTGTCGTCGTCTCCAGCACCTTCCACACCTAGCGGGTCCAATCGATTCCTCTCTTTCCCACAATCACACGCGCCCCCACCGGCCGCCGAAGCGGCGGACAACGATGGGCACCGAACACATCGAGCAAGCTGACTACGTCGATCTCTATTTTCTCACCATGAACAACTCGGAAGTTACCTTTCAGTACTTATCCGTCGAGATGGGCCGGACCGTTACATGCCCAGCACGCGTCGAGAGCACCCGCCCCCGTACGTGCAGAACCGGTGGCTGGATTCGGCACCCGGCCAATCTACAGGCCCGCACGCGCGGAGTTCGTCGGTTGTCACGCCGTCATGTCGAAAGCGGCAATCACCTTGGTAGGTACCAAACGAACGATCAATTCGCCCGGAACTCCGTTGCGTCTGCCGAACTCCTCCCCTCTGTCGCGGCCCATGTACCGCGCTCCGATCTCGGTGGCCGTACGCACCAGTTCTCGGGGATCCTCGTCGATCGAGGCAACGCCCTGCACCTGCACGAACCCGTACGGCGGCTCTTCGAGATCGACGGTCAACACGATCCGAGGGTCCCTGCGAATCGCTCGCCCCTTGGCGGTATCGGCTCCGGTGTTGAACACGATGGAATCGTCCTCGACGACGAACCAGATCGGGGCGACCAGGGGCCGTCCGTCCGAAGCGAGGTAGCCGACCTTTCCGGTGCGGGTACCTGCCGACAGAAACTCTCGCACGCGTGGATCGGTGAAAGACGTCATCGACGTCACGCTACTCGGCCGGACCGACAGGTTCACGTCACCGACGAACTCGGCCAGGACGTGCCGCCCGATCGACGATGCTAAGCCGGGCCGACGTGGGTGAGCAGACCCGCGCAGATCGTGGCCCGCACCTCCGTGTCGGCCAGATCTTGCGCCGAGCGATGCACCGGGTGCTCTTCGAGAACGACGATGTCCGCGACGTCCCCGACGCGGAGCGCAGCGCGGTCGCCGCTCGCCGCTCGCAGTGCCGCGCCGAGAGGAACCGATTCCTCGGCATGCCACGGCGGCCGGTCGTCGTCGGTTCGGAATACCGCCGCCGCAACGCCTGCCAGTGGCTCCGGTGGACTCACCGGAGCGTCGGAGCCGAAGAGCAGCGTGGCACCGCTTCGATGTAGCGACCCGTAGCCGTAGGCCACCGAGCGTCGACCTGCCCACAGATCCTCGGCGATGTCGCGATCGGCCATGGCGTGCTGCGGCTGCACCGACGCCGCAACGCCCAGCGCCGCGAAGCGTGCGATGTCTTCGGGGACGAGCTGCTGCGCGTGTTCGATACGACCTCCGCAACCGGCCCGCTCGAACGCATCGAGCGCAACACCGTTCGCCCGGTCACCGATCGCATGGACAGCAGAGGTGATTCCGCCGCGAGCTGCGCGAGAGACGAGCTCGAACAGTCCGTCGCGGGTCTCGAGCAACAGTCCGTAGGCGTTGTCACCGTCGACGCCCGGGTAGCGATCGTGACAGCAGGCCGTTCTGGTGTTCAGCGAGCCGTCGAGCATGACCTTCAGCGGTCCGCGCCTGATCATGTCCGAGACGGCCGAGACGTCGCCGGTGCGCTCCCCACGATCGAGCGCTTCGTCGAGCCACTGCGGCCACACCGTGGTGTCGACGCGCACTGCGGGAGATCCGGCCGACAGGCGTCGATCCCAGACCGTCCGGTTGTCGGCGAACTCGAAATCGACGACGCCGGTCACTCCGCGGACCGCCAGTGCCGCGGTGGCGTCGAGCACAGCTCGGTCCAGCTCGGCCGGGTCCTCCAAGGCCTCCAGCGCCATGACGGCCTCGAGACCGTCGACGTCACGAAGCACTCCGGTGGGATGGTCGATACCGAGATCGCGCAGCAGCGCCGGACTCAGCCACAGCGTGTGCAGGTCCATGCTCGTCAACGCCACACGCACACCGGGCAGCGCGTTCTCGAGCAGGTCCTTGTGTGGTTCGTCGGGCCACTGCGCGTCCCGAAACCCGTTGGCGCGCACTACGGAATCGCCTGCTGTGCGCGCATAGGGAAACACCAGTGCCACGGCATCGGCCGCCGACGAGGCCGGCCCGACGTCGATACGCCGCCGCGCCGCTGCCCATTGCGTCAGATGAACATGACTGTCCACGAAACCCGGCAGGGCCACTCCCCCCGCCCCGTCGACGACCTCGACGCCGCGGGTGCGATCGCTACCGGCCGGGGTGATGGACCCGATGGTCGAGCCGACGAGTTCGATGTCGAAGAGCACGCCGGAATCATCCAGTGCGACATTGGCGATAATCACTCCTGGGACTCTAGAGCGTCGCCCCAGACGCAGGCGCGCATGCCATCCTCTAGCAATGAAGACAGAGCCTGTGGCGATGCAGACAGATCGGACCGACCCCGTCGGATATCACGCGACCGTCACGGTGCGGTGGTCGGACATGGACGCATTCGCGCACATCAATCACGCGCGGATGGTCACCCTGCTCGAAGAGGCGCGCATCGAATGGCTGCTCAGCGAGGGCGAGGCCAACGAAAGCCTGATCAAGAGTGCGTTGATCGCGAACGTCACCATCGCGTACAAGAAGCCGCTTCGGCACTCGGACGGTCCGCTCGACGTCACACTCTGGTTCGAGAAGGTACGTGCGGTCGATTTCACCATCGGCTACGAGGTACGGGCAGCGGGCGCGGCCCCGGATTCGCCGCCTGCGGTGGTGGCGACCACTCGCATGGCGATGGTCGACGTCGGGGCGGAGACTCTGCGCCGGATAGCGCCCGAGGAGAAGGCCTACCTCGCACGCTGGACTCGCTGATACTCCGCCGCGCGATCTGCGAACCAGCGCACCGCCTCCGGATCGTCGACGGCACTGGTGTCGAGAGCAGTTGTCGCGGCAGCACCTTGGAACATTTTCTTGAGCGGCACTTCGAGCTTCTTACCGGTCCGCGTGTGCGGGATCGCGGGTGCTGCGACGATGTCGTCGGGAACGTGCCGCGGGGACGCCTGAGTCCTGATGACGGCAACGATGCGCTCGCGTAGCTCCGCGGTGAGCCCATCCGGGACCACCACGAACAGCGGCATCCAGTATCCCCCGTCGGGCTGTTCCATGCCGAGCACCAGGGCCTCGGTGACCTCGTCGAGAGATTCGACGGCCTGATAGATGTCTGCGCTTCCCATTCGAATCCCGTTGCGGTTCAGCGTCGCATCGGAACGACCGTGCACGACGACGCTGCCGCGTTCGGTCACGGTGATCCAGTCGCCGTGCCGCCAGATGCCCGGATAGGTATCGAAATACGCGTCCCGATAACGGGTTCCGTCGGGATCGTTCCAGAACCGCACCGGCATGGACGGCATCGGTTCGGTGACGACCAGTTCGCCCACTGCGCCGTGCACCGAGTTGCCTGCCTCGTCGTAGGCGTCGAGCGCAACGCCCAGGAACGGAACCGACAACTCGCCCGCCCAGACCGGCACGGTCCGCACTCCCCCGGCGAACGCCGACACCACATCGGTACCACCGGAGATCGAGAACACCGGTACGTGGGCTCCGACGTTCTCCGACAACCAGATCGACGACGTCGCGGGCATCGCAGACCCGGTGATCCCGATGGCGCGCAGGCTCGAGAGATCGTGATCGGCACCGGGGTGTGCGTCCGCCTTGATGCACGCGAGGACGTACCCGGGGCTGGTACCGAGGTACGTCACACCCTGCGCGGCCGCAATGCCCCACAGCGCATCCGTTCTCGGGAACGCTGGATTTCCGTCGGTGGACACGATCGTGGCACCGACGAGCAGACCGGCCACCTGGAAATTCCACATCATCCAGCTCGGGCTCGTGTACCAGAAGAACACATCGTCGGGTCCTAGATCCGAGTGCAGTGCAACGGATTTGAGATGCTCGAGCAGCACGCCACCATGGCCGTGCACGATCCCCTTGGGTCGTCCCGTCGTCCCCGACGAGAACACGACCCACAACGGGTGATCGAACGGCACTGCGACCGGAGCGAGCTCGCGCGGTGTCGCGGTCGCGTCCGCCCAGCTCAGCGACGTCGCCGCGGTTCCCACAGTCCCGGCAGCGTCGCCGATGGTCACCACGGTGCGAACCGTCGGCAGTCCTTGTGCGAGGGTGTCGACGTCCGCACCTTTGTCGCGGAAGGCCCCTCCGTAGACGTACCCGGACGCGGTGATCAACGCCGCGGGATCGAGCTGCCCCAGTCTGTCGAGCGCTGCCGCCGCCGAGTAGTCCTGCCCACACGCAGCCCATACCGCGCCGAGACTTGCTGTCGCCAGGAAGGCGATGATCGCCTCGGGCACGTTGGGCAGGTACCCGACGACGCGGTCGCCTCGCCGGACGCCCGCGTCGGACAGGGTGCCCGCCAACGCACCGGCCTGGGCGATCATCTCGGACCACGTGACGGTCCGCGTCGAACCGTCCTCGGAGGCATGAACGATGGCGGCTCGATCTCCTCGAGCGTGCCGGACGACCTGATCGACGTAATTCAGCTCGGCACCCGGGAACCACTGCGCCCCCGGCATACCGTGGCCCTCGAGCACCGACTCCGGTTCGGTGGTGGAGCGAATGTCGAAGTAGTCCCACACCGCTGTCCAGAACGATTCGATGTCGTCGATCGACCACCGCCACAACGCTGCGTAGTCGGGCAGCGTCACCTCGTGGCGCTCCTCGACGAACCGGGTGAACTCGGTGACCCGAGCGTGCTCGACATCGGTATCGGTGGGCGTCCACAGCGCACTGGTCATGGACGTCAGTATGTCAGCCCAACGGCTGGGTTCAGATCAATCCGAGCGAGCGTTCACGCATCTCGACCTTGCGCACCTTGCCGGTGACGGTCATCGGGAACTCGTCGACGACGTGCACGTAGCGCGGAATCTTGTAATGCGCGAGGCGACCGTTGCAGAACTGCCGCACCGCGTCCGAATCCAGTGGTGCGGCACCGTCTCTGAGCTGTATCCACGCCATCAACTCCTCGCCGTACTTCTCGTCGGGAACACCGATGACCTGAGCGTCGAGGATGTCGGGGTGGGTGTAGAGAAATTCCTCGACCTCGCGGGGATAGATGTTCTCGCCGCCGCGAATCACCATGTCCTTGATGCGCCCGGTGATCGCGACGTAGCCGTCACCGTCCATGACTCCGATGTCGCCGGTGTGCATCCACCCGTCGCTATCGATGGCCTCCGCGGTCTTGTCGGGCTGCTCCCAGTAACCGATCATCACCGAGTAGCCACGGGTGCACAGTTCACCCGCCTCGCCTCGCGGCAGTGTCTCACCGAGAACGGGGTCGACGATCTTCACTTCGAGATGCGGACCCACACGACCGACAGTGGACACTCGCTGCTCGATCGAGTCGTCGCTGCGAGTCTGCAGCGATACCGGCGACGTCTCGGTCATGCCGTAGCAGATGGACACCTCTGCCATTCCCATGCGTTCGATGACCTGCTTCATCACCTCGGTGGGACAGGGTGATCCGGCCATGATTCCGGTACGGAGGCTGCTCAGGTCGAATTCGCCGATGTTCTCCAGTGCCAACTCGGCGATGAACATGGTCGGTACGCCGTAGAGCGAGGTGCACTTCTCATCGGCCACGGCCGTCAAGGTCGCCACCGGGTCGAACGCCGGACCGGGGATGACCATCGTTGCTCCGTGCGACGTGCACGCGAGATTGCCCATCACCATGCCGAAGCAATGGTAGAACGGCACCGGAATGCAGACCCTGTCGTTCTCGGTGTAATGGCAGAGCTCGCCGACGAAGAAGCCGTTGTTCAGTATGTTGCGGTGACTGAGCGTCGCACCTTTCGGGAAACCCGTTGTACCCGATGTGTATTGGATGTTGATCGCGTCGTCCGGGCGGAGTGTGCTCGACACGTCGGCGACCATCCGCGGAGTCTTCGCCAACGCTCGGTGCCCTCGATCGGTCATCGCTTCCCACTGAATGCTTCCGATGAAGAGGACCTCGCGCAGAGTTGTCACTTCCGGTCGCACGTCGTCGATCATGGCCGTGTAGTCGGACCCTTTGAACTCGGTGGCCGACAACAGCACCGAGACACCCGCCTGTCTCAGCACGAACTGCAGCTCGTGCGAGCGGTACGCCGGATTGATGTTGACCAGAATTGCCCCGATCTCCGCCGTCGCATATTGCGCCAGCGTCCATTCGGGGCAGTTCGGTGCCCAGATCCCTACTCGATCGCCTACTTGTACTCCGGCCACGAGAAGCCCCGCCGCCAACAACTCGACGTCCGCCGCGAACTCCGAGTAGGTCCACCGCCTGCCCGACGCGACATCGACGAGGGCATCGCGTTCGGCGTGCCGCTCGACGGTGCGATGCAGGTTTCGGCCGATCGTGTCGTCGAGTATCGCTGTGTCCGAATCGCCGCGGGCGTAACTGTCCATGAGCCTCACGGTAGTGACGCCGGTCACGGCCGGCCACCCCCGAATGGGGGTCCTACTCCAGCGTGATGACGTCCGCAGCCTCGAGCACCTCGGCGCGCGACGTGTCCTTGAGCGCGACGCCGGACCGTCCGAGCTTCCTGGCTCCGGCCAGCAGACCTGCCACGATGCGGGCCGACTGCGCGTACCCCTGCCCCTCGGGCGGGTGGATGTTGGAGATGCAGTTGCGATCGGCGTCGGTACGGCCGGGCTTGGGAAGGTGCGTCAAGTAGATACCGAGACTGTCCGCGACGGACAGGCCCGGCCGCTCCCCGATGAGAACCAGTACCGTCCGCACGCCCATCGCCGCCGCGATGTGATCACCGAGCGCCACTCGGGCCTCGGTCGCAACGACCGGTGCAGCAATCGAATACCGCTCGGCAAGTTCGGTTTTCAACGCTTCCACCATGGCGACACCGTGATCCGCCAGGGCACGGGGAGACAATCCGTCGCTCAGCACGATGCCTATCTCGTCCTCCGAATGTGCAATCGCCGACAAATCCTTCGGCTGACGACCCAGGTCCGGACGACGCAGATACTCGGCCCGGCTCGTCGCCAACGACGTCACCACCGAGGGTGTACCGAGCCCCACCTGCTCCACCCGACGCACGAACTCGTCGACCTCGAGTGGCATGTGCACCGCATCTCGGGCCGCGGCGTGCGCCGAGCGAAACTCGAGCACCCGCGTCGTCGGCAACGAATCGCCGATACGCCCCAGACCGATCCGAGCTTGGGTACTCGCCCGCAACTCACCCCAGAACTCTGCCTCGGGTCGTTCCGCAGGCTCCACTCCCAAATCCGGTCGTTCCGCAGGCTCCACTCCTGCCTCGGGTCGTTCCGCAGGCGTGCTCATCGCGCACTCATCAAGGCCCGCAGCGGCGATCCCGCGGCATCGACGTCGAGGACTCGGCCGTCGGCGTCCGCCATCCCCAGCCGCGAGAGCCAGGACTCGAATTCCGGTGCGGGCCGCAGACCGAGGACCTGTCGCACATAGAGCACATCGTGGAAGCTCAGGGACTGGTAGCCGAGCATGACGTCATCGGCTCCCGGCACTGCAATGACGAATGCGACGCCGGCCGCACCCAGCAGCGTGAGCAGCGTGTCCATGTCGTCCTGATCGGCCTCGGCGTGATTGGTGTAGCAGACGTCCACTCCCATCGGTAGTCCGAGGAGCTTGCCGCAGAAGTGGTCTTCGAGGCCTGCCCTGATGATCTGCTTGCCGTCGTACAGGTACTCGGGCCCGATGAATCCGACCACGGTGTTGATCAGCAGCGGCTCGAGATCACGGGCCACCGCGTACGCACGCGTCTCGAGGGTCTGCTGATCGACGGGCCGGTCGCCTGTACCGATGTGCGCGCCTGCCGACAGCGCCGAACCCTGGCCCGTCTCGAGATACATGACGTTGTTCCCGACGGTTCCGCGGTGCAGCGATCTACCCGCCTCGTTGGCCTCACGGAGCAACGAAATGTTCACGCCGAAGCTGGAATTGGCGCCCTCGGTACCCGCGATGGACTGGAACACCAGATCGACCGGAACTCCTTTGTCGATCAATTCCATCGTCGTCGTCACGTGCGAGAGCACACAGGACTGCGTCGGGATCTCGAATCGCTGCCGAATCTCGTCGAGCAGATGCAGCAGGTCGGCGGTGGCCTGAGGTGAGTCGGTCGCGGGATTGATCCCGATGACCGCGTCACCCGACCCGAGGAGCAGCCCGTCGAGTGTGGCCGCGGCGATGCCACGCGGGTCGTCAGTCGGGTGGTTGGGTTGCAGACGCGTGGTGAGAGTTCCGGGTAGGCCGATCGTCGTCCGGAACGCCGACGTCACCTGCGCGGCCCGAGAGACCGCGATCAAATCCTGGTTCCGCATGATCTTGCTGACCGCCGCGACCATCTCGGGTGTCAATCCGGCCGCGACCGATCGCAGTGTCGCGGCCGCATCGGGCCCCGCGGTCACCTGCAGCAACCAATCCCGAAGACCTCCCACGGTCAGGTGTGAGACGGCCCCGAACGCGATGCGGTCGTGAGAATCGATGATGAGCCTGGTGACCTCGTCGCTTTCGTACGGAACGAGCAGATCGTGCAGGAAGACATCGAGGGAGACCTCGGACAACGCCCACTGCGCGGCAGCCCGTTCGGCATCGGATTCGGCCGCGCAACCGGCCAATTCGTCACCCGATCGCAGCGGTGTCGCTTTGGCCATCAGGTCGACCAGACCGTCGAACGTGTAGGTGGTCCCGGATACCTGCTGGGTGTAGATCGTCATTCCAGTTCGGCCTCGGCCTCGGCCAGTGCGGCGAACTCCTCGTCGGGTGAGTTGGCGACCAGATGATGTCTGCTGTAGATGCCGAAGTAGGCCATGAACGCGACGAACACGGCCAGACACCACAGTGCCGCAGTGGAGTCGACGACGAAGGTGGCGACGACGGCGAGTGCCGCGATGATCAACGCGAATCCGGTGGTCACAACGCCCCCGGGGGTTCGGTACGGCCGTTCCATGTTCGGCTCGTTGCGGCGAAGCACGATGTGGCTGACCATCATCAGAACGTAGCTCAGTGCCGCACCGAACACGGCCATGTTCAGCAACATTCCGCCCTGACCGGTCAGGGAGAGCAGGAATCCGATGACACCGGGCACGATCAGCGCGAGCGTAGGGGCTTTGCGAGAGTTGGTGATGGACAGCGTCTTCGGCAGGTAGCCGGCACGGGACAGCGCGAAGAGCTGACGCGAGTACGCGTACATGATCGAGAAGAAGGACGCGACCAGTCCGGCCAGGCCGATGTAGTTGACGATCTTGCTCGCAGTTCCGTCACCGAGCGCCTCCACCAACGGGTTTCCCGATTCCTTGACGGCGTCGGCCCCGCCCGCTCCGGTCACCAGGAACAGCACGACGGCACCGGTGACGAGCAGTACGCCCATGGCGGCGATGATGCCGCGCGGGACGTTCTTTGTCGGATCCTTGGCCTCCTCGGCGGCCAGCGGCACGCCCTCGATGGCGAGGAAGAACCAGATGGCGAACGGCACAGCCGCCCAGATGCCGAGGTAGCCGAACGGCAGGAATCCCGAGGCTCCGGCTGCGTCGGTCGGCGCGATGTCGGTCAGGTTTCTCGCATCGAATTGTCCGAGGGCAGCGATGGCGAACACGATGAGTCCGACCAAGGCGATCGCGGTGATGACGAACATGATCTTGAGGGCTTCGCCTGCGCCGGAGAGGTGAATTCCGATGAACACGGCATAGACCACCAGGTACACCCACCACCCGTCGGTGATCCCGAACAGTCCGAGCGATTCCACGTACGCGCCGATGAACGTGGCGATGGCGGCGGGAGCGATGGCGTACTCGATGAGAATGGCTGTGCCGGTGGCGAACCCGCCCCACGGTCCGAGAGCACGGCGGGCGAAGGTGTAGCCGCCGCCCGCCGCGGGCAGTGCCGAGGACATCTCGGCCATTCCGAGGACCATGGCCAGGTACATGCCCGCGATGATGATCGCCGCGATGAGCAGACCACCGAAGCCGCCTTCGGCGAGACCGAGGTTCCAGCCCGAGTAGTCACCGGAGATGACGTAGCTGACACCGAGGCCCGCGAGAAGTACCCACCCGGCGGTCCCCTTCTTCAAGGTTCTCTTGGCCAGGTAGTCACCGCCCTCGACGTGCGACTGTGTGCCCTCGTAGGAGCCGGATTTCGGGTGAGGCGACTGTGGATCTTTCACGGACATTGCAAGCCTCTCGTACCAGGTCCCTCGCGAGGGGACGCCCATTCGGGTGTGTGGGGCGCGCGAACCGGTTCACGATAGGTCCGTGATGTAAGCGGAGTGTCATCGGTGAATGACGGGCGAATTACGGCTGCTGTGCAACCGCATTCACGTCACCGATATCTCCCTCGTCCGGTTCTGCGACTGTCAGTACTGCGTCCACCACAGCTCTGTTGGTTTCCAGCTCACGCTCCAGCCGCCGGAGCGTGTGCGCGATGCGTGACTCTGCGAAGTCACCGACGAGATCGACACTCGCCACCACGTAGATCTGTTTGGGACCGACGAACTCGATGCGAACGAACCGGACCGACGCCACCTCGGGGAGTAGCTCGATGCGCTGCACTACCGCGTTCCATAATGCTCGCGATCCTGGTTCGCCGGTGAGGAATCGGCGGTTTCGATCGATCAGCACGAACGCCACGATCCCGAGTAGAACGCCCACCAGAATCGAGCCGATGGCGTCGAACGCCGCCGAACCGGTGAGCTGGTGCAAACCGATTCCCGCACCGGCGATCACGATGCCGATCAGAGCCGCGCTGTCCTCCGCGAACACTGCCCGCAGCGTCGGATCCGACGTCTCCAACGCGTAATCGAGAAAGTCCTTGTCGTATTGCGCTGCCTCGCCGCGTATTTGCCGTACCGACTGGAGGAAGGACACGCCCTCGAGCAGAAACGCGATGGCGAGCACGACGTAGGCGACGAGGTAGTTCTCACTGCTCGACTCACCGGCAAGCAACGAGGTGATGCCGTGCCACACCGAGACCGCCGCACCGGCGACGAACAAGCCGATGGCCGCGAGCGTCGACCAGAAGTACGTCTCCCGGCCGTACCCGAGCGGGCGCCGATCGTCGGGGCCGCGCGCCCCGCGGCGATTGGCGACGAGCAGGAAGATCTCGTTACCGGTATCGGCCCAGGAGTGAGCGGCCTCGGCGACCATCGACGCGGACCCGGTGAACACCGCCGCGAACGTCTTGGCGATGGCCACACCGAGGTTGGCGACGAACGCGATCACCACGGTGCGCAGGCTGTCGCCGCCGTCGGCCGCGTCGGTTTTCGATGAGCTCTTCATCGTTCGCACTGTATGCGCTGCGCGCAGTGGTGCGGCTATGTGCCGCCTGGGGCACACGGGAGTGTAGCCCGCGGAACGACCCGGAAGCGGAGCCGCACCACTGCCGTAGGCACTCAGCCCTGGAGCATTCCCGGCACAGGACAGGCGTCGACGGCCTCGGCGACCACGAGTGGGTCGTCGGGTACCGGCGGTCGTCGGCCCTCTTCCCAGTCGACTCCGACGAGAGGTGGATGCGCGGCGAGAAGTTCGTTCTCCTCCGGGGTGTAGGCGCGCCCACGGCTCAGGAACCGCACGCCTTCGGGCGATTCGAGCGAGAATCCGCCGCCGCGGCCCGGCACCACGTCGAGTACGAGTTGGGTGTGTTTCCACGCTTGGAACTGCGAACCCGAGATCCACACCGGTACGCCGTCGACACCCTCGGGGAGGTCCTGGGCGATCTCGCCCACTCCGAGCCTGAGGTCGATGTACCCGAGCAGAACGTCGCGATCGCCGACGATGAATTCGCCTGCGGGATAACACATCGGCGACGAGCCGTCACAGCATCCGCCGGACTGATGCATCATCAGTTCGCCGTGGATACCGCCGAGGCGACGGAGAAGATCCATCGCCTCGGCGGTTGTCTTCAGCCGCGCGGGCGGCCGAGCGTTCTCCATCAGAAGAAGCCCTGCGCCTTCTGGGCGTAGCTCACGAGCAGGTTCTTGGTCTGCTGGTAGTGATCGAGCATCATCTTGTGGTTTTCGCGACCGATACCCGACTGCTTGTAGCCGCCGAACGCGGCGTGCGCGGGGTACTGGTGGTAGGTGTTGGTCCACACTCGGCCGGCCTTGATGTCGCGGCCCGCCCGGTAGGCAACGCCGCCGTCGCGGGACCAGACGCCTGCGCCCAGTCCGTAGAGGGTGTCGTTGGCGATGTCGATGGCGTCGTCGTAGTCCTTGAACGACGTCACCGACACGACCGGTCCGAAGATCTCTTCCTGGAAGATGCGCATGTCGTTCTTGCCCGTGAAGATCGTCGGCTGCACGTAGTAACCACCGTTGAGGTCGCCGCCGAGCTGTGCGCGTTCGCCGCCGGTGACGACCTGTGCGCCCTCGCCCTTGCCGATCTCGATGTACGAGAGGATCTTCTCGAGCTGATCGTTGGACGCCTGGGCACCGATCATGGTCTCGGTGTCGAGCGGATCACCCTGCCGCACAGCCTTCGTGCGGATCGCGGCCAGTGCGAGGAACTCGTCGAAGATGTCAGCCTGGATCAACGAACGCGACGGGCAGGTGCACACCTCGCCCTGGTTCAGGGCGAACATCGTGAAGCCTTCGAGGGCCTTGTCCTGGTAGTCGTCGTTGGCCTGGAGCACGTCGGAGAAGAAGACGTTGGGGCTCTTGCCACCGAGTTCGAGCGTGACCGGGATCAGGTTCTGCGACGCGTACTGCATGATCAGGCGGCCGGTGGTGGTCTCGCCGGTGAAGGCGATCTTGGCGATGCGCGGGCTCGACGCCAGCGGCTTGCCTGCCTCCACACCGAATCCGTTGACGATGTTGATCACGCCCGGGGGCAGGAGGTCGCCGATGATCGAGATCAGGTGCAGGATCGAGGCGGGAGTCTGCTCGGCGGGCTTGAGCACCACGGCGTTACCGGCAGCGAGCGCGGGCGCGAGCTTCCAGACGGCCATGAGAATGGGGAAGTTCCACGGAATGATCTGTCCGACGACGCCCAGCGGCTCGTGGAAGTGGTAAGCGACGGTGTCGCTGTCGATCTCGGACAGTGAGCCTTCCTGCGCACGGATGCAGCCGGCGAAGTACCGGAAGTGATCCACCGCGAGGGGGATGTCGGCGTTGAGGGTCTCGCGGATCGGCTTGCCGTTGTCCCAGGACTCGGCCAGAGCGATCGACTCGAGGTTCTCGGCGATGCGGTCGGCGATCTTGTTGAGGATCACGGCGCGTTCGGCCGCGGACGTCTTGCCCCAGGCGGGAGCGGCGGCGTGCGCGGCATCGAGGGCGAGTTCGATGTCCTCGGACGTGGAACGGGCGACCTCGCAGAAGTTCTCACCGGTGACCGGAGTCGGGTTCTCGAAGTACTGGCCCTTGACCGGTGGCACCCATTCGCCGCCGATCCAGTTGTCGTAGCGCGACTGGAACGACATGACGGAATCGGCGGTACCTGGACGGGCATAGACGGACATTGAAAATCCTCCTGATCGACACGTGCTGCACTGCTGATGCGGTGTGTGATTCAGGACACTAGGGGGTGCAACGTTGCAACTACGTTGCCGTCACTCCGACGGCACCGCCGCGACGGGTGCGTCAGACTCCGAGATCGCGGTCGAGCAGGTCGATACGTGCGCTGACCTGGCCGTAGAGTGCGGAATCGCGGCTCAGCGTGGCGCGATAGGCCTCCCATGCGATCACGTCGGATCGACCGTGAATGGAGGAGGTCCACTGGGCGAGCAACACCGGATCCCCCAGCCGCAACAGTGCAGCCTGCATACGAGACCGCAATTCTTCGCGAATCTCCTCGATGCCGGGTGCGGACGAGCCGGGCAACACCGGTCCGGTGTAGATCCGCAGAGCCGCCTCGACGTCGCCGCGGTCCAGGGCACGTCGGATGTCGCCGACATCGGAGGACAACTCGCCGACCAATCGGTACGGCCGGGATGCGAGGCCTGCGGTACCGAAAGACTTACGCAGCCGCGACATCTCTGCGCGGATGGTCACCGAATCGAGTTCCTGCTCGTCGAGCAGGACGGCGAGATGGTCCGAACTGAGCCCCTCCGGATGATCGCCGAGCAACAGGAGAATCTCGGCGTGCCGCTGTGAGAGAGGCGTTCGACCCGAGCCGCGTACCACTCCGGGCCGGCCGGATCCGAGGACCTCGAGACGAGGAGCGGTATCGCCCAACGATTTCGGTGAGTTCAACAGGTGCAGGCGTAATTCGGACTCGGCGGCTGCGACGGTGGCCCGCACCAGCGAGAGCACCTCGGGTACGGCCACCCGCGGCCCGCCGGTGATGTCGATGGCTCCGAGGATGTGGCCGCTGGTGGGGTGATGCACCGGTGCTGCCGAGCAACTCCATTCGTGGACCGATCGCGAGAAGTGCTCGGACGCGAAGATCTGCACGCTGTGATCGACGGCGAGTGCCGTTCCCGGCGCGTTGGTCCCCTTGCTCTCCTCGCTCCAGTCGACACCTTCGGCGAAATCCATCGTCAGCGCGCGGTCCTTGGCCGAGGAATCGCCCTCGACCCACAACAGGCGGCCCTCCGCGTCCGAGATTGCGACGAGCAGACCGGTGTCGGAGGCGTCCTCGACGAGCAGTTTGCGAATCACCGGGCGGATGAGTGCCATCGGATGCCCGTTGCGGTAGCGGTCGAGGTCCGGCCCACTCAGGGCCGGTGCCTGACTACCGCCGTCCGGGTCGACACCCTTGGTTCTACTTCGCATCCACGAGTCGAGTACGACGGACCGCACCGCCGAGCCGTGTGTACGGATGTCGTCGACGAAAGATTGATGGGCACTGGACATTTGGCGCGCCAGCACAGTGACATCCTCACCGGGGCGCACTGCGACCCAGGGGTTGCCGCCACTGTCCGATCGGCTTGCCATTCGACGCTTCCTCCGTGACCTGTCCACATCGTTGTAACCCAGCTCACAGGCAAGGATACAGCCGCTGTCGACGGGTGCGACCGGGGCCGGTCCCGTCGACGACGACCGGCTACTTCTTCTTGACGGCGGAGGTGATGATGTCGTTGCTGGTGTCTCCACTCGACTTCGCTCGCTTGTCGGCGCGCTTGTCCTTGAGTGATTTGCCGGATTTCTTGGTCATCGTGTTGCGGGGCGATTTGTCCGACATGGCAGAAACCCATCTGTTGGGGAACCTGAACGGTCCCCAGACCACGAACGCTACGCCTTACGCGCCGCGATCGTGCCGATCGATCAGCGCCGCGGCCCGCTCGGCGAACATGACGGCCGTTGCGTGGGGCCCTCTGCTGGGCACTACCGGGAACGCCGAGGTGTCGATGACGTACACGCCGTCGACCCCACGCACCCGACAATGGTCGTCCAGAACCGACCCCGGATCCGATTCGGGCCCCATTCGGGCGCTCCCGGACAGGTGCAACGACGTACCGAGTGGCGCGAGCGGATCGGCGATGGCGGGAACGTCCACGGCCGACGCCATGGCCGGGGATCGGAGCAGATCCACGGCGAGTTCGACCCCGTCTCGCATCGCCCGACGGTCCCGTTCCGATTCGAGGTAGTGGTAGTTCACCGTGGGAGGAGTGAACGCGTCCGCCGTGCGCAACGCGATGCGTCCTCGCGCGGTCGACCGCATCAGACCCACGCCGAACGAGTGCGGCCCCACGTCCAGACCGGGTATCAATTCGTCGAACCGCCTCGTGTACGGCCGGATTTCCACGTCGCCCGCGTGCAGCACCGCCTCGAGCGGAGACGACAACCGATCGTCCGGGGAATGTTCGGCGGAATGTTTCGGAACGAGGGGAACGGCGACCTCGGGGTGGTCGGAGAATCCGCGACCCACACCCGGACTGTCGACCACCATCGAGATACCCAGCGGGACAAGATTTTCGGGATTACCGATGCCCGATCGCATCAGCAGCGCGGGCGTGTGCACGGACCCGGCCGCCACGATCACGGTATCGGCTCGGACGATTCTGCGCACTCCGCCGACGACTGTCTCCACTCCGATCACCTTGCTGCCGTTGAACTTCAACGACACCACTGTCGTATCACCCTGGATACGAAGGTTGGTCCGGTCGGCATTCGGCAGGAGGTATGCCCTTGCCGCGCTCACCCGTGTCCCGCCCAGAACGTTCGAGGGAACAGCACCGACTCCGCCCGCCCCCGCATCGGGAGCGTTCAGGTCCTCGCGGTAGTCGATCCCGGCGTTCGTCGCCGAGTCCACGAACGCGGCGGTCAGCCGATGCCAGGCCCGCGCGGGTGGTCGGGTGATCGGCATCGGCCCGTCCGTTCCGTGCCATCGACGCGCGATGCCGGTACCGCCGGCGGCATCGAGGTCGTGATCGGTCTCGGAACGACGAAAGAACGGCAGCACCTGATCGAACGACCAGTTCGATTGTGGCCACGCCTCGAAGTCGGCGGGGATCGCCCGGACGAAGTAGCCACCGTTGACGGCGCCCGATCCGCCGAGCACTCGGCCCCGGGTCACCGTGCGCGTGACGTCGCGGGTGAGTTCGGCGGTGTAGCGGCTCACCCACCGGCTGTCCGGACCGATGGGGAGCGTCGTCGAGTCGCCCAGGCTGCGCGGAATGTCGTCGACCCCCGCAGATGCCGGCCCGGCTTCGAGCAGCAAAACTGAGCGGTCGGGATTCTCGCTCAGTCGCGCGGCGACGACGCAACCGCACGACCCACCTCCGACGACGATGACGTCGGCGTCGAGTGGACTTCCCTCGTCGTCGGCCCGGCTTTCCCGGCGCACGGGTCAGCCGTCCAGGCGGGGCTTCAACGCCTCGATGGAACGGGCCGACAGCGCGCCGCTCCACAGCCCGGTTCCGTACGCGATGTCGTCGGCGCGTTTGAAGAAGATGTATCGAACCGGATCGAGCCCGCCCAGTTCACGATGCTTGTACCAATCCGAACACGCTTCTGCCACAGCCATACCGAGCGCGATCTTCCGGATACGGCTGGACAACAACACCGCGAGCAACGTGATCGGCCAATAATGTCGACACAGCGCCGAGGCAAGTTGCCACAACCCCGCCACGAAACCCTCGGCAGCGAGAACGGCCGCGATGCGGGTGGGCTGATCGAGACCGACGAACATCTTGCGCAGCCGGACGACCGTGACCCCGAAACTGGCCAGAGCGCCGAGCAATCCGATACGCGTCAGACTGGCGGCGAGCAGACACGTCACCAACGTCCACGGCGACATCGCGATCGGCGGCACCATGCCCGGATGACGCGCGGACAACGGTGTGGCACCGGTGCCGTAGAACAGTTTGCGGGCGAACCATTCGACGAAGGCGACGCGGTGCTCGTGCGCCACGTGGGCGACGGGCTCGTAGCGCAGTCGCCAGCCCGCCTCCTGCAGACGCCAGCACAGATCGACGTCCTCGGCCACGTGCATCGACTCGTCGAACCCGTGGCATTCCACCGCAGCAGACCGGCGAAGCAACATGGCGGCACTGGGTACGTACGACACCGCGCTTCCTGCGCGCACCGCCGCTTCCTTGCGTCCGAGGTCGAGCGAGGAGCGGGCGTGCTCGTAGCGGGCCAGTGCGCTGCCCTCGGGCTCCAGCGCGACGATTCGGGGTGCCACCAGGCCCACCGCCGGATCCGAGAAGTGCCCGAGCATCACCTCGAGCCAGCCCTTGCGAGGTACCACGTCCGAGTCCAGAAAAGCAACGAAATCCGTTGTAGCGCAACGCAGTCCAGTATTACGTGCGGCCGCCGGCCCGCGTGAGGTCTCGTGCCGCAGCACCGTCACGCTACCCACGCTCCACGACACGGCAGGAACCGCCACCGGGACGTCGGATCCGTCGTCGACGATGATCACGTGCATGCCGTGCATCGCCGTGATCAGCCGCGCGAGCCCGGCCTCGTTGTTCTTGAGCGGCACCACGACGGTGACATCACTGGGCGACGGGATGGACATGGGCCGCGGGTTGCCCACCCCCGAGTCGAGCAGTTTGCGCGCCACGAGGGCGGACTGCGAGTCGGTCACCTCGATGAAACCGTCACCGATCATTGCCGCGGCCGTCGGTGCCAACGTGAGCATCCGCATCGGTGAACCACCGATCAGAACGCGTCCCTCGGAGAATGTGCGTACGCGTGGATCCACTCGCACCCCGAAGCCGTCAGGCAACCGACCTTCACCCATCAGGGCATCGTAAGCGGACAAACGGTCGGTGTGTCGGCCACCCGGTAAATCGGTCGGAACATACCTGCTCCCCGTTTCTGCTCGAGGCCTCGAACAGGCTTTCCGCCGGTTCTGCACCGCGATCGCTCACACGATGACGCCGTGCGGGGACGGACTCCATCTCTGCACCGCACCCAGCACGCGTTCCCGCAGTTGCTCGAAAATGAGCCGTCCCTCCTCGGCGGTGGCCCCGAGGGGATCGCCGAGCACACCGTTGGCCGTGACGGGCGCCAGGCCACCGGCGCGCAGCTCGGGCAGTAGAGCCGCGATCTCGGTGGTGTTTCCCGGTGCCGCTTTCGTCATGTCGACCACATCGGCCGAAAGATGCAGCAGCAGCGATGTTTCGGTGCGTCCGGCATGCGCGTCCGCTCCCGGCACCGAGCACGGGAACCATACGACGTCGCGCCCCTCGTAACGCAACAGCGTCACCGCCGAGCGCAGGGTGGGACCGTTGCCGCCGTGGCCGTTGACGAAGACGACCCTCTCTGCCCACCGACACGCGGAGCGTCCGTACTCCACCAACAGCGCCTCGAGCGCGGCGGACCCGATGGACACGGTGCCGCCGAAACCCTCGTGCTCGCCGCTCGAGCCGTACGCCACCGCGGGTGCCACGAGAGCGTTCGGAACCGTTCGCGCGACGGCGTCGGCGATGCGGGTATCGGTATCGAGAGGCAGGTGCGGCCCGTGTTGCTCGAGCGAGCCGACCGGAACCACGAGGAGCTTCGGTCCGACGATGTCCGGCCAGTACTGGGTACCGAGCGTGTCAGTGGCCATGAGTGCAGATGCTATCGGACGGAACCGAGCCGTCACGCGGACGAAACACACGGCCGATAACCTTCTATTCGTGCCACCCCGCCGTCGGTCGATATTGCTCTCGCAATTGTCCATATCGGCACCGGGTGGCCCGCAGCCGACAATTCTGGACGAACTCCGCCGCGTCATCCTTGCCGGTGACGCTCCTCCGAATACACCCATTCCGATAGACGAGGTCGCGGAATTGTTCGGCGTGAGCCGCATTCCGGTACGCGAATCCCTGAAGACTCTGATCGGCGAGGGATTGGTCGACCATCGACCCAATCTCGGCTACCGAGTGGCGCAGCTGACAGCGGCTGAACTGCGCGAAATGTACATCGTGCGTGAGGTTCTCGAAACTGCCGCACTCCCCATCGCGGTAGAACAGGCCACCGATGCCGATCGCGCGCACCTGATCGAGATCAACCGGCAGCTCGAGGCCTCGTTGACCGAGGACGACTCACGCGAGTACCACCGCCTCTCTCGCGAATTCCACCTGTCGCTGACCCGGCCGTCGCGGATGCACCGACTCCTGCACATGCTCGAATCCGCCTGGAACATCACCGAACCCGTGCAACCGATGGTGCATGTCGCCGGATCCGATCGGGCGTCACTGCACGACGACCACGCCGACATGATCGCCGCCTTCCTCGATCGCGACTCCGACGCACTGTTGCGCGCTGCCCAGCACCATCACACGCGTCTCAATTCGGTCATTTCGACATTGTCGAACGATCACGGATTGTTTGCCGATCCACCCACGGAAACGCCGGGCTGAAGATATATCGCTCACGTCACGAGGGCGCAATACTTCGCCGCTAGCTTTTCCCCATTCACTCGTTCCATTCATTGCCCGGCCGTCAGGAGCATCGATGACAGATACAGCGCACGGTCCCGCCCAAACGGGAGATCTCGTGGAAGCCGCGGGCCACCCCGTCGGTGGAGGCCTGATCAAGGACAGTTACGACCCACGGCTGACCAACGAAGACCTCGCTCCGCTGAAGAAGCAGACCTGGACCTCCTACAACCTGTTCGCTTTCTGGATGTCCGACGTGCACTCGGTGGGTGGCTACGTCACGGCCGGCAGCCTCTTCGCACTCGGGTTGGCGAGCTGGCAGGTGCTGATCTCGCTGCTCGTCGGCATCACCATCGTGTACTTCTTCTGCAACCTCGTCGCCAAGCCGAGCCAGGTCTCCGGGGTGCCCTACCCGGTCATCTGTCGCAGCGTGTTCGGCGTCCTCGGTGCCAACATCCCCGCCATCATCCGCGGACTGATCGCCGTGGCCTGGTACGGCATCCAGACGTTCCTGGCATCGGCAGCCCTCGACATCGTGTTGATCAAGCTGTTCCCGTCACTGGCCCCGTACGCCGTCACCGCCGACTACGGCTTCGCCGGTCTCTCCATGCTCGGATGGGCCAGCTTCCTGTTCCTCTGGGTCGTCCAGGCAGCGGTCTTCTGGCGCGGCATGGAATCGATCCGCAAGTTCATCGACTTCTGCGGGCCCGCCGTCTACGTCGTGATGTTCATGCTGTGCGGCTACCTGATCTGGAAAGCAGGCTGGGGCGCAATCGATCTCAACCTACAAGAGGTCGAGCACACGGGCCTGAGCTCGATTCCGGTGATGCTCGGTGCCATCGCCCTCGTGGTCTCGTACTTCTCCGGCCCCATGCTCAACTTCGGCGACTTCTCCCGCTACGGCAAGTCCTACTCCGCGGTGAAGAAGGGCAACTTCCTCGGCCTCCCGGTCAACTTCCTGGTCTTCTCCATCCTGGTGGTCGTCACGGCGTCGTTGACGCTTCCGGTGTTCGGTGAGCTGATCACCGACCCGGTCGAGACCGTCGCTCGAATAGACAGCACGTTCGCCATCGTTCTCGGTGCACTGACGTTCACGATCGCCACCATCGGCATCAACATCGTCGCGAACTTCATCTCCCCTGCGTTCGACTTCTCCAACGTCAGCCCGCAGCGCATCAGCTGGCGCGCAGGCGGAATGATCGCCGCCATCGGCTCGGTGCTGATCACCCCGTGGAACCTGTACAACAACCCCGACGTCATCCACCTGACGCTCGAAACTCTGGGCGCATTCATCGGACCACTGTTCGGCATTCTGATCGCCGACTACTACCTCGTCCGCAAGCAGAAGGTCGTCGTCGACGAGCTGTTCTCGATGTCGACGACGGGTCTGTACTGGTACTCCAAGGGATACAACCCGGCTGCGGTGTACTCCACCATCGTCGGCGCGCTGGTGGCCATGTTCACCGTGCTGTTCAACGGAGCCATCGACGGCATGCAGATCGCCGGAATGTCGACGGCGTCCAAGTACAGCTGGTTCATCGGATGCGGCATCGGATTCGCGATGTACTTCTACCTCGCAACGCGGACCAAGCTGGCCGTCACCAACTTCGACACACCAGTGAAAGCATAGGATCTCGCACGTGCTCATCAAGGTCATCAATCCGAACACCACGAGTTCGATGACCGCAACGATCGGTGACTGTGCCCGGGCCGTAGTCGGCCCGGGCACGGTCGTCGATGCGGTCAGCCCATCCATGGGACCGGTGTCGATCGAAAGCCACGTCGACGAAGCCCTCAGCGTCCCAGGCATTCTCGCCGAGATCGCCCGCGGCGAGGCCACCGGGGTCGACGGCTACGTCATCGCCTGTTTCGGCGACCCCGGCATCGACGCGGCCCGCGAGCTCGCATCGGGGCCCGTCATCGGGATCGCGGAAGCGGCCATGCATGCCGCGAGTTTCCTCGGCCGCGGTTTCAGCGTCGTCACCACGCTCGCACGCACGATCGGACGGGCACAGGATTTGGCCGACCATTACGGCTTCGGACGGCAGTGCCTCGGCATCCATGCGTGCGACCTGCCCGTCCTCGATCTCGAAACCGACCCCGACGCTCGCAAGATCGTCACCGAGGCCTGCCGCATCGCGGTAGAGACGGACGGTAGCGATGCCGTGGTCCTCGGCTGCGCGGGTATGGCCGATCTCTGCCGACACATCTCGTCCGAAATCGGAGTGCCCGTCGTCGACGGGGTTGCAGCGGGAACCTTGTTCGTGCAATCCCTCGTCACCCTGGGACTCGGCACCGGCAAGCGTGGAGAGTTCGCGACTCCTCCGCCCAAGCTGTACACCGGCATGCTCGACGGATTCAGCAGGGCCTGAGCGTCAGCTGCGCTGGGTTGTCGATCGAATCAGCTCCTCGGTTCTGTATTCCGGGCTCCGATCCTTTCTTCTGCCAGGATGGTCGGATCTCCCGAACAGGGGAGCTGATTCGCTCGGGTGAAGTCATGCGGTGCAACGACGTCGGTCGGTTCGAGGGTGTGCACCGACGAGTGTCCAAGACCGAGGACCGCCGAATCCAGGCCACCGCGCAGGATGTCGAGTACGTTCTCCACCCCGGCCTGACCGTTCGCGGCGAGACCCCACAGATACGCCCGCCCGATCAGCACCGCCCGCGCGCCGAGGGCGAGTGCTTTCGCGACGTCACTGCCCCGCCGGATCCCGCCGTCGAGGGTGACCTCGACGTGATCGCCCACCGCCTCGGCAATCGCCGGCAACACCCTGATCGACGCCGGCGAACCGTCGAGATTGTTGCCCCCGTGATTGGACACCGAGATCGCGGTGACACCTGCGTCGACGGCCCGGAGCGCGTCGTCGACCCGGGACACACCTTTGAGCATGAACGGACCGTCCCACTGCGCGCGTAGCCACGCGATGTCCTCCCATGACGGCAGCGGGGTGGACATCCACTCCCGGTACGCGGCGAAGAACGTCGGCGCCGATTTTCCGGGCGCAGCAAGGTTCGGTGCCGTCAGATCCGGAAATGTCCCCGACCGCGCCCACTGCGCCAGCCACCGTGGACGGGCCAAGACTTCGGGTGCCAGCCGCAGCATCGCCCGCGCGTCGAGGCGTTCCGGTATCACCGGACTCCCCCAATCGCGGCCCTCGGAGAACGACCAGTCCATCGTCAGAATCAGCCCGACCGCGCCCGCAGCGCGGGCACGATCGAGCATGTGCGCCAACAACTCCCGCGAACCCACCCAATGCAGCTGAAAGAACGTCTGCGGATTCGCCGCGACGACCTCCTCGATCGGCTTGCTCGCGAACAACGACAACCCCATCGAAACACCGAGCGCCGCGGCAGCCCTCGCGACCGCGACCTCACCGTCGGGGTGCACTGCCTGCACACCCGTCGGGGAGATCATCACCGGAAACGACAACGGTTGCCCCATCAGCGTCGTCGACAAATCACGTGCGTCCCACAGGTCGGCCACGTGCGGGGCGAACCCGAGCTCGGCGAAGGCAGCGGTGTTGTCGCCCGCCGTCAGACCACGTTCGGACCCCGCCACCAGCGCCGAATACACCGATGCCGGAAGTCGCTTACGCGCTCGCCGCTGCGCTTCGGCGACAGTCTCGAACCACTCGGTCACACACCCAGCTTCCGGTCGAATCCGGCGGGCATCACCACATCCGACGGTGACAGATCATGCACCGAGGTGTGCCCGAGCCCGAGGACCGCCGAATCGACTCCGCCACGCAGGATGTCGAGCACGTTCTCCACCCCGGCCTGACCGCCGGCCGACAGGCCCCACAGGTACGCCCGACCGATCAACACCGCCCGAGCACCCAATGCCAACGCCTTGACCACATCACTACCCCGGCGGATACCGCCGTCGAGGGTGATCTCGACCTGATCGCCGACGGCCTCGGCGATCGCCGGCAACGCCCGGATCGGTGCCGGGGTGCCGTCGAGGTTGTTACCACCGTGATTGGACACCGAAATCGCCGTACACCCGGCATCGACAGCCCGCTTCGCATCATCGACCCGCATCACACCCTTGAGCATGAACGGCCCACCCCACTGCTCCCGCAACCACGCCACGTCCTCCCACGTCGGCAACGGAGTCCCCATCCACTCCCCATACGCACCGAAGAACGTCGGAGCCGGACCACCGGTCGGTGGCGTCAGGTTCGGGGTCGTCAGATCCGGGATCTTCCCGGTCTTCGCGAACTCCCACAACCACTTCGGACGCATAATGCCCTCGGGAGCGAACTGAACCATCGCCTTGAGGTCCATCTTCTCCGGAATCGACGGGCTACCCCAGTCGCGGCCGTTGGAGAACGACCAATCCAACGTCATGATCAACCCGACCGCACCGGCTGCGCGGGCCCGCTCCATCCGCTGCAACAGGATCTCGCGTGAGCCCACCCAGTACATCTGGAAGAACGTCTGCGGATTCGCCGCCGCGACCTCCTCGACGGGCTTGCTCGCGAACGAGGACAAGCCGATCGGAATACCCCGCGCCGCAGCAGCTCTCGCCACCGCAACCTCACCGTCGGGATGCACCGCCTGCACACCCGTCGGGGAAATCATCACCGGAAACGACAGCGGCTGCCCCATCACCGTCGTCGACAAGTCCCGCTTGTCCGACAACCCCGCCACATGCGGAGCGAAACCGAGCTCCCCGAACGCCGCCATGTTGTCATCGACCGTCAACCCACACTCCGAGCCGGCCACCAACGCGGCATACACCGACTTCGGTAGACGCTTCTTCGCCCGCCGCTGCGCCTCGGCAACGGTCTCGAACCACGCACTCTTCGCCATAGCTTTGTGTTCCTATTCCATTCCTGCGAGCGGATTTTCGTCGCAGATCTTCGTCGGTGGACGCATCATCAACGTCAACGGCACCGATTTACGGGGAGTCTTTCTCTGACCGGTGCGCGAATGGTCGACACTCGATTTGGGGATCTCCCCCGCCGCTGCCAAGGCCATCTCACCGTTGCCGATCACGCACTCGGGATCCGGGCCGTCCATCGGCAGACCGGTGAAGAACTTCGCCGCCATGCACCCGCCTCGGCACGCATCGAAATGGGCGCACTTGGTGCACGCACCCGAGGTCTGCGGTGAGCGCAACTCCTGGAACAACTCCGAGGTCTGCCAGACCGATTGGAAACCGCCCATACCGTCTTTCGCGTCTCGGACGATATTGCCGGCGAGGAAGTTCTCGTGAATGGCGAACGGGCACGCATACACATCACCGATCGGATCGATCAGACACACCACCCGCCCCGCACCACACAAGTTCAACCCCGGCAGAGCGTCACCGAACGCCGAGAGGTGGAAGAACGAATCGCCCGTCAACACACCCTCACCGTTCGCAACGAGCCAGTTGTACAACTCGCGCTGCTGACCGGCCGTCGGGTGCAGATCATCCCAGACGTCCGCACCGCGACCCGACGGCCGCAACCGTGTGATACGCAGTGTCGCAGCGTATTTGTCGGCCAGAGCCTTGAAGTCGTCGAGCTGGCTCACGTTGTGACGGGTGACGACGACGGAGATCTTCGCATCCCGGAAGCCTGCCTCCTTCAGATTCTCCAACGCCCGGCACGCCATGTCGAACGACCCCGGACCACGCACCGCGTCGTTGACCTCCGCCGTCGCGCCATCGATGGAGATCTGCACATCGACGTAGTCCGAGGCCGCGAGACGTGCTGCGACCTTCTTGTCGATCTTGACCCCGTTGGTGGAGAACTTCACCCCCACCTGATGCGCCGTCGCATAGTCGACCAGCTCCCAGAAATCCGACCGGACCGTCGGCTCACCGCCACCGATGTTGACGTAGAACACCTGCATCTTCTGCAGCTCGTCGATAATCGACTTGCACTGCTCGGTGGAGAGCTCACGCGGATCACGACGACCCGACGACGACAGACAATGCACACACGACAGATTGCAGGCGTAGGTCAACTCCCACGTCAAACAAATCGGAGCATCGAGACCGAGCTCGAACTGATCGACCAATTTCCCTACCGGAGCTGGTCTTTCGAGGGTGGAAGTCATAGGGGCCGTCCTCTTCTACGAATGGGTCAAGTTCTACGGGCGAGTGATCATGTTCGAGTCCGCCAACGTCTCGAGCGCTCTCACGTAGGGAGCCGATGCCGAATCGCTGATCCCTGCGGCCGCGATCGCCGACCGCATATCCCGGTGGTCGGGAAGGGACTCGATGATCGCCACGATCGTGCGGTTCTTCAGAAACGACAGCTTGCGGGTCCCGAAGTGGTAGAGCAGCGCCCCGAACGACTCGGGACGCAACGCCACCTGCGGATGCAATACCCACCGCACATCCAGATCGAGCGCGTCCTGCACAGCAGTGGTCATGATCAGTACACGCCGCACATACCGTCGATCGACACTTCCTCCACCAACGACTCCTCCACCAGATCGGACTCGACGACCGACGTACCGACCACAGCGTTCTCACTCTTCTTCGACATCTGATTCCTCCTACGAAATCTGTTCGGCCACAATCCGATCGACTGTGTTCAGGATCACCACGCTAACGGCCGTCGAGGTTTCCGACGGGTCATGGCGCAGGAACTGGTCGGCCGTCGCGATCAACCGTCCAGTCGGGTAGGTACCGGCCCGTCCGGCCTGCGGGGTGAGCGGCGTCCGAGCGGACCGACCAGCGGTCGATCCGAGTTCTGCCGCGGTTCGCTGTGGAAAGCTCACCTCAACAGAGGGTCACAGCAGAAACGACAGAAGAAGACTTACATGACCGAGATCGATGCATTGGCACCCGGACCCGACGGGGTGTGGGCTCATGAGAACGTCGTCGTCCGGCACACTCCCGGGCTTCGATTCGACGCCGTGCGTGCAGGATCGACGGTCCAGGTGAACCACTGCCTCGCTGCGCGCGAGATCGGCGAATGCCTCGTTCCGCTCATCACCGAACAGGCGCGCCACATCGGGCTGTCCCAGAGCGAGTTCGAGCACGTACTGGTCGGCATCGTGCGCACCACTATCGCCGATCCGGTCGAGGCATGGACGACGTACTACCGAAACTCGTTGGATGACCTCCTCTCCGGTCGCGCAGAGTTCGCTCCTGTGCACGAGCGTGCCGCCGCGGCGGTCCGCGGTTCGGTACTCGATCTGGGTTCGTGCTTCGGCTTCTTCCCGTTGCGGCTGGCAATGCAGGGTTGTTCGGTCACCGCGACCGACCAGTCAGCGGGAACCATGGATTTGCTCGCGACTGTCGCTCCGCACCTCGGCGCGAGACTCGACACGGCAGTGTTCGATGCAGCCCGAATCCCGTTCGACGACAACAGTGTCGATACCGTGACCGCTCTGCACCTGCTCGAACACGTCGATGCCGAAACGGGCTCTGCCATCGTCGCGGAGGCACTCCGGGTGGCGCGCTGCCGCGTCGTCATCGCGGTACCGTTCGAGACCGAGACCACTGTCTGCCACGGACACATCCGCACGTTCGACGAGACGGCGCTGGCCGCGCTGGGATTATCGACGGGAAAGCCCTTCGATACCTCCACTTACCACGGCGGTTGGCTCGTGATCGACAAGACGACGGCACCACAACTCGTCTGAACAGTCTCGATACTGCAGGCATGGGATCCGCGGGACTACTAGAACGGTGGTGCTGTGTCGGCTTCCTCGTCGCTCGGTTCTGGAGTCGGGTGGGTCGGGCTAGGCGATGACGCCGGATCGTCTGGGTTGGGTGGGGATGTGTGGCCGGCGGTTTTTACGCTGTGGTGGTATTCGCAGAGGCATTGGAGGTTGTTGACGGTGGTCCAGCCGCCGAGTGGATTGGTGTGGTCGAACGGGATCACGTGGTCGATTTGGCAGCGTGCCGCGGGTCGGTGGCAGCCGGGGAAGCGGCAGTGGCGGTCATACGTACCGGCCCGGTCTCGATGCCGTACGTGAATCGAAGGTCCACGCGGGATATTGCCCTGTTGCCTGTGGGAGTGAGTCGCATGGGGGAACGACGACCAATCCGTTCGCGGCTGCCAATGCTCTCATCGAATGTGACTGCGTGACCTCCGCATCCGCGCCGTCGATGAATCCCAAGAGAACCCGAGGTGTGCTCGACGCCGAGGTCACGTCGCCGCGGACCCGCACAGTTCTCACCGTTCGCTCTGCCGCCGGATCCTGCAGGGCGGATGCCACGACCGGCCGGACGAACAGTTCGTACGAGATCAGCGCACTCACCGGATTCCCGGGCAGGCAGATGATCGGAATTTCATCGAATCGTC
The DNA here is from genome assembly GCF_031456475.1 of Rhodococcus sp. 3258. Lineage (NCBI taxonomy): Bacteria > Bacillati > Actinomycetota > Actinomycetes > Mycobacteriales > Nocardiaceae > Rhodococcus > Rhodococcus sp. 3258. The sequence continues at coordinate 219,779 of NZ_JAVDUT010000001.1, forward strand.
CGCAGCCCTGCGGTTTTCCCGGCCTGACCGCAACCGAGGCAAAGGTGACGTCGTGATCCGCCAGCGCAAGCCGGACGACTTCCTCGGTTCCTGCGCTGATTCCACCGGTCGTGACGATGACGTCGGCTACCGCAGCGCAGCGAGCAAGTGCCTCTCTACATGCTTGCACGTCGTCGGATACCGCCGATTCGAGGTGCACATCGGCACCACACCGCAGCAGATCGGCCGCGATCATCGGAGAGTTGGCGTCGAAACACTCACCGAGCGTCGGAGTTTCTCCAGCACAGCGGATTTCGGATCCGGTGGACAACACAGCCACGGTCAATGTCGAACCGATCCTGACATGCGTTCGTCCGAGTGCCGCAAGCAGTCCGACCTGAGCGGGAGTCAGCACCGTACCGGCCCTGATGGCCACGTCACCGGCATCGAAATCCGAAGCAAGACGGCGGATGTTGCTCTTGGAACCACTCGAACAGATGGTCACCGTATCGGAACCGAACGACGTCACGAATCCGCTGGTCTGTTCGACAGGCACCACCAGATCGGCCCCTCGCGGAAGTACTGCACCTGTCATGATTTGTACGCACCCACCCGGTGCCACGCTCAGCTCGGTACTCGACCGTCCGGCGACGCTACGCGCCGAGACGGTCAGTGTGGCCGGCAGTCGTCGGGAACCGATCACATCGGTACGGCGCACAGCGAACCCGTCGACTGCAGAATTGTCGAACGCCGGCAGAACGCGCTCGGCAACGACATCCTCGGCGAGAACTGCGCCGACCGCCGATCCGATGGGTACCGCCCGCACTCGGGCTGACAGTCCGAGATCTACTATGGCACAACGGTGTTCGTCGACCGAACGGGTAGTCGAGTTTACGGTCCGCCTCATCCGCCGATGTAGGACATCTCGATCCGCTCGCCGGCCGGGGTGTCCCCCGATCCCGCTCGCAGTTCGGAGTATCGATCGTCACGGCTGTTCCAGAGCGCCGACAACCGCGCCACGAGAGCATCCTGCGATGCCCCCGAACGCAGCAGCGCGCGCAGATCGGTTCCCGCTGAAGCGAACAGGCACGTGTACACCTGCCCGTCCGCCGACAGCCTGGCCCGAGTACAGCTGCCGCAGAACGGTTTCGACACCGAGCCGATCACCCCGATTTCTCCGCTCCCGTCGCGATACCGATAGCGCGTCGCGACCTCGCCGTCGTACATCGACTCGATCCGCTCGAGCGGATGGGCTGCCCCGATGATGTCGACAATGGAGTCGACGTCCGTCACCTGCGCCATTTCCCACCGGTTCGTCGCCCCTACATCCATGTACTCGATGAACCGCACGACGATACCGGTCCCTCGGAACCGTTCGGCCAGGTCGAGAATCGAATCACCGTTCACGTCCCGTCGCACCACCACATTCACCTTGACGGGTGACATCCCGCCGCACACTGCCGCGTCGATACCGTCGAGCACGGCCCGGACGGGTACGCGCGTGTCGCTCATCCGCGCGAACGTCGTCGAGTCGATCGAATCCAGGCTGACGGTGACCCGCTTCAGACCGGCCGCGTACAACGATGCGGCCTGGGCTGCGAGCAACGACCCGTTCGTGGTCATCGCAAGATCGACGCCGTCGATGGCGCTCAATCGTTCGATCAGCGTGGCGATTCCGGCCCGCAGCAACGGTTCACCGCCCGTCAGACGGATCTTTCGGATGCCGATCGTCGCCGCGGCCCGCGCCACTCTGTCGATCTCGTCGAAGGACAGCAGCCTGCCGGTGTCGAGGAATCGGTGATCGGGACCGAACTCGGCTCGAGGCATGCAGTAGACACAGCGGAAGTTGCACCGGTCGGTGACCGAGATACGGAGATCCCGAAGTGCCCGCCCCCGAGCGTCCACCGTCCCCGAATCGAGGTCGGTCGGATGGCTGCGCACTGCTCGAACGGGATCACCCACGGAGTAGTCCTTTCACTCGGTCGAACACCAGAATCGCGGACGGCAGTGCCTCACACTTGACCGCGCGCGCCCGGTAGTTGACGTGCAGCGACCAGCGCACGACCCTGCCTCACGACTTTCCGGCAAAGTTACGAACAGTGAATCAACCGGAAACATTGCGGGTTAATCTCGAAGAAAGCTCCTGCATCGCCGTGAGCGTCTACGACAAGGGGTCCCCATGCTGTCTCGATCCGGATTCTCCATTCCGACTCGAACGACCAGCCGCGGCGACTGGTCCGACATGTTGAACGAGCACTTCGTCGCCCTGGACGTGGCCGACGTGGCGGACAGTCGATTCACGGGAGCCGTCCGATCGATGTCTCTGGCGCACCTGCAGGTGTCGACTGTCCGATCGACGACTCAACGCATCGCGCGAACCGACTCGCTCATCGAGAAGGACCGAATCGAATACGTTCAGATCGGGATGATCCGTCGAGGCCGCGCGATCGTGGTGCAGGACGGACGCGAATGCGTGCTCTCCCGCGGCGACTTCGCCATCTACGACACGTCTCGTCCCTTCGACTGGATCATCGACGGTCACCCCGACGACGATCAATGGGAGCTCGAAGTCTTCACCTGGCCCCGTCACATGCTTCGACTCGACGAGCGTGAATCCAGCGACCTGACGGCCATGGCATTCGACGGCTCGGCCGGCTTCAGCGGCCTCCTCGGCCGATTTCTGCACGACCTGGGGTCGACCCGGTCGACACTGGGTACCGCAGGCGCACAGGCCATCGCAGACGAGGTCGGCGATCTGGTCAGCGTCATCGCAAGGAACACCACCACCAGCCCGGCGCTGGATTCCCCCGGCACCGCCCTGGTTCGGACGGCGCAACGCTATATCGAGGAACACCTCGCAGACCCAGATCTGTCGCCCAGCACGGTCGCGTCGGCCATGCTCGTCTCCACCCGCCAACTGCACCGTCTGTTCGCGGCCAGTGGCACTACGGTGGCGCGCAGCATTCGGGTCAAACGGCTCGAGCGCTGCCGACGCGAGATCATCGCCAGCGTCGCGGTGAACCGCTCGCTCGGCCAGATCAGTCGGCGATGGGGTTTCGCGGACTCCGCGGTGTTCAGCCGCGCCTTTCGCGAGCAGTACGGGATGAGCCCGCGTCAGTACCGCGCGGCCGCGTGCGCGCAGTCCGACGACCCGCGAGCGGTCACTCGCCCGATGTGGCCGAGCGACCGTGAGCAGCCCGAGGTCGGCACTGCTCACGGTCCTCGTCGGTGAAACTGAGCTCCTACGGGTCTCTCGTCAGTGGAGCGAGTCACTCGAGTGGCCGGGCACGATCGCTGCCGAACCGTCGACCAGCGGGGCGATGTGATTCACCGCTGTCGCGGCCTCGGCGAACCCGACTGCGATCAACTTGACCTTGTCTTCGTGTCCGGCGACGTCGCCCGCCGCGAAGACTCGCCTTCGGCTGGTGCGCATCGTCCGTCCGACGGCGATATCGCGCTGGTACTTGTCCAGTCCCCACGTGGCGATGGGGCCGAGTGCGGCCTTGAACCCCAGTGCGGCAACAACACTCGATACCTCGAGCTGTCGACGGTCGACTCCGGTGCCGTCGACGATCGTCACCGATTCGACGGAGTCCACGCCCAGGATTTCCTCCACCTCGAACGGCGTGAGGACATCGACACCGGACCGCTCCAGCAAACCGAGGCTGTGAGCGTGGGCCCGAAAGTCGTTGCGCCGGTGCACCAGTACCACCGATTTCGCGATCGGCTCCAGGCTCAACGCCCAGTCGACTGCCGAGTCTCCGCCGCCGACGATCATCACCCGTTCGCCGGCGAGATCATCGAGTTTGGGCACGAAATACCGCAGGCCACGGTCGTGGAACTCGGCTCCGGCCGGCAATGGCCTCGGCGTGAACTTACCGATACCTGCGGCCACGAGAACGGCCTTGCCGACGACGGTCTCGCCCTTGTCCGTCGTGACCCGCACGAAGTTCTCGGATTCCTCGAGTTCGGTCGCCACGTGTCCCATCAGGTACGTCGGCTTCGCCTGATCCGCCTGTTCGACCAATGCGTCGACCAGATGTTGCGCCTTGATCGCCGGAAACCCGGCGACGTCGAATATCTTCTTCTCGGGGTACAGGGCCGCCAATTGCCCGCCCGGATGGGGCAGAGCGTCGATCACGGTGACCGTCATGCCCCTGAAACCCGCGTAGTACGCACCGTACAGTCCGGCAGGTCCGGCACCGACGATGATCAGATCACTCTCGGAAACCGTTGCGGCACTCACTTCTTCGCCACTTCGTCGATCGAGGGATGGTCGTGCCCAACCGGGCCGAGATCTTCCGCACCACCGGAAGCACCTGCGTCCTCACAGAATTCGACGGCGATGTCGACGAATTGCTTCTGTTCCTCCGGGATCTTGTGCTCCCAGAAGATGGCGTCGTTGGGACAGGCGGGCATGCACTTGCCGCAGTCGACGCACTCGTCGGGATTGATGTACATCATCCGAGCGCCCTCGTAGATGCAATCGACGGGGCACTCCTCGGTGCATGCCTTGTCGAGCAGGTCGATGCACGCTTCGGTCACGACGTAGGCCATATCGAAATCCTCTTGTTCGTAGTAGGAGAAAGGGTTGTCAGGCGCCGAGCGCCGCGACCTCGACGAGGGTGTCGGAGAACGTCGGAGCGTTCCCGAGGTCGGCGAACACCGTCGGATTGAGCGAGGCCGGAGTCGACAGCGACAGCATGTTCTTGCGCCATGCACCCATCGCACAAACGGTGACACCCTGCATGACCGACTTGTCGAGTTTGGCAACGACGGTGAATTCGCCGCGATCGTTGAAGACTCGCACCACATCACCCGAAGCGATTCTCCGCCGTTCGCCGTCGACAGGGTTGATCAGCAACGTCGGCTCCTTCTGCACTTTGCGGTGCATGTCGAGATTCCCGAAGCTCGAATTCAGGTACGCGTGTGACTTGGGCGTGAGCAGATTGAGTGGATACTTCTCTGCCAGTAAGGGATTGGTCCTCGACGACTCGCGCGGCGGGATGTAGTGCGGAAGCGGATCCACCGGTTGTCCCGGCTGGTGGTCGTTCGATCCCTGCCGGAAGAGCGGCAGCACGAAGTTGCCGCCCGCCGCCGCCGAGGACAGAAACTCCGTTTTGCCGGACGGCGTCCGGAAATTGCCCTCTGCGTGCGGTGCGTACTCGTCGGGACCGGGAAGGTTGAGTCGCTGCCACCCGAGCTTCTTCAATGAATCGACCGTGATGCCCTCCATTGCCGGGGCATTCCAGTCGTAGGAGAGGGCGAGGAGTTCCTCATCGGTTCGTGAGAACACCGGTTCGGTGAAGCCCATCGCGGCGGCCAATCGGCGAAACAGCTCGGTATTGGGGACGGCCTCACCGAGGGGCTCGATCGACCGGTTGTTGTACGTGACGAACAGGTGTCCCCAGGAGAAGTTGATGTCGTCCTGTTCCAGCTGTGTCGTGGCGGGCAGAATGATATCGGCGTAATCCGCTGTGTCGGTAATGAAGTGGTCACTGACGACGGTGAACAGATCCTCCCGGCTGAGCCCGTCGATCATGCGCTTCTGATCGGGACACACCACCACCGGATTCGAGTTGTACACCATCAGTCCTTTGAGGGGCGTGTCCAGATTCAACCCGCCGGTCAGCGCCTCACCCAGCTGATACAGATTGATCACGCGTGTACCCGGAGTCTGCAGATCCGTCTGCAGAAACTCGGGCCAGTTCACCGGAAACGCCCACAGCGGCAGCTGCAGGATGCCGCCGCCGGGCTTACGCCAGGCCCCCACCAACGACGGTAGACAGGAGATGGCTCGGACGCTCTGCCCGCCACCTGCACTGCGCTCGATGGCGACGCCGATCCGAATGACGGAGGGCTGACTCTGTGCGTATTCCCTTGCCAGCGTGTAGATGTCTTCGACGGGAATGCCCGTCTCTTCGGACGCCCATTGCGGGGTGTACTGCTGCACCCGCTCGGCCAATTCGTCGAAACCGATGGTGAAGCGTTCGATGTAGTCCGCGTCGGTCAATCCCTCGTCGATGATCACGTGCATCATCGCCAGGGCGAGAGCGCCGTCGGTGCCCGGACGAATGGGGATGTACCAGCTCGCGGCCTTGGCGGTTCTGGTCTTGATCGGATCGATCACCACCACCTTGGCCCCGCGTTTCTTCGCCTCGGCTATGTACGGCCACAGGTGCAGGTTGGTGCTCATGGTGTTCGCCGCCCAGATCAGAATGAACTTGGAGTGGACGAAACTCTCGGGGTCGACGCCTGCCGTGTCGCCCACCGTCATCGCGTAGGCCGTGCACGAGCCGGCATCGCAGTAGGTGCGCTCGGCAACCGTCGCCCCGAGTCGGTTGAAGAATGCATCCCCGACGTTGAGACCCTGCGTAATGCCCTGGGTGCCGAGGTAATTGCACGGCATGATCGCCTCGGGGCCGAATTCCTCGGCGATGGAGGTGAATTTCTCTGCGATGGTGGCCACGGCCTCGTCCCACGAGATCCGCTCGAACTCTCCCGAGCCCTTGGGCCCGGACCGCTTGAGCGGGTACAGCACTCGGTCCGGGCTGTAGACCTTGTCGAGATAGTTGTCCACCTTCACGCAGAGGCCGCCGTTGGTGTACGGGTTGGTCTTGCTCCCGCTGACGCTCGTCGCCACCCCGTCCTCGACGGTCACCACCATCGAGCACGAATCCGGACAGTCCTGCGCACACGCTCCGAGAACGGTGAGTTCCGTCGGGCGGTCGGCCGGGGCGTCGTGTGAGCGCGTATCTTCCTGAACAGTCGTCATGGGTGCTCCTCGGCGTGGATATCACTGGTATGTGTTATCCGTAGCCTGCACCGCGAGGACGCTCCCGACAGGACGCCGAGCGCCGTCTACTTTGCACTCTGTGCCCGAAGGCTCATCGCTCAGATCAATCCCTGTTTACTCGCGGCATAGACGGCCTCGGCACGGCGGGACACCGCGAGTTTGCGCATGATGTTGCTGACGTGAAACTTCACCGTCGTCGCCGAGATGAACAGACGTGTTCCGATCATGTTGTTGGACAGACCCGTTGCCAGTAGCCGGAGCACTTCGAGCTCCCGCTCGGTCAGCCGCTCGATGCTGCTCGGTGTGCCGTTGAGAGAACGAACGACGGCCGACGCGCTCCGGGAATCGAACGCACTCTCACCGCGCGACACCGCGCGGATCGCGCGAACCAACTCGGTGGTGTCGACGTCCTTGACCACATATCCCCGGGCACCGGCATGCACGGCCTCCACCACCAGACGATCGTCGAGGAACGTCGTCAGGACGAGCAGACCGATTCCGTTGTGTGCCTTGGACAACTGCGCACACAGGGCGAGACCCTCGTAATCGGAGCTGGCAGAGAGCTTGAGGTCCATCAGCACGATGTCGGGTGTGACCCGAGCGACGACGGCCAACCCCTCCTCTCGGGTCGACGCCTCCCCCACGATCGTCAGATCCGATTCACGCTCGAGTACCGAACGCAGCCCGTCGCGCAGGATCGCGTGGTCGTCGACCAGGACGATCCGAACCCTGGGCGGCGCCGCCTGAGGCGAGCCGTCTCGTATCGCTGTGACGCTCATGCTGTGCCCTTCGTGGAATTCGGGTCGAGCGGTATACGCACTGCCACTCGCACGCCCCCGGTGCGGGCACGGCGGATCTCGAAGACCCCGCCGTGTTCGCGGGCGCGCGCCGCCATGTTCGCCAACCCGCGGTGGCGGCCGTCGACGTCGGTGGACTCGGCCATGTGCAGCATCATGCGCAAGTGCGCCGGATCGCCGTCACCGTCATCAGCAATCGACAGCTGTACCTGATCGAGCGAATAACTCAAGCGAAGAATGGCCCGGGATGCATGACCGTGCACTGCAGTGTTGAACAACGCCTCTCCGGCGATGCGGAGCAAAGCATGCTCGCATTCGCTGCTCAACTCGACGGGAGTTCCCTCCACCCGCAGCGAGACCTGCAACTCGTCGGGCATGTGGACCACCGAAAGCTGTTCGAGCATTTCGGGAAGCGACGTTCGGTCGGCGTCCTGAGGGTGATTGAGCGCATAGATCGCCGACCGCAGCTGATCCACTGCCCGACGCGTCAGATCCTTGGCCAGATCCAGCCTGTCACTGCGCTCGTCGGCCGAGATGTCGCTGCGACATACCTCGATCTGCATACCGGCCGACAACACGGCCTGGGTCACGCTGTCGTGCAGTTCGCGCGCGATGCGATGGCGTTCGTCGTCGAGCACCTGATGCCGATGTGCGGCACCCAATTGTCTTTGTGTCAGCAGGAGTTCGGCATTGCGGGCGGCGAGGTCGGCCGCTGTTCGATTCGCCTCGGCGTAGGCATTCTCGGTGCGCTCGAGGAGTTGTCTTCGGCTCTGGAACAGAGCCGAATTCTGCAGGGCCACCGCGGTTTGGCTGGCCAGGATGCTGAGCACCGCGGCGTCGGTGGCGTCCAGCACACGTTGCTCACCGGTCCATGCGGCAAAAGCGCCCACGACACCCCCGTCGTATGCGATCGGCACGAAAGCGTGATGGGCGGAGATCACCGGGGTCAGCCCGTCGCCGCACGTCGACTGTCGGATCGATTCGAGGCAGTCGACGACGTCTTCCGGCAACGGCGGCCCTTCGACGTTGTCGACCAGAAACGGTGTGGCGTCGGGTCCGAGTACCAATCGGCGAGGACCGGCGTCGGGGAACGCCCCGTCGGCGAGAGCGAACACGACCCAACGCGCACTCAGATGGGCTCGTGCCGCCTCGGCCACAGCGCACACCAGCGTTTCCGGACCGTCGACCGTGCGCACCAGCGCTCGCGAAATCAGTTCCAGCGCATAGACAACGCGTTCCAAACGTTCTGCCGCGCCGCGATACTGGGGGTAGAACGTGTTCTTGCCCGAACGCAGTCCCGTCAGCAACGAGAGGTCGGGTCCGGTTGTCACAGTGCGGTCCTGAACAGATCGACCATCTCGCGGTGCGTGGCCGAGCGCGGGTTGGTGGACATGCACGCATCGCGTAATGCGTTGGTGGCCAACACATCGAGATCGGACTCGCTGACGCCGATCTCGGCCAGGCCGGCGGGAACACCGACCTGACGAGCGAGGCGGTCCACTCGATCGGCCACGGCCATGGCGGCCTCCTCCGGCCTGGCCCTGCCCTCGGGCAGCCCGAGACTCGTCGCGATGGCCACGTACGGCAACGGATCCTCGGCAGCGTTGAAACGAATGACGTGTGGCAGCAGCACACCGTTGATCACCCCGTGCGGGAGATCGAGCAGCCCGCCCACCTGGTGGCTCATCGCGTGCGTTGCACCGAGTATCGCGTTCGTGAATGCCAGGCCGGCCTCCAGACTCGCCTGCGCCATCGACCCTCGTGCAACCATGTCGGTCGGCTCATCGATGGTGCGAGCCAACTGTGACATCACCATGGTGATGGCTCGGAGCGCATGATGGTCGGTGAGCTGGTTGTGGCCCAACGACACGAACGCCTCTATCCCGTGCGTCAGAGCATCCAAACCGGTTGCGGCGTTGAGCCATTCGGGCATAGTGGTGAGCAACATCGGATCGATCACCGTGATGTCCGGTACCAGGGCTCGGCCGAGAATGGTGATCTTCGTCGAGCGCGCGGTATCGGTGACGATGCAGAACTGCGAGACGTCGGCTCCGGTGCCGGATGTCGTGGGCACCATCACCAGAGGCGGGATCGGCCGGGTGGCCCGATCCACCCCCTCGTAGTCGAGGATTCGACCGCCGTTGCCGGCGAGGACGGCAATCCCTTTCGCCGCATCCATCACCGACCCTCCCCCGATCGCCACCAACACGTCGCAGCCGAAGTCCGCGTAGTAACCGTGGCCGGCCTCGATCTCGACGTCCTTGGGATTGGGCGTCAGTGCGCTCCAGACCTGGGGCTCGAGCCCCTGCGCAAGAAGGAGGTCGACGAGCTGCCCGGCCCAGCCACTCTCGATCAAGCCGGCGTCCGTGACGAGCATCGGCCGTACCCCACCGAGACGACGCGTCGCATGCGCGACCTCTCCGAGCGAATCCGGACCGAACACGATCTCGGGCGCATGGAACTTGAGGACACGTGGCGTCTCGGCTCGGCTGCGCCGAGTATCGAGATCGTGCAGCGCCTTGCCGACGTTCGCAGTAGCTGCCTGGTCCACCGTTCACACCCTCGCTGTCCTTCGATCCGAACACGACCCGGACCTGTGATTCAGGTTACAACCTTACGAGCGCAGACGGTCCGTTCCCACCAGCACCGGGCCAGGTTCCTACCTACCCGATCGGGCAGGTACGCGGTGTGACGGGTCGGGTCAGGACAGCGCATGCCCCAGATCGGCGGCCTGCGCCGCCAACTGTTGCCCGTCTCGTGCCACCACCACTCGATCGCAGAATGGCTCGTACTCCTCCATCGAGCACGCGGCCTGCGCCCAGTAACGACGAGCTTCGGGAGTGATCCAGGCGATGCGGTGCACCTTGGACCGAATCTTCTCCAACGCATCGAGTCCGGGCGGCCGTCCGTTGCACCGACCGTCCCCCACGATGATCACGGCAGTGCGCTTGTTCAACACGTCTCCGTGCGAGTCCAGCAGGTCCGCGAAGGTTCTGCCGTAATCGCTGCTCGCTTCGAGGTCCAATCGCGCATCTGCGAGTACTGCAGCCAGAGCACCGTCGCCCGTACTCCCGAGCAAGGTGGTCGTCACGTCCACCGGAGAATCGACGAAGCCCATCACAGTGCAGCGGTGCGCACGCGAGTGCATCGCCTGGGCAAGTCTGAGCGTGAATGCGGTGATCGGGCGAACGGACAACGAGACGTCCGCCAGCACCAACAATCGAACCTTGTCCGGAACCGGTGTCCTGGTGACCAACCGAAACGGAATGCCGTCCGTGCGCAGGCTCGACCGAACCGTGCGACGCATGTCCAGCGGGCCCCGAGAGTGTTCGCGAGGCCGAGGCCGAGGAGTCCCGCGCATGTGCCGCAACACTTCGTGACTTGCGCGTTCGATCTCGGCATGGCTGTCGATCCCCCGCCCTGCGCCGTCGACCGGCACCGGTGACGACATCGTCCCGGTCAACTCACCCAGAGCTGCGACGAAGGCTTCGACGGCATCGGTGATCCTGTCCAACATCGCCGCGCTCAGCGGCCCGGAATCTCCGCCATCGCCGTACACGCTACTGGGATCGTAGGCGTCGAACCATGCCAGGATGCTTGCCGGATCCTCCCAGTTCAGTTGCCCTGCAACCGCTCCGCTCGTGCTCGACGCCAACTCCCCTGCCGCCGTCGAACCGGAACGCTCCAGATCGACGGTGTAGGTCACGCCCCGTCGACCCATGTCGCCATCGGTATCGATGGACAGATCGTGATCCTCCGACGACAGACTGATGTCGTCGTCGTCCTTGTGTGGGTTGAAGCCCTTGTCGGCCTCGGGGGCGTCGAGCAGATCTCCGATCTCGACGGCACGCTCGTTGTATTCGGCGTACTTCGCCGCCTCCTGGTCGGCTCCCACGTCGAGATCGGTCGGGAGGCCACCCGCCACCTGCGCGCCTACCGGCGAAGTGTGGTCGTGGACAACAGTGTTCGAGCCGACTGCGAACAGCGAGTCGAACGCGAGATCGAATCCCTGCTGTTCGTGATCGTACTTCGCGCACGTGGCGCGTAACGCCGCGCGGAGAACCGTCAGGTCACGTGCCCCCAGGAGCCCGAGCACGCGTCGGACTTCGATGACCTCGGCCGGCGACGCCGCCACTCCGAACCGCCGCAGCGTCCGGCCGAACACTGCCGACAGCACGTCGAGTACCACCGACGGAGCGAACGGCTCGACCGCAGTCATCGTCGAATCCCGATGCCGCCCTTGTCCCGTCCACCATGACCCCGGAACGCCGTCGCGGTCGTGTTGACGACAGCTCCGAGAGATGTTGCTGCAGAGGCTGTCTCCGTCGCCGGGCCTGCCATCGCGATCTTCATGTCCGAGGAGTATTTGACCAGCGCGGCGAGCAGATACTTGCGGGTGTCCTCCGTGTGGCCGAGGACCGAAGCGATACGAGCCGCGTCGATGACCTCCGAGATCGATGGGCTCTTGCGCAGCGGCAGCGCCCGCAGTTCGGTTGCCAGCGCCACGATGTCGGCTGCGACCCGATCGGGTACCTCCGGAGCGCGGGCGGTGACGATCTCCCGTTCCCGTTCGGCAGAGGGGTAGTCGAGATGAAAGTGCAGGCAGCGGCGTTTGAGGGCGGAGGACAGCTCGCGAGTGTCGTTGGAGGTCAGAATGACCCACGGATCACTTCGTGCGGTGAAGGTGCCCACCTCGGGAATGGTCACCTGCTTCTCGGCGAGCACCTCGAGCAGCAGCGCCTCCATGGATTCCTCGGTCCGGTCGACCTCGTCGACGAGAAGAACCACCGGCTCCTCGGACAGGATCGATTCCAGCAGCGGACGCACCGACAGGAACGGCTCGGAATACAGGCCGAAGTCTTTGGCGGCGAGCATCTTCGAGGCGTCGTCGATGTCGGTGACGTGCTGCGTCAGCGCACCGATGTGTTCACGCAGCATCTGCACGTGCAGAAGCTGTTTGGCGTAATCCCACTCGTACAGGGCCCGGTTGTCGTCGAGGCCCTCGTAGCACTGCAGGCGCACCAGCTTGCGGCCGCTCGCCGCAGCAAGCGATTTGGCGAGCTCCGTCTTTCCCACACCCGCCGGCCCTTCGAGCAGCAGCGGGCGATCGAGCGCTGTCGCCAGATGCACCACGGTGGCGAGGTCGTCGTCGGCAATGTAGTCCTGCTCGGCGAGCGCCCTCCGCAGATCGGCAGCGTCGGTGAATCGAACGGTGTCGGTGTCGTCGCTACGCACTGTCGACAGCGAGGTCATGTGTTTCCCTTCGAAGAGCGGCTGCGCCGCATGTGAGCGGAACTTCGTAGCAGGGTACGAAGTTCCGCTCACATGGGTGGCGGTTAGTACGACTCGTTGATCGCGTGCGAGACGACCGGAATCATCGACTCGACGGTGACCTCGCGGGGGTTTCCCGGGGTGCACCAGTCTTCCTGGATGTGCTCGGAGATCTTGAGTACCGACTTCTCGTCACCCTTGATCACGTCGCCCTTACCGGCGTACTTGCCGGTGTTCATCCGGTTCTTGTCGTACGTCGCAGAACGGATCGACCCGAAGTTGTCGGGAATGCCGACATCCTTCGCGAGCCTGATGGCGGCTTCGACTGCCGCGTCGGCCGCCTGGACGGTGGTCATGTTCTTCGTGTCGACGCCCATGGCCACGGCGATCTCCGCGTAGCGCTCGTAGCGTGAGGGCAGGTTGTACTCCCACACGCGCGGCAGAGCGATGGCGTTGTTGAGGCCGTGAGCACTGTCGTAGAACGCACTGATCGCGTGGGAAATCGAGTGGATGACACCGAGTCCGCCGGAGTTGAACGCCTGCGTGGCGATGTACTGGGCGTTCATCATGCCCTCACGAGCCTTCAGATTGCCCGGGTCGTAGACGGCCTCGCGAAGGTGCTTGGACACCAGGCCGATCGAGTAGATCGCGTTGCCCAGCGACGGCGCGAAATCGAGACGCGACACGTACGGCTCGGCACCGTGCGCCAGAACGTCGAAGCCACAGAACGCGGTCCACTGCTGGGGGCAGGTGTAGTAGAGCAGCGGATCGTCCAGTGCCAGAGTCGGTGTCGACGCCTCGTCGAAGGCGAGCCACTTGTGCGGCTTCTCCATGTCCGAGGTGTCGGTGATGACGTACGCCCAGGACGTCTCCGAACCCGTTCCGGCGGTGGTCGATACGGCGATATGCGGTGGGTTCTGCTTGTTCGTGGACTTGGAGAATCCCTCGAACTCGTTGATGTTGCGGCCGTCGTGGGCAACGACGACGCGGATGCCCTTGGCCGCGTCGTGGCTGGATCCGCCACCGACGGAGATGACGCTGTCGCACTTCTCCTTCTGGTAGAGCGCGGCACCGTCCATGACGTTGTAGTCCTTGGGGTTCGACTCGACCTTGTCGTAGAGAACCACCTCGACGCCCTGGTATTCGATCTTGCCGATCAGTTCCTCGATGATCCCGGATCCGCGCAGTCCGGTGGTGACGAGCAGGGCACGCTTGAATCCGAGTTCCTTCGCCTCGACGCCGATCATGTCGTGAGCGCCGACCCCCAGCTTGGCGCGGGGCAGCGGGTGAAACTCCTTGATGGGGAATTCCCAGATCTGATTGAGCTCGATTGCCATCGGTGTCTCCTCGGTGAGTGTGGTCAGGAAACGCCTGGGGTGTGTGATCGGCGTCTCACTGATGACCACCATGGCCGCACCGAGAGGAGATCGGAACACCTGCAGGGCAGAACCGTTCCAACACCGCTGCCGGACTATCCGATTGGGCAGTACATGGTGCCCGTCCTCGGGAGGGGAGATCGAGGAGTGATTGCTGCGCTATCGATTTCGTCGCTGCACAACCGAGAACCCGACGACCGAGATCAACGCAAGAGCAATGACGAACGCCCCGTACACCTCGACCGTGGTGCTCAATCCGAGCCGGTGCACGGCGAGACCGGCGATCACCGCAGGCAGGCTGAAGGCGAGGTAGCTGATGACGAATGTCGTGGCGAACACGCCACCTCGCTCCGCAGCGGGGACCAACGAACCGAGCGTGCGCATCGCACCGAGAAACGTTGCTCCCCAGCCCGATCCTGCGACGACAGCGCCGACGAAATACAGCGCGACCGAGCCGATTTCGACCGACACCAAGGTCAGCGCGACGCCGCTTGCGAGCACCGACGCGCCGATCATCATCACCGTGCGAGGAAGCCCGTTGCGCACGACGACAGCTGCTACCGAGCCCGAGGCGAACAGCGAGAAGATCTCCAGGCCGCCCACGATGTGGTTGTCGATACCGAAGACGGTGCCGATGATCGACGGGCCCAGCGAGAGGTGGAACCCGCCGAGCGACCAGGTCGCGAACAGGGCAGGAGCAATGACCACGAACGGTGCCCGCACCGACTTCGGCAGCGAGGCTCGCGGCAGCAGGGTCGACGCCAGGTGACGTCGGGAATCGAAGCCGCGCATCGCCGACGTCTCCGGCACGAACAGCAGGGCCACGGCCAGTACTGCCGCGGCGGCGATCAACAGGGCGAACACGAGAATTTCGGGTGCCGGCGCCAACTGCACCAACAACCCGGCCCCGATTGCGCCTGCCGCCAGACCGAAGGAGGGGGCGACGCTGTTGAGCAGCGGGCCGGTCGACACGGTGGGCTGCAGATCGATGATGGCCGCACTCATGGCACCCGTCGCCGCGCCTGCGGCGATCCCCTGAACGACGCGAGCAGCGATCAATACCGGGACACTGTCGGCGACGATGAACAACACCAGACTGACAATCAACAGCAGCAGTGACGCGACCAGGATCGGTTTGCGTCCGATGTGGTCCGACAGACTTCCTACCGTGAGGAGAGTCAGCAGCAGCGCCAGCGCATAGACGGCGAAAACGACCGTGAGGGTGATCGCGCTGAACCCCCACGACTGCTGGTACACCGGGTACAGCGGCGACGGTGCAGCGGAGGACGCCATGAGGACGATGAAGGCGACGCCGACCACCCAGAAGGCGTATCGATGCGGAATCCGCGCCGCTGCTCTGCCCTGTACGTCCCGCGTGTCGACACCGACCATGTGCTCATTCCCTCCACTGCAACAACCGTTACCTCAGTGAAAGACAACGCACGAACCCACCGGGCATTCCCCGGCGGCGCGGAACTACCGGGCCCGCGCACCGTCGAGTAGCACCGTCGCCTCGCGGTAACGATGTGCACTCTCCGGCAGTACGCCTTCGATCCCGCTCAGCCACACCGAGACCGATCCGGTGCCGGCCCGCGCCGAACCGACCTCGTCCGCGCGCCGCACCGTCTGATTGGCCACGGCCGCCGCGCTGTCGAACATCGTCACGCCGTCCGGCAGACGCGCGACGATCTCCTCCAGCACCAACGGGTAGTGGGTGCACCCCAACACGATGGACTCGACGTCGTCGGGAGTGGCGGCCACCGCAGCGTCGATGGCCGCACGTATTCCGGTCGAGTCTCCGCGATCGATCGAATCGGCCAGGCCGTGGCAGGCCACGCTGGTCACCGTCCGACGAGAGGCGAATTCGTCGATCAACCGGGCCTGGTACGCACTTGCCGTCGTGGCCGCCGTCGCCCAGATCGCGATCCGATCACTGACCGCCGCTGCGGGCTTGATCGCCGGGACCGTCCCCACCACGGGGATCGCATCACCGAGCGCAGCCCGCACCTGGCTCAACGCCGTCACACTGGCCGTGTTGCACGGCAGCACCACGACCTGGGCTCCGAGTTCGACGGCATGCCGAGCGGTACCGACCACCCGATCGATCACCCACGCATCCGGTTTTGGACCCCACGGAGCGTTGTCGGGATCCATCATCAGCACCAGATCGAGCTCGGGACGCGACTCACGCAGGCGAGCAGCCGTCGGGAGCATTCCCAACCCCGAGTCGATCAGTGCGACGATCATGCCAGCGCTTGCTCGACGTCGCCCACCAGATCGGCACCGTCCTCGATACCGACGGACAGACGCACCAGGTCGTCCGGGACCTCGAGCAGCGAACCGGCAGTCGACGCGTGCGTCATCGCGCCGGGGTGCTCGATGAGCGACTCGACGCCGCCCAAAGACTCTGCGAGAGTGAAGATCTCGGTCTTCGCGCAGAAATCGAGAGCGGCCTGCTTGCCCCCGGCCAGCCGCACGGAGACCATGCCGCCGAACCGTCGCATCTGCTTCGCGGCCACCGCGTGAGACGGGTGCGACTCGAGGCCGGGGTAGATGACCTGCGAGATGGCCGGATGCCCGTCGAGGAATTCGACGATCTTCTCCGCGTTGTCGCTGTGCCGTTCCATCCGCAACGCGAGGGTCTTGATGCCGCGCAAGGTCAGGAATGCGTCGAACGGTCCGGGAACGCCCCCGGCACCGTTCTGCAGGAATGCGAACGCGGTATCGAGCTCTTCGCTGTCGGTCACCAGGGCGCCGCCGACGACGTCGGAGTGACCACCGATGTACTTGGTCGTCGAGTGCAGCACCACGTCGGCACCGAGGGACAACGGCTGCTGCAGGTAGGGAGACGCGAACGTGTTGTCGACGACCAGCTTGGCCCCGCCCTCGTGCGCGACGCCCGCGAGCGCCTCGATGTCACCGACATTGAGCAACGGGTTGGTGGGCGTCTCGACCCACACCAGCTTGGTGTTCGGACGCATCGCGGCGCGGACCTCGTCGACGTTCGAGACCGCGGCCACGGAGTACTCGATGCCCCACTGGGTGAAGACCTTGTCGATCAATCGGTACGTGCCGCCGTAGGCGTCGTTGGGAATGACGAGGTGGTCACCGGGACGCAGCGCCGACCGCAGCATGCAGTCGGTAGCGGCCATGCCCGACGAGAAAGCGCGACCGTAGGTACCGGATTCGATGGCTGCGAGGTTGGCCTCGAGCGGCCGACGCGTCGGGTTGCCGGTGCGCGCGTACTCGAATCCGCTACGCATTCCGCCGACCCCGTCTTGCGCGAAGGTGGAGCTGGCGTAGATCGGCACGTTGACCGCGCCGGTCAGTGGATCGGGCTCGTAACCCGCGTGGACCGCCTTCGTGGAAAAGCCCTGCCAGGAGGTGTTGTCTGCCTTGCTGCGCTGCTCACTCATGGCCTCCACACTAATCGGCCTGCGTCGCCCGGCAGGGGCGTGGGTAACCTGCGAAGACAACCCCCAGCGGAAAGAGGCACCGTGGCCAACTCCCAGAGCGTCGACGAACTGTTCGCGATCGATTCCCTCCTCGACGACGAAGAACGTCAGATCCGGGACACCGTCCGCAAGTTCGGCAACGAACGCATCCGACCACACATCGCCGACTGGTTCGACGAGGGCACCGTTCCCGCGCGTGAACTTGCCAAGGAGCTGGGCTCGCTCGGCCTGCTCGGCATGCATCTCGAGGGCTACGGCTGCGCCGGAACATCGGCGACGGCGTACGGGCTGGCCTGCCTCGAACTCGAAGCCATCGATTCCGGCATCCGCTCATTGGTCTCGGTGCAGGGCTCGCTGGCGATGTTCGCGATCTGGAAGTACGGGTCCGAGGAACAGAAGCAGCAGTGGTTGCCGGGGATGGCCGAGGGTTCGCTCATCGGCTGCTTCGGTCTCACCGAGGCCGACTTCGGGTCCAACCCCGGCGGCATGCTCACCCGAGCCAAGCGCGACGGTGACGACTGGATTCTCAACGGCAGCAAGATGTGGATCACCAACGGTCCGGTCGCCGACGTCGCCGTCGTATGGGCTCAGACCGACGACAAGGTCAGGGGTTTCGTCGTCCCCACGGACACCCCCGGATTCACCGCCAACACGGTGAAGAAGAAGCTGTCTCTGCGCGCGTCGATCACGGGCGAGCTGGTGTTCGACGACGTCCGGCTTCCTGCCGACGCGATGCTGCCCGAGGCCCGCGGCCTGAGCGGACCGTTGAGCTGCCTCAACGAGGCCCGGTTCGGCATCGTGTTCGGAGCGATGGGCGCGGCGCGGGACTGCATCGAATCGGCCGTCGAGTACTCCAAGACCCGCGCGGTGTTCGACAAGCCGCTGGCCGGATACCAGCTCACCCAGGCCAAGCTCGCGAACATGGCGCTCGAACTCGGCAAGGGTCAACTGCTCGCGCTGCATCTGGGCCGGCTCAAGGACAAGGGCGAACTGCCGGGCGAGCGAGTGTCACTCGGCAAGCTCAACAACGTGCGCGAGGCCATCAAGATCGCTCGTGAATGCCGAACCATCCTGGCCGCCAACGGAATCACGTTGGAATACCCCGTACTCCGGCATGCCAACAACCTCGAATCCGTCCTCACCTACGAGGGCACATCCGAGGTCCATCAACTCGTGATCGGGCAGGCGCTGACGGGCTCCAGCGCTTTCCGATAAGGCGGCTGCGCCGCTTGTGAGCGGAACCTCGTAGCCTGCTACGAAGTTCCACTCACATGCCTAGGCACCCTTACTGAGGAATCCGAGCAGATCGTGGCGGGTGATGACGCCGACGGGCTTGCCCTCTTCGACGACCATCAGCGCATCGGACTCGCCGAGCGCTTTGGTGGCGTCGGAGACGGTTTCGCCTGCACCGATCAGCGGGAACGGCGCGCTCATGTGCTTGGCAACGGGGTCGGCCAACGCTGCGCGCCCCTCGAACACCGCACTGAGCAGATCGCGCTCGGTGACACTGCCGGCAACCTCGCCTGCCATGACGGGCGGCTCGGCTCCGACGACGGGCATCTGCGAGACGCCGTACTCGCGCAGGATCTCGATGGCGTCGCGCACGGTCTCGGACGGGTGGGTGTGCACCAGATCGGGCAGAGCGCCGGACTTGCCACGCAACACTGCGCCGACCGAGGTCTCCTCGGTGGTGCCGTCCAACCGCGAACGCAGGAATCCGTACGAGGACATCCACGAGTCGTTGAAGATCTTCGCCAGGTAGCCGCGGCCACCGTCGGGCAGCAGAACGACGACCAACGCGTCGGGGCCTTCACGCTCGGCAACCTGAATGGCCGCGACAGCAGCCATGCCGCACGAGCCGCCGACCAGCAGGCCTTCCTCGCGGGCGAGGCGACGAGTCATGTCGAACGAGTCGTTGTCGGACACGGCGATGATCTCGTCCGGGATGGACGGGTCGTAGGCGGTCGGCCAGAAGTCCTCACCGACACCCTCGACCAAGTACGGACGTCCCGTGCCACCGGAGTACACCGATCCCTCGGGGTCGACGCCGATGACTTTGACCTTGCCGCCGGAGACCTCCTTGAGGTACTTGCCGGTGCCGGAGATGGTGCCGCCGGTGCCGACGCCTGCGACGAAGTGCGTGATCTTGCCGTCGGTGTCGGCCCAGATCTCGGGCCCGGTGGTCTCGTAGTGGCTGGCCGGGCCGGCCGGGTTGGCGTACTGGTTCGGCTTCCACGCTCCCTCGATCTCGCGGACGAGTCGGTCGGAGACGCTGTAGTAGCTGTTGGGGTCTTCGGGCGCGACGGCCGTGGGGCAGACGACGACCTCGGCACCGTAGGCACGCAGCACGTTGCGCTTGTCCTCGCCGACCTTGTCGGGGCACACGAACACACACTTGTAGCCACGCTGCTGAGCGACGAGCGCGAGGCCGACGCCGGTGTTACCGGACGTGGGCTCGACGATGGTGCCGCCGGGCTTCAACTCGCCCGAGGCCTCGGCTGCGTCGATCATCTTGACGGCGATGCGGTCCTTCGACGAACCACCCGGGTTGAGGTACTCGATCTTGGCTGCGACCGTGCCGGCGCCGTCGCCGATGACGGAGGACAACTTCACCAACGGGGTGTTGCCGATGAGTTCGGTGATGTGCTGTGCGATGCGCATTGCTCCATCTTCCCAGATGCAGGTATCGGACTCACGGCCACGGCTGTCGACACCCGCATACGATGGTGAGGGGGCACGACGAGAGGGATCGATCTGTGACGGCGAGCGGATGGCGTACCGCCGCGAAAGCGAGCGCCGCGACGGTACTTGCAGGCTCTGGAGCAGGGACTGCGTCCTGGGCCGCGTACCGACATCTGATGGGGCAGGCCGCTGCGGCCCGCGGCGTCATCGGACGCAACATTGCCAAGCCACCCGAGGCCGACGGGGTCTACACCGCCGGCTGCGCGGCACCCGAGCGGTGGCGCATGGGAAGTTCAGCAGATATTCATCTGATGATCTTCGGCGACTCCACCGCGGCAGGCGTGGGTTGCACTGTGGCCGACGAGGTCCCGGGTGTCCTGCTCGCCCGCGGGTTGGCCGAGGAAACCGGTCTACGAATCCGCTTGAGCACCAAAGCAATTGCCGGTGCCACGTCCAAGGGACTCGAAGGTCAGGTCGACGCCATGTTCGTCGCGGGCCCGCCGCCCGATGCCGCGGTGATCTTCATCGGCGCGAACGACGTCACCAAGAAATTCTCCATTCCGGCATCAGCGGCCAGGCTGGGCGATGCAGTCGAACGATTGACGGCCAAGGGCTGCGTCGTCGCCGTGGGCACGTGCCCCGATCTCGGTGTCGTGACGGCCATTCCGCAACCGCTGCGTACCGTCGTCCGCAATTGGGGTCGGCGGCTGGCCCATGCCCAGACGGCCAGGACTCTCGGCGCCGGCGGGCATCCGGTAGCCCTGGCGGATCTGCTGGCACCGGAGTTTCTGGCCGCCCCCGACACGATGTTCTCGGCGGACCGCTTCCACCCGTCCGCTGCGGGTTACGAGCTGGCCGCGCAACAGATTCTGCCGGTGCTCGCCTCGGCCCTCGGCGTATGGCACGGCGGTCCACTGCCCGAACTGCCGACGGTGTCCGCCGCCGCCGAATCACGCAGAGCCATCCCCCGCGCCACCGCCGCAGTGGACCGCTTTCTCCGGCGCAGAACTGCCGAGCTCGACGCCGAGATCGACAGCGCGGCGGAGGATCTCCTACGTCGTGGCGATGGCCGTTCGGCGGGGTTGTAAGTTCGATCAGGAGACATCGCCTACTCGGCGGTAACAGAGCAGGTAAGCAGTATCGATATCGAAGGAGATCTCATGCCAGAGGCAGTCATCGTCGCCACCGCGCGCTCACCGATCGGCAGGGCGATGAAGGGTTCGCTCAAGGACATTCGTCCTGACGACCTTACCGCTCAGATGGTCGCCGCCGCGCTGGCCAAGGTGCCCTCGCTCGACCCGAAGGACATCGACGACCTGCTCCTGGGCTGCGGCCTGCCCGGCGGCATGCAGGGCAACAACCTTGCGCGCATCGTCGCGGTTCAGCTCGGCTACGACTCACTGCCCGGAACGACGATCACGCGCTACTGCTCATCCTCGCTGCAGACCACCCGCATGGCGCTGCACGCGATCAAGGCAGGCGAGGGTGACGTGTTCATCTCCGCAGGCGTCGAGAGCGTGTCCAGCTTCATCCACGGCAGCTCGGATTCGCTTCCGGAAAGCCACAACCCGATCTTCGCCGACGCCGAGGCCCGTACCAAGAAGGCACAGGAAGAGGGCGCGGACAGCTGGACCGATCCCCGCGAGAACGGCGAGCTGCCCGACGCGTACATCGCGATGGGCCAGACGGCCGAGAACGTCGCCCTGCTCACCGGCATCAGCCGTGAGGACCAGGACCGCTGGGGCGTCCGCAGCCAGAACCGCGCCGAAGAGGCCATCAACGCCGGCTTCTTCGAGCGGGAGATCACCCCGGTGACCCTGCCCGACGGCACTGTCGTCACCACCGACGACGGCCCTCGCGCCGGCACCACGTACGAGAAGATCAGCCAGCTCAAGCCTGTCTTCCGTCCGAACGGCACCATCACGGCCGGTAACGCGTGCCCGCTCAACGACGGCGCAGCAGCGCTCGTCATCATGAGCGACACCAAGGCCAAGGAGCTGGGCCTGACCCCGTTGGCTCGCATCGTCTCCACCGGCGTCACCGGCACGTCTCCGGAGATCATGGGCCTGGGGCCGATCGAGGCCACCCGTAAGGCGCTGAAGATCGCGGGCATGTCCATCTCCGACATCGACCTGTTCGAGATCAACGAGGCCTTCGCGGTGCAGGTCCTCGGTTCCGCCCGTGACCTCGGCATCGAAGAGGACAAGCTCAACGTCTCCGGCGGTGCTATCGCGGTCGGCCACCCGTTCGGCATGACCGGTGCCCGCATCACCACGACTCTGCTGAACAACCTGACGACTCACGACAAGACGTTCGGTGTCGAGACCATGTGTGTCGGCGGCGGCATGGGCATGGCCATGGTGCTCGAACGTCTCAGCTGATCCGAGACGCACAACGAAAAAGCCCCGCCCTCCGAATCGAAGGGCGGGGCTTTTCGCGTGAGTACTAGTCGTTCTGGAAGTAGCTCAGCAGACGCAGGATTTCGACGTACAGCCAGACCAACGTGATGGTCAAACCGAGGGCGACGCCCCAGGCTGCCTTCTCCGGAGCCTGTGCGCGGATCAGCTGATCGGCCTGGTCGAAGTCCAGCAGGAAGCTGAACGCCGCAATGCCGATGCAGACGAGGCTGAAGATGATGGCGATGGGTCCGCCGTCACGCAGCCCGAATCCACCGTCCATGAAGAAGCTGGCGACAAGGTTGCCGAGCATGAGCACGACGACACCGATGAGGGCACCGACGATCATGCGAGTCAGACGCGGCGTGACGCGAATAGCGCCGGTCTTGTAGACGATCAGCATGCCGAAGAACACGCCGAACGTGCCGAGGATGGCCTGGCCGATCAGTGCCGATCCGCCGACTCCGCCGAACGAGACGTCGGTGAACATCAGCGACAGCGCGCCGAGGAACACACCTTCCGCCGCGGCGTAGGCAAGCACGATTGCCTTGTTGTCCATCTTGCGACCGAACGTCGCGAACATGACCAAGCCGAAGCCGATGAGGCCGCCGCCGATCACGAAGGGGATGGCCAAGCCCGGATTACCCGAGACCAGGAAGTACGAGATGATCGCCGTGACGCTGAGCACACCGAGGGTGATGCCGGTCTTGGTGACCACGTCGTCGATCGTCATGGCCCGCTGAGCGGGCTGCGTGGTGTACGGGTCGGCCTGTGTTCCGGGATGCTGGCCGAACGTTGCGGCCTGCGAGGCTCCAGCCGTCGCAGATCCGAATGTGGCGTATCCGCCGCCCTGCTGCTTGGGCAGGTTGCGGAACACCGGGTTGCTGGAGGTGCGCACCGTGTCTCTTCCCTTCGTAAGTTCTGATCCCCACCGGGGATCTCCCCGTCGGTCATCAGTAGAACGTTCGACATCCGGACAAAAGTTCCCGTGACGAGAACCTCTACGTCGGACAAAACGGACTCTACCGGGTCGCCCCTCGACAGGCAGCCACGACCGCGTGTGTGACACCGAATCGAAACGGGCACTATGAGGAAATGGCAATCGAAGACGGACCCGACCAGACCTTGGACCAAAGCGAAAGCCTCGACTCCGACGAGGTGCGCAACGACGACGGCGACACCGTGGTCGATCCCCCGGACCACTGGAGCGAAGCCAACAGTTTCGGCACCACCGCCCGTGAAGCAGCCGAGGGTGAGAGCCTCGACCTCAAGCTCAGCGAAGAAGAACCCGACATCGCCGTCGAGGAGGATCTCGACCGCCCGATCACCGAGACCCCGGACGACGAATTGACCGAAGAACTGGTCGACCACGTCATCGAGGAGTCCGACGAGGATCCCGACATCGATTACGCGGAAGGCCAGCGTCAGGCCGAGATCGTCGAAGGGACTCTCGTCGAGGATCGTGGGCGCGACAGGGGCCAGATCGACGGCACCCCGGAAGACGGCGGCCCCGTCACCTGACGCTCTCGCATCTGGTCTTCACCGTTACTCGCTCGGGCGCACCGAGCGAGTGACGGTGAACTTGGTGTTGCGTCCCATCGGATCGGTGGGCCCGACGGCGTCGGCGAGAGCCCGACGATAGTTCAGGTGCGTATTGAACACCGTCCACAGCTGTCCGCCCGGCCGCAGCACGCGTCCGGCGGCCTCGAACAACTTGCCTGCCCCGCCTGTGTGTACCGCAGCGCCCTCGTGGAACGGCGGGTTGCAGACGATCAGGTCGACCGACCGGGACTCGAACGTCGACATCGCGTCGTCGGCCACCACCGAGATCGTGGTCCCGTTCGCTTCGGCGGTGGCAGCGGCCGACGCGATGGCCGCGGCGGATCGGTCCGTCGCGATCACCTCGAGACCGGGCCTGGTTCGAGCCAATTCGGTCGCGAGAATTCCACTGCCGCACCCCAGATCGACGGCGTTGGTTGCGCGAGGTGCCATCTTCGGCACGAACCCCAGTAGAAATCTCGTCCCGATATCGAGGCCGGCCCCGGCGAAGACCGCGCCGTGAGCCACGACCGTCAGGCCGAGGTCGTCGATTCGTTTGTCGACCGGATACGTCATCTCCGACGCCACTGCCCCGGTCGCGGTCAGTACCCGCGCCTTCTGCCGTCCCCGACCCGCCGTGACGGTCTCGAACGACCGCCCGAGGATGTCGTTCATCGCAGGCGTCATGTGTTTGTCCCGGCCGCCGGCCAGGACGACGACGTTCCGGAGCGCATGCGCCGCGATGTGCTCGGCGATCTCGGTGAGCTCGGCCAGACCTCGCGGCAACTGCATCAACACGGTGCCGACGCCGTCGAGCAGTTCCGCACCCAGCCCGTGGTGGGTGTACGTGCCGACCATCGACACACGCGCCGCGTTCAGCTCCAGAGCGCGTACGCCGGTAACAGCGTCCTGGTGCACTCGCACGTCGGTGAACCCCAGGGCCGCCGCACCCAGAGTCAGAGCGCCGTAGCGATCACCGATCACAGCAATCGGTGCCGTGCGGTCGACCCCCAGTTCGTCGACGGTATCGAGCAGCAGACGATCTGCCGCGTCGACCGCATGCAGATTGGGTGCCTCGGCATCGGGCTCACGCCGCAGAGCTTCGAACAACGTTTCATCGGACACCCGGGCAGTATTCCACCGAACGCGACCGGCCGAGCGCGGTCGTTCCGCGCGGCAAGTGGCTATTGCGACCGATGAGGTGCATGCTCGGGGAATGGAACACAAAGACAAGAACGAGGCGCTCTTCAGCCACCCCGACGACGCATCGACCGATGCCTCGGCCGAAGCGACCAAGCCCGCCGTCTACACGGCCCTCTTCAGCGGTGCCAACGACTGACGCTCACGACAGATACCGCAGGTACTCCAGCGCCTTGGTCGCGTGTACGTGACCGCGCTCGCTCTGCACCACCATCCGCACCGTTCGGTGCCGATCGATCACGAACGTCGTCCGCTTCACGGACAACAACTGCCGTAGGTAACTGCGACGAGCCACGTTCGAGTGGCCGCGCTCGAAATCCCGAAGTCGACGCCTACGGGCGAACCACCCGCCGCGCCGCACTCCGAACTGTTCGGCCACCGCACCGTCGGAATCCGAGAGCAACGGGAAGTCGAACGACCTCTGCAGAGCGAAATGTTGGTTCTTGTCTCGGGTATCGGTGCTGATCCCCACTCGCTGCGCACCGAACCTGCCGAACTCCGCTCCCAGATCCCGAAAATGGCACGCCTCGGCCGTGCAGATCGGACTGTTCGCAGCCGGATAGAAGAACAGGACCACCGGCCCCGACGCCGTGAGCTCGGTGAGCGCACGACGTTCACCGGAATGATCGGGCAGCTCGAAATCCGGGGCGGTCTGTCCGATTCGCATGACGCAGAGGGTACCGCTCGGCTCGCAACGAGCAGGGCCGTGGCCGTCAACCGCGCGGTACGAGCCACTTTCGCAGTCGTGCGGTGACGAACGGCATCACCACGTACACCATCAGCGGAGTGCACATCATCACTACGACCGCAGTCCGCAGGGCCACGTTCAGGTGGGTCAGATGTGGAGTGATCACGAGGTTCACCAACAGGCTGACGGCATAGAACGCAACACCGATGGACACGGCCTGCTTCCACCGCGGCGGCGGACCGCCCACGACGCGCACGGCGTCGGTCAGGTTCGACTGTGGCTCGAACCATCCCTCCACGCCGGAAAGCCGATGTGTCACAACGTCGTCCGCTATCGGTCGGCCACGGCCGAGCCAATCGCGCCTCGCCTCCGAACGCAACCACGCCTCGAGATGGTCGTGCGTCTCGAATCGATACACCACGTGATAGTCACTGGATTCGGCCGAGCTGCGCAGCCAGCCTCCGCCGAGAAAGCCCGGGAAGGTTCGCACCAGGTCGATGCCCCGGTCGGTCCATTCGACGAAGTCCGCCTCGTGTCCCTCGCGAACGCGTCGTGCGACCGAGGTCGTGACGTGCTCGAGCGTGTCGGTCATGGCCATGGGGTCCCCTCCTGCGCTGGTTCGTCGTCGGTGCGTTCTACACAGACTGTGTCGAAATGGACCGAGTATCAAATCAGGAACCGGATTGCAGACCGATGGCATACTGAAGCCCGCTGTGTGACTATTCGTCCACGAGCTTCCATCGCGATCGGTCTGGAGTGGACGTATGGCACCGAGCGAGACCGAATACGAACTCGACGACGTCGACCGACGGATCGTCACCGAACTGAGCCGAGACGGGCGCATGTCCATGAGGGCCCTCGCCGAGGCCACCCACATTTCCCGCGCACATGCCTACGTTCGCGTCGACCGCCTTGTCGACGAAGGTGTGATCGAGGGTTTCACCGCCCGTATCGCGTACGAGAAAGCCGGATTCGGCGCATCCGCGTATGTCGCACTGTCGATTCGGCAGGATTCCTGGCGGGCTGTCGCCGACGACCTCAGCACGTTCCCCTTCGTCGAACACGTCAGCCTGATGGGCGGCGACTTCGACGCCTTGGTCCTCGTGCGCGCACCGGACAACTCGGCATTGCGACACCTGGTACTCGACAAGTTGCAAGGGCTGGACGGGATACTCTCGACGCGGACGTGGCTGATCTTCGACGAAGCAGTCGGCCCCGGAGCGCAGTGGTTCACGCCGAAGCCGAACAGGAGACATCCATGAGCGCCACCGAACAGCCCGCCCTCTCGGACGTCGTTGTCATCGGCGGCGGCATCGGCGGTGTCTCACTCGCATACGAACTCGCCGGCGACCGCCGTGTCACGCTGCTCGAGCGTGAGTCCACGTTGGCGTTCCACACCACCGGTCGATCCGCGGCTCTGTTTCTGGAGACGTACGGCAACAGCACGATTCGCGCCTTGACGACCGCCAGCCGAGACTTTCTGGTGAACCCACCCGACTGCTTCCGGTCGGATTTGCTCACTCCGCGTCCGCTGTTGCAATTCGCGGCCACGGGACGCGGCGATGCCCTCGAAGCGATGTACACCGACGTCAGTCGCCTCACTCCCGACGCGCAGCTGGTCTCCCCCACCGACGCATGCACATTCTTCCCACCGCTCCGGCCCGAGCTGATCGATTGCGCTCTGTACGAACCGCATTCGATGGAGGTCGACGTCCATGCTCTGCATCAGGGATTCGTCGGAGGGCTGCGACAGCGGGGCGGTCGGATCCACACCAAGGCCTCGGTGACCGAGCTCGAGC
Source organism: Rhodococcus sp. 3258 (assembly GCF_031456475.1). Taxonomy (NCBI): domain Bacteria; kingdom Bacillati; phylum Actinomycetota; class Actinomycetes; order Mycobacteriales; family Nocardiaceae; genus Rhodococcus; species Rhodococcus sp. 3258. Next base: position 247,757 of record NZ_JAVDUT010000001.1, read on the forward strand.
GCGTGAACGGTCTGTGGCACGTACACACCTCGGACGGGACGACTCACCGGGCTCCACTGGTCGTGAACGCGGCAGGGGCCTGGGCGGATGTCGTCGGTGCGATGGCCGGGGCCCGCCACATCGGCTTGGTTCCCAAGCGCAGGTCGGTCTTCATGGTCGCCGCACCCGACGATCTGGACACAAAGAATCTGGCGACACTGAGCGACATCGACGAGAAGTTCTACATCAAACCCGAAGGCGCACAACTGTTGTGTTCGCCGGCCGACGAGACGGCGGTCGAACCGAGCGATGCCCGTCCGGACGAGCTGGAGATCGCGCGGGCGTTCGACGACATCGCCGAGGTGACTACCCTGACTGCGCGACACGTTCGTTCGTCCTGGGCCGGACTGCGCAGCTTCGTTCCCGATCGCACCCCGGTGGTCGGGTTCGACCCCGAGCTCGAGGGCTTCTTCTGGTGCGCCGGGCAGGGCGGCTACGGAATCCAGACGTGCGCGGCGCTGGCCCGGGTGGGCGCGGCTGTCGTTCGCGGAGAACCGGTTTCGGCAGATGTGGCCGAGCGCGGCCTTCTCGAAGCGGATCTGTCGCCCCGCCGTCTCGGCTAGAGGCGCTGCGCGCCACGTGCGCGGAAACTCGACCTGGGCTACGAAGTTCCACTCACGACGTGAGACCTCAGCCGGCGACGACGCGTCGCAGATCGCGCACTGTCGTCCGATAGATGTCCAGCAGGTCGGCATCCTGCCCGCCGTCGATCCGTACCGCCCAGTCGTCGAAGGCGATGCGCAGGGCCATACCGGCACCTTCGACCAACAGTCGTGCATACGAACGTGATTCGTGGTCGCCGAGGCGCTCGGTCACCGCATCGGTGACGCGGCACAGTGTCATCGCGTCGGCCGCGAAGGCTGCGGCCCGCAGATGCGCGTCGATACCGATCAGTCGCCGAGTGCGTAGGAGTCGGTCGCGCTCCTCCTCGGGCGCTGTCGACAGTCGCTCGACGGACTGCTCGTACAACGCTTCGATTCCAGGCAGCGTGATGCGCTCGGGCGCGGTGGCAGCGAGCCACTGGTCGAAGTCGACCTCGAAGTCAGGGTCGATGCCGAGAACGGACTCCTCCTTCGAGGCGAAGCTGCGAAAGAACGTACTCGGTGACACCCCCGCTCGGCGCGCGATCTCGTCCACCGTGGTCGCGGCGCAGCCCTGCTTCTCGAACAGCTCGAGTGCGGCGCGGGTGATCTCGAGCCGAGTGTCTCGGCGACGTCGCTCTCGCAGGTCCGGCACTCGTTCGCTCATCCTCGTCCATCCGTCGACTGCGGTCGTCATTCGCTGTCAACTTACCAGCATTCGTCAAGTTGACAGTCACTGTCATAATGATTGAAGCTATCTACATACGATTGCACGCTTCGATCCCATACGCGAAAGTTTGTCGACACATGAGTTCACCCGAGACCGACCGCACCTCCGACGAGCAACTCGCGCCGGGCAGCAAGCTACTGATCGGCATATTGGTCATCGCGGCCTTCGTCATGATCCTCAACGAGACGATCATGAGCGTGGCGCTCCCGACCCTGATGGTCGACCTCGAGATCACGGCAACGACGGCCCAGTGGCTCACCACCGGATTCCTACTGACCATGGCGGTGGTCATTCCCGTCACCGGCTACCTGTTCCAACGCTTCACACTGCGTCAGGTGTTCGTGACAGCGATGACCCTGTTCACCGTCGGCACCCTGCTCGCGGCCTCGGCACCCGGTTTCGAGCTACTTCTGCTCGGCCGCATCACGCAGGCCAGCGGGACGGCGATCATGCTGCCGCTGCTCATGACCACAGTGCTCACCGTCGTCCCGGCCCACAAGCGCGGCGCGATGATGGGTGTGATCTCCATCGTCATCGCCGTCGCACCGGCTGTCGGCCCCACCATCTCCGGAGTCATTCTCGACTCGTTGAATTGGCGTTGGATGTTCTGGCTGGTGCTTCCCATCGCGCTCGTCGCGTTCGGCATCGGAACCACACTGGTGAAGAACGTGACCGAGACGGGACGGCCCTCGTTCGATCCCACGTCGGTCGTGTTGTCCGCCTTGGCGTTCGGCGGCATCGTCTACGGCCTGAGCAGCCTCGGTCATTCCGCCGAGGAGTCCGTCGTACCGGTCTGGTTGCCGTTGGTGGTGGGAGTGATCGCACTCGTCGTCTTCGTGCTGCGGCAGATCGCCCGCCAGGAACGCGGCGGCGCGCTGCTGGACATGCGTCCGTTCCGCACGCCCACCTTCAGCATCGGACTCGGCATGATCGCGATCTCGATGATGGCCCTGTTCGGTGCCCTGATCCTCCTGCCGATGTATCTGCAGAACGTGCGCGGACTCGACACCCTCGCAACCGGCCTGATGCTCCTGCCCGGCGGATTGCTGATGGGTCTGCTCGCCCCCTTCGTCGGCCGCATCTTCGACCGAATCGGGCCGCGCCCGTTGGTCATTCCCGGAGCCATGGTGGTGAGCGCCGCGTTGTGGTCGATGACGGTGCTGGACGCACAGTCGGCACTACCGCTGGTCGTCGGTATCCACATGCTGCTCTCGGCGGGGCTCGCGCTCATCATGACTCCGCTGATGACCTCCTCGCTCGGATCCCTTCCCACCCGCCTGTACTCGCACGGCAGCGCAATCTTCAACACCGTGCAGCAGCTGGCCGGAGCCGCAGGAACCGCGTTGTTCGTCACCGTCATGTCGAACACCGCAGCGGCCCGAATCTCCGACGGGGCAACGCAGGTGGGTGGTTCCGAGGCAGGCATCCACACCGCATTCCTGTGCGGTGGGGCGGTGTCACTGGTCGCGGTGGCTGCGTCGTTCTTCATTCGAGCACAGGCAAGCAGTGATCGGGACGAGGCCGTGTCGGCGCAACCGGTGCACTGAACCCCGGCGGCATCCACACCGCGCCGCCGCGGTCAGCCGAGCGCGATCAGATCGATCGGGTGAGTCAGCAGACGACCGACGAGGGCGAGGAATTCCGACCCCTGTTGGCCGTCGACCAGTCGGTGATCGAACGAGAGCGACAGTGTCGTCACCGACCGTAAAGCGATCTCGCCGTTGTGTTCCCACGGCGTTCGACGGATGGACCCGAAGCACAGGATGGCCGCCTCGCCCGGGTTGAGGATCGGCGTGCCTGCGTCGACTCCGAACACCCCCACGTTGGTGATGGTGATGGTGCCGTCGGCCAGATCGGCCGGACTGCTCTTGCCCTCCTTTGCGATACGCGTCAGGTCGGCCAGGGCACGCGCGATGTCCACCAGAGAGAGCTCGTGTGCGTTCTTGATGTTGGGCACCATCAATCCGCGGGGTGTCGCCGCCGCGATGCCGAGGTTGACGTAGTACTTGGTCACGATCTCCTGCGCAACCTCGTCCCAGCTCGAGTTCAGCGACGGATTCGATTTCAGCGCGACGAGAACGGCTTTGGACACCAGAGCCAACGGTGTCAGACGCACGTCCCGGAAGTGTGTGGAGGACCGCAGCGACTCGAGGAGTTCGAGCGTCTCGGTCACGTCGACGGTCACGAATTCGGTGACGTGAGGTGCAGTGAACGCACTTCGCACCATGGCCTCGGCGGTGTGCTTGCGTACACCCTTGATCGGAGTGCGCTCCTCTCGACCGGTCCGCCCGGATCCCGACTGCTGCGCCTCGGTCTCGAGCTGCACGTCGGTGTCAGTCTGCACATCGGTGTCACTCCGCACATCCGACCCGCTCTGCAGGTACGACTCCACGTCCTGACGGGTGACGTCGCCGTGGCGTCCACTCGCAGGCAGCTCGTTCAGATCGACGCCGTTGTCCTTGGCCATCTTTCGTACCGGTGGGGCCGCAAGCGGCTTTCCGTTCTGCTCGTTCGGAGCGGACGCCGCGGGTGGGTCGACGCGGCCACCGCGTCGGCTCGAGCCTTCCTTCGCGACGCCGTAACCCACGAGCACCGGGACGCGCTCGTCCTCGTCCTCCCCGGACGACGTGGTCTGAACCGGGGAAACGGACTGCTCTGGATCGGAAACAACCGGTTCGTCGTCACCGCCGACTCTGATGTCGATGATCGGCACTCCGACCTCTACCGTGTCGCCCTCGGAAACATGTAGGGCAGCAACAACACCGGCGAACGGAGAAGGCAATTCCACGGCAGCCTTGGCCGTCTCGACCTCGGCGATGTTCTGGTTGAGTTCGATGGTGTCACCGACCGCGACGAGCCAGGTCAACAGGTCGGCCTCGGTGAGGCCCTCCCCCAGGTCGGGCAGCGGAAAACTCTTGATGGTGGACATCGTCGAATCCTGTTCGGTCGGTATCGGCAGAGAATGTGATCGGGGCGAAACTGCAGCTCAGTGGGAACGGCAGCGGTCCACTGCGTCGAGGATCCGGTCGACGTCGGGAAGATAGAACTTCTCGAGCTTCGACGCCGGGTACGGCGTTCCGAATCCGCCAACCCGCAGCACCGGCGCTTCGAGGTTGTAGAAGCACCGCTCGGAGATGCGAGCGGCTATCTCCGAGCCGAGGCCCATGAAGACCGGTGCCTCGTGTGTGACGACGAGCCGCCCGGTCTTGCGCACCGACGCTTCGACGGTCTCGAAGTCGATCGGCGACAGCGACCGCAGATCGATGACCTCGATCGAGATACCCTCGTGTGCAGCAACTTCGGCTGCCTTACGGGCAGTGGACACCAACGGTCCGTAGGCCACCAGTGTGATGTCGGTGCCCTCGGTGACCACCCGCGCCCGATGCAGCGGAAAGGCGGTGTCGAGATCGACGCCGAGGTCGATCGGACTCTTCTCCCAGTATCGACGTTTGGGTTCGAAGAACAGCACGGGATCGTCGCTGGCAATGGCCTGCTGGATCATCGAGTAGCCGTCGGCGGCGTTGCTGCAGGTCACCACGCGCAGTCCGGCGGTCTGGGCGAAGTAGCCCTCCGGTGATTCCGAATGATGTTCCACTGCACCGATTCCGCCGCCGTAGGGCACTCGGATGGTCATGGGGATCTTGACATTTCCGCTCGTGCGATAGTGCAGTTTCGCCACCTGCGACACGATCTGATCGAACGCCGGGTAGATGAAGCCGTCGAACTGGATCTCGCACACGGGACGGAATCCGCGCATCGCCAGGCCCACAGCGGTACCGATGATGCCCGATTCGGCCAGCGGCATGTCCAGCACTCGTCCGGGCCCGAAGTCCTTCTGCAGGCCGTCGGTGATGCGGAAGACGCCACCGAGCTTGCCGATGTCCTCGCCCATCAGCAACACCTTGGGGTCGTTCTCCATAGCGCGACGCAGGCCGGCATTGATGGCTTTGCCGAGCGGCAGGCTGGTGGGCCGTTCCAGGGTGGTCATGACGTGACTCCTTCGAATCCAGCTCGGTAGGAGGCGAATTGGGCACGCTCGTCGTCGAGCAAAGAGTGTGGGTCGGCGTAGACGTTGTCGAACACCGTCATCGCCGCGGGTTCGACGGTCTCGAGGCATCCACGTCGCAGATCGGCGGCGACGTCGTCCGCCGTCCGCTGGACCGAGGCCACGAACTCGTCGTCGAACACGCCGATTCGTCTGAGCAGCTTCTCGATTCGGTCGATCGGATCCTTGGCACGCCACTCGTCGTCCATGGCCCCGGATCGATACCTCGTCGGATCGTCGGACGTGGTGTGCGGCCCCATGCGGTAGGTGACGGCTTCGATGAGCGTCGGGCCGCTGCCCTCACGGGCGCGGGCGAGCGCTGCTCTGGTCACGGCCAGCACCGCGAGGACGTCGTTTCCGTCGACCCGTACCGATGGGATGCCGAATCCCTCACCGCGTGCCGCGATCGTGGACTTGGTCTGCACGGTGACCGGTTCGGAGATCGCCCACTGGTTGTTCTGGCAGAAGAACACCACCGGTGCATGGAAACTGGCCGCGAACCCGAGAGCCTCCGAGATATCGCCCTGGCTGGTCGCTCCGTCTCCGAAGTAGGTGATGGCCGCGCCGTCGGCACCCTCGAGCTGCATGCCGATCGCGTATCCGGTCGCGTGCAGACCCTGCGAACCGACGATGATCGCCGGCGTCGTCATTCGATATTCGTACGGGTCCCATCCCGACAGGGTCGATCCCCGCCAGAAACGGAGCATCCGAGTGGGATCGACTCCGCGGCAGTAAGCCACCCCGTGCTCGCGGTAGCTGGCGAACACGAAGTCCTCGGAGTCTAGTGCGCGGGCCGAGCCGACCTGCGCCGCTTCCTGTCCGAGCAACGGAGCCCACAGCCCCAACTCGCCTTGCCGCTGCAGCGCGGTGGCCTCGGCGTCGATGCGCCGGACGACCACGAGATCGCGATAGATCTCCTTCATCGCAGCCGTGTCGATGTCCGCGACCAGAGGTGAATACGTCTCGTTGCGGACCACCGTTCCGGATTCCTTGATCAGCTGTATCAGCGAGGTGGTGTTCATGTCCGTGGCACTCTCCGTCGTGATGTGATGTCCTTCACAAGGACACCACCGACGCCCAGCGTGCACAAGTGATGACTTCAGAATTACGCAGTGTGCACAATATCGGGTAACGACCGAGCTACAGGAAGTGCGCAATGACCGATCTCGACAAGACCGACGCCCGACTCCTCCTCGCCCTCTGCGCCAAGCCTCGGGCCACCGGCGTCGAACTCGCCACCACGTTGGGCCTGTCCCGCAACACCGTCCAGGCACGCCTCGGGCGGTGGGACGACAAGGGGTCTCTGACCCCCATCGATCACCGTATTCCGCCGAAGTCGCTGGGACGTCCGTTGCAGGCCTTCGTGACCGCTCAGGTCAATCAGCACACGTTGGCAGCGGTCACCGAACACCTCCGCACGATCCCCGAAGTACTCGAGGTGTTCGGTCTGTCCGGCGCCGCGGACATGCACATCCGCATTGCGGCGGTCGACGCCGACGACCTGTACCGCATAGCAGGCCTGATCCTCGACATTCCTGGCGTCGAGCGGACCAACATGTCGATTGCCATGTCCGAGCTGATTCAGTACCGAACCAAGCCGTTGCTCGAACAGCTCGCCGACGACGGCCGCCGCTGAGCACCCCGACCATCCCCGTCGGGCCGATACCGACCGCATCACGCAATCTGCACGGTCCGAGCGATGCCGGTTGACCGGTCTGCGTCGTGCACGACACCCTGTGACGGACAAGACATCCGGGTAGCCGCTGCATCTGCTCCCATCCCCTGACCGAAAGAGACCGACTGTGTCCGTCGTTGCCGACCACTCTGCCGTCACACCCACTCGACATCGCTCTTCTGTTGCCCAGACCGCGAATTCGGCTTCGGCACCGGCCGCACCCGGTGTCTTCGACCGGCCCGACATGCCATCCGACTCCGCGCACGAGCGCGTGGTGTTCTGCCACGATCGAGACACCGGTCTGCGCGCGATCGTCGCGATTCACTCGACCGTGCTGGGACCGGCACTCGGCGGAACTCGCTTCTACCCCTACGCAAGCGAGCAGGACGCCGTGACCGACGTATTGAGACTCTCCCGCGGGATGACCTACAAGGCGGCTGTCGCAGGGGTGAATCTGGGCGGCGGGAAGGCAGTCATCATCGGCGACCCGACCGTCATCAAGACCCCGACATTGCTCGAGGCCTACGGCCGGTTCGTCGAATCGCTCGGCGGCACGTACGTCACGGCAGGCGACGTCGGCACCAACAGCGACGACCTCGATATCGTCGCCGAAGAAACGGCCTACGTCGTCGGTAAGAACACCACTGCGGGCGGCACCGGCGACAGCGGTCCACAGACGGCCCTGGGGGTCTATCTCTCCCTGCTGGCAGCAGCCGAATCGATTTGGGGCTCCGACGATCTGACCGGCAGACGAGTAGGTGTCGAAGGCGCAGGCAAGGTGGGTTACAACCTGGTGGCGCTCCTGCGCGGAGCGGGTGCCGACGTGCTCGTGAGCGACTCCTACGAACCCGCCCTCGAACGGATCGCCCAGGACTTCCCCGGCGTCACGATCGGAACCGACATCATCGGGGCCGACATCGATGTGTACGCCCCGTGCGCCTTGGGAGCAACGCTCGACGCGTCCTCGGTGGACCGGCTGTCGGCGTCCATCGTGTGCGGTGCCGCGAACAATCAACTGCTCACGCCCGACGTCGAATCGCTGCTGGCCGCCCGGGGCATCGTCTGGGTACCGGACTACGTGGCCAACGCCGGCGGCTTGATTCAGGTGGAAGGTGAACTGCGCGGACGAAATTCGGCCGAGGTGATGGCAACGATCGGACAGATCCGTACTACCGTCGCCGGCATATTCACCATGGCACGCAGCGAAGGGATCCTGCTCGGAGCAGCCGCGGACCGACTGGCCGAGAAGCGAATTGCGGCCGCCCGAGAATAGGGACCGCACGCCCGGTGCGCTCCACCCGGCAGCGCATGTACCGCGCTGGCCTCAGGAGTGGAGCGCACCGCTGCGATCTACTGCACCGCTGCGATCTACTGCAGCGCCCGTCTACTGCAGCGCAATGTACTTGGTCTCGAGGTATTCCTCGATCCCTTCCGAGCCGCCCTCTCGTCCGAAGCCCGACTCCTTCACACCACCGAAGGGGGCCGCGGCGTCGGAGATGGCACCCCGGTTGACCCCCACCATGCCGGTGTCGAGAGCAGCCGAGACCCGCAGAGCCCGATCGAGGCTCTCGGTGTAGAAATAGGCCACCAATCCGTACCGGGTGTCGTTGGCCGCGGCGACGGCCTCGTCCTCGGTCTCGAATCCGACGATGGCGGCAACCGGCCCGAAGATCTCGTCGCGCAACAGGTTCGCGTCGGCCGGGATGCGGTCGAGCACAGTGGGTGTGAAGAAGAACCCGGGACCGTCGGGTGCCGATCCGCCGGTGCGGATGCGGGCGCCCTTGGCAACGGCATCGTCGACGAGTGCCGACACCGTCCGTCGCTGCTTGTCGTTGATGAGTGGTCCGATGTCGGTACCGTCGCGATCACCGGGGCCGACCGTCAGTGCTGCGATTCTCGCGGTCAGCTTCTCGGTGAATTCCTCGCGAACGGGCTCGGCCACGTACAGACGGTTTGCTGCAGTGCACGCCTCGCCGCCGTTGCGCATCTTCGCCAGCATCGCTCCGTCGACGGCGGCATCGATGTTCGCGTCCTCGAAGACGATGAACGGCGCATTGCCACCGAGCTCCATCGATGTCCGGAGCAGTCGGTCGGCTGCATTGCGCACCAGCAGCTTTCCCACTCCGGTCGATCCGGTGAAGGTGACCTTCCTCAGTCTGGGGTCGTCCATCAGCGGACCGGTGACGGATGCAGCGTCCGAGGCCGGGAGCACCGACAGCACACCGCTGGGCAATCCGGCGTCGGCGAACACCTGGCCGAGCAGGAGCATCGTCAGTGGGGTGTCCTCGGCCGGCTTGACGATGACGGTGCAACCCGCTGCGAGCGCGGGACCGATCTTGCGAGTTCCCATGGCCAGCGGGAAATTCCACGGAGTGATCGCGAGTACCGGGCCGACCGGCATCTTGGTGACCAGGATGCGGCCGTTACCGGCGGGTGCAGGGGTGTACCGGCCGCCGATTCGGACCGCTTCCTCGCTGAACCAGCGCAGGAATTCACCGCCGTAGTTGACTTCACCGCGACTCTCCGCCAACGACTTTCCCATTTCCAGGGTCATCAGCAGAGCGAAATCGGCTGCACGTTCCTGCAACAGGACGAAGGCGCGCCGCAGAATTTCGGCTCGCTCCCGTGCAGGCGTTGCCGCCCACTCCGGTTGCGCCGCGGCAGCGAGATCGAGGGCCGCGATGCCGTCGGCTGCGCCTGCGTCGGCGACGGTGGTCAGTTCCTCACCGGTGGCGGGATTCAGGACGGCGAATCGCGCGCCCGACTGCGCGGGGGTCTGCTTTCCACCGAGCCACAGGTCGGTGGGCAGCGAGGACAACAGCTGCTCGACGGCCATGTCAGAGTCCCTTCGAAGCGTCGCGCAGTGCGTTCTCGAGGACCGTGAGTGCGTCGTCGAGCAACTCGTCGGAGATCACCAGCGGCGGAAGCAGGCGGATGACGTTGCCGTAGGTTCCGCACGTCAACACGATCACGCCTGCCGCGAGTGCCGCAGCGGCAACGGCTTTGGTGGCCTCGGGGTTCGGCTCACGTCCACCCGGTACGACGAGCTCGACGGCAAGCATGGCCCCACGGCCTCGAACCTCACCCATGATCCCCACCTCCGGCATCAACGCCGTGAGCCGATCGACGACGATGCGTTCGATGTCGCGAGCGCGGGCGTTGAGGTCGAGGGTCTCCATCTGTTCGATCGATGCCAGCGCAGCGGCGCATGCGACGGGATTGCCTCCGTAGGTGCCGCCGAGCCCACCGGGATGCACGGCGTCGATCAGATCGGCCCGGCCCGTCACCGCGGCCAGTGGCATACCGCCCGCGATGCCCTTGGCCATGGTGATCAGGTCCGGCACGATCCCCTCGTGCTCGCTGGCGAACCAGGCACCGGTGCGGGTGAATCCGGACTGCACCTCGTCGGCGATGAACACGACATCGTGCTTGCGCGCCCACTCGGTCAGCGCAGGCAGGAAGCCGTCCGCCGGCACGACGAAGCCGCCCTCACCCTGGATCGGCTCGATCAGGATGGCCGCGAGATTGTCTGCGCCGACCTGCTTTTCGATCATGGAGATCGCACGGGCGGCGGCCTGTGCACCGGTGACGGCCGATCCGTCGGCACCGAGTCCTTCACGGAACGGGTACGACATCGGAACTCGATAGACCTCGGGAGCGAACGGCCCGAATCCACTCTTGTACGGCATCGACTTCGAGGTCAGAGCCATCGTCAGGTTCGTGCGGCCGTGATACGCGTGGTCGAACACGACCACGGCCGAGCGGCCGGTGGCGTGCCGGGCGATCTTGACTGCGTTCTCGACGGCCTCGGCACCACTGTTGAACAGGACGGTGCGCTTGTCGTGATCTCCCGGCGTGAGTTCGGCCAACTTCTCGGCGACCGCGATGTATCCCTCGTAGGGCGCGATCATGAAACAGGTGTGCGTGAAGTGAGCGACCTGATCCTGCACGGCGGCAACGACAGCCGGATTCGACGCACCCACGGTCGTCACGGCGATACCGGCACCGAGGTCGATCAACGAATTGCCGTCGACGTCGACCACGACGCCGCCGTCCGCGTCGGCCACGTACACCGGCAACGTCGATGCAACGCCTGCACCGACGACGGCCTTGCGGCGCTCGGCCAGAGCCGACGATTTCGGGCCGGGGAACGCGGTGACGATCCTGCGCTCCTGCGGAAGTCGGTATTCGATCGAAGCCATGGTCGCACCTTTCGGGTTGGTCTCTGTGCAGCAAGTATGCGACCGTGAGGGTCGACCGGAGACTGCCGATACGTACATTCAGGTGCAGAAGCACACGCCATTTCGTCAGGCACGATTACAGTGCGACAGGTGAGTGTGCAGATTTCCTGGTTGTTGAGACAACGCGACCTCCGGCTGAGTCATCGCGGCGGGCCCGAACGCAGCGGTGCCGCCATCACCTTCGCGCAGGCGACCGAGCTCACCGATCCGAGTCCGTGGTTGTCCGGCGGCGAGCTGATCCTCACGACAGGTCTCGGCTTCGACTCCGGCGGCCCCGCACTCGCGCAGTACGTCCGCACCCTCCGAACGGCAGGGGTTGCCTGCCTCGGATTCGGAACCGGTCTCTCGCACAGCGTGATTCCACGAGAACTTCTCGACGCGGCAGACGAGGTCGGGCTACCCGTCGTCGAGGTTCCCTACGACACTCCTTTCGCCGCGGTCATTCGGGCGGTCACCACACGCATCGCCGAGCAGGAGTACGAGGAAGTCCTGCGGGCGGCGTCGGTACAGAGCCGCATCACCCGCGCCGCACTGCACGGCGGCGTCGACGCGATCGTGCGCGAATTGGCAGTCGCCACGTCCACCTCCGTCGCGCTCATCGGACATCGCACCGAGTCGTTCCATCCGGTCGACGCGGCGGATCTGATCGCGCAGGCCCGCGAGATCGCCGCCAGTATCCGTCCGTCGTCGTCGCCCGCGACGGTGTCGGTGAGCGAGCCGGGCCGCACCGTGAGCCTGCACTCGGTACCGATCACCGCCAGTGCGCCGAGCTTTCTCGCGATTCGCACGAAGGGGCCCGTGACGGGAGTCGAGCAGATATTGCTCGGGCATGCGGTGTCGCTGATAACCCTCGAACTGGAAAAGCCCGCGCGCCTGCGCGCGGAGCAGACGGCCCTCAACTCGCGTGCGCTCGGACTTCTCCTCGACGGGCATCTCCTGTCCCCCGGTGACACGCAGGTACCGAGCTATCTCGCCGATGCGGCCGACGACGACTCACGCATCACCGTGGTGGTTCTCCGCGGCGCGACGGGGCGGACGGGTTCCATCGCCGATGCCGTCGATGCTCAGTTCCGCGCCCACGCACGGCCGACGTTCGTCAGGTCCACCGACGACGGCGCCGAGATGCTGCTACCCGGCGGCGACGCGAATTTCGTTGCGCAGCTGATGAATTCTCTTTCCCGTTCGGTGTGTGCGGGGGTCGGCACCGACATGCACATCACCGAGGCCCCCACCGCGCTGAGACAAGCGCGGCTCGCGTGCGCGGCGGCCGGTCCCGGTGATCGGGTCGTCCACTTCACCGGGTCGATGCTGCTGGCGTCGGAACCGGTTCGGGAATCGTTGCGTGCCATGGCTGCCGTCACCATCGCCGTCCTGGCCGAGTACGACCGCACTCACACCGCGGATCTGGTGGGTTCGCTTCGGGCGTTCCTGGAGGCCAACGGGCACTGGGAAACCGCAGCTGCCCACCTGTCGGTGCATCGTCACACCTTGCGCAACCGCATCACACGATGCGAGGAATTGCTGGGGGTGGATCTCACGTCGGCGCGGGTGCGTGCGGAATTGTTGCTCTCCCTACTCGCGGCATGAGTGCACCCCTCTGTGTCAGGATTTCGCGATGACCACCCCTCGTCCTGAACCCCAGATCTCCGTCGCCACCGCGAAGTCGGTTCGGCTCGGAGTGCTGCTGGCGGCAGTGGGCGGATTTCTGGATGCGTACACCTACGTCACTCGCGGCGGTGTGTTCGCCGGTGCCCAGACCGGCAACGTGGTGCTGCTCGGCGTGGACGTGGCGGGCGGGCGTTGGGTGGAGGCGCTGGTGTTCCTGCCGCCGTTGACGGCGTTCGTTCTGGGTGTCATGACGGCGGAGTTCATCGCGTTGCCTGCGATCGAGAGGATCGTGCGCAGGCCGGTGCGGGCTGTGCTCTGCTACGAGATCCTGGTTCTGGTGATCGTCGGGTTTCTGCCGGCAATGGTTCCCGATGCGGTGGTGTCGGTCATCCTCGCGCATGTCGCGGGCGTGCAGGTGACGACCTTTCGGGTGTTGGTGGATTCGCCGTTCAACACGACGATGACGACCGGCAACCTCCGCACCATGGCCATGGCGGCGTTTCATCGTGTGGTCGAGCATGATCGGGAGGCGGGGATCAGGGCTCGGCGGTTCGGCACGGTCATCGCCGGGTTTCTCGGCGGCGCTGTACTCGGCGCAGTGTCGGTGGAGCTGTTCGCTCTGCGCGCGATCTGGGTGGTGGCCGTCATGCTGATCGTCGCGCTGGCACTGTTCGTGTTCGACGAACGCCCACCTCGATCGGCTGCAGCGAAGCGTTAGTCGCCCAGTCGAAGCGGCGCGATGGTGTCGAAGACGTCCCCTGGGCCCGGGTTGTCCGGTGCCGAGATGCCACCCAGGTGATGTACGACGCCCCACACCGCGTTCAGTGCTGTGTGAATCGCGCCCTCCGCCCAACCGGCGGTCCACGAGATGTCGTCGCCGGCAAGGAAGATGCCACGGTGTCGGGGTTCGAGTTCGTCCTGCACGAAGTGGGTGAACAGTCTTTCCTGATAGCGGTAGTGCCCCGGCAGGTTGGCCTTGAACGCACCCATGAAGTCGCGCTCGGTCTCCCAGGACAGCGTCACCGGAGTCGAGATGATGTGGCTGCGAAAGTCGACACCCGGGTAGATCTCTTCGAGGGATCGCAACATGATGTTCATGCGTTCGGTGGGATCGAGAGCCAGCAGTTTGAGCGAGTCGTCGGACCAGGTGTAGGACAGGCAGATCAGCCCCGGCTTTCCTTCGCCCTGATCGAGAAGGTATGTGCCGCGGCTCATCCGGTCGGTCAGCGTCATGCTGACCAGATCACGCCCGGTCACCGGGTCCTTGTCTTTCCAGAACGGCCGATCGACGAGTGCGAAGACCTTCGTCGACCCCATGTAGTGGGTACGTTCGATGGCGGTCCAGTGGTCGATCGGGAACAGATCGTCGTCGCATCTGATGTTGCTGAGCAACATCCAACTCTGCGCGGTCACGACCACGGCCGCGTACGTACGGATGTTTCCTCGGTCGTCGTGGATCGTGGTGCCGCCCCCGGTGCGCCTGATCTCGGTGACGCGCGGCATCGTGGTGCCGCCGTTCACCGAGGAGACCGACGTACCCGCCGGCCAGTGCGCCAGGTCCGCGGGTGTGTCGGTCCACAACCGCATCGGCAGCTGCTGTGACCCGCCGACTATGCCGCGGTGGTGATCGTCGGCTGCGGTGATGACGACACGAAGGATCTCGAGAATGGAGTTGGGATAGTCGGTGTCCCAACCTCCTGTTCCGAAACCGACCTGGCCGAACAACTCTCGCATGCGAAACGACGAGAAATGCTCGGACGCAGCGAGAAATCCGTAGAAGGTCTGATCGTCGAATTTCACGATCAGTTCGTTCCAGATGCGTTTGATCTCGGCCGCGTCCCGCCGGCGGATGGCGCGCTGCAACGGAATCAGTTCGGCGTGCTCCTCGAGCGTTCTGTTCCATGCGTCGGCGACCTCGGCGAAGATCGGCGGGAGATCCTCGAGCTTGCGGGCGTAGTGGCTGGTGCCCTTGAGATCGATCACCGTACTGGGGGTCGCCTCGGCCAACGGGTTCGGGAACGGCGTCGTCTCGAGCCCGACGGAGTCGAGGTAGTGGAACAACGCGGTCGAGGACGGCGGAAACCGCATCGCGCCCATCTCGGCCACCACACCCGGATGTCCCTCGAACGGCACCGATCGCATGCGGCCGCCGATCCGATCCGATTCGTAGACAACCGGTTCCAGGCCGAGCCGAAGCAACTCGCGGGCCACGACCATTCCTGCGAGTCCGCCGCCGACCACCGCGACTCGGGTACCGAGTGCAGCGTCGGGAACGCTACCCAGGCCGGCCGGGTGGGCGAGGTAATCGTCGTAAGCGAACGGAAAGTCCGGCCCGAACATGGTGAGCGGTTGTTCGTCCTCGGGCTCGATCGCGCTGTCCGGGGTGACGGGTGTGGTCATCTGTCGTTCTCCTGCTCGGCTCGTACCGGGCCTGCGGTCCCTGCGGGACGAGGAGCCGTCCGATACAGATCCGGACGTCGGTCGGAAAGGTGGGTGTTGATCGCTCGGGACCTGTCGAGGTCGGCGGGGTCCAAGTGCACCGTCAACAGTTGCTCGTGCACACCGGCTCTGGCGATGTCGGTGCCATCGGGAGAAACGGCGCACGTCAGGCCGCAATAGGTCAGAGTCGACTCGGTGCCGCAGCGGTTGACGTAGGTGACGAACACCTGACTCTCGTAGGCCCGCGTGGGAACAACGTGGGTTGCGATGATCTCGAACGGCGACATCAGACCGGTCGGGACGATCAACCATTGCGTACCCGCGTCGGCGTGCGCGCGGACGGTCTCCGGAAATTCGACGTCGTAACAGGTGAGCAGACCGCAGCGCAGATCTCCGAAGTCGAACTGCACCACCAACTTCTGGCCTGGGGTGAAGTGGGCACGATCGAGCTCACCGAACAGGTGCGTCTTGCGGTACCGCGCCAGCGATTTACCGGTCGCATCGACGACCTGAACGGCGTTGTACACCGACTCGCCGCTGCGTTCGGGATATCCGTACACGATCGCGACGCCGTGAGCACGGGCGATCTGTGCGACCCTCCCGAAGATCGGCCCGTCGAACGGTTCGGCACGATCGACGACGAGTTCACCGATGTCGTAACCGCTGACCGACATCTCCGGAGTGACCAGGATCGATGCACCTGCCGCCGCGGCTGCCGCAGCCGCAGCATCGAGTGCCGTCAGGTTGGCCTCGACATCGCCGGAGTCCTCCGGCCCCTGATAGAGCGAGACGGTGTTCGTCACCGATGCAACCCCGGCTTTCCGATCGGCAATTCTTCGGGCAGGGCTGGTGCCAGCACCCACAGCACTCGCGCCCCACTGCTGCTGTCGCTGCGGAAACTGTGCCGACGGCGCGGCGAGAACGTGAACGCATCTCCCGCCCCGAGAGAGATGTCGTCCCCGCCGAAGTCCGCGCCGGGATCGGCTTCGAAGATCACCCGTAGCTCGCCGTCGATCACGTACACGAAGCTCACGTCGAGCGGCAGCGTGTACGCCTCGGACCCACTTCCGCCGCCGTGTTCGATATGCCCCAACAACACCTGCACGCGACGCTCCCCTACCGGCGTCAGCAGATACTCGGTCATCTGTTCTCCACCGAACATGATGCGCGGCAACGACTGTGCGCGTACCACTTCGCCGACGGGTGCGTCGTCGAACAGCGAGCCGACCGGTACGTCGAGCGCGGCGCAGACTCTAACCAGGGATGCGACCGATGCGTTCACCTGATCGCGCTCGAGCTTGGACAGATACCCCTTGGTGACCCCGCAGGTGTAGGCGAGCGCGTCGAGCGTCAGCCGCTTCTTCAGGCGCGCCTCCTTCAGGCGCGCACCGATTCGTGGCGCATCGACGTCGACCTGCGCGGCTGAAGACACCCTTTTCGCCTTTCAGGAAACTTGTGTTGACAAGACCGAGCATCAGAGTAACGCTTGCCGAGCGACATGGTCGACCTTTCGACGGCCGGGCGCTCGACTGCGGAGGGACATCTCGATGAATGCGAACAACCCGGAACACACCCCGGTCGGCCCGCTCGACGCCACCAAGGTCCCCCGTTACGCCGAACCGACGACATTCGCGCGACTCCCCCGGCTCGACGAGGTGTCGCGGGCAGACGTGACGATTCTCGGCGTGCCGTTCGATTCGGGGGTGAGCTACCGGCCGGGTGCGCGCTTCGGACCCGGCCACATCCGTGCGGCGTCGAAACTGTTGCGGCCGTACAACCCTGCCCTGCAGGTCTCGCCGTTCGCACGCCAACAGGTAGCCGACTTCGGCGACATCGGGGTCAATCCGTTCGACATCACCGAAGCGCTGCAGACCGTGCACGATGCCGTGACGGACCTGCGTGCCGACGGCTCTTCGGTGCTGACTCTCGGCGGCGACCACACCATCGCGCTCCCGATCCTGCGTTCGCTCGCGCGTGATCACGGGCCGATTGCGGTGTTGCACTTCGACGCCCACCTCGATACCTGGGATACGTATTTCGGTGCGCCGTACACACACGGGACGCCGTTTCGGCGGGCGAGCGAGGAAGGGCTCATCGACCTCGAACGCTCCCAGCACATCGGTATCCGCGGCCCTCTCTACAGTGAGCAGGACCTCGAGGACGACCGGGTGCTCGGCTTCCAGGTGATTCGTTCCGACGACTACGAGGTCGACGGCGTGGCCAGCATCGTCGAGCGGATGCGTCGTCGCCTCGACGGTGGCCCGGTCTACGTCTCGGTCGACATCGACGTTCTCGATCCCGCGCACGCTCCGGGCACCGGCACACCCGAGGCCGGCGGGATGACCTCGCGCGAGTTGCTCAACACGCTGCGCGGTCTAGTCGGGCTGAACGTGGTCGGTGCCGACATCGTGGAAGTCGCGCCCGCATACGACCACGCCGAGATCACCGGCATCGCGGCGGCCCATGTCGCGTACGAGTTGCTGTCGGTGCTGGCGCTGAACCGGTAGCGGGCACTTACCGGCGCGGCAACACCAGAATCGGTACGGGCGAGTGGCGGATGATCTTCGTTGCCCGTGAACCGAGAAACACTCGGGCGATCGGACCCAACGGCCCGGACGACCCGATGGTCAGCACTTCGCCGTCCTGCCAGTGCAGTTCGTCGAGTGCTTCTCGCCAACTGCCCGCGGTGGCCAACTCGGTGTCGACGCGGTCGGCCGGTAACCCCACCGCGACAGCGTCGTCCACCGCCGCGGTCAGCGCCTCGCTCAGTCCTCGGGCGAGCTCGGCCGCTACGTCGTCCTCGGCTCGCAGCCCGATCTCGGGCGGATACATCGTTGCCCCGCGAACGACGAACGAGGCCAAGCGAAGTGGCACACCGGTGTCGCGGGCCAACTCCGCTGTGGGCCCGACGACGCGGGTGGCCTCACTGTCGCCCGAGAACGCGCACGTGATCCGCGTCAGGACGGCCCGATCTCGAATGCGGTAGCCGCGCGGGGCCAACGCGACGGTGACCGGCGAGGAATGGAGCAACTTGTCCGCGGTGGAACCGACGACGACTTGCCCGAGAGCACCGTCCCCCGAGGAACCCAGAACCAGGATCGACGCCCCGGTGGTCTCCGCGGCCTCGGTCAATGCAGTGGACACCGAGCGGTGCGACATCCGGTGGAACGACGCGGCGACATCGGGTGCGCGTTCCTCCAAGTAGTGGCGGGCTTTCGCCTCCGACTCGGTGGCCGTCGACGCCGCCCAGTCCGCGAACTCGGCGTCGACCCGGGCCATCGACGGCGTCGACCACGGCTTGGGAACCACGGTTGCCACGTCGATGTTCGTGGTCAGGGATCGGGCCAGTTGCGCACCGAGATCGAGGGCACCGACACTTCCCTTGCCGGGCGCGAACGCGATCAGCACGCTCATTCTGCGTCCTTTCCGACCGATCGAAGCGCCGAATGATGCCGACCCCACAGGAAGTAGAACGCGAGAACCACGGCGAGCCAGAGCCCGAACCAGAACCATGTGGTCCACCGCAAGCCGGACAGGATGTAGATGCACGCGGCGATGGACAGGATCGGTGTCACCGGGTACCCCGGCACCTTGAACGGACGCTCGAGGTCGGGCATCGTCCGGCGCAGGACGATTACGCCGATCGCCACGACGATGAACGCGACGAGCGTTCCGATCGACACCAGATCGGCCAACTTGTCCAGCGGAACGAACGCGGCGAGGATCGAGATGATCACCGCGACGACGATCGTGTTGTTGACGGGGGTGTGAGTCCGGGGACTGACCTTCGCGAACGCCTTGGGCAGCATCCCGTCTCGGCCCATGGCGAACAGAATGCGCGTCTGCCCGTACATCGTCACCAGAGTCACCGAGAAGATCGAGATCACCGCGCCCGCCGCCAGAATCGTGGCCGGCCATGCCCGTCCGGTCACATTTCGGAGAATCTCGGCCAACCCGGCTTCTTCCTGCCCGGCGAATGCTGTCCACGGCTGTGTGCCCAACGCCGCGACCGCAACGACGAGGTAGAAGACGATCACCACGACGAGTGCGGCAATGATGGCTCGCGGCATGGTTTTCTGTGGATTCTTCACCTCGTCCCCGGCTGTCGAGACGGCGTCGAGACCGATGAACGAGAAGAAGATGGTGCCGGCCGCCGCGGTGACACCTGCCGCTCCGAGCGGCATGAAGTCCGAGAAGTTGCCGGAATCGAAGGCGGTGAATCCGACGACGGCGAACAGCGCGAGCACGCCCAGCTTGATGACGACCATGACTGCGTTCACCGCTGCGGACTCGCTCGCACCGCGAATGAGCAAGACGGCGCACAGAACGATCAGCACGACGGCGGGCAAGTTCAGTATTCCCGGATCGGCGTCACCCGGTGCCGCGGACAACGCGTGCGGGATGGTGAAGCCGAAGAGATTGCCGAGAAGTTCGTTGAGGTATCCGCTCCAGCCGACCGCCACCGCGGCACTCGACACCCCGTACTCCAGCAGCAGGCAGGCCGCAACACCCATCGCGACCACCTCCCCCATCGTCACGTATGCGTATGAGTACGTCGATCCCGAGACCGGCACCGCCGAGGCCATTTCGGCGTAACAGATAGCGGCGAGCCCGGCGGCAATTCCGGCGGCCAGGAACGACAGGACCACGGCTGGACCGGCTTCGGGAACGGCGAGCGAGAGCACGAAGAAGATGCCGGTGCCGATGGTCGCTCCCACTCCGAACATCGTCAGTTGGAACGTCCCGATGGTGCGTTCCAGACCACCGGGCTGCTGGTCCGGTTCTGCGATCGGTTTCTTGCGGAACAACTGCGAGCGCAGACCCGATGCGGGTCCGTTCGACGATGTCATGGTCGAGACTCCCAACGTGAAGACGAACGGTGCGGACCGAACCGTGCCGCGGGCGGTACAGCAGCCGACGCGAGGCGATTTCGGTGATTCTGCTCCCCGAGCCACCCGGTCGCACACCGAACACGCCGCGCGGTCCACGAGCTCGTTGTCGAGCCGGTGTCGGTGTGAGCGCCGCCTACCATTGACCTCGACTCGGATGGGAGACCCTCGAACACATGGCCACACAGCCGGACGCGACACCGCTCGACGCGGTGGCCGCGCAAGCGGCCTCGGACGCAGGCGGCCTGGACGTCGCGTTCCTGGGGAACTTTCTCGACGTCGTGACCGATGCGGTGGACGCAGGTGTTCCGCTCACCCGCAAGCAACTTCGGGAGTGCCGCGTACACGGCGACGAAGCAGCCCGAGCGGGTGTGGCTCTGCGCGCGTTGCTCGACCTCTACCTGTCGGCGGCGTGGCGATTGTGGCGCGAGTTGCCCGTCGTGCAGGCCGCCGCAGCAGACCCGGCCGGGGTCGTCACCGCGGGCGAGGTCATGCTTCGAGCCGTCGACGACGCCGCGGCCGAACTCGCCGAAGGCTTTCAGCTCGCCCGGCGGACCCTGGTTCGCGTGGAGGTATTGGCACGCCGCGAGTTCGTGGACGATCTGCTCTCCGGAACGGCCGATGTCGCCGGTGTCCTGGGACGTGCGCAGACGTTCGGGCTGGATCTGTCGAGTCCGCACGCAGTCGCCGTGGTCACGTCCACGACTCCGTTCACCGACGCGACGTCGGCCATCGGGCTGGTCGAACGCAGCGTGCAGGGCCGCAAAGGGGACGCCGATCTCCTCGTCGCCACCAAGCAGGGTCGGCTGATCGTGGTGTTTCCGGCACCCGATCGCGAGGCCGTCGACCACGTGCTCACCCGTGTGGGACGAGTCCTCGGTGCGTCTGCAGCCGGCCCGAGCGATACGGTCGACCTGCGCCGTCGCGGCGAATACGGACGGATACAGCTCGGAGTCGGTCGCCCACGCAGCGGCGCAGTCGGCGTGGCGGCGTCGTACCGAGACGCCCTGGACGCGCTCGACCTCGCGTCGTCGCTGGGGCTCGACACACCCGTTGTCGACGCCCGTGATCTGCTCGTCTATCGCGTTCTGATCAGTGATCGCGCCGCGATCGCCGATCTGGTCGAGACGTTGCTGACCCCGTTGACGAGCGCTCGGGGCGGAGCAGGCCCACTGCTGGAAACATTGCAGGTGTACTTCGAGACCGGCGCGAACTCGGCGTCCACCGCACGCCGGATGCATCTGTCAGTGCGCGCGGTCACGTACAGATTGTCGCGAATAAGAGATTTGACCGGGCAAGATGTGGGCAATCCCGTCGAGGCATTTGCGCTGCACACGGCAGTACTCGGCGCGATGTTGCTCGACTGGCCGCGATCCGGCCTGCACTCCTGAATCGCACCTGAGGCCGAGATTGCCGGATGTCGGCAAGAAAGTCTGCTGAAACATGTCCGCAAAACAACCCTGCCTGCAGTAAAGCAAACAGTCAGACTGGAGTAGTTGCGGTCGAACCGCCCCACATACCGATCGAACGAGAACGTAAGGAGCAGGACAGATGTCGTCGTTGACACAAAAGTTGACCGCGTTCGCTCGCAGCCCTCAGGGCAAACAGATGATCGACCGAGCGCGCCGATATGCAACCAAGCCAGAGAATCAGGCGAAGTTGAAGCAATTGGGCACGAAGTTCACCGGTAAGGGTGGACGTTCATGAACGTCGTCCCATGGTGGGCGTGGGCCGCATTCGGTGCCGTCGTCCTGATCCTGCTGGCCATCGACCTGCTGGCGCACCGCGGCGCGCACATCATCGGCTTCAAGGAGGCCGCGTGGTGGAGCGCACTGTGGGTAGGCGTCGCCATCATCTTCGGCATCGTGGTGTTCTTCACGCTGGGAACAACGGCCGGAGTCGAGTACACGACGGCATGGTTGCTGGAGAAGAGTCTGTCGGTCGACAACCTCTTCGTCTTCGCGCTGATCTTCGGCTACTTCAAGGTCCCCCGTGAGTACCAGCACCGCGTGTTGTTCTTCGGTGTCATCGGCGCCCTGGTCTTCCGTGCCATCTTCCTGGCCGCCGGTGTGGCCATCGTCAGCAAGTTCGCCGCGGTTCTGTTCGTCTTCGCCGCCATCCTGCTCTACAGCGCGTACAAGCTGATGAAGGACGAGGACGACTCGTACGACCCCGGCACCTCCATTGCAGTGCGCTTGCTCAAGAAGATCGTCCCCGTTCAGGACGAGTACTCCGGTACCAAGTTCTTCGTCAAGGAAGCAGGCAAGCGGGTGGCCACGCCACTGCTCGCCGTCGTGGTGGCGATCGAGGCCGCCGACCTGGTCTTCGCGGTCGACAGTGTTCCTGCCGTTCTGGCGGTGACCGACGACCCGTTCATCGTGTATTCCTCGAACGCGTTCGCGATCCTCGGCCTGCGTGCCCTGTACTTCCTGCTCGCAGGGTTGCTCGAGAAGTTCCACTACCTGTCCAAGGGACTGGCGATCATCCTCGCCTTCATCGGCGTCAAGCTGATCCTGCAGGCCGGGCACAAGGTGATCAGCACGTCGATCCCCGAGATCCCGTCCTTCGTCAGCCTGGTGGTCATCGTCGTGGTACTGGCAGGCTCGATCATCCTGAGCCTGAAGAATCCCCCGGAGGAAGACAGCGCCGACGCGGTCGACAAGGCTGCAGCCGACAGTCCGATCGTCGATCCGACGGACGGAACCTCCACCGCCGGCACCTCGTCGACGGGTACGTCGGGTACCGATTCGCCTCGACTCGACAAGTAGTTCCGCACGACACATGCCCCGCCGGAATCGATCCGGCGGGGCATGTTTGTACTTCGCCGTGATGGGGCAAACCGTCGTCATGGCTGACAAGAACTCGTACACCGTTCCCGGACTCTCGTCGGACGTGGGCGCGCGCGTCGCAGCGATCCTGCAGGATCGCCTGAACGCCTACAACGACCTCCATCTCACGCTCAAGCACATTCACTGGAATGTGGTCGGACCGAACTTCATCTCTGTCCACGAAATGCTCGATCCTCAGGTCGAGGCCGTGCGCGGCTTCGCCGACGAGGTCGCCGAGCGCATCGCGACCCTCGGTTCCTCTGCGAAGGGAACGCCGGGCACCATCGTCAAGGAACGTTCCTGGGACGATTACTCGATCGGCCGGGCGACGGCGATCGAGCACCTCGGCGCTCTCGATCTGGTGTACACCGGGGTCATCGAGACCACCCGTAAGAACATCGAAGAGGTCGGCGAGATCGATCCGATCACCGAGGACATGCTCATCGGCCAGAGCGCCCAGCTCGAACTGTTCCACTGGTTCGTCCGCGCGCACCTGGAGAACTCCGGTGGTCAGCTCTCCACCGCAAGCGCGACCAGCGAAGTCGACGCTGCGAAGCAAGCCGGCTGACAAACATTTCTACCCGAAGCACCGGTCTCGCCGATCACGGCGAGGCCGGTGCTTTTCGTTGTGACAGAACCAGATCACTCCGGCGGACGCGCCTCGTGGCCGCTGCGACCGTGCGTTCGTCGCTGTTCTTTCATCTCGGCCTCGAAGACGTGCCGACGTCCGTCGAGCAGCTCGTTCCGGACCGCCCGCTCGTGATCACGAAGTACCGTCCAATACCCGTCGTCGAACTCTTCGACGAGCTGGAACGTCCACCGCCCCTGAGCGATGTTGCGGCCGATCATGTCGGTCTCGAGTCGCTGTGCCAACGCGTCGTGCCCGGCGTCCGACAACGCGTCGGAGGCCTCCCCGAGCAGCAGATCCGCGTGTCCCATCAGCTGATGGAACGAGTACAGGTGGCCGCGAGCGCGCTCGACGTATTCGAGTGCCTCGGACAGTTTGCCCGTGGCTGCCACGGTATCGTCGTCCACTCCGTCGGGGCGGCGGTGCTCCGGTGCCGGCGTCTCATGCGAATGTGGGTCGTTCGTCTGTGCAGTCATGAACGGCACGTACCCGCATCCCGTGCCGGCAACACGGCCGGGAGTCCGATGATTACCGACCGCGATCTCGGGTATAGCTCCCATGCACGAGCAGCACAATCTATTTCGAGGAGTTCACATGGCTGATTTCATCGACAAGGCAAAGCACAAGGCAGAAGAGCTCGTGGGCGAAGCCAAGGAAAAGATCGGCCACAAGACCGACAACGACGACCTTGCTGCCGAAGGCGCAAAGGACCAGGCGTCGGGCAAGACCAAGCAGGTCGGCGACGACGTCTCGGACGCAGCCGGCAACATCAAGGACAAGTTCACGAACTGATCCATCGATGCAGCAGAACCCCGCACCCAGCCCTCACGGCTCGGGTGCGGGGTTCTTCTCTGTCACAGGCCTTCTGTCGGATTCGGCAGCGGCAGTGGCCGCCCGAACATCCATCCCTGCCCCAAGCTGGCTCCGAGTGCTCTCGCGCGCCGCAGATGTCGACGCGTCTCGATGCCTTCCGCCAGCACGATCGCATTGCTCGACCGAACGTAGGCGCGAACCTGTCGCATCGCCGGTCGGGACCGCAGCGGAGCTCGCACGATCGACGCGTCGAGCTTGACGATGTCCGGTGCCACCAGCGCCAGTAGATCCAGGGTTGCCGGTGTCGCTCCGACGTCGTCCATGGCCACCCCCATCCCGCGTGCGCGCGCGCCGCGGACGAGGGCCATCAGCAACGGAACGTTCCGATCCAGATCACGCTCGGTGATCTCGAGGACCACGTCGAGATCGTCGCCGATGGCGTCGAGGTGCATGTCGACGTCCTGCTCGTCACGGAAGCAACCCGGTTCGATGTTGAGGAAGAACCGCACCCTGCGGGAGTAGGCACGTTCCCTCGCCGCGCGCAGAGCTGCCGCGCGGCAGGCCACATCCACTCGGCCGACGAGTCCCCGTTCACGGGCCAGAGCAAAGACGTCCTCGGGAAGTGCGCTGCTCGGCGACGGCCACCGAGCGAGGGCCTCGTAGCCGACGACATGTCCGGTCGACAGTTCGACGACCGGCTGAAACAGCGCCGCCACCGAATCCACCGACTCGAGCGCCGCGGACGCTGCCAGCACCGCGCCGTCCGAGACAGTCACAGTGATCGCTCGTCCACCGGGGTTCGGCGTGCCTCGAGGCGATCGGCGATCAGTGCTGCGTGCAGTCGCCGCAACCCCGACGGTTTCATCGGATCGAGACCGGTGAGTTGATCCACCCGCTTGAGGCGGTAGTCGACGGTGTTGGGATGCACCGTCAGCCACGTGGCTGTCTTCTTCCTGTTGGAATCGGAGTCCACGAAGGCTTGCAGCGTCGGGAGTAGGTCGACCGAGTCACGGAGTGGATCGATCAGAGTCACGAGGTGCTTTCGACCGAGTCCGGGCCGGCTCACCTGGTACTCGAACACCAGATCCGAGATGCGGTAGGTGCCCGGCGTGTAGTGCAACCTGCGGACCAGGCTCAAGAGCTCGTACAGGTGCGGCGCAGTCACCGAGATGTCGTCGATCGCTGCCGACCCGGTCGTCGCCGTCACTGCGACCTGGCCGGCGTCGGCAAGCCGCTCGACCAGTTCGTCGACGTCGGCACCTGGAACGTCGGGCAGCAGTACCGTTCCGCCCGTCGCACTGATGGATGCGATGGGGGCGATGTCTCCGTTGTGCGCTGCCAGGGCCGCGTGAAATCTCCGCAGCTTCCGTGCGGCCATCATCGCCGCATCGCCGCGCCTACCCCCTTCGTCGGCATGCGCCGGAAAGTGCAGGGCCACGACGTGATACTCCTCGGCGAGCAGCGCACCCATTCGATCGGCGATCCTGCGGGCAGTGCCGTCGCCGGTCAGCAGAGCGTCGAGCAATTCGACGTCGTGCCGTGGACCGTTCTGCGCCAACGTGCGAAACTCGGTGAGATAAGCGTCGGACACCGCCTCGGTGACCACGTTCAGAAGCTCCATGATCAGGATCGTCCGGTCATCACCCGCCGCGCCTGCCTCCCGGTTCACCGCTGACTCGGCAGCCCGTAGACCCAGCGCGCAGCCCTCGTTGATCGCGTGCTGAATTCGGCCGAGTGGCACTCCGTCGCGGGCCCACCGCGTTGCGGCGTCCCGGAAGGTGTCCATGGCCCCCGCGACCGGTAGTCGACCGGAATCGAGGACCCCTGCAGCCAGTTCGCTGCAGGTGGTCGCCATGTCGTCGAGTTCGCCCCGTGCACAGTCGCGCGGCGGCGGTACGTCCTCCGGATCGACGAAATACCGGTTCAGCATTCGCGCGGCAGTCTCCCGGGGCGTCCGCAAGCGGTCCGATGCACGTCGACCACCTGCGTACTCCTCCTGCGCCGTGTCCACACTGTCTGTTGCAGTCACCGAACCCCACCCCTCGTACTCGAAACCCGCGTCAGGTCATGTCCTTCAGGCGGCCGATGTCTGCCCACAACGCCCCTGCCTCGGTATCGAACCGTCCTTCCCCGGCCGAACCGTCGGCCGGGGTGAAGACACTCGAACCATAGTGCACAAATAAAACCTGGGGATTGTTTTGGACCGTGAACCCAGCAACAAATCCGCATTAGCGTCCGGTTCGTTGTCATTTGTGACGCCCCATCACGAATGAACGGTCACGTGCGGGCGGTTTCCAAACGTGATGCGGCGCACGTTCCGGGCCGAAATCCGGGCCTACAGTTCCGACTTGTCCACTTGACCCTCGTCGAAAGTCAGGCTCCATGACCACTTCTCGGTCCACCTTCCGTGCAACGAGGAAGGCCACGACAGTCCGCGCTGCGATGATTGCTGCAATGGCATGCTCCGTTGCCCTCGGTTCCGGTTTCGCAGCACAGGCTCAGCCGGCACCCGTCCCGGTACCGGCACCGCCCGCAACCGTGCAGGGCAACACCGTTGTTCCGCCGGGGCCGACCGGCGCATACCCGAAGGCCTCGGATCAGGGCATCACGGCACCGAGCATCGATTCGGCTGCCCCCGCCACCGCGACGTACGACCCACGGACCGAGACCACCGGATACGGGCCCGATCAGAAGAACTTCCTGGCCGGATTCCTCTACAGCATCGTCAACCCCAACGTCGCACCCCAAGGTGCCAACGATTGGAACTGCAAGCCCACCGCCGCGCACCCCCGCCCGGTCGTCCTCCTGCACGGCACCTGGGAGAACGCGTACAACAACTTCGCGCGCATGTCGCCTGCCCTGAAGAAGGAGGGCTACTGCATCTTCGCGCTCAACTACGGAGACGGGGACTCCAGTGTCGTCGGCAATCTCCCGTCGCTTCGCGGTACCGCATCGGTCGCGTCCAACGCGAAGGAGATCGCCACCTACGTCGACGCTGTGCGGACGGCCACGGGCTCTGCGCAGGTCGACATCGTCGGCCACTCCCAGGGTGGGCTCGTCACCCGTCAGTACCTCCGTTTCGAGGGCGGTGCCAATCCGACCGACCCGACCAAGAACAAAGTGAACACGGTCGTCAGCGTCGCCGGATCGAATCACGGCACCACCCTCGTCGGCATCGGAACTCTGGGGCGCACCATCAACAACCTGGGACTCAACGTCCTGGGAGTCGTCGGTGCCATCGCCGGGCCGGCAGCTTCGGACCAGGTGATCGACTCGCCACTCGTCAAGGGACTGGCCGTCGGCGGTGACACCGACCCCGGCATCAAGTACACCGTGATCGGCACCAAGTACGACGAGGTCGTCACCCCGTACAAGACGACGTTCCTCACCGCAGGCCCCGGTGCCACCGTCAACAATGTCACCCTGCAGGACGGCTGCGGCATCGACTTGTCGGACCACCTGTCGATCTCCGTCTCACCGCGCGCGATCGGCATCGTCAAGAACGCACTGGATCCGAAGGGCTTCCCCGCGAAGTCGATCCCGTGTGCCTACAACTCGCCCATCACGGGCCAGTAGGACACCGGTACCTCTGTTCCACCAGGGCGATCGGCCGATCGGGCCGATCGCCCTCGGCGGAAGTCCGGGTCAGTTCTGTGCTGGGGTCCACCCCAGCGCCGGGCCGAGCTTCTGCGCCGTGTCGGTCAGGATCTGCACGTAGTCCTCGTGGTCGAAGCTGAACGGCAGCGCGAACGCCACCTCGTCGACCTCGCGAAAAGATCGATTGGCGTACAACTGCTCCGCGATCTCGTCCGAGGTACCCACGAGGTCCGGTGCGAACATCATCCGAGCCGGCCCCTGCGGTGCTCCGGTCCGTGCAGTACGCGCGTGAACGTAGTCCTCGTACTTGCGCTTCTGCGCGGCGGAAGCACTGTCGGTGGGGATGACCACCAGCCCCTGGGAGACCCGCGCGTCGGCCCCGGCCGGGTGAGCCTCGCGGAACCGCGCGATGTGCGCGCGCTGGATCGCATCGAAATCCGTCGAGTCCTCGGCGCGCACCACACTGCTCACCAGAAGATTCATCGCGTTCTCCCCTGCCCACTGGGCAGACCGGAGACTGGCCCCGCCGTACCACATTCGGTCCCGTAGACCACGCGAATACGGTTGTACTCGTTCGGAATACGCTTCGATTCCCTCGGTCCCCGACCACGTGGACGCAGGTTCACCGGCTACGAACCGAAGCAGCCGCGAGACTCGGTCGTAGCCGAAGTCCTCGTCCTCGGCGGTGTCGGGATACAACGAGTGTGCGACGCGATCGAAGTGCATCGGTTGTCCCACACTGATTCCCGCGTTGACGCGCCCACCGGACAGCACATCCACCGTGGCCAGGTCCTCGGCGAGACGCAACGGGTTCTCCCAACCCAACGGCGTCACCGCAGTGCCGAGCATGATGCGGTCGGTACGTTGCGACGCGGCGGCCATGACCGCGATGGGAGACGAGATACCGAACTGCAGGTGACGATGACGAAGCCACGCACTGTCGAATCCCAGCCGCTCCCCGAGTTCGATGATGCGCAGCGTCGATTCGTGGCCGGCCTCGGGTGCGTTCTCGTCGAAGAGCCCGATGGTCAGAAATCCGAGCGAACGCAGGGGCCTGGATGGTTCGGGCACGTCTGGACCTCGTTTCGTGAAAGTCCGGCCAGCCTAATTCACACCGTCGTCGGTGTCGTGAACAGCGGCGGTGAAACGGCGAATCTCGGTGCCGCCGTACTCGAGCAATCCGAGCGACGCGAACGCTTCGAGCCATCCGACCATCGGCCACCGGCCCCACCGGCGGAAGAAGATCCGAGCGTTGACGACGATGTCGTCGAGATGTTCCACCGGAGGATCGGACACGGGATGGAACTGGTGGTACGCGTGAGCGCCGCCCACCCACCGCAACCCGATGCCCGACGCGCGGGCCGTGGCCGCGAAATCCGTGTCCTCGCCCCCGTACCCGGTGTAGTCCTCGCAGAAGCCGCCGATCTCGGTCCACGTGTCGGCGTGCACGGCGAAGGACAACGACCAGAACAGGTCGAAATCGTGTCCGGGTTCCACTGCGCCCGCAGGCGGATTCGGTCGAGCCGGATGCGGCGCGGTGAGCGGGATCAGAGCGTCACCTTCGAGTCCGACGCTGTCGGGTTTCAGGTAGGTCACCGGTCCGCACAACAGAGTTCGCCGACTGTCGGGGCGCAGTGCGGCGCGGCGATACCTGTCGAGCATCTCCGGGGCGGGTATGCAATCCACGTCGAGGAACACCACCAGCTCGGCACCCCGACCGAGGGCAGCGGCTGCCCCGAGGTTACGCGCTCGCGCCACCGGCAGCGGGGTCTGTGCATCCATGTCGAGAACCTTTGCTGCAGAGCCGGATCGGGCGACCACGTCTGCAATGTCGTCATCGCCCATGGCGACCACGATGTGCTCGACGGGCCGGTCGGTGGACTCGGCCAACCCGCGAATCTGCGCGGCGAGATGATCGTGACGACCCGAGACCACGGTCACGACAACCACTTTCATCGTCGAGCCGTCCCGGACGCAGCCTGCTCGATCGCGCGAGCCGCCCGATCGGGTGCGCCGTCGGTACCGAGCAGCGACCATGTCCGTCCGCCGATGCCCAGGGCGCAGTCGGCAGCGCGTCGCCACCGATCGACCGAGGGCCACTCGTCGAGCACCGCGGCGATGGATCCGGCCGCCAGTGCGTGCGCGGTGGCAGCCTGCTCGTCGAACGGCCGGGCTTGCGGAACCACGATGGCCGGTGTGCCCGACGCGGCGACGTCGGCCACGGCGTTCTGCCCGGCGTTGGTCACCACGAGGGCCGCTGAGCACAGCACCGGCCACACGTCGTCCACCCAGTCGCCGCCCGCCACTCCGAGTGTGCGGAAGTCGAACCGGTCGTCCGCGGCGGACCACGAGTCCACCAGTTCACGGGTCAACGAGGTGCCACCCGCCGCGCCCAGTACGACAACCGGGCCTTCGGTGGCCGCAGTGTTCGAGCCCTCCGTTCGGGCTCGTCCGGCGAACCGGCTGATCGAGCCCGAGTACGTCGTCTTTGCGGCGTACGGATGCAACCATGCCGGGTCGTACACACTGCGTGACCACGGTGCGAGAATGTGCGTCGCCGCGCGGTAGGCCATCGCGTGGACGGGATCGGCCCGGTGTCCCGGAATCGCCATGACGATCACCCGGACACCCATCAGCCGCAGAAACATCGCCACTTCCACGGACACATCGACGACCACTGCCCGCGGTCGCTCACGCGCAACCCAGTCGGCAATGATCGCCATCCGTGCGGTCAGTCCGTCGACGTCGTGGGGTGCCCAGTGCACCACTCCCCCCGCCGAGATGTCGTCGGCGGCTGCCTCGCCCACGGTGTCGTTCACATCCAGCGGGAGTGCGATCCATTCCGCTGCAGCATGTTCCGGAGGCCGCGCCCGCGAGGACAGCACCGTGATCGGCTCACCCAGGCGGCGCGCAATCGCGTCGGACCGAGTGACGTGGCCTACCCCGTGGTGGTGTGCGTAGTAGCCGATCATGCAATCGCGAGACCGTGGGCGGACTCCGGTGCCGATGCGGACTCGAGGGTCGATCGGTACAGCTCCTCGTACTCGTCGACCATCCGGTCCACCGAACACACCTGCTCGGCGCGCGCCCGCGCGTCGTGCCTGTTCAACGCTGCCGCGGCGGGAATGGCGGCGGCGAGCCCGGCCACGTCGTCGGCGGGTACCAACACTCCGGACGAGGCGTCGATGATCTCGGGTATCCCTCCGCGGGCGAATGCTGCCACCGGGGTACCGCAGGCCAGGGCTTCGGCGACCACCAGACCGTACGGCTCGGACCACACCGGCGACACCAGCGCGACCTCGGCACCGGCCACCAGCGCGGCGAGGGCCGGCTGATCGAGGTGCCCGACGTATCGGACTCGATCGTCGAGCAGGGGTTCGACGACACCGTGGAAGTATTCGAGGTTGCTGATGGGTCCGGCGATGCGTAGCGACCGGCCGGCGAGCTTCGCGGCGGCGATGGCCAGGTGCAATCCCTTCTCGGGAACCAACCGTCCGGACCACACCACATAGTCGCCGCCCGCACCGAACGGCCAGTCCTGCAGCGAGATCCCGTTTCGGATGACGATCGTCCCGGTCGCGACGTCGGCCCATTGTTCGGCTGCGAACGCACTGACAGCAGCAAAAGTGTTGGCACCGAACGGAGCCAGGGCAACAGCCGACTCCAGCCACGCGAACGGCGGCGTGTGCAGAGTGGTCACCATCGGCACCGGCAGTGTGGCGGACATCGCCAACGGCAGGTAGTGCAGGCTGTGGTTGTGCACGATGTCGAACGAGTTCGACAGCGCACCGGCCAGTTCCATCATCACGGCGAGGTATGCGTGGTGCTCGCGAACCGCAGTGGGGGTGACCGCGAGATCGGCGAGGGCAATCGGTGTCAGATCCAGCGTTCGGACCGGCAACATCGTGGCATCCAGATCGACGCTCGATCCGTCTGCGGCGAACAGACTGACGTGGTGCCCACGCTCGGTCAGCGCCCGCACCAGATTGTAGACGTGTGCCTCCAGACCGCCCGCGAAAGGCTGTGCCACCGGAAAACTCGATGACGCCAGCACCGCGATGCGAAGTGGCTTCTCGTTCAACGCATCTCCTTTGTCACTGCAGCGTAGATCCCAGCGTGGGTCGCTGCGATTCGTTGTCTCTGCTCGGCCCGGGTTGCGGCGTCGAGCGCTGTGGTCCGATCGGCGTGGGCCGCCTGCACAGCTGCCACCAACGTGTCGGGATCGAACGAGTCGGTGTTCATGACGAAACTGTGAATCGGCGCTTGGTCGGCATAGAAGCCGCAATCGGACGCGACGACGGCCGTTCCCAGATCCCGACAGGCCTCGAGCCAACCCGAATGTGTTCCGAACCGATACGGCAACACCGAGACGTCGATCGAAGACAGGTAGTCCCACAGTTGCTCGTCGTCGAATCGGGCGTGCACCCGCACATCGACGTCGGGGAAACTGTTGTAGTCCAGCAACTTCGCGCCGACGGTCGGGTCGTACCAGTGGCCGGCCGTGTCGAACACGTCCTCGTCGATGTCCAACCGCACCGTCGCAGCCGGTAGCGATCGAGCCGCCTCGACGACGGCGTCCATCACCGCAAGCGGGTCGATGTTCGCTCGCAGGTTCTTGGCGTGGACTCCGATGACGAACGAGTCCGACACCGGGCGTGCGACGTTCATTCTTTCGAGAGGCACCACGTGTGGGTGCTCGATCACCGTCGCATGCACGTTCCACCGATCGGCTATCCACGCAGCTGCTCCTTCGGTGAGGGTGATCACGGCATCGGCACCACGTATCAACACGTCCAGCTGCTCCAGATGACCGGTGTTGTCCGCGAAGTGGGGATTGTGCGCGTCGTGGACCGTGAGCACCAGGGGCTTGCGATGGGCCCTCAGATACTCGACCGTGCGGGTCAAGTCTTCCGGTGAGAAGGACTCGAAGCCGAAGTGCACGTGCAGAACGTCGAAGCTCGAATCGGGTTGCTCGGCCAACCACCCTGCGTCGAGGAGACGAGGCGGCCACCACTGGCCCGGCACATCGACGCGAACCGGCGTCGGATCGGGCAACAGCACCACCGAGTTACCGGAGCCGTCGGGCACCGGCTGCACGTGCTGTACGTACACGTGAGAGGAGGGTACGGACGCAATACGAATCATGAATTCCTTCGGGTACAGGTCAGACGAATCGTGCCTGTTCCCGACACGCGCAAGGGGTCTGTACCCACTTCGTACCGAGTTCAATCGCGGTTGCCGTCGCAGGTTCGGCGGGGCTACGTTGACCAGAAGAATGGTCGAACACACGCACTCACACGACGTCGGGGCAGACATGGACGGGCGTACTCGCCACTACGGCGATTTCTACGGAATATCGGGGCTCGAGGCCGCGCCACGTACACCCGTCGACGATCGCCCCCTGTTGCTCGTCTGGGGTAACTGCCAGGCCGAGGCGATGCGCATTCTGCTGAGCTCGGATGCGGCGATGCCGTTTCGGACGGTACGAATCCCGCCGGTACACGAACTCGAATCCGCCGATCTGCCGCACGTCGATCGATTGGTCCGGCAGACCTCGGTACTGCTGACTCAGCCTGTGCGGGAGGGTTATCGGGATTTGCCGCTCGGGGTCCCCGATCTGACACGAGCACTCCCGCCGCACGCCGTGGTACTTCGTTGGCCCGTGCTGAGATACGCTGCGCTGCATCCTTTTCAAGTCATCGTTCGGCATCCGAGCGACCCAGCGGCCGTTCCGGATCTCGTTCCGTACCACGATCTGCGGACGATCGTGGCCTTCGAGCGTGGCGTGCGGCCCGGCGAGAACTGGGACCTCCCGGTATCCGACGCCGGCTTTCGTGATGCCGCGCAGGCGAGCCTGGACGAGCTACGACGACGCGAGAGCCGCGACACCGACATCGCTGCGTCCGACCTGTTCCAGAGTGCGGGAAGCCGTGCCACTCATACGATCAACCATCCGACCAACGTGGTGTTGACTGCACTCGCGCAGCGGATCCTGGACCACCTCGACACCGCCTGCACTGTGGGTGATCCAGGGAGAGAACTGCTCGGCGGTGTGCGAGCGCCCGTCGAACGTCGGGTACTGCGCGCCCTCGGCCTCCCCGGTGAAGCTCGCCCAGACTGGACGGTCGACGGTTCCGACGTGTCCAGCGACGTCGTGCACCGCGCTCACCTCGATTGGTATGCGGCACATCCCCAGTTCGTCGACGCCGCACTGGCCCGCCACTCCGAGCTCCTGCGAATCCTGCAGACGACGCCGTGATCGCACCCGTGCATCATCTCGTGGTCGGCCCACCGGACCACGGAGTCGTCCGGTGTGCCCGCGACATGGCTACGGCCACAGCGAGTCCCGTGGTGACCGCTCCCGACCGACTACCGCCCGACACTCCCGTCCACATTCACTTCACCGACCGGCTGTTCGGACGTACCGCGCACGAGGCAGCCGATGCCATTGTCGCACTGGCACAGCAGCATCGAGCCCGCATCACCGTTACGCTGCACGACGTACCCCAGATCTCGGACGGCTCCGCGTTTGCGGCACGCACCGACTGCTACCGCCGAGTGATCGACTGCGCTGCAACGGTCGTGGTGTCGAGTGTGCACGAGCGACTGCTTCTCGAGGACATACTCGACAGCCGACCCGACATCCGGGTCATTCCCCTACCGATAGACCGCCCGGCACTACGATCCGACGACGTCGTCCCCCGGCGAGTCGTCGGGATTCTCGGGTTCGTCTATCCGGGGAAGGGACACAGCGAAGTACTCGGTGCCATGTCTGCACTGGACACCGACGTCGGGTTCGAGATCGTCGGGGCCGCGTCGGCCGGACACGAGGACGTGCTCGACGAACTACGCGGCACTGCCCGGCATCTGGGCAGGCCGTTTTCGACGACCGGCTTCGTGCCCGATGCCGAACTGGGCGGCCGGTTGCGGTCCATTGCTGTCCCGGTTGCTTTCCACCGGCATGTATCGGCATCCGGTTCGATCAACACCTGGATCGCGGCGGGCCGTCGCCCTCTGGTCCCTCGTGGTCGATACGTCGACGAGATGGCCGTCAATTCGCCCGATGCGCTGTGGATTCACGAGGACACAGTGGAGGGCCTGGCCGAGGCCATGGCAGAAGCGTTACGCCGACCCGAGAAGACATGGCAGGCCGCCGACTCGGCACAGTATCCATCGCCGGCGCAGGCGGCCGACCTGTACAGCTCCCTGTTCCGAGAAGGCATGGCTCTACCGTCCATCGCGCTGCCCGATGGCCGCTCGGTGGTTCCGCACAATCGGTGGGATCTGGCACCGACCGCATCCGACACGCCCCGAGTGTCGGTCGTGATTCCCTACTTCCGGCAGCAGCACCAGCTCGACCTGGTTCTGACAGCGTTGACCGCGCAGACCTGGCCCGCGTCCCGCATCCAGGTGATCGTCGCCGACGACGGATCTCCCGAGGAACCGAACGTGGAGGAATTCGGCTCGGCTCTCGACATCACCGTCGTGCGCCAACCGGATCTCGGATTCCGGGCCGCCGCCGCACGCAATCTCGGTGCGTCCGCAGCGCGCGGAGACATCCTCTGCTTCCTCGACGCCGACACCGTGCCCGAACCCGATTACATCGAGGAATCGGTACGCCTGATCGTGGCCCTTCCCGATGCGGTGACGGTGGGTAGGCGTCGACATGCCGATCTCGGCGGGTGGTCGCCCGCGGACGTCGGTACCTGGTTCGACGGCCGATCTGCGGGCCCGACGGAATTCACCGAGCCTCCATGGCTTCGTGACGGTTACGCCGGCTCGCGAGACCTTCTGGACGCGGACCGTCGTTCGTACCGATACGTCATCAGTGCCGTGATGTCTTGCAGCCGAACGTTGTTCGAGGAACTCGGCGGGTTCGACCCGACGTTCGTCGGGTACGGCGGAGAAGACTGGGAATTCGCGCATCGGGCCTACGCCGCAGGTGCCGTCCTGGCCCATCGGCCGCGAGCAGTCGCCTGGCACGACGGGCCCGACTGGGCCGAACGCACGGGCGGAGACCGAGAGCGGAAGAACGCCGAAGCGCTGATGCTGGCCTCCCGCATCACCGACCCTGCGGCGCGTTCCCAGGGTCTGACCTACGCGCTGCCGGAGATCGTCGCGGTTGTCGATACCACCGGGCACAGCGCTGCGTCCCTCCTCGAGACCGTCGGCTCGGTCCTGAGGCATCCTGATTGTCGAGTGTGGATTCACGGACCCGGTGCCGAAGAATTACGGCGGCAGTGGGGCGACGCCGACTGCCGCATCCAGGTGGGTCTTCCGGGAGACACCGCACGTTCTCACGCGGTGCTCGAGGTGCGCGGCCTCGTCCTGTTCGGTGCCGGCGCACTTCGTCGTCTCGTGGAGACAGGAGCGGATCGGCTGACGGTCGACGTGGGCAACTCGGGCACGGTCGAACTGCGCACGTCTCGGTCGAGCGCTCGCGCTCGACGGTGGTCGTCGACGATGGGAACGGCTTCCGAGGACCTCGCGGAGGCCCTGTTCGGGCACATGCATCGGACAGGCGCGGAGTTCGGGCTCTTCGCGGGCGAGGTTCAACCGAAACTCGCGTGGTGAATGTGGGGTGGTTCCGGTGTCGACTCGACCGAATCGGGTACGGCCAGTGGGAGAATGTAAATCGGCGGCAGACGAAAGCAACGGCGAGATCGGGCGAATGATGAACAGAACGCTGTATTCGATGATGTGGATGATGGCGATTATCTTTTTCGTCGCTTTGCTTTGGGGCACAGTCGGTTACGTGTACGCAGACACCCATCCTCTGCAGCGAGCGGCATTCGTCGGAGGCGGAGTGTTGATCGCGGGATGGCTGATTCTGTTCGCGGCCGTCGGGATCAAAATATCGCGGCTCAAAGCCCGCAGGAGACAGAGCAACTCCGACGAGCAGTAACTGTTGGAGCCGCTCGGGTGTGGGTTTCGAATAGGCGGGTATACACCGACGAATCTTTCGTAGAGTCGGTCTTTCGATTTGCCGAGCAAGGATCGTCGATGGTCAACCAGCGCAGCACACCGAGCCGGCGCACTTCGTCCGAACTTCCGGCGACCCGCCAGGAATATCTGTCGACATGGTCGGGTCTGCACAGCAACATCGATCCATCGTCGTCGGTGCTCGTGTCGACGTGGCTTCGTCTGGTGTACTTCGTGAGCGCCCCGCTCGTGCGCGCGTCCGTCTCTGCCCACGTCGTCACCGTCGCCGCGGTGGTTGCGGCTGCAGGCTCGGTGGCGTTGTCCCGGCCGGGCACCTCGCTGCCCCTCCTGGCGGCGGTGCTCATCGTGTTCTCCGGGCTGCTCGACGGTATCGACGGCGGCGTGGCCATGATCGGCCGTTCCCAATCGCAGTGGGGCTATCTGCTGGACACGGTGTCGGATCGGTGCAGCGATCTGCTGTTCCTGGCGGGCAGCCTCGCGCTGGGCGCTCCGATGCCCATCGTCGTTGCCGTCGGTGTGACGACATTGCTGCACGAGACGGCCCGCGCGCGTGCCGTCGGAGCCGGGATCTCCGACGTCGGCTTCCTGACGGTGTGGGAGCGGCCGTCTCGGGTCGTTGCCGCCGTCGTCACCGCGACCGTTGCGGGCGCGGGCCCCGGTAGCGCTCAGACGTCCGCGACGATCGGAATATCGGTGACGTGTGGGCTGGCCGTTCTCGGGTTCACCCAGCTGATGTTCGGGCTGTACCGACGGGCCGATCGAACTCGGCGGTGATCAGCCAGCCGGCGAGCGCCAGCACGTGAAAGACGAACATCCACAGCATGATTGCCACACCGCCGCCGATGTCGGTGAGACCACCGAACGGTGCACCGAGGTCGACCGGAATGGCCAGGAACAAGATGAAGCCGTGCACGAACCCGGTGACGATCGACGACGTGACCAAGGAGCCGGCCACGAGTGCCCGCCACCCCACCGCCCGCGGCGCGATGACCCGGTAGGTCCAGGCAAGCGGAACGGCCAGGATCAGCCATAGGCAGTTGAACCCCAGAAATATTCGTAGTGCCAGCGCACCGGCACCCCCGCCGCCCGTGGTCGCCTGCAGGACGCGTGCGACGGTCAGCACCCCGAGGAGCAACACCGGGGCGGCAACGAAAAAGGGCACCATCGCAGCTCTGCCTCGCCACCCGGTGAACGTTTCACGGGTCGGGGCGAAGCGCACGATCGCCCTCCGCAGACCCTCTCCGTAGAACGTCGCGGGAAAGATCGAGATCACGACCCCCAGTGGTCCCAGGTGTATTCCGGCATCGGCCAGGCCGTCGAGCGCCGCGCGGGCACCCAACGCATCGGGCAGTAACGCAGACATGGCGTCGAATCCGCCCTGTACCCACTGCGCCGACACCAACAACACGGTCGCCCGGATCGTCAGAAGCAGCAGAGGGACGACGGCGATCACCGCGTAGAACGTCAGTCCGCCCGCGATCAGCGTGGTGTCCTCACGCGCGAAGCCGGCTTTGATCGCCTGCACTCCGCGAACCGCCCGAACGCGAATGGATGTCATCGCGCGCGTTCGGAGCAGGTCCGCCGATCGATCGAGCGGTTATCCAAGGGTGACGTCCACGGCGTCGATCACTTTGAGGAACGGGCAGATCGACGTGGCCTGCGCGAGTACGGCCTCCGGGTTGTCGGTGCCCGGTAGCGACACCGACAGTGCGAATTTCGCGTCGTAACCGGATGCGTCGGAATCGGTCAGCACGACGGTGCCCTTGACCGCGAGTTCGTCGACACTGCCGCCGACGGTCCCCAGTGCGATTCGCAGTGACTCCACCAAGCAACTCGACAGCGCTGCGGCCATCAACTGCTCGGGGTTGGTGGCCTCGCCCGGGCCACCGAGTTCGGCCGGTTCTCGCACACTCAACGACAGCACTCCGTCGTCGGAGGTCACGCCGGTCGCAGTTGCAGAGACGGTTGCTGTGTACAGCTCGGTAGTCATCGGTGTCGGATGTCCATTCCGCTGCCGATCGAAACCGTCGAATCCCGCCGACACGAGTAGCGGTTCGGACGTGTCGCTGTTCACACCTGCGGTACAGCCGTTTGACAGAACTTACCGGCGGGTAACACCCGAACAGGGCCGAGCATCACGCTGTGACCCACAGGCATCGGCCGGATCCATGTACCCACCCACCGAAAGGGGAGCACCATGAGCACATCGACTTTGATCGCTCAGTTGCGGATTGCACTGCAGCTGACACACACCGAAATTCAGGTCGCGGAAACCCGCGTCGTGCAGGCGCGCACCGAAGCGGTTCGTCGGGAACTGACGCAGAACGCCGCCAACGGACGTGACCGCGCCGCCGCTATCGAGGAAGCACTGCGCAACCTCGGTGGCCTGCCCGAGGTAGTGGCACCGTTCATCGGGCGCACGTTCGCAGCGGTGAAGGCAGTCGCCGAGCAGGCGCAGCCGTTCGACGAGGCACTGCTGGGCGATCTCGCCCTCGAGCAGCAACTGCTGGGTCGAGCGAAGTACATCAAGGCTTTGGCGACAGCAGCCGAGGAACCGTCCGTCGTGGCACTGGCCGGCCGCTTGGCAACCGCGCACGCCGCCACGGTCGAATGGCTCGAGACCGTCCTCGCCGAAGACGCCCTGGGTGGACCCGCCGCACTGCGCCGGACGCCTCTCCAGGCAGCTGCCGGCACCGCAGTCAAGATC
The DNA here is from genome assembly GCF_031456475.1 of Rhodococcus sp. 3258. Lineage (NCBI taxonomy): Bacteria > Bacillati > Actinomycetota > Actinomycetes > Mycobacteriales > Nocardiaceae > Rhodococcus > Rhodococcus sp. 3258. The sequence goes on from NZ_JAVDUT010000001.1 coordinate 287,520, forward strand.
GTCAACGCACCGGCCAACTGGTCGGCCCGCGGTCTCGACCGCGCACTGGACGCCGCTCGCGCCACCCCGGACCGACTGAGCGCTCTGCTGGGCCGCGGTGCACACGCAGGCGACGTCGCCGTCAGAACGTTGACCGCCAGCCGCGATGCAGCACTCGAAGCCGCCGAGGATGTCACCCGTAGCGAAGGTGTCGACACTGTCGCCGACGCCATTCACACCGCTCGGTCCGCCGGTGGAACTCTCGGTGCCGACGAGCTTCCCGTAGCCGACTACGACGACCTCAACGTCTCGGACGCGGTGGCCGCCATCAAGGAACTGACCACACCCGCCGATGTACGCACTGTCGTGGCGTACGAAGAGGCACACAAGAACCGCCACGGAGTCGTGTCTGCAGGACAGACTCGCCTGGCAGCAATCGCCAAGGACGTCATCTCCGTCGACTGACGACGATCGACCGTTCCTTCTGCGAATACCGATGCGGCCCGTGAAGTTCCGGGCCGCATCGCTGTATTCGAAAGGTTCAGGGCTTCAACAGAACCTTGATCGCACCGTCCTGCTTCTTCTGGAAGATGTCGTACGCATGCGGCGCTTCTTCGAGCGAAAGCTCGTGAGTGGCGAACGAATCGACGCCCAACGGATCGTCGTCGCCGAGGAGCGGCATGATGTCGTCGACCCATCGCTTGACGTTCGCCTGGCCCATCCGCAGCTGAATCTGCTTGTCGAACAAGGTCATCAACGGTAGCGGATCGGCCATACCTCCGTACACACCGATGATCGAGATGGTTCCGCCGCGTCGAACGATGTCGATTGCCGAGTACAGCGCACCCAGCCGGTCCACGCCGGCCTTCTGCATCATCGGCGCGGCCACGGCGTCGGGCAGCATTCCGACGATCTGCTGGGCCAGCTTGCCGACCGGTGAGCCGTGCGCCTCCATTCCGACGGCATCGATCACCGCGTCCGTTCCTCGGCCGTCGGTCATGTCACGAATGACGTCGCCGACGCCCCCGCTGTGTTCGGCCAGATTCACCGTTTCGATTCCCCGTGCCGCAGCTCGCGCCAGGCGCTCGGGTACGAGGTCGACAGCAATGACCCGAGCACCCTTGTGCTGGGCGATGCGGGCGGCCATGTCTCCGATGGGACCGAGTCCGAGCACCGTCACCGACCCGCCTGCAGGTATCGACGCGTACTCCACCGATTGCCACGCGGTAGGCAATACGTCGGAGAGGTAGACGAATCGCGAATCGGGTCCGGCCTCGGGGACCTTGATGTGCGTGAACTGCGCCTGCGGAACACGGAGGTACTCCGCTTGCCCACCGGGCACTTGGCCGTACAGCTTGGAGAAGCCGAACAACGCGGCACCCATGCCCTGCTCACGAACCTGGGTGGTCTCGCACTGGGTGTACAGACTCGAATTGCACATGTAGCAATGTCCACACGAAATCTGGAACGGGATGACCACACGGTCTCCGACGGCGAGATCGCCTGTCTCCGAACCGACTTCCTCCACGATGCCCATGGGCTCGTGACCCAGAATATCGCCCTGGTCCATGAAGGCACCGAGTGTCTCGTACAGGTGTAGGTCCGATCCGCAGATATTGGTGGTCGTGATCTTCACAATTGCGTCCGTCGGCGCTTCGATGCGGGGATCGGGCACCGAATCGACGCTGACGTTCCTCTTGCCCTGCCATGTCACTGCGCGCATGGAGGCTCCTCTCTGTTACTCGACCCCGAAACTCGGAATCGCACGAAGCGGATTACCTGCTTCGTATGCGTGCAAACGCATCGGACCCACACGATTGACCGTGACCGGCAGCGGGTAGGCGTGAACAATGAGTGTTGTGACCCCTTCCATCGCCCCCACCCTCGTGTCGCCTCGGTTGCCGGTGCCGTGTGGTCCACTCTCGGACGCCGTGATCCGGTATCTCTCCACCGGCGGCGGTGCCGCACTGCCCAGCGCGTCGGATGCCGATCCGACGTCGCGTGACATGCAACTGGCGTTGCTCATCAGCTACGAACTGCACTACCGCGGGTTCGAGGGCGTGGACGACGAACTGGAGTGGGATCCGGCACTGCTGCAGTTCAGAGCAGCACTCGAATCCGCGTTTCTGAACTACGTACGCTCGAATGTCGAACCCGGCGACGACGTCGTCGCCGAAATGAAGCGACTGTCGGTCGAGGCGTCGTCCGGTACCGGCCCGTCGTGGTTCCTGCGGGACGAAGGATCGTGGGAGCAGATGCGCGAGTACTTCGTACATCGGTCCATCTACCACCTCAAGGAAGCGGATCCCCATGCGTGGGCGATCCCGAGGCTGGTCGGCCAGGTCAAGGCCTCGTATGTCGCCGTCGAATTCGACGAGTACGGCGGTGGTAGGGGTGAGCGTGTCCACCAGCATCTGTGGGCCGAATCCATGACGGCAGCAGACCTCGATGCGTCCTACCTCGGGTACGTGGATCGCGTCCCCGCCCAGACACTCGCGTGGGTCAACCTCATGTCGTTGTTCGGATTGCACCGTAGCCGCCGAGGTGCCACCGTGGGCCATTTCGCCGCCACGGAGATCACGTCCTCGCCGGGTTCACAGCGGTTCGTGCAGGGCCTTCGCAGGCTGTCAGCGCCGGCTGCATGCATCGCGTTCTACGCGGAGCACGTCGAGGCCGACGCCGTCCACGAGCAGGTCCTGCGCCACGACGTGGTGGAGAACCTGATCGGACAGGAACCGCACATCGAAGCCGACATCGTCTTCGGCATGCGCGCACTGGATTTCGTCGAGAACGCGCTCGCGGACCACGTGATGCAGCGGTGGTCCGCCGGTCAGTCGTCGCTGGACTGACTCGCTCGTCGCTTCGCGCGATGGCTCGTGTCGCACAGTGGGTACGTCTTGCTTCGCTTGCATGTGCACAGCGCGACGACGAAACGATCCGATGTGACGACGGAGCCGTCGTCGAGTTCGATCTCGACCGGCCCGTCGATCAGCATCGGTCCGCCCCGGACCAGTCTCACCCGAGTGCGCGCAGGTGCAGCGTCACCACCCGTCGACTCATCGCTTGTCGCCACGCAACACCACCAATTCTTCCGTTCTGCGGCCTGATTCGAGCACGCCCTTGGCCTCGAGCCACTCGGCACGAGCCGTCATGACGGGCCCGAAGTCGATTGTGCGGCACGCCGCCTCCGATGCACCGAAACCGTGAGTATTCAGCATCTCCCGTGTTCGCTGCGGACCCGAGAATTCCGAGTGGACCACCAGCAGCACACCGCCGGGTGCCAGCAGTTCCGCGCCTCGCGTGCACAGAGGGTCGAGCACCACTCGCCCGTCCTCACCCGCATCCCAGGCGCGGTGCAAACCCATGCCGGTGGGCGCGGTCTCCGACGGAACGTACGGAGGGTTGCACAGCAGAATGTCGAACGGCTCCAGCTCGGTCGCCTCCGAGAACGACCCCAGCCGCACATCCACATCGACTCCGACCGACCGGGCATTGCGCTGCGCACAGGCAACCGCACGCGGAGAGATGTCGAGGGCCACCACCTCGCGGGCACCGAGCAGTGCTGCGGTGATGGCCACTGCGCCGCTACCGGTACACATGTCGAGTACACGGGCTCCGGGCACGAGCCCCGAATCTGCGGCGACGTCGCACAGCAGAAGTGAATCCTCCTGAGGCTCGTACACTCCGGGATCGGCGTGCACTCGTGCCAGCGAACGGACGGAATCGAATTCGGCTGTCGTCATGGACATTCCTCCCAGCGTGGATTGTCGGATTCGTATTCCCGCGTCCAAGCCCCGCAAACCGGTTGTTCGGAACAGGCTTACCGACACGCACTTCGGGGTAGTGCTAGGACGTGTGTGGTTGAGGAGCAGCCCGCAGTCTCGGCAGTCGACTGCCGCACTCCCCCTGCACGGGTTCAGGAGTTCGGCTCCAGAGGAGTTGTCCATGATCGTCGTTCCGTCCATTCGAACTCCGCTCGCCGGTGTGGTTCCATCGCTCTCCACCGCCGACGACCGTGCCTCGAGTACCCGTTCCTCGCTCCCGGAGGCCGAGATGACGGTGTCGGTCGACGAGAGCGCAGGCGACGACATCGAGGTGCGCATTGCCGGCACCATCACCGACGTGGACGTTCCGGTGCTGGCCGAGACGTTGGGGGAAGCCGCCGAGCGCGGCCGGGCTCTGATTCTCGATCTGTCTCGCGTCACGTTCGTCGCGGCGGGAGTTCGCTCCGTGCTCGACGCCACCGCTATTCGCCAGGGTCGCTGGCAGCAGAAACTCTCCGTCGTGCTTCCCGACGGCGCAGACCCGAGCGGCGTCTCGGACCGCGTGTTCGTCTACCGCACGCTCGCCGAAGCCCGCACCGAAACCGATGCCCGCACCGAAGTCACAGCGCAGGCGGCCGATTCACGGTGAGCCGCACCATGTACGACGTGCTGATCATCGGTGGAGGCAATGCCGGTATCAGCGCGGCCGCACGACTGCTGAAGAAGGGCGTATCCGACGTCGCCGTGATCGAGCCCAAGCAGGTGCACACGTACAAGCCCCTGTTGTCGTACGTCGGTGCCGGTCAGGCACCGCTGACCGAGGCCGAACGGACCCAACGCTCGGTGACCCCCGAGGGCTGTGTGTGGCTCGAAGATTCGGTCGTGTCGGTGGATCCGGCAGAACGATCGGTTCGCTGCGCGTCGGGAATGGAGTACGGCTACCGCGATCTCGTGCTGGGGCAAGGCCTGATCGCCGACGAAGCCGCTCTGCCGGGTGTGCATGCGGCACTTCGTTTTCCCGATGTCGCCAGCAACTACCTCGACCGGGCCGAGCGCACATGGCGGCTGGTCCGTGACCTGCCTGCACACAGTCATGCCGTGTTCACCGTGCCGCGCCCGCCCGTCGGGTGTACCGGGACCACCGTCAAGCCGCTGTTTCTCGCGGCCGCCCACTGGAAGCGCACAGGACGACTACCGACCGTCGACATCACGTTGGTCGTCGATCGTGAGAGTCTGATCGGTGTCCCTGACCTGGACCCCCGGCTCGCCGGCCACCTCCGAGACCTGGGTGTGCGCGTCGTGATGGATACGGCGGTCACGGCGCTCGAGCCGGAGAGCAAGCGCATCACCGTCACCGATCACGCCGGGGTCGACGAGCGTATCGACTACGACATGCTGCACCTGGTCCCGCCGTACCGCGGACCATTGTGGGTACAGGAGTCCGGTCTGGCAGGAGAGCAGCCGCACGGTGTCGTCGACATCGACTCCCGCACGATGCGGCACCGACGCCACCCCGAGGTGTGGGCTGCAGGCGACGGTGCAGCGATCGACACCGACTCGTCGGGTGGCGCTCTACGCAAACAGATTTCGGTTCTCGTCGACAATCTCGTCGCATCCAGGAGCGGCGGAGCGATGTCGAGTTACGACGGGTACACCGTCGCACCCATCGCTGTCGAAGCACACACTCTGATTGCTGCCGAGTTCGACCGCACCGGTGCACTGGCCTCGTCGCTACCCTCGTTTCTCGATCCCCTGAAACCCAGACGGTCCGCGTGGGCGTTCGACCGATACGGCCTACCGCAGTCCTACTGGCACATGATTCTCGCCGGGAGACTGTGACACCGACCGTCTGGTTCGAGGTGTGTCAGCTGTCGCGGGAGGCGTTCATCAGCCCGTCGGGATCCTCGACGACGACGCGGTAGCCGTCGTCTTCCAGTCCGCTCACAGCCTCTCGAAGGAGGCGCTGTGCAGCGCCGTCGACGGCGCGCACTTCGGTGAAATCGACGACTATCTCCTCGCAGTCCGGGACGCCGGCCGCAAGACGGGCGACAACGGATTCCGCACCGGCGAACCTCAGCTCGCCCTGCAGTTCGACGGTGGTGACGCCGTCGGATTCGCTCAGCGTGCGAATGGCGGATTCGCCGCTGGGAGGGACGTGCATCATGTGCAGACCGAGGTCGCGTGACAGCCTCTCGAACACCGCAACCCCGCGGACGCTGTTTCCGTGCTCGTTCAACCGGGGCGAGATCACGGCAACACCCACCTGACCGGGGAGCACGCCCATGATGGCTCCCGCGACTCCACTCTTGGCCGGAATGCCCACTGTCGCAATCCAACTGCCGCTGCCGTCGTACATCCCACAGGTTGCCATGACAGCGAGAACGTGACGGTTGACCGCGGGGTCGACGACCTGTCGGCCGGTGGCCGGATCGGTTCCGCCGTTCGCCATCACCGAGGCGATCACGGCCAGATCGTTGCACGTCACCGTCACCGCGCACTGGCGCGCATACCCGTCGACGACGACCGCGGGTTCCGCACCGAGGTGGCCGACCGACTTCAGCAGGTGCGCGATCGCGGTATTTCGATCGTCGGATTCCAGTTCGGCCTCGTACACCGACCGATCGATGTGGAGTTCACGGCCGGCCATGGCTCCGAGTAGCTCGATGAGCCGCCCCGCTCGTTCTTCGCCGTCACTGCCCGCGATCATCGAATGTACCGCCAGCGCACCGGCATTGATCAGAGGGTTGCGAGGTCGACCGGTCCGCGCCTCCAACGAGATCTCGTTGAACGAATCACCCGACGGTTCGACGTCGACGGCCTCGAGCACCGCTGCGAGCCCGTTGTCCTCGATGGCCAGCGCATAGGCCACCGCTTTGGCGATCGACTGGATGGAGAATTCGGTGTCGGTATCGCCCGCCCCGTAGTGCGACCCACCGACGGTGGCGAGCGCAACCGCGAACGTGTCGGGATCGGCCGCCGCCAATTCCGGGTTGCCGCTCGACATTTCCCCATCGTCGAGGTGTCGGCACTCCGTCAGGACGGACTGAAGATACTCGGGCACCGGTGATCTCATCACCCCACGCTAACCGTCGGGTCTTGACACGCCGACCGTGGCACCGTTTACACTCCGGGTTCCTCAACCGTTGTGGAGCATCGCTCCGCACAGATCGGACGCGCCCGTGCGATTGCGACGCTTGACCTCCACCGATTCCGCCGACCGCCTTGCCGTCCACGTGCCCGACACGACCACGTGGATCGATCTCGAGGCTGCGGTCTCGACTCTGGGTGCCCCCGAGATCCTGCACCCGCTCACCGGGTCCATGCTTTGGTTCCTCGATGCAGGTGAACCCGCACGTGAAGCCGCAACGACGGTGGCGCGGCGGGCGGCCGACGAGGGCGTCGCGACGATGGACCGACCGGCACCGACCCTTCCGGTCGTTCCCGCGTCACTGCGCTGCTTCCTGGGCTGGGACGAGCACTGGGACCTGGCCGCACACAACCTCGTTCGGCGAAATCTACCGCGTGCCGTCCCGTTCATCCGTGGATTCGAGATGCTGACGCGTCGAACATTCCCGGCCCTGCGTCCCGGTCCGGGGTTCGACGACCATCCGATCTACTACACCGGTAACCACCTGACCGTCGTCGCCGACGGGGCCGATGTCGAGTGGCCGTCGTACAGCCGAGTTCTCGATTTCGAGCTCGAATTCGGTGCCGTCGTCACCCGACCGATCCGAGATGCATCCGAGCGGGAGGCCGAGGCTTCGATAGGCGGTTACGTCGTCTTCGACGACATCAGCGCGCGGGACACGCAGTGGGAGGAGCAGCGCCGGACTCCGTTCGGACCGGTGGTCAAGACCAAGACCTTCGCCAGTTCGATGGGCGCAGACATCGTCACCCCCGATGAGGTTGCGGCGCAAATAGATTCGCTGGCCGCGACCGTCCGGGTCAACGGCGAACTCTGGTCGACCACCAGCACTGCCGGGATGCGCTATTCCATGGGTGAATCTCTGGCGTTTGCGAGTCGCGGCGAGAGCATTTACCCCGGCGAGCTCCTGACGTCGGGCACTCTGCCTCGCGGTTGTGGGCTCGAACTCGACCGGTGGATCGCTCCGGGCGACCGCGTCGAACTCGATATCGAACGAATCGGCTCCGTCACCAACACCATCGGTGCTCGCTGAGTCCTATCGGATTCCGCGCTCGGTGTCCGACTTGTCGGTCGACGCGTCCTGGAACATCTCGAGGAACGACCCGAAACCGGATGCACTCTGACGTGTTTCGTCTCTGTTGTTGTCCGCAGAGCCTGCGGATACGTCCTGTTGTGTCATGCAACCAGCATGACAATCGGACATTGCGACAAATCCAGGTGCAAAGTCACGAATCGGCATCGAAAGATAACAGCCCGGTAACGACGAACTCGAAGCTGTGGATGGATCCAGCTCGTATTCCATCCACAACTTCGAGTTCGGGTGGCGCATCAGCGCCGGTGAGTACTAGGCGAGCTCGAAGCGATCGAGCATCATGACCTTGTCCCAGGCCGCGACGAAGTCTCGCACGAACTTCTCCTTGGCGTCATCGCAAGCGTAAACCTCTGCGAGAGCGCGCAATTCGGAGTTCGAGCCGAAGACCAGATCGTTACGTGTTCCGGTCCACTTCTTCTCGCCGGTAGCGGCGTCCTTGGCCTCGTAGATGCCGTCCTCCGCGGTGGGAACCCATTCGGTGCCCATGTCGAGGAGGTTGACGAAGAAGTCGTTGGTGAGCGTGCCGACCTTGTCGGTGAGGACGCCGTGCGTCGACCCCTTGTAGTTCGCGCCGAGTACACGCAGACCGCCGACCAGCACGGTCATCTCCGGTGCACTGAGCGAGAGCAGGTTGGCCCGATCGACCAGGTTGAACTCGGCGGGCAGCTTCTGGCCCTTGCCCAGGAAGTTGCGGAAGCCGTCCACCTTGGGCTCGAGATCGGAGAACGAGTCGACGTCCGTCTTCTCCTGCGTCGCATCCATCCGGCCCGGGGTGAACGGGACGGTGATGTCGACGCCTGCGTTCTTGGCGGCCTGCTCGACGGCTGCGACACCGCCGAGGACGACGAGGTCCGCGAACGATACCGTTCCGGAGAACGACTGCTGAATGCCTTCGAGAACGCGGATGACCTGTGCGATCTCGTCGGGCTCGTTGACCTCCCAGCCGGCCTGCGGCTGCAGGCGCAGACGGCCACCGTTGGCACCGCCGCGCTTGTCGCTGACGCGGAACGACGATGCCGCCGCCCACGCAGCCGAGATCAGCTGATCCTGGCTGAGTTCGGAACCGAGGATGGTCTGCTTGAGCTCGGCGATCTGCGCGTCACCGATCAGCTCGTGATCGACGGCCGGGATCGGGTCCTGCCAGAGCAGGGGCTCCGCCGGAACCTCGGGGCCGAGGTAACGCGAGACCGGTCCCATGTCGCGGTGGGTGAGCTTGAACCACGCCTTCTGGAACTCTTCTGCGAGCTCCTCGGGATGATCGAGCCAACGACGGGTGATCTGCTCGTAGATCGGATCGACGCGCATCGCGATGTCGGAGGTCAGCATCGACGGGTGCCGACGCTTGGACGGATCCGCCGGGTCGGGAACGAGATCCGCGCCTTCTCCGTTCTTCGGACGCCACTGGTGTGCGCCGCCCGGGCTCTTGTAGAGCTCCCACTCGAAGCCGTAGAGGGTTTCGAGGAACGAGTTGTCCCACTGGGTCGGCGTCGGGGTCCAGATGACCTCGAGTCCGCTGGTGATCGCGTCGGCGCCCGAGCCGGTGCCGAAGCTGTTCTTCCAGCCCAGGCCCATCTGCTCGATGGGCGCGCCCTCGGGCTCCGGTCCGATGTGGGCATCGGGGTCGGCTGCGCCGTGGGTCTTGCCGAAGGTGTGTCCACCGACCGCGAGTGCCGCGGTCTCGATGTCGTTCATGGCCATGCGGCCGAAGGTCTCGCGGATGTCCAGTGCGGACTGCACGGGATCCGGATTGCCGTTGGGGCCTTCGGGATTGACGTAGATCAAGCCCATCTGCACTGCGGCCAGCGGGTTCTCGAGGCTCGTGCGGTCACCGTGGTAGCGCTCGTCGCCCAACCAGGTCTGCTCGGGGCCCCAGTAGACGTCCTCGTCCGGCTCCCAGGCGTCGACGCGTCCGCCGGCGTAGCCGTAGGTCGGCAGGCCCATGGACTCGATGGCGACGTTGCCGGTGAGCACGATGAGGTCGGCCCAGGACAGTTTGCGGCCGTACTTCTGCTTGACCGGCCAGATCAGACGGCGGGCCTTGTCCAGGCTTGCGTTGTCGGGCCAGCTGTTGAGGGGAGCGAATCGCTGCATGCCGGCTCCGGCACCGCCGCGACCGTCCTGCTTGCGGTAAGTTCCGGCCGCGTGCCACGCCATGCGGATGAAGAACGGACCGTAGTGCCCGAAGTCCGCGGGCCACCACGGCTGCGAGTTCGTCATCACGGCTTCGATGTCACGCTTGACCTCGGCGAGATCGAGAGAATTGAACTCGGCGGCGTAGTCGTAATCCGCACCCATCGGATCGCCCACGGCCGGGTTCTTCTTGAGGATCTTGAGATTGAGCGCCTTGGGCCACCACTCGCGGTTGCCGCCGCCTTCGACAGGCGTGGGCATCGCGTCGTGCATGACCGGACACTTGCCACCGCTCTCCTGCGGCTGATCCTCGTTCATCTCTTTTTCGCGTGTTACGTGATCTTCAGACACGTGCTTCCTTCCAAGGTGTGACGATCGGGCTGTGATCGGTGGTCACGAACTCTGCTGTGTTCGAGACCGGGGAGGGAACTGAACGGGAACTGCCGGCTGCTCGCGAGCAGCCGAACACTGTGCGCAGAAGCCCCAGTAGATGACCTCTGCCTCGTCGATCGTGAAACCGACGGAGTCCGATGCGGTGAGACACGGCGTCTCGCCCACCGCGCAATCCACGTCTGCGATCACGCCGCAGTTGCGGCACACAGCGTGGTGATGGTTGTCCCCGACCCGAGATTCGTATCGTGCGGGAGATCCCGCGGGCTCGATGCGACGCACCAGGCGCGCAGCGGTCAGGGCATTGAGAACGTCGTACACCGTCTGGCGTGATACCTCGGGGAGCACCGATCGGACGAGTCCGAGAATCGTGTCGGTGTCCGCATGCGGATTGGTTTCGACGACCTCGAGCACGGTGACCCGCGGACGGGTCACGCGCAAATCGGCGGTGCGTAATTGCTCCGCATAGGGTGAGATCGGCATCACGGCGTCAGTATCCTCCGGTTTTCTGGACCAAGTCAAGTATGCAGTCGAATCCGCTGCTTGTCGACTGCAACTCGGTATCGACCGCAACCCGACACATGCCGTTCGTCCGGAGTTCGGCCGGCGGCTCAGGCCAGAGCCAGGAACAACTTTTCGAGCTCGGCCTCGGTCATCGGTTCCCTACCGTCAGCAGCATCCCCCGTCATGCACTCCCGAAGGCCGGTTGCCACGATCTTGAACCCGGCACGGTCGAGCGCCCGCGACACGGCAGCGAGCTGGGTGACGACGTCCTTGCAATCACGACCGTTCTCGATCATCCCGATGACACCCGCAAGTTGGCCGTGCGCACGCTTGAGCCGGTTGAGTACCAGTGCAATGCTGTCTTCGTCGCCGATCATGTCGATTCCTTCGATGGTGGTAGCAGTGAACTCGAGGGTACCCCCGGGGGCATCATTGCGGCGTGGTACCGGTACCGCCGAGGGCCGCGATTGCCGCCTGCAGTTTCGCCGTGGCCTCGGCGGCGACCGCACCCAACCGCGGCTCACCGGTGACCTCGACCATGATGGCCGGGTTCATGGCCTCGACGACGACGGACCGCGCCGCCGCCGGGTTCTCACGCACGACCACATTGCACGGCAACAGCAGACCGATCTGCCTCATCACCCCCACTGCGCGGTGAGCCAGTCCCGGGTTGCACGCGCCCAGGATCACGTAGCGCTCCATGTCCTCGTCGAGCTTGGCCTTCAACGTGGCCTGCATGTCGATTTCGGTGAGAACTCCGAATCCCTGCTCCGACAACGCCTTTCTCGTGCTCTCGATCGCGTCGGCGAAATCGGTGTCGGTCAGTGTGGTGGACAGTGCGATGTTCATGATGTCTCCTCGAAAATTGTGGTGTCAGTGAGAGCTGTCGATTCAGTGTGAAAAGCGGATGGAGGGCAGGACGGCACGTAGCCATGCCGGCGACCACCACGCGCCGTATCCGGTCAGCCGTAGCAGAACCGGAAGCAGGACGAGTCGAACCAGGAACGCGTCGAGCAGTACCGCAACACCCAGGATGATGCCCATCTCTTTCGGGGGCAACGGATCCGACAGTGCGAATGTGAAGAACACTGCCACCATCACCGCTGCTGCGGCAAAGATGACTCGTCCCGAGTGGGCCAACCCGTCGACCTGGGCAACCTTGGAATCACCGGAGCGCTCGTAATGTTCCTTGGCGGTAGCCAGGAGGAACACCGTGTAGTCCATGGCGATGGCGAAGATCATCGCGAAGAAGAACACCGGGCCCCAACCGTCGAGAAATCCCTGCGGCGTGAAGCCCAGCAGCGAGGATCCGTGTCCGTCCTGGAAGATCAGCTTGGCGACGCCGAACGCCGCCGCGGTGGACAGCAGGCTCACCGCGGTACCGAGCAACGCGATGAGCGGAGCCTGAAGCGCCACCAGCAGCAGCACGAATCCGAGAACCAGGATGATCCCGACGACTATCGGCAGATAGTCGTTCAAAGCCTGCTGCAGGTCCAGGTTCTCTGCCGGTGCTCCGCCGACGAGTGCCGAATCGGGCAATGTCGATCGCAGCTCGGCGAGAACGGAGCCCATCGCTTCGTCGGACGGATCCACCGACGGAATTGCCTGCAGCAGTGCATATCCCGATATCGTCAGCCGCACTCTGCGGCGGCGTCACCATCGAGATCCCGTCGACCCGCGCAGCGACGGTTGCGGTCTCGGCAGCATCCACTTCGGGAACCACGATCTGCAGCGAACCCGGTGCGCCCGGTCCGAACCGGTCCTGAACGAGCTCGTAACCCTGCCGCACGGGGGCATCCTCGGGCACCACTGCTATCGACGGCATTGCCACCTTCAGCCCGAGCACCGGCAGGGCGAGCGCAATCAGAATCCCCACCGACACGACCGCGAACGGCCACGGGTGCTTGTGCAGCAACTCCCCCCATGCCGCGAACCTTGGGGATCGATGCACTTGACGCTTGGCGTACGGCAACGAAGCGGCGTTGACCTTGGGTCCGAGCGCACCCAATGCCGCAGGCAGCAGAGTCATCGTTGCCAGCAACACGAAGGCGACAGCCAACATGATCCCGACGGCCATCGTGCGCACCGCCGGCGCGGGGACCAGCAGCACTGCGGACAGACTCACCAGCACCGTCAGCCCGGACAACACGACGGCCTTACCTGCGGTGTCCATGGTGGCGGCGACGGCAGCCCGAGGGTCGGTGTTCCGCAGCGCGTCGCGGAATCGAGCGACGATGAACAGGGCGTAGTCGATTCCCAGCGCGAGGGCGAACATCATTGCAAAGTTCATGGCCCACAACGAGATCGGCGTGACACCGTTGAGCAGAACCAGACCACCAGCGGAGGCAACGAGCCCCGCGACGGTGAGCAGCAGCGGCAAACCGGCCGCGACGAGGGAACCGAAGGCAAGCACCATGATCGCCAAGGTGACCGGCCACGACAACAGTTCGGCTTGGATCATGGCGTCGTGGTTCGCCTTGTTGAAGTCCGACCACAGGGCCGACGAACCGGTGGGATACACCTCGATTCCGTCGGTCGAGAGCGCAGTCAACCGCTCCTTCACATCGTCGACGGCCTTCACCATCTCGTCGGTCGTGCCGTTCGCCCCGGCGATGACGATGCCGGTGCGGCCGTCCGGGCTGATCGTCATATTCGGTTGCGGCGCAACGACGTCTCCGAATCGGGAGTCACCGGAGAACACCTCGGTCACGTCGTCGATCACTGCCCGAACAGCGGGGTCCGTGATGGATGCTGCGTCGGAGTGAACGACCACCTGCACCGCTGCGGACGAATTGCCACCGAAATGCTGCTGGGCCAGTTCTCGAACCTGTACGGATTCGGATCCGTTCGCCTGCCACCCGGCTCCCGCCAGAGAGGTGAACACCGAGGGCGCGAACGAACCGAGGCCGATCAGCGCGATGAGCCATACGCCGAACACCCAACGACGGTGGGTCACCATCGACGCACCCGCACGGCCGAGTAGTCCCGGCCCTCTCGCGGGCAGGTCGTCAGGTGGGCGAAGGATTTCGGCATCGCGCAGCGACATGGTTCTCCTATACGGGTGGGGGTATCGATCGAGGCGGACGAAACCCCGAGCAATCGAACGTGCCCACCATTTCACATACCCAAGGGGGTATACAAGTACCCCTGGGGGTATCACCCCAGGGGTACTTGCATCACCGTCGGCGGATCATAACCAGGACGTGTCGGTCAGCGCCGCCTGTTCCACTGCTTCTCGATGCCGCGCAGCACTTCGAGTGTCTGTTCGGAATCTGCATCGACCGCCATCCGCGACCGAGCCCGTTCGAGCGCACGTTCGGCACGTGTCACCGCGCGATACCCCGAGTCGGTGGCGTCGACCAAGTACTGCTGTCGATTTCGCGGATTGACACTGCGCACCAACAGGCCCGCGTCGACGAGACTGGCAGTTGTCGCAGTGATGCTGGTTCGGTGTCGCACCAATTCACGTGAGAGCGCGCTGTACGACAACGGCCCTCTCCGACAAACCAATTCGAGTACCTCGTACCGTGCCCAGCTCAGTCCCTGGGCATCGAGCGCCTCCGCCAACCGCACCCGGGCGGCCGAGGCCATCCGCAATACCGTGGACACGATCTCGAACTCGGTGGAATGCGCCGGAGAGGTGTCGCCGTCGAACGATTCAGCGAGGGCAGTCATCGAAAGGTACTCCCCTACTTGATTTCTGCGAGGACGGTGCCTTGTGTGATGGCGTCGCCTGCGGTGACGCTCAGGCCGGTGATGGTGCCTGCTTTGTGGGCGGTGACGGGGTTTTCCATTTTCATCGCTTCCAGGACAGCGACGAGGTCCCCGGCGGCGACTTCCTGGCCTTCGTCGACGGCGACTTTGACCACGGTGCCCTGCATCGGCGCGGTCACCGAGTCACCGGAGGCTGCGCCGGCTCCGGCACCGCCACGGGTGCGGGCCTTGGGCTTACGCCGTACCGCACCGGCATTTCCGCCGCTGCCACCGCCGAGGGTGAGCTCGCCCGGCAGGGAGACCTCGACGCGTCGGCCCCCGACCTCGACGATGACGGACTGCCGGGGCAGGGCCTCGTCGTCGTCGATCGGTTGCCCGGCGGTGAACGGGGGAACCTGGTTGTCCCATTCGGTTTCGATCCACCGGGTGTGCACGGAGAAGGAGTCGCCGTCGCCGATGAACGCGGGATCGGAGACCACCGCAGCGTGGAACGGGATCACCGTCGCCAAGCCGTCGACGGTGAATTCGGCCAACGCCCGGCGGGAGCGGGCGAGGGCTTCCTCGCGGGTGGCTCCGGTGACGATCAGTTTGGCGAGCATCGAATCGAACTGGCCGCCGATCACGCTGCCGGATTCGACACCGGAATCGACGCGCACTCCCGGTCCGGAGGGGGCGGTGAAGGTGGTGACCGGTCCGGGGGCGGGCAGGAACCCACGCCCGGCGTCTTCGCCGTTGATCCGGAACTCGAACGAATGCCCCCGCGGTTCGGGATCTTCGGTGATGGTCAGTTCTTCGCCGTTGGCGATGCGGAACTGCTGCAGCACCAGGTCGATGCCGGAGGTTTCCTCGGTGACGGGGTGCTCGACCTGCAGGCGGGTGTTGACCTCCAGGAAGCTGACGAGGCCGTCTTGGCCGACGAGGTATTCGACGGTCCCGGCGCCGTAGTAGCCGGCTTCGAGGCAGATGGCTTTGGCGCTGGAGTGGATTTCTTTGCGTTGGGCGTCGGTCAGGAACGGGGCGGGGGCTTCTTCGACGAGTTTCTGGAAGCGGCGTTGCAGGGAGCAGTCGCGGGTGCCGGCGACGATGACGTTGCCGTGTTGGTCGGCGATGACCTGGGCTTCGACGTGGCGTGGTTTGTCGAGGTAGCGTTCGACGAAGCATTCCCCGCGCCCGAATGCTGCGACGGCTTCGCGGGTGGCGGAGTCGAACAGTTCGGGGATTTCCTCGCGGGTGCGCGCGACTTTCATGCCGCGACCGCCGCCACCGAACGCGGCCTTGATGGCGATCGGGAGGCCGTGTTCGTCGACGAACGCCAAAATCTCGTCGGCATCTTCGACCGGTTCGGAGGTGCCGGGGACCGAGGGTGCTTTGGCGCGGGCGGCGATGTGGCGGGCGGTGACCTTGTCGCCGAGATCGCGGATGGACTGCGGGGACGGTCCGATCCAGATCAGACCTGCATCGATGACGGCTTGGGCGAAGTCGGCGTTCTCGGAGAGGAATCCGTAGCCGGGGTGGATGGCGTCGGCTCCGGATTTGGCGGCCGCGTCCAAGATTTTGTCGATCACCAGGTACGACTCCGCGGAGGTTTGTCCGCCGAGTGCGAATGCTTCGTCGGCCAGGCGGACGAACGGTGCGTCGGCGTCGGGTTCGGCGTACACAGCGACACTGGCCAGCCCGGCATCAGCGGCCGCCCGGATCACCCGAACCGCGATCTCACCACGATTGGCAACAAGAACCTTGGAAATCTTCTTATGGGAGGTAGAGGTGGTCATCTGTGCGAAGTCCTTCACTGGCCGAATCGGGCATTGACGAAAAGAGCTGGGGCACTGGCGAGTCCGTAACGATGCATATCTTCAGGTCGACCCCACAGATCGATCGGGGCCGGCACGTCCTCGGCCACCGACGACTGCGCGGCAGTCAGAACCGCAACGACAGCAGCGATCTCGGAGTCCGTCGGACTTCCGCGAAACGACCAACTATCCGACGCAGCAGCAGATTTCGCTTCGCTCACTGCGTCATGATTCGCTTCGCCGCTCATAGTGGGATGTTTCCGTGTTTCTTCGGGGGCAGGGTCACTTGTTTGCGTTCGAGCAGTCGCAACGCGGTCACGATTTGTCCGCGGGTGTGACTGGGCGGGATGACCGCATCGAGATACCCGCGCTCGGCAGCGACGTACGGGTTGACCAATGTGTCCTCGTACTGCTGCTGCAACGTCAGCCGCAATGCATCGACGTCCTCACCGTTCTTCGCGGCCTCGAGCAACTGCTTGCGGTAGACGAACCCGACCGCACCCGAGGCCCCCATCACCGCGATCTGCGCCGTCGGCCACGCCAAATTGACGTCGGCACCCATGTGCTTGGAGCCCATCACGTCGTACGCCCCGCCATAGGCTTTACGGGTGATGACGGTGATCTTCCCGACCGTCGCCTCCCCGTAGGCATACAACAACTTCGCGCCCCGCCGGATGATGCCGTTGTATTCCTGGCCCGTCCCGGGCAGGAACCCCGGCACATCGACCAGGGTGATGATCGGAACGTTGAAACAATCACAGGTGCGGACGAACCGGGCTGCTTTCTCCGAGGCATCGATATCGAGGGTGCCGGCGAACTGGGTGGGCTGATTGGCCACGATCCCCACCGACCGGCCGTCGATCCGCCCGAACCCGACGATGATGTTGCGGGCCCGCCCCTCCTGGACTTCGAGGAATTCGTCGTCGTCGAGGATCCGGCGGATCACCTCGTGCATGTCGTACGGAGTGTTCGGCGAATCCGGAATCAACGTGTCGAGCTCGAGATCCTCCGCCGTCAACGAATCCTCGATCGCCCCGACGATCGGATCCGACGCCACCGTCCGCGGGGCATCGGCCCGATTGTTCGACGGGAGGTAGGACAGGAGGTCGCGGACGTAGTCGAGGGCGTCCTGCTCCCCGGACGCGACGTAGTGCGCGACACCGGACTTCTCCATGTGGGTGTGCGCGCCACCGAGCTCTTCCATCGTCACGTTCTCCCCGGTGACGGTCTTGATGACATCGGGGCCGGTGACGAACATCTGACTGGTGCCATCGACCATGACCACGAAATCGGTCAGGGCGGGGGAGTAGACGTGTCCGCCGGCGGCGGGGCCCATGATCACCGAGATCTGCGGGATCACCCCGGAGGCGCGGACGTTGCGGTGGAAGATCTCCCCGTACAACCCGAGGGAGACCACCCCTTCCTGGATGCGGGCCCCGGCACCTTCGTTGATGCCCACCAACGGCCGTCCGGTCTTGATCGCCAGGTCCATCACCTTGACGATCTTCTCGCCGTAGATCTCCCCCAAACTGCCGCCGAAGACGGTCGCGTCCTGGGAGAACACGCACACATCGCGGCCGTCGACGGTGCCGTAGCCGGTGACGACACCGTCACCGAAGGGGCGATTGTCACCCAACCCGAAATTCTGTGATCGGTGCCGCGCCAACGCATCGAGTTCGACGAACGAGCCCTCGTCGAGCAGGGCGGTGATCCGCTCGCGCGCGGTCAACTTGCCCTTCGCGTGGACCCGCTCCACCGCCGCCTCACCCGACGGCATCTCCGCAGCCCCCAGACGTTTACGAAGATCGGCCAATTTACCCGCAGTGGTATGGATATCGGGTTCGGTTGTCGTCATGCAGATGTCCCCTACGTGTGTGTGGAAAGCAAGGTGCGGATGGTCAGTTGGTCGCGAGTGATCGGGCGATGACGAGACGCTGAATCTGGTTCGTGCCCTCGAAGATCTGCGTGATCTTGGCGTCGCGCATGTAGCGCTCGACGCGGAAGTCTCTGGTGTAGCCGTACCCGCCGAACACCTGCACGGCGTCGGTCGTCACCTTCATGGCCGCATCGGTAGCGATCAGCTTGGCCACAGAAGCGTTGCGGGAGTACGGAAGTCCGGCGTCCCGACGGCGAGCCGCGTCGAGATAGGTCGCGCGTGCGGAGTCGACTGCGGCGGCCATGTCCGCCAGCACGAACCCAAGACCCTGATGGTCGATGATCTTCTTGCCGAACGCAGTGCGTTCCTGCGCGTACTTCACGGCGTCGTCGAGTGCAGCCTGGGCGATTCCTACTGCGACAGCGGCGATTCCGAGCCTTCCGGCATCCAACGCACTGAAGGCGATCTGCAGTCCTTGGCCTTCCGCTCCGATGCGCCATTCGGTGGGAACGTGCACGTTGTCGTAGTGCGCCGACGTGGTCGGGATCGCATGCAACCCCATCTTCTCCTCGGGCTTGCCGAAACTGAGGCCTTCGGTCCCGTCGGGAACGAGGAAACACGAGATACCTTTGGAGCCTTCGCCGGTGCGGGCGAACAGGTTGTAGAAATCAGCAACACCGCCGTGGGTGATCCATGCTTTGGACCCGTTGACCGTGTACCCACCGTCGGCCGCGCTCGCCTTGCAACTGAGGGCCGCTGCGTCGGAACCGGCCTGCGCCTCGGACAGCGAATAGGCACCGATCTGCGATCCGCCGAGCATGTCGGGAAGCTTGTCGGCCTTCTGCTGATCGGTACCGAACGCCATCACGGGATAGCAGGCCAAACCGTGCACGCTCACCGCGACTGCAACGGCCGCCCATCGTGATGCCAATTCCTCGAGTACTTGGAGGTACACCTCGTACGGTTGGCCTCCGCCGCCCCATTCCTCCGCGTACGGCAGGCTCAACAGTCCGGCTTCGCCGAGAGTGGCGAACACTCCCGTCGGATAGGTCTCGTTGCGCTCGTGTTCGTCGACGATCGGGTCGAGCACCTTGTCTGCCACATCGCGGGTCAGCGCGAGAAGGTCGCGCGCTTCGGCGGTGGGCAACAGACGAGCGACGGGCACTAGAACCTCCGGGATGTTCGGCATCAGTACTGAAGAATGATCCGCAGTACTGATGCACAGTACTGCACAAGACGATGCAGTACCATCCTGGATGTGAACGCACCCGTGACCTCGCATGCCACGGCTCGCCGTTCGGAATTGTTCGACCAACTCGTCAGCCTGTTCCTGGCCGAGGGGTTCGCTCACCTGACGCTCGACACCATCGCGGCTCGCCTCCGCTGCTCCAAATCCACCTTGTACACGTTGGCGTCGAGCAAGGATCAGCTGGTGGGCGGCGCAACCGTGCACTACTTCAAGTCCATGACCACCCAGGTCGAGAATGCGGTCGCCGAGGTCGACGGAACCCGCAACCGCATCACCACGTATCTCACCGCAGTCGGTGCCGCTCTGGAATCTGCGTCCGAGCAATTCATGACCGATCTCGCGTCGCTCGAATCGGCCCGTTCGGTGTACGAACGCAACACCGCAATCGCGGCACGACGGGTCCAGGAGCTGATCAGCGAGGGTGTGGCGAGTGGCGAGGTACGCGACGTCCATGCGGCCTTCGTCGGTGACGTCGCATCCTCGGTCATGGTGCGCATCCAGACGCGCGAGGTGTTCCGCCTGACCGGTCTGAGTGACGGCGATGCCTACCTCGAGCTGGCGAAGTTGTTGACGGCGGGTATCGGGGCGTAGTTCCGGCACCGGGAATGAATCGACCCGGCTGTGCGCTGAGTCGTACGAACATAGTTGATCCTTCAACGAAAGAGCACACGATGAAGAAGATCGGATTTCTGTCCTTCGGACACTGGTCACCGTCCCCGCAGTCGCAGACCCGATCGGCATCGGATGTGCTGTTGCAGTCGATCGACCTCGCGGTCGCGGCCGAGGAACTGGGAGCCGATGGTGCGTACTACCGCGTCCATCACTTCGCCAACCAGCTGTCGTCGCCGTTTCCGCTGCTCGCCGCCGTCGGAGCCAGGACGAGCACCATCGAAATCGGTACCGGCGTCATCGACATGCGGTACGAGAATCCCTTCTACATGGCCGAGGATTCCGGCTCTGCCGACCTCATCTCGGGCGGGCGGTTGCAACTCGGCGTGAGCCGGGGATCGCCCGAACAGGTCATCGAGGGGTACCGCCACTTCGGATACTCCCCCGCGGAGGGCTCCGACCACGCAGACATGGCTCGCGAACACACCCGCATCTACCTCGATCTGCTGGAAGGCACGGGCTTCGCTCAGCCGAACCCGCGGCCGATGTTCCCCAACCCGCCTGGCCTGCTGCGCCTCGAACCTCACGCACCGGGTCTGCGCCAACGCATCTGGTGGGGCGCAGGCACCCGCGAGACGGCCGAGTGGACGGCGCGCCAGGGTATGAATCTGATGAGCTCCACACTTCTCAGCGAAGACACCGGGGTGCCTTTCCATCAGTTGCAAGCCGAACAGATCGAACGCTTCCACAAGACGTGGAGCGACGCGGGCCACGACTTCGCTCCTCGAACATCCGTGAGCCGCAGCATCTTTCCGATCGTCAACGATCTCGACCGCGCCTACTTCGGCCGAGAGGGCAGCGGTGACGACCAAGTCGGCTACCTCGACGGCGGCAAGGCTCGTTTCGGCAAGACCTACGCGGGTGAGCCCGATCGGCTGATCGAAGAACTGGCAGCGGACGAGGCGATCGCCGCCGCGGATACTCTGCTGCTCACCGTCCCGAACCAGTTGGGTGTGGAGTACTGCGCACACGTTCTGGAGACGCTGCTGCGCGACGTGGCCCCAGCACTGGGGTGGCGTTGATCACTCGGTGACCAGGGGCGATTGGTTTCGGCGGATACGGGTACTGGCAGCAGGTTCACCCGCCCCCACCTGCCAGGAGTCCTCATGCTCAAACGCGACGTATCCGCGCGCCTCGATGTAGACATCACCGCCGCCACCACTCTCGAATTCCAGATCGCCATCGCACCGCACCCCGGTACGACGGTCACCGAATCGCTCTCCTTCGTTCTCGACGGTAATCCCGTCGAGGCGAAGGAGGTCAGCGGACCGCACGGCAACCGCATTCACGTCATGCCCGCCGACGTCGGCAACTTACAGGTCTCGTACGACGCCACCATCCTGGGCAACACCACCCCGGCCCCCGTCACCGACTACGACATGTCGCTCTACCTTCGGCCCAGCCGCTACGCCGAAGCAGACAAGTTCTACGGTTTCGCCGCAACAGAATTCGGCGACTACGCCGATTCCGAGGAACTGCTGGCCAAGATCTCCGCCTGGGTGGGCGCACGCCTGAATTACGTTCCAGGAAGCAGTGATCCGATCGACGGAGCCGTCGACACGCTGCTAGCAGGCCAGGGAGTGTGCCGCGACTACTCGCATCTGGTCGTCGCGATGCTCCGCGCTGTCAATGTTCCTGCCCGCCTCGTGGCCGTGTACGCGCCCGGATGCGATCCGATGGATTTCCATGCCGTCGCCGAGGCGTTCGTCGGCGGCCAGTGGCGTGTCGTCGACGCCACGTGTCTGGCACCGCGGTCCACTCTGGTTCGCATTTCGGTAGGCCGCGATGCCGCCGATACCGCATTCCTGGACAACCACAAGGGTGCCATCACGCTGAACAGCTCCGTCGTCACAGCCGTGGTCGACGGCGAACTCCCGCACGACGACATCACTGAGCTGGTCTCCCTCACCTGACCGCCGCGGTCGCTCGAGTGATGCAGATCACTTTCCTGCGACGTTTGCTTTCGGCCTCGAAAACCGACTATCTATCCGTTACCAACAATCACAGCCACCCGAAAGGTGCACACCATGAGCTTCATCGACAAGGCCAAGAACGCAGCAGAAGACGCCATCGGCAAGGCGAAGGAAGTTGTCGGCGACGCAACCGACAACAAGGACCTCGAAGCCGAGGGCAAGAAGGATCAGGGTTCGGCCGGCGTCAAGAAGGTCGGCGAGAACATCAAGGACACCTTCAAGTAACCAGCAGCCCCGCATCGAGTGCCGCCGGTCACCGCGATCGGCGGCACTCGGTTTCTGCTCACCTTCCACTTCACAGAACGGAACCCTCATGATTGCAACATCGGACACCACAACTACCAAGCGCCGCGGCGGATTCGCCTCGAAGTTGGCCCTCCTCGTCACGGTCGTGCTCGTTGCAGCACTGGTCATCTTCGTGCTGCAGAACACCGTTCACAGCACGATCAACTTCCTCGGCTGGAACTTCGATCTCGGGCAGGGCGTCGCAATGCTCGGTGCAGCCGTCGTCGGAGCGATCATCGCGCTGACGGCAACAGCAGCATTCAAGGTTCGACGGGCCGTCCGCTGACAACCTCCCCCACGACAGGACTTCCCGCATGATCCCGCTGCTGGCCCGCAAGTATCTCTACCGCTACCTTGTCGTCGCGATCGGCTTGCCCATTGCTGCCCGGCTCCTGGCATTTGCCGGCGTGAGCCTCGAAAAGCGAACGGGCAGAGCCAATGTCGTATCCAAGGCCCTGAAGTCCGCCGGCAGGTTCGCGCAGCGTCGAGCAGACAGATCCGCTCGGAAACGTACGTCCGCGGCGCAGTAGCGGTAGCGCGTTCAACTCCGCGCGACGTGGGCGGCGAGGACGTCGCGCAACACCTCACGGTCGTCGAATCGCAGGATGTGGTCGCCGTACACTTGTTCGGCATCGCAGCCCCGGCCCGCCACGACCACGGCATCCCCGGGCTGAGCAATGGCCACAGCATGCTCCACGGCACGCCGCCGGTCGGCTTCCACTACCACCACCGCCGAGCGTGCAGCCCGAGCGCCCTCTTCCACTGCGGCTCGGATGGTGCCCGGGTCCTCCGACAGCGGACTTTCATCGCTGACGATCACCACATCTGCCAACGTGGCTGCCGTTCGCCCGAGCGGGAAGCGCTTACCCGGGTCACGTTCGCCCGTCGCCCCGACGACGACGATCAGTCGACCCGAGACCACGCTGCGGACGAACGGCAGCAGCGCCCGCTGACCTGCAGTGTTGTGCATGTAGTCCACGACGGCCAGGAAAGGCTGACCGACGTCGACACGTTCGAGTCGGCCGGGAACGGCGTCGAGGCGTTCGAGTCCTGCCGCGACTGCTGCGATGTCGCGGCCGGCCGCCAACGCCATGGTCAGTGCGGCCAGAGCGTTCTCGGCCTGGTGCGGACCCAGCAGAGGTAGGCGGATTTCGACATCGCCCATCGGGGTTCGCGCTGTCAGGGACGTTCCGACGTCGGTGCACTCGACGTTCTCGCCGCGAACATCGGCATCGCGATCGGCCGTGGACCACGTCCAACAGGGAATATCGAGGCGTCCCGCCAGGATTTTGCCGTGCGGATCGCCGACGTTGACCACAGCGCGTGTCGATCGGTGCGCCGAGAACAGTTCGGCCTTCGCGGCGAAGTAACTGTCCATGTCTCCGTGGTAATCCAGGTGATCCGGCGTGAGATTGAGGAACCCCATCACCGCGAAACGGAGGCCGTCGACGCGGTGCTCGGTGACGGCGTGAGAGGACACCTCGAGGGCAACCGCTGTGGCACCCTCGTCCCGGAAACGGCGCAGAGTCCGATGCACGGTGGCGGCCTCGGGTGTGGTTCTGGCCGATTCTTCCGCGCCGCGCGGGCCCGCCAAACCGATTCCGGTCATGGTCGCCACGGAGTCGCCCGCCGCAGCGAGCCCGGCTCCGAGCAGCAGGGTGGTGCTCGTCTTGCCGTTGGTCCCGGTGACTCCGTACAGATCGAGGTCTCGGTGCGCGAACCGATGAATTCGAGCGCACACCTCCCCGACCCGGCGGCGCGGGTTCGGCACGACGAGTGTCGGCAGAACCGTCGAGGCCCGGTCCGACAACGCCGCCACTGCCCCTCGGGCCTCGGCCTCGAGCTCGAAGTCGAGGCCGTGAGCTCGGCGGCCGGGCAACGCCACGTACAGGTCACCGGGACGAACCGTTCGCGAGTCGTCGCTTGCCCCGGTCACTCGCACGGAACGCATCGACGGCGCAGCGCCGATCGAGAGTGCCAGCTCGTTCAGTTCCACGCCGACGCCGATCGACGACGTGCCACCCCTGCCGAGATCGGGCTCGATCAATGCCCCGCAGGGTCGGTGAGGCTCTTGCCTTCCTGTGCCTTGACCCGGCGACGCTCGAGCAACACCAGAACCGTGCCTGCGACGAGCAGAACGGGCGCGAGGACCGCGCCCGTCCACGCCCACCCCTCGAAACCGTAGCCGGCCGCAGTCAAGGTCAGTCCGAGGCTGACCAGCGCGAGACCGATACAGATGTAGCCGGGCCAGTTGCGCGCGTCGACGATCGCTTCCCCGGCGTGCCCGCGCATCGTGCGGTCGTCGTCGTTCGCTTCGGCACCGGAGGCGGGGTCATGTTGGGCCATGGTGTCTCCTCGACTGCTGTTCGCTTCACCGGCGACGCATTCCGGGCCTGCAGGAACACGTCGATTACGTCAGTGTCCCCGCGGCGAACCCGTCCAAACATGAAGCCTCGCAGCACTCGAGGCAGACCCGTGATCGATATCCGGGCCGGCGGGCTCAGTTCTGCCAGGCGACGGCAGCGAACGGAGCGTGACTCGACAACCGGCCGACGATGCCGGCATGCGCGAAGTCCTTTGCCGTGGCCACTGCGTCGAGCACGCCGGATCCCTTGGCCAGCTCGGCGGTGATGGCAGCTGCGAACACGCATCCTGCGCCGGACACCCTCTCGTCGCCGATCTTCGGGGCGCGCAGGACGGTGAGGTCCTGTCCGTCGAACACGACGTCGACGGCTTCGTCTCCGGGTAGGCCGGCACCACCCTTGACCACGACGTACTGCGGGCCGAGGTCGGCAATCCTCCTGGCTGCCTCACCGAGATCCTCGACGGTGTCGATGGAGTCCATTCCGGACAACGTCGTCGCCTCGAACAAGTTGGGTGTGATGACGGTGGCCAGCGGAAGAATGTCGCGACGGAGCGCATTGTCGGTGTCGAGAGCCGCACCGGGTTCCTGGCCCTTGCAGATCAGCACGGGATCGACCACCACATGACGCCACGGCTGCAGGCGCAGTGATTCCGCGACCGTGGCGACGGTGGCGGGGGTTCCTAGCATGCCGATCTTGACGACATCGAGATCGTGAGCGGCGGTGGCCACTTCGATTTGATCTGCGATCACCGAACTGTCGATCGGCACGAAGCGGTGGCCCCATTCGGCCTTCGGATCGAAGGACACGATGCACGTGATGGTGCCGACCCCGTAGACCCCCAACCGCTCGAACGTCTTGAGATCTGCTTGCAGACCGGCCCCGCCGGTGGCTTCCGAACCTGCGATCACGTAAGCGATTGTCGACATCGCCTCATTATGGCAACCGACGCCCCACACCGCGCCGGGTGGTCGAGAAGCCGCGTGCGCCGGGCCCGCTGCCGCGTTGTGCCCCGGCTCAGTGGCAGGTAGCGTCACCGATATCCGAGTCGAGTCCAGGCCGGTCCCCCACTGCGCAACCGCCGTACGTGTGCCCCGAGAACGGCGGCATACCAACGCTTTTCGTTCGGCGTAGCGGCGTACCGAGATGACGACGGAGGTCCGAGCGTGACGACGAAACGCGACACCACAGCTCGATGCGAGGACGTGTGGAACGTTCTTGCCGATGGCTGGTCCTACGCAATGTGGGTGGTCGGTGCATCCCGAATCAGAGCGGTCGACGCGGCGTGGCCTGCTCCCGGCAGTGTCATCCACCATTCGGTCGGAGCCTGGCCGATCGTGCTCAGCGACGTCACGCGCTCGGTCGCCGTCCACGAGAACCGCGAATTACAGCTGGAAGCCCGGGCCATGCCGTTCGGACGCGCCTCCATCACCGTCCGGCTGCACCCGACAGCAACCGGCTGCACGATCGAAATGATCGAGCACGCGAGCACACCGCCGTTCGAGCTCGTGCCCAACCGGGTTCAGCATGCGCTGTCTCACCCCCGAAATGCCGAGGCACTGAGGCGTCTCGCTCTGTTGGCGGAACGCGCATCGAACCCGTAGAACCTGCCGCGTCCGGCGCGGCCGGCTCGCCGAAACGTCTGTGCTGCAACCGATCGAGAGAACACGGTTGAAGACCGAACACACCGGGCATGCGATTGCCATGACATCCCCGCTGCGTCGTTTATCTGTCTCCAGCACCAGCTCCCGAAGCGGGAACCGGAACTGATGGCGTCCGACCACAGTCCGAGCGTCCACCCGAACGGCTCCGAGTCCGACGGGTCGTCGACGCCACTGCGCCGGGCGATCTCGGGCAAGTTGTTGTTCGTCTTCATTCTCGGTGACGTGCTGGGGGCCGGGATCTACGCTCTCGTCGGGGAAATCGCGGGTGAGGTCGGCGGAGCGATCTGGCTGCCGATGCTGCTCGCTCTCCTGATGGCCTTGCTCACTGCGGCGTCGTACGCCGAATTGGTGACCAAGTACCCGCGAGCAGGCGGGGCGGCGGTGTTCGCGCAGCGAGCCTTCGGGCGACCGATAGTGTCGTTCCTCGTCGGATTCTCGATGCTCGCGGCTGGCGTGACGAGCGCGGGAGGTCTGGCGCTGGCCTTCTCGGGCGACTATCTCGCAGTGTTCCTCGATGTGCCCGCCGTGCCTGCGGCGGTCGTCTTCCTACTTCTCGTCGGACTTCTCAATGCCCGCGGGATCACCGAATCTCTTCGGGCCAACCTCGGTATGACGGTGATCGAGGTGTCCGGTCTCGTCGTGATCATCGCCTTGGCCGGGCTCGTTCTGAGCCGCGGCGACGGCGCGCCGTCACGGGTGCTCGAATTCACCGACGACACCACGCCGACGCTGGCAGTGCTGGGGGCGGCTCTGCTCGCCTTCTACTCGTTCGTGGGGTTCGAGACTTCGGCCAACATCGCCGAGGAGGTCGAGGATGTGCGGCGGGTGTATCCCCGAGCTCTGCTCGGAGCCGTCACGACGGCCGGAGTGGTCTACGTGCTGGTCGGTCTCGCAGTCTCGACGGTCGTTCCGGCGGATACCCTGGCCCAGTCCACCGGTCCGCTGCTCGAGGTCGTCGACGCCGCCGACGCCGGAATCCCACCGTGGGTCTTCAGTCTGGTCGCCCTTGTGGCCGTCGCCAACGGCGCCTTGCTGACGATGATCATGGCGTCGAGATTGACCTTCGGCATGGCCCGCGACGGATTGCTTCCGGTAGCCCTGGCCAAGGTGCTGCCCGGCCGCAAGACTCCGTGGGCGGCCATTGTCGCGACAACTGTGGTCGCAATGGTGTTGTGCACCACCGGCTCCGTGGCCGCACTCGCCGAAACGGTGGTGCTGCTTCTGTTGTTCGTCTTCATCAGTACCAACATTGCCGTGCTCGTGCTGCGTCGAGACCGATCCGACACCGACCACTTCCGAACGCCGACGGCGCTTCCCGTCCTGGCGTTGATCACGTGCGCCGTGCTGCTCACTCAGCAGTCCGCGGCCACGTGGCTCCGCGCCGGGCTGCTGCTCGCAGTCGGAATCGCGCTGTACTACGTCGGTAGGGTTGTGAGCAACAAGACCGCGACCGAGCCCAGGAGCATCACCCGATGACCACCACAGAGGTCGACGCAGTCGTCATAGGTAGCGGTCACAACGGATTGGTCGCCGCCGCGGCGATGGCCGACGCGGGGTGGGACGTCGTGATTCTCGAGGCGGCCGAACTACCCGGCGGCGCCGTCCGCAGTGCCGAACTGGTTCCTGGATTCACCAGCGACCTGTTCAGCGCGTTCTATCCGCTGGCTGTGTCCTCGCCCGCCATGACAGCACTCGAGCTCGAGCGTCACGGACTGACGTGGTCTCACTCGCCGACGGTCTACGGCCACGCGCGATCCCCGGAGGACACCGACGCTCCGGTCGTCCATCACGACGTCGAGGCGACCGCTGCTCTGTTGCGTGAGCACGACGTACGCGACGGTGACACGTGGCTGCGCCTGTTCGAGCAGTGGGAACGTGTTCGCACTCCCCTGCTCGGTTCGCTCTTCGGGCCGTTTCCACCGGTACTGCCGGCAGCACGATTGGCGCGCGCTCTCGGCGTCTCCGAGACACTGCGCTTCGTCCGGTTCGCTGCGTTGCCTGCACGGGTGATGGCCCACGAGCTGTTCCACAGCGAGGCCGCGCGGTGCCTGCTCCTGGGCAATGCGATGCACGGCGACGTACCCACCGACGCGCCGGTGAGCGGAATGATGGGATATCTGCTGACGATGCTCGCGCAGGACGTCGGGTATCCGGCGCCCGTAGGTGGATCGTCGGCATTGACCGACGCGTTGATTCGCCGGGCCCAGGCCTCGGGTGCTGTGCTGACGTGCAGTCGACCCGTCGAGTCCATCGACGTGCGGGGCGGTCGTGCACGCGCCGTGCACACGACAGGTGGCGAGACGTTCCGCGCTCGTCGAGCGATCGTTGCCGACGTGTCGGCCCCCGCGCTGTACGGGTCGTTGCTGCCCTTCGATGCGGTCCCGCGTCGCGTGCACGACGACTTACGTACGTTCGAGTGGGACACCCCGGTGGTCAAGCTCAACTACGCTCTCGACCGTCGAATACCTTGGCGCTCAGCATCTTTGGCCGACGCAGGCACCGTCCACCTCGGTGCGGACGACAACGGCCTGGTCCATTGGGCGGCCGATCTCACGACCGGGGTTCTCCCGCAGAGCCCGTTCATGTTGTTCGGCCAGATGACCACAGCGGACCGGTCCAGATCGCCCGAGGGCACCGAAAGCGCTTGGGCCTACACACATCTGCCGCGCGGCGTCGTCGACGACTCGGCCGCCGAGACCGTCGCCGACCGCGTCGATCAGGTGTTGGAACAGCACGCCCCGGGATTCGCCGATTCGGTGGTGGGACGGGTGGTGCAGAGACCGAGTGATCTGCACGGCGCCGATGCCAACCTGCACGGCGGTGCGGTCAACGGTGGTACCGCACAACTGCAGCAGCAGTTGATCTTTCGTCCCACGCCAGGATTGGGGCGCGCGGAGACCCCGGTGGAAGGATTGTTCCTCGGGTCCGCGTCCGCCCACCCCGGGGGCGGAGTCCACGGTGCGGCCGGGGCCAACGCCGCTCGGGCCGCACTCGGCCAGCGAGGGGCGCGCGGATGGGCGCGAAAGAAAGTCACCAGTGCACTGATCGAATTCCTGACCCGATGACGGCGTTATCGAAACGAGATCTTTCGTTACCGACTCGAGATCGTCGACATCACCGTCCGACATCTCGCACTGGCATCGTTGACTACACAACAAACCAGCGAGCAGGCGGAGACACCAGCCGGCCGCGCACTTCTCCGGAAGAGGTCTCGACATGTCGATGAGCATTGCCACCATGGACAACGCCGTTCGCGACGACGAAGCCGAGTTCCGACTCGACACCATCGTCCGTTCCGACGGGAACAACATCCTGCGCGCCTTCGGTGAACTCGACATGTCGACCCGGGCCGAATTCGTACACGGCCTCGATCGCCTGGCCGCCGTTTCCTCCGTGGTCACGATCGACCTGTCCGAGGTGTCGTTCGTCTACTCGGGAGTCGCGAATGCCATCGTCGACGCGACATACACCCACCCGGGCAAGATCGTCATCCACGCACCGGCCCGTTCGGTGCGCATGGTCCTCGACGTACTGGGTGCAGGCGACCTGTTCGTCGACGCGCCTGGATCGTGAATCGGACACGATGACAGGTAACCTCGGCCGTATGTCTGACGACCCGACCGGAGGACAGTTCGAGATCGTTTCGGATGTGCACGACGCGACAACCGTCATCACAGTCAGAGGCGAACTCGACCTGGATACCATCCCCCACTTGTCCGCCGCTGCGTTCCCTGCGGCCGACGCCGCGGAACGCGGACTGGTGGTCGACATGACCGATGTCAGCTTTCTGTCGTCGAGCGCCATCACCGTGTTGGTCCGGGTGTCCGACCGGCTGCCCGAATCGTCACGGATGGCACTGGTCGCCGTCGACGGGGTGGTCGTTCGCCCGGTTCAACTCAGCGGAATCGACCGGGTGATGGCCACCTTCACCACCGTTCCCGAGGCTGTGGCGCACGTGCAGTCGAGCGCGGTCGACAGTGAGGGTGGCCGATGACGTCCCACTCACAGCCCGCCAGTCGGTGGAGTCACACTGCGACCGCTGAGGCTGCTGCTGCCAGCGCCGCACGGCGCCGGCTCCAGGGTTGGGCGCTCGACCTGGGAGTGCATCGGACTCTCGTGGACGACATCGCTCTCGGGGCCTACGAAGCCCTGGCCAACGTCGTCGAACACGCCTACAGCTCCGCGCCCGAACCGGGGACGATGACGATCACGGCAGCGTACGAACGCGAGACACTGACCGTCACCGTCTCGGACACCGGCACGTGGCGTCCGCCGGCACCGACGACCACACGAAGCCACGGGCTTCAGCTCGCCGAGGCAGTGTCCGACGACCTCACCGTCGACCACCGTCCAGGTCTGGGCACCGTGGTCACCGCAGTGTGGCGGAACCCAGTCACGGCCGAATCAACCGGCCGCCCCTCGTAATCTTGGTAGGAGAAGCCATGACCGCCTCGGCTGCCGAACTACTCGACTCCGCACCGTGCGGGGTTTTTTCGATCGACGTTGCGTCCGGCGACATCCTTTACGCCAACGCGGCGGCCGCTCGCATCACGGCACTGAGTCGGGACGATCTGGTCGGCACCGCAGTCACGGATCTTTTCAGCCCCGAGTTCGCACCGGTTTTGCGCGAACTGCTCGCGGCAGCCACGTCGTCCGACTCCGACTCGCCCATCGGAGTGACGGCGCAACTCACCGGCGCACCCGCATCGGGCTCGCAGACGGCGGTGTCGATGCTCGCCAACAGTTTGCGAGCGGTGTCCGGTGCGACGACGGTGACCATGACGCTGCACAACGAGACCGAGCGCCGAGTCCGCGAGCAGCACCTGATGGATGCGCGGATATATGCCGAGGCAGCTCAGGACGACGCCGAAGCAGCTCTCGACCGATCTCAGGATGCATTGGGCGCGTCGGAGGAAGCCCGCAAGTTGGCGGAAGCAGAGAAGACTCAGGTACAGATTCTGGCGTCGACTCTGCAACGCACACTGTTGCCGCCGATCCTGTCCGCGCCGACGGGCATGCAGGTGGCGGCCCATTACCACCCCGCGTCCATCGACGAAGTGGGCGGCGACTTCTACGACGTGTTTCCCCTCGACAACGCGACGTGGGGTTTCTTCCTCGGCGACGTGAGCGGAAAAGGAGCGGGCGCGGCTGCCGTCACGTCCCTGACTCGATACACGCTGCGGGCCGCAGCGGTCTTCGATCGGGATCCGATCGCCGTACTCGAGAACCTCAACACGGTGCTCCACCACGAGTTTCACGGCGACGATCCGCGTTTCTGCACCGTGGTCTTCGGTACCGTCGCGCCGGGACCCGACGGTGCCGTGGTGCACCTCGCCAGCGGAGGCCACCCGCCGGCTCTTCGTATCGCGCACGACGGCGTCGTCGAATTCGTGGACACCACCGGGGGGCAGTTGGTCGGAGCCCTCACCGAACCGCACTTCGCCTCGGCGACGGTGACGATGCAGCCCGGTGACGTGTTGGCGTTCTACACCGACGGGCTGACCGAGGCGATCGTCGGCCCGGGCCGAACTCGTTTCGACGACGACGGCAGTCTGCACGCATTCGCCGCCGAACGAGGCCGGACCTCCGCGGCAAAGATCGTCGACGATCTGACCGAATTGTTGGCCTCGTTCGGTGACGGACTTCAGGACGACGTGGCGTTGCTCGCCTTCGAGGTTCCCCCGATCGATACCGATTCCGGCTCCGATCCGACCGGTTCGTAGTCCTTCGACTCCTCGATCGCCTCCAACGGCGGTACCTCCTCACCGTCGAGCACTCTGCGCATTCGGTCTTTGTCGAGTTGGCCCTCCCAGTTCGCCACGACGAATGTCGCGACGCAGTTGCCGAGAAGGTTCACCGATACTCGCATGGAGTCCATGATCCGGTCGGCACCGAGCAGCAACGCCACGGCCGCAACCGGGATGGACCCGTGCCCGATGGCCGCAACGGTCGCCGACAATGCGAGGAACGACGAACCCGGTACTCCGGCCATGCCTTTGGAGGTCAGCATCAGGATCAACACCGCAGCGATCTGCTCTCCGAGTGTCAGGTCGACGCCGAGAGCCTGCGCGAGAAAGAGAATGCAGATCGACAGATAGAGGGTTGCTCCGTCGAGGTTGAACGAATATCCCGTCGGAACCACCAGACCGGTGGTCGTGCGGGAGCACCCTGCCTCGGTCAGCTTGACCATGATGCGCGGCAGTACCACCTCCGTCGACGCCGTTCCGAGGGCGAGGAACAACTCGTCCTTGATGTACCGCAAGAACTTCCAGAGGTTGACTCCGGCGAAGTACCGCGCGACGGCCGCGAGAACGAGAATGAACAACACGGCAGCCAGGTAGCAGCACGCGATCAGTTTCCCGTAGCTACCGAGCGACGAAATGCCGTACTGGCCGACGATGTATGCCATCGCCCCGAAGGCACCGATGGGTGCCAGGCGCATGATCCAACCGATGATCGTGAAGAAGATGTGGCTGATGTGATCGACGAGTTCGAGCAAGATCGGCGGGCCCTTCTCACCGAATTTCGCCAAGGCCAAGCCGAACAGCACGGCGAAGAACAGCACCTGCAGTAGCGCGTTCTCGGCGAATGCCGACACCACGGAGGTCGGAATGATGTTCAGCAAGAAGTCCACGGTGTGCGGCAACTCGCCGCTGCCGGTCTTCTGGTCGACGGCCTCGGCACCGGTGGCCAAGGTCTGCGGGTCGATGGAGAACCCGGAGCCCGGCTTGACGATGTTGCCGACCACCAGACCGAACACGAGCGCGAACGTCGTGATCAGCTCGAAGTAGACCAGGGCCTTGACGCCGATGCGGCCGACGGACTTGAGGTCGCCCACATGGGCGATGCCGATGACGACGGTGCAGAAGATGATCGGGGCGATCAGCATCTTGATGAGCTTGATGAAGCCGTCGGCCAGTGGCTTGAGGTCTGCACCCAGGCCCGGCCAGAGCCACCCGATCGCAATGCCTCCGACTATGCCGATCAGTAACTGCACGAAAAGCGATGCATACCAAGGCTTTCGGCGTACACCGGGTTCGGCTTCCCGGTCCGTTGCGGTCGGTCGTTCTGTCATGCGCTCACCGTTCGATCGAGTTTCCGTCGTGCTCGGCGACATCTCCGTCGCATCGCACCATGTTTCGGCGCGACCATCGTGCGCGAGAAATGTTTCGGCGATGTTGACGGTGATGGTCGATGGTGAAACCAGTCGACTCGATCGGCAGGTCGAGTTACACGTGCGCCCCGAGGCCGGGCTCGAATCGGATCGACGGACTGTTGTTCGGTCCATCGAGGGTCACATGGGCACGCACGCGGTACACCCGCGCGATCAACTCCTCGGTGAGTACGTCGGCGGGTGCGCCTGCTGCCACCACCCGGCCCTCGGACAACACCACGAGTTGCGTGCAGAACATCGCCGCCAGGTTCAGATCGTGCAGTGCGATGACGCTCGTGATGGGTAACCGTGCGACCAGCGCCAGCAATTCGAGCTGATGATGGATGTCGAGATGGTTGGTCGGTTCGTCGAGCAGCAGTTCCCGCGGCTCCTGAGCCAGGGCGCGCGCGATCTGCGCGCGCTGCCGTTCTCCGCCGGACAGCTGATGCCACAGACAATGAGCCTTTCCTGCCAGACCCGTATGCCGCAGTGCAGAATCCACGGCCGCCGCATCTGCAGCTGCGTCTCCGCCGAACGCTCCTCGATGGGGAATGCGGCCGAGCCGTACGACGTCGGCGACGGTGATGTCGAAGTCGGTGTCGGCGTGCTGACTCACCACTGCCACGATCTTCGCGACGTCCTTGCGCCGCATCGCGGACAGCTCGGTTCCGTCGAGGGTCACCACGCCCGACGTCGGCCTGACGGCACCGTTCATCAGATGCAGCAGCGAGGACTTGCCGGATCCGTTGGGCCCGAGCAGCCCGACGGTATCGCCCGGGCCGGGCTCGAGGGACACGCCGTCGACGACCAGCGCACCGCCGCGACGCCACGTGACATCGGTTGCCGAGAGTGTCATGACGCCTTCTTCCGTCTGGACAGGATGGCGATGAATGCCGGGACGCCCACCAGTGCGGTACCCACGCCGACCGGCAGCGGCGTCGGCGCGAACGCGACGCGCGACACCGCGTCCACCCAGACCATGAAGACCGCCCCGATCAATGCCGTGACCGGAACGAGCCGACCGTGCCTCGAGCCGACGAGGAACCGCGCTGCATGCGGCAACACGAGCCCGAGGAATCCGATCGCCCCTGCCACACTCACCAAGGTGGCCGTGATGAGGGCGGTCACGACCAGAAGTGCGATGCGAGCCTTGCGTACCGGGATGCCCAGTGAGGACGCCACCTCGTTGCCGAACGAGAACGCGTCGAGCACGAATGCGTAGTAGAAGCAGACGGCTGTCCCGACCGCGACGACTGCCGCGCACAGAATCACGTCGTCCCAGCGAACACCCTCGAGCGAGCCCAGCAGCCAGAACATGACGCCGCGGGTCTCGTCGGAATCGGCGAACGCGAAGATCACCAACGACGTCAATGCCGAGAACAACTGGGTCGACGCCACTCCGGCCAGAATCACGCGGTCGTTGTTGCCGCCGGAGAGTTGAGCGAGCAGCAGCACCAGTCCGAATGCCACCAGTGCCCCGATGAACGCGCCACCGGACAGTCCGAGCGCGGCCCCACCGACTCCGAGGATCCCGACCAGCACCGCTCCCGTCGACGCGCCGGAACTGATGCCGAGCACGAACGGGTCGGCGAGCGGATTGCGGAGTAGCGACTGCATGATGACCCCGCAGATCCCGAGGCCGCTGCCGCATGCAGCTGCCACGAGGCTGCGTGGGAGCCGTTCTTCCCACACGATCGCGTTCTTGGACACCCGGACGGGGATGTCCGCCAGTCCCAGGTGGTTGAGCACGACGTCACGAACGTTGACCAGCGAGATCTGCGCCGGCCCGAGCGTCATCGCGATCGCCACGGAGACGACCAGAAGGAGAAATCCGCCGATCATGACGGCGGGCAGGCCGATCTGTCGTTTCGCCGAGACGCTCGGCTCGGCCTTGGTGGTGCTCAGGACCGAGGCCCGATCTGGTTCAGGCCTGCGGTCAGCTTCTCGACGGCGTCGACCAGCCGAATCGAGGGGTTCATCTCGGCGCCGTGCAGCGAGATGTACCGCTTGTTCTTCACCGCGTCCATGGTGCTGGTGACCGGGTCCGATTCGAGGAACGCAATCTTGTCCTCCAGCTTGTCCCCGGGGAAGCGATTGCGGAGTAGGTCTCCGAGCACCAGCACGGACGGATCGCGGTCCACCACTGTTTCCCACCCGACCGCTTCCCAGTCGTCCTGTAGATCGGAGTAGACGTTGGTGGCACCGACCTGATCGGCGAGGAGGGCAGGCGCTCCGGAGCGGCCGGCGAAGTACGGGCTCTTGGTGTCTGCGAACCAGAACGCAATGCTCTCACCGGTCTTGTCGTTGCCCGATGTGGCCGCGTCCAGACGGCCTTGTAGTTCGCTGATCAAGCTCTCACCGCGTTCCTGGACGTCGAACACCTCGGCCGTTTCGCGAATGGTCTGATATAGCGCGTCCATGGTCAACGGGGTCGTCCGGGGATTGCCACCGTTGACGCTCAGGCCGTTGTCACAGTCGGTGGGTGCGAGATACGTCTCGATGTTCGATTCGGCGAAGCGGCTACGGTCTGCGACACCGCCCTGCTTGTAATGGCGGCCGAACGACGCGGTCACGAAATCCGGGTCGGTGTCGAGCACCACCTCGTAGGTCGGCGCGTTGTCTGCCAACCGCGGTACGGATGCGTTCGCCTCGGCGAGATTCTCGCGGATCGGATCCGTCCACGACGCTGTCCCGACCATGCGATCCTGCAGACCGAGCGACAGCAGGATCTCGGTGGAATCCTGATCGAGAGACACCACTCGCTGCGGCGGAGCGTCGACGGTCACCGACTGGCCACAGTTGTCGAGTACGAGCGGGTAGACGGTCTTGCCGTCGCCGCCCGTGGCCGCGGTCTGCGACACCTCCTCGGACTCACCACATGCGGTGATCAGACCTGCAGCAAGAACCAGCGACGAGAGGGCAGCGACGCGCCTCGTACCTTTTTTCACGGGGTGACCGAACTTTCTCGACGTACTGAGCGGGAGGACGAACAAGAGGAGAGGATACCCTGCCCTATCTTGCTCGACGACCGCCGCGCATTTCGGTCGCTCCCGTTCGGTGCCTCAGACCATGTCTGCCCAGGGGTCCGCACGCCGCCACAGCGTCGGCAACTGCAGGTCGACCCCATCCCTGCGTGCACAGGCGGTCAATACGTCGAGCGAGGTGCACATGTCGTCGAAGGCGTAGGGCAGCGGCCGCAACGGCCTGTCGAGGGGCCCGAAGAAGTCGTCCCAATGCGTCAGCACGACGCGCCGAGCCCCCACCGACAACACCGTCTCCCGCCAATACTCGTCGATGTACTCGCGTGTTCGGCGCCCCAGCTGACCGATGGACAGGTACACCACCTCGGCGGAAAGGCCGTCGAGCATGCCCGCTCGGAACCCGGCGCTGCTGTGGACGAGAGCCCGCCTGCCGCTCGGACGGTGCTCGACTGCCATCGACCACGCCTCACCGCACCGGAACGCTCGCACCCGAGCAGGCTGCCGCAGTGGCCGGTCGATCGTCCCGTGAGCTCGGTCCGGATACGAGTGAACCGACTCGACGAACGTGACAGTGAAATGACCCAGTTCGACCGCGGAACCGTCGGCGACGACGGTGATGCGACCCTCGGGCATCCGCGCGCCCCGCCCGATCTGTGCCGTCGAAGCACCACCGACCAGGGCAGCGCCGGTGCGCAGTGCCACCGCTGCGGAGTCGAGGGCATGATCGAAATGAGAATGCGCGCACACCACCGCGTCGAGCGTCCCGATGCCCGCCCTACGCAACGCACTGTCGATTCTCGGGCCGTCCGAACGTAGCGGCAGCAGAAGGGTTTTCGGCAGGGACGGACGCGAGAAGAAACCGTCGGTCAGGATCGCCGACTCGCCGTCGTCGAACAGCACTGTGCTCACCCCGAGAAACGAGACCGACACCGGGGATCGGGGATTCGCCGATGCTGTGGTGGCGATCTCGGCCGCATCGGGCAGTGGGGGTCTACCGAGCGAACGCGGCACTCTCACGCCTGCGCCGCCAGGGCTCGCCCTGCCTGCCGTCCGCCGAAGATGCATCCACCGAGGAAGGTTCCTTCCAAGGACCGGTAGCCGTGCACACCGCCGCCGCCGAATCCGGCGATCTCACCGGCAGCCCACAGCCCCTCGACGGCAGTGCCCATCGAGTCGAGAACGCGACCGTCGAGATCGGTTTGAATGCCGCCCAACGTCTTTCGAGTGATGATGTTCAACCGCACCGCGATCAGCGGACCCGACTTGGGATCGAGAATCTTGTGAGGTGCAGCGGTCCGCGCGATGCGTTCACCGCGCGAGCGCCGGGAATTGTGGATGGCAGAGATCTGCAGGTCCTTGGTGAAAGGATTGTCCACCTCACGGTCTCGCGACTCGATCTGACGCCTGAGGTCGACACCGTCGATCAAGTCCTCGCCGGTGATTCGGTTCATGCCCTGGACCAATTCTTCGAGAGAATCTGCGACGACGAAGTCCTCGCCGTTCTTCTTGAATGCCTCCACCGGTTCGCTGGCACCGGGCAATACCCGCCCGAGAACGAGCTTGAGGTTCTTGCCGGTGATGTCCGGGTTCTGTTCCGACCCGGACAACGCGAATTCCTTCTCGATGATCTTCTGGGTCAATACGAACCACGAGTACTCGAAACCGCTGTCCTGGATCGCTTTCAGCGTTCCCAGCGTATCGAATCCGGGGAAGTTCGGAACCGGAAACCGTTGCCCGCGGGCATCGAACCACATCGACGACGGGCCCGGAATGATTCTGATGCCGTGGTTCTTCCAGATCGGATTCCAGTTTTTGATGCCTTCGGTGTAGTGCCACATGCGGTCCTTGTTGACCAGGCGGCCGCCGGCCTTTTCGGTGATGCCGAGCATTCGGCCGTCGACGTGTTCCGGCACTCCGGAGATCAACGACTTCGGCGGCGTCCCGAGCCGCGCCGGCCAATTCTCGCGCACCAGATCGTGATTGGCCCCGATTCCTCCTGCCGTCACCAGCACGGCTCCGGCGCGGAGCTCGAACTCACCCACTTCGACGCGGGTACTTCCTGCCCCTCGCTCCGCGGCACTGGCTTCGAGCATCGCACCGCGAACTCCGACCACCGCTCCCCCGTCGACGACGAATCCGTCGACCCGATGCCGAAAACCGAAGCGCACCAACCCTTTGTCGGCAGCCTCACGTACGCGACGCTCGAACGGCGCGACGACACCCGGCCCGGTGCCCCACGTCAGGTGGAATCGCGGAACCGAATTTCCGTGCCCCTCGGCCAGGTAACCGCCGCGCTCGGCCCATCCGACGATGGGGACCCATCGCATTCCCTGAGCGTGGAGCCACGACCGCTTCTCACCTGCCGCGAAATCGAGGTATGCCCTGGCCCACCGATGACCCCAGTAGTCTTCCCCTGCAGGGTCGTCGATGCCGCGATCGAACGTCGCTGTGCCGAGCCAGTCCTGCCACGCCAGATCCGCCGAATCCTTGATGCCCATTCGACGCTGTTCGGGCGTGTCGACCATGAACAGTCCTCCGAGGGACCAGAAGGCCTGACCACCCAGGTTCTGCTCGGGTTCCTGGTCGAGGAGCAGCACGCGCTTTCCCGCGTCGGCCAGTTCGGCGGTTGCCACCAGTCCGGCCAAGCCGGCCCCCACCACGATCACGTCTGCGTCCATTGCCCCACTCTTCTGCTCGACCCGGGTGTCTCCCTCGACTGTGCTGTCGTCGGCGTCGGAACTCAAGGAAATCGAGTCGAATGAGTATAGGATTTATCAGGTGCTGATAAAGAGTGCGAGGTAGATCGATGTACCCGGCGCGGGTCGCCGTGGTCGCGAAGATCGAATCGGATCTGGGCCCCGTCGTCGCATCCGCAGTACACGCGATTCGCGACGCGATCCCGGTCTACCGATCACTGCAGGGTGCACAATTGGCCGATGTCGAGGCCATCGCGTATTGGTCACTGAGGCGGCTGATGGCCCTGTGGGCGCACGGCGATCGAACGATCGACGACCGCGACCACAAGAGATTCCGAGCCATAGGTTCCGCACGCGCGGCAGACGGGCGGCCGCTGGCCGATGTGCTGCGCGCGTATCGAGTCGCGTCGAGCGTGTTCGTTCGGCACGTGACAACGGAGTATCTGGAAGTACTCGACCCGCCGGACATCGCCGAACTCGGCCTGGGCGTGCTCGACGCGATCGACGCCATATCCGAGGAGATCATCGGTGCGTATGTCATTGCGCGCGAACAGCTCACATCCAACCGTGCGCAGGCGCACGCCGCGTTGCTCGACGACTTGCTGGCTGCCAGACACAACTCACCCGGGGCGGTGTCGGACCGTACTCGCGAACTCGACCTGAAGCTGCCGACGCACCCGAACCTGCTCGTGGTGCAGTCCACCGATCCGGGCCGACCCATGTCCGACGACACCGTCGAGTCTCTGGTGCTTGCGATGGGCCTCGCCCCTCCGGACCGCACCACAACGGCGGATCAACGGACACACTTGTGCACTCGGCGCGAACAACGCGCGATCGCGCTGCTGCCGCCGTCGATCCATCGCGCCGAGGTCGACCTCGCGTGTCGGGATCTGCGGCTGCGCGGATGCCTCGTGGAGAGATCGACCGTTACCGATATCAGCAGTTCGTGGCGACTCGCCTCGGAAGCGCTCGAGACCGCACCGGATCACGCGTTCGACGGCCGGGCACTGCTCGATCAGGGCGACGGTCAGCTGTTGGCACTGTTGACAGCGCGCCCGACCGCCGACACGAGCGAGGTGGTGCGTAGCGTGCTCGGCTCGCTGACCGAGGCAGCGAACGAGCATATCCTGCTGGGTCTTTCGGCCTTCATCTCCACCGGCACAGCAACGGCTGCAGCCGCCCGACTGCAGGTGCACCCGCAGACTTTGCGCTATCGACTGCGCCGGGCTCAGGAACTGACCGGACGGGATCCGCGTTCGGCGTGGCATCGGTTGGCGCTGGACACCGCGATACAACTACGCCAACTCGGTTGACCCGGCTCGGCTGAATTCGGCGTCGCCGGTGGTCGTGCGCACATGCGCCCATGACCGATTACTCGAGCCCGGGTCGTCGATCCCAGGATCACCGACAGGCGGGATCGAGTGATTCAGTTGATGTTCCACGACTCGACAGCATCGAGTCGCTTGCCGTCGGAGTCGTACGTGTAAAAGCCTTCACCGTCCCCGAGACCGGTCTTTCCCGCGTCGATACCCTTTTGCAGTATGTCGGCAAATTTGACCTGATCCTCGCCACCGTGTGCGCGCGCGATATGTGCTGCGACGTTGAAGCCGACAGTGTCGTATATCTGGAACGGACCGGCGGGTGCCCCGGTGGCTATGCGCCACACGTTGTCGATGTCCGCCGGATTGGCAACCCCGCCGACGTAGAGGTTGGCTCCCGCCTGCAGCAGCGGGATCAGAAGACTGTTCAGCACGTATCCAGGAATTTCCTTTCGGACCGGAACGGGAACGAGACCGATCTCCGAAGCAAAGCTCAAGACGACATCGAAGTAGACAGGATCTGTTGCAGCAGTTGCCATTACTTCACCGGTGTTGTATCGCCACACGAGGTTGGCGAAGTGCAATGCGAGAAACTTTTCCGGCCGCCCGGTGGCCTCGGCGAAACTGCTGGGCAGTAGCGACGACGAGTTGGTCACGAAGATAGTTTTCGGCGGGGCGGAAGCGCCGATATCCGACCAGACCTTCTTCTTCAGGTCGAGATCCTCCGGAACTGCTTCGATCACCAGGTCGGCGTCCGAAACAGCCTCCGCGACGCTGGTGGTGGTCGTGATGGATTCGATGGCCTTGTCGAAGCGCGCCTCGTCGAAAGTCTTCAGGTCACGCTTGTAGTATCCGCGCATCCATTCCCAGCGGTCCGGCAGCTTGGCCAGAAGTTCGTCGGAAATGTCGTATCCCACAACGGTTTTTCCGTGGTAGGCAGCCTGCATCATGATCTGTGAACCGAGCACTCCGGTTCCGAATACGGTCACGTTCTCAACATCGGACATTGACGACACACTTCCCTTTATCGAGTTACTGGTTTCCCGCTCCCCCAGTTCTACCGCTGAGCGCGGAGCCACCGTCTCGTGGGGGCCGACAGCGGATCGACTCGACCGACAACGGCGCTGTGCACTCCACAGGATCGACGGCTCACGCATACTCGAACTATGGCTGTCGATCCCCGCGGAAGAGACCTGAAGCGCTACCTCGAAGAAGATCCCGGCGGTCCGGTGGTGATGCTCAACCTGCTTCGGTTCGCCGAGGGTGGTCGCGACTCCTACGCAGAATATGCGAAAGCACTGGACGAGACTTTCCTCCCGCGCTACGGCGCGACGGTGCTGTACGCGGGCGACGGTTCGACCGCACTTGCCGCGGAGGACGGGCAGGCCTGGGATGCAGTACTCCTGGTCCAGTACCCGTCACGTAAGGCGTTCAGCGAGATGGTGGCCGATCCCGAATATCAGACGGTGACGGCGTTACGGACCGCCGCGCTGAAGGAGGCGGTTCTGCAGGCCACGATTCCGTGGTCGTGAATTCGACCTTCGGCTTCGCATCGTGTTCGCGCCGCGGGGCTTCACGGCGTTGCGAGCAACTTACTGCGGAACAGATCGAGTACCTGGTCCAGTGCCTGCCGCGTCGGCTGACCCGGCTCGTCGATGAGTCCTTCCGTCACGACGGAGTGCGGCGGTCCGAAGGCTTCCGGATTGAACGAGGAGTCGGGCAATTCCACGGAGACGAATGCGTCGCCGAGTTGTTCCCTCAGAAACTCGAACCGTGCAGGGGGACACATCGTGTCGCCCTGGAACCGCATACCGAGAACAGTGAGATCTCCCGCAGCACAACGGCTTTTCACCTTCGAAAGGTCGCCGGCACTGATGTCGATGGAACGACTGCGTGACTTCGATGCCGCGAACGGAAGTGACGGTTGCGACAGCACCGGTGCGATCAATCGATCGTCGGCGGCCATGGCCAGGGCGAACCCGCCCGTGAAGCACATTCCGATGGCACCGACGCCCGGTCCGCCGCACCGCTCGTGTTCCTCGGCCGCCAGAGCACGCAGCCACACCACGACTCGCGACGACTTGCCGGTGGCCAGGATGGTGAATTCTCGACTGATACACGCCGGCACGATGGCGCGAGAGATCGTTGCCACCGTCCCGAGCACGCCCAGGGGCGCGGTCGAAGGATCTTTACCGTCGACGCCGAACAGGTGCGGCACGATCGCGGTGCATCCGATCCCGGCGACGGTGCGCGCGAAATCCGCCACTCTCGGCGTGATGCCCGGCATTTCGGACATCACGATGACCGCCGGCCCGGTGCCGATTCGATAGACAGGCGCCGTGCGCCCGTCTGCGGTGAACTCGGTTCGCTCGAAGTCGGCAAGGGCGTCATCTGTCATCGAAGCGGTCCTCTTTCTCGATCGGCGACATCACTGCGAATACTCACGCAGCAACAGGTACAGCGGAAGCGCGAAGCAAATTCCCACCGAGCCGGTACCGACGGGAACCAGCCACCAATGTTTGACGCCGTGATCTTTCGCATCCCCTCTGGACCAGATCCCGAAAGCGATACTGGTGATACCGAGATCGGCGGTCAAGGCTCGCGTCGGCGTGGACGCCACCCATTCGGAGAAGAACTTCGCTGCGCTGCCCGCGCTCACCCCGTGCTCGCGAAAGTAGCCGACGACGTAGGCATTGGGGACGACGAAGCCGATGACGGTCAGCAGCAGCAGCAGGAGGCGTCGACGAGTGGCGTCTGCGGTTCTCATGACCTCAACGTAGAGCACCGCGCAACACTACCGGCGTGTCGTTCGATTCGACCGAGTCGGCCGGTCCGAGTCAGACGTCCTCGAGCCGGATGCCTTTGGTCTCCTTCATGTAGAAGCAAGCGACTCCGGTCAGGGCAGCGAGGAACATGATGTACACGCCGAAGACCCAGCCCAGATCCAACCCGAGGAACAGCTGGTTGAGATACGGTGCCGTTCCACCGAACACCGCCACCGAGAACGAGTAGGCGAATCCGATTGCCTGCGTGCGGAGTCGGGTGGGAAAGCTCTCCGACAACGTCGACGACAGAATCGAGGCCGGGACGGCGATGACGAGCAGGGCCACCGTCGACGGCAGCAGCAATGACCACCACTGCGTCGAGATCAGCATCGTCAGCGGGATCTGCAGCACGAACATCAGCACGGCGAATGCCGCCAGCATCGGCCGCCGACCGATCGAATCCGAAAGGCGACCGAAGAACGGTAGCGACACCAGCGCTATCAACTGCGCGACGACGAGCATCCAGTAGGCGGTGTCCGGGTTCATCCCGCGCTGCGTGATGGCGAACGTCGACACGTAGGAGGTCCAGGTGTAGTGCGCCGCCGTGATT
The DNA here is from genome assembly GCF_031456475.1 of Rhodococcus sp. 3258. Classification (NCBI taxonomy): domain Bacteria; kingdom Bacillati; phylum Actinomycetota; class Actinomycetes; order Mycobacteriales; family Nocardiaceae; genus Rhodococcus; species Rhodococcus sp. 3258. The sequence goes on from NZ_JAVDUT010000001.1 coordinate 331,632, forward strand.
CCCGACGTCATTCCGATCATCAACACGATCGCTTTGACGACGGTCTTACGCGCGATCGGTTCTTGTTCGACCTTGTTCTGCTCCGAGTCGAACACCTCGCTCTCGTCCATGTTCTTGCGCAGGTAGAGAGCGAACAGAGCGAGGAGCGCGCCGAGGAGGAAGGGGATGCGCCAACCCCATTGCCCGACAGCAGAATCCGACAGGGTGGAGGTGATGACGCCACCCACTGTGTATGCGAGAGCCGATCCACCGAAGATGGCGACGAACGCGACGCTGCCCCACATGCCACGTCGGTTCGGTGGTGCGATCTCGCCGACGTAGGAATACGCCGTCGCCGACTCGCCGCCGTGCGCGAAACCCTGCATGACGCGTGCGAGCAACAGCAGTACCGAGGCCCAGGCCCCGATCGCACCGTAGGTGGGCATGATGCCGATCAGCAAGCTGCCGGTTGCCATCATCAGCATCGTGGTGACAAGGACGAACTTACGGCCCTTCTTGTCCGCGATTCGTCCGAACACGATGCCGCCGAGGGGCCGCATCAGGAATCCGACGGCGAACACCGCAAGCGTGGACAGCAATGCCGAGACAGGATCGGCCTGGCTGAACATGGCCGCCGCGATGAACGGGGCGAACACTGCGTAGGCACTCCACTCGTACCATTCGAGTACGTTGCCTATCGTGCTGGCGAACAGCGATTTCTTCCGTGAGGAAATATCCGGTGCCGAGCGGGTGTCGTGCGATGATCCGACAGTCATGGAGTGCCACTTTCGATCGAATTATTTTTCACAGGAACAGGTTTGAGTGCTGCACGTCGAATCTTCCCGGTCTGGGTTTTGGGAAGTTCGTCGATGATGTGGATGGATTTCGGACGCTTATACGCGGCCAGTCGTTCACGCGCGAAGGCCATCAGTTGATCCGGCGTCGTGGTGGCGTCGCGCCGGAGTGACACGTACGCCACCACCGATTCCCCTTGATAGTCATCCGGCCTGCCCACCACAGCGGCCTCGAACACCGCTGAATGTTCGTAGAGTGCATCTTCGACCTCTCGGGGCCACACTTTGTATCCCGACACGTTGATCTGGTCCTTGAGCCGGTCGACGAGATACACCCAGCCGTGTTCGTCGATGATCGCCACGTCGCCTGTGCGCAGACGTCCCTCTGGCATCGTCGACTCGGACGCGTCCGGATTGCGCCAGTAGCCCGACACCACCTGCGGACCCGAGATCTCCAGTTCCCCTGCAACTCCCGGGGGTGTCGGCCGGCCCGAAGGATCGAGCGTTCGTAACGTCACGCGCGGAAGAGGCAACCCGACGGACAGTGAACCGCTGGCCGCGTCCACCGGCGCGCGCACGCCGGGTGGCACGGCAATGACTCCCGCCGTGGTTTCGGTCATCCCGTATGCGTTGTGGATGTAGCAACCGAATTGGGACTCGAACGCGGCGACGGTGGCGGGCGGAATCGGTGCGCCTCCGGAATACAACGCCTTCACCGACTCGAAGTGGGCCCTCGTCGCACCCTCGGTTGCGGAGATCGCGTTGAACACCGTGATCGAACCGATGGTGTAGGTGACACGATGCTCGACGACAGCGTCGAGAGTGACTGCCGCGTCGAAACGATGCGCGAACACGAGCATGCAGTCGCGAATCAGGGCCACCGCCGCGTCGAGCATCGCGCCGGTGATGTGAAACAGCGGTGCGACGGCAAACACGACGTCGCCGTCGTCGAGACCGGCCCGTTCCCCGAAATCGAGGGCAGTCGCGAAGGCGTTCGCGTGCGAGATCTGCGCGCCTTTCGGCGGACCCGTGGTTCCTGACGTGTAGGCCAGTAGCGCGAGATCGTCCGGCCTGGGATCGAATTCGGGGAAAGATCGACCACGGTAGCGGTCGATCAGACCCATCAGATCGTCGTCGGGCCGGGGTGTCACGCGTGACGTCGACGCAAAGACTCGTGGGTCGTCGCGTGTCTGCAGGTCCAGTCCGCTGGTGCTCACGAGCAGTCGAATCGAACTGCCGCGCAACGTCGCCCCCACAGAATCGAGATCGTGTTCGTCGCAGACGAGCGCGACAGGTTCTGCATCGTCGATCAAGGTGCGAAGTTCACGGTTGCGGTACATCGGGTTGAGGATCAACGCGACCGCCCCGATCTTCCACAGCGCGAGGAACGTCAAGGCGTACTGCGGAATGTTCTGCAGATAGATGCCGACGCGATCGCCCTGTGACACTCCCCGATCGAACAGTGCGGCGGCAAGTGCATCGGACGCCTCGTCCACCTCGCGCACCGTGAGCACGGCGTCGAAGTACGCCAGCGCCGGCCGGTCCGGGGTGTCGGCGACTCGGCTACGCCAGGCGTCGAGAACAGTTGCAGGCCCGGTCGCGCTGTCGAGGGTCATGAACGGCCCTTCCGCTCGAGCAGACTTTCGGCCCTAACGGACCGACCGAACACTCGTTCGGTCTGCTGTCTCGATAGTGTTGCGGATCACAACTTTGGTGTCAACCCGGTGCGAACGCCCGGCCCAGTTCGCTGCGCCCTCTACGGTGATCGCATGACCTCGATCGGCGACTGGCGAACATACGAGGGCGCGGCACTGTCCCCAGCGCTGGCGTCGGCCTTGCGCATCTTCGTCGAGCAGGGCTACCACGGCACGTCGGTGCGGCAGATCGCCGCGGGTGCCGGCTTGTCGGTTCCCGGTCTGTATCACCACTTTCCGTCGAAGCAGGCCCTCCTGGTCGGCATCATGAATGCGTCGATGGACGAACTGTTGCACCGGACTCGATCGGCCATGGACGGGGCCGGTTCGTCGCCGAAGGACCGATTCGACGCGGTCGTGGAGTCCTTGCTGCTGTTCCATATCCATCGCCGCGATGCCGCGTTCGTGTGCTCCACCGAGATTCGCAGTCTCGAGCCGGCCAACCGCGCCGCCTACATCGCCAAGCGCGACGAAGAGCAACGACTGCTCGACGCCATCGTCACCGACGGAGTCGAGTCCGGGGTCTTCGACACCCCGCACCCCGCGGATGCCGGCCGGGCCGTCACCACGATGTGCATCGGAGTGGCCACCTGGTACCGACCCGATGGCCCGCTGACGCCGGCCGAACTGGTCGAGGTGTACCTCGATATCGCACGCCGAACGGTCGGTGCCGCGACCGGCAGAGGCACTGCACAGAGGACATGAGTTCCTTGACCGGAACCTGCGTGTATGCCAGTCTTCAAGAGACCGAGCGAGTGTTCGGTCGGTATCGACCAGGGAGTGCAGAATGGCCATCGACCTCACCTTCGACGCAGACGTCGAGAAGCTGATCGACCGAACACGTACGTTCACTCGCGAATACGTGCTCCCGATCGAGGATCGGTTTCTGGGCAATATCGCCGACGCAGGCGGCGACGGCCTCCGGGTCGAGATGCAGTCCGCAGCCAAGGAAGCGGGCGTGTTCGCACCGCACGCACCCGTCGAATACGGCGGGCACGGTCTGTCGATGAGCGACCGCGCACCGGTGTTCGAGGAAGCGGGCTACTCCCTGTTCGGCCCCATCGCACTCAATCTCGGTGCACCCGACGAGGGCAACGTCCACATGCTGGCGCACATCGCATCGCCGGCACAGAAGGATCAATTCCTCGCCCCTCTCGCCCGCGGCGATCAACGATCTGCATTCGCGATGACCGAGCCGGCACCGGGTGCCGGCTCCGATCCCTCGGCCCTCACCACTGCGGCCGAACGGACCGACGGCGGATGGAAGATCAACGGACACAAGTGGTTCATCACCGGAGCCGACGGCGCAGGGTTCTTCATCATCATGGCCCGTACATCCGGAAAGCCGGGTGACCGAGGCGGAGCCACGATGTTCCTCGCCCCGGCCGACACACCGGGCATCACGGTCGGCCGTCATATCGGCACCCTGGACAAAGCCATGATCGGCGGGCACTGCGAGGTGTTCTTCGAGAACGTCTTCGTGCCCGACGAGAACGTTCTCGGAGCCGTCGACGAGGGCTTCGCCTACGCCCAGGTGCGATTGGGGCCCGCCCGTATGACCCACGTGATGCGGTGGCTCGGAGCCTCGAGACGGGCGCACGACATCGCCGTCGCCCAGGTGGCCCAGCGCGAAGGGTTCGGCGGCAAGCTCGGCGATCTCGGCATGATCCAGAAGATGGTCGCCGACAACGAGATCGACATCGCCGCATCCCGTGCCCTGTTGATCAAGGCCTGCTTCGAGCTGGATCGCGGCGGCCACGCGAGCAACGAAACCTCCATCGCCAAGACGTTCGCAGCCGAGGCCATCTTTCGCATCGTGGATCGCAGCATCCAGATGTGCGGCGGGCTCGGGGTATCGGACGACCTGCCACTGGCACGGCTTTCGCGCGAAGTACGTCCGTTCCGGGTCTACGACGGCCCGTCGGAAGTGCATCGCTGGGCTATCGCAAAACGAGCGGTCGGGGCAGCGAAGCGCGCCGCACAGGAGCAGTCATGAGCGACCTACCGGGCATGAACCGCGTTGCTCTGGAACGATTCCTGCGTGCCGAGGGCATCGATGTCGACGGTGAGCTGACGGTCGAGATGATCAGCGGCGGTCGCTCCAATCTGACGTACAAGGTGTACGACGACACCTCGACGTGGGTGGTTCGTCGGCCCCCGACCAGCGGCCTGACCCCGTCGGCGCACGACATGGCCAGGGAGTGGGCAGTGACCGACGCGCTCGCGTCCACCGCGGTTCCGGTGGCCGAGACCGTGGCCTTCGACCGAGAAGGTGCCGTACTCGGTGCTCCGATGACGGTGGTCCGTTTCGTTCCCGGGCGCGTCGTGCGAACACGCGAGGATCTGCGCGATCTGACCGACGAGCAGGTCGCCGACAACGCCGCCGAATTGGTGCGAGTGCTCGCCGAGCTGCATGCCGTCGATCCTGCGGCCGTGGGTCTCGAAAAGTTCGGTCGCCCCGACGGTTTCGTTGCTCGACAGGTAGCCACGTGGGCGCGTCAGTGGCAGACGGTGAAGACACGGGAACTACCCGACGTCGACCGACTTCACCGCGCCCTCGAAGCCGCGGTGCCCACCCGATCGGCGGCGTCCATCGTGCACGGCGATTTCCGGGTCGACAACACGATTCTCGATGCCGAGGACGTAAGTTCTGTTGCAGCCGTGGTGGACTGGGAGATGTCCACACTCGGCGATCCGTTGACCGATGTGGCGCTGATGTGCGTGTACCGGCAACCCGTGTTCGATGCCGTTCTCGGTGCCGACGCAGCCTGGACGAGCGACCGCTACCCATCGGCGGCGGATCTGGTGCAGCAGTACGCCGTTCGATCGGGCCGTGAGGTGGACAACTGGGGCTTCTACGTGGCGTTGGCCAACTTCAAGCTCGGTGTGATCGGTGAGGGCATCACCCACCGCGCACTGTCGGGCTCCGATACCGGTGCCGGAGCACGCAACGCCGCCGAAGCAACTGGAGAATTCATCGCGGCCGGCCTCCGAGCATTGTCGGCGGGCTGACCGCAGAAGCTGTTGCTAAGCAGCTTCTCTCATGATGCCGATGTGGCGAACGATTCCGGACAGCGCCGGAAGCTCCTGAGGTGCGGACCAGCCGTTCAGGTCGGCGCTGTCGGAGTAGAAGTACTTCTGGTTCGTGTAGTCGTCGTAGTACAACCGCCAGGTACCGTCGGGCAACTCGACGACGGCGGGCCCTTCCTTCAACGGGCCGAAATCGCGGAAGGTGAGATCCCGAACGTAGGGACCACCCAGAGCGGGCGCGATCCAGTGTTCGATGACCTTGTTGCTCTCACCTTTGGTGAAGGCGTGGTAGGTCGACCCGGCCTTCACCACCGTGGTGTCGATGTGGTCGTTGATGATTCCCACCAACGGAACCGGCGAGCTCCACGTCGTCAGGCCGGGATCGGTCGCCGTCATGAGATACGGCACGAACCCTCCGCCGGCAGACAACGACACGATGATGCTGACGCGGTCGCCCTCGACGAACCACTCCGGTGCCCACGCCTTGGTGGTGAACGGGGACAGAGACGGGAGTTCCGAGGACCCCGCCGAGCCGGTACCCGCCCCGGTCCCGGGCAGCAGCAGGCAGCAGAACGGGATCGGAAGGTTCTGCAAGAATTCCCAATCCACCCGATTTGCGCTGCGCGCAAAGCCGATTTCCGCGCCGCCGCCCGTCGTATATGTCACGTAGTACATACCGTCGGCGGCTCGAAAGATGCTGGAGTCACGAACCACACCGGAGGGCGGCGTGTACGCGGCGGTCTCGACCGTGGTGAAGTCCGTTCCGTTGCTGGACTGGTACACGTCCATGTTGCGATCACTGTCATTACTGAAGGCCACCATGGTGTACGTGACCGCAGGCGCAGCGCTACCCGTCCCTGCTGCGCCCAACAGCAGACCGACGGCGGCGACGAGCGTCATGGGAATTGCGAGGGCGTGCTTGCGCAGGGTCCTGATCACCGCTGAAGTATGGACGACACACGAGCCCCACGAGTAACAACAGTGCACAGTCGTGCCTGTTCGTTACCGAACGCTACGACTGCGCCGAGTATTGCGACACCGGCTTGGCCTGATACATCTCGTGGTCGGCATCGTCGAGAATGTCCAAGGCAGTGCGAGGATCACCACTGCCGACGGTCACACAGCCGATACTGGCGGTCACCGTCAGTTCTCGGTCTGCCGTCGTGATCGGGGTTGCGAGTTCCGCCCGGACGTCGTCCGCCTCCGACCCCACACTGCACGGCACCACCGCCACGAATTCGTCACCGCCGATGCGTCCGACGAATGCGTCGTCCGGCAGAGCCCGCGTCAAGCGCGCGGCCACGATACCGAGTACGGCATCACCGACCGTATGTCCGTGCAGGTCGTTGATGGTCTTGAAGTTGTCGAGATCGATGAACAACACCGCCATGGCATCCTCCCGACTCGATCGGGACAGCTCCTGGTCGAGCCGCGCCAGAATCAGCGGGCGGTTGGGAAGCCCGGTGAGGTCGTCGTGGGTTGCCGCGTGTTCGAGCTTCATGCTCGTCCGATAGGCATCGGTGACGTCGACGAACGTTGCCACTATCGAGGGTGACGGGCCGCCGAAGTTGAGCATGGTCGCGGTCAGAGACAGCCAGAAATGTCGTCCGTCCCGACGGCGTTCGACTCCGATCACCGATTGGCTCGGCTTCCCGGTTCTGCCCGTGACGGCCACGGGGTGTTCGAGTCGCCGAATGGGTTGCTGATCGGTGCCGTACACCCGGAACGGCAGCACAGCGGACTGTCCCGTCGTCGCCGATCCCACCTGGATGTCGAGGATCGTCTTCGCCGCGAGGTTCGCCGACGTGATGCGACCGGCGTGGTCGAGTACGACGACACCTGCCTCCAGCGATTCCACCACGGCGGTGTAATGCTCCTCGGCCCGGCGGACGGCACTCTGGTCGGCGCAGACCAACACCCACCCGTCGGGCATCTGGGCCGCGGAGACCACCATCGCCAACGCCGTCCCGTCCGCGCGCAGATGCGAGTCCCACAGCCGGCCGCCGGCCGCGAGAATGGCCACCGGGTCGCAGGGCACCCCCACTGCATTCGATACGGAGAGGCCGAGCACATCTGCTGCGCGTCGTCCGTAGACCGACTCCGCGGCAGGATTCCAACTGGACACGACCCCGTCGGAGGACACCCCCACGATGGCGTCGCTGACGTGCTCGACCAACGCGGCTTGATAGTGCAGCGCCTTCTGTGCGGCCTTGTGTTCGGTGAGGTCGCGAAGGATGACCTGAAATGCAGGTTCTCCGTTCCACACCGTGCGGACCGAGACCGCCTCCATGGTCAGAGTCGATCCATCGAGGGCGAGTACGTCTGCCTCGGAGGCCGAACTGGCGGTTCCGTGCACGTCCAGGGCGGCGATGCGCTCGAGCATCGGCCCGATCGACGCGGCCGCGATGAAGTCGGTGATCGGACGGCCCACCACCGCACCGAGACTGTCGGCGCGCAGATACCGGAGCCCCGCAGGGTTGACGTAGACAAGGTTGCCTCGCCTGTGGACGACGATCGCGTCGGGCGAGTGTTCGATCAGAACCCGATAACGATCTGCGAGACCGGGCGACCCGGGATCGGCTTCGGGGTCGCCGACGACGTCGCGCTCCCCTGGGGCCATCTGCGGTCCTCGCGTTCGTAGGCGGTCTGTCGACACTCGATTCAACCACTTCTGTGGGCCGAGCCGGAATCTTCTGCACGGTTCGATGCTTATGTCCGTTTTCCGACTGGACCCAGTGCTTGTTTGCGGGGCTAAATCGAGGAACCAGCCGAAAACGGCTCGTACAACTCGAGAAGGAACGGGAATCGATCATGACATCTCACGGCATCGACATCAGTGGGATCGGCGCAGTGTCCGGCTACGGCTGGGGTACGGCCGCATTGTGGACCGGTCTGGCCAGCGGTAAGGCTGCCGCCACCTTGCACCACAACCGGTCACACCCGGGCCGCAACCCGGTGTGGCTTGCGAAAGTGCCCGACGGCGGGCAGATCGACGACGGCACCAGCCGCTTCGGCCGCGCACTGCGCGGCGCCGCACGCGAGGCCATCGACGACGCACTCGCTCGGGGCTGGCGGCCCGGTCGGCGGGTCGGTCTGGTGCATGCGGTCGTCCTGGGCGAAGTGGACGAGTGGCGCAACTTCTATCTGGAGGACGGCGGTGTGCGGCGGGTGCGCGACTACCTGACGCTGATGCCGTCGACCCCGGTATCACTGCTCATGCAGGAGCACGGCTTTCACGGCCCGGCGATGAACGTCTCGGCCATGTGCGCGTCGGGCAATGCCGGCCTTCTCACCGCCAAGATGTGGCTCGATACCGGCTTCGTCGACGACGTCGTCTTCGTCGCCACCGACCTGTCTCTGACGCCGGAGAACATCGACCATTTCGTCGCGCTCGGCGTCGGGGTGGTCGACGTGGAACCTCAGGAGGGCTGCCGACCGTTCCAGGAAGGTAGTCGTGGGTTCGGAATGGGCGAAGCAGCAACAGCTTTCGTACTCACCAACCGTAGCGATGCTGCGTACGCGCGGGTACTGGGCGGTTCGATGACTCACGACGCGTTCCACGCGACGTCCATCGACCCGGCCCTGACACAGGTACGGGACTGCTTCGAAGCCGCCCTGACGGACGCCGGTGCCACGGCGCGCCAGGTGCGCTACCTCAATGCGCACGGGCCAGGCACCGCTCAGTGCGATGCCGCGGAAACGGAGATGCTGGAGACGGTGCTCGGCTCACACGCGCAGGTGTATTCGGTGAAGCCGCTCACCGGGCATTGCCAAGGCGCGGCGTCGGCCGTCGAAACCATCTCTGCCGTCATGGGATTCAATCGCGGACTGGTTCCTGCGGCCCCACAGGTCTCCGACGGACACCCGCAGTTGCTCGACGGATTCACCGCAGCCGAGCCAGGTCTGACGATGAAATCCTCACTGGGAATGGGAGGACACAATTCGGTGGTGGTGCTGGCTCCTGCGTGAGCGACGGTCTGCCGGATGGTTCGCGCGCCCGCACCGTCACGGGCGCGCGAGCCCGTTCAGATCGACACCCCGGCCCCGCAGATTCCGCATTCCTCGAACTCGACGCGTTTCCACCGGGCAACCGGGACGAAGAACAGCGTGAATTGCTGGTACTGCTTCATTCTCGCCCACTGGGTCGTGTTGTGGCACCGCGGGCAGTTTCGCGTTGCGCCAGGGCCGACGTGTTTGCGCTTGCTGCCGAAACCGAAGAGGAGAAACATCGGACCAGCCTAGAGGCACGGGTACCCATGGCGCTCGACTCCGATGCAACCGTGGTTGCCTACAAGGAAGACCCCTACCTGACGCCATCGATCGTCGCTACCCTGCAGTACTCGAGCCCCGAGCCGATTCGAGTACCGCCACCACGGCTCTGGCGCTTCGGATCCAGTCCGAGACCAGACGTCCGGGCACGTTCTGCGGAACCTGCGCGAGCCGAAGTGTCAGTGTGTGTCGACCGGACGGATCGCGGACCGGCAGCACGACCGATCCCACGTTGTACGTGCCGGTGTCGTCGAGCACCTGCGGCCGATAGTCGACCGAGGTGCGGCCGATCTGCGCTCTGATCTCGCGTTCCTGCCGCGGAGTCAGGCGGCCGGACTCGTATTGCTTGGTGGCCTGCCGCATTTCGGTGTACGCGTCCGATCCCGCCGCAGGAAGAAACGAGATCCCGTAACCGTGTTCACGAATGAAATCGAGCCGGTCACGATGTACCTGGGTCCCCTTGTCCGCACCCTTCAGCTTGTCGATCCAGCGGTTCTGATCGGCCTCGGGCAACGCGAAGACGTAGGAGTCACCGATCGGTGGCACGATCGGTATACGTTGAGCCAGAGCGGCATCGCGGTCGACGCCGGGTGCCGTTGCGGACAGCACCGTCGCCATTTCGTCGGCACTGACGGCCGTCAGGACCGACACTTCGCAGCCGATCTCGGCGGCGAGAGCGTCGACCTCGGCGCGCGCAGCATGGGCAGCGTGTATGGCCGGAAGAATTTCGTGGTCCATTCGAGCGAGCAGAGACGTGCACACGAAACTGCCGTAGCCACCCTGGAAAAAGATCAGCGGCGACACCGGGTTCGTGATGGCCATGTCCTGAACCTCGCACAGCACGATCCAGTGATCGCCCGCGTCCACGGTCTTCCAGATCGTAGTGTCCATCCAGCCGATCGCGTCAGTGAGCACCGGACTTCCGTTCGGTGATGCGTACCAATCGATTCCGGCGAATTTGTTCTCCCAGCGCTGCGCGATGGACATCACCTCACGTTCCTGATCGCCGCCGACGATGTTGATGCACAAGGATGAACAATCCTGCATTCGCGCAAAAGTACGCGAAGTCTTCATCGGCATGAACGAGACGAGTGGGGGGTCGAGCGAGACCGAACTGAAGGTGCCGACGACCAACGCGAGCAGCTCCCCTGTCGGATCCGTGCCGGTCACCACCGCGACGCCCGTGGGATAGTGTCCCGTGACTTCTCGAAACGTTCTCTGCGTTTCCTCCGTGGTTACTGTGTGAGGCATGCCGATCTCCTGAGCATTGTCGACGGTGGACCGATTCGGTATTGCACCCAAATTAATTTCCCACCTGTTCTTACTGGTAGGCGGGAAACCTTTAGCCACACCGTCGGACAAGGACGTGCACAGCCCTCAGACCGTTACTCGCCATGCCAGGACGTCACGGACCAGTGTGCCGAGACTTTCGGCCTCCGTCTTGGCCTTGATGCGCGCTCGATGCACATCGACGGTCTTGACGCTGGTACCCAAGCGGCGTGCGATCTGTTGACTGGCCATACCCTCGACCACCAGCCGCAACACCTCTCGCTCGCGCGGCGTCAGAGCATCGAGGCGCCGGTGTACCCGGTCGCGCTCCGCACGCTCGGAGAACACACCGGACGCCAGCCGAAGTTGCTCTTGAACGACCTCGAGCATGCGCTGCGGCTCGTACGGTTTCTCGAGAAAATCGACGGCTCCCGCACGCAGCGCACGTACCGACATCGGAATGTCCCCGTGCGCCGAACAGAAAATGATCGGAGCCGGATAATCGCGTCGGATCAATTCGTCCTGTAGCTCGAATCCGCTCATGCCCGGCATTCTGACGTCGACGATGACCACTCCGGGCTCGGCCGCATCCATTTCCTCGAGAAATGCGGTAGCGGTCGGATAGGTGAGCGCCTCTATTCCGACACTCTGCAGAAGAAACGCAAGTGATTGCCTGAGATCTTCGTCGTCGTCCACCACGTGAACGACGGTGGGCTTCACGGTTTCCATGAGTTCCGAGCCTAGCTGTGGACGGGCCTCGGCACAGCGGAAGCCGCCCACCGATCGGCCGACGGAGTCGACGTGGTCGGTCACAGAACGATCGTGACGGTTTTCGCCTCGGTGTTGGCCAAGATTCCTTCGTATCCGAGCTCACGGCCGAGACCACTGGCTTTGACTCCGCCCCAGGGCAATTGGGGAGCAAGTGGGGACCATCCGTTGACCGCGACGGCTCCCGCCTGCAATGCCGCCGACACGGTGTGGGCCCGCCCCAGATCGGTCGTCCAGAGCGTGGCCGCCAGGCCGTACTGATTGTCGTTGGCCAAAGCGATTGCGTCGATATCGTCGTCGAAGGGAACGACGATGCCCACAGGCCCGAAGATCTCTTCGCGGGCGATGGTCAGATCGTTGGTGCCGGCGAACACCGTCGGACGTACGAAGTGGCCGCGGTCGTTTCCGTCTGCGTCGCCGTCGGTACCACCCGCTACCAGGCGGGCACCCTCGGACTTGCCCTTCTCGATATAGCCGAGCACGCGGTTCTTCTGCTTCGCGTTGATCAACGGGCCCATTGTCGTCGAGGCGTCGAAGGGATTGCCGAGCACCTGCGCTCCGGCGGCCGCACCGAGTCCCTCCACTACCGCGTCGTACACGGAGCGGTGCGCGAAGATACGCGTTCCCGCGGCACACACCTCGCCCGAGTTGGTGAACAGTCCCATTGCGGCACCGCCCACTGCCGATTCGAGATCGGCGTCGCCGAAGATGATCTGCGGCGATTTGCCTCCCAGCTCCAGCGTGGTGCGCTTGAAGTCCGCAGCGGAGTTCACGAGTATTCGACGGCCGACGGCGGTGGATCCGGTGAACGACACCTTGGCTACGCCGGGGTGTGTCGTGAGCGCCTCGCCGGTAAGCGAACCGATACCCGGAAGAACCTGCACGACGCCTGCTGGGAATCCGGCCTCCTCGATCAAACGCGCGAGATGCAGGATCGACAACGACGCGTCCTCGGCCGGCTTGACGATCACCGTGTTACCCGTGGCCAGCGCCGGTGCCAATTTCCATCCGAGGATCATCAGTGGGGCGTTCCACGGAATGATCGTGGCGATGACCCCGATTGGTTCGCGGCGGGTGTAGGCAAACGTGGGACGGCCCATGTAGCCGTCGTTCGGCAGGGTCTCGCCGTTGATCTTGTCTGCCCATCCCGCGTAGTAGCGAAGCGAGGCAACAAGATTGGGGATGAACATCATCTTGCCGAGGAAGAACAGTCCACCCATGTCGAGCGACTCGAGGCGGGCCAGTAGCTCGGCGTCACGTTCGACCAAGTCGGCCAGCTTGTTCAACAGCTGCCCTTTGTGCGATGGCGGCACCGCGGCCCAGCTTCCGGTCGACGCGGACTGCGCTGCGCGGACTGCACGATCGACGTCTGCGGCGTCCGCCGAGGCGATGTCGGCGAGCTTCTCACCGGTCGCAGGATCGAAAGTCTCGAATGTACCGGCGCCGCCGCTGCTCCAGCCCCCGTCGATGAAAAGATCGGTGGTGAAATTCGATACTGCGGTCATGGCCGCCTCCTGTGCTGGTCGAAGTGAATGGTGCTCGGTGACGAAAGGAAATCGATGCCGAAACCGGCATCGGTGATGCCGGCGATCACGCCGCAGGCTGCGAGGCGATCACCGCGGAGATCCACGACGCGCCGGCCAGAAGTTCTGCCTCCGAGTTCGGCGGTCCGATGACCTGAATTCCGAGCGGCAGGCCCCTGCCATCGGTCAGGCCGGGAACGGTGACAACAGGCAGTCCCCAGGCTTGCCACGCCCGGCTCAGTACCGGATCCCCTGTCGCGGTGAGACCTTCGGGGGCAGCGCCCGGGGCCGCGGGCCCCACGATGACGTCGACGCTGTCGAAGAGACTCAGGATGTGCTCCCGCGTCTCGGCGACGGTGATGCACGCAGCGTGGTAGTCCGCGGTGGCGGTTGCTGCTCCGCGTTGCAACAGTGCCGTCAGCGGAGCGCTGAGTCGGTCGACATCGGCGAAGAGTGCGCTCCGTTCGCGTGCTGCCTCGTAGGACATGACCACGGCATGGGCAGCGGTGGCGAGCGAAACGGCATCACCCGCGGGGAATGCCGACTGTCCGGCTCCATCCGCTCGAATCCCACGACCGAGACGGGCGAGAGCATCTGCCATGTCGGGCTCGACGACGCCGAGTTCGCCTGCGTCCCAGAGCAGTACCCGTGGCGGCGCAGGCATACAACCCAGAACCACCTCCTGCCCGACGAATGCGGACCACGCGCATGCAAGGTCGCGTACCTGGGCGGCATAGAATCCGTGACTGTCGAGACTGGCCGCCAAGCCGGTCACGCCCTCGGTCGAATGCCGCCCCCGGGTCATGACCATCGACGCGACGCCGCAGTACGAGGCGGGTCGAGTCACCGATCCGGCGGTCTGAGAACCGACGGCCAAGGGCACCTGCCCCGACGCCACCGCGGCTGCCGAACCACTCGACGATCCCCCCGGGGTGCGCGACGGATCGGCAGGATTGCGAGTCGGTCCGGGGGCGAAGAATGCGAACTCGGTCGAGACGGTCTTGCCCGCGGGCACGGCACCTGCAGTGCGCCAGGCCTGCACTACAGCGGCATCGGCCTCGGCCGGCCCCCGCGCGGCATAGAGATACGTTCCGCATCTCGTCGGTAGTCCCGCGACGTCGACGATGTCTTTGACTCCCAACGGAATTCCGCCCAGCAGGCCGGGCGGATCCTCGAGCTCGACCGGAGGCGCGTGCACTACCCATGCCGCAAGATCATCTTCTGTGTCGTCGATGCGGCGCTGGGACCGCCGCCATGCATCCTCTACGGTGCTGCGTCCGGCCCGTAGGTCGGCCACGAGATCGGCCAGCGACCACGGCTCGTACAGGGGAGAGCCGATGCTCATCGGTCGCCCCACACTGCGTCGGCTGTCCAATAGTCCATTCCACCGGCACTGACGAAATGTCGCCACTCCGAGACGCGCCGCAGTGCTGGCTCGGCGCGCTCGGTCGCCCGATCTGCCGCATCCGGGCCATCGGCTCGGACCTGCCAATGCACCCAGTTCAGCTCGTTGCCCTCATGGTCGTGCATGAACAGGTCCACGTGTCGCCATCCGTACCCGTGAGTGTCGTTGTAGCACATCAGTGTCATGCGTTCGCGTGTGTCGTCCATACGTCGCTCTCCCGGATAGGTCCGGCTGCGCACTGCTCAGCAACCGAAGATCATGGGTCGACGCTACGAGCCGGGCGGTCGAACCGGAATGAAGAGTTCCTTGCCGACCCTGAAGATTTTCCCTACGCCGGTGGGCCGTGCTCGCCCGCAACAGCCGAGTCCCTATCGACCGTCGGGAGTACGAACCCGAACACCGAACCGCCCTCCGCGCCGGGGGTGTACCAGATGGAGCCGTGCTGCCTGGTGATGATCCGATAACTGAGTGCGAGACCGATCCCGCTGCCCGACTGCTTGGTGGTGAACGACTCCTCGAAAGGGTTGCGCTGCAGCCCTCTTCCTCGGTCTGTCACGGTGAAGGCACCACCGTCCTCGCGGTTCCCGGTGGACAGGGTGATCGTGCGGTCCGGGAGCGCGCACTGGGCCATTTCGTCGATCGCGTTGAAGCACAGATTGATGATGACCTGGCCGGTGAGTACGCGTTCGCAGCGCACCCGCACCGGATCGTCGGCGAGCTCGAAGTCGATTCGGACGGAATTCTGTTCCGCGCGGAGGCGAATGAAGTAGAGACATTCGGTGACGACGGTATTGAGATCTACCGTCTGATCGATCTGTTCGAGGTGTCCGACGAACGTCCTCAGTGTGGAGACGATCGTTGCTGCCCTTTCGATTTGCCGATGAGCCGATGTGAGACCGTACTCCACGCGCGCCGCGAGATGACCGTCGCCGGTCAGGATGGTCTCGACCCCCGCCAGAAAGTTGCCCGCCGCCGCGAGCGGCTGCCCCAACTCGTGTGCGATTGCCATGGCCATATCGCCCATGGCGTTGTACCGAGCCAGATAGTTCTCGCGCTGAAGTTCCAGCCCGCGCATCTCCTCGGTGCGCACGCGATCGGACACATCGTGCAGCAACATCAGATAGGCGCTGACCTCGTCCTCCTGCAGTCGCTCGACACTGCCGTCCAGCCACCGTGTTCTGCCCTCTGCGGCAAGCACTTCCAGACGGACCGAGGCCACCGGACTCGCGTCCCGTGCCAGGTCGCTCCAGGTGGATCGGCGACCGGCTACATGAAACGACGCGTACGAGGCGAGGGATCTGCCTGCCGGGGGTTCGACACTGGGATCGATACCCAGGTGTTCCATCGCGGTGTCGGTCGCGAATCCGATCGCGCCGGTCTCGTCGAGCACGAACGCGATCGTGGACGTATTCCTCGACAGTGCGTCGACGTACGTGGTGGTCAACCTCAACGCACGTTCGGTGCGCTGCTCGTTCTCGATGTCCCGGAACTGCACCATCACTGCGGGGCCCTGGCGCAATTCGATCCTGGTCGCAATGGCGTCGGTCGGGATGATACGGCCGGATTTCGACCGATAGTGCCACTCGATACGACTGCTGCCGCATTCGACGGCCTCGTGCAACCACGCTCGTCCGACCACTCGGTCGTACTGCTGCGCAGAACTACTCATGTCGTTCGCCTTGAGAGGACGCATTTCGTCGAGATCGAATTCCAGCATCGCGCAGGCGGCGGGATTGGCCCACAGGATGCTTTTGGTCGCCCCGTCGTGCACGAGCACACATACCTGCGCGGCATTCATCATCTCGACGAAATCGGCCGGCACCAATTCCGGAACACGTGAGTCCATGGACATCTTCACGAGCGTATGCGCGGTGAACCGAACGATGTGCGGAAGGTTCGAATCTCACACCTGGACTGAAGAAATTACCTATACGACTGATGGACGCACCCCCTGCCGACCGCACTCTTTACCGATATTGGCCGCACGTGACTCGCATTACGGTCGAACCAACGAACAGGCCACGAGGCACGAGGCACGAGGCCTTGCACAAGGAGACCGATCATGACCGTCACTCAGGACGCTCCACCCGACGCCGGAAGCACGGCCACTCTCGACGACGTGTTGGTCGAACTGGCTCAGCGGCGGACGGAGTTTCGCGATCAGCGTTTCGTCTCCCCCGACTTCGTGGCCCGCCTCAAGGAAATCGGCATATATCGGGCCGCCACCCCGAGATGCTTCGGCGGCGATCCGCAGGCCCCGGCGGACTTCCTGCGGACCATCGAGAAGATCTCCGTTGTCGACGGTTCGACCGGGTGGGTGGCGAGCTTCGGTTCTGCCTTGATCTACCTCGCTGCTCTACCGGTGGACACTCAGGCCGAGCTGTACGCCGAGGGACCGGATGTCGTGTTCGCGGGGGGTCTGTTTCCGGTACAGCCGGCGGCGACGACCGACCGGGGATTCCTGGTCGACGGGCGTTGGAAATTCGCAAGTGGTTCGATGGGTGCCGACATTCTGGGCGTCGGAATTCCCGGTGACGACTCGACCGGCGGAAAACCCCGAACGGCGTTGCTGCGCCCGAAGGACGTGGAGATCGTCCAGGAATGGGATGTCGTGGGTATGCGCGGCACCGGGTCGTTCGACCTCGTGGTGAACAAGGTCGAAGTAGCGCGGGAGTGGACCTTCATTCGCGGCGGCGCGGCGACCATCGACGAGCCTCTCTACCGCTACCCGACGATCGCCTACGCCGCACAGGTTCTCGCAGTGGTCGGTGCAGGCGTCGCCAGAAGCGCGCTCGACTACGCAGTGCAGGTCGGTGCCGGCAGGTCCGGCATCACCGGAGCCCCCAAGCTCGCAGACCGGCCCTACTACCGCATTGCCGTCGCCGAGGCGGAAGCCGCCTTGCGATCTGCGCGAGCGTACTTCTACGAGGTCACCGACGAGGTGTGGAGCGCGGTGCTGAACGGGCTCGAACCCACCGACGCTCAGAATGCTCACCTCCGTCTGGCATCGACCCACCTCGCCAAAATTTCGGCGGCGACTGCAGCGAAAGTCGTCGAAATCTCGGGCACCGGAGCCATTTACGCATCGCATCCGCTTCAGCAGTGGACCGGTGACGCACTCGTTCCTCAGCAGCACGCATTCCTGGGCCCAGCCGTTCTCGACGCCGCAGGCGCAGTGCTGATGGGCCTACCGCCCACCGTCCCCGGCTTCAAATGACCCTCGAAGGACAACACATGACCACTACTCCGCTTCGCGTTCTGTTCTGTATCGGCATCAACCAGAACTTCTTCGATCTCCCCGAGTCCGGAGTGACAGCCGGAGACGTCTGGACTGCGTTCGTCGCCCTGTCCGACGGCATCAAGGGTCTCGAGGGTGTCGACTTCATCGGCGATATCGACGACGACGCCACGATGGTCGGCCCCTCGGATTCCTGGCCGTGGACGTGCTACTTGCTCGCCGATGTCGACTCCCACGACACCGTCAAGCAGGCGTGCAACTTCTTGCGGACGATCGAAGTCGGATCCAGCGACTGGAAGCTGTGGAAGTACGTGAAGATCGAGGCCCGCATCGGCCGCGCACTCACGCCCCGCACGTACTGAACCACCGCGTACTCATGCTCCGCCGAACGACGCTGCACAGCTGCGTCGTTCGGTGGCCACCACTGACAACCTCGACAACGTGAGAGCTTTGGAGATATCGATGACCGTGCACGACACCGTAGAGACAACACCGAAGTCCCCGGCGTCCGATCTGGTGATGGGCGATCGTGTCGCGGGTCGGATCTACACCGACCCGGACGTGTTCGACGAGGAGATCACCAAGATCTTCGAGAGCACCTGGATCTGGGTCGCTCACGAATCGGAGCTCCCGAAGCCGGGCAGCTTCAAATCCACTCACGTCGGCCTGCAGCCGGTCATCGTGACCAAGAACCGCAAGGGACAGATCAACACACTGCTCAACCGCTGTCGGCATCGTGGTGCCAGCATCTGTGAGCAGAAGACCGGCGTCGCAAACGGTTTCACGTGTCCGTACCACGCCTGGTCGTACAGCCTCGACGGGCAGCTGCGCGGCATTCCGTACCCCGAGGGGTACGAGGGCGTCATCGAGAAGGGCGAACTCTCGCTCAGGAAACTGCGCACGGAGTCCTACGGCGGAATGGTGTTCGCCACGTTCGCCCAGGACATCGAATCCCTCGAAGACTTTCTCGGCGACGCCAAGCTGTGGATCGATCGATTCATGAAACAGGGCGGTGGCTACCCCATCAAGGTGCTGGGTACGCACCGATTCCGGTTCAACGGCAACTGGAAGATCCAGCTCGAGAACACCACGGACGGTTATCATTTCCCCATCGTTCATCGATCCTGGATGGCATCGGTCGACGCCGAGACGGCAGACATGATGTCGTTCATGACCAACCCGGAAGCCGTCACCCACGATCTCGGCAACGGTCACAGCGTCATGCAGATGGTGCCCGAGCACTCCGATCTCGATGCCGACGATGGATCCGAGCCGCTGCAGGCGCGTTTCGACGATCTCGTGGCCGAGCTGTCCGCTGCGGGTCTCGACGAGCCGGCGATCCGTAAAATCGTTCGCGCCATGCACGGCACCGGCTTCAACCTCAATCTCTTCCCGAACGTGTCGATGTCGGCTGCCTTCTTCCGTGTTCTCGAGCCGACCGCAGTCGACGCGACGACCATCGAGCATCTGGCAATCGGTCCCGACGGGCCGGCCGAGGTGGTGAATCCGGTCAACAGGGCGCGGTTACGAGTGCACGAACACTTCCAGGGTCCGTTCGGTTTCGGTACACCCGACGACGCAGAAGGATGGGATCGGGTGCAACGCGGCGCTCAGGGCGCTCCCGACATGCCCATTCTCGTCAATCGTGGTGCTGCTCGGGAGAAGCCGAGTGCCGAAGGATGGCCCACCTCGCACGTGACCGACGAAACCGGTATGCGCGCCGCCTACGCACAGTGGAAAGAGATGATGAGCCATGACTGATACCGCCGTGGAAACGCTGTCGATCGCAGACACCCGTGTGGTACGAGCCATCGAATTGATCTGGCGCGAGGCCGATCTGCTCGATCGCAAGCAATACGAGACGTGGAAGGGCCTGTATTCCGAGGACGGCCTGTACGTCGTCCCGATCGACTCGACCGGAGACGACTTCGACAATCGTCTCAACATGATCTACGACGACGCTCGGATGCGTGACATGCGGGTGGTGCGGATGACCGAGGGGTACGCGATCGCCGCCGTCGACGCTGCGATCACCACCCGAACCGTCTCCCGTTTCGTCGTCGAATCCTGTGCGGACGACACTGTTCACCTCAGGGCCGCACAGATCGTCGTCGCGTTCAAACGTGGGAAGCACGATCTGTGGGCCGGCGACGTGGAATACCGCATCCGACTGGGAGTCGACGGCGCAGCGGACCGGATCGCTCTCAAGGTGATTCGGCTCGTCGACAGCGAGGACGCCGTTCCCGCAGCCGGATTCCTGCTGTGAACGCGCCTGTTGCTGTCGTCACCGGCGGCGCGAGCGGGCTCGGCGAGCTCATTGTGCGCAAACTTCACTCCACCGGTCACCGAGTCGTTGTCGCAGACATCGACCTGGAGTCCGCGAATTCGTTGGCAGCCGAACTCGGCTCTGCCGACTCGGTCCGCAGCTACCAGGTGGATGTCGGTGACAGGTCTGCGATCGAGCGTCTTCTGTCCGCAGTGATCATCGACTTCGGATCGGTCGAGGTATTGGTCAACAACGCCGCCAAGACACAGGCACGTCCGCTGATGGACATCACGGCCGAAGAGCTGGACTCGGTCATGTCCGTCGGGTTCAAAGGCACCTTCACGGCCTGCCAGATATTCGGTGCTTACATGGCAGGCAACCGGTACGGCCGCATCGTGAACATGGCATCTTTGGCGGGACAGAACGGTGGAACGGCAACCGGTGGGCATTATGCGTCGGCCAAGGGCGCGGTGATGTCTTTGACGAAAGTCTTCGCCCGAGAGTTGGCACCCTCCGGAGTGACCGTCAACGCGGTCTCACCCGGGCCCCAGGATTCCCCCATCGTGCGGAAGATCGTCGGCGAGGCCAATATCGAGTCCTACGCACAGACCATCCCCGTCGGTCGTCTCGGCGACCCGGCATTCATCGCCGAAATGGTGTCTCTGCTCGCATCGCCGACCGCAGCGTCGGTCACGGGTGCTTGTTGGGATGCCAACGGCGGACTCTACATGCGTTAGGAAGACGCCGTGTCCAGTGTCAAAGTTGTCGTAGCGCAGATCGTCGACGAAACGCCGAACATTCGTTCCCTTCGTCTCGTGCGCGACGGAGGGGGCGCACTCGGCCCCTATCAGGCCGGTGCCCACATCGACGTGACAGGTCCGACGGGCGTACTGCGCCAGTACTCCCTGTGCGGTCCCCCTGCCGAACCCGATTCGTTGCTCATCGCGGTCAAACGCGAGCTGGAGTCCCGCGGCGGATCCGAAGCGTTGCACCGGATTCGGGAAGGCGACGTCATCGAGATCAGCGAACCGCGCAACATCCTCGGGGTGGCACCGAACGCCGACGCCCATGTGCTGATCGCGGCCGGTATCGGGGTCACTCCCCTGCTGAGCATGGCGTATCAACTGCACCACAGCAGTTCCGATTTTCAGCTCCACTACTTCTCGCACAGTCGGGAGCACACCGCGTTTCTCGAGTTGCTGGAGGATCGGGCCGAATTCCGTGACAGTGTCCATCTCCACATCGGTCTCTCCCGCACACAGCAAAAGGCTGTTCTCGACGGGTTGGCCGGCTCCGTGAGCGCTTCCTCGGCCGTCTACACCTGCGGTCCGGAAGGTTTCATGGAGACTGTGGTCTCGATCTTCACACCGACGGTGGGGCCGAACAACGTTCATATCGAACACTTCGTCGCCTCCGACATCGACACCTCTGGTGACACCGGGTTCACCGTCGAAATGGATACCGGTGAGTCCTTCGAGATACCTGCCGACCGATCGATTCTCTCCGTGCTGGAGGAGAACGGCATCGAGGTGTTCAAGTCGTGCGAGGAAGGTATTTGCGGCTCGTGTGTGTCCGGCCTCCTCGAGGGCGAACCCGAGCACCGAGACAACTGCCTGTCGGCTGCAGACAAGGCCGCGGGCAACCAGATCGCGCTCTGCGTCTCGCGTGCGAAATCGAGCAAGTTGGTCATCGAGCTGTATTGATCGCAGCTGAACGGCCCACTCCCCCCGCAATGTCGGCGGGGGGAGGCCAGTCGGTATCACCCGCTTCCGCGCGAGGTCCGCACCATGCCCGGCACGCGCTACTGCTGCGCCCGCTCGTACACAGCGGTACCGCCGACTACGGTGCGCAGCACTGCCATTGCGGGTATGTCATGAGGGTCGACGGTGAGGAGATCACCCTCGATGACGGTCAGGTCGGCAACCTTGCCCACCTCGATCGATCCCTTCCAGTCCTCGGCGAAGTCCTGCCACGCCGCGTCGATCGTGTAGGTGCGGAGCGCCTGCTCCAACGAGATCGTCTGGTCCGGGCCGCTGACGGCCCGAGAGGCTTTGCTCTCGCGAAGAATCATCGTCGACAGCCCCTGTCGCCAACTGGGCATCGTGACAGGGGCATCCGAACTACTCATCAGTCGAACCCCTGAGTCCACGGCACTTCGATAGGGGAATTCGTATGCTGCCCTCTCGGTTCCGACGAACTCCGGCTCGAGATCAGCGATGGTCCATTTGATCGTCGGATTCATGTTGACGCCGATTCCTGCCTCGGCCAGCCTGTCCAGCGTTTCTCGAGAAATGAAGTCGCCGTGAATCAAGTAGTGCCTCGGATCGGGTCGCGGGTGATCACGCTGTGCTGCGATCAGTGCGGCCGCCACCGTGTCGATCGCTCGGTCACCGGTGACGTGCACGCCTACCTGGTAGCCCTCGATATGGCCTCGTCGAACCATCTCGGTCACTTCTTCGACGCGGCGTTCGTCGGTTTCACCACCGACACAGAGCGATCCGCAGCCGCCACCCACATACTCCTCGTGCATCCACGACGTCTTGCTCAGCGGTATCCCATCGGCGAACACCTTGACGCCGAGCACCCGGAACATACGCGAGTCCGGGCCGGCCGGTGGTTCGATACCAGCCAGATTTTCTGCGAATTCCTCTGCCGTACCACTCATTCCGCACGGCAGCAGCAGTACGGATACGCGAATTCCGAGTTCGTCGGCGGCCGCCAGCTTCGCGTACGTGGCAAGGCCCCCACTGCCCATCGCACCTCCCGCGAGCGATTCTCCGCCGGGCCCCAGGGCCGGATCGGTGAAACTCGTGATGCCCTCGCGCTGCAGTGAGGCGATTGCCGATCGTGCGGCTTTCTCGCGTCGTGCGTCGTCGAGAAGTGGGAGGCCTGCCTGCACCAGAGACTGCGCCCCCTCCATGAATATGCCGGTGAGCTCTCCCTCGGCGTTCCTCACCGCGCGGCCGCCCTCGGGAACAACGGTGTTCTCGTCGACGCCCACGAGCCGTAGCGCAGCCGAGTTGACCCAGGACGTGTGCCGAGAGAAGTCCTGTAGGAACACCGGGTTGTGCGCAGACACCGCATCGAGATCCCAACGGGTCGGCGATCGCCCTGCCTCTCCGCGGCACTCATCGAGATATCCTTCGTCCCAGCCGGTTCCGATGATCCATTCACCTTCGGGCGCGGCGTCGACGGCTGCCTTCACAGCTGCGACGACATCCGCGATCGACTGCACCGTCGGGTACGTCACGTCCAGGGACAACGGCGGAGTATCCAAGCCGAAGGCAATCCCGTGTAGGTGAGAGTCGTTGATTCCCGGTAGGACGGTGTTGCCCGCGAGATCGATCACCACGGTGTCGGGCCCGATGTGCGCCGCAACGTCGTCGTCGATGCCGACAGCGGTGATGACATCACCGGTGACTGCGACGAACGACGCAATACCGAAAGCGGCGTCCATCGTGAAGATACGGCCGTTGATGTAGACAGAATCGGCGTACGTCATGACATTCCTCTGTTTCGGTGGCCGGATCCGGCCACTGTGATCGTGTTCAGGACGCACGAGCCGCGCCTGCCGCAATCCGATTGCGCTCCAACCGAACCGGCGCAGTCTCGGGCAGAATCCACAGGCAGGTCAGTGAGATGATGCAGGCACCGGCAAGGTAGTAGCCGATGTTCGAGGCATCACCGGTGAATGCGACGATCCGGTTCGCGATCAGGGGTGCAATGCCGCCGCCCAGCACCGCCCCGACATGGAACGCGATGCCCATCCCGGTCTGGCGTTGTTCCTTCGGGAACAGCTCGGTGAAGTACGTGTACATCGGGCCGAACAGGAACCCGGTGGCGGTGAACCCGATCATCAAACCGAGCACAACCGAGGTGACGGTGCCCCATTGGGCCATGTGGAAGATGGTGAGCACCGCCGCGATAGTGGCCAGCGCACCGCCCATCATCACCGGTCGGCGTCCGATCCGATCGGACAGCAGTGATGCAAGCACCACCGCCGCGCCGTGCAGTACCAACGCGGCGATACTGCCGTACACGATGTCGGTACGTGGAAGACCGAGCCCCTCCGGAGCTTCGGCCGTGGCGTACGACAGCATGAAGATCGCGAGCACGAAGGTCGTGGAGTTCAGTCCGACGTTGACCCCCGCCGCAAGCACGAGGCGACGCCAACTGCTCTTCACGACGGTCTTGAACGGCATCTGCGCCCGCACGGCCTCTTCCCCGCGCTCGGCCACCATCTGTCGGAACACCGGACTCTCGTGAACGCCCTTGCGAACCCACAGTCCCAACACCAGAACCAGACCGCCGAAGAGGAACGGCAGGCGCCACGCCCACTCCTGCACCGTCTCTGCCGGCAACAGCAGAACCAATGCAAACGACGCATTCGCGAGGATCGTGCCGATCGGGGACCCCAGAGCGGTGAAGACTCCGTAGCGTGCTCTTCGGTCGTCCGGGGCATGCTCGATGGCCAGCACGGCAGCGCCACCGGTCTCACCACCACGGCACAGTCCGTGAACGAGCCTGAGTAGAACCAGACAGACCGGGGCCGCGACGCCCACCTGTGCGTAGGTGGGGAGCACGCCGATGATCAGGGTGGCCGCACCCATCCCGAGAAACGTCAACTGCAGGGCGCGGCGGCGACCGTAGGTGTCACCGACCCAGCCGAAGAGCACGGCCCCGAGCGGGGCCATCAAGAATCCGATGCCGAATGTGGCCAGACCCATGAATGTGCCGAACCATGCATTACCCGTGCGGAAGAACGTATCGGTGAACACGAGTGCTGTAGCGGTTCCGTAAATAGCGAAATCGTAGAATTCCAGTGACGTTCCGACGCCGCTGGCGAATGCAATTCTTCCCAGACTCGAACGCTTCGGCGGTGACTCGGCTTCGGTTGCAACTATCTTCTCGGACATCGGTATCGATCCTGTTCGGTTGGACGACCGCCGGACTGGAGAGTGATTCTCGCGGCGTTGTAGAGAACACTGTCGACCATCCCAAGAAGAATTTCAGCGCAACCGGGCCTGAATAAAGGTTCCCCTAGGCGGGCGACTCCACATCCCTATTGACATTTCGACTTCGATGCATCAGGGCTTCAACAACACCGACGAGCTGGGGAACGCTTCCGCGAAATGGTTCGGTAGCGGTGCCACGAACACGTTTTCGGTGCGAGTTCTGGAAATGAGCCACCGGCCTTCGACCTTACGGAAGGCGTTGTTGAGGCGGCTCGAACGCAACAGGCTCCTGCCGTCGGAGAACAGCCAGGGCTGCATGTGAATCCACTGGCCCTCGGCCGTATCGCCGTCGACGTGTATCTGTTCCGAGGTGAGGTAGTGGGCGTTGAGCAACAACGCAGGATCGGTCTTTTCACCCCAGAAGCGGTTGAAGTGCGCCCGAATGGCTTCCTTGCCTTCGGCGCGGCCGAATTGGCCGTCGTAATACTCGCCCACGCCTTCCCAGACCGCGTCCTCGGTGTACAGGTCCAGCACCAGCTCGATTCGGCGAGCGTCGTCGTCCACGCCGAATTCGGGACACGGAGTGTCGCACAGAAACATGTAGCGAGCTTGGATGCGTCGAATGTCTGCCTCGGACTCGAGCACCTCGAGTCGGGCGGTGAGTTGAGCAATGGTTGTGTCGGTCATTCGATCTCCTCGGTAAACACCACGATCACGGACGGGTACGACTCGACGCTATGTCGACTCCGAAATCGGCGATATACGCAAATCCTTCAGCGTTGTCGGGCTCGTCCGTCACCCCCTGCGCTCCACCGCCTTTCGACCGCACACGAGAACGGCCGCCCTCGCATCCACCGGAGCGAGGGCGGCCGTAGTTACGCCGCGGTGTCAGCCGGCGATCATGCCGTGCGGGTCGATGACGAATTTCTGTGCGACTCCGCTGTCGAATTCACGGTAGCCGCGGGGGGCGTCGTCGAGAGTGATGACCGTTGCGTTCACCGCTTTCGCAATCGACACTCGTTCTTTGAGAATGGCATTCATCAGTTCCCGGTGGTAGCTCATCACCGGGCACTGCCCGGTGGCGAACGAGAGCGACTTCGCCCAACCGGTGCCGAGACTGAGCGAGAGAGCACCACGCTGTGCGGCCTCGTCCACGCCGCCCGGATCGCCGGTGACGTAGAGCCCGGGAATTCCGATGCCACCGCCCGCGGTGGTGATGTCCATCAGCGAATTGAGCACCGTGGCCGGTGCTTCGTGGGACGAGTCTCCGCCGTGGCCGCGAGCCTCGAATCCCACCGCGTCCACCGCAGCGTCGACCTCCGGGACACCGAGGATCTGTTCGATCTGATCTTGCGGCGCGCCCTTGCCCACGTCGACGGTCTCGCAGCCGAACGTTCGTGCCTGCGCCAGCCTGTCGGCGTTCATGTCGCCGACGATCACCACCGACGCGCCCAGCAATTGTGCGCCGACCGCGGCCGCCAGACCGACCGGGCCCGCACCCGCGATGTACACCGTCGCACCGGGTTTCACTCCCGCGGTGACCGCGCCGTGATATCCGGTCGGGAAGATGTCGGAGAGCATGGTCAAGTCCAGGATCTTTTCCATCGCCTGATCGCGGTCGGGGAACTTCAGCAGGTTGAAGTCCGCGTACGGTGCCATGACGTATTCGGCCTGGCCGCCCACCCATCCGCCCATGTCCACGTAACCGAACGCAGAACCGGGTCGATCCGGGTTGACGTTGAGGCAGATACCGGTCTTGCGCTCCTTGCAGTTTCGACACCGTCCGCAGGCGATGTTGAACGGTACCGAGCAGATGTCGCCGACCTTCAAGAATTCGACGTCTCGTCCGACCTCGACGATCTCGCCGGTGATCTCGTGGCCCAACACCAGACCCTCGGGTGCCGTCGTGCGTCCACGGACCATGTGCTGGTCGCTGCCGCAGATGTTGGTCGAGACGACCTTCAGGATCACGCCGTGTTCGCATTTGCGGCCGACATTGGCCGGATTCACGCCGGGGCCATCGGTCAATTCCAGGCCCGGAAAAGCGATGTCCTGAACCTCTACTTTTCCTGGTCCGGCGTACGTCACTGCTCTGTTGTCTGCCACGATTTCTCCTGTTCGACGGTGTCCGGCTGCGTTCGACAGACCGAGATCGCCTGCGCGATAGCTCTTTTCATCTCATCGAGACGATCAACGCGCAGTGATGTGGCCTGCATCACACCATAGTATGCGCACCTACGAATACACGGTGCGTCGCCCGCCGCACGAAGCAATCCGGGGACCGATCTCACTCCCCGGAGCTATCGTCGACCGGTGCCCACCGACGACGATCACAACGAGACCATCACCATCGGACGTTCGCCCGGGGTGGAGGTCGAGGTACTCCCCTACGGCGCGACCCTGCAACGAATGTCGGTGACCGGAGGAGACGGCGAGCGCCGCGACGTTCTCGTCGGCGTGGCGGGCGAGCGTGAGCTTCGTTCGTCCACTGCCTATTTCGGCTCTACCGTCGGCCGGTACGCGAACCGGATCAAGGACGGCCGGTTCGAGATCGATGGGCAGGCGGTGCAACTGACGATCAACGACGGCACCAACCACCTGCACGGCGGAACCGACGGCTTCGACTCACGACACTGGACCGTGGTCGGCCGATCGCCGGATTCGGTCGAGTTCGAGTTGATCAGCCCCGACGGCGATCAGGGCTACCCGGGCGAAGTCCGTGCGCGGGCCCAGTTCTCCGTCACGACCGATCGCGTGCGGCTGGAGTCGACGGCAACGACCACCGCGCCGACGGTGGTGAACCTGACGTCGCACGCGTATTTCGATCTCGATGGCCATGGCATCGACGATCACACCCTGCAGGTGTTCGCCTCGACGTACACCCCGGTCGACACCGAGGGAATCCCGACCGGTGCCATCGAATCCGTCGACGGCACCGCGCTGGATCTGCGCACGCCCGGACGAGTCGGAGACCTGGCCCGAGCCACTCATCCGCAGTTGCTGACCGCCCGGGGTGTGGACCACAACTTCGTCGTCGACGGTACGGGGCATCGGCGTGCGGCGATCCTGAGCTCCGAGCGCAGTCGAACGGCACTGGAATTGTGGACCGATCAGCCCGGCGTGCAGGTGTACACAGGCAACTTCCTGAACGGCAGCGATGTGTCCCGACGCGGCTCGATGCTGCGCCAAGGCGACGGCATCGCACTCGAACCCCAGCTGTTCCCCGATTCACCGAATCACCCGAACTTTCCCTCTGCGGTGCTGCGACCGGGCCAGACGTACCGGTCCGTGATCGAGTGGAGATTTTCTGCACTTCACGCTTGAGTGAACGCTCACAAATTTTTGGAATTCAAACGTTTCAAGTCTTGACGCGGCCCGATGTTAACGCTCACACTGTGTTGCACACGTCACAGTGGAGTGGCGACATTGAGGAGATCACCATGGCGTCGAAGACAATTTTTGCGGCGAGCGCGCTCATTCTGAGTGGTGCGATCGTCCTGAGTGCGTGCAGTAGCGGAGGCGGCGGCGACGCGTCCGGCGGCGGTGACGGCGCAACGGTGCTGGGCTTTTCCCAGGTCGGTGCCGAGAGCGGATGGCGCACGGCCAACACCATCTCCATCCAGGACGCGGCCAGCGCTGCCGGCATGGAGTTGAAGTTCTCCGACGCGCAGCAGAAGCAGGAAAACCAGATCAAGGCGATTCGCACCTACATCCAGCAGAAGGTCGACGTCATCGCTTTCAGCCCCGTCGTCGAGACGGGATGGGAGCCGGTCCTCCAGGAAGCCAAGCGCGCGAACATCCCGGTGATCCTCACCGACCGCTCCGTCGACACCACCGACGATTCGCTGTATGCCACGTTCCTCGGCTCCGATTTCGTCGAGGAGGGCAAGAAGGCAGGCGATTGGCTGGTGCAGAACAGCGCCTCTGCGGACACCACCGGCGACGGCAAGATCAACGTGGTCGAGCTGCAGGGAACCACCGGAGCCGCTCCCGCCATCGACCGGGCCGAGGGATTCCGCGACGCTATCGGCGGCCAGTCGAACATCGCGATCACCGCGTCACAGACCGGCGATTTCACCCGTGACGGCGGCAAGCAGGTGATGGAGTCGTTCCTCAACTCCAATCGAGGCCAGATCGACGTCGTCTTCGCCCAGAACGACGACATGGGCCTGGGCGCAATCCAAGCCATCGAAGCAGCCGGGCTGGTACCCGGAAAAGACATCAAGATCATCACCGTCGACGCCGTCAAGGACGGAATGCAAGCACTGGCGGACAAGAAGATCGACTTCATCGTCGAGTGCAACCCACTTCTCGGACCGCAACTGATGGAGCTCACGGACAAGGTCGTCAAGGGCGAGGACGTTCCCAAGAGGGTCGTCACCGAGGAGACCACCTTCACGCCCGACCAGGCGGCAGCAGTACTCGCCGACCGCCAGTACTGAAAGTCGACGCATGCATACCGACACCGTTCCCACCGCGGAGCCGATCACCAGCACAGAGCCGACTCCGCTCGTGGAGATGAAAGACATCTCGATCACCTTCGGTGCCGTCCGAGCCCTCGACGGGGTGTCGTTGCGGCTCTTCCCCGGCGAGGTGCATTCGCTGATGGGTGAGAACGGTGCCGGTAAATCGACGTTGATCAAGGCACTGACCGGGGTCTACTCGATCGACAGCGGAACGGTCACGATCGACGGAACCGAACACGAGTTCGCGACGCCGAGCGCGGCCCAGGCTGCAGGTATCAGCACCGTCTACCAGGAAGTGAACCTACTTCCGAATCTGACTGTCGCAGAGAACATGCTCCTGGGCCGCGAGCCCCGACGCCTACCCGGAAAACTGTTGGGGGCCATCGGCGGTATCGACACGCGAGCGATGAACCGCCGTGCCAGAACGACTCTCGACCGGCTGGGCCTCGACATCGAGCCGTCGTCGGTCCTCGGGGACCATCCGATCGCCGTGCAACAGCTCGTCGCCATCGCCCGCGCAGTCGATGTCGACGCCCGCGTCCTCATCCTGGACGAGCCGACCTCGAGCCTGGACAAGGACGAGGTCGAAACCCTGTACTCCGTCATCGAACGGCTGAGGGAAGACGGAACCTCGATCGTCTTCGTGTCGCACTTCCTCGACCAGATCTATCGGATCTCCGACCGAATGACGATCCTGCGCAACGGAAAGCTCGTCTCCGAGCGCCTGGTCGCCGACACTCCGCAGTTCGAGCTGGTCGAGTTGATGATCGGTCGGGAACTGGACACCTTGCGCGAACTCGACAGCCGCGAGCCGGTGATGGTTTCCGACGAACAGACGCCCGTCGTGGAAGTGTTGGGCATCGGACGCAAGGGCGCACTGGAAGCAACCGATCTGCGTCTTCATGCGGGACAGGTCGTCGGCATCGCCGGTCTGCTCGGGTCCGGCCGTACCGAGCTTGCTCGCCTGCTCGGTGGAGCCGATCGATCGGACTCCGGATCGATCGAAGTGCATGCGACCAAGCACCGCATTCGCAGTCCACGCCAGGCCGCCGATCAGCGCATCGCCCTCACCAGCGAGGATCGCAAGGCCGACGGTGTGGTGGCCGATCTGACGGTGGCCGACAACATGCTGCTCGCTCTGCAGGCCAAGCGTGGATGGCTTCGTCCCATCCCCCGTGCCACCCGCACCAAGCTCGTCAAGGAATACATCTCTGCACTCGACATCAGGCCCGCCGATCCGAACGCGTTGATGCGCAACCTGTCCGGCGGCAACCAACAGAAAGTGCTCCTCGCCCGCTGGCTCATCACCGAACCCGAACTTCTGATTCTGGACGAACCGACACGCGGAATCGACATCGGTGCCAAAGCGCAGATCCAAACCCTGGTGGCCGACCTGGCCGCGCGCGGAATGTCGGTGGTGTTCATCTCCGCCGAGCTCGAAGAGATCCTGCGCCTCAGTGACCGCATCGTGGTCATGCGAGATCACCGCAAGATCGACGAACGTATCAACGACGGTGTGTCGGTCGGCGACGTGCTCGCCACCATCGCAGCCGGGGTGCGCACCGACGAACCCGTCGCGGCCGCCACTTCGACCACCGACAGGAATGTCGCATCATGACCGAAACCCTCGAACCATCGGCCGGCGCGCCCGCTCGCGCACGTGCCGCCCTCGCCCAGCCGGTCGTCTGGCCGCTGCTGGCTCTGATAGCTCTGATCGTCGTCAATGTCGTTGTGACACCGGACTTCCTCGACATTCGAATCGAGAACGGTGGCCTGTTCGGAAACATCGTCGATATCGCACGCAACTCCGCGCCGCTCATTCTGGTGGCCGTCGGCATGACGCTGGTGGTGGCAACCCGCGGCATCGACCTCTCCGTGGGCGCAGTGGCAGTCATCGCTGCCGCCGTTGCGTGTACTCGCATCGTCGCGGCACCGGACGAGGGTGCCACCACGACGATGATCATGGCTGTTGTCTGGGCACTGGGAGCATGTCTGCTGCTGGGTCTGTGGAACGGCCTTCTGGTGTCGGTCTTCGGAATTCAACCCATCATCGCGACGCTCATTCTGATGGTCGCCGGACGTGGCCTGGCCATGTTGATCACCGACGGAAACATCACGACAGTCAACAACCCGGCCTTCAGCACGCTCGCGTCGGGCACGCTTCTCGGACTTCCACTGGCACTGATCATCGCTCTCGTGGTCGTGGCGGCAACCGCACTGTTGACCCGGCGGACTGCACTGGGGATGCTCGTCGAAGCCGTCGGAATCAACCCGGAGGCAAGCAGATTGGCCGGTGTCCAGTCGCGGACGATCGTCTGGACGGTCTACGTGTTCGCCGCGGTGTGCTCGGGAATGGCCGGTCTGATCATCGCTGCGAACACCAACTCGGTGAACGCGAACAGTCTGGGCCAGTGGATCGAGCTCGACGCGATCCTCGCTGTCGTCATCGGCGGTACTGCTCTGACCGGTGGTCGATTCTCCATCGCCGGCACCGTCGTCGGTGCCCTGCTCATCGGCACGCTCACGCGCACCATCACCAATGTCGGTATCCCCTCCGAGGCCAACTACCTGTTCAAAGCGGTCGTCATCATCGTGGTCTGCCTGTTGCAATCACCACGAGCCCGCGCATCACTGCGGACGTGGTTCCGCACCGACTCCACCAAGGCGGTACGACCGTGAGCGACCTCATGACTGCTCCCCCCACGACCACCGCGGCAGCACCGAGCACCGCGCCCTCGACCTGGGACCGCGTGAAGCGGTACTCCCCACCGTCTCGGTTTCTGCCGGTCATCGCCACGTTCGCGCTGTTCGTCGGTCTGTTCGGACTCGGCGAATTCCGCTACAGCGGCTTCGCCGATCCACAGGTGTTCCTGTCACTGCTGATCGACAACTCGTTCCTCATCGTCCTCGCCGTAGGGATGACCTTCGTCATCCTCACCGGCGGAATCGATCTCTCCGTCGGGTCCGTCGTCGCACTGTCGACGATGATCGCAGCGCGCACACTGCAATTGGGCTGGCCACCGCTGCTGGTCATGGCCGTGGTGTTGCTGTGCGGTGCCGTGCTCGGCACCGTCATGGGTGCCCTCATCCACTATCTGCAGATTCAGCCGTTCGTCGCCACACTCGCGGGGATGTTCCTCGCCCGGGGCCTGTGCTACATGATCGGTGTCGAGTCGATCCCGATCACCGACGACACGTTCTCCTCGATCGCATTCGCCGTCATCGAACTACCCGGCGGCTACACCATCACCTGGAGCGTGGTGATCGCGCTGGTCACGGTGGCGATTGCTGCATACGTGTTGGCCTGCACTCGTTTCGGACGTTCGGTCTACGGCATCGGTGGCAACGAAGCGTCCGCGCTGCTGATGGGGCTCAAGGTGGCGGCCGTGAAAGTCGGCGTCTACACGATCAGCGGATTCTGCGCAGCGCTCGCCGGCCTACTGTTCTCCTTCTACGCACTGTCGGGCTACAGCCTCAACGCCGTCGGCATGGAGCTCGACGCTATCGCCGCGGTGGTGATCGGCGGAACGCTGCTCACCGGCGGGCGCGGGTACGTCCTCGGATCGCTGGTGGGAGTCCTGATCCTCGGTGCCATACAGACTTTCATCGCCTTCGACGGAACCCTGAGCTCGTGGTGGACGCGAATCACGATCGGAGTGCTGCTCCTGGTGTTCGTTCTCGCCCAACGTCTGCTGACGGCGAGAAAGAGGTGACCAACACAGGGATCGACGGTAAGGCACCCGTCATGACCGACGTCGCCCGATTGGCCGGGGTATCCCATCAGACGGTCTCGCGGGTCATCAACGGCCAGAACAACTTACGCCCCGAAACCCGCGACCGGGTACAGAATGCCATCGATCAACTGGGCTATCGTCCCAATCGTGCCGCCAGGGCGTTGGTCACCAAACGGTCCGCGTCGATCGGAATCATCGGCTCCAAAGGCGGGTTCTGGGGGCCGAGCACCACGCATCGCACCGTGCAGAGCGCGGCACGTGATGCCGGATTCTCCGTCAGCGCAGTCAGTCTCGCAACGCTGACACACGACGAACTCGTCGGCGCACTGCATCACCTGCACGACCAGGGCGTCGAGGGCATCGTGTTGATCGCCGCCACCGACGACGCTGTGGCAGCGGCTCGTTCCGAGGAGTCCGTGGTACCCGTCGTGGTCGTCGAAGGTGACCCCACCACCTCGACCTGGACCGTGGGCATCGATCAGGTCGGCGGCGCTCGATTGGCCACCCGACACCTGATCGAGGCAGGCCACGAACGCATCGTGCATCTGTCCGGACCGCAGGGATGGACCGAATCCCGCGGCCGTGAACAAGGGTGGCAGGATGCGCTCGACGAGGCCGGGCTGGCGTGGACACCGGTCCTGCGCGGCGACTGGTCCGCACGCAGCGGCTACGAGAACGGGCTCCGCCTCGCCGAGGACCACACCGTCACGGCCGCATTCTGTGCCAACGACCAGATGGCCCTCGGCTTGCTGCGCGCCTTCCACGAGAGCGGCCGCCGTGTGCCCGAGGACTTCGCCGTCGTCGGATTCGACGACATCCCCGAGGCTGCTTTCCTGATTCCACCACTGACGACGGTCCGCCAGGACTTCACCGAAGTCGGCAGACGCGCGATCGACGTCCTGCGCGCGGCACTGGACAACACTGCCGCGCCCGAGGCGTCCATCGATCCTGAACTCGTCGTTCGATCGTCCAGCACCACTGCACCGAAACCGACCACAACCGTTGCACCGCAACAAGGAGAATCGCATGTCCAATGACCGCTACACGGTAGGAGTGGACTACGGCACTCTCTCCGGCCGTGCCGTAGTCGTCCGTGTGTCCGATGGTGCCGAAATTGCATCTGCCGTACACGAATACAGTCACGCCGTACTCGAGGAAACCCTGCCCGGCAGTACCGTCCGACTACCCGACGCGTGGGCTCTGCAGGTGCCGGACGACTATCGCGACGTCCTACGCCGCGCCGTCCCCGCTGCGATGGCCGCCGCGGGCATCGAGCCGGAGCAGGTGGTGGGCATCGGGACCGACTTCACCGCATGCACCATGGTGCCGACCTACGCGGACGGCACGCCGCTCAGCGAAGACCCGCGGTTCGTCGATCGCCCACACGCATACGTCAAACTGTGGAAACACCATGCGGCGCAGGGACAGGCCGACCGGATCAACGAACTGGCCGCCCGTCGCGGAGAGAGCTGGCTCCCCCGCTACGGCGGCTTGATCTCCTCGGAATGGGAATTCGCCAAGGCGCTGCAGATTCACGAGGAGGACGCCGAGATCTACGAGGCCATGGACCGGTGGGTCGAGGCGGCCGACTGGATCGTCTGGCAACTGTGCGGAAATTACGTGCGTAATGCCTGCACCGCGGGATACAAGGGCATCTATCAGGACGGCAAGTATCCTTCCGTCGATTTCCTCACCGAGCTCGCGTCCGGGTTCGGTGGGTTCGTGGCAGAGAAACTCGACCAACCGCTGGGCGAGTTGGGCTCGCGTGCAGGCACGTTGACCGCCGAGGCCGCGGCATGGACGGGATTGCCCGAGGGGATAGCCGTCGCGGTCGGCAACGTGGATGCGCACGTCACGGCCCCGGCTGCGGGTGCCGTCGAATCGGGCCGCATGGTCGCCATCATGGGAACATCCACCTGCCACGTCATGAGTTCGACCGTGTTGAACGACGTTCCGGGTATGTGCGGCGTCGTCGACGGCGGCATCGTCGCTGGGTCGTACGGGTACGAGGCCGGCCAGAGTGGGGTCGGCGACATCTTCGGGTGGTTCACCCGCACCGGAGTTCCCGCGTCCTACAGTGAAGCGGCAACTGCCGCAGGCGAGTCCGTGCACGAATACCTGACGCGGCTCGCGTCGGCCCAAGAGGTGGGCGAGCACGGTCTGGTCGCGCTCGACTGGCACAGCGGCAATCGGTCGATCCTGGTCGATCACGAACTGTCCGGCCTGGTCATCGGATCGACGCTTGCGACGCGGCCCGAGGACACCTACCGCGCACTGCTCGAGGCAACGGCATTCGGCACCCGCGTCATCGTCGAGACGTTCCGCGACAGCGGCGTTCCCGTCGAAGAATTCGTCGTGGCGGGAGGTCTGGCCCGCAACCCACTGCTGATGCAGATCTACGCCGACGTGCTACGTATGCCGTTGTCCGTCATCGCGTCCGCACAGGGCCCCGCCTTGGGCTCCGCCATCCACGCGGCAGTGGCCGCAGGCTGCTACCCGGACGTGCCGGTGGCGTCGAAGTCGATGGGCAAGGTCCGCCGCGGTGCATTCGTTCCGGACGAGTCCCGCTCGGAGGCATACGACTCGCTGTACGAGATCTACCTGGAACTGCACGATCGCTTCGGTCGGGACGTACCGACCATGCGCCGGCTGCGATCACTGCGTCGCGCAGCCCTGACGAGGAAGCTGGAAGCGAAATGACAGTTGTCGACGATGTTCGCGAGGTCGTCGAGGAGATTCGCAAGGACGTGTGCGCACTGCATGCGGAACTGGTGCGCTACGGTTTGGTCGTGTGGACGGCGGGCAACGTGTCCGCGCGCGTTCCCGGTCGAGACCTCATGGTCATCAAGCCGAGCGGCGTCTCCTACGACGACCTGACACCGGGCAACATGGTGGTGTGCGATCTGCACGGTCGAGTGGTCGAAGGAGACCACGCGCCGTCCTCGGACACCGAGGCGCAGGCATACGTCTATCGGCACCTCGACCATATCAACGGTGTGGTGCACACTCATTCGCCCTACGCGGTGGCGTGGGCCGCACGAGGAGAACCCATTCCGGTCGTGACCACGATGTGCGCCGACGAATTCGGCGGCGACATTCCGGTGGGTCCGTTCGCCGTGATCGGCGACGACTCGATCGGGCGCGGCATCGTCGACACCCTCGCAGGCAGCCGCTCTCCGGCAATACTCATGCAGAACCACGGCGTCTTCGCCGTTGGCCCGTCGGCCCGATCTGCGGTGAAAGCGGCGGTCATGTGCGAGGACGTGGCCCGATCGGTGCACCTGTCATATCAACTGGGACAACCACTTCCCATCCCCCGCGCGTCGGTCGACGCACTCTACGACCGCTACCAGAACGTCTACGGCCAGCGCTGATCAGCGCCACATTTTTCCACGGAAGGTACATTCTCCATGTCCGAAGTATGGTTTCTCACCGGCAGCCAAGGCCTCTACGGTCCCGAGACGCTCGAGCAGGTAGCAGTCCAGTCACGGGAGATCGCAGACAAACTCGACGGCGCACTACCGGTATCCGTCGTCTGGAAGCCGGTGCTGCTCGACGCGTCCGCGATCCTGCGGTGCATGCGCGAGGCCAACGCCGCCGAGGACTGCATCGGCGTCGTCACCTGGATGCACACTTTCTCGCCGGCCAAGATGTGGATCGCAGGCTTGGACGCGCTCGATGTTCCACTGCTGCACCTGCACACGCAGGCCGGAATGTCGTTGCCCTGGTCCACGATCGACATGGAGTTCATGAATCTGAACCAGGCTGCGCACGGTGATCGCGAGTTCGGGCACATCGAGTCCAGGGTCGGCGTACTGCGCACCACCATCGCGGGCCACGTCGACAATCCGTCGGTACGGACGCGGGCGGAGCAGTGGGCGCGCGCGGCACTCGGCCGGGCCGAATTGCGTTCGCTGAAACTGGCCCGCTTCGGCGACAACATGCGCGACGTCGCGGTCACCGAGGGCGACAAGGTGGAGGCGCAGCTGCGGTTCGGCGTCTCCGTGAACACCTACGGCGTCAACGATCTCGTGGACGTGGTCGACAGCGTCAGCGAGTCGGCCGTCTCGGAACTCGTCGACGAGTATCGGTCGCTCTACGACATCGCACCGAGCCTCGACAAGGACGGGGATCGTCACGACTCCCTCCGCTACGGCGCACGCGTCGAAGCGGGAATGCGGCAGTTCCTCACCGACGGCGGGTTCAAGGCGTTCACCACCAATTTCGAGGACCTCGGCGGCCTGCGTCAGTTGCCGGGATTGGCGGTGCAGCGACTGATGGCCGACGGTTACGGCTTCGGCGGCGAGGGCGACTGGAAGACGTCGATGTTGTTGCGCGGCATGAAGGTGATGGCCGAGGGACTGGAGGGCGGTACGTCCTTCATGGAGGACTACACCTACCACCTCGTCCCCGGTGAGGAGAAGATCCTCGGTGCACACATGCTGGAGGTGTGCCCGTCCATCACGACGTCTCGCCCCACACTGGAAATTCATCCACTCTCGATCGGCGGCCGCGAGGATCCGGTGCGGCTGCGATTCACCGCCGATCCGGGGCATGGCGTCGTCGTCGGACTGTCCGACGTCGGTGAGCGATTCCGATTGACGGCCAACGTGATCGACGTGGTCGAGCCCGACGAGGCGCTGCCGAAACTACCCGTGGCATGCGCAGTGTGGAAACCGCAGCCCTCGCTGTCGGTGTCGGCCGAATCGTGGTTGACTGCAGGCGCACCCCACCACACGGTGTTGAGCACCGCCATCGGTCTGCCTGTGCTGGAGGCATTCTCGGACATGATCGGTGTCGAGCTGCTCGCTATCGATTCCGGCACCACGACGCGTGGGTTCCAGCAGACTCTCCGATGGAATGCGGCCTACCACCGACTCGCAGCGAGGTTGTGAGTCCGGGCCGCCGCGGCTACGGCCGCGGCGGTCAGCCCAGACCGAAAGCGACGAGAAAACCCGCGGCGGTGGCCATTCCCACCCACCAGCCGCCGTCTCGGTACGCCTCGGGCATCAACGAATCGGCCAGCACCGCCAAGGTCGCACCGCCGGCGAATGCCTGCACTGCCGATATCCCGGTAGCAGGGATGACGTCCGAGAGCAGGAACCCCGCCACGGTCACCAGTACCAGGACAACCGCAGTCACACTCCATAACCCGAGGGCGCGGGCTCGGCCGAAGTTGTGTTGATCTCGCATCAGAGCGGCACCGCCGACAGCCTCGGGAACATTGCCGACGGCGACGGCGACGAGGAGCACGAGGCCACCGCCACTGGTCAGTGACACACCCAACGCGGTGTTCTCCGGAACGCCGTCGAGCACTGTTCCAAGCATCAATGCCCACCCGATTGCCGCCGGCCCCAGCCGATTCTCGATGAGGTGGTTCGCGACCACGTACACCCCCGCACCCGCGAACAACGCAGCACCGGCGGTGATGATGCCGGATTGGGTAAAGGCGGGCTCGAACAATTCCGAGGACACCGCCGCGATCATCGTGCCCGCGCCGAACGCCATCATGGCCGCGAGTACTCGTTTCGGTAGAGACCAGCACAGGCCGACAGCGGCCCCGATCACCAACGGCAGGGCCGTTCCGGCCCCGTACAGTGCTGCTCCGAACGCATTCACGCGTGCCTCACTCGGTCGAACGAAGACTGCTCGGTCACCCACTGTGGATGTCCGGAGCGACCGAGATACAAACCGTGCACGGCCGTCTAACCGTGTCGAGCGCGGTATTCCTCTTCGGCCCCGGGGTGCAGAGGAATACCGCCCGTCATGACCAGTGAGCGTGCGTCGAGAAATTGGCTGCCGATCGCTTGCCCGGGGACCAGGGCCGACGATCGGTCGAGCAGAACGCTCACCAGTGCGGCGACAACTCGGTTCGGCACATCGGGGTGGGCCAACAGCAGATTCGGAATTCCGACGGTCGTCACCTCCGGGTGCGAGCCGTACACGTTCGCCGGAACCGGGACCGCCTCGTACGCGGTGCCGAACGCCCGACGCAGGTTCGGAACGAGACTGCCCAATTCGAGCAACCGGATCTCGCTACTCGGCTCGGCGAAAGCCGGGGTCGGCAATCCACCCGCCCACATCACCGCGTCGATCTCGTTGTCGGACAACGCGGTCGCAGCCGCCTTCATCGACAATTGAACTTCACGAACTGCATCCGGTCCCGAGACGCCGGCCGCGTCGAGGATCCGATGCGAGAGAACCGTCGCCCCCGATCCGGGCGCGCCGGTACTCACTCGTCGTCCCCGTAGATCGCTCGCTGCGAGGATGGTCGAGTCCGCCCGCACAGCGACCTGAAAGTAGTTCTCGTAGACACATCCGACCGCGGCCAGGTCGGTACTCGGGTGGCTGTAGGCGGCGTCGATCAGCGTCATCGCCAGTTCGGCACGACCGGAGATCAACGCGTCGAGGTTGTCGAGAGAACCGGATGTCGTGAGCGGCACTACCTCGACCTCCGACAGTCCGGCAGCCGCGTCGGACAGCAAGCCGGAGAACTCCCAGAAGAAGCCGCCCACCTCGCCCGCCGCCAGGCGCAGTTGCATCGGCGGGTCCGTGGCACAGGCTCCCATGGCCACCGCGGTCAGCGACACGACACCGGCCCGCAGAGCTGTTCTTCGGGAGAACAACGCAGCGGGCCGGAGCATGTCACTCACTGTAAGTCGTCACAGGTCACGCGAAGGCCTTGCCCTGCTCCCTGTCGAGGACGGTCTCGGTCTTGTTCCGCAGCACGAAGATGTACACCAGGAGCGAGATACCGATGACGACGGTCACGTACAGAATGAACCACCCGACGTGCCCACCGTTCTTCGCGGCCTGGTAGATCAACGGAGCGGTACCACCGAACGCGGAGTTCGCCAGCGCGTAACCGAGGCCGACTCCCAAGGCGCGGATGTGCGAGGGGAACAATTCGGCTTTGACGATCGCGTTGATCGAGGTGTAGCCGGTGAGGATGACGTAGCCGACGCAGACCAGCGCCAGTGACTGCACCACCGACGTCGCCGACGGCAGATACGTGATGAGCACGTAGGTGTAGAGCACGCCACCGACGCCGAAGAAGACCAGCAGAGGCTTGCGTCCCACCTTGTCACTGATCAAGCCGCCGATGGGCTGCAGCAACATCAGGAAGATCAGCCCGAACAGGTTGATCCAGGTCCCGGTCATTCCGCGGTCCTCGTACGCTGCCTTGATCATCGAGGGTGCGTTGACGCTGTAGGTGTAGAACGCGATGGTGCCACCGGCGGTCACCATGAAACAGATCAGCAGAGCGCGCCAATGCTTTCCGACCAATTCCTTGAGAGATCCGGACGCCTGATCGGCACCACTACGAACTGCCTCGAGCTGATCCTTCGTCAGGGACTCGTCCATGCTGCGGCGCAGCCAGAAGACAACCACTGCGGCGACGCCACCGATGAAGAACGCTATGCGCCAACCGAAGTCCTCTATCTGCTCCCGCTCGAAGAAGACCTGCATGAGCAGCAGCGTGACCTGCGCCAGAACGTGGCCACCGATCAGCGTGACGTACTGGAACGAGGAGAAGAATCCGCGACGCTCACGAGTGGCGGCCTCGGACATGTATGTCGCCGACGCTCCGTACTCACCACCGGTGGCGAAGCCCTGCACCAGACGGCACAGAATCAGAATGACCGCGGCCCATACACCGATGCTCTCCCGGCCGGGGGTGAACGCGATGACCATCGAGCAGGCCGCCATCAGCGAGACACTGAATGTCAGTGCAGCTCGGCGACCGTTCCGGTCTGCGTAGCGTCCGAAGAACCACGAACCGACCGGACGCATCAGGAACGTGACCGCGAAGATCCCGTAGACGTAGATGGTCGAATTCTTGTCCGCCGAATCGAAGAACTGATTCTCGAAATACGTCGCGAAGACGGTGTAGACGTACACGTCGTACCACTCGACGAGGTTGCCCGACGACCCACGCAGTGTGTTGTAGACGGCGCGGCGGGTGGCTGCGGGAGACGAGACCGGCGGGTTCGCACGAGACGAACCAGCGGTCGAAGTGGCCTCGTTGGCCATGGGCAGGTCCTTCCACAGATAGCTTGCGGGTGGGTCGCCGAACGCGTGACGGCAACCGAAGTCCTTCTACTGTGACCCCCAGCACAGCGAGAACCAAGCTGTTTCGCGTTTCCTAACACTCCCTTAGGACAAGGACCCGCTCGAGCCGTGACGCGGGAGCAGCATTCGGACGATCAAACCGGACGGTCGATGAGCGTCGACCTCGAGGCGTCCTCCCACTCGTTCGATCAGGGCCGCAACTATTGCCAGGCCGAGCCCCGTTCCGGTCCCGTGAGCACTAGATGCCCGAAAGAACCGGTCCGCGATCATCGGTAATTCGGCAGCGGATACACCCGGGCCGGTGTCGGTGATCGACACCACGACGTGATTGTCGCCGGCTCGGCAGTCGATGTCGACATCCGCTCCCGAACCGGCGTACTTGGTCGCGTTGCTCAGGATCGCGTCGAGCATGCGCACCAGGTCTTCCTCCGGTACCGCAGCAGTGTGATCGGCTCCCGGGTCGGGATCCGCGACATGGACGGTCAGCCCGGCCACTGTCAGTGCGCTCGACCAGAATCGGACTCTGTCGGTGAGCACGAACAGTACGTCGCACGCGGTCTCGCGATGCAGGACC
Organism: Rhodococcus sp. 3258; assembly: GCF_031456475.1. Taxonomy (NCBI): domain Bacteria; kingdom Bacillati; phylum Actinomycetota; class Actinomycetes; order Mycobacteriales; family Nocardiaceae; genus Rhodococcus; species Rhodococcus sp. 3258. Next base: position 373,669 of record NZ_JAVDUT010000001.1, read on the forward strand.
GGCGTCTCGGCAGCAGCGAGAACGAGAAGATCCTCGACGACGGAGTCGAGCCGATCGACCTCCAGTGTCGTTCGCTGGTGCGCTTCGGCGACCGATTCGGGCACCCGCATTCCCAACACGTCCAGTCGAATCCGTAATGCCGCCAGCGGGTTACGCAACGCGTGAGCGGTGTCGGCCACCAGACGGCGCTGCGCAGCGGTCGCGTTCTCCACATCGTCTGCCATCGCGTCGAACGCACGCGAGAGCGCTCGAACCTCGGGCGGACCGACGTGTGCGTCCGACTCGAGACGTGGCGAGTCGTCGAGAGGCCGGCGATCGTGAAAGGCGTCGCCGAACGATTGGACTCGCATCGACAACGACGTCAGTGGACGAACGACCCAGCGCGACAACGCAGCTGCGATCAGCGCCACCGTGGCCAAGATCAGCAGCGCACCGACAGCGATCACCGCCCACCCGATCGCCACATCCCGGCGGGCCGCGTCGGTGGAGGCTGCGATCACCACGGCACCGTCGACCTGCGTTCCCCCACCGATCGGTGCAGCCACCAGTACCGACGACGGCGACCACGGCGTCACACTCGACGGAAGGCCACCGCGTTGATTGCGTAGCGCACCGGCCACCGCCTGTTGGACGTCGGCGCGCGTCGTATCCAGACCCGATGCAGCACGGACCGCTCCGGTGCGGTCGACCACCACGATCCCCTCGCCGTACAGATCGTTGTAGCGCTGCACCGACTCTCGGATTCGAGAATCACCCGACTCGTCCTCCCGGGAGCTCAGTTCCGCGAAGTACGTTGCAGCGGCAGCTCGATTCTCACCGAATCGTTGGGCGCGTTCGCGCCCCAGCAACAATCCCAGCGGAACCGACAGCGCGAGAACGACGACGGCCGAGTAGACCATCAGCACCACGAGAACCCGGCGCCGCACGTCAGCCGTCCCAGCGGTAGCCGAAGCCGCGGATCGTGGCGATGGTCCCGGGTCGGCCGAGCTTGGCACGCAACGTCGTCATGTGCACGTCGAGCGATCGCGAGATCGCCACGTACGCATCGCCCCAGATCGCATCCATCAGCTGTTCGCGGCTCACCGCTTCGCCACGCCGAGTCGCCAGGTGCGCGAGCAGGTCGAACTCTTTGGTGGTCAGCCCGATGTCTCGCCCGTCGACTTCGACGCTGCGCCCGACGAGATCGACGACCACGTCGCCCAACTCGAGCCGATCCACCGCCGCATCACTCGTTGCGCTCCGACGCCGCGCCGCCACTTCCAGCCTCGCGTGCAACTCCCCCAACCGAGCGGGCTTGACGACGTAGTCGTCCGCCCCCGCGCGCAGCGCTCGGACCACCGACCGCTCGTCGTCCCGCGCGGTCAGCACCACCACGGGCACCGAACTCAGGGTCCGCAGCTTACGAAGCGCCTCGAGGCCGTCCATGTCGGGCAAGCCGAGATCGAGGAGAACGACACCCATGCCGTGGTACCCGAGCAGCAGGTCGGCACCGCGGCGCATCCGGACAGGGTCGTGCCCCACCTCGGTCAGCGCGTCTATCAACGCGTCGCCGACGCCGTCGTCGTCCTCCACCACCGCTATTCGCATCGCCTCGAGATTAGGCCACGACGGCCGACGGGCGTTGCAGGCCGACGCTGATCAGTCGATCGGAAGGACGACCCGCAAGGTGAAACCGCCGTGCACCGTCGCGGCGGCCGAGACGTGCCCACCCAACAATTCCGCCCGCTCGGCGAGTCCTACGAGTCCGTGCCGCGACGACGGGAATGCGAGCGGCGGCAGCGTGGGAGCCGTGTTCGCAACCTGTACCGTCACCGATTCGTCGACTTCATTCACGGTGACATCGACTTTCGAGCCCGGAGCATGTTTGCGAACGTTGGTCAGCCCCTCCTGGACGATTCGATACACAGCACGCTGAACGGAACTCGGCACATCCGACTCCACGTGCACGGTCAATTCGACGTCCAACTCGGATTCAGCCGCCAGCGCCGAGAGATCGGAAATGGCCGGCTGCGGATCGATTCCGTCGGCCTCGCCGCCCGACGCCCGCAGGACACTGACCATCTGCCGCAGCTCCTCGAGTGTTCGCACCGCAAGCGACCGAATGGTCCGGCTGGCGGCTTTGACCGCAGGATCGTCGTTGCTGACCATCAGGGCACCGACCTGAACCGCGATCAAACTCACCTGATGCGAGACCACATCGTGCATTTCTCGCGCCAGACGTGCGCGCTCGGTCGACAGCACCAGTTCGGCCTGCGCAGTCCGATCTCGCTCGCGAGCCTGGTGCAACTCGCTCAATTGCTGCTTCAGATCGCGTTGCGCTCGAATCAGCTGACCGAGGGCCACCGGGGCCGAGGCGTACGCGCCGGCCGCCAGGGTGATCGCGACGACCGACTCGAACGAGGAGTCCGTCGTCACCCACGCCATGCTGGCCGCGAACATACCTGCGCCGCAACAACCCACGGCCACGCGACTGCGAACGACGAACGCCACCGTCCCGAGTGAGAACACTGCCGCCAGCAACGTGACGCCCATTGCCAGACCGGGCAGCGTCAGTACGAATACGAGTACCGGAAATCGTCTGCGCCCGAACAACAGCACCGGGGTGAGGAGGGCGACGGCAACTTCCGCCGTGGTCGGATCCGGCAACGTGAGCAGTCCATCGGCGAAAGAAAGAACGACGAACACCGCATCGAGAATCACACCCGATCGCCGCTCGGTCGCACGCCGAACAGCCTGCACAGTGCTCACTGCGACTCGCCCCCAACCGAAGTGGACCCGCCCGCCGACAATCCACCCCGCTCGGCTATCAAGGCCGCCTGCACCCGCGTCGAGACCTCCAACTTCGACAAGATCGCACTGACGTGATCCTTGACGGTTCCGGTGCCGAGAAACAGTGCGGCGGCGATCTCCGCATTGGAGTCGCCGTGCACCACGCGCACGAGAACGGCACGCTCACGCTCGGTGAGCCGCGCGATCTTTCGGGCTTCGGTCGAATCACGGGCCGCTCCGAGAAACCCACGAACGACGGTGCGTCCGACGGTCGGCGACAGGACTATTCCACCAGCGGCAAGCGATCTGATGTGTCTCGGCAACTCTTCGGGATCGGTGTCCTTGACCAGGAAGCCTGCGGCACCGGTGTCGAGTGCACGCATGATGAAGTCGTCCGAGTCGAAGGTGGTCAGCATCGCCACTGCGGGCGGCTGCGGCAATGCGAGGATGTCGGCGAGGACGTCGAGCCCGTTGCGACCGGGCATCCTGATATCGAGCAGCACGACATCGGGTTCCGTTCCGACGACGAGATCGAGGGCGTCGGCCGCGTCGCCCGTGGCAACCACGTCGATGCCGGGCGCGGCACCGAGGATGAGCTCGAAACCCGATCTGACGAGCGCCTCGTCGTCCACGACGACGACTCTGACGTTCTTGGTATCACCCACGACAGCACTCCTGTAGATCATCGAACAGTCACGGGCCCGCGAACACGATCAGCATAGGGCGCTGCTGGTGTGCGGCGAACGAAACCGTGCACGCGACAACACCCGGACCATGAAGGACGAGCCCAATCCGTGCATCAGCAGGCTGAGGGAGATGGTGACGATCATCGCCTGCAACACGATCAACCCGATGTCGTCGTCGAGTGCGTTGAACGCCAACAATCCCAGCACGATGGTCGTGATCCCGCGCGGACCGAGGATCGACGACGCAAGCCGATCGACGACGCCCAATCGTGAGCCCACGAGCGCCAGACACACCGGCACCAGTCTCACCACGGTCAAGGCCAGCACCGAGATGACGACGATGCGCCAGTCGAGACCGAGGTAGACGATGTACGCGGCCACCGCGCCGAATACGAACCACACTACGAGGGACGTGCATTCCACGAACTGTTCGGTGAGGGCGGTGTGCGGGTGGAGTTCGGAGCGCGCGCACAGGTGCACGGCAACTCCTGCCACGAATGCCGCGACGAAACCGTTGCCGTGCAGAAGGATTGCCACCGAGAACGTCACGAGAGGGACAGCGAGCACGCCGATGGACAACGAGCTCGTGGTGGTCCACCCCCGTCGCAGGGCCACCTTCATCGCCCATCCGAAGGTAAGGCCGATGGCGCTGCCGACGAGTAGCGACACGGTGCTGGCGAGCAGCGCTTTCCCGATCGATGTGGTCACGCTGTCGACACTCGTCGCGGTGATCATGGCGAGCGCGAACACGAAGATCGGAGCAACGACCCCGTCGTTGTACCCCGACTCGACGTTGAGCGCCGACCGCACGCCGCGCGTGAGCCGATTGTCGGTCAGAATTGCCGTCGCTGGAGCCATGTCGATGGGCATGATCACACACGCGATCAGCAGTGCGACGGCAAAGCCGTACTCGGGCAACAGGAACCATGAGGCACTCGCCGCCAACGCAAGGCTCAGCGGTAGTGCGAGAAGAAGTAGCCGAAGCGACACCGAGGGCGAGCTCCCCAGCATCTTTCCCTCGACCCTGAGGGAATCGGAGAACAGCAGTGCAGCCAGAACGAGTTCGACGATCTGCTCGGTGACGTGATAGTTCAGCACCGTCACGATCTCGGGCCCGAAGAACCAACCGACCACTGCGCCCGCCGACGCGATCGCCAGAGGTGCGCTCACTCGCCACGACGCAAGCTTCGCGGACACCAGTGACCACAGTGCGACAACGCCGACGCAGCACAGCAGTGATTGAGCCAGTGCGGTCATCGGTGTACCCCCTCGTTCTTTCTCGGCCGGACACAGTCGATCCTGTCGGCGGGTGGCCTCACTGCCGGTCGCGTTTCGTTGCCCGGGAGCGAGCGACAGTCCACATCAGATGTGCGCTCTGGCTCAACGTCATTCGCGGTAGATACGCACGACCGACCGCATTGGCGATACCCGGAAGTGCGGCACTGTCGGGGAAGCTCATGTACATGGACTCGTACCGCGGCTGAAACTTGGATTTGAATGCCAGCAGAGACCTGAATCCGTAGACTGGTTCGAGTGCTCGGCCGACGGCATCGAGGAGCTTCTCCACCGGGTCCGGGCTCGATACTGTCGCAGAGAGACCGTCGGCCTCGATCGTTCGCGGGCTTTTGGCGAGTGGTGCGCCGGACAAGCTCACGAATTCGAAACCCTCCGACGCGAACGACACGGCTGCCGACGCGATGAGGAATTCCACTGCCGGTCCGAATCCCGTCGATCGTCTCCTCATGAAATCGAGCGTCCATCCCACCACTTCTCCGTCTCGATACACCGGCAACCAGGATGTGACACCGTGCACCGTTCGATCGGCATCGATGGCTATCAGGCATCGGACGTCCGGATCCTTCATCTCCGTCAATCCACCGAGAGTGAACCCCATCTCGGGCATCGCTTTGTCCGCCACCCACTCTCTGGAAATGGCCGCAATCTGATCGCGTATCACCGGTGATACGTCGGAATACGCTGTCCACTCGGCAGCGATTCCGGATTTCGTCGCTCGGTTGAACGACGTCCTGATGTCCTGGAATTTCTTACCGGTGAATTTCAGCGAGGTGAGGTCGAGGATGGCTTCCTCCCCCACGTGAACGGAGTTCCAGCCCAATGCATCTGCGACGCGACGGGTGTCAGCCGAGATCGAGTACAGGCACGGTGTCCACCCGTTGTCGGAACAGAAGTCCGCGAATGCGCGTACCGCGGCGGCATGGTCTTGTCTCGGTCCGACCGGGCCGGCAGTGGTCAACGCAATGCCGCCCACGACGCGGTAGGCCACGAAGCTGTTTCCGTCCGGCGTGAACCAATAATTGTTGCTGCTCCAGGTCGACATCCACGACAGATTCGACCCACCGCTGCGCACGAGGATGTCGCGAGCCCGCCGAGCATCGTCCGGCTCGTCGTCGTAGGTGGGCCGCAGAAACATCGCCAGGACGGTCGCACACAGCGTCACCCAGAACGCGACGCCGATCCACTGGTACATCCAGGACGGAACGAACTCCCCGGCAAGCAGAGCGGGCTCGAACCATTGCAGGTACACGCTGGGAATCAGGCGTTGAACGAAGTCGACGGCCAGTTCGGGAACGTATGCGATCGTCCGCGCCGACATCGATCCCGTGGCGACGTAGAGCGTGCCCAAGGTGAGCAGCGCCAGACCGACGGATCGCAATGCCGATCGTGCAGCTCCGTTCGGCGAGGCGATCGTGAAGGACGATCGGGTGAAGGCGAGGACCAGAGCCACCGCTACCGGGGTCAACAGCGGCGCGGCCGCCCGGATCAGATACGAACCGTCCAGCTGCACACCGGCATCGGACAATTCGGACCAGGACTCGTGCAACTGAGCGACGTTGAGGACCGCCGATGCCGTCAGACACAGCTGCGCGATCAGAGCCGACGTCCATGCCGCTCGCCTGCCCCGCCGGAGGCCGTCGCAGATCGTGACGAGAAACAGGGACGGTGCGACGGCGAGCACCGTGAACCCGAGCCCATCGAACCGCAAGGCGAACAATCCCTGCCGGCATTCGGAACTCTGGGCCGCCGAACTGCAGACCGCCCGTACTTCCTCGGCGGTCCACGGATCGGCCCGCAGCAATGCCTCCAGGACCCCGAACGGACCGGCAGCATCGTTCGACACGAGCGCGAGCACCGGGCCCAGCGCGCTTGCCAGCACGATCAGCGCTACCAGCAAGCGGCTCTCGCGGCGCGTCCCCGCCACCGCGTCCTCCGGATCGACTGGGCCGTACATCACCCGGCCGACCGCGAGTCCGACGATGATGGATGCCAGCCCCACCAGATCCGACAACCCGCCGTGGAACAGCGCGAGCACGATCGCAGCGGCCGGCAGACCCACGCGAATTCTGCGGCGCCACAGGACGGGCATCGATGCACTCGCTGCCATGGCGACCCCAGCGACCCACGCCGCCGGATCGAACACCACGGACGTGCCGAGCCGACTGCCCCAGTCCTCGTCGAACGAATCGACCGAGACGGCAAGGCTCAGTCCGGCAATGGCCCCGAGTACGGCAACGATTCCGACGGCCGCCAGAAACTTGGCCGAGCCCATGTGTCGTTCCAACGGCACCCCACACAGGAGCAACAGCACGACGGACAGCGAGAGCACGAGGAAATTCGGTGCGACGACCACAGAAGTGAGCAGCGTCCACCAATGCATCTGCGAGAGCGCCGAAATGCTCAGGTTCAGATGGTGTTCCACGAAGTCCGGATCGGCCGTCAGAGCGTGAACCGTCACGGTCGCGACCGCAGTCGTCGCCGCGATCACGATCGTGATCGGCGCGCCCGCAGTCCACCTTTTTGCGGCGCAGGCCAGGGCGGTCGACGCACGCACGATCTCGGGACGCGGCTCGATTCCCGTACTCATCGGGATATTCCCAATCGTGCTGCGATGGTATCGATTTGGCTCGACAAGCCGCCCGACCACACCCGGAAGTCGTGTCCGCCCGGAATCTCCTGGTACGAGACCTGCATCCCCGATGACCGGGCCGCCTCGTACAGCGCCTGCAAGCCCGGTTTGTTGTCGTTGTCGGACGCCCCCACCACGAAGACACCACCGCTGTTCGCGTACGAATTCGTCCGCAGCTTGTCCAGGGGATTGACCTTCTCGAAAAGCGTTGCGTCCCCATCGAAGACTGCGTCGAGAGTGCGTCGACGATCGCCGCCCAACGTCGGCTCGGCCTGACCGGAAATATCGAGGAACGTCGGGAACACCGACGGATAGTTGGTCGCCAGCTGCAGTGCACACGTTCCGCCGTACGACAGCCCACCCACCGCCCAGGACGACGCGGAGTTGTCGACCTGAAGGAACGTTCTGACCCACGCCGGTACGTCGACTGCCAGGTACGTCGCAGCATTTCCTCGCGGAGAATCGACGCACAGAGGGTTGGCGAGCGTCGACCCGGTTCCGTCGGCAACCACGACGACGGGTGCGAGCCCGGAATGACGAGCGGCGAAGGCGTCCATCGTTTTCACCAACCCTCCACTTCGCAGCCAGTCCCCCGGGCTGCCGGGCTGGCCGGCCAGTAGGACCAATACCGGCATCGACGGCCGACGGGCCGCGAAATACGCGGGCGGCAGGTAGATCTTTGCGGGACGGGCCGAGAAACTCGATGTCCGACCGGCTATGTCGGTGGTGACGACGGATCCGCCTGCCGGTAGACCACCGGGGTCCTGCCACTGTGCGACGGGCACGGGCTCCCGATGGTGCGCCGGCAACGACAGCAACGGGATCTCGTTCACCCGACTGGTCCCGACAGCCGCGCCGACAGTCGGAAAGTAGGCGAAGTACCCGTTGACGGCAGCGGCCGATTGCACGAGCACCGCACAAGCAGCGAGCACCACGACGACCGCGGTCCCGATGCTGCGACCGGCAAGCGAGCGGTACACCGCCAAGCCGACCGCCATTACACCGACACCGGCCCACAGGTAGACGACGAAGGGCAGTCTGTCCGGAAACGGATGCCACCAATGCTCGATGACGACGTAACCGACGCCGGTCACGACCGCGGCCGTTGCCGCCACGATCGGGACGACGACCTGCGCGTACCACGCCGACCTGACGGCCAGCAGCGCGATCGCGCCCACCGCAGCGATGCCCCACAGGACCGGCACAAGCCAACCGTCGATCAACGACACGTCCTCGAACCACTGCACCCGGCCACTCCGATCATCGACTTCCTGTCCTTCGATCCTGGTGTCGGCCGCGGCCGAAGAACATCCACCGAAGGTCTGCTCCGTCCCCGCCGATCGGCGGGAGTTTCGATCGATATGGCCGTCGGTCGGCGCACACGCGCGCCCACCAATCGCGTCTCGCACGCTCGGCGACCGTTGGCCAGGCTTCGAATCAGGGTGATTCGAACCGTCGCTGCACGGACTCGGACGGGTTAGCTTCGGTAACGATGCTCGATTCGTGGTGGACGTCGGTCTGCCCAACAGTGAGGACAGTCGCACCGCATGGCGCTCAACAACGGAACTCTGATCCACCTGGTCGCACGAGAGGGAAAGCAGGACGAGGTCGCCGCGATCCTGGGCGAAGCACTCGGATCGGTGGCGCGGGATCCGCAGACCGCGACGTGGTACGCGTATCGAATCACCAACACCGAGTTCGGAATCTTCGGTTCGTCCGAAAGCAAGGCGCCCCTCGGCCAGGACGGCCATCCGGTGCTCACCCGACTGTCCGACGATCTGCTCGCGCACGCGCCGTCGGTGCAGTCGTTCGACGTGCTCGCCGCCAAGGTCTGATGTCGACCGACCTGCGATGAGCAGCAGGTTCACCCCAGTACTCCGACCCGCTGATCGAAAGAGCCGAACATGAACGCAGGGCCCGACACCGCACGCAAGCAGCTGGTACTGAGTGCTTTCGACATGGCGTGCGTGGTGCACCAGAACCCCGGCATGTGGACCGACGCCGATGATCAGACCCACCGCTACACCGATATCGAGTACTGGGTGGAATTAGCGCAGACGCTGGAAGCGGCGGGTTTCGACATCCTCTTCCTGGCCGACGTCCTGGGGTTCTACGACGTGTACGGCGGCAACCGAGACGCCGCACTGCGTACCGCTGCACAGGCACCCGTAGCCGATCCGCTGTTGACGATCTCGGCCATGGCCGCGGCGACGAAGACGCTGAGTTACGGTGCGACGGTCTCGTCCACCTACGAGCTGCCGTACAAGTTCGCCAAGACCATGACGACACTCGATCACCTCACCAAAGGCCGTGTGGCGTGGAACGTCGTGACGTCCTACCAGCAGAGCGCAGCAGTCAATCTCGGCCTGACGCAGCAGATCTCGCACGACGAACGGTACGAGATCGCCGACGAGTTCATGGAGGTCTGCTACAAGCTGTGGGAGGGCTCGTGGGAAGAGGACGCGGTGGTGCGCGACCGCGCTCGTGGCGTCTACACCGAGCCGTCCAAGGTGCACGACATCGACCATGCCGGTAAGTACTTCACCGTTCCCGGTGCGCATCTGGGCGAACCGTCCCCGCAACGCACGCCGTTCCTGTTCCAGGCCGGGGCGTCGGCCCGGGGGCGCAAATTCGCCGCCAAGCACGCCGAAGCGGTCTTCCTCGTCGGAGTCAACCCCCACGACGTTCGCCCCATCGTCGACCAGTACCGCATGTTGGCCGCCGAGCAGGGACGCGATCCGCGAAGCCTGAAGATCATCATGATGCTGACCCCCATCGTCGCCGAGACCGACGAGGCCGCGCACGAAAAACTGCTGCAGGTTCAGAAGCACGCCCAGGTCGACGCCGCTCTGGCATTGTGGGGCGGATGGACCGGAGTCGATCTCTCGGGAGCCGACCCCGACAAGCCGTTGGACCAGTTCCGAGGCGACGGCATCCGTGCGTTCAGCGACATGCTCACTCGGGTCGACAGCGAATTGGTATGGACACCACGCAAACTGGCGGAGTGGCTGTGCGTGGGCGGCATGAGCGCGAGCATCGTGGGCTCACCGAAGACGATCGTCGATCACTTCGAGGAGTGGATCGAGATCGCCGATGTCGATGGCTTCAACATCGCTCGCGTCACCAACTTCGAAACGTTTCGCGACTTCGGAGAATTGATCACCCCCGAACTCCGTCGCCGTGGATTGATTCCCGACACCAACCGCACCGAACCCACCTCCCTGCGTGAACTGGTGCTGGGGCAGCCCCGTCTGCGCGACGACCATCCCGGCGCGGCCTTTCGGCCCGCCGCGACGACGGGTCCCCGTCCGGCCCCGCCGACGACCATTCGCGTCGCACCCCGCAATGTCGGACTCCTGGTCACCCTCACCGCCAAACCCGACACGGCAGACGCCCTGGAAAACTGGCTCACCGAGATGCACGCCCACGCACTCGACGAGCCGGGCACCACAACCTGGTATGCAATCAAGTTGAGCGAGAACACGTTCGCGATCTACGACACGTTCCCCGACGAGGACGGACGCCAAGACCACCTGCACGGCAGCATCGTGAAGTCGCTCCGCGAACGCCAGCAGGAGCTTCTGGCCGAGCCCCCGACCATCCGTCAGGTGGACCTGCTCGCAGTCAAATCCTTGCTCACTGCCTGACCCAGCGGGATCTCGGACACCGATGGCATTGTCACACTGCCATCGGTGTCATCCCGAGGATCATCAGCACCGAACCGATTGTCGCTCCCCTTCTCGCCTGCGGGCGGTCCGAGATGGCCACGAGAGTGGTTGCTGCAAGCCAACACACGAGTACGATCGCCGGCCCCCAAGGCAGTTGCGTACTGCTCGCTGCGTGGTGGTGACCCAGTGACGAAACCCCCGAGGTGCCCGAGCTCGGCATCGCCAGCAGCAGCGCGCCCATGGCGGTGAGGTCGACGGTGCACAGTCGTCTGGCTCGACTGCCGTTGGTACACCCCACCATGTGGAACGCCTGGCCCAGTAATCCGAGGGCGGCGATCAGGTAGATCCACTGCGGCACATGGGTCACCACCATGACCACCATCAGGACGGCCATGGAGCCGTGCGCGATCGTCATCGAACGTGACATCGCGCGCTGCGTCACCAGAGGGAGAAATGCGCCGACAGCGCCGGCGGCCATCAGCGCGTCGGCGGCGCTCACTGGGCCAGCTCGCCGGGTTCGTGCTCGATCGCCCGAGAAGCCTCGGTCGATCGTGAACGGCGAGTGGAGATACCCCGCAGCAGACCTGCGACGAAGAATCCCACAACGATGAGCAGCAGGATCGCAGCGATCGTGGACGAACCTCCGATGAGCAGAGTGAAGTTGTCGAGGACGAGCCCGAGAACGACGAGGAGCCCGAGGGTTCCGAGCACGGGGGCGATCTTCGTGTGCCACGTCCGCGAGTCGACTCGGGTTCGGGCGAAGAACGTGTAGATCGCAACTCCGGTGAGGACCATCAGCACCAGAATGCTCACTGTCGCCAATCCGGACATCCAGGTGAACAGCTGAAGTATCGGGTCTGCGCCCGCCAATGCGAACACTCCGACCACCAGAACGGCCGAGAGAGTCTGGAAGATCGAGCCCACATGTGGCGATCCGTGTCGGGCATGTGTCCGCGCCAGTGCTTTCGGCGCTGCGCCTCGTCTTGCCAGCGCGAAGACGTACCGTGAGATCGCGTTGTGGAAGGCGAGTAGTGCTGCGAAAAGGCTTGTCACGAGCATTATTTGGATGATGTCCGACCACGTCGCTCCGAGGAACTGTGCGGCCGCGGCAAAGGTGAGACCCGCCGGATCCGCGGCGGCCGCGTCGGCGACCGAGTTGCTACCGAATGCCAGCACGACCGCCCAACTCGACACCGCGTACACGGCTCCGATGACGATGACCGCGGCGTACGTCGCGATCGGCACCGTCCGCTTGGGGTCCTTGGCCTCCTCGCCGTAGATCGCGGTCGCCTCGAATCCGATGAACGACGCGATCGCGAACATCAGCGCGATTCCAGGAGATCCGGACAGGAACGCGTCCGGCGTGAACGACTGGACGTCGATACCGTCGGCACCGCCCTGAGCGAACACCGCCACCGACAACGCCAGCACGATACCGATTTCCAGTACCAGCAGAACACCGAGAACCTTCGCGCCCAGATCGATGCTTCGGTAGCCGAGCACCGAGACGGTGCCGATGAGCACCAGCGCCCACAGCCACCACGGTAGGTCCGGGCCGCCGTAGGAAACGACGAGTCCCTGCAACGTGGACGCCGCCAGTCCGTAGATTCCCGCTTGTATTGCGGTGTACGTCAGCAATGCGAGTCCCGCCGCTCCGAGTCCGACGTTTTCGCCCAGACCCTTTCCGACGTATGCGTAGAACGCGCCGGTGTCGGTCATGTGGCTGCTCATTGCCGCGTACCCCACGCTGAACACCAGCAGCACCACTGCCGCGACGATGTATGCCATGGGCGCACCCGCGCCGTTGCCCGTCGCGATCATGATGGGCAGTGCACCGCCGATCGCGGTGAGCGGAGCCGCGGCTGCGATCACGAGGAAGACGATGCCGACAACGCCGATCGAGCCCTTCAGCTTTCCGTCTCGTGTGTCAGACATGGGAGCTTCCGTTCGTAGAATGGCACGGGGTGCTCGACGGCGCACAGTGTGCCGAGGTCGAGGCGGGGACGTCGAGCGTCGGATTCCGGTCGAAAAAGCCGACCGGCTTGAGTTTGAAGCCGGTGTAGTCGACCGGCATGATCGGCCAGTCCTCCGGTCTCGGGAAGTGGGTCAAGCCGAACGTGTGCCATACGACAATGTCCTTGCCCTCGATGTCCCGGTTATCGGCCACGTAACTGGGCAGCCCTGCTCCGCCGGAATGCTGATTCACGAAGTCTCCCGACGCGTAGCGCTCGGCCGCGTCGAACTGCGTGACCCACAGGTGTTTGGTGGCGAAGGTGGCACGTTTGGCGATGGACGAATTGTCGTCGGCGAGCAGCAATGGCTGACCTTCCGGATGCAACACGTATGCGACAGGCTTACCGAGTCGGTTGAGTGAATCCGGGTTACTGATGTGCCATACACGTCCCGTGGATCCGTTCGCGCAGCGAGCGGCCTCGGCCTCGGTCGTCAGTGGAGTCGTGGACAGAGCAAAAGCGTTGCCGTGCGGGTTGTCCGGGCCCATCGGGACGCGTCTGGTCTCGACTTCCTCCACCGAGTTGACGGCACCGTCGACCATCATGTCCAGCCGCGCGCTGAACAGGTGCTGATGGCACGGAGCGCCGAGACCCGGGGCGATCTGCGAGGAGTACGGGTAGTCGTCTCCGAGATGACCGGAGGTGAACACGACACCGGTTGCCTTCACCTCGAATTCGATGGTGCCGTCGAGGTACAGGTACCAGAAGAAGCCGTAATCGTAGTTGCCGATGGTGGTGAAGAACGAAATGACCAGTCTACGTTGACGTCTCGTCTCATTCGAACCGGCCCACAGGTCGGTGTGCTTCCACAGGATGCCGAAGTCCTCTTCGTGCATGCAGACCGCGTTTCTCAACGTCTGCGGATTACCCAGCTCGTCTGCGATGACGACGTCGAAGTACGTGATGTCGCCGACGCAGTCACACCCGAGCTCCAAGGCATTGGCGTACCTGCCGACGAGGTACTCACCAGTATCGAAATAGTTCTGCCAGGAGCGGACCGGTGATGGATCACCGTACGGAACAACCATTTCCGCGATCGATGCGCGGTGAATGATCGGCCTGGTCGCCCCTTTGTCGTCGAAGCCGATCTGATGCAACACCAGGCCCTCTCGGGCGTCGAAACCGACGCGAAGGCTCCACTTCTCCCACTCGACGAGATTGCCGGTGACCTCGAAACTCGGCCCCTCAGGCTGGGTGATCTCGATCGGCTTCTGCGTCGTGCGCATCGGACCGGTGACCTCGGGATCGGTGAAGTTGCCCGACTCCTCGGGGATCGGCACCACTCCGGTGTCGAGCACCTTTTCGACCGTCTTGTTCATGACGTCGACGAACCCGACCAGGCCATCGATGGGATGCGCCCATGCGTGATCCGTCGGGTAATCCTGGCGAAATGCCAAGCCTCGCAGGATCCTTCGCCCTTCCTCGCCGGGGTAGTCGAAGACGCCGGCCGACAACGGTGCCACTCGGACGTGGTCGACATCGAGACCACGGCGCTCGAGCGCAGCCAACCATTCGGGATCGGTTCGCAGCGTTTCTTCGACGAGTCCGAATTCCTCGTCGAGTACCGGCATCTGGCCGTCACGGATTGCGTCGAGAGTCACCGACGACACGACCGCTCGCTCGGTGACCGATACGACGACGTCGACGGCGTTCGGCGTGGAGACGTCGTGCAGCAAGGCACGAAAGCGGCGGTCGATACCCGCCGCAGTGGGGTACAGCTCCGACTTGAGCGGCTCCTCCAGACCGACATAGACGAAGCGGGTGTGCTCACCCAGCAGTCCTGCGTCATCGAGGACGGCACGTACGTCCGCGATCTCTTCGGCGGTGGGCAAGGCCAGAGGGTGATCGATTCTTGTGGGAGAAAGAGTCGGCATGAACAGTCCTCGAGTAAGTTGGTTCTACATACGTTGGAAAAAAGATGTGACGGACGCTACACCTGTGGGTAACGGCTGTACAGATCACATTCGAAAGACGATCCGAAAAATTTCTGGCATCGAGCCAGTGAGCGCGGGCGCTAGGAACGCAGCAGCGCGAGGAAGTTGTCGAGCATCGCCAACTGCATCTTCGCAGAACTCTCCGATGGAGTGAGAACACCGAG
Source organism: Rhodococcus sp. 3258 (assembly GCF_031456475.1). NCBI lineage: Bacteria > Bacillati > Actinomycetota > Actinomycetes > Mycobacteriales > Nocardiaceae > Rhodococcus > Rhodococcus sp. 3258. Next base: position 388,827 of record NZ_JAVDUT010000001.1, read on the forward strand.
GAGCTGTACGCCCATCATCATGCCGAGCAACTGCTCGATGACGACCGCGACATCGATGTCGCCGACCTCGCCTGTCGCACGTGCATCCTCGAGGTGACCGGCCATCTGCCCACGCCACAGACTCAATGCACGGCGATTGATCTCGTCCATCCGCTCGTCGTACATCGCCCGCTGAAACAGAGAGATCGCAATACGGGCTTCGAGCAGCGTCTCTTGCGTCGTCGGCATGATCTCCCGACAGAAGATGCGAAGCGCGGCGAGACCTTTGGCGTCACGCATTCGCGCGTCGATCCGGGCGTTCGTAGCCTCGAAGACGAGCTCGAACGAGGTTCTGAGAATCTCGTCCTTGCCTGAGAAGTAGTGACTCAGCGCGCCGTTCGTGTAGCCGGCTTCGGTAGCGATGTCGCGCATGTTCGCGGCGTCGATCCCCTTTGCCGCGATCAGCCGCCACGTGGCCGCAGCGATGGCTCGCCTGCGTTCATCGTGGTCGACCAGCTTGGGCATGAGGCCACGGTAACGGCTCACCGGGCGGGCCCGACGCGCCGGTCGACGGTCGCAAGTCTCGACTCACGCTTTACCTCCTCTCGGTGAACGGTTCGTTGTTCTACGCCCGTTGAAAGAAGATTGCTCCTCCTGCGTTACGAATCCTGGTTGGCGCTGTGAATTTCGCGTTACCGGATCCTCACTGCGAACACACGTTGTGGGGGTCCGAGACCCCCACAACGGCGTGTCTAGTCTGCGAAGGGCGACGGGGTCAGTGTGTATTTGGTCTGCAGATACTCATGGATGCCTTCGGCTCCACCTTCACGTCCGAGACCCGACATCTTCCAGCCACCGAACGGTGCCGCGGCGTTGGACACCACACCAACGTTCAGTCCCATCATTCCGGTCTGCAGACGCTCGATCATGCGCTGGCCGCGACGGAAGTCCTCGGTAAAGACGTACGAGACGAGCCCGTACTCGGTGTCGTTCGCCAGCGAGACTGCCTCGTCGTCGGTATCGAAAGTCGCGATCGCGAGTACCGGACCGAATATCTCCTCATGCAGGATTTCGCTACCCGGGGCAACGTCGGTCAGAACCGTAGGGGCAAAGAAAGTCCCGGGCCGATCGATCGCTGCGCCGCCGGTGGTGACCGTTGCGCCGCGCTGCACGGCGTCGGTGACCAGCTCCTCGGCCTTGGCCACGGCCTTGCCGTCGATGAGCGGACCGATCGTCACCCCGTCCTCGGTACCTCGCCCGACGCCGAAGGCGTCGACTCGTTCGGTGACTCGCCGGGCGAACTCGGTTGCTATCGAACTGTGCACGATGAAACGGTTTGCCGCCGTGCAGGCTTGACCGATGTTGCGGAACTTCGCGGCAATGGCTCCGTCGACGGCCTTGTCCAGATCGGCGTCACCGAACACCACGAACGGGGCGTTACCGCCGAGCTCCATCGAGGTACGGAGAACCCCGGTGGCGGCCTGACGCAGCAGAGCCTGACCGACGGGAGTCGAACCGGTGAACGACAGCTTCCGCAATCTGGGGTCGGCAATGATCGGGCCGGATACCGCCGACGAGGACGAGGTGGTGACCACGTTGACTACGCCGTCGGGCAGGCCTGCCTCCTGCAGAATTTTCACCAGGAGCAGAGTCGTCAACGGAGTGAGCGCAGCCGGTTTGACCACGACAGTGCAGCCCGCAGCCAGAGCAGGGGCAATTTTACGAGTTGCCATGGCCAGGGGGAAGTTCCACGGCGTGATGAGAAAACACGGACCGACGGGATGCTGAGTGACGAACATCCGCCCGGTGTTCTCCGGGTTTGCGCCGTACCGACCCTGGACGTGGGTGGCCTCCTCGCTGAACCACCGCAGGAACTCGCCTCCGTACGCCACCTCTCCCCTGGCCTCGGCCAACGGTTTGCCCATCTCGATGGTCATCAGGAGCGCAAAGTCCTCCTTTCGAGCCTGCACGAGGTCGAAAGCACGTCGCAGAATTTCGGCTCGCTCACGCGCGGGGGTCGACGCCCACGAGTCGGCAGCGGCGACTGCCGCATCGAGCGCAGCCATCCCGTCCTCGGGGGTGGCGTCGGCGATGTCACGAACGACCTCCCCCGTTGCCGGATCATGTACCGCCAGAGTTGTGTTCGAAGACGACCCGCGCCAGTGTCCCCCGATGAACAGTTCGTTCGGGACGGAGTCGAGGAGCTTCTTCTCGAGATCGGTCATACCAGTTCCTTCGGGGTGGAGGCCGTGGTGCGCGGCAGCATGTTTCCGGCGAAGAACGTCGCCAGCTCGTCGGTTGCGCTAAGTGGAAGAACCTGTGCCACATACTGATCGGGCCGGACGACCACGATTGCGCCGTCGCGATCGATTCCGCGCTCGGTGAAGATGTCGGTACTGGGATCGGTCGCGAAGACCTTCTCGTAGTCGACGAGTCCGAAGGGACCCCCGACGGGGAGGTACACGGGATTCACCGCGCCGATATCGACCGAGGCGTGGTCCTGCTGGTAGATCACCTTGACGTCGAAGAAACTGTCGATGTCGGTGCCCTGCGGGGTGAACCGCACGATCGGCGAATCGGGTGATTCGAGGAGCCACGACGACAATTCGGTCAACGCCACGCTGGCCGAGTGAAGGCCGGCGGCGGCCGCGTCAGCGAAAACGTAGATCCGCCAACGTCCGTCTGCACGGTGATGATGACCGAGATGCATCGGATTGGCATCGCATACTCGCACCACCGGTGCCGACTTGAAACGCTTGCCCACCGGAAATCCGGTGGCCAGATTCTGATGGGTGGTATCGCCGACGATCATCGACGGCCGGTACTCGGTCATGAAGCCGGCCGGGAATTCTCCGGTCTTGACGTAGAACTCTTCGAGCTCGGACGGATTGTCGAAGTCCTCCGGGCGCTTCGCCATCATGGCCGACCACTGTTTGTCGAAGTCGATCAGGTTCTGCGCGATGACCTGGCGTTCGGCGGTATAGGTTGCGAGCAGGCTCTCGGGCGCGCGGCCTTCGAGTACGTGCCCGAGTTTCCAGCCGAGGTTGAACCCGTCCTGCATCGACACGTTCATTCCCTGACCCGCTTTGGCGCTGTGGGTGTGGCAGGCATCGCCGGTGATGAAGACATGCGGCATACGCACCCCGACCTCGTCGGCCGGTACATCGTCGAAGCGGTCGGTCACGCGGTGGCCGACCTCGTAGACGCTATGCCACGCAACATTTTTCACATCGAGGGTGTAGGGATGCAAAATCTCGTTGGCCTGCGCGATGATCTGGTCGATGCTGGTCGTGCGCACCTTGCCGTTGTCGTCCTCGGCAACTTCCCCGAGGTCGACGTACATGCGAAACAGGTGACCACCCTCGCGTGGAATGTGCAGGATGCTCCCGCCCGAGCCGGACTGGATGGCGCACTTGAGGCGAATGTCGGGAAAATCGGTGACAGCAAGAACGTCCATCACACCCCAGGCATGGAACGCTTTGTCTCCGACCGGCTTACATCCGATCGTGTCGCGCACGGCGCTGCGTGCACCGTCGGAGCCGACGACGTATTTGGCGTGAACCGTTCGCTTCTGCCCCACCTGATCGCCGCCGGTGTGCTCCAGTGTGACCGTGACCGGGTAGTCGCCATCCCCGATCTCCAGAGTGCAGAATTCGTAGCCGAAATCCGGCTTCATTCGAGTAGGCGACAGAGCCATGACCTCGGCGAAGTAATCCAGGACGCGAGCCTGATTGACGATCAGATGAGGGAATTCACTGATGCCGGTTGCGTCGTCGGGCGTCCGCGCAGTGCGCACGATCTTCGAGGCATCCTCGGGATCGGGCTTCCAGAAGGCCATTTCGGTAATTCGATATGCCTCTGCTGTGATGCGATCCGCAAATCCGAACGCCTGGAAGGTCTCGACACTACGAGCCTGAATCCCGTCGGCCTGTCCTATCGCAAGACGTCCCGTGCGGCGCTCGACGATGCGCGTCGTCACGTCGGGAAACTGGGAAAGCTGTGCGGCGGTCATCATTCCTGCCGGACCGGTGCCGACGATGAGCACATCGACGTACTCCGGAAGCTCGTCCGGCCGGTCGATACCGGTCCCCGATGCTTGCTGGACGCGTGGGTCACCGGATACGTAGCCATGGTGGTGAAATTGCATTGCTGGACCTTCGCCGATTCTCTCGTGTGCTCGAGTGCTGTGTAGCACCGACGGTATTCATTGCGATCTGCGTCACTCATCGTATACGATCTGAGATATGATGCAAGGGTCGCAATCGAGGAGGAACATGAAGACCGAGAGCCACGATGCTGCCGTCATCGAGTCGAACAACTCACTGACCAGGCCCGGGAAGATCGTCGCGGTGCATCTGAGCTATGCATCACGAGCCGATCAGCGCGGTCGCCGCCCGGCTCATCCGTCCTACTTCCTCAAGCCGACAAGCTCTGTGGCGTCGACGGGCGACACGGTCGAGCGGCCGGCAGGCACCGAACTTCTCGCTTTCGAGGGCGAAATCGCCCTGATCATCGGGTCGACAACGCGATGGGTAACGACAGAGAACGCCTGGAACCACGTCTCGGGCATCACGGCCGCCAACGACTTCGGCCTCTACGATCTGCGCGCCAACGACAAGGGATCCAACGTCCGCTCCAAAGGCGGAGACGGGTACACACCCCTGGGACCCGACGTCATCGACGCGCGTTCGGTCGACCCGACTGCACTGCGAATCCGGACGTGGGTCAACGGAACCGTGGCCCAGGACGACACCACGGCCGGCCTCATCTTCACGCTGCCCCAATTGATAGCCGACCTGTCGCAGCACTTCACCCTCGAGCCCGGCGACGTCATCCTCACCGGTACACCCGCCGGCTCGTCGGTCGTCGTTCCCGGCGACGTCGTCGAGGTCGAGGTGAGCACGATCGACGATTCGTCGTCGACCGGCCGGTTGATCACAACGGTCACCCAGGGCGAGAACGAATTCGACCCAGGGCTCGGCTCTCTGCCGGCGGCAGACGATGCGCAGCGCGAGGACGCGTGGGGCTCGGCCGAGGCGGCCGGAATCACCCCGCCTCGAACAGGTTTGAGCCCCCAGCTACGAGACAAACTGACCCGGGTACCGGTGGCGGGTCTGTCGGCCCAGCTTCGTAAGCGGGGACTGAACAACGTGTCGATCGACGGTGTTCGCGCACTGAATACCGGCGACAAGATCGTCGGAACGGCCAGGACACTGCGGTTCGTACCCAACCGCGAAGACCTGTTCGTCTCCCACGGCGGCGGCTACAACGCCCAGAAACGAGCGTTCGACGCCGTGAACGACGGCGAGATCATCGTCATCGAGGCCCGCGGCGAACTCGGCTCCGGCACTCTGGGTGACATCCTCGCCCTACGTGCCCGATCCCGCGGCGCCGTCGGCGTCGTGACCGACGGAGGAGTCCGCGATCGCGACGCCGTAGCCGAGATCGGCCTCCCTGTGTTCGCCGCGACCGCCCACCCCGCAGTGTTGGGCCGCCGCCACGTCCCATGGGATTTCGACCTGACCGTCGCCTGCGGTGGAGCGACGGTACAGCCCGGCGACGTCATCGTCGGCGACAGCGACGGGGTGATCGTGATTCCGCCGGCGTTGGCCGAGGAAGTGGTCGACGAGGCGCTCGCTCAGGAAGAGCAGGACGCGTGGGTTGCCGACCAAGTCGCGGCCGGACATCCACTCGACGGGCTCTTCCCACCGAATGCGGAGTGGAAGAGCAAGTACGAGCAGTGGCGTATGGATCAGGGAGTTTCCCAGTGACACAGAGCAAATCGCAGGCCGCCTACCACTACATCAAGGACCGGATAGCGCGGCAGGAATACACGCCCGGCTACCGCCTCGTACTCGGCTCGATCGCGAAGGATCTCGACATGAGTGTCGTTCCGGTTCGTGAGGCGATCCGACAACTCGAGGCCGAAGGTCTGGTGACGTTCGAGCGGAACGTCGGTGCCCACGTGTCGATGGTGGACGACACCCAATATCGCTACAGCATGCAGAGTTTGAGCATTCTCGAGGGCGCTGCCACTGCCATGGCCGCACGCCGATTGTCGGAGGACGACATTCGGAAAGCCCGTGCCGTGAACGAACGCATGATCGAGTCCCTCGAGCATTTCGATCCGCACCTGTTCACGTCGCTGAACAAGGAGTTCCACCAAATTCTGTTCGCGAAATGCGTGAACCCGCGAATGCTGACACTCGTCGAAGCCGAGTGGGGCCGTCTCGGACACTTGCGCGCATCGACGTTCGCGTTCGTTCCCGGTCGCGCACGTGAATCGGTGCACGAACACGAAAACATCGTGCGGCTCATCGAAATCGGTGCGCCCCTCGGCGAAATCGAGAAGGCGGCTCGACGACACCGATCCGCAACGCTCGACGCTTACCTGGTCCACGAGCACCCCGACGAAACCATCGGCCTACCGGCCTACTGAGTCAGATCAGACAACCGATCCCGATATTGGAGCATTCATGACGAACACTGTCGCCGAACAGGCACAACGCCACGTCCCCACCGACCTTCCCAGCAAGATCCAGCACTACATCGGCGGTGCGTTCGTCGATTCGATCGACGGCGACACCTTCGACGTTCTCGACCCGGTATCCAATGAGGTCTACCTGCAGGCCGCCGCCGGCAAGAAGGCCGACATCGACCGCGCTGTCGAGGCCGCCAAGAAAGCCTTCAAGGAAGGCCCGTGGCCGCGCATGCTGCCGCGCGAGCGCTCCCGGATCCTCCACCGCATTGCCGACATCGTCGAGTCACGCGACGCCCGGCTGGCCGAACTCGAATCCTTCGACTCCGGCCTGCCCATCACCCAGGCACTCGGTCAGGCTCGCCGCGCCGCCGAGAACTTCCGCTTCTTCGCAGACCTCATCGTCGCTCAGGCCGACGACACCTACAAGGTCCCAGGACGGCAGATCAACTACGTCAATCGCACCCCCATCGGGGTCGCCGGCCTCATCACCCCGTGGAACACCCCGTTCATGCTCGAATCGTGGAAGCTCGGCCCAGCACTGGCCACCGGCAATACCGTCGTCCTCAAGCCCGCCGAGTTCACTCCCCTGTCGGCATCGTTGTGGGCGGGCATCTTCGAGGAAGCCGGCCTCCCCGAGGGTGTGTTCAACCTTGTCAACGGCCTCGGCGAAGACGCAGGCGACGCGCTCGTCAAGCACCCCGACGTTCCCTTGATCTCCTTCACCGGCGAATCCAGCACGGGTCAGCTCATTTTCGGCAACGCCGCGCCCTTCCTCAAGGGCCTGTCGATGGAACTGGGCGGAAAGAGCCCGGCGATCGTGTTCGCCGATGCCGATCTCGAAGCAGCAGTGGACGCCACGATCTTCGGTGTGTTCTCCCTCAACGGGGAGCGCTGCACCGCGGGCAGCCGCATCCTCGTCGAACGGTCCATCTACGATGAATTCGTCGAACGCTATGCCGCACAAGCAAAGCGCGTGAAGGTGGGCTACCCGCACGATCCCTCGACCGAGGTCGGCGCGCTGGTACACCCGGAGCACTACGACAAGGTGATGAGCTACATCGAGATCGGCAAGACCGAAGCCCGCCTCGTTGCGGGCGGCGGCCGGGCCGAAGGCTTCGAGCAGGGCAACTTCGTGACCCCGACGGTGTTCGCCGATGTCGCACCCGACGCCCGCATCTTCCAGGAAGAGATCTTCGGACCGGTCGTGGCGATCACTCCGTTCGACACCGACGACGAAGCTCTCGAATTGGCCAACGGTGTCAAATACGGTCTCGCAGCATACGTCTGGACCAACGACCTCAAGCGCTCGCACAACTTCGCCCAGGCCATCGATGCCGGCATGGTGTGGCTCAACTCCAACAACGTCCGCGACCTACGCACCCCGTTCGGTGGGGTCAAGGCTTCTGGGCTCGGGCACGAGGGTGGCTACCGCTCCATCGACTTCTACACCCAGCAGCAGGCCGTGCACATCACGCTCGGCGAGGTACACAACCCGACCTTCGGCAAGGCCGACTCAGCCAAGCACTGACGCAGACAGCACCGACTCCCTTCACCTTTCGACAAGGACCATGACATGACCATCACCCCCGATGCCCCCGAGCCCGTCGTGACGCGCACCAGCCCGATCCGCTCGGCCGACCCGGTTCCCACCCCGCGGGCCACTCCCCCGGATGTATTGCGCTGCGCCTACATGGAATTGGTCGTCACCGACCTCGAGCGTTCACGCAAGTTCTACGTCGACGTACTCGACCTCGTCGTGACCGAGGAAGACGAGAACGCCGTCTACCTTCGCTCGTTCGAGGAATTCATCCACCACAACCTGGTCCTGCGCAAGGGCCCTGTCGCCGGTGTAGCAGCGTTCTCCTATCGGGTACGCAGCCCGGAGGATCTCGACAAAGCCGTCGCGTTCTACACCGAACTCGGCTGCCGCGTGGAACGAAACCCCAACGGGTACAACAAGGGCATCGGTGATTCGGTGCGCGTCGAGGATCCTCTCGGCTTCCCGTACGAGTTCTTCTACGACGTCGAGCACGTCGAGCGGCTCGCGTGGCACTACCACCTGTACACCCCGGGCGCGCTCGTGCGTCTGGACCACTTCAACCAGGTGACCCCCGACGTCCCCCGCGCCGTGGCGTACATGGAGGATCTCGGCTTTCGCGTCACCGAAGACATCCAGGACGAGGCCGGGACGACGTACGCGGCCTGGATGCGTCGTAAGTCCACCGTGCACGACACCGCGATGACCGGGGGCGACGGACCGCGGATGCACCACGTTGCCTTCGCCACGCACGAGAAGCACAACATCATCGCGATCTGCGACAAACTCGGCTCCCTGCGGATGTCCGACCACATCGAGCGCGGACCGGGACGGCACGGTGTCTCGAACGCCTTCTACCTCTACCTCCGCGACCCGGATGGACACCGCATCGAGATCTACACCCAGGACTACTACACCGGCGATCCCGACAACCCGGTCGTCACCTGGGACGTGCACGACAACCAGCGCCGCGATTGGTGGGGCACCCCGGTGGTCCCCAGCTGGTACACCGACGCCTCGATCGTCCTGGATCTCGACGGCAACCCCAAACCGGTCATCGCGCGGACCGACGATTCCGAAATGGCCGTCACCATCGGGGCGGACGGCTTCTCGTACACCCGCAAAGAGGACACCGACGAGATGCCGGACTGGAAGAAGGGCGAGTTCAAGCTCGGCGCACAGCTGTAGTAACGACTCATTCCTCTACGGCACAGGAGAATTCATGCTCCCCCCGAACACCATCACGGCCATCGCCGACCAACTCGAAGAAGCCGAACGGACGCGGACGATGATTCCGCGGCTCACTGCTCGCTATCCCGACATGACCTTCGAGGATTCGTACGCGGTGCAGAACGAGTGGCGTCGACGCAAGGTCGAGTCCGGTCGACGCCTGGTCGGCCGCAAGATCGGCTTGACGAGCAAGGTGATGCAGGTCGCGACCGGCATCACCGAGCCAGACTACGGCGCGATCTTCGACGATCAGGTTTTCGACAACGGCTCGGTGATCGAACACGGACGCTTCTCCAATGTGCGCATCGAGGTCGAACTCGCCTTCGTTCTCGGGAGCCCGCTCGCCGGTCCGACAGCGACGATCTTCGATGTTCTGAAGGCAACCGAGTTCGTCGTGCCGGCTCTCGAGATTCTCAGTTCGCGGATCGAGATGCAGGGCCGCACCATCGTCGACACCATCAGCGACAACGCCGCACTCGGCGCGATGGTCTACGGCGGTAACCCGACCGACCCATCGACTGTGGACATGCGGTGGATATCGGCGCTGCTCTATCGCAACGAGACGATCGAAGAGTCCGGCGTCGCCGCCGCGGTGCTCAATCATCCGGCGACGGGCGTGGCGTGGTTGGCCAACAAGCTCTCTCAGCACGGCGACCGGCTCGAGGCCGGTGAAATCGTGTTGGCCGGATCGTTCACCCGCCCGATGTGGGTGCACCAGGGCGACAGCGTGCTCGCCGACTACGGACCGATGGGAACGATCTCATGCCGCTTCGACTGAACAAGACCTTCCGGGATGCGTTGGCGGAGATGGACCGGCCGCTGTACGGCGGCTGGATCACCACCGGGTCGCCGGTGGCCGCCGAGATCATGGCCGGCTCGGGCCTGGACTGGGTGCTCATCGACATGGAGCACGCACCGAACGGGCTCGAATCCGTTCTCGCCCAGCTGTATGCGGTCTCCGCTTACCCTGTGACGCCGGTGGTGCGGGTACCCGTCGGCGACGCGGTGATCATCAAGCAAGTCTTGGATCTGGGCGCTCAGAACATCCTGGTGCCGATGATCTCGACGGCCGATCAAGCGCGCGAGGTGGCCGCCGCGGCACAGTACCCACCGGTGGGGCGGCGCGGCGTCGGTAGCGCGCTGGCACGATCGGCCCGCTGGAACCGGGTCGAGGACTATCTGGCGGACGGAGCCGATCACGTGTCCGTCTTCGTACAGATCGAGACGGCCGAAGGGGTATCCAACGCAGCGGCTATCGCGGGAACGCCGGGGATCGACGGCGTCTTCCTCGGACCCAGCGATCTGTCCGCCTCGATGGGACTACTCGGACAGCAGAACCACCCTGACGTCGTGGCCGCCGTGAACGATGCGTTCACGGCGATCGCATCCACCGGAAAGCCGTTCGGAGTCAATGCTTTCGATCCCGGCCGTGCCGATTCCTATGCCGAGGACGGCGCACGGTTCCTGCTCGTCGGTGCCGACGCTGCAATCTTGGCGCGGGGTTCCGAGGCCCTCGCCCAGCGCTACATCGATCCATCGGCGCACAGCGCGCGCGCCAGCTACTGATCCTCCAACCCAGTTCGCCGTCGAAAGGACAGACAGTGACCATCACATTCGATTCGCTTCTCAGCGAGATCACCGATCCGAACGGACGCGAGATCCTCGACCCGGCAACCGGGGACGTCGTCGGGAAAGCACCGGTCGAGGGTGTCGACGTGCTCGACGCCGCGATCGCCCGCGCCAAAGCAGCACAGCCTGCGTGGGCGGCGCTTACCGACGAGGACCGCACGGCGCGTCTGCTCCAGGCAGCCGATGCCATCGATGCAGCCACCGAGCCTCTCGCAGAATTACTTTCACGTGAACAGGGCAAGCCACTGAACGGACCCAATGCGCGGTTCGAGGTCGGTGCCTGTGCCAACTGGCTGCGTGCCACCGCGGCAACCGAACTCCCCGGCCGCACCCTCCTCGACGGCGACGACGGCAACGCCGAGATGTACTACCGCCCCCTCGGAGTCGTCGGAGCGATCGGGCCGTGGAACTGGCCCATGATGATCACCGTCTGGCAGGTCGCGCCGGCACTGCGGATGGGTAACACCACCGTCGTCAAACCGTCGGAATACACGCCGTTGAGTGTGCTGGCGCTCGCCACGGTCATCAACTCGGCGCTACCCGAGGATGTGCTGACCGTTGTCGCCGGCGAGGGAGACCTGGGCGCACGCCTGTCGTCGCACCCCGACATCGACAAGCTGATGTTCACCGGGTCCACCCGCACCGGCCAAGCGATCATCAAGAGCTCCGCCGATACGGTGAAGCGGCTCACCCTCGAACTCGGTGGCAACGACGCCGGCATCGTGTTGCCGGATGTCGATCCCAAAGCCATTGCGCAGGATCTGTTCTGGGGTGCCTTCATCAACACTGGACAAACCTGTGCCGCCCTCAAGCGCCTGTACGTGCACACCGACGTCTACGACGCGGTCTGCACCGAACTCGCGGCAGTCGCGGAGGCGATGCCGATGGGCCGCGGTCTGGATGAGGACAACGTGTTGGGCCCGTTGCAGAACAAGGCGCAGTACGACATCGTCGCGAATCTTGTCGAGCGCGCCCGCGAATCCGGTGCCACCATGCTGGTCGGCGGAAACCCGGACGCCGACGCCCCCGGGCACTTCTACCCCACGACTCTGGTGTCGAACATCGACAACGACAACGCCCTGGTGACCGAGGAGCAGTTCGGCCCGGCCCTACCCATCGTTCGATACGAAACAGTCGACGAGGCAATCGAACTCGCCAACGGCCTCGATGTCGGACTCGGAGCTTCGGTGTGGAGTTCCGACCGCGATGCTGCCCGAAAGATAGCCGCTCGGATTCAAGCCGGCACGGTATGGATCAACAGCCACGGTGGCGTACACCCGATGGTTCCGTTCGGCGGCATCAAGATGTCCGGCTACGGCCTCGAATTCGGCGTCGACGGACTCAAATCGGTCTCGGCACCACAGGTCATCAACGGCTGATCGAACCGCATCGGCGTGCTCGGCCGGGCACGCCGATGCCGGTCCGATACCGTGGGACGGTGACCGCCGACTCCATCGACCCCGCTCAGCTCGACTTCATGTCGTTCGTCGAGTTCGCCGTCGAGAAGGCGTCCACGGAACTCGAACAGGTCGATCCGGTTGCCATGCGGTTGGTGCTCGAGCTGCATCGAGTCACCGGTGCCGTGGTCTACGACCTGGAATCGAGCGTTCATCGCCCCAGTGGCTGGACATGGTCGGGTTTCCGAGTGTTGTTCGTTCTGTGGCTCGTCGGGCCGAGCGAATCGAAGCGCATCGCAGAGCTGGCAGGCATCAGCCGCTCTGCCACGTCCGCTCTGGTCAAGACCTTGATCAAGGACGGTCTGGTGGAATCGGAACGGTCCATCACCGACGGCCGAGCCCTGACCGTCTCGCTGACAGAATCCGGGCATTCCGCCATCACGGACACTTTCGCGGCTCACAATCGTCGCGAACAACTCTGGGCCGAAGCACTGACAGGCGAAGAACGCCTGATTCTCACCGGACTTCTGCAAAAGCTGGCCACCGCGATCGATCAGGACGGCATCAAACGGCGCTGACCGCTCGCCGACGGAGCAAGTGCTCCGGATCTGCCCTCGCCGCACGGTACGCATCCCGAAAACCGTTCCGACGCAGGGCGTAACGGCCACCTCGCGGATTCGATTCGTTGTGCATCCCCGACGGATATGTCCGATTCCTGTTTCCACCGTGTTGCACGCGTAAACAAATCGATCAAACCCTTGATTATTTCCGTCCGATCGGTCATAGTTGTGCCACGGGTCACAATCGACCATCTGTTCAGTTTGCGCGGTGATCACCCGCCGGTCACCGAACACGACGCGCCGTCACCTTCGAGAGGTATGAAATGAAGACTGCAACAACACCGTTCAGCTGGAGCAAAGAAGACTGGGCTCCGCTCACCGAAATGGCCGACGGCTTCGACGAGTACCTGCCCGACCTCAGCCGGGCGCTCGATGGCCAGGAGATCGTGCTGGACGCCCAGTACCTCGACGGCGGTAGCGACTTCACTCTGTCCCAGAAATTCTCCGGTTCGGCAGTCGAGTGGGCCGTGTTCGAGAACGGCACCGAGACCGCGCGCGGAACCGACAGCTACGAGCTGTTCGAGATGCAGCCCGGACTGTTCTACATCCACTACCTGCGGGCCGGGGAGGATCACCCCGTGGCCTTCAGCGCCGCGATCGACACCGCCAGCGGACAGGTCACCGGAGCGATCGGCGAACTCGGACTCGACCCCCGGCCGGAAGCAGCGCGCCAACACTGGTTCCAGGGCCAGATTGCTGGATCCGGTGCCACGCCCGAGGACGCGCACACTGTCACCGACGAGCTGATCGGGCGCCGCGTCCGGTACGCATACAGCGGTGAGGACGTCTACGACCACGTCTACTTGAACGAGAACATCTTCACGTGGCTGTGTGTCGGCGGTACCGAGCTCGGAGTCGGTGACACCGAACGCTGCACCTATTTCAAGCTGCGCGACAACACGTACCTCTTCTCTTGGCTGGAGAAGAACCTGGGCGTCGAAGGCATGGTTCTCATCGACCTGGCAGCCCACCGCACGGTCGGCATCCAGTTCGCCCTCGATCAGTACAGCGGAGAACTGGTGAATCTCACGATGGGCTCCTACGCCCAGGAATTCGAGCGCACGCCGTCGATCGACGCTGCGCGTCCGGGCCCCTCGGCCTGATCGCTCGTTCCTTACGCATTCGGCCGAACACCACCTATTCGATCCTGCTCCACCTGCCACCCCGGAGATGCCCGATGTCCACCACACCACCCTTTTCGTCGAACGCAGCACCCCAGTCAGGTTCCTCCGAACGATCCGGATTGCGTCCGGGCACGTTGGGCGTCGGGGCCATCATCTTCTTCGTCGTTGCCGCCGTGGCACCCATGGCCGCAGTCATCGGTGCCTCACCGGTCGTGTTCTCGGCCAACGGCGCAACGGCACCACTGGTCTATCTACTTGCCGCTGCACTGTTCGTGATCTTCTCCTCCGGGTACGTCGCCATGAGTCGGCACATACGTAACGCCGGTGGGTTCGTGGCCTACATCGCGCAGGGACTCGGTGCGCGGGTCGCCACCGCAGGCGCAGGACTGGCAATCCTGTTCTACGGCAGCCTGCAAGCGGCACTGTGGTCACAGTTCTCGGTATTCGCGAACGCCTTGATCGCCGACCATCTCGGCATCGACATTCCCCCGTTGCTCATCGTGCTCGTCGTCCTCGCGGTGGTGACCACTCTGACCGTCGTCGGGGTGGACCTCAGTCTCAAGGTCCTCGGAGTTCTCGTCGCCCTCGAGATCGCTGCACTCGTCGTGCTCGACGTTGCCATCATCCTCGGTGGCGGCGGACCGTCCGGTAACTCTCTGGCCGCGTTCGATCCATCCGACCTGGTCGGCCCGGGTCTCGGCGTAGCGTTCCTGTTCGCCTTCGCGTGCTTCACCGGATTCGAAGCAACAGTGGTGTTCTCGGAAGAGGCCAAGAACCCACGTCGCACCATTCCCCGCGCCGTCTACGGATCCATCGCCTTCATCGGCCTGTTCTACGCCCTGACCGTGTGGGCGATCGGCAATTCGGTCGGATCGGATTCGGTTCAGGCTGCGGCCACCGATGACCCCGCCGGATTCGTGTTCGCCGTGGCGGAAAACGAGGTCGGGTCCTGGCTGGCGACCTCCCTCGAGGTTCTCGTCGTCACGAGTTTCGTCGCCATGCTCATCGGCTTCCAGAACATGTTCGCTCGCTATCTCTACGCACTGAGCAGAGCCGGCGTTCTGCCCGCTCGACTCGGTACCGTCACGGCCAAGTCGGGCACACCCGCAACCGCCGCTCTCTGCGTAGGTGTACTCATCGCTGTCGTCGTCGCCGGTTTCGGACTCGCCGGCGCAGATCCCATCACCGTCACCTTCAGCTGGCTTCTCTCGCTGGGCACCGTGGCGCTGATCGTGATCCTGATCCTCACATCCGTGTCCATCATCGCGTTCTTCGCACGGAACACGTTGGAGACCAACCCGTGGACGACGAAGATTGCGCCTGCGCTCTCGATCGCCGGATTCGGATCCGTGGCCTACATTGCGGTCACCAACTACGACGTCCTGCTCGGTGGCCAGGGCGGAGTTGCTCAGTGGCTGCTCCTTTTGATTCCCGCGGTGTCGGTCGCCGGGTTCGCCTGGGCCACAATGCGTCCCGCCATCAACTACGAGGCCGAATTGGTCTGAATTCCATCGATCCGGACGCCACCGCTTCGCCTCGCGGATCGGTCGGCGTTCGCCGCATTCGAGGGTATGACACCGTACAGCGTGCCCGAGGCCGCACCAGCGATGCTCTCCGAATCACCGTTGCTTCGACCACATCTCGGATCGCAAGCTGGGTACGGTGAGTAGCGCATCTTCGAGCCGACAGAATGGGGGCACGGTACATGGCCGTCGAGCAGAGAGTTCACGAGTCCCGGTACGGTACCGGCCGCGACGCCCTGCTGGACGCGACCGTTCGAGCGGTCGCCGAAGACGGGCTTCGTCGCCTCACCTACAGGCGGGTTGCCTCGGAGGCCGGTGTCGGTCACACACTGGTGGCACACCACTTCGGATCGATCGACACTCTCGTCGAGGAGGCGCTGCACCGTTCTTACGTTCGCAGTGTCGCTACCATCACCACCCGGCCCGGTAGCGGCGATCTGAACGCGCTGTTCGCAGGGCTGTCCACATTTGCGGACGACGATGCGATCGATCAGGCGTTTCAATTCGAGTTGATGCTGGAGTCACGCCGTCGTCCGAAGCTGAGGCCCCACATCCAGCGCGTACGTGACGCGTACGTCGATGCCATCGGCGCGGAACTGACGCTGGCAGGAATCGACACCGATCCAGCTCTGAGCCACCTCGTCTACTCGGCTGCAGAGGGCCTGATACTCGAGCAGATCACCGGTGACGACCGACAGGCGACGGACAGCGCGTTGATCCACCTTCGTCGATTACTCGTACCCCGCCGGGCCCGCGAGCGATAGCCGGACCGAATGTGCCGCCCTATTCGGCCGCGGAGGCATGCGTAGCCGGAGGTATGGTCGCGACCAATCGATCGATCACCGAACGGACGACCTCCGGAGCCGGGGCGTGCGTCAGCAATCCCTCCACGACGAACGTCCCGATGCGCAGCATCGCATCGGCTTCGGACCCGGACAGTCCAGCCTTCTCGATATCGGAAACGAACAACGATTCCGCGAAGTGGTGGAAACCGTTGTGCCAGTGCTCGATTGCTGCCGACTTGGCAACTCGATCGTGCACCGTCGATACCAGAGGGCCCACCCTCTGCAGTTGCTCCACGAGCCAGACCAAACGGTCGGCCAGGGATCGATCCGCAACGGTCGCATAATCTGCCGCATCCTCGGCCGCGATGGCGGTCAGCACTGCGACCAGAATGTCATCCTTGTCGTCGAAGTACCAGTACACGGTGTTCGGGGTGATCCCGACAGCTTTCGCCAGACGGCTGATCGATGCGCGCTCGAAACCGTCGGATACAAACATCTCGCGGGCGGCGGCGACGATGTCGTCGCGCTTGCTCTCTCTGTCGTGCAGTCCGCGATTCTTGGGCATGTCTCGGAGTTTATCTTGAATGCCATTCAAGACACTGCTACCGTTCTTGATGACCGTTCAAGAGATGGAGACGTGGCAGATGCCGAACACCGGACGCACAGCCCTGATCACCGGCGCATCAGCAGGCATCGGCGCGGCCTTCGCCCGTCACCTCGCCGCCGAGGGACACAACCTCGTTCTGGTAGCCCGTCGCGAGGATCGGTTGACTGCACTGGCAGACGAGCTCACCACGCGCCACAGCGTGCGGTGCGACGTGGTGGCCGCCGACCTGGCCGATCGCGACGCTCCCCGCGCGATCATGGAGCGCACGCGAGCCCTGGGTGTCGACATCGACATACTCGTCAACAATGCTGGAATGTCCGGGAATTCGAAGTTCGCCGACGCTCCATTCGAGTCGCTGGCCGCGGAGATCCAGGTGATGATCACGGCGGTGACCGAACTTGCTCACCTCACTGTTCCTGGCATGAAAGAGCGAGGATACGGGCGCATCGTCAACCTCTCGTCGCTGGCGGCCCTACTTCCCCCCGCAGCCAGTCTGCTGTACACCGGCATCAAGTCCTACGTACTCGACATGTCGCAGTCACTCGACATGGAGCTGCGTCCCCACGGCATTCACGTCACCGCGCTCTGCCCGGGCTTCACGCACAGCGAGTTCCACGACGTCATGGGGACCAGGGAGGCGGCCACGTCCAAGCTCCCCTCGATCCTGTGGCAGAACCCCGAGGACGTCGTTCGCGAGGGATGGCGCGCGGTCGAGAACGGCACTCCGGTGTGCGTGCCCGGGTTGGTCAACAAAGCGACTGCTGTTGCAGCCAAACCGATTCCGACAAGCATCGGGTACTACCTCGGCAGGACACTCAATCCCTTCAAATAACGAGTTTCGATCCATACAGTCTTTGCTGAACAGAGGAACAATCGCATGATCACCGACGACCACACCGGTTTCACCCGTACCGAGACGTCATTCCACTCGAACGGAGTTCGTTGCGCTGCTACGGTTTTCCGGCCACGCAGCCCGGTCTCCGACCGTCTGCCGGTGATTGTCATGGCCCACGGGTTCGGTAGTCCCCGAGCCATGCGCCTGTACGCCTACGCGGAGCGTTTCGTCGCGGCCGGTTACGTGGTGTGCGTCTTCGACTACCGGTTCTTCGGGGACAGCGAGGGCGAACCGCGCCAGCTGTTGGACGTGAACGAACAGCTCATCGACTGGCGAAACGCCGTCGACTTCGCTCGCTCATTGGACGGAGTCGACAACAATCGGGTCGTCGGCTGGGGGACGTCGTTCGCCGGTGGCCACGTACTGACGTTGGCGGGCAACGGGGTTCGATTCGCAGCCGTCATCGCCCAGGTACCCCACATCGACGGCATTGCTGCCGTTCGCGCAACCGGATTGCGACAGGCTGTGCGGCTGGCACCGGCCGCCATGTCCGACGGTGTGCGCGCTGTCCTCGGCCGATCGCCGCGCTACGTCGACAGCGTCGGACTACCCGGCCAACGAGCCGTGATGGTCTCGCCCGACGCGATGAAGGGGCGTGACCGTCTCGTCCTCGAGTCCGGACTGTCCGACGGTGACTACCCCGAAACCGTCGCTGCACGAATCCTTCTGAAGATCTGGCGCTACTCCCCCGGGAGAACGATGTCACATATCGACTGCCCCACTTTGGTGCAGATTGCGTCCGAAGACACAGTGACCCCGGCGTCCGTCGCACAACGCGCCGCCGCGAAAGTTCGCGGTGCGACGGTTCGAACCTACGTAGGCGGTCATTTCGACCCGTACGTGGAGCCGCTGTTCTCCTCGGTGATCGGAGATCAGCTGGCCTTCCTCGTCGATACTGTGCCCGTGCAGCTCCGGGCTGTCCCCTCCGCCTGACCGCACGTTCGGTGCACCCCACAGTTCTCGGATTGGATCACCATGCCCGACGGCGCGAGCAGCTCCGAACTCTGGCTGTTGCGAACATATTTCGGTGAGGACGACGACGCAATCTGGACGTCCTTGACGGAGTCGGCGCGCAGCACACGATCTGCCGTCCCGGGTGCCGAGCTGGTCGTGTCGTCGGACCGAACACAGTGCCAGCAGCGTATTCGACGGGTCGTCGCACGACTGGCGACGCGCGCCGAGGCGAACGACGGACTGTATGTCGCGCTTGCCGACAAGCAGACGTTCGCGCGCCCGGATCGAACGCTGCTCACCATCGACTGTTCGGCGGTTCCGCGCAACGCCGAACGCATACCCTCGACTCGAATGACTCCGGACAGTGCCTTCCGGTTGGGCATCGACGGGCATGCACCGAAGATCGAACCGGCCCGGTTGTCGAAACCGAAACAGGCGACTACGTTTCACCACTCCGAGCCCCTCGCCGCCGACCTCGCCGACCGTGTCGGGGAGGCAGTCCGAGCCAGTCTGCGCTGGCGATCGGACATGACACGAGACGGTTTCGGTGGGTAGACATCGGGACTCACCGGCAAGACGTGCGCCCACCGAGCGACCGGCCGGCATGCGGGCGAACGACGAGACACCCGACCCGCTGCTGCGGACGGGGGTTGTCGTTCAGACTCTGCTGTTCGGGATGCTCGGCATCGGCACCACGTTCACGCAGGACGGCCCCACCGAAGGACTCGGCACCGTACTGACCTACGCCGTGTGCATCAGCACGATTCCCGTCGCCCGGATCATGAGCAAAGCCGAATTCGGGATGGACTGGTGGTCTCGCCGCGCACCCGTCAACAACTGGTTCGTCGTGTATTGCGAACTCGGTGTCACCGTGGTGACGGCAACCTACGCCGATCCTCTTGCAGCGCTTCAGGGTGCGATGCTTCTCGCACTGGTCGGTGCGTACGCCGCGCACTTCGCTCGACCGAAAGTGATCTGGTTCCACGTCGGGTGGAGCACGGTGTACGTGCTCGTACTCGGAGCATCAGCATTGGCGACAACCCCTACCGACACCGTATCGGTCGTCCTACGAGTCGTGGTGGCCATCACGGTGATCAACGGCGCTGTCACGCTGCTGTCGGCGTTCTCACGAGCAGTACTGCACTCCTCTCGGGTTCATCTGTCCGACGCGATGACCGACCCACTGACCGGAGTGCTCAACCGGCGAGGCCTGGAAGCCAGAGCAGTCGGTGTCGGCAACGACCCCGTTCGCCCGGCCTTGTTGCTGATCGATATCGACCACTTCAAAGCCGTCAACGACCACCACGGCCACTCCGCGGGCGATGTCGCGTTGAGGCTGACGGCAATGCGATTGACCATGAGCGCCGGCCGACACGCGACGGTCTCACGACTGGGCGGCGACGAATTCGTCGTCCTCGTCCCGGATCCGACACCGACGCTCGGCGAATTCGCCGAGCGCCTTCGACAGGCCGTCCATAACGTCGCGGACGACATCCCGATCACCGTCAGCGTCGGTGCCGCACTGCCACAGGTGGATCCACGCTCCACCCGCACCGTGTTCGACCGAACACTCGCCGCCGCCGACGAGGCTTTGTATCGCGCGAAACGCAACGGCCGCAATTGCGTCGCTCTTGCGCGTCCGCCCGGCGATATCGTTCACTGACGACGGCGTACGGCGATCTGGTTTTCCGGGTTTCGCGACGACGAAGGCGGGAACTCGGTTGTATGCCGCCCAACTCGCTCTGGCTCGACCGACCCGACCGCTTGCCCTACCGCGCGATCGATTTCACCCAGAAGTACGACACCGTGGTCATCGGGGCCGGACTCACAGGTTTGGTCACCGCCCTGCTGTTCGCACGAGCCGGAGAACGCGTCGCGGTGCTCGAAGCCCGCACGATCGGTGCCGTCGCGACGGGAAACACGACAGCCAAGATCAGTGTTCTGCAGGGCACGAAGTTGTCGTCGATAGCGTCGAAACATTCGCAACAGCAGGTGCGACGTTACCTGCAGGGCAACACTGCTGGGCAGCAATGGCTGCTCGAATACTGCGCGGAGCGGGGTATAGCGGTCCAACGCGAGACGGCGTACACGTACGCCACGACCAGTTCCGGTCTCACCGCCGTTCGCGATGAATTGCGCGTCGCTCTCGGTGCCGGACTGAACGCCTCCTACGGCACCGACACCGAACTTCCCTTCGATGTCGCCGGTGCCGTGTCTGTTCCGGACCAAGCTCAATTCGATCCGATGGACGCCCTCATTGCCTTGGCCGAGGACGCCTCGAGCGCGGGTGCGGACATCACCGAAGGCACCCGAGCACTCGGTGTGAGACGAAGGCTTCGTCACGTCGACGTCAAGACGGATCAGGGTCCACTCCGCGGGTCGCGGGTCGTCTTGGCCACTGGCACACCCATTCTCGATCGTGGTGCATTCTTCGCTCGAATGGAACCGATGCGGTCGTATGCCGCCGCGTACGAGATCGACGGCGACGTTCCACGCGGACTGTACCTCTCGGCCGACTCCCCCAGCCGATCGATCCGGTACGCGCCCACCCCGGCCGGCGATCTACTCCTCATCGGAGGAAACGATCACGTCGTCGGGCGCGAGTCTTCTCCGCAGGCCCAGGTGAACGACCTCGACGAGTGGACCGCAGAGAATTTCCCCGGGGCCCGACGACGATACAGATGGTCTGCGCAGGACTACGGGTCGATCGACGCGCTGCCGTACGCCGGACCGCTGCTGCCCGGCGACGATCGCATCTGGGTCGCCACGGGTTACGACAAATGGGGAATGACCAATGCTGCGGCCTCCGCGCTCGTTCTCGCACAACGGGCGTTCGGCGGTCGAACCTACTGGGCCGGCGCGTACGACAGCTGGAATCTGCGCCAACTCACCGGCATCGTCGACGCGATCCGTATCAATGCCAACGTGGGACTGAACATGACGAAAGGATGGGCGAAACCGATCACCGGGGGCACGAAAACCCCACTGGTCGAGGGTCAGGGCCACGTCGAGCCCGGCATCGCACCGAAGGCTGTCTGCACCGTCGGCGGCGTCACCCACCGCGTGTCTGCGGTGTGCCCACACCTCGGCGGCATCGTGGCGTGGAACGATGCCGAGAAGTCCTGGGACTGCCCGCTGCACGGTTCGCGATTCGCTGCCGACGGCTCCGTGTTGGAGGGTCCCGTCACGTCGGGTCTGAATCCGTTGTCCTGACTCGTACAGATGAGTCGAGCAGCGTCTCATTACCGCACGATCGGCATGACCTGACGCACCTTCGGATCCCGTAGGTACAGCGCACCCCATGCAAGAATCCCGACGTAGACCGCGAACAGGACCGTGCTGAAGAGCGGCTTGTCGACCCGCCAGTTGGTGAGAACGGCACCACCGAGATAGCCGGTCAGGAGAACGGCACCCAGAAATGCGGTGCGCGGCACCAAGTACAGCACCAAGCACACCAGTAGCACGACGCCGATGACGGGCGTCATCTCGTCGCGCAGCCCCAATTCCACCGTCGCGTCTTTCACCTGCTGCACATTCAGCAGTTTGCCGACGATATCGAAGATCAGAAACAGCGCCAGCAGGCCGGTGAGGACCCAGCCGACGCGTGCAGCGGTACGTGACGTGGTTGCAGGAGTGGTCGTCGTGGTCATGATGTTCTCCGATGTTCGAGATGCACGATGTCGCCGGTATCGACTGCCGTCGGTACGGAAACTCACCGCGGCCCCGGATTCGGTGTCGATCGAGCCACCGTCGCGAGTCCACTCGAACCCGGTGACAGTAAAGTCGAAGAATGTCAGTGCGAGCAGGTGTTGTGGTCACGGGAACCGAGGTTCTTTCGGGTCGGGTGTCCGACAGGAACGGCCCATGGGTCGCCCAACGTCTCTTGGAACTGGGCGTCGACGTCGCCCACATCACCGTGTGCGGGGACAGGCCCGATGATCTCACCGCACAACTTCGTTTCCTCGCCGATCAGCGTATGGACCTCATCGTCACCACTGGCGGGTTGGGGCCGACCGCCGACGATCTCACGGTCGCGACCGTTGCCGCGCTGTACGGTCGAGAACTTCGGCTCGACGTCGAACTCGAGGAGCGCATCAACACAATCGTTCAGCGTTGGCGGAGTCGCCTGAGTTCCTCGCCCGATTCGGAGCCCCTTCTCGCGGGCATCCGCAAACAAGCCATGATTCCGGAAGGGGCGCAGTCCATTTCGCCGACCGGCACTGCTCCCGGCGTCGCGATACCAGCGAGCGACTCCGGGATGCTGCCTGCGGTTCTGATTCTGCCGGGCCCACCGCGCGAACTACAGGCCATGTGGCCCGAAGCTGTCCAGACAGCGCCGGTCTCGCGAGTGTTGGCCAGGAGTGCCGCGGTTCGCCAGGACACCATCCGCGCGTACGGTCTGTCGGAGGCCGACCTCGCGGCGACCTTACGAACAGCGGAGCGCGAGGTAGCGGGATTCGGCGACCTCGAGATCACCACCTGCCTGCGTCTCGGTGAACTCGAAATGGTGACGCGCTATCCAGAATCAGCGGCGGCCGCATACGCCGACGTCGCAGCACTCATCGAAAAACACTATGAAGCACAGGTCTTTTCGACCGACGGATCCACGATCGACGACATCGTGGCGAGTCGCTTGACGGGCCGTCGCATCGCAACGGCAGAATCGTGCACGGGCGGCATGATCGCCGCGCGTCTCACCGACCGTGCCGGGTCGTCGGCATATGTGATCGGCGCGGTGGTGTCCTATGCAAACGAAGCGAAGACCGAACTTCTCGGTGTTCCAGCCGAGGTCATCGACCAGCACGGAGCCGTGAGCGAACCGGTGGCTGCACTGATGGCGGAGGGCGCGCTATACCGGGTCGGCGTCGACATCGCTGTCTCGACCAGTGGCATCGCAGGCCCCGGCGGTGGCACCGAACTCAAGCCCGTCGGCACCGTATGCTTCGCGATTGCCGTCCGCGATCAGCCGACCGTCACCCGGACACTTCGACTGCCCGGTGACAGGGCAAGTGTGCGTTCGCTTTCCACCACCGCAGCGATGCACATGCTCGCCGACGCCCTGGAGCCGACGGTCTGATTCTTGTGGTCAACGACCGACGATGGACTCCTCGATCGTCTTCGCCACCAGTGCCGCATCGTCGATCATCGGCACATGGCCGACGTTTGCCAGCGTGACGAAATGCGCCCCGGGTAGCCGCTGACGGGCCGCAGGGACGAAATGTTCGGGCGGGAAGATGCGGTCTCCACTCGACCACGCCACGGTGACGGGGCATGGCATTTCGGTGAACGGTGCCACGCTCTCGCGGGTGTTCAACAGGTCGTGAGCCGCATCGCATCCGACGAGGTCTTCGAATGATGCGGCAGCCTGCTGGTGCGTCATCTGCTTGCCACGCAACGCAATATCACGCATGGCGAGCTGACGGACGAACCCGAACCGCATCAGCGGCGGCATCAGTGAGCTGGTGGCGTCCGCCAGCTTCTTGGTTCGGATCAACGTCGCCCGACTCTTACCGGGATCGGCGTCGGGCTCCCAGAAACCGGCGGGCGAGAGCGCGCACACCGACCGGGCCCGGCCTCTGCGAGCGAGCTCGATACCCATCCACCCTCCCATCGAATTGCCCGCGATGTGCACGGTGTCGAGACCACGATCATCGAGCAGCTGCTCTGTCACATCGGTCAGAGCACCGATGCTCGCGTGATCGAGACGATGTCCAC
Organism: Rhodococcus sp. 3258; assembly: GCF_031456475.1. Classification (NCBI taxonomy): domain Bacteria; kingdom Bacillati; phylum Actinomycetota; class Actinomycetes; order Mycobacteriales; family Nocardiaceae; genus Rhodococcus; species Rhodococcus sp. 3258. Next base: position 413,303 of record NZ_JAVDUT010000001.1, read on the forward strand.
CGCGATGACCCGCTGCGGTCGGGACGACGAGGTCGTAGTTCCTCTCGAGCAACGGTGCGACGGTGTCCCACGCTCGAGCCGACATCGTCACTCCGTGCAGCAACAGAAGTGGAGGTTTGGTGCTCATCGATTGCTCTCGTTTCGTCGACGGTGACATGCCCCGACGCGCCACCACTCGAAACTCGGTTGCCGCGCAGCTCGAGACGCTACACGCCGCACCGTTTTGTTCGCTCGACCCCGACCTACTCGTGACCGGCGACGGTGGCTACGTTCGGCCATGTGACCGGGCAGTGCCCGGCGACCAAGCGAGCCCCCTCGGCTGCCGCCAGGTCGATCAGCCGATCGTGCGACAGACGTACCAGCGGAGCATCTTCCGGCACTGCATGGGTTCCGACCAGACGGTTCTCATCGATGCCGGCCTGCAGATCGATGGCATCCATCGTGAAGATCCACGTTCCGGACTTCGCCATCCGAACCCGATACGACATGTGCCCCGGGGTGTGTCCCGGCGTCGAGATCGCGTCGATACCCGGGGCGAGCTCTGCGTCACCATCGAGGATGCGCCACTTGATGTTCGGGTTCGAGTAGTCCTCGCGCAAGTAGGCGTCGGCCCGCCCGGCCGTGTCCATTGCGAATTCGAGTTCGCGCCGTTGCACGAATACTTCGACACCTGCGTCGGCGAGATGCCGAAGTCCTCCCGAGTGGTCCAGATGCAAATGAGAGATCGACGCGAAAGCGAGGTCGGCGGGCGTCAGTCCATGAACTGCAAGGGCATCGATCAACGGATCCCCGTCGGTGGGGAAGGTGGGAGGAGCGCACGGCGCGTAGGAATCGTCGGGATCGGGACCGCGGAACCGTCGCGCATCGGTTCCGGTGTCGAGCAGGACCCAGCCGATGGTCGTCTTGACGAGGATGGCGCACACCGGCTCGACGAGAACGCGGTCGGAGCCACCCTCGATCGAAATGTGTTCGGGGATCTCGTCGAAGGCCAAGGTCAGACAGAACATGCGTTCACAGGTAGGTGTAGTCATCGGGCACCGTGCTCACATGATCTTCGCAGGGCCATTGTTGGGTCCAGCCTCATGGCATCCATTGAATTCCTACCTGCTAAGTGGAACGTTCGACCAAGTTTTGTCCGACCCTACACGTAGTAGAGGGCTTCACGTGAGCATCACGCTATGCGTTTGTGAGACGAACGTCCAACTTGCGGAGCCGTCACATAGAAAGCGCTCGATAGACGGACTCGGGGTGTTGAAGCAACGCCCACTGCCCCTCCTCCTCGGCGAGCGCGCTCGCGGACTCCCATACCTGGTCCGTGACGGTGTGACCGAGAACTGCGACATAGCTGTCCCGGGTCAGAATCGGAGACGTCGAGGTTCCGAAACCCTCGGCGAATCCAGTCAATCCACCGTTGTTGACCCACACATGGAACGGAGCGCCGCGGGGAACGACCGCGACGACGTCGCTCAGTATGTCTGCTGCCAGTCGATCGCAGGCTTCGACCGTCGCCGGTTGATCCTCGGTCGCAAGCTGGGGCATGATTTCGACGGCGTAGCCGGACTCGGTACCGATCCACGGCACCTGCGTGAATACGGTGACGTCTACCGGTTCGAGCTCGCTGGGCTCTTTGCCGCACACCCGCCTTCCGATCGAGTACTTGGTGGCCTCGGCGATCGCGATGAATGCCGCGTCCGAGAGGGCCTTCGTCATTCGAGTGATCTCAACACGTGCCACAGTCGGCACCTTTCATGTCGGGGTCACCGGCCGAGGTGCCGGCGACAGATGTAGAGGATGACTTCGAGCGCGGTATTCGCTCGAACTCTCAGGTTCTGCTGTGCCTCAACCTTTGTCGAGCGACTGCACCAGTCGCCTCAGCACTTCTCTGATAGTTCGAGCATCCGCGGGCCGGAGCTCGTTCGGCAGGTGATCGACCTCGAGACCGGCGAGCACCGCCAGGATCAGACGAGCATCCGTCCTCGGGCTCGTGAAATCCATGTTCTTCAGAACGGTCTGCAACTGGATGTTCAGCGTTGCCTGCCAGGCTGCGGATGCACGCGCCAACGCGGGACGCCGCACACCCTCGACGGTGAATTCGTATTCGGCCAGAAGCTGAAAACGCTTGTGCGTCAGACCATCGATAACGAGATCGGCCAACCGATCGGCCAGATCGTCTGTGGATGGGTGCTCGCCGATGCGAGCGATCGCCGAGGTGACCCGCGCCGTTTCGCGCTGAATGTGACGGTCGAACGCTGCCTGAATCAGGTCGTCTTTTCCCGCGAAGTAGTAGCCCACGGCGCCGAGCGGTATCCCCGCTCGAGCAGCAACCACTCGCATCGACAGGCCTGCGATCCCCATCTCACTGACCACCTCGAGAGCTGCGTCCACGATCGCGTTCTTCTTGGCGACGCCGCGGCGACTCGGCGGCATCTTGCTCAGGGCATCGGGCAGATCCGCAGAACCGTTCCCGCCGTGTTCGGTGATCGCTACCCTCCCACTGTGGACGCGTTCGTCGCGCCGGACAACCACGCACCGACGTTGTCGCCGAGCTCGGACACAGAATAGCCGCCCTCGAGAATCGCGAGCACTGGTACGCCGACATCAGCGATCGCACGACCCATCTCGCGATAATCGGCACGATCGAGCGCGGCATCCCCACCCGGATCCCCGCGAAAGGTGTCGAAGCCGAGGGACACGACGATGAGGTCGGGAGTGAACTTCGAGATCGCCGACAGCGCGCCGTCCAAGAGGGCGAGGTACGCGGGACCCTCGATCGCTTCCGCGAAGGGAAGATTGAGCGTGCTTCCGCGTCCGTGACCGGATCCCGCTTCTCCCGCATATCCGGTGAAGTACGGATAGCTACGGTCCGGGTGACCGTGCAGCGAGGCGTACAGCACGTCTGCCCGATCGTAGAAAATCGATTGTGTCCCGTTGCCGTGATGAAAATCGACATCGAGGATGGCGACCCTGTCGGCACCGCTGTCTCGCAACGACTGCGCGGAGATCGCGGCATTGTTGAGGTAGCTCCCACCTCCGAACGCATCCGCCGACACGTGATGGCCCGGAGGCCGGCACAATGCCAAGGCCAGAGGAGCGCCGTCGGCGACTCGTCTCATGGCGGTTAGTGCAGTACTCACCGACCCGATCGCAGCGTCGTAGGTACCCGGCCCGATACCGGTGATGGTGTCGAAGCAGTACTGTCCGAAAGCACCTGCGTCCTGGGGCTTCTTCGCGGCAACGGTCGGAGCATGCAGACCTGGGTGGATGAACGTGTCTGCGAACACCAGCTCGACGCCGTCGTCCGGCACATCGGCCGCCGACCATGCTTGCCCGAGAAAGTCGACGAGTGCCGTGTCGTGTACGCCTCGAATGCTCTCAAGGACAGCACTATCGACGTCCGGTCCGATCAACTCGACATTCGGTTCACCTGCGAGAGCATGGTGGATCGCGTCCATTCGTGCGACGGTGTCGAACGCCGGAATCGGTCGCCCGCACTGCACCTCGACGGGCGGGGCATGGCCCCGGTGTTCCGGACTGGTCACGACGGGGATCGGACGGGCGGAAGTTGACGTCATCGAGTCTCCGAAGATGTAGGGATTCAGCGGCTTACGGTGGTCGGCTGGACAGATCGCTTGCGCGCGAGGACGAGGTAGACGCCTGCGGTGACGGCCAGCCCGGGTATCCAGGACACGTCGGCACCCCCGAGCGCCGTGCTGAACGCCCCGGTGAACCATGCACTGGTCATGAACGGGATCCCGGTGGCAACGCCGGCGAAGTATGCGATCAGGACCTTGAGGTTCAGCCCGTAGTAGGTCCAATTGACGGGGTCGTGCCAATACGGACCTGCCTTCGCATACATGGCGGACACGTTGTACGCGCCGTGCTGGACCACGTAGTAGTCGACCAGGTTGACCGCACCCCACGGAGTGAGCAGCAGCAAGAGAACGGACAGGAACGCCTGAAGGTTCTGCGCGTAACTCTGATACGCGATGGTGGCGGCGGCCGTCCCGAGGACGAAAGTTGGCATCATCATCAGAACCCGTGTGCGGAGCGAAGCAGGTACGCGAACGAAGGTGGACAGACCGGTGACGAGGTTGAGCATCCCGCCGTAGATGTTGAGGACATTGGTGACGGCAAGGCCCGCAGCAGTTGCCGCGAGAACGACCGAACCGAGTAGGCCGCCTCCGAGCGCCGCGTCGGCACTCTGGAAGATGTCTCCGAACCCGAACTTCGCGGTCAGCAGCAAGCCGAGGGCGCACACCCCCGTCGCGGAAAGGAACACACCCGCGGCGGTCCACCCGAAGATGGCCGGTCCCGAGGTGTCTTCCGGCAGATAACGGGAGTAGTCCGACACGAAGGGTGCGTATGTCAGAGCGAATGTGACCGCGACACCGGTGCCGGTGAGGAAGGCACCCCACGACACGTCCTGTGACGTGGTCACCGGAGCCCCATCGCGGAGGAAGGCAGCCACGATCACCGTCAGAAGTATCGCGGTCAGGGGAATCTGCGCCCATCGGCACACCGCATGGATGGCGTGATAGCCGACGACCGCGATCAGCAGACTTGCCACTGCCACGATCGTCATGGCAACCGGCAGAGCTATGCCGGTTGCGGCCGTCAATGCTTGCCCGCCGATTATGGTGACCGATGCAGTCAATCCCGCGTACATCAAGAAGGCCGCGATCACCGGTATGAGAGCACCGTTGTAACCGAACTGTCCGCGACTCTGAATCAATTGTGGGATACCGAGTCTCGCCCCTTGCACGGAGTGCAGGGCCATCAGCGCCGTCCCAAGCACGTTGCCGACCAGAGTCGCAACCAGCGCCACCCAGAAGTTGGGAACGATCGTCAAGATGACCAGGCCGAATACGGCATTGCCCACATTGAGGTTAGCCGAGAACCACACTGCGAACAGGTCTCGCGCAGTTCCTGTGCGTTCGGTGGTGGGCACCGGGTCGATGTGATGCGTTTCGAGTGCTGAAGCTATGTCGGCCGACTGCGTCATTCGTTGTTCCGATCCTTGGTTGAGGCGAAGTTGCCCAGTGAAGGGGACCTCGGATGCACTGTGTCGGGGTATCTTTCGACGGCTGTATCAGTTCACTGCAGGTGTGGTGACGCCTCGTTCTTCGGCAATGGAGTTTCCTCCGTCGACGACGAGAACCTGGCCGGTGATGTACGACGCCGATGCCGAGGCGAGGAATGATACGAGCGCTGCCACCTCGTCCGGCCGACCGGAACGTCCGAGGGGGCTGGCAGCACCCATCGTGTTCTCGTGCTCGGTTGCCGATCCCGTCGCAATCCAGCCCGGGGCAACGATATTGGCGGTGATGCCGCGGTGAGCGTTGTCGATCGCGATCGACCGCGTCAAGCCCACCAATGCCGCCTTGGCAGCATGATACGAGGCGTCTCCCCCGTAGGCCATCACCGAACCCGAAACCGAACCGACGTTCACGATTCGACCGAACTGCTGCTCCACCATGGGTGCGAGCGCAGCGCGGGTGACGAAGAAGTTCGTGTCGAGGTTGCGTGAGATTGCGGCGTGCCATTGGTCGTCCGAGGTGAGTTCGGCCGGAGTCTGCTCTTCGCTACCCGTGGTCGCGGTCATGCCCGCGTTGTTCACCAGCACGTCGACTCGACCGAAGTGTTCGATTGCTTCGTCCACCAGGCGTTTCGCCGTGGATGAGTCGGTGAGATCGCCGATGAAACCGATCGCCTGCGCACCGGTAGCGGTCAACTCTGCGACGCGGGTGTCGATTCGCGACGACGTCGCCGCGATCACGAGCGAATGCGTCGACGCCAACGCTCGGGCGCAGGCGAAGCCGATGCCGTCGGGGCCACCTGCACCCGTCACCACGGCAACGGGCCTTGCAACATCGACCGGAGTGAACACCATCAGCTACTACCTCCAAAGTTGAACGATCGACCAAGATTAGCCCAGAAGAACAGCCGAATGTGCTTTTCGGCAATAAAATTGCTGTCCATTGAAGTTCTCTGATGTTTGCGTTCTTGGTCGACCGTTTCACATTGCGGGACTCGCGTGGCGCGAGTAGTGGACGACGGACCCGGATCCGTCCGACCGAGGATCCGAGGTCGCGGTCATCGACCCGTCATCGCCCACGACTACGACGTTCGACTGACCCATAGCTTCGGTAAAGGCCGGAACATGTCGAACGTTCAGGCCGCTTCGTTCGAGTGATGCGCATGCCGGCGCGGACAATCCTGGTTCGACCGAAACGGATTCGTCTGTGTTGCCGTCGAATTGGACTCCGACGATTGCCCGCGGTGCAGCCACGGCGATGTCGGGGCCGACGCCGCTCAGTATTCGAAGCAGCAACTGAGCGATGATCTGCGGCTGACCCTGACCACCCATCGTCGAAAGGATGTGACGGACAGAACTACCCTGTGTGGTCATTGTCGGCATCAGCGTGTGGGCCGGGCGTTTTCGAGGTCCGATGACATTGGGAGAAGATTCGTCGAGGGAAAAGCTGGTGCCTCGGTTCTGGAACAGGACACCGGTTTCCGGATCGATGATTCCCGACCCGAAACCGCCGTAGACGCTCTGAATGAGGGACACCGCGTATCCGTCGCTGTCGGCGGTGGATATGCCGACCGTGTCACCGTGCGGCACCGGTGCCGTGCGCTCGGACACCGCTCCCAGTGCGGAGGTTGCCAACAGGTCCGCGTGCACCAGCTCACCCACGTCCACGATGCTCCGGCGTGGATCGGCGAGGTACTTCGACCGTAGGCCGTTGGCGTGATGGAAGATTCGCATCACGGCACCGAGATCGTCGCCCAAAGGGTCGTTCGAACCGAGTTCGTCGAGTGCGCGCAACGCGCGGAGAAGAACGAAACCGTGGGTGTTCGGCGGACTCGTCGACACGGTCAATCCACGAAATGTCACCGAGACCGGTTCGGTCACCTCCGGGGCGAATTCGACGAAATCGTCCTCGTCGAGGCTGGAACCCCGACTGCGTAGGAATGCAACGGTGCGGCGGGCGAGAGTGCCCTCGTAGAAACTCTCCGGTCCCTCGCTTCTCAAGATGCGGAACGTTTCTGCGAGTGCGGGTTGCGCGAACGACTCTCCGGCGTGAAGGGGCTGTCCACCCGGTCGGAAGACCCGATCGAAATCCGGCATACCGAACAGGTCTGCATGTTCGGGGTCGACGATGTGGTCTGCCAGCGAGGCCGACACCGGGACACCGCGTTCGGCGGCTTCCTCCGCATCGTGCAGCAACCGTTCCCACGGTAGGCGACCGCCCAGCCTGCGCATGCGCTCCCAGCCGCCCACTCCCCCGGGCACGGTTATCGTCTCGACACCGCGGAACGGTAGGTGCCCGCTGCTGTGCCGAGATCGCAGCGCGTGTGCGTCGGTCGTCGACGGTGCCCACCCGGACGCATTGACACACCGGATGACACCGTCCGGACTACGCACCAAGGCGATGAGATCGCCTCCCAGCGCTACGTTCTGCGGGTACACGACCGTCAGGGTCGCGGCAGCGGCGATGGCCGCGTCGACGGCGCTGCCGCCATCGCGGTAGACCCGCTGAGCAGCATCGGTCGCCGATGTGTGAGGTGTGGCTACTGCTCCGGTGAAACGTCTGGTGGCAGTCGATTCCGACACGGCCTTGATACTCCTTGGTCTCGAGTTGATTGGTGACGACGAGGCCCGTTCAGTCGATGGTCGACAGAAACGACCTCGTGCGCTCGTGAACCGGATCGGAGAAGAGCTTCTCGGGCGGTGCGTCCTCGATGATCCGACCGGCGTCCATGACGACGATGCGGTCGGCGACATCACGGGCAAAGCGCATTTCGTGCGTGACGATGACCATGGTCATGTTCTCTTGCGCGAGTTCGCGCATCACCGCCAGCACTTCCCCGACCATCTCGACGTCGAGTGCACTCGTGGGTTCGTCGAACAGCATCACCTTGGGCCGCATGGCGAGTGCACGCGCAATGGCCACGCGTTGCTGCTGGCCGCCGGACAGCTGGCTGGGACGCGATTCGGCCTTGTCTGCCAGCCCCACCCGTTCCAGGAGCGCAGCCGCCTCACGAACCGCCGTCTGCTTGGGAGTTCCGAGAACACGCACCGGGGCGTTCCAGATGTTCTCGGCGGCGGTCATGTGCGGAAACAAATTGAAATGCTGAAAGACGAAACCGATTTCGCGGCGTCGACGAGCGAGCTCGGTGGTCCCGACCTTCTTCCTGGAGGTCAGGTCCCGGTGGCCGATGGACGCGCCGTCGATGAGTATTTCGCCTTCGTCGATCTGCTCGAGGTGATTCAACGACCTCAGCAGCGTCGTCTTTCCTGCGCCGGACGGCCCGATCAACACCACGACCTGACCACGCAGAACATCGAGCGAAACCTCATCGAGCACTCGGCGGCCACCGAGCGTGCAGCATGCGTTGCGGACCCGAACGATGGGCTCGGCATCCTCGGTCTTGACTGTCATGTCGCTCTCCTCGACTGCTGTCGTCATTCGTGGGCAGGTTGAGAGGCGGCTACCGAGCGCCGCGCCCCCAACAGGCGTTGGGTGATTCGTACCGGCTGTTCGATGCCCACCTGACGGGCCAGCCGGTTCTCGATGGCCGACTGAATGACCGTCCAGACCGTGGTAAGTGCCAGATAGTAGATAGCAACCACGATGAAGATCTCGAACGTGTGAAACGTTGCAGAGCTTATGGATTGGGTGACCTGAAACATCTCGCTCACCCCGATGACGCTCAGTATCGACGTGGTTTTCATCATTCCGTTGAAGGAATTGCCCAAGGGCGGAACCATGACCCGCAGCGATTGCGGCACAATGATCCACCGCATGAGCTTGCCCGGTCGCATTCCGAGGGAAGCGGCAGCCTCGAACTGCCCCTTGGGAACAGCATCGAGTCCGGCGCGAACGATCTCCGCGATGTAGGCGCTCTCGTTGATCATCAATCCGAGGATCGCAGCTTGCACGGCCGCCTTCACCGAAAGCCCCAGTAGCGACACATCATCGAACTGATAGAGACCGACGGCCGCGAAGCCTGTGTAGATCAGCACCAGCTGAACCAGCAACGGAGTTCCACGGATGGCCCAGATGTAGACGCCTGCAACCCAGCGCACCGCAGCGATACGAGATCGTCGCATGAGGGCAATCGCCAGCCCGGTGATGATGGCCAATATCATTGCCACCACGGAGATCGCGATGGTCAATACGAGTCCGTCGAGGAAGCGATCGGTCGGAGTGAACAAGCTCTGCCAAAAGAATTGCCAATCGAACTGCATGTCGTCGACCGCCGCTATTCCTGGATGCTCAGGTCGCCCTGGCCCCATTGGTCGATGATGCTCTTGTATGTACCGTCGGCCTCGAGCGCACTCAACGACTCTGCGATGGCATCGTGCAGTTCGTCATTCCCTTTCAGCGTTGCAGCACCGATCTTGATGGTGCCGAACGGTTTTCCTGCGGTCTGTATCTGTGCCCCGGTCTTGGTCTCGTAGTAGCCGAGTGTCTCGGCGGCGTCCATGTAGGCGTCCATCTGCCCGTTCTGCACCTGCTGAATCGATACGTCCGGCTTGTTGTTGCGGTTGATGTCCACCGAGGGCTTGCCTTCGGTCACGCACGTGTCGGACTGCTCCTGCGCCAGTGCCTCGGCGGTGGTTCCGACGGCAACCATGACTTTCTTGCCGCACAGACTGTCGTCCAGACCTGTCACGTCGGCGGGGTCCTTCTCGCTGACCGCAATTCCGGTACCGGAGTACAGATACGGCACGAAATCGACGATCGCTTCGCGCTCGGGTTTGATGTAGAGCGCGGCCATGATCACGTCACACTGTTTTGCCTGCAGTGTCGGAATCAGGGCGGGGAATCCGGCCTGCACGAACTGGGTCTTCAATCCCATCTGCGCCGCAAGGGCTTTGGCCAGATCGACTTCGCTGCCGACCAACTCGCCGCCCTCGTCGAAGTAGACGCTGGGCGGGGCGCCGTCGTTTGCGGCGCACACCTTCAAGGTGCCGGCTTCCTGCAGGGCGGGCAGAGCCACCTTCGGTGGGCCCGAGGGGGCATTCGCCTCTGCCGAATCCGACGACGAACAGCCTGTGGCCAGCAGGGCAACGACACCGGCGCCGACGAAAAATGCGGTCTTGAACACGGTTCTTCCTCCAGATCGGGCGGGAACGAGAACTCTTGCCACCTGTCGTCTATCACTCGATAGGTGGTGACTATCAAACGATAGGCCGACTCTGTGTCAACCGGGTTACGAATTGTGTCGATTGCGCGAAATCGGTCGGCTAACGATGCAGAAACGGCGGGCTGGTGCGGTCAGCCGACCGTTGCGCCCTCGAGGTCATCCAGCCGACGACGCGTCGTTTCACGTACCGCGGACAGCGCGGCCGGGTCCACCAGTACTGCGCGCAACACGAAATCGCCCGCCTGCAGCGGACGCGCGTGGCGGACGGGCCCATTGGGCCCCCCTTGCTCGCGCACCGTCTCGAACAGCACTCCGTTCACCGCTCGCTGCACGAAACTCGGCTCCACATCGACGAATTCACCAGTTTTCTGTCCGCCGATGATCAGCTGCTCCATCAACTCGTGGAACAGAGCTATGCCCTGGCGCTCGGCTTCGAACTCCGGTTGCGTCAGAACAGCATCTTGATACAGGCCGCGCGAGTCGAAAGTTTGCAACAGCGACACCCGCACGTCCCCGGCTACTGTCAGGTGCAGCTTCTCCGCCCACGAGCTGTCCTCTGCCAACCGGCACTGCAAGCGGTGGATCGCAGCCCCGAGGTCCATCTCCACCAGTGCCCGAAAGACTGCGTGCTTGGCCTCGAAATGATGAAAGAGCGACGGCTGGCGAATGTGCACCGCCTCGGCGATGTCACGCGTGGAAGTACCGAAGTAACCGCGCTGCGCGAACAACGAAGCCGCCGCCAACAGGATTTTTCCACGCGTGGACGACCAATCCACCGAGCTGGGCTGCCAGTCGCCTCCGTACGTCACGCGGTTCACCTTTGCCTCGAACACCGCGCACGTCAAACCCGCGCGTTCGATTGCGACTTCGGAGCAGCCGAGCCTCAGCGGAGACGAGCGCTGGGCGCGGGACTCACACCCGATCGTCGTCCTGCGCGTCGAGCAACAACAGGTGGGTAGCACCGCGCGAGCGGAGATACCCGAAGTAGTAGGCGTAGCCGGCTGCGACGATGCCGAGTGCGATACCCAGACTCAACCACTGCTCCGGATCCATCACACCGATGACCACGATGCCGACGATCACAATCAGCGCGACCAGTGCAGGCAACGGCCACAACGGCATTCGGAACAACTCCGGATGCTCCACGCCACGCTGTCGACGAACGACGAGAGCCGACAGTGCGATGAAGGCGAAGCCGACGACAACTGTGGATCCCGTCGCGTTGACCAGCAGGGTCATCGGCATGAGACAGCAGGCACCCGAGATCACACCCATCACGATCGTTGCCACCCGCGGCATGCTGACGGAGCCGGAGACACGCGAGAGGGGCGTGGCCAACACAGCAGGCAGTGCCTGATCACGGGCAGCGGCGAACAACAACCGACCGGCCTGCAGCCCGAGAGCAATATTGGCGTTGAGGATGGCCAAAGCCATTGTCAGCAATACGAATACGGCTACCGCATGACCTGCACGTTGCTCGAGGAACTCCTGGACCGGCAGATCGGAACCGACGAGGCCCTCGATCGAGTCCGCTCCCAGCATCACCGACACGAGAGGGACCAGCTCGACCACCACGGTGATCAAGGCGGAATACAACACCGCCCGTGCCACGTTTCGACGCGGGTTCTTGGTCTCCTCAGCGAAATACACCGCGCCGCCGTATCCGAACTGCGACAGCACTCCCTGAGTGACGACGAGTACAAGCCCGGCGATCCCGATGGGGGCAAGAGCCCCGCTCGAGTCCAGCGCCTGCGGGTTCAGCAGATCGGTGACCGGGCGTTCGATATGTACCAATCCCAATGCGGTGAGCAATACCAACGATGCCATCTCGACGAACAGAAACGACCCGGTCACCCACGCGTTGGTACGAATGTTCAAGCAGGCCACCACTGTTGCGATCAGGGTGACGACCAGGGCTGTGACGAGTGGGTCGACGCCGGAGATCGCGACTCCGAGGTAGTCGGCGACGCCGAGGGCGAAGATGGCCTGCGCCAGAGGAAGACCGACGAGCCCCAGGAAGAAGACTGCAACCCCGGATGCGGGTCCGAGCGTTCGACTGACCATCGCGTAGTCACCACCGGCGACGGGGTGCCGCGAACCGAGCTCGGCATAACACAGCGCTATGAGCAAGCTGATGATGCCGCCGATCAGGAAGCCCCAGAACACCCCGGTGCCGTAGGCCGTCAGTGCCGCTCCGCCGAGGATGAACACGCTCGCTGCAGGTGAGATCGACGAGAGGGTGAGCATGACGTTGCCGCTGACGCCCAGCGAACGCGCCAGTTCCCTGTCGTAGGTGCCAGAAACGCCGAGCGGCGGACCGGAGCGTGCATCGGCGGCAACCGGAGAATTGGGGATTTCGGGCATGACACGGCCTGCTTCCTGGAGTGTGAAGCCGAGATATTCTTTGACTCAAGTGTCAAAGAATTCTTAGGAGATTGGCACGCGCGCTCGGTACTGTCAACAGGTGGCACGCCAGCGGAACCAGATGGCCAGGCGCAATGCGCTGATCGAAGCGACGTATGCAGCGGGTCGCGAGCACGGGCTGCGCGCGTTGTCGTTGACCGACGTCGCCAAGGAAGCCGGCTTGACCCGTGGTGCCGTGCTCTACTACTACGACGACCTGGACTCGTTGCTGGTCGAGGCTCATGCCGCCGGTGTCTCGCGGTTCTGCGACGAGCGCGACGAACTGGTGGCGGCGACACAGGACCCGCGTCGACAACTGGACATCGCCATCGACGCCGGCTTACCGACAGGGCCCGACGATGCTCTGATGCGGCTACTGTTCGAGCTCGACGTACTCGCCGGCAGCTCTGCGCTGCACGAAAAGCTGGTGCAGGAACTCGACCGACGTCAGGCCGCGACGTACCGGAACATCATCGCTACGGGCGAGCGTGCTGGAGTGTTCACTCCGACCCCGAGCGGCGACCTCGTGGCGACGACGATGGTCGCCCTCGAGGACGGATACGGCCTGCACATCGTGGCCGATCACATCACGACTCACGACGTAGCGGCCGACGGAATGCGTGCAGTTGCAGCGCAACTGGGATGTCCGACGATCCGGGGCTGACCTACTCGCGGCCCTTCGCGGCAAGCGCCTGCAGCGCGTCGAGGTACATCTCGACCTGCTTGGCGAACACCTCTTCGTAATTCATCAGTGCCAGTTCGGCTTTGGCTTGCTCTGCATACGGAAACTTCTCGGGATGCTTCGGGGCGTACACCTGCACCCACCCGTCCTCCTTTTCGCGCGGGTCCGACGCACTGAGCCGAGCACCCTCGGCACTGGCCGAACCGAGAACCAGATTCGCGAAGACCTGATACTGGATCACGGCGGCACGGCCTCTCAGACCTGCCATGTGCATCGCCCGCAACACCCACTCGACGGCCCGTAATTCGTTCGGGCCGTTGGTGACGAGGGAGAACGTTGCAGCGGCGGCTGCCGGATGCGCAGTCGTGGTTCGCCACGCGCGCCAGGCAAGATCTTCGAGATCCGCACGCCAGTCGTCGGTCGGCTCGTAGCCGTCCAGAGACAGCTCGTCGAGATGATCGGCCACCGCGATGAGGAGGTCGTAACGACTCGCGAAATGTCGGTACACCGCAGTCGGGGACGACTTCAGCTCGTCACCCAAGCGCGAGAACTTCAGCGCCGGCTCGCCCTCTGTGTCCAGGATCGTCAGCGCTGCGGCAACAATTTCCTCCTGCGACAGCGATCCCCTCTTGCGGCGCTTGCGTACGTCCGAACTCATCGGCACATCCCTTCGCGTCCGACGCGTCGAGCGCGTCCAGACGTGTTTCCGTCTTGTTCCGACGACATTTCTTTTAGTGAATGCCATTGACTATTGCCTTGACTATGACCATAGTCACTGCAACACCAAACGATACGACCCGAGATTGGACGAGCCATGGACGCCCCCACGGCACCGGAGCTGCGATTCACATTCCGCATCGTCGCCGACACCGGCCCCTATCTACCTCTCGAACAACGAGCCGCCGAGCTGCTCGAGTTCATTCCCATCACCGGCGGAACCATGGAAGGAGATGTTTCGGGAACGATCATCCCCGGCGGTGGAGACTGGTGCCTGACTCGCGCAGACGATGCATACCAGGTCGAAGCGCGATACCTGATTCGTACCGATCAGGACGACATCGTCGACGTGGTCAACCTGGGGATAGTCCGCCACCTCCCCGGTGAGTCCGGCGAACAGATGGGCTACTTCCAGTCCACCCCCCGATTTCGGACGACGTCACCGCGACTTCAGTGGCTCACGCGTTCGGTGTTCGTGGGGCGCGCGACATCCGACGCAACCGGCACCACGATCGACGTCTTCGAAGTTCTGGCCTGATCACTCATCTCACCGCCGCACGCGTGTTCGCACGCATCCGCCCGAGAGGCACCCAGATGTCAACACGACATACTCGCATGATTGCGATCGCATTCACCGCCGCATGCGCGCTCTTCACGACGGCCTGTGTCGGCGGGAGCAATCCTGCATCCGCAGACACGATTCGGACGACGATCGATCCGCCGTCGACGTTCGACCCCACCAAAACACTGTCGCTTCCCGACAATCTGCTCGCACGCACGTCCTACGACACACTGGTCCGCCGAGACGACGGCGGCTTGATAGCCGGTCTGGCAACCGACTGGACGGCGACACCGACCCAAGCGGCGCTCACCATCCGCAAGGGCGCAACCTGTTCCGACGGAACCGCAATCACTCCGGGGGTCGTCAAGAATTCGCTCGACTACTTCGCGCGTCCGGACTCCGGCTCGACCGTCCCCGGTCAAGTCTTCGGCGGAACACCGCCGACGATCACCTCGGACGACAACGCCGGGACGGTCGTCATCGACCTCGGCGCGCCCTGGCCCGACCTGATGACCGGATTGAGCATCTCTTCGACTGGAATCATCTGTCCCGCTGGACTTGCCGATCCTGAGGGTCTCGGTGCCGGCACAGCGAAGGGCAGCGAGTCGGGACCGTACGTTCTGGATTCGTTCCAGCCGGGAGTGAAGTACACCTTCCGATTGCGTGAGAACTACGACGGCTGGCCTGCGTGGGCGACACCCGTAGACGGCACGCCCGCACAGACTTTGGAGTACTTCGTATCTCAGGACTCCACCGCGACAGCGAATCTGGTGATGAGCGAACAGCTCGACATAGCCAAGATTCAAGCCACGACGATGGAACGCTTCGACGGCATGGACGGGTACAAGGTATCGGTCGATCGTTTTTCGGACTTCTACCTCGTGTTCAACGAACGCCCCAGCAGCGTTCTCGCCGACCCCGCCCTCCGACGGGGCGTCGCACAGGCGATCGATCGCAGCATGCTCGAAAAGGTGACGTCCGCGGGAACAGGTGAGATCGCGACCTCGCTCGCCTCGAACCTGACCCCCTGCGTTTCCACGGCGACCACAACGTTTCCCGAACAGGACGCCGAGGCAGCCTCGAAGGCTCTCGACGGTCTGAGCATCCGCTTCATCGGCCCGTCCATTGCCGGCCCCGCCGGTGCCGGCAACGAATACATCGCCGAGGCGCTGCGCGCCGCCGGCGCTCAGGTGACCATTCAGAACACCGACGTCGGAAGCTGGATCGGCACGGTCTTCGGCGAGCCCGACGCATGGGACCTCACGTTGTTCGCGGACCTCAACTTCCTCGGTTCGCTGACCAGTCCGTTGGGCAGCTTCGTCGGACCGACTATCCAGGAGGGCGGTGGAAACGTCGGCGGGGTAACGAACGACGCCGCGGACGAAGCCTTCGCCGCCTCACTGACTGCATCCTCGCCGGAGGAACGCTGCAGCTACCTCAACAGTGCGGTCTCGGCACTGGTCGACGATGTCGATGCACTCCCACTGATCAACGACGCCTTCATCTACGTCCAGCGCCCCGGCTTCACCGTGCAGATGCGCGGCGGCTCGCTCGACGACCCGATCTATCGCATCACCGGATGAGCCCCTCCCGCGAACCGAACCCTCAGGAGCAGACATGACCGACCGATGGCACTCCGCGTCCGCTCGGACGACCCGCGACCACGTCGTGGTCGACCCTCTTGCACCGACGTTCCGTTGGCAGAACGAGCGTGTGCCCCTGGTCCACAGAGCAGGGAACCGCTGATGTCCATAGCCGAACAGACTCTCCCGACCGGCGCGCCCGCGCTCGGATTCGGACGTCGAATCGCACAGAACTCGTGGAGTGGCTTCGCGCTCCGCCGATTCGGGGGACTCGTTCTCTCCCTCGCATTGCTGGTCGTTCTCACCTTCCTCATCGTGCCGCTCATTCCCGGTGATCCTGCACTTGCGATTCTGGGCCCGGACGCGCGGCCGGACGCGATCGCGGCCGTGCACGAACGGCTTCATCTCGACCTTCCGCTGTGGAGTCAATTCGAGCTCTACATCAGAGGTCTGTTCTCGTTCGATCTCGGCGACAGCTTCCGGTATTCGACGCCTGTCACGGAGACGATCGCGACGAAACTCCCGTACACAGCGACTCTGGCGTTCGGCTCGATTGCAGTGGTCATTCTCGTTGCGATTCCACTCGGCATGACGATCGGCGTCCTCACCCGCGGTGGACGCAGACCTGCACTCGCAACCGGGTTCGGATCTGTCGCAGGATTTTTCGCATCCTTCCCGGCCTATGTGGCGGGCACGATCCTGGTCATCGTCTTCGCCATCTGGCTTCGAGTTCTTCCTGCAGGTGGGGTGTCGTCCACCGGCTCCTTCATCCTTCCCATTGCCGCTCTCGCAACAGGTCCCGCTTTCGCGGTCGCACGAGTGGTCCGACAGGAAACTTTCGAGGTACTGCAGCAGGACTACGTTCGCACCGCCCGCGGCCGGCGCATCTCCTCGGCCCGTCTGTACCTGCGCCATGCGTTGCCGAACCTGATGGCGTCGACGCTGACACTCACGGGCCTGATCCTCGCCGGACTCCTCGGCGGAGCAGTCATCATCGAAACCGTATTCAGCCTGCCCGGGCTCGGTTTGGAGGTGGTACAGGCGATCATCTACCGCGACTATCCGGTGATTCAAGGCATCGTCCTGACCATCGGAACCATCGCGATCGTCATCAACCTGGTGATCGACGTCCTCTTGGGTCTCATCGACCCCCGAACCCTGGGTGGGCCGACCAATGGCTGAAACACACCGCCGCATGCCGGCACCGCTGATCGCGGGCTTGGTCATGCTGGGAATCCTCGTCCTGACCGCCATCCTTGCGCCGGTCTTCCTCAGCAGCGCGGCCAACACGCTGACCACCGATACCCGCGCCACTCCCTCGGCGGAACACTGGTTCGGCACCGACGACCTCGGCCGTGACATCCTGGCACGCTCCCTGGTGGCCGCCCGTCTGACGCTTGTCATGGCGGCAGCCGCGACCGCGATGGCGGTAGTGGCGGGAGTGCTTGTCGGAGCGTTGGTCTGGCTGGCACCGAGACGGGTCAGGGAGTCGGTCCTGAGAGTCATCGACTCCACCGTCGCGTTCCCCTCGATCATCCTCGCGCTCGTCATCGCCGCGATCCTCGGGCCGGCCACGTCGTCTGCAATCATCGCGATCGGCGTCGCCGGTATCCCTGGATTCGCACGCATCACCTCGAACATGACTGCGTCGGTTGCCCAGAAGGACTTCGTGGGGACGGCACGGCTACTGGGCGTGCCGGGTTGGATGCTGTTCGTCCGGCACCTGCTGCCCAACATCGGCGGTCCGTTGCTCGTCCTCATCGCGTCGAGTTTCGCGCTGTCGCTGCTCGATATTTCGAGCCTGTCCTTCGTCGGACTCGGCGTGCAGAGCCCGGACTACGACTGGGGCCGCCTGCTCAACGAGGGCCTGCCTGCGATCTACTCGCAGCCCATGGCAGTTGCCGCCCCCGCCGCGATGTTGATCTTCGCCGGGGTCGCGGCGATGCTCACCGGCGACGGTCTTGCCGCACGCATCGATCCGTGGGGTCGCCAGCCGCGGTTGGCGCGCAAGTCGCAGTCGGCGGCAGCCACCTCTCTGTCCCCCGCTGCCCTGGTGGAGGTTCGTGATCTGAAGGTGACGGCCGCGAACGGTACACAGCTCGTGAAGGGGATCGATTTCGACATAGCGCCCGGCGAAATCCTCGGCCTGGTCGGCGAATCGGGCTCCGGTAAGTCGATGACGGCCATGAGCCTGGCACGCCTGCACCCGGACAGTGTCGCGGTGGACGTCGGTCTGATGAGGCTGGGCGATCTCGATCTCCGCTCCTGCACACAGCAGAGCCGCTTGGCCAAGGAGATCGGGCTGGTCTACCAGGACCCGGGTTCGACGTTCAATCCCGCTCTGCGGCTTGGTGTTCAGCTCACCGAGGTGGCGAAGGTGCACCTCGGCATGGCTCGCACGAAGGCGAACGAGACCTTGGTCGAGGCACTGCGCGCCATGCGGATCAAGAAGCCCGAGGAACGAATGACCCAGCATCCCTATCAATTGTCGGGAGGAATGCTGCAGCGGGCCATCATCGCCTCGTCACTCGTCACGCACCCCAAGCTCATCATCGCCGACGAACCCACGACGGCACTCGACGTGACGGTTCAGGCCGAGGTTCTGCGGCAGCTCAAGCACATCAACAGCAGCGAGGGCACCGCCATCCTGTTCATCTCGCACGACATCGGTGTGGTCGAGGCCTTCTGCGACCGAGTTCTGGTCATGGAGCAGGGCGAGATAGTCGAACGGCTCACCGGTGCACAGCTTGCCGCTCGGGACGTGCAGCATCCGTACACCACAGCACTCCTGGCCGCGACGCCGACGATCGCACTGCCCACCCCCGCCCTTGCTGCCGAGGAGGTCTCCCAATGACCACGAGCGACAACCCCATTCTCGAGGTGCACGGACTCGATGTCACGCTCGGACAGCGATCGAAGGCGACGAAGATCCTGAACGGTATCGACCTGACCCTCCAACGTGGGTCGACGGTCGCTCTCGTCGGCGAATCGGGATCCGGCAAATCCACGATTGCCAAGACCGTCATCGGAATTCATCGAGCCGATCGAGGATCGATCCGATTCGCCGGGACCGAGTTGGTCGGTGCGAGTCGCCGAACCCGTCGATCTGTGCGGCGTCGGATTCAGCTCGTTCCGCAGAACCCGTACTCGTCTCTCGATCCACGCCGAACCATCGGACAAACACTGGCCGAGGCAATCGATCCGGTACTGGCACGGGTCGGGCCGAATCGCGAGCGCATCTCCTCCCTACTTGCCATGGTGGCCCTCGACGACTCGGCCATCACCCGGTACCCACACGAGTTCTCGGGCGGCCAGCGCCAACGGATCGCGATCGCCCGTGCACTTGCCACCGATCCCGAGGTGGTGATCGCCGACGAAATCACGTCGGCTCTCGACGTCTCGACGCAGGCCGAGATTCTCGATCTACTCGCCCGATTGCGTCAGGAACTGCAGCTGACCGTGCTCTTCATCTCGCACAACCTTGCCGTCGTCAGCCAGATCTGCGACGACATCGTCGTGCTGCTGGGCGGCGACGTAGTCGAATCCGGCTCGGTGCAGCAGGTATTCGCCGATCCGCAGTCCGAATACACACGCACACTGATCGATTCGGTCCCCGGCGGCCCGGCCTTCGGCCTCGCCCTCGCGGCACCTGCACCACCCGGCTCCCCGTCCCACTCCACAGGAGGCACAGCATGACTCAGGCACACCCCGTTCTCTGGACGCTCGGCGCCCGCGAGATAGCACGACTCGTTCGAACTCGCGCAGTGACCGCACGCGAGGTGATCGACGCGCACCTGGACCGCATCGCCGAGGTCAACGGTCACCTCGGCGCTCTCACCGTCGTATTCCACGACCGCGCACGCGCACTCGCGGACACCATCGATCGCCGAATCGCCGACGGTGAGGATGTCGGTGAGCTCGCCGGGGTACCGATCTCCGTGAAGGAGAACATCGACCTGACGTGGTCTGCGTCGACGCAAGGCTGGACCTTCCTCGCGGATGCGATTCCGACGTCGGATTCGACAATGGTCCGACGGCTGATGGAAGCAGGCGCGATCCCGATCGGCCGGGGAAACATGCCCGACACCGGATTGCGTTGGGACACCGACAACGAACTCTTCGGGCGGACCTACAACCCCTGGGATCGTGACCGAGTCGCCGGCGGCTCCAGCGGCGGAGACAGCGTCGCCGTGGCCACCGGCATGTCCGTCATCGGACTCGGCAACGACTACGGCGGATCTCTACGATTGCCGGCCTACGCTGCCGGTATCTGCGCACTGCGACCGTCGGCGGGCCGTGTGCCTGCACCCTCACCCGTCGAGGCCTGGCCACTGACCGAGCAGTTCTTCGCAGTGAACGGACCGATCGCTCGCCGGGTCGACGACCTGGACACCGCCTTCTCGCTGATGCACGGGTCGGACGGCCTGGATCCGATGGCGTCCTCGATTCCCCACCCGGCCACCTACCACGGCGTACGACGCGTCGCCGTCACGCGCGATCCCGCCGGGTGGGGTGTGGACCCGCAAGTGGCCGAGGCAATCTCGGTAGCTGCCGATGCTCTGGCCGCTGCGGGGTGGGAGGTCGTCGAGGCCGAGGCACCCATGATCGAGGAAGCTGCGGTGCTGTGGCGTCGACTCTCGGTCACCGAGTTCGTCGGCAATTTCCAACCCGACAGCGGTGCCGAGCCCCTCGGCGCGGGCGCAACGCAGTATTTCCTCGACAACTCCTCGGAGACCGAGGTCTACGAGTCGATCGCGGAGTACAAGGCTGCGTGGGGTCAGCGTGTGCTGATTTCGGCAGCGTGGGAGAGGTTTCACGCCGAGTACCCGATCGTGTTGGGCCCGGTCTCGGCGCGGCGGATGACTGCCATCGGCTACGACTTGTCCGGTCCCGAAGCGACCACGCAACTGTGGCGTGATCACCGGTTACTGGTGACGGTCAACCTCCTCGGCCTGCCCTCGGTCGCCGTGCCCACCGGGCTCGACTCGGACGGCATCCCGTCCGGCGTTCAGTTGATCGCTCCGCGCAACGGCGACCACATCGCACTCGCGGCGGCCCGAGCCGTCGAGCAGAGCGTCGGAACGTTCACTCCGCTGAAGAAGCCGGCGGGGATGGACCTGCAGAGCGTGATCGGCTGACTCCGACTGCCACGGAACAGGTCACCAGCTGACGGTTCCGTGGCGGTCGATGAACCGCCCGGATCCGTGGCCGGGCCCTTCGGTGGCGAGCTGCACGATGGCGTCGGTCCCCTCGGTGACGGTCTGCGGCCCGCTGTTTCCGTTGAATTCGGTTGCGGTGTAGCCCGGATCGGCGGCATTGATGCGAATGTCGCTCAGGCCCTGAGCATACTGCGTCGTCAACATCGTGACAGCCGACTTCGACGCGGTGTAGGCCGGAGCAATCACGCTGGATTCGACGCGAGACGGATCGTGTGTCGCCGCGAACGAACCCATTCCACTGCTGACATTGACGATGACGGGATCGGTGGAGCGGCGCAGTAGCGGAAGGAATGCTGTTGTGGTGCGGACGATTCCGAGGACGTTGACATCGAGTACCGACTGCACATCCTCGGCGGTCAGTTCTTCGATGGCGCTGTGCGGTCCGGGAATGCCCGCGTTGTTGATCAGTACGTCGACAACCCCCTCCTGCCGTTCCACGTCCGCCGCTGCCGATGCGACGGATTCGGCATCGGTGACGTCGATCCGAACGAACCGAGCACCCAACGCTGCTGCGGCATTCCTACCCCGCTCGGCGTCACGTGCTCCGAGGATCACGGTGTGGCCCTGATCGATCAGTCGGCGCGCGGTTTCGTAACCGAGGCCCTTGTTTGCTCCGGTGATGAATGTGATGGTCATGGCCCCAGTGTTCAGGTCGACAGGCGCGTGTTCCAGGCACGCCTGGACGGTAGGACAATCGGTACCACCCTCACACCCGCTCGAAGAGTGACAATGGAGTCGTGACCTCGACAACGGACGGACTCGGCGCGACGATCAGATCGTGGCGTGATCGACTCTCACCCGATGCTGTCGGACTGACGACCGGACGCTCTCGACGGGCCACGGGGCTCCGACGCGAGGACCTCGCCGATCTCGCGGGCATTTCCGTGGACTACGTAGTGCGGCTCGAACAGGGACGAGCGACGACACCGTCGGTGCAGGTGGTGTCGTCCGTGGCGCGGGCTCTCCAGCTGACTCTTCCCGAGCGAGACCATCTCTACCGCTTGGCCGGCCACATTCCGCCGGCCGACGGGACTATTTCCGACCACATCCCGCCTGGGGTCAGGCGGGTTGTCGGCCGACTCGACGAGGGTGCGGTTGCCGTCTTCGCCGCCGATTGGCAACTGCTCTGGTGGAACCGGAGTTGGGCCGCGCTGGTCGGTGATCCGTCGTCCGTCTCACCCTCGAAGCGAAACTTCGCTCGTGACTGTTTCCCTGTCGGCACGGATGCACCCGGAATGTCCGCATGGCCGGTGACGCCGTCCGGCGGCGACGGGTCGGTCCGCGCAGCAGTCGTATCGGACCTTCGGCGGGCCACCGGGCGGTTTCCCCGAGACTCGAGACTGAGGGGTCTGATCGAAGAATTACGCACCGGCAGTCCAGAATTCGAGTCTCTGTGGTCGGTCGGTGCTGTCGGTTCACATCGCGAGGATCACAAAGTGGTCCACCATCCGACCGTCGGACCGATCACCGTCGACTGCGACGTACTCACCGACGGAGACGCGGAGCTGAAAATCGTCATCATGACAGCCGCCCCCGGTTCAGAAGACGAAATGAGGCTGCGGTTGGCCACCGTTTCCGGTTCGGTCGGCCGGGTGCGGTTGCCAGTGCAGTAGCGGCCAGTCGAGTGCGTCAGCGACTGCTCTGCTCTGCTCTGCTCTGCTATCCGACGATGCCGCGGAGGAACTCGATCCTGAGCCGGTTGTACTCCTCGGTCCACTGCGAGCCCGTGGTCATGAACGCATGTGGGAGGGCCACCTCGTTCTTGCTGTACAGATTCAAGCGATTGGCGACGCCCATTCTGTCCAGCTTCGCGCTCAGTTCGGCCGCCTGATCGGGGAAGGTGCCGGTGTTGCCGTCGGTGATGAAGCTCGGCGGGAAGTCGGAGGTGGCGTTCTTCGTGACGTTTGCGCGCGCAAGCCAATCGGAATCGGTGGTGTCGAGGTAGCTGCGTGCACCGATGTCGTACAGAAAGCCGTTCGACGGACTCGGAGACTGCGGTGAGCCGGCCCTCCCCACATCGAGGACTGCACTGTCGAACACCAAGGCCTTCAGAGCGCTTCGATCCATCGTGGGTTCGATGCCCAGCGCACGTGCGTAGTCGGGGTTGGTCCGAACATTGGCGTAGCTACCCACGATCTGACCACCCGCGCTGCTTCCGGCGAGCACGACGCGGCTCATGTCCAAGCCGTATCGGTCGGCGTTCGTTTCCAAGAACTGCAGAGCCTCACCCAGCTGGATCGTCTGTGTGGGAAAACGGTATTCCGGTGCGAAGGCATAATTCACCGACACCAGGTTGAAACCGGCGTCGAGTACGGGGCCCGCCCCCGACGCGAAGTACGGGTCGTCCGCGCCGAGTTCGGAATCACCGTCGGCCTTGTCCCCCGCTATCCATCCCCCGCCGTGCACCATGACGTACGTGGGACGGCTGACCGACGGATCGTTGTCGGCGATGTAGATGTCGAGAAACGAATTGGGAAGCGTCGAGCCGTATTCGATGTCACTGGTGCGACCTGCCCCGTTCACTACCGACGTCGCTGTCGGCGCGGCAGAAACGAAGGAATTGCTCTGCCCCAACGACTGCAGCGCTCGAACCAGCGGCGCCGGACTGGCGGCCGTAGTGATCGTCACTGCGGAAACCACCAACGCAATCGAGGCAGCGAGGCCGGCCGGTACGGCGAGAACCACCCGGCGAGTGCCATCCGAGGAGCCCGCCCACGCCGATCCGAGCAGAAAGAACCCGAGCGCAGTCCCCGCGGTTGCGCTCACGACCCACAGCGCGTGAAAGGGCGTCACCAACCAGGCGACCTGAGCGACCACGGTCACTGCACCGAGCGAAGTTCCTACGGCTACATGCTTTCTGGCATCGGACGCGACGAGACAGGTGGCCACGACGGCCACCACGATGACCCACAATCCCACCGCGAACTGCTGACGGATCAGAAGACACTGGAGCCACGCGAGTGCAACACCGATACCACCGGTCATCACGAGTGCCGTTGTGGACGTTCTCGTTCGGCGGCCTTCGAAAATTTCGCTCACCCTTAGCTACGCCGTGGACGTGTGACGTTGCCTGTGCAGGTCACGGACAGCGTCGATGAACTCGGCGACCGGCCCGTCGACCACTGCTCCCGGCACGACCTGCGTGATGGTGAGCGGCGTGATCGCGAGCGGCGCAGCACCGAATTCTTCCAGCCACGTGAGCAATTGGGCTGTCGAGGTGGCGTAGACGATACGTCCGAGCCCGACAATTCCGTGGCTCGCCGCGCACATCGCACAGTGCTCACCGGAGGTGTATACCGTCGACGATCGTCGCTCACTGGGGTTCAGATTGGTCGCAGCCCACCGTGACAGAGCGATCTCGGGGTGCTGGGTGGGATCGTGTCGATCGCCGACGCGATTGCGGTCCTCCGCAAGCACTTCACCGCTACCCGACACCAGCACCGAACCGAACGGATCGTTGCCCGTACGCACTGCGGCCGCCGCCAGATCCACAGCACGCGCCAGAAATGCACGGTCGTCGGCGGAAATACTCATGCCGCACCACATGGTGCGTCGACGATAGAAGTGTCCACACCTCGACCGTACCGGTACGAAGCACAGCGAACTCCGCATCGATCCCACGCGCTCCCGCCGAAACGCAGGTAGCCGACACCGTCACCCGACTTGTCAGACTCCCGACAACGAGCGCACAATTCTTCACCATGGCACTGATCTCGAAGGGCTTCGTGGGCCGACGACGCGGCGACGACGGGCGCACTCCCCCCGGTCAGTATCTGACCAAGGATTTTCCCGTCCTCGCGATCGGGCCTGCGCCCGTGGTCGCGACCGACACGTGGTCGTTCTCGGTCACCACCGAACGCGGCGACACCCGCAGTTGGACCTGGGACGAATTCGCGGCACTTCCACACGAGACTCCGACCGTCGACATCCACTGCGTCACCAAGTGGTCGAAGCTCGACACCACGTGGAAGGGCGTGAGTCTGGACGTTCTGCTGGACGGTCTCGACACCGATGCCGGGTACGTCGTGGTGCACGGCTTCGACGGTTACACCACCAATCTCCCCCTCGAGGATCTCAGGGACGGGAAGGCCTGGCTGGTCACCGAATTCGACGGCGCTCCCCTGGCTCGCGAACACGGTGGTCCGGCACGGCTTCTCGTTCCTCATCTGTACTTCTGGAAATCGGCGAAGTGGATCTCACGCATCGAGCTCACCCTGGAGAACGAACAAGGTTTCTGGGAGCGCGGTGGATACCACGACTACGGAGACCCGTGGCGCGAGCAGCGCTACCAGGGCGACTGACGTGGCCGTGACGGCTGGAGCAAAACCCTGGCTCGTTGCCACGGCTGCGGCCGTGCGGCGTGAGACACCCACCGCGTCCACCCTTGTTCTCGACGTCGACGGTTGGCCCGGCCATCTCGCCGGGCAGCACATGGACGTCAAGCTCACCGCCGAGGACGGCTACAGCGCACAGCGCAGCTACTCCTTGGCCTCGGCACCCGACGGCACGACGCGTATCGAGATCGCCGTACAGAACGTCGCGGACGGCGAGGTGTCGCCCTACTTGGTCGAGTCCGTCGAGGTCGGCGATCGCATCGAAATTCGAGGGCCGGTGGGCCGATGGTTCGTCTGGCGGCCGCCCCAACCGTCGGAGACCCCGTCTCCGCCGATTCTGTTGGTGGGTGGTGGTTCCGGCATCGTCCCGCTCCGCGCCATGGTTCGCGCACAGGCGTCCGCGACGGGCGGACGGGTGCCCTTCCGGGTGCTGTACTCCGTGCGCGAACCCGCGGAGGTCTATTTCGCGGACGAGTGGGCTCACCCGCCGGCGGGAGTGGACGTCACCATGATCCACACGCGGCGCGCTCCTGCCGGCAGCACACGGCCACTCGGTCGAATCACGTTGGAAGACATCGACGCTCACGGATGGCCGGCGGAGTTCGAGCCGCGCTGCTACATCTGCGGGCCCACGAGCTTCGTCGACACCGTTGCCGACATGTTGGTGGCGCGCGGTCACTCGGCAGCGAACATCCGAACAGAGCGTTTCGGACCGAGCTGACGCCGACTGTCGCCATCCCCGCGCAGATTCGTATGCGACACGTGCCGCGGTTTCACCCGGCTACCGTGAACAAATGACGATGTCGCAGCCCAGGTTGCCTGCCATAGGCTTTCCTCGTGTCGAACCGACCTCGTGAGTTCGACTGTGTAGCAACGGTTTTCTCACGTGCATTCCAGGATACTTCGGAGTTCCGCCGTCGTTGCACGATGTCCACCTACCACCGAAGGAACTGCGATGACCGGTGCAGCCGATGTTCCCGTCAAGACCCCGGCAGAAGGGTCGACAGCACTGTCGCTCACTCGTCGGAAAGCATTGATTGCCGGTGCAACAGGAAATATCGTCGAATGGTTCGATTTCACCATCTACGGATTCAGCGCTGTTGTTCTCGCGACAGTGTTCTTTCCGGCGGAATTCGGGAGTGGCGCACTGCTGGCCACCTTTGCCCTGTACGGAGTCGCCTTCTTGGCCAGACCAGCAGGTGGAGTCTTCTTCGGAAGACTCGGTGACCGATTCGGTCGACGGGGATCGCTCTCACTGGCCATCACTCTCATGGGGTGCTCGACGGCCGCAATAGGCCTGCTTCCCACGTACGCATCGATCGGTGCCGCTGCACCGCTGTTGTTGCTGGTCTGCAGATTGGTACAGGGATTTTCGGCGGGAGGCGAATACACCGGAGCAGCTACGTTTGTCGTCGAACATGCGCCGTACCACCGTCGCGGCCTGTACGCGGGGATAATCGCCGGCTCGTCGTTCGTCGGAAGCATCTTCGCAACGGTGACGGTCCTGTCGTTCAATTCGGTTGGTGCAGAGTATTTCCTGAATGGCGGGTGGCGTTGGCCGTTCGTCATCGGCGGAATTGTCGCACTTGCGGGCCTGTTTCTGAGGCTTGCTGTCGAGGAAACTCCGGCTTTCACGGAAATGAAGGAAAAAGAATCTCTCCCGATTCGTCCTATGGCTGATCTGCTCCGCCATCACCGGCAGTCCCTGATCACCGCGTTCGTCTACTTCGCCGCGCTGGGCGTTGCCACTCACATGCTGATCGGCTACATGCCGACGTTCCTGGTTCATGCGGCTCGAGTCTCGAGCACGACTGCTCTGTTACTGACGTCGAGCGCACTGGTGGTGGCAGTTCCCCTGTACGTCTACTTCGGAGCCACGGTGGACCGAGTCGGCCGGCGGCCACTCGTCCGGATCGGCATGGTGTCGTCGATCTTCGTCGCGATACCGAGCTACCTACTCATCGGAACGGGAAACATCGTTGCGATCGCACTTGCGTTGCTGGCCCTGGTCATCGTCCAAGCGTTGCTGGCTTCCGCCCTTCTCGCGGTTCTGGAAATGATGCCCACACATGCACGATTCACGGGTACGGCACTCCCGTACAACGTGGCCTATGCACTCTTCGCCGGTACGGCACCGTTGGTGTGCGAGGCACTGGTGAACGCGACGGGCAACACCCTGTCACCGGCCTTCTACGCAACGGCGATCGCCGTGATCGCTCTTCCCGTCCTGTGGCGCGGAATACCGGAATCGAAGACGTAGACACGACGTTTGTCGATTGCAGGTCGCCGAAGTCGCATCGCACGGTCACTGTCGGTTCCGGCGACTAGACACCATGATGTATTCGACGGCCCAACATTACGCGCCGATGTCGGCGTGCCTCGGAGACATCGGTCGAGACGAAGACCGGGAGGTTGTGTGACGGAGACGTGGTACGCAGGAGGAAGAGTCGCGGACGGTTCCGGTAGAGAACCATCCGCTGTGGATGTGTGCGTGACGGATGGCATCATCACCGCGGTCGGCAGCGCTCCGGCGGGTGCGACGACTGTCGACCTGGACGGCAGACTACTGACCCCTGGCCTGATCGATGCACACGTCCACCTCGGCCTGTCCAGCCCTATCCGCGCGCAGTTCGGGTTCGAACTGTCTGCCGCAGAGGTTGCTGCCGACATTTTCACAACGGCGGGGTTCGCGCTCGACGCCGGATTCACGACCGTTCGTGATACCGGCGGCATCGACGGCGGCGTCGTGGGCGTTCTCGCCAAGGGCAAGGTACGTGGTCCACATGTCTTGTCGTGCGGACCCGTCCAATGCCAGGTGGGCGGGCACGGGTACTACGGTGCCGAGTGGGAACCGACGGCCATGTGGACGGACCATCACATCCCCGGACTGTGCGCGTTGTCGTTGATGTCGGGCAATGCCGACGAACTTCGGAAGAACGTTCGAGAAACGTTCCGCCGAGGTGCCACCTTCCTCAAGTTGTGTGTGACCGGCGGGGTGGTCGGCGGCCACGACCGGCTCTCCGATACTCAGTTCACCGTCGAGGAAATCGCAGTGGCCGTTGAGGAAGCATCTGCCCGCGGTACCTACGTCACGGTCCACGCGCACGGCAAAGAAGGCATCCGCAACGCGATACAGGCCGGCGCGCGCTGCATCGAACACGGAACCGACATCGACGAGCAGACAGCAGCTTCGATGAAGGAACACGACGTCGCCGTGGTCCCCACGTTCTCCGTCCTCGATCTGCTGTCCAACGACGAAGTGACGGACGTGAATCCGGTGACTGCGTCGAGGGCGGCCGGAATCCGCGAGCGCATGGAAGCCGCCCTCGCGATCGCTCGCGCGAGCGGTTTGAGAATCGGTCTCGGTTCCGACCTCATCGGCCCCAACCAGCAACGGAGAGGCGAAGAATTGCGCGTGCGATCCGAGCTGGAATCACCGATGCAGGCCTTGGTGTCTGCGACGAGCGTCAACGCGGACATTCTGGGCGTGGGCGACACCGTCGGAATGGTGCGCGTCGGAATGCGAGCCGACCTCGCGGTGTGGCAGCGCGATCCCCTCGAAGATCCCAGCGTCTTTGCAAATCCGGAAATGGCCGTTCTCGTAGTCAAAAGCGGTTCGACAGTAAAGGACATTCGATGAGCACGATATTGCACGGTTGCCTTCCCGACACCGAGTACATCCAAGTAACGTCCCGGTCCGGGCTCGATTACGCGGTGTGGATCACCACACCTCCTGGATACGCCGAATCCACCGACACGGTGCCCCTGATCTATGTGTTAGATGGCAATTGGACAGTGGGTTTCACGGCACCGTTGATCGTCACGCAGAAGGATCCGTTTCTGAGTATCGCGCCTTACATCCAGATCACCGTCGGCTACGCCGGTCAGGAGGCGTCGGACTGGTCGCAGCTCCGCAACCGAGACCTCGTTCCGCCCGGAGAACCGATCGGCGACGACGTCGTAGCCGCGCTGGAGTCGGCTCGCGAAGCAGGCACGATGAGCCAGACGGACATCGATGCGTACATAGCGCAGATCTCGGACTGCAACGCAGATGCCTTCCTCGACTTCCTCGTTCAGGAGCTGCACCCTCTACTGCAATCGCGCCTGCGCGTCAGCGAGTACGGTCACGGCCTGTTCGGGTACTCGTACGGTGGCCTCTTCGCGCTCTACGCATGGCTTCGCGGCGGAACACCGTTCGCGACGGTCGGTGCGGGAACTCCAGGAATCAGCAGTGCCGAGAGCCAATTGTTCGAACTGATCCGCGCTCTTCCGGAGAGAGACGAGCGCGACCCTCGTCTCCACGTCACCCTGAACAAGGTGGAACTGTGGGGGGATGTCCCGGTCTACCGCGGTCTGGCTCGAAACGTCCTGCGCGCACTCGAGGAATTGCGAGCCGAAGGACGCGCCGACGTCGTGTCGACCTCGATGCTCGACGAGACGCACGTGACCGGTGTACAGGCGTCGTTCTTGAGCTACCTGAAGGAGTGCCATGTCCGGTAATCGTGTGCAGTGGCTGCTCTAACATTTGGTGGAGCCCATCGACGTCGTGAGGAGGGTGTCATGCCCATCGACGATCTGCAGACGTTCGTCGACGACCTGGCCGCGCAGCTTCACCGCTCTGTGGCCATCGACGACCCCTCGATTCGCCTACTCGCAGCAAGTCGACATTTCGGCGACGAAGACTCGCTGAGAATCACCTCCATCCTGAACCGAGCGGTACCGGAGGAAGTCTCCCGCCCCCTGCTCGCTTCCGGCATCGGTACGTGGATCGAACCCGGCCTCGCCCAACCCGATGTGCCCGGGAGCCAGAAAAGGCTCTGTGTTCCTGTGCGGTGCAAGAGTCTTCTGTTGGGCTTTCTCTGGCTCATCGACTCCGCCGAGAATCCTCTCACCGCGTCCGATATCCAGAAGGCAGAGAACACCGCTATGCGAGCGGGAATCGTTCTGTACGAACGCCTTCTGGTTCGCGAGCGATCGAACGAGCGTCGTGCGGCAATTCTGCGTGACCTCGTCGATTCGGCCGACGACGTCAGGAAGCAGGCAGTCGAGGACGCGCTCGCCGAGCAAGTGATAGCGGAGCACACTGGCCACTATCAGGTCGTCGCAGCACAGCGCGAGAGTGCGAACCCTGCCGAAACATCGGACGACGTAGCAATGGAAGTGGCGATTCAGGAGGGGCTACAGGCTCTCCCGAGCGGCACCGGCTCGATCGCTGTGGAGAAACCGCGAATATGGTTGCTGCTCGCGACGACGGAACCGTTGACACCGCATCAGCTGGAGTCCGTCACCACGCGTGCGACTTCTCGTTTCCGGCAGCTGAGCGGAAACAACACTCGGTTCGTACTCGGCACCAGTGACGTCGTGAACGAACCTGGGCTGATATTTCGCGCCTATCGACACGCTCTCACGGCGGTTCGCGCCGCGCTGCTGGTCCCCTCGCTCGGCGACATGGCACGATGGGGCAATCTTGGCCCCTACGACACTCTCCTACGAATGTCCAACGACGACATCGCCAGTGCTGCACGCAATTCTCCGGTGTCGGTACTCGAGGCAGCGGACCGGCAGCACGTGTTCGTGAGCACGTTGAACACGTTCTTCGACAACGCCTGCGATATTCGGCGAACAGCAGACCAGCTGTGCATTCATCGTGCGACCCTTTACCAACGACTCAAACGCATCGAGCAGATCACCGAGTGCAGTCTCGACAACGGCGATGATCGACTTACCTTGCATCTGGGATTGAAGTTGACGTCGCTGACTGCGGCCCGGGAAGCGTCGTCCGGGCGGGCGGTTCCGTGACCTCCGGCATGCGCTACACGAGATGCGCTGCGGGTGGCCGAAGTGTTCACAGATGTCGATAGCGTCGCCCGTCGGCTTCAGCAAAACTGTTGTTGTGCAACAAAACCACGTTCCGGACAACGACGCGACCGAATCATCTGGAGGAACGGTGCCCCGATCGACCGACGTGGTAGTCGTGGGAGCGGGGGTCATCGGCAACTCCATTGCCTACGAACTCTCTGCACGCGGATATCGAGTTCTGGTGGTCGACAAGGAAGGTGGGCCGGGATTCGGATCCACCAGCGCTTCCAGCGCGATCATTCGGTTCAACTATTCGACCTTCGACGGTATGGCTACGGCATGGGAGTCCGCTCAGTGTTGGAAGAACTGGCCGGAGCACCTGGGCAACTCAGCGTCGACCGACCTGGCCCGCTTCCACGAGTGCGGCATGGTGTTTCTCGATGTGGACCTGGCCCCGCGCGAGCGAACGGTCCGACTCTTCGACGAAATCGGCGTCGCATATGAACTCTGGAACTCGACGACTCTGAGCGATCGAGTCCCTGGAATCGATGTCGGCTCCTACTTTCCGCCGAAACCTGTTGACAGCGACGCTTTCTACGCAGATGCTGCTACCTCGCTCGGAGCGGTGTTCACGCCGCAGGCAGGCTTTGTCGACGACCCTCGACTCGCTGCGGCCAACCTGGGAGCTGCTGCGGCCTCTGCTGGGGCCCGATTTACCTTCCGGACACGGGTGGTTCGTATCGAGCAGCAGGTCTCCGAGAGGTGGATCGTGCACTTGGACAACGGAGATACCGTGGAAGCCCCGATAGTGGTCAATGCAGCCGGCCCCTGGTCGGGCGCACTCAACGCAATGGCGGGGGTAGGTAGCGATTTCACTGTGGACGTACGCCCCCTGCGGCAGGAGGTCCACCACGTCTCTGCACCGGAAGGCTACAACCAGGATGCACGTCTCGGACCCATGATCGCCGATCTGGACCTGGGCACGTACATGCGACCGGAGCGGGGCGGGGGCCTGTTGATCGGCGGTACCGAACCGGAATGCGACCCCCTGGAATGGATCGACGACCCCGACAGCGCCAACCCGAGTCGCACTGCCGCGCGCTTCCAGGCGCAGGTCACCAGAGCCGCTCGGCGTCTACCTCGATTGTCGGTCCCGTTCCAGCCCAAGGGAATTGCCGGCGTGTACGACGCCGCCTCGGATTGGACCCCGATCTACGACCGGACCGATCGGGCAGGCTTCTACGTTGCCATGGGCACCAGCGGGAATCAGTTCAAGAATGCACCCGTCGTCGGCCGAATGCTGACAACTCTGATCGAGAGGGTCGAGGCCGGACACGACCACGACGTCGACCCCGTCGTATACACGGGAACTCACACCGGGGTGAAGGTCGATCTCGGGTCCTTTTCTCGCCGAAGAGAATTCAACACCGAGTCGACCGGGACCGTCCTGGGTTAGCTGCGATCACTCGTGCGTCGCATCTGCCGGAGCACACTGGCAGCAACCTATTACGGCATTCACCAGGCTGTCGATGAACTCGCGGTCGCATGGTTGCCGGGTCAGCAGATGGCGGAAGTGAATCGGTGAAATCAGTAGCTCGATCGCGAGGCCGGCATCGACATCAGCTGGCACCTCGGAACGCTCGACCGCGCGATGGATGATCACCTGTACGGACCGCAACCGTTGCGACCAGAACGTAGTGCGTGCTTCTGCGGTGGCAGGCGAGTCGGTGATCGAGGCGAGCACTCGAATCAGGCCCTGCCCCAGTGCAGATGCGAGATATTCGTCGAGCGCAGTAGCGAATGCAATCAAGTCGTCCTTCAGCGCGCCCGTGTCGGGCACCCGAAGAATCCGCTCACTCCCGGTGAGCATGACGTCGAGAATCAGGTTTTCGCGTGTCCCCCACCGCCGGTAGATCGTGGTGTCACGCACTCCGGCCCGTCGACTGATATCAGGAATGCCGACCTTGTCGACACCGACCTCCACGACGGCAGCGAGCACAGCCTCGTGGACAGCTTCCGTCACCTGCGCGGCTCGACCGCCGGGTCGCCGCCGTATTCGAGGATCGGTAGGTGTGTGCTCCACACCCCAAGGCTAAAGCAGAAAGTCTTGCATTTACCGATCGAGCGCCTTACCGTGCGTCTAAAGCAGATTGATCTGCGTTAAGGGACGGGGAGCAGCACGATGGCGTCGATCTTCGAATGGGGACAGCGGGCACGAGTCAGCGCGAGAGCATTGACCCACACCACCGAAAGGGCCTCGCACAGAGGCGGTGTCGCGCCGTTTCTGCCTCGCCTGTTCGTGGACCGTTTCACCCACCTCGGCGGCATACCCGATGACGAGTTCCGCGGCCAGTTGGCTCGATGCCGCTCCTTCGAGGACGACAGGTGGGTTTCCTACTGGTCGACTTTCGCCACCGAGCACCTCGAACGCGCCGATGCGGCCTTGTCACGGTTGCATGCGCCCGTGAGTACTCGGCTGCTCGACACAGATCCTCCGACAGGCGCGGTACTGTCCGAATTGGGTGGCGCACTCGCCCCAGCGGCGTCGATCCTCGCCGACCGCGGAACGGTAGCCGATCCACACGCAACCGCACGCTTCATCGCCGAGCACCCCGACGCATCCGACGCGGCGGTCGCTGTCGACGGGTTGATCAAGGCGTTGGTGTACTACTTCGTCGCCGCATGGCCGGGCGGGACGCCGCGACGCCAGGACGCCTATCGCAGCTCGACTCGATTGTCGGAGTCGCTGTTACTCGCTCTCGCACCGGTTATGGGGTACGTCGTGGAGGTAGTCGACATCGCCCTGCCCGGTACCTCCGACCGGGTCCACGGAATTCTCGCGTTACCGCTGAATGCGAAACACGTTCCGACGGTCCTGGTTACGAACGGGCTGGAAGGGACAATTGCCGAAACACTGCTACCCCTACTGGCGCAACGGGATGCAGGGCTGGGCACGTTCGTCATGGAAATGCCCGGAACCTACTCGTACGACGACCCCATGACAGCTGCGTCCGAGAACGTGTACTCGGCAGTGATCGACTTCCTCGCAGCCGATGCGCGCATCGACGCGGACCGAATCGGCATGATGGGCTTCAGCTTCGGTGGGTATTGGGCCGCACGCATGGCCGCGTCGGATCCACGATTGAAAGTGGCGGTGTCCAACGGGCCGCTGACGCACCGCAGTTTCGGCGCGATCAACTCGATCGGGATGCCCGAGGTGATGATATCGACGCTCATCCGCACACTCGGCGCGACCGGAATCCTGGACTTGGCGCGCAAGACCTCGAAAATGTCCCTACGGCATCGCTACCGGGATATCGACATCCCACTGCTGGTGATCAATGGAGCCGCAGACACGTTGGCCAGCACCCGTGACTCGATCGAACTCGCCGTCGACGCACCGAACGCCCAATTGGTTCTGTACGCCGACGACGATCACTGCGCGATGGGAAACGCCGTACACTGGTCGGCCTTGTCGACCCGCTTTCTGCGAGAGCATCTGGTCGATGCGCCGAACGGGAAATGAGAAACGAACGCCCCTCCGAGGTCCGCCGATGCTCCGCGGTCCTATTGCGTCCAGGCCGCGGTGAGACCGCGTTCGACGACGCGACGCCAGCCGGGCGGTGCCGCCCCGTCGCGGCTCGACGTGCCTGCTATCCACAACATCGCCATGAGGTCGTCCGCCGTGAACGACGTCGAGAGCACGCCGGCGGCGTGTGCTTCGTCGACGAGTTTCGCACCCAGAGCCGTCGAGCGCTCGCAGGCGTCGATCAACGTGGTCGCGTTCGGGAACCGTCGGAGCATGGCGTCGTTCAACGCCGGGTCGCTCAGCTGAAGCTCGATCATGGTGTCGACGAATGTCTGCAACCTTGCCCGGGGCGATCCCTGAGCCAGTGTGTGCTCGGTGAGCGTCATGAGTTTCTCGCCCGCGACGGCGGGAACGACGGCGTCGATGAGTGCCTCGCGTGATCCGACGCGGTTGTAGAGCGTGCCGATACTCACGCCTGCTTCCCGAGCGATGTCCTCCAGCGGCGCTGCCAACCCATGCTCGGCGAACACTCGCAGGGCTGCGGAATGGAGCTTGTCCAGGTTCGCCTGAGCGTCTCGCCGAAGGCCTTTCTCCCCGACCATGCCAACTCCTAGATGTTGAGTGTGGCCTCAAGTTAGGGTATGGATTAAATGAGGCCGACCTCAACTTAGCCCATCACCTGTCAGCACCGCCTATTCGGCGGTTCACGAAAGGATTCACATGCCTCTCATCACCATCATCGGAGCTGGTCCCGGCCTCGGTCTGGAAATCGCTCGTGCTTTCGGCCGCAAGGGCTTCGACATCGCCCTCGTCGCTCGCAACCAGGCCAAGCTCGATACCCTCGCCGGCACTCTGACCGATGAAGGATTTCGCGCTCGCGGCTTTGCCGCCGATGTGAGCCGGCCCGACACGATCACAGCCGCCATCGGCCGGATCAAGGCCGACCTCGGGCCGATCGACGTGCTGGAATTCTCCCCGGCGGATCCGACACTCGTTCCCGTGGACGTGCTCGAGGTGACGCCTGAGAACCTGCAGCCGCAGATCGACTTCTATATCGGCGGAGCGCTCCGCGCCATCGGCGACGTCGTCCCCGACATGGTCGCCGCCGGCACCGGAACGATCCTGGTGACCACCGGTGGCGGTTCGATCAGTCCGATGCCGTTCCTGGGGAACGTCAACATCGCCGCTGCGGGCCTTCGCAACTGGGTGCTGAATCTGCACAACGCTCTCGAACCCAAGAGCGTTTACGTTGCCCACGTCGGCATCACCGCCCTCATCGGGGCAGGTCATCCGGAGGCCGAACCCGACGTCATTGCGAAGGCATACACGACGTTGTACGACGAGCGCCGCGACGCAGAATTGCACTACGTCGCGTACGACGCGTGACATTCCGCTCGAGCATCTGAGACCGAGAGGAAGCGCGGCACTACCGCGGCCCCGCGTGTGTCGAGGCCGCGGCAGCGCTGTCAGCCTGCGTGCTGCGAAACCCAGCCGCTGAGCAGCACCGTTGACGGGTCGACCGGACCTGCCAACTTGCCCTGTGCAGTGAAGAAGTCGACCAGGCTCCCCGCTTGCTGGACGTCGGCTTCGGTGAAGTCTCGACCGCCGAAGTCGATCTGCGACACCCGATCCTGCGCTTCGGCGGCATCCATCTGGATTTCCGAGGACACCGCCCGCGCTGCACGAGCCGGATCGGTGTTGACGATTGCAGATGCCTCGGCAATGACCGAGAACACCTTGCCTGCAAGTTCTTCGTTGGCTGCGAGCCAACCCTCGGATGCGATGATCCACTGCGAGTACTTCGCGCCGAAATCACCGGTCGTCGCGACGACTGTCGACCCGGCATCCTCCGCTTGCCCGACCCACGGGTCGAACGAGATGAACCCGTCGATGTCACCTCGCGCCAGCAGCGCCGGCTGCTCCGGCGGGCTCGTGGTCACCAGAGTCACCGCAGCTGGGTCGATCCCCAGGCTCCGCAGGTACAAATCGGTGAAGTACAAACCGATTCCGGGAAACACCCCCATTGTCTTGATGTCCGCCGGTGCGACCCCGTCCCGGAGAACGACCTGGAAGTAGCGATCCGAATCCTGGAACACTCCGAGTGCGCGAAGGCTCGGGTTCGCGGCCATGACAGTGAGCGCAGTGGAATCGGCGTTGCCGGACAGCTCCGACGTTCCCGCCACCACGTTCTGCGCACCGGCCGCCCCGCCCTCAGTCTGGATGACCTCGACATCGAGGCCTGCGGCTTCGAACATTCCCTCACTGTCGGCGAGGAAGATCGGCGCGTACGACGGATCGACACCGACCGAGATCCGTACCAGATCAGCGGTCGCCGCTGCTTCGGTGGCCGGTCGCGAGCAGCCTGCGGCGAGCACGACCACCGAGGCCACGACGACGGCCAGCGCCCGGCCGGCGGTCGGAAAAGTGCGTTTCAAGAGCATGTTGTGCCTTTCGATGTGGAGTGCGGTCGACACGGATGCGGCAGCAGTCCCATGTATCGGAAGACATGATGATGTCGGTGTTCGCGCTGACGTGTACGTCCGACGGTCCGGCCACCAGACCCCGCTACGACGTCACGAGCCGGATACAACAGGGAGATAGATTCGATCGACGCCGGTGTCCGAAGATTTCGGCCACGTTAAAGACATCGGTCGGGTCCACACGGTGGACCGAGTTGGTGGGCGTGCAGTCGGACCGACACTAGCTTTGCCTCACACCACCGCGAATGCGGTCCAGATCACAGTAAGGAAAGCGTGCGCCCATGGCCCCACGATCGACAGTGACCACATCGAGTCTTGTTGCACTCGCCGCAATCACCGCACTGTTCGCGGGTGCGTGCACCCGCCCGGCGACCGAATCCGCGGCTGCAACGAGCTCCACCGGCAGCATTCGCATCGCGGTCGGTATCGACGCGTCGTACGCGCCGTTCTTCGTGGCCGACGAGCAAGGCCTCTTCGAAAAAGCCGGTCTCGACGTCGAATTGGTTCAGTTCGGCCGAGGTGGCGAAGCCGTCGATGCACTGTCCACCGGCCAGGTACAGATGGCGGGTAGTTCGGACACGACCACGATCGCCCAGCTCCAACAGAACCCGGCGCTACGTGCCATGTATTCGTACGAGTCGTCGGGCAAATACATCAAAGTCGTACTCCGCAACGGCGTCGACGGTCCGCAATCGATACGCAAGCTGGGCATCGTCGCCGGACTCAGCCAGATTTCGACCGTCAAGTACCTGGAAGCGAACGGTGTTTCTCCCGACTCCGTCGAGATGATCTCGGCAACCCCGACCGACATGCCTGCGCTCCTGAGTCGCGGTGACATCGACGGATACGTGATGTGGGAGCCCTGGCCGAGCGCTGCGATCGACCAGGGAACCGGCAAGGTCGTGGCGACCACCGGCGACTTCGATTGGTTCTACCACCATTGGGCGATCACGACCCAGTCGTGGCTCGATGGTAACGAGGACACCGCACGCGCCGTTCGAGACGTGCTGTCGGAGGCAACGGCGGAGGTCGAAGCAGATCCGCAGGCCGCGGCGGCGGCGACGAAGACCGCAGTGAACGTCGACGAAGCCCAGACGGTGCAGTCGATCGACGAAATCGATTACGCAGTAGAGGATTTGACGCCGACCAGCGTTGCCGATGCCCAGAGCGTGGTCGATTTCTACACCGAGATCGGTGCCATGAACAACCAACCCGACCTGAACACGGCGCTCCTCGTCGGTTGGTCGACGGAGGGATCACGATGAGTGTGGACACAGTAGAGGGCGTTCCGATCGAGGCACGCGACGTAGCCATCAGATTCGGCGAATTGGAGGTGGTCAGCGGCATCGACCTCGACATCCGACCGGGCGAGTTCGTCTGCCTGCTCGGGCCGAGTGGGTGCGGTAAGTCGACGCTGCTGTCGGCCCTGGCCGGGTTCGTGTCGGTGGCGGCAGGCGACATCAGTTGCGACGGCGAGTCGGTGAAAGGAAACAACACCCACGCCGGCATGGTGTTCCAGAGTTCCGAAGCATTGTTCGAGTGGATGACCGTCAGCCAGAACGTTGCGTACGGCCCCCGCATGCACGGATCGAACAAGGCCGAACAGGCGCGTATCGCAGCCGAGTACTTGGCCATGGTCGGCCTGAAGCACGCGGGCAGCAAGTACCCGACGCAATTGTCCGGTGGCATGAAGCAACGTGTCCAGATCGCGCGCGTACTCGCCAATCAGCCCCGCTTGGTGCTGATGGACGAGCCGTTCGGTGCCCTCGACGCCCAGACGCGTCAAGTTCTCCAAACCGAACTGGACGGAATCTGGCGGCGCACGGGATGCACCGTCGTGTTCGTCACCCACGACATCGACGAAGCGATCACCCTGGCCGACCGTGTCGTCGTCATGACAGCCGGTCCGAGCGCTCGCATCAAGAGCGTGTACGAGGTCGATGCTCCACGTCCGCGTGACCGCAATCATCCCGCCGTCGTAGAACTCTACGAACGACTACGAGACGACATTCGAGCCGAAGTGGTTGCCTCGCTTCGCAATCAAGGTATCGAGGAGGACACGCTATGACCGCCGTGATCGCAGGACGCACCGAGGCTGCGTCGCCGGCCAAGCCTGGTCGAGGCAATCGAGCGT
This sequence comes from Rhodococcus sp. 3258, assembly GCF_031456475.1. Lineage (NCBI taxonomy): Bacteria > Bacillati > Actinomycetota > Actinomycetes > Mycobacteriales > Nocardiaceae > Rhodococcus > Rhodococcus sp. 3258. The sequence continues at coordinate 452,903 of NZ_JAVDUT010000001.1, forward strand.
GGGGTGCGGGAAAGTCTGCAATGCGTACCGCTGCTCTGTTCGTCGTCTCGGCCGCAATCGGTCTCGCACTCTGGTCGTTCCTGGCGTGGTGGTACGGACCGACCACGATGGCGTCGCCCGCGGCCGTCGTCTCGGCTGCGAAAGAACTGTCCGACACCGGGGTCCTGTGGACATCGATTCAGGCGTCCGGGCAACGCATCCTCATCGGGTGGGTTCTGGGTGTGATCGTGGGCGCGCCGGTGGGAATTCTGATGGGCCGCATCAATATCGTCCGCCAGCTGCTCGATCCGTACATCGAATTCTTCAGGTTCATCCCGCCCATCGCGTTCGTCACGCTGGCGGTGGTGTGGTTCGGCATCGGCGAAACGTCCAAAGTCGTCCTGATCTTCTACACCTCGGTGTTCATCGTGACCGTGAGTACGATCGCTGCGACAGTGGCGATCAGCGAGAACAAGCTGCAGGCGGCGACGAACCTCGGCGCAGGCAGGCTACAGATCATGAAGACGGTCGTGCTGCCGTCCACGGTCCCGGGAATCGTGACCGGAGCTCGGTTGGCCATGGGTAACAGTTTCTTGACCATCGTGTCGGCCGAAATCGTCGCTGCCGATGCCGGCATCGGCTCCATGATCTGGCAGGCGCGCAATTACGGCCGCATCGACTGGACGTTCGTCGGGATCATCACTCTCGGAATCATGGGCTTTCTGTTCGACCGCGTACTCCGGTTGCTGTCCAGGCGGTTCCTCGGCCGTTACGGAGTCAAGTGATGCCGGGCTCGGCAGCATCGATTGCCGAACTCGCCTCGATACCGGATGCGCCCGATGGTCTGAGCAGCGCAGAAGAGCGGACGCGTCGCAAGATCGCGGTAGTGGGCGGCTACCGCATATTGTCGAAATTCGGCCTCGACGAAGGCATCTCCGGCCACATCACCGCCCGTGACCCCGAAGATCCCGATACCTTCTGGACCGCACCGTTCGGACGCCACTTCTCCCAGGTGCGGCCCGAGGAGCTGTTGCACGTCGGTGCCGACGGCACCGTTCTGTCCGGATCGGGACCGTTGAATCGAGCAGCCTTCGTCATCCACTCCACGGTGCACGAAGCCCGCCCGGACGTGATCGGAGCCGTGCACGCACACGGGCTGCACGGAAAAGCGTTCTCGTCCCTGCACCGGCTACTGCAGCCGATCACCCAGGACGCCTGCGCTTTTCACCAGGACCACGCACTGTACGACGAGTACCACGGAGTGGCTCTCGACGCCGAAGAAGGGGTAAGAATTGCCGCGGCGCTGGGTACGAACAAGGCCGTGATCCTGTCCAATCACGGCCACCTCACCGTGGGAACATCCGTCGAGGCGGCCGTGTGGTGGTACGTCTCGATGGAACGGTCGATGCAGGCCGAGTTGGCGGCGTGTGCCGCCGGAGATCCGGTGGTGTTGCACGACAAGATCGCGGCGCAGACGTTCGAGGCGGTCGGGGTGGACAAGGTGGGCTGGTTCGCCTACTCGACCATCATTCAGAGTATTGCTGCAGCAGAGCCGGACATCTTCGACGCTCTACCTCTGTTCGACGAATGATCGCTGTCGCCCGCAATTGTTAACATCCCGAAACAGGTTCACCCAGTGGACCCCGAAACCCGAACAAAAGGTGAACAAGGGCATAACGTCGAAGTCGAGGGGGGTTCAGACATTTCGACGATAGAGGTGAGCATGTCTTCCGCACTCTCCGCACGATCTGCGACCAGTCCGCGACCGCTGGACATCGAGCCGACTGCGGACATGACCTCGGTATTGGCCAAGGCCAGGCTGATCGTCGACGCGTTCGACAGTACGAATACCGACCTCTCGCTGACCGAACTCACCCGTCGTAGCGGTGTGTCCAAAGCCAGCGTGCATCGGCTGGCCGGCGAGTTGGTCGAATGGGGTTTGCTCGAACGTGCAGGCACGAAGTACCGATTGGGGCTGCGGCTGTTCGAGCTCGGCCAGATGGTCCCCCGACAGCGCATTCTTCGCGACGCTGCCCTGCCGTACATGGAGGACTTGCTTCTCGCCACCCAGGAGACCGTCCACTTCGCTGTGCGTGAAGGTTTCGACGTTCTCTACATCGAGAAGATTGTGGGCCATCGGGGCTTGAACGAGAACTCGCGGGTGGCGGGACGACTTCCGCTGTACAGCACGGCAACCGGAAAGATCATGTTGGCGTTCTCGCCACGAGAGGTCTTCGACGAGGTCGTGGCGCAGGGCTTCGTCGCACATACCTCACGCACGACGATGTCGGTCGCAGTCCTGGCGCAGCAACTCGAGCGAATGCGTAAGGACCAGTTGGCCGTCGAGGTCGAAGAAACGCGACTGGGCTACATGAGCGTTGCAGTTCCGGTGTTCAGCGGTAACGCTGTTCTGGCCGGCGCACTGTCGGTCACCGCACCGACCTCGAGAATGAACGTCAATCGCGTTGCCGGAGCGCTGCGTACCGCCGGAATCGGCATCTCCCGCAGCCTGCAGGCCATGCGGTGCCTCCAACCGGCGGGCGCTGCGCGCGGAGACGGGACGTGTCATCCCACCGTGTGTTCGTTCAACGGCTGCGGCAAATAATGGGAAGAGCGGCTTCGCCGCATGTGAGTGGAAGTTCGTAGCAGAGACCGAGTTTCCGTGCACGTGCAGCGAAGCCGCTCATCCGGCTAGGCGAGGTTGATGAACGTCGTCTTGACTTCGGTGTAGGCATCGATCGAATGGGAACCGAATTCACGGCCCCAGCCACTCATCCCGAAACCACCCCAGGGTGATGCCGGGTCCAGCAGGGGCAGCTGATTGACGAACACCGTGCCGAAGCGCAACTTGGGCGGGAGTGTGAGTGCGGAGTCGAGTGCCTTGGTCCACACCACCGCAGCCAACCCGTACTCGGTATCGTTCGCCCGAGCGATGACCTCGTCCTCGTCGTCGTAGGCCATGACCGACAGCACCGGCCCGAAGATTTCCTCTCGGGCGATGGTCATGTCGTCGCGCACTCCGGCGAATACCGTTGGCTTGTAGAAGAATCCGTCGGCCAGATCGCCCTGGACGCGGCTTCCGCCCGTCACCAATTCGGCTCCTTGTGACCGACCGGATTCGACGTAGGAATGCACTCGGTCGAGATGTTCCTGGGACACCAGGGGGCCGATGACCGTCGACGGGTCGAATCCCGGACCGATCGGCAACGCGTCGGCTGCCGCGGCGATCTTGGAGGTGAATTCCTCTGCGCGCGAGCTGTGTACGAAGAACCGGGTGTAGGCACCACAGGCCTGACCCGTGTTGAACACAGCGCCCTGCAGGTTGCCTGCGACGGCAGCGTCGATGTCGGCGTCGGCAGCGATGATGCTGGGGGCTTTGCCCCCGAGCTCGAGCGATACGCGCTTGAGATTTCCGGCCGAGGCTCGAACGATGTGCTGCCCGGTTTCGGTCGATCCGGTGAACGACACCTTGTCGACACCGCGATGGGACACCAGCGCCTTACCGACTTCGGGTCCTCCGGTCAACAGATTGACCACGCCCGCGGGCACTCCCGCTTCGAGGCACAGTTCCACCAGCTTCATGGTCGACAGCGGCGTCTGTTCGGCAGGCTTGAGGATCACCGCGTTGCCCGTAGCCAGTGCCGGTGCCAACTTCCACGCAGCAATGGCCAGCGGGAAGTTCCACGGGGTGATCAGCGCGCAGACACCTACCGGTACCCGCTGCTGGAAACTGAGGTTCCCGGGAATGGACACGGGTGAGACGGTGCCCTCGATCTTGGTGGCATAGCCCGCGTAGTACCGGAAGACCTGAGCGGTCAGCGGCAGGTTGACGCCGACGCTCATGAACGTCGGCTGCCCCTGGTCGGCGGTTTCGAGTGCCGCTATTTCCTTGGCGTCTCGGTCGAGCAAGTCGGCGATCCGCCACAGTAGCTGCCCTCGGGCATCCGGGCTCATCCCCTGCCAGGCATCGGACTCGAACCCCACACGTGCGGAGGCCACCGCAGCGTCGACGTCCGAGATCGTGGCCTCGGCGAACCGTCCGATCACCTGGTTGGTAGCCGGGTCCACGGTCTCGCCGGTACGGCCATCGGAGGCATCGACCCACTCGTTTGCGATGAGCAATTGCGTGTTGTGCATGTGTTCCCTCAACATCTCGTTCGGCGAGCGCCATATCGGACTTCGACGGTCCAATGTGCCAGCCGCGGAGCGACGCCGTATCGGGGAGTTTCGGTGACCGAACCGACCCCAGATATTCGACGCGTCGTAAACAACGCGTTTCGATCCGCTCACCGGGCTGGACATTGTTATCCATCTGGATAATGATGGTGGATGTGATGGGCCGCACATCCGTCACCCGTGAGCGCAGGAGGCAACCATGTCCGTGTTGGCACACCCGTTCGACCTGGATGAGGACTCATCGCTGGCTCCGCCCAACTCTGTCCTCGGGAAGGCCTTCTCGATACTCTCGGCCTTCGACGGTGACAGCGACTCGCTTCGTCTGGTCGACCTCTGTGAGCGCAGTGGCGTTCCCAAGCCGTCGGTATATCGGTTGGCACAGGAGTTGGTGGCACTCGGCTTGCTCGAGCGGGTCGGTCACGAGTACCGAATCGGGTTCAGCGTGTTCGCCCTGAGTCAGCGCGCAGGCAGCACATCTCTGCTTCGCCGAGTGGGCCGGCCGGTCCTCGTCGATCTCGTCGCGTCGACGCGGGGAACCGCACACCTGGCGGTTCGCGAGGGCACGCACACGTGCTATTTGGAAAAGCTGGGAGGAACGCGAAGCGTGCACTCGCTCTCCCGTGTCGGCGGCCGTCTCCCACTGACGTGTACAGCGTCCGGAAAGCTGCTTCTGGCAATGGCTCCCGACTCCAATCGGCTGCTCGACCAATTGGTGGAGAGCGACTTTCCACGGCTGACCGCGCAGAGCGCGCGAAGCATGCACGCCGTCCGCCGCGAGATGGTGTCGATCCGTAATCAGCGCCTGGCGACGGAGCGCGAAGAGGCTCTGGTCGGATACAAGAGCTTCGCCGTGCCCATCTACGATTCCGGCGACAACGCCATTGCGGCACTGTCCCTGACCGTGCCGGTGGACCACACCGGTGACGCCGCATTGATCAACGCACTGCGGCTCGCCTCGCACGCCATCACGCGGCAGCACACCCACGCGGCCATGAGCACGCCGAGCGTCTTCCCTGCGCAACGTCTGGCATAGGCCGTATCGCTCAACGGACCCGATTCGTGCGTCGATCGCCGTTCAGCTGTGAAGCTGGAGCAGTTCTGCCACAACGGCAGTGACGCCGCAGTCCGTGAGTGAGGTAAGCCCATGCCAATCGCCACCAGAGTCGCCATCATCGGATCCGGGAACATCGGGACCGATCTGATGATGAAGATCGGCCGCTCCGAGGTACTCGAGATGGGTGCCATGGTCGGGATCGATCCCGACTCCGACGGCCTCGCGCGTGCCCGAGCACTCGGCGTACCCGTCACCCATCGTGGAGTCGAGGGATTGATCGAGCTCGACGGGTTCGACGAGATCGACATCGTGTTCGACGCGACGTCGGCAAAAACCCACCAGGCCAATGCAGCTCGGCTCGAACCATTGGGAAAGACGATGATCGACCTGACCCCGGCCGCGATCGGGCCGTACGTCATCCCGGCCGTCAACCTCGAAAACCACATCGCCGCACGCAACGTCAACATGGTCACCTGCGGTGGGCAGGCAACCATTCCGGTGGTCGCGGCCATCAACCGCGTCGTTCCCGTCGACTACGCCGAAATCGTGGCGTCGATCGCATCCCGATCTGCGGGGCCGGGAACCCGCGCGAACATCGACGAGTTCACCGAGACCACATCCGCGGCGATCGTGACCGTCGGCGGCGCAGCACGCGGTAAGGCAATCATCGTGCTCAACCCGGCCGAGCCGCCATTGATCATGCGCGACACCGTGTTTGCCCTCGTGACCGACGACGGTCGTGGTGCTCTCACCGAACGTATCCGCGAATCCGTGTCCGCGATGGTGGCCGATGTCTCCGCCTACGTGCCCGGTTATCGGTTGAAGCAGGAGGTCCAGGTTGTCCCGGTCCCCGACGATCAGCCCGTCGAGACGTTGCTTGCCGACCCGTCCGCACCGCGGCCCACACATCAGGTCTCGGTGTTTCTCGAAGTCGAAGGCGCTGCAGACTATCTCCCCGCCTTCGCAGGCAATCTCGACATCATGACCTCCGCCGGCATCCAGGTCGCCGAACGCATCGCAAGCCGAAAGGTGGCACTCCGATGAGCACCCCCATCTACGTCCAGGACGTCACGTTGCGGGACGGTATGCATGCCGTTCGGCACCGCATGTCCCCCACCGACGTTGCCCGCATCGTCGTCGCTCTCGATGCTGCCGGCGTCGACGCGATCGAGGTGGCGCACGGCGACGGGTTGGCAGGTTCGTCGCTGAACTACGGGCCGGGATCGCACAGTGACTGGGCATGGTTGGAGGCTGCCGCGTCGGTGATCCAGCGCGCCACCCTCACCACTCTCCTGCTCCCCGGTGTGGGATCGATCCACGATCTGAAGCGGGCATACGAGCTCGGGGTCCGGTCGGTACGCGTTGCCACTCACTGCACGGAAGCAGACATCTCCGCCCAGCACATTGCGGCGGCCCGCGAGATCGGGATGGATGTGTCCGGCTTTCTGATGCTGTCGCACATGGCAGAACCCGAGGCTCTGGCACGGCAGGCCAAGTTGATGGAGTCGTACGGTGCCCACTGCGTATATGTCACCGACTCGGGTGGTCGCCTGACGATGGGCGACGTCCAGGCTCGAGTTCGCGCCTACCGCGACGTGCTCGAACCGGAAACCCAGATCGGCATCCACGCCCACGAGAATCTGTCTCTGTCCGTTGCCAATTCGCTGGTAGCGGTCGAGAACGGCGCGTACCGAGTGGACGCGTCGCTGGCCGGACACGGAGCCGGGGCAGGCAATTGCCCCATCGAAGCCTTCATCGCCGCTGCGAACCTGACCGGACTGACTCACGGAAGCGACCTGTTCGCGCTGCAGGATGCCGCCGACGACATCGTTCGTCCGCTTCAGGATCGACCGGTCCGCGTCGACCGCGAGACGCTGACGCTCGGCTACGCAGGCGTGTACTCGAGCTTCCTTCGGCATGCGGAGGCTGCCTCGAGTGCCTACGGAGTCGACGTTCGTGACCTACTGATGGAATGTGGCCGCCGCAGACTGGTCGGTGGCCAGGAGGACATGATCATCGACATCGCTCTCGGTCTCGTGGCCGAAAGGGAAGCACTCCCGGCGTGATCGACCCGACCTCGTGGGCCGAGGCAGTCGAGCTCCGCGCCCACGCCGACGCCGACGGTGAAGTGATCCGTCGCGTCGGCGGGCCGAGCATCAGCGCCGGTCGGCTACTCGAGGACGCCCTGGCCATGGCCGGCTCGATGGCCGGTGTCGTCGGTGCCGGCAGCGTTGTCGCGACCGCGTGTTCGTCCGGACCCGCGGCCGCGACACTCACCACGGCCATCTCCTGGCTCGGAGCGATCGAGCTGCCGATCCCGACGGCACTGGATCCCGATGTCGCTCGTCAGCTGATGACTGCGGGCTCCGCTGTGCTCGTTGTCGCGTCTCCGGCGCGGCTCGCCATGGAGCCGCATCTGATTCGGCTCGGCGAATCCGTCGGTGTCGCAACGATGACTGTCGACGGCCACGTCGACGGCCTGGCTGCGGTGACGGACAGAACCGGGACCACGCCGTCGCGTCATCGGACGTACCCGGGCGACCCGGCCGCGATCATGGTCACGTCGGGCACCGGAGGGCGCCCGAAAGGCGCTCTTCTGTGCAATGGCGTCGGGCTCGGTCAGGCCCGACGTGTCTGCCGCGCCATGCATTACGGCTCCGACGACGTCCTGCTCAATGTGTTTCCCTGGCAACACGTCAATGCCCGTCATGCGGCGTTCCTACCCGCGGTGATGTCCGGGGCCCGACTGGTGGTCGACGACTTCTCCGCCCGACGGTTCTGGCGTACCGCCAGGGAAGAGCACATCACCGCCTTCAACTTCATGGGTGCGGTGTGCGCGATTCTGCTTCGCTCCCCCGCCACCGAAGACGATCGCGCTCATACCATTTCGCGCGCCTACGGCGGGCCTGCACCGGACTGGATGTTCCACAGCGTGGCGGAGCGCTTCGGTGTCGAGCTACGGCAGGCGTATGCATCGACCGAGCTCGGTGACGTGGCCACGACCGATGTGGTGCCGCGCCCGGGCGCGGCCGGTCGAGTCGTCGACGATTATCGAGTGCGCGTGGTGGACGATGACGGACGTTCGGTGGACGACGGAACGCCCGGCTCGCTCGAGGTACGGCCGTGTGGCGAGAACCTGACCTTCACCGAATACGTCGGAGAACCCGACATCACCCGAAAAGCCTGGCGTGACGGTTGGTTCGTCACCGGTGACTGCGGGCGTCTGGTCGACGGGTGGCTCTACTACGAGGGGCGAACCGCAGACACGATCCGACGCCGGGGTTTGACTGTCGATGCCGAACGAGTGGAGTGGGTGGCGTCCGGCCACCCGGACGTTGCCCAGGCTGCTGCGGTCGGCGTGCCGTCCGAGCTGACCGAGGACGAGGTTCTGCTCGCCGTCGTCCCCCGTCACGGACGACACATCTGCCCGCGCGATCTTCTTCGATACTGCGCGCAGGAATTACCGCGCCACGCGGTCCCCCGGTACGTCAACGTGGAGACGGCCTTGCCGACCACGGCCAGTAAGAAACTGAACCGGCGCGCACTGCGCGATCGCGGCATTCCGACCTCCGCGTTCGATGCCGAAGCGCACCAACAAGATTAGGAGCTTTCACTTGTCCGTTCCTGCGATTCGCGTACTGGACCTCACCGACCGGCTCGGATACCAGGCCGCGCGTGTGTTCGTCGGCCTCGGTGCCGACGTGGTACGGGTAGCCCTGCACGATAGTTCGGATTCGGCGGCAGACCGACTGCACTGGCACGCCGGGAAGAAGGTCCTTCGACATTCGGGGACCGTCTCGGACACCACGTTGATCGAACTGATCTCGCAGGCCGACGTAGTACTCGAGTCCGGCCCCGCACCCGGGCTTCGCACCCTTGCTCTGCGCGAGAGTAGGCCGTCGCTGTGGGACGCGGTCGTGCACACGGTGATCACCCCGTTCGGCAATTCGGGCCCACGCCGAGAGTGGCTCGGCGACGACACCGTGATCACCGCAGCAGGCGGGATGGCGTGGCTCTGCGGAGATGCCGGACAGGCTCCCGAGCCACCGCCACGCGAGCAGGGAACTCAACTCGCCGGCACCCACGGTGCGATCGGCGCATTGCTCGCCCTCATTGCACGACGTCGAACGAACGCAGGACAATTGGTCGAGATCTCTGCGCAGGAGGCCGTCGCGGCCACCCTCGAGATCGGTGCCATCTCGTGGATCCACGGCGGGACGATTCCCGGGCGCACCTCGGGCATCTACGGTCACGTCGCCCACCGAGTGTTCCGGGCATCCGACGGGTTCCTCGCCGGCGGTTATTCCGGATCCCCCCGTATGTGGACGGACCTTCTTGCCTGGATGGTCGAAGAGGGCGAGGCCGAGGATCTGGCGGACGACCGCTGGCAGGACAACGAGATTCGGTGGCGCGAGCGAGCGCATGTGGATGCAGTGGTGTCCCGCTTCACCGGTCGACGCTCGGCCGGACCGTTCGCCGAGGAGGCCCGTCGTCGAGCATTGCCCTGGGCCGAGGTGGCGAACGCACCTGCGCTGCTGGACAATCCGCAGCTACTGGATCGACAGTTCTTCGTCCACAGTGGAAGCAAGGGCAGCTACCGGGACGTCGGCTTCGGCTGGGAGTCACCCGCGCTACCGAGACCCGTCCGCCTCGCCGAGCCTCGCGATGTCACGGCAGCCGAGGCCTGGGCCGTTCCGCGACCGAACCCGCGCGACGACGCGTCCGAGGTACATCGCGACGAACGCGCGCCGGCCGACGGGGCGAGCACCACAGGCGCACTGAACGGAGTCCGCGTTCTCGATCTGACCTGGGTTCTGGCCGGCCCGTACGTCACCAAGACATTCGCCGAACACGGCGCCGACATTCTCAAGGTGGAGTCGTACCACCGCAAGGACCCCACCCGCTTCTCGCCGGGGATGAGACTGCGCCCCGACGCCGGATTCGACGACGGTGGCTACTTCCTCAACTTCAACCGCAACAAGAGAAGCGTTGCGTTGAATCTGAAAACCGAAGCCGGCCAGGATCTCTTGCGTCGCCTTGCCGCGGATGTCGACGTCGTCGTGGAAAATTTCAGCCCGGGCGTCCTGGCGCGATGGGGGCTCGACTACGAACAACTTCGGAAGATCAACCCCGGCGTCGTGTTGGTGTCCATGGCCGGGACCGGCCAGACGGGACCGTGGCGCGATGCCGTGACCTTCGCCGACACCCTCGCGGCCATGTCCGGACTGACAGCGGAGACAGCACGGGCCGATCGCGATCCACAGGGGCTGACGTTCGGACTCGGCGACATGGTCGCTGCGAATTCGGCTGTCATCGGCGCACTCGAACTGCTCTATCGCGGTGAAGGTGGCCACGTCGACCTGTCGCAGCTCGAAGCAATGGCCTCGAATTTGGGCACCGCGGCTCTCGAAAGTCAGGTGGCAGGCAATGTTCCGACCGATTCGGCACGAATCCTGAAGAGTCTCGGTGACGATCGATGGATAGCGGTCGGGAGTTGCACTTCCGACGCGCTGAACGACGCGCTCACGTCGATCGGGACGGCCGTCGAGCATGATCCATGGGAAACGCTGACGCAGACGGCCGCGACGACGGACGCCGACGTGCTCGCGGAGCGCCTGCAGCGCCAGGGAATCGCCGCATATCCCGTCCGCGACGGACGAGACCTGGTGGACGCGGACCCACAGCTGCGCGCCCGCAATTTCTACCCCACCCTCGAACACCCACTGGCGGGATCCGTTGCGCACGAGGGTCTCGTCGCCCACCTGTCCGCTACCCCGGGTGCATTACGCACAGCAGCACCACTTCTGGGCCAACACACCGACGACATCCTCGTCGAACAGCTGGGTCTGACGCCGGACGAGCTGGTCGACCTGCACAACGAAGGAGTTCTTTCATGAGTACCGAACCGACCGGCCACCGCTACGAGCGCGACGGCGACATCGTCACCGTGGTGATCGACCACGGGCCGATCAACATCGTCGATCCGGAACTGATCGAATCGATGATCACACATCTTCCCACCGTGCTGGACGACCCGACGGTGCGATGTGTGGTGGTTCGCGGCAAGGACCGAATCTTCGTCGGTGGAGCGAATCTGCGGGTCATGCAACGACTCGATCCCGATACCTATCGGGACATGCGTCGATGGGTGGTGGTGCAACGCTTGCTCGAACTGGCTCCCAAACCGGTGATCGCAGCGCTGAACGGCCATGCACTCGGTGGAGGTGCCGAACTGTCGCTGGCCTGCGACCTGCGAATCCTGCACGCGAAGGCCATGTTCGGATTTCCGGAGACAGATCTCGGGATCTTTCCCGGTGCCGGTGGATCGCAACGGCTGCCCCGTTTGGTCGGCGCACATCGGGCCAAACGATTCATCATCGACGCCACCAAGTTCACGGCGGAGCAAGCTCTACGAGAAGGCTTGGTCGACGTGGTCGCCGGTGACGATTTCGAGGACGTTGTTGCCCGCGAAGCACGTCGACTCGCCGACCGTCCCACCGCCACGATCGGTTTGGTGAAGTCCGTGATCGATCGCGGCCTGCACCTGCCCATCGACGAGGCCATGGCGGTCGAGGAGCAACACGTCATGGCCAACCTCGAGCTACGCGACGCCGCCGAGGGCATCGGATCGTTCCTCGACAAGCGTGCTGCGCAGTTCGAGGGTCGATGAGCTAGCAGTCAGTTGACCACGCCGGTAGCAGAGACGTTGTCGCTCAGCGACTTCACCAGCGTGGCCAACTGCGGCAGGTCCGATCGGGCGGCCGACGCAGTCAACGACACCGCCGCCAACAGCAGGCCGGTGGGCCCGAAGATGGGCGCAGCGACCGAGCAGTAGCCTGCGGTCATCTCTTCCCGTTCGGAGGCGTACCCGTCGGCCCTCGCTCGGCGAAGTTGCTCGGCCAACATGCCGGGTAGCACGATCGTCGCCGGGGTCACCCGCTCCAGCGGGCCCCTGGCGAGCAGATCGTTGAACAGCTTCGGCTGCCCGAACGCGAGCAGCACCTTCCCGGTGGCCGTCGAGTGCAGCGGAAGCCGACCCGCGATCCGTGACGGGCGGGCGGAAGCGGGGCCGCCGGCGACCTTTTCGAGGTACAGAACTTCGTGGCCGTCGAGCACCGCCAAATGCACTGTCTCGTGGGTCCGGTGATGCAGGGTCTCCATGAACGGTCGGACGGCGTCACGCAGAACACGTAATCTCGGGACGCGGCTCCCCAACTCGAAAGCCCGCATACCGAGGCGATATTCGAGACCGGACCGCTCGAGCATTCCCCATTCGAGGAGTTCCCGGCTGAGCCTGTGTACCGATGCTTTCGATATCTGGGTGCGCTGCGCCAATTCGGTCAACGTGAGGCTGTCGTCGTCGAGTCGAAACGCTTCGAGAATCAACCGCGTTTTGCCCAGCACCGAGTTCGCGACGTTGGGTGCGGCGCAGTCAACCTGCTCGGGCACTGTCGTCTTTCGAGGGCAGGAGGAACACGGTACGGATCAGAATTTCTGCCAACCGCTGCATCTCTCCGACGTCCACCAGGTTCATGCCACGCGTGAAGTCGATGCTCGAACCATCGGGAACGGCAGCCACTTTCGGCATTCCGACCCGAGCCGTGGGCACACCGCGCATGCGTAGAATGTTCGCGTCGGTGGCACCGCTGTTGTCCATGATGATCTGGTGCGGTGAACCGGAGACCGTCTCGAAGGCATCGACCGCCGCCAGAATCACCGGTGAGTCGGGGGGCGTGTGGGTCGCCGGAATGGCCGCCACCGCTCGTGCCGACACCTCCACGCCGAGCTGCTCGCTCACCCCGGCCAGCATGGCGCGAACTTCGCGCAGCACCGTGGCCGGCGTCTGTCGGGTCGTCAGCCTCAGATCGAGCCGAAGCGTCACTGCCGCAGGGGTCGACGCCGCGAGCCGGCGAAGGCCGCCGCTGATCGACGAGACAATTCCCTGGGGCGTCATCGTCGAATATCGATGGCGCTGTGCGTATTCCTCGAGCCAGTCTTCGAGGGCGACGGCCACGCGGCCGGCCGACGCAACTGCGTTGCTGTACGGAATGCGGTGGCGACTGCCGACGTAAGTGTGTCCACCGTGCACGGTCACGTCGATCCACACGAGCCCGACCTCCTCGTGCAGCACCGTCCAACCGGGCTTGGCGATGACGGCGAAGTCGGTGGTGTACCCACGTTCGAGCATGAACCCCGCGCCGACACCGTGACCGGTGTTCGTGCGGTCCGGCGCACCGACTCCCGCCACCGCGAAACTCGGCATGCCGCCGGCTCCGAAGCCGCCCACGACGTCTCCGGGCGGAGTGACGCCGGCTGCGTGCAACGCATGCAGTACAGCCAGCACCACTGCGCCGTGGCCCTTGGGATTACCGGCTCCGAGTCCCTCGACGATGTCGCCCGAGACCACCGATCGCGGTGCGAGATCCGGCCGCCACGACACGGCCGCGCCGGGGATGTCCAGCGCGGGATCACCGGTGGTGAACGTGTCGATCGGGGCGTAGAGCAGAAGGGACGGTCCGTCGCCGCCGGGGATGGTCGCGACGGCATTCGCCTGGCTACAGTCGATGCGCTGGACCTCGGCGTCGACCCCGGCCGAGGCCAGATCCGACGTGATCCACTCGGCCAGCGGTGCTTCCCCGCCGGTGGGGCTGGGAATGTCCACCATTGCCCGAACGGCAGCGAGCAGTCGTTCTCGCGTGAGATGTGCGAGAACGCGCTCGATGGCCTCGTCGGCGGAGTCCCTTCTGCTCACGGTCGTCACTTGGGAATGACCACCGCTCGTCCACGGACCTTTCCCGCGCCGAGCTTGTCGAGCGCAATCCCGGTCTCGTCCAACGAGAAACTCTCGTAGTCCAGCGTCAGATCTCCTGCAGCCAACAGTGCAGCGAGTTCGGGAACCGTGGCACGCGCGGACTCCTCGCGCCGAATCATGTTGACCGGCAACAGCGCAACGTCGTCGAGCAGCCAGTTCGACAGCCCGATCGACACGTCGTTGCCGGTGACGTATCCGATCGATACCGCGCGGCCGCCGGGGCGCACCCAACGGGATCTGACGATGAGATTCGACCCGCCCAGTGTGTCCACCAGCAGGGTGGCCGCGCGCTGCTCGGCGAGTACGGCGAACTGCTCGTCGTCACCGGCGACCAATGCGGTGGCACCGTCAGGGACCCGCGACGCCTGCTCGCGGTCGGCTACGAGGGCCGTCACCGTGGCTCCGTACCGCAGGGCCAGCTGGGTGACCATCGAGCCGACGGCACCGGCGGCACCGGCCACGATGACGTGTTCCTCGGCAGCGCTGCCGACGTCGGGCAACCACGAACCGAGTCGACCGACGTCGACCAGTGCAGCGCGGGCGGTCGTCGTCGGAACCCAGAATGTCGCTGCGACCTCGGGTGAAAGACCGTGGGGCACTTCGACCAAAGCCTTGTCCTTGACGACGACGTACTCGGCCCACGTTCCGTTCTTGAACAGTCCGAGGCCACCGCCGCGCAGAACGACCTTGGTGCCGGGCTCGAACACGGCGGACTCGACGACGACGCCGCTGCCCTCCACGCCTCCGGTGTACGGCAACGTCGGCTTGATACCGAACTCACCACTGGCGACGGTCACGTCGAGGTGCGCTACCGATGCGGCCTCGACGCGGACGAGTGCCTCGCCCGCTACCGGCACCGGCACGTCGACGTCTTCGACGACCGGCGCTTCGCCCCACGCGTGCACCCGGGCTGCGCGCATCGTCCCACTCATGCGATCGGGTGCTTCTCGAGGAACGCGAGGCTGGCCGCGTTGTACTCGTCCGCGTGCTCACGCTGGGGCCAGTGGCCGCAGTTCTCGAACAACAGAAGCTCGGAGCCGGCGATGTTCTGGTGCATCGCGTGTGCCTCCGGAATGTCGCCGAACGGGTTGTTGCGCCCCCACACGACCAGGGTGGGAACGGTGATCTGAGCGAGGTCCTCGGGTGTGAGGATGTTCCGCAGCCGAGTCTCCATGTTCTGCAGCGACAGGAGATTGTCGATACCTGCGATGAAATCCGGCTGGTGATAGATGGTGTGCCGAACCGAGATCAATTCCTCGCTCGCGTTGGCCGGATCGTGCATCAGCAACTGCATCCGACGGCGCGTCAACTCCACGTCGTCGGTCTCGACGGCCTTTCGCGTACTCGTGCGAATGCGATCCATGACCTCCGGATTGGCCACTGTTCCACCGGCCGCGATCATCTGCAGCGAAGCGACACGATCGGGGTTGTCGATTGCGGTCCGACCGCCCACCCAACCGCCCAGTGACTCTCCGCCGATGTGCGCCTTGTCGATACCGACGGCATCGAAGTACGCGAGCAGGTGATCCCGGTAGCGCGGAATTTCGTACGGGTAGTCCGGCTTTCCGGTGTACCCGTGGCCGAGCATGTCGATCGCGTGAACTGTGTAGCGCTCCGCGTGCGGCTTGATGTTCTGGACGAACGCTTCCAGGTGCCCGCTGGTGCCGTGCAAGAACACGATGTGCTCGGCACCGTTACCTGCCCGAAGCGATCGGGTGGGGATGCCACCTGCGTCGATGGTGCTGACACTGAAGTCGAGCCCCGCCAGTTCCGTCCAAATTGTTCGTGCGAGTTCATGCGTCACGTTGGATGCTCCTACTCAGTCGATACGGTGCTATTGGTTGATGCGATGTACTTGGGTGTTGACGCGTGCCAACGGGTTCGGGATCAGACGCTGGTGAGTGGCCAGGCGCCCGCTGAAGTAGCGCAGCGCGCCGATCCCGGTACCGATGGCCAGCGGGATGTACAGAATCTTCACGACGGTGTCCTCGTTCGCTCGATCAGGGATGTTGGCTGGCAGTGAAGAATCCGGACACCACCGCGTGGTACGCAGCGGGTCGCTCTTCCTGCAGATGGTGCGAGACGTTGTCCATCACATGCAGATTGCCGCGTTTCATCATGCGCGCGAGCATCATCGGGTAGTCGGGGGTGAGGAATGCATCCTCACGGCCCCAGATGAACAAGGTGGGCGCCTCGATCAGGCCCAATTGCTGTGTCAGGTCCTGCCATTCGCCGCGTGGGCTGTCCGACATCGCAGCGAGTGCCGTTTCCTCGGGATCGAGGCTCTGCTGGTAGCGCATGTCCAGGGTCTCCTCGGGGAGACGATCGGGGTCGCACCATTCCAGGCGGGTGATCAGCGTCCGCATCTTCTCCCGGGTGGGTCCTTCGCCGCCGTAGTAGACGTCCCGTGCGGTCCGTCCCCGATGACCGCGCTCGGGAAGTGGTGCCAGTGGACCGTAGAACACCGGCATACTTCCGGTGATCACCAGTGAGCGAACACGCTCGGGGTGCAGGGCAGCGAAGTTCAGGGCGATCGTTCCACCCCACGAGTTGCAGACGAAGTCGGCTTGCTCGATGCCGAGTGCGTCCATCAGCGCCACCGTCTTGGCCGCATGGAAGTCCCACATCGGGCCATCGATCAGGCACTTCTCCGACTGCCCGTACTGCAGGATATCCACCAGCACGCAACGTCGGTCTGCCTCGAAATACGGTGCGACGGGGCCGAAGTCACTCCACGCGGTGCATCCTGGGCCGCCGCCGTGCAGGAAGATCGTGTCCTGCCCGGTGCCGATGTCGTAGTAGTGGTAGGTGGCACCGTCCGCTTCGATGAAGCGGCTTTCCGGGGGTGCCGAAGCGGCGGGCGACTTCCCGACCGCAACCGGTGATGCGACAGTCATGAGTTCTTCTCTCCTGGCAAGGTGTGGGGTTCGATCACTGCCACGCCCATTCCCGTCAACCATTCGGGCATCGGCGAATACGCAAGGGCCTTGCCCGGCGCGAAGCCTAGAGCAGCAGCCATCATCAGCCACGTTCGTAGCTCCTGGCCACCGTTTCCTGCGTTTTCGGCAATCTGCTCGGACGTCCACTGTGTGTATTTCTGCAGATCTCCGTGTTCGAGATCGCGCAGAAACTGTTCGTCGAATTCCGGGAATATGGTCGGCTTCGCTCCGACGATGATTTCCCGTCGCCGCTTGTCGTAGCGTTCCCATTCGCCGCGCCCGTTCAACCAGGCTTCGACCAGGAACTCCTCGTCCTCGCCCTCGGGAGCGGTCCAGTCACTGGGCCACGGCAACTGGTGGGACAGTCCGCCCGAGGCGACGACCACTACGCGGCGGTCACCGAAGCTCTCGATTGCCGCGGCGATATTGCGACCGAGCTCGGCGACACGAGGAAGTGTCGGCAGGGGCGCGGCGAACACGTTGACCACCAACGGCACCACCGGGACGTCGATCCCGTCGAGCAGGTACTGAATTGCGTGGGACTGACCGTGGTCGATCTGCAGGCGTGCCGAAATGGCGACTTCGGTGCCGGCATCGACGAGGTACTGAGCCAACGCACGAGCGAATTCGGGATCGGTCTTCTGCGGGCCCTTCGGTGTTCCGCCGTCACCTGCGGCAACGACCTCGCCGACGCCCATGGTGAAGGACGGGATCATGTCCAGCCAGAACCCCCGGAAGTGATTGGATCCCACCAGAACCACGACATCCGGACGTGCTTCGACGATGCGGTCGCGGGCCGTCGCGAGTCCTTCTCGAAACGCCTCGGCACGGTCGGTGTGAACGACCTTGTCCCAGTGGGTGTTCATCAACGTGGAATGAGATGCCCCGATTCCCAGCACGATTGACATGTTTTGCTCCTTAGGTCGAGCTCGAATCAGAGGGTGAGATCATTACGGGGTCGGTACGTCGATGCCCTGTTCGGCCAACGCATCGATCCGATCCTCTGTCGTGTCCTCGGCGAGCTTGCGCCACTGCAGAAGCGAGTCGTCGGGCCGGTACAGCTTCTCCGGCGGTGCATCGGTCACCTCGACCATCCACTTGTCCTGGCTGGAGAACTGACCGTGGAACAGCCAACGGACCGCTCCGAGGTACTTGAAGTAGAAGGGAATGGTCTTGAGCCCCTTCTGGAAATCCGCCATCACTCCCACGTAGAGGTGGTTGTCCTCGTCGACCGGTACGTAGAACTCGTAGTGAATGAAGGTGGGGTAGGCGATACGCAGAACACCCGGCATACTCACCGACGCGAATCCCGGGAACTCCTGTGCCGCAATCACCGGGTTCACCTCACGGTGGGATCCGGTGTTGCCGATGTTCGTGGTGGTCTTCGGCGGGTTGCTCTTGAACCACGCCTTCCCGGTCCACTTGCCGAGGCCGGGGAAGTCCGCATCCCAGAACTGTTCCAGCTGAACTCGGTAGATCCAGCGACCGCGCTTGACGATCTTGGTGGTGTTCCACACCGGCATCGCCTTGAACAGCCGCCACAGCGCCGTTCGGTGCAGGTACTTCGCGTGTCCCTCGTCGTACCCGTTCTCGCAGGCGAAGCGCCAGTTGCCTTCTCGCGGCATGATACGCGATCCGATGACGGCAGCGTTGCTGACGAGTTCCTCGGGCAGCTGCTCGTCGATGGGGTGTGGCTCTTCACCGTCGCCGACGAAAATCCAGACCATTCCCAGTCGTTCCTCGACGTGGTAGGTCGGTTGGGTGACCTTGCCGCAGATCGGCGACTTGGGACCATCGGTGATGGCGGCCTTGAGGTCTCCGGTCTCGAGATCGAAAGTCCAGCCGTGGTAGACGCACGAGATCGTGCCGGGAAACTGCTTGTTGCCGTAGCTCAGCGGCACTCCGCGGTGGGGGCACCGATTGGCCATGCCTCGGACGACACCGCGGTCGCGGATGACGAAGATGTCCTCGCCGAGCAGCTTGACCCGTACGGGACGCTCGCCGACCTTGGACGAGAACACCACCGGGTACCAGTAGCCGCGAAAGCCTGCTCCGGCTGCCTGATACAGGGGCCAACTCGACCAGTCCTGCCTACCGGGCAGGTTGCCGTCCTTCTTCTTCTGGGCCGGCGTCTTCACTCGGTCCGCTTCTTTCGGCGGTGTCGCGACGGTAGGGCGCGATACCGTCGACGCCGCGCGGGGTTCCAGCGTCTCGCTCATATGTGCTCTCCAGGTGCAGTTCACTCGTGTCGTGGGAAGCGATCGACTTCTCGACCGATCGCTCCGAGTCGGCACAGCACATCACTGCGTTGCGGACACCACAATCGAAGCGGTCCGCCTACCGGAATTTGTCCACGCGCCCGGCTTTCTCGGACCGAGAACCCCGCCCGGTTCCGCTCAGCGGTCCAATCCACGTGATGTATCCGACGGCGGCGCCTACTGTCCCTAGGACCCAACGAACTCGAAGGAGACCCGATGACCATTCAGCCCTCGGTCGTCACGACCGACGTCGCCATCGTCGGTGCTGGCCCGACCGGACTCTACGGCGCGTACTACGCCGGCTTTCGCGGGCTGGAGACCGTAGTCATCGACGCTCTCCCCCAGGCAGGAGGGCAGGTGATGGCCCTGTACCCGGAGAAGCAGATTCGCGACGTGGCCGCGCTGCCGTCGATACGGGGTCGTGACTTCGTCGCCAATCTCGTGGAGCAGGCCGGTGCCTTCTCACCGACTTATCTACTCGGCCGTCAGGCCATCGAGCTGACCCACGAGGACGGCCTGCCGGTCCTGACCCTCGACGACGGCACGATCGTTCGTGCCGGTGCCGTCGTGCTGACCGCCGGTATCGGTACCCCGACGCCGCGGGCGATGGAGACCGGTACCGAATGGCTCGGATCCGCACTCTCCTACTTCGTCACCGATCCCACGGTCCATGCCGACCAGGATGTCGTCATCGTCGGTGGCGGTGACTCCGCGCTCGACTGGGCAGATGCACTGGCCTCGATCGCCCGATCGGTCACGTTGGTCCACCGCCGAGCCACGTTCCGAGGTCACGCCGCGACTCTCGAACGCGTGCGTTCGGGCAAGGTCGCCATCCACACGGACACCGAAGTCCTTGCCCTGGTGGGCGATCTGGAAACCGGGTCGTTGTCGAAGGTGGCGCTTCGGGCGAAGAACGGCGAGGAAACCGTCGTCGCGGCCGATCATGTGATCGCCGCTCTCGGCTTCATCAGCAATCTCGGCCCCATCCGCGACTGGAACCTCGAACTGCGAGGCCGTTCCATCGCCGTCGACCGTTCGGGTCGAACCAACCTGCCCCGCGTCTACGCCGCCGGTGACGTGACCGACTACGACGGAAAGGTCAAGCTCATGTCGGTCGGATTCGGTGAAGTCGCGACCGCGATGAATCACGTTGCGGTCGACCTCGACCCCGACCTGGTGCTCTTCCCCGGACATTCGACCGACGGCGCCTGAGCGCCTCACCACACCAGACCTCACCACACCAGGAGGAACCAGCATGTCCTACGTCATCGGAATCAACTGCATCGATCAGCTCGATCGGTCGTGCATCGAAGTGTGCCCCGTCGACTGCATCTACATCGGCGACCGCCGCAGCTACATCAACCCCAACGAGTGCATCGACTGCGGGGCATGCGAAGTGGAGTGCCCGGTGGACGCCGTCTTCGTCGACCGAAAAGCGCGCAAGGATCCCGAGCTCGCAGAATTCGTCGCAGATTCCATCGCCTTCTTCAACGAGCCGTTGCCGGGAAGAAGCGAGCCGATCGGTGATCCGGGCGGATCTCAGAAATTGGGACCGTTGGGCGTCGACACCGAATTCACGGCGAATCACTGAGCGATCAGCTCGCGACCAGACGCCGGAGGACTTCTCGCAGCTGCTCCAGCAGCTGCGAGGTCCTGTCGTCGTCGGAGAAGACCATGTGCTGCATCACCAGTCCGTCCAGTGCCGAGAACACCAGCTCCGAGATGCTGCCGTCGGGGTCGGGCACGCCGGCATTGTCGAGCGTGTGTCGGACCTGAGCCGCATACCGCCGGTACAGTCCACGCACGTTTTCGATCGGTAGATTACCGCGGACCGCCTGAGTGGTCTCGTCGTATTGAAGCAACTGGCGCTTACGCGAATTATTGAGTGTTGGAACGAGATTGGAGGCAAACTCGTCGATCGAGTTCGCCTCCAGCCCGACGTCGTCCGAATCCTGTTCCGCCGCTCGGCGAAACGCTTCGATCAGCAACTGCTCCCGGGTGCCGAAATGGTGCCGGACCAAGCCGTGCGCCATGCCCACGCGGGCAGCCACGGCCCGGTAGGTGACAGCCTGTACACCGGTCTCACCGGCGATATCGATGGCCGCATCCAGCAGTCGATCCCTGGTGGACTGATCGGATTCATGTTCCGTCGAGTCGTCGGCAGCGTTCATCCTCACAGCAAACCACGCTACCGACGACAGCGTCGCTACTGCCCGGCCAATCCCCACAGTGGTGGTCGATCGCCTCCGAGATCGATGTTGACCGACTTGACTGCGGAGTACTCACGGAGTGTCTCGAACGACAACTCACGTCCGAACCCGCTGTCACCTCGGCCGCCCATCGGCATCCCGGGCGGCAGATCGAACCATCGGTTCACCCACACGATTCCCGCGTCCAGGCGATCTGCGAACTGATGCGCGCGGCGCAGGTTCTGTGTCCAGACCCCGGCCGCCAAGCCGTACGGCGATGCGTTCGCGCGAGCGATCGCTTCTTCGTCGGTTCGGTAGCGTTCCGCGACGGTCACCGGACCGAAGACTTCGGTCCGCACGATCGTGGCCTGGCCCTTCGGATCGGCCAGCAGCACCGGACGATGATAGAACCCACCGTGCAAAGAGTCGTCCAGATCGAGTGGCTCGTCTCCGACGACCACCGAGACACCCTCCGCGCGCGCCCGCTCGACGTGTGCGCTGACCAGTTCGAGTTGACGACCCGACACCAGCGGTCCCATCTCGCTGCTCGGATCAGTCGCGTCGCCCACCTTGATCTTTCGGGCCACCGCAGCGAACCGCTCGACGAATTCGTCGTGGATGTCGTCGTGCAGCAGTAGACGCGAGGCTGCGATGCACGCCTGACCGTTGGCCAGATAGATCCCCATCAGCGCGTCCTGAACCGCGAGTTCGAGGTCCGCGTCGGCAGCGACGATCATCGGTCCCTTGCCGCCGAGCTCCATCAAACTCGGCCGCAGTGTGCGCGCTGCGGAACCGAGAATTGCCCGGGCAGTGTCCGGACCACCGGTGAACGTTATCTTGGCGACGTCGGGGTGCGAGACCAGAGCCGCTCCCGTCTCGGGGCCGAGACCGGTGACGATGTTCAGCACACCGGCCGGCAGGAGGTCACCGATCAACCGGGTGAACTCGAGAATGCTCGCAGACGCGTACTCCGAGGGCTTGACGACGACCGTGTTGCCGGCGGCCAGCGCGGGTGCCACCTTGTTGGCGAAGGTGATCAACGGCGAATTCCACGAGATGATCGCCGCGACCACGCCGAGAGGTTCGCGCTTGGTGTAGAGCAGGGTGTCGGGGTTCGACAGCGGAATCTGCTCGCCGTTAAATGCGCGAATGACGCCGGCGTAGAACCTGAAAATTGCCACCAATGTAGGGATGTCGGCAATTCCTGCTTCGCGGACCGGTCGGCCGTTCTCGGTCGCCAACAAGGCACCGAAACGTTCGCCGTCGGCCTCGAAGCGATCCGCGATCGACAGCAGGATTGCTTGTCGCTGGTCCTGCGTCGTCCTGCGCCACTGTCCGAAGGCGCGGACGGCCGCCGCCACGGCGGACTCCGCGTCCTCGGCCGTGCCCTGCGGCAGGACCGCCCACGGGCTTCCGACGCTGGGGTCGACCGCTTCGAAGGTGCTACGGGCGCTCACCCAGTCGCCACCGATGAACTGCTGATAATCCCCGTTGGGGACGAAAGCCGCGCGGGCTGTTTCCGACGAGAGAATGGACGACATTGTTCTCCTTCTGACGTGACACGTTGCGAGTACAACCCGCTTCCGTAGCGCGATACACGGAGAAGGGTTGTCTCGGTTTACTACTGGAAGGAAGCGCTCACCGATCCGAGGCCGGTCAGGGTGGCCGTGACCGACTGTCCTGCTGCGACCGCCCGCATCGGTCCCAAAGCTCCGGACAGAACGACCTGGCCGGCACGCAGCGGCCGACCGAGGTCTGCCGCGGTCTGCGCCAGCCAGACGACGGCTGCGACCGGATCGCCGAGGCAGGCGGCACCGGTGCCCTCGGACACCTGAGTTCCGTCGATCGACATGGTCATCTGCACCTCGGTGAGGTCCAGATCCCCGAGCAACACTTGCCGATCACCGAGTACGTAGGCACCCGCCGACGCATTGTCGGCCACGGTGTCTGCAAAGCTGATGTCCCAGTTGCTGATTCGGCTACCACATACCTCGAGGGCGGCGACCACGTAATCGGTGGCTCGTCTGACGCGATCTGCGTCGAGAGGCCCGTCGGCCAGATCTTCGCGCAATACGAAGGCGATCTCGGCCTCGACCCGCGGCTGTGACACCTGCTCGGCGGGAATGACGGCGTCGGCACCGTAGGCCATGTCGTCGAACAGCATTCCGAAGTCGGGACGGTCGACACCCAATTGCGCCTGAACGGCTTTCGACGTCAAACCGATCTTTCGGCCGACCACGACCGCTCCGGAATCCAGACGCTCGTTGTTGAGAATCTCCTGTACCGCATAGGCCGCCGTCACGTCGTCACGGCCGATCAGGTCGCGGACCGGCTCGCAGGGCTCGCCGCTGTTCGCAGCGTGATTCAGCCGCTCGGCGGCGGCCTCGATGTTGTTCTGGCTCACAGTCACGACGCAAGCTTCGGACACGGGGGCGTCACCGGCAACAACTGCGTCTCGCTCAGCGGTCCTCACCGTCGGTCCGGTGCCGACGAGAACCAGCACCAAGGCAACCGACGCCGCGAAAGCCATCATGGTCGCCACTGCGAGGGCGTCGTTGCCGAGGAGACCGACGACGGGTGCGGCTGCCGCTGCGAAAGCGAATTGGACGCCGCCGATCAAGGCCGACGCGGTACCGGCCAGGGACCCGTAGCCGGCCAGTGCTTGCGCCGGAGCATTCGGTAGGACCGTGCCCATCACTGCCAAGATCAGCAGCACCGGCACCCCGAAACCGATCAACCCGCCCGTATCGGTCGCCGCCAAGACCACGAACACGACGGCAACGACGGTGCCGATCAGCAGCGCAGAGAGCAGAACGGTTCGAGTTGTCCATCGACGAAGAACGACGACGTTGAGCTGCGAAGCTCCGATCAAGACGACTGCGCCTGCGGCAAAAGCGATTCCGAACTGCTGCGGAGTGAGTCCGAAGCTACCTTGTAGGACGAACGGCGAGGCAGAGATGTACGCGAACATCACCACCCGGCCCAGGCCACATACGAGCACCATCGAGACGAAGGCTCGATCCGTGCCGAGGCGCGCGTAATTCCGCAGAACTGTGCGTGCACTGTTCTGCTGCCGCGCCGCCGGGGGCAAGGTCTCGGGCATCGCGAACGCACCGATCGCGACCGCCGTCAGTCCCAGAGCCGCGAGGATCACGAAGATCACGCGCCACGTAGACACTTCGACGACCAGGCCACCGATCGACGGTGCCAGGATCGGTGCCACGCCCATCACCAGCATCAGCCGGGACATCATGACCGCAGCGGCGTTGCCCTGGTAGAGGTCTCGCACCACGGCCATGGCGAGGACAGCTCCGGCTGCACCTCCGAAACCCTGCAGGACCCGAAGCACTGCCAGCACCTCGATACCCGGCGCGACCACGCACCCGAGAGAGGCCCCAACATGGAGCAGCGACGCCACGATCAGTGGACGTCGCCTACCCAGGGCGTCCGACATCGGACCGATCACCAATTGGCCGACAGCGAAGCCGATCAGAGTGCCGGTCAGGGTGAACTGCACCGCCGTCTCCGATATCGCGAATTCGGTTGCGATGACGGGAAAAGCCGACAGATACATGTCGACGGTGAACGGACCGAGTGCGGTGAGCGCACCGAGCATCA
Source organism: Rhodococcus sp. 3258 (assembly GCF_031456475.1). Taxonomy (NCBI): domain Bacteria; kingdom Bacillati; phylum Actinomycetota; class Actinomycetes; order Mycobacteriales; family Nocardiaceae; genus Rhodococcus; species Rhodococcus sp. 3258. Next base: position 477,928 of record NZ_JAVDUT010000001.1, read on the forward strand.
CGACCAAGCGAAGACGGCCCCGACCCGACGGTGCCGTCACCGCGGACGCGGAAACTCCGGTGCCGTCGGCACCGGAGTTTCCGTGTTCGCTCTCGGTCGCGGCGATGGATCTACTCACCGCCGGCACGCAGTGCACGCACCGATGCGCCCACTGCCAACACGATCTGAAGGGCTGCGAAGAACAACCCGGCCTGCATCAATCCCTCGAACGACTGCGCGGACAGAACACTGCCGGAGCCTGCCATGTCCATCGCTCCGTGCCCCATCGCAGCGTGATCCATGGCGCCGCTTTCCGCCGCCGTGTGGCTCGAGTGGCCCAGCGACGTCGACATCAACGCCCAGTGCACAGTGAGCATCGCGATACCGAAACCGGCGGTCACCGCGTACTCGCGTACGCGGTGGCCGTTGCCTTTCCTGCACGTGAACGCCACGCACAGGCCGGACAGAACGAGCATCGGCACAACCATGCCGAGCATCGCCGTGCCCGTGACGATGAGCAACACGACGTGCACCACCAGACACAGAATCGCAACAGCGGCGAGGACGGCATCGGCGAGATCGACTCCAGCCCTGATTCTTTCGCGCCCGGATGGCATGCCCACCACAGGCTCGAGGGTCAGTGACACGACGCTTCGCCCGGCTGGTCGTCTGCAGTGCTCCCGCCGTGTGCACTCGACGAAGCAGGCACGTCCAGCGCCGGGTTCTTGTCGAAGAAGTTCACCGGCAGCAGGTGGAAACCGACGACCTCGGTCGGCATGACCGGCCAGTCCTCGGCGCGCGGAATGTGTGTCACTCCCAGGGTGTGCCACAGCACCACATCCGTGTTGTCGGTCGCGCGATTTTCCGCAGTCCATCGGGGAAGACCGTCACCGGAGCGGCTCTGGTTCGGGAAGTCACCCGAGGGGCGCATTTCAGCGGGCGAGTACGGCGTCACCCACATGTTGCGGGTGCCGAAACCGGCTCGCTTGGCAATCAATGAGGGATCCTGCGCCAGCATCGTTGCCGAGGACCAACCGGGCAGGAACTTGTAACTGACCGGATTGCCCCAGGCGTTCTTCTTGGCGGTGTTCATGATCTGCCAACTGCGAGACGACTGCGTGTTGGTGTGGTCGTCACCGGTCAATTCGCGGTCGATGACCGTTTTCTTGACTCCAATTGCGTTGCCGTAGGGATTGTCCGGGCCGACAGGCACGCCGTAGGCATCGTTCTGTACGACGGTGTTCTGCCATCCGTCGATTTCGGTATCGAGCCGGAACGAGAACAGATGCTGGTGGTAGCTGGACACGATGTTCTTGGCGATCCGGGTGCCGTGCGCAGAGGTCTCGCCCTCTTCGACCGAGCGGGTCTGCACGATCCCCAGTAGCTTGACCTCCATCTGAATGGAGGCGTCCTGGTAGAAGTTCCAGTAGAAGCCGTAGTGGTAGTTGCCGACGGTGGCGATGAAGCTGACGACCAGGCGACGCGAGCGACGTACGTCGACCTTGCCGGTCATCCAGTCGGTGTGCTTCCACAGAATGCCCGCGTCCTCTTCGTGGATGCAGATCGCATTCTCGATAGTGGTCGGTTCACCGTTCTCGCCGGCATTCTCCGCGTCCAGGTACACGATCTCACCGAGGCAGTCACAGCCGAGTCGAAGCGAATTGGCGAGCTTTCCGAGGCCGAACTCGCCGGCGTCGAATGCGCTGCGCCAGAAGTGCTCCTTGGACGGGTCGCCGTAGGGTACGACCATTTCGCCCAGGGACGCGCGGTGCAGAACCGAGCGGTACTCGTCCCCGTCCAGGTACTCCACCGCATGCAGCACCAGCCCCTCGAGCGGATGCCAGTTGATCCGGAAGCGCCACTTCTGCCAGGTGAGCTCGCGGCCGTCGATCTTGAATCCGACGCCCTCGGGCTGAGTGATGACGAGCGGGGCGACGTCGGAGCGCATCGGCTGGTTCGCGTCCGCCGTGTAGTTGGCCTGCTCGACGTTCATCGGCCGAACGCCGAAGTCGTGGACGTCGATGACCTTCAGCGCCACCAGATCGACCACAGCGATGACACCCTCGATGGGGTGCGCGTACCCGTTGTCGTCGGGAAAATCGCGGTAGTACGAGACCGAGCCGGCCAGACGCCGGCCGTCGACGGGGTAATCGAGCACGCCGGGCACGGCCATGTTGCCGACGCCCCACGGATCGATCTGGACTTTGTCCATGTCGGTGATGCCGCGCAGCGCAAGCGCCTCGACGTACCGCGGATCCTGCTTGATCAGGTCGGGAGCAAGATCGAACTCCTCGAGCAGGACGGGTGCAGCACCGTCGGTGATAACGGAGGACGAGACCACGGCGTCGGCATCGAGATCGACGACGACATCGTGCGTCGTTCCGGACGCACGATCGACCAACAGAACCCTTGCGCGACGGGCGATCTCGTGACCTTCGCGGAGCAGTCGCTTGTCCGGCTCGTCGGTGTAGACCGCGGCGAACCCCGGCCTTTCTGCGATGGCCTCACGACGAACGACATCTGCGACGCGGCGAAACTCGTCGGATGTCAGGGAATCGAAGAGCGGATGACGCACGGGTGTTCCTTTCATAGCATTCATCTGGTCGAGATCTCGAGTCGCCAGCGTGTGCTTCCTACACAACCAGTGTGCGGTCGAGCGCGCAGCTCGATGTTTTGCTCAGCGGTCCTCGAGGCAGCCGGGCCTCTGTGTCGCGAGCTCCGCCCGGGCGGCCGCCGCACGCAGTATCGCGGGGCATCTGCCCCGATCACGCTGTGCCGGTTCGCTCACCGAGACTGCGGGCCCTGCGATCGATGGTCCAGGTGGACACTGGCGAATTCTGACTGAAAGGAGTTCTGGTGACTGTCGATTCCGCACGATCATCCTGGGACCGCCGTGTTTTGGCCGCACTCTGCGACACTCTGATTCCGCGAATCTCTGCGCCACATTCGGCGTCGACGGACGAGCAGGTGTTCTGGAGCACGAGTGCCTCCGATCTCGCCGTGGACCGGATTCTCGACTCGGTCCTCCCACTCTGGGCCCCACATGTGCACATCCTCGTAGGCCGCACCCTCGACGCCCTGTCGGAATCGTTCGTGGACTGCGCGCCTCACCGACGCGACGAGCAGTGGCTGACGGTGCTTGCCGACCCGTCGACTCGTCCTGGCGCTCTGATAGTGCAGAGCACGGTGTTGGCAATGTTCTACACCGTGCCGGACGAGGCGTCGAAGAACCCGACGTGGCCGGCCCTCGGCTTTGCCGGTCCGTTGCTCGAACCGCCGACCGCAGTGCAGTTTCCGAAGACCTTGACCGTGGCCGAGCTACCCGACAACGGGTCGATCACGTTGACGGTCGATGCGGTGGTCGTGGGTTCCGGTGCGGGCGGCGGCGTTGCCGCGGCCCGTCTTGCGGCCGCGGGTATGAAGGTTCTCGTACTGGAGAAAGGTGGCTATCGGAACGAGCCCGATCTACCTCAGTTGGAGGCGTCGTCGTTTCCGAATCTGTATCTCGGCGGTGGCTTCGTCTGGTCGACCGATGCCAGCGTCGGCCTGTTGGCGGGCTCGACTGTCGGTGGCGGAACCACGGTCAACTCCATGGCGTGTCTCCCGACGCCCGAGTACGTACTGGACGAATGGGTCGACGCAGGCATGGAGGGCGCGTCCTCGGACGAGTTCGGCCCGCACATCGAATCGGTGATGCAGCGGATCAACGCTGTACCCGCCAATACCGTGCACAACAGCGTCAACCGAATTCTCAATCGCGGCCTCGACGCTGCCGGACTCCATCGAAATACCCTGGCACGCAACGCCAAAGACAATGACGACCGATTCTGCGGCGAGTGCAATGCCGGTTGCCTCGTAGGATGCAAACAATCCACGATGAAAACTTTCCTTCAGGATGCCAGCGACTCGGGTGCGCAGTTGCTACCCCAGTGCGACGTCCATGAAATCGTGCACGCCGATGGCTGCGCAGTCGGCGTCCGAGCGGTGGTGAACACTCCCGACGGAGACCGGGACGTACTCGTGGAGGCACCGATCGTCGTGGTCGCCGCGGGCGCGCTCGCCTCGCCCGTTCTGCTGCAACGTTCCGGGCTGGGTGGGCCGAGCGTCGGTCGAAACCTGCACGTTCACCCCTCGTACTTTGTCAGCGGAGTGTACGACGAGGTCGTGAAGGGCTGGGCCGGGCAGATTCTCACCAGCGTCAGTCACGACTTCGAGCACGTGGAAGGCGAACACGGATTCGTCGTGGAAGCCGCGCCCATGGGTCTCGGCTTCTGGACGGGTCTCACACCGTGGCACTCCGGTGAGCAACACAAGCAGGAGCAGTTACGCCTCGAACACGTCTCCGGGGTCTGGGGCTTCGTTCGAGATCACGGCTCCGGACGGGTGGAGGGCGACGCTCACGGAATGCCGGTCGTCACATGGGGTCTCGACGATCCGGTCGACCTGGCAGTCGTCCGCCGTACGCATCAGGAACTCGCGCGCATCCTCCGGGCATCGGGTGCCGAAGAAATTTTCACGTTCCTTCCGTCCGACCCTCGCTGGCGTCAGGGCGATGACTTCGATGCATTTCTCGACACGCTCGGCAGCCTGGACGCCGCGGACATCCTGACATTGTCGGCACACCAGAGCGGCTCCTGCCCTACCGGCCTCGACCCGACGACATCGGTGGTGAACGGCCGCGGTCGCCTCCACGATTGTTCCGGAGTCTATGTCGCGGATGCGAGCGCGCTACCCACTGCGCCTGGGGTGAACCCCATGGTGTCGATCGAAGCCTACGCACGCAGAACCGCGGAATTCATTGTGCAGGAATGGGACTCGGTAATGGGTCGTTCCGCAGGCCCCACACCCACCGAGTCGGTCCAGGCCTGATCCGACCCACCTCCTCGGAAGCGCACAAAGCTCGAACGCCGGTGTGCATTGTGCACACCGGCGTTCGAGCTCGTCGACGTCGGTTTCAGCGATCCTTGGGCGTGTGCGTATCGAGGAAGCCGACGACCGCGTCGGCCACCGGTGTCGGTAGTTGCTCCACCATGGGAATGGTGCCGCCCTCGATGACCACGATGTCGACCGTCGCTGCCTGCACGAGACCGTCCCGCACGAGGCCGACATCGGGGAAGGAGAACGGGTCCGCGTCGCCACCGAGGATGAGTACCGGGGCCGTCACCTCGCCGATCCGATCTTCCATGACGTACCGCGAACACGCGATATGTCCCTCGGCCGGATCCACCCCCGGCGCAAGCGCGTCGCGCACGAAGCGATCGAGTAGGTCCGGACGATTCGGCGGATAATACGGTTCTCGCTGGCCCCACCACGTCGTGAGATGGCCACCGTGCGAGTCGATTTCCGCGACGTCGACGCCGGGGCCGTCGGCATGACCGGCACGGTATTCGGGGCCGGTGTAGGACGGCGACGACAGGATCACGGCCTTCACCCGACCTGGTACCGCACTGGCAACCTCCACCGCGACCACGGCCCCGGTGTGGTGACCCATCACCGAGAACTGATCGAGACCCAACGCATCCGCTAGATGCAGAACACCCGAGGCATACTGCTCGATCGTTTGCGGGCCAACAGGTTTGGCGGACTGACCGAATCCGTACATGTCCATGGCAATGATGCGACGGGACGGGCCGACGAGGGGCATCAACTCGGCGAATTCGTCCCACGAACGCGGGGTCTGGTGCAGGCAGATCAACGGGACTCCCTCGACTCCGGCTTCTGCATAGTGCAGTTGACCGAGCGGGGTGTCGGCGTAGCCGAAGCGCACGAGGGTCGTGGTGTCGTCGAGCACGGCTTCAGTCGACAAGGGTTCGGCCCATGTTCGCGTAGGTGTCCTGCCGGTTCTTGCGTGCGTACAGCGCAACCCCGATTGCCACCACGATCGTCGCGAGATGCAGCAACGGTAGACCGTTGATGATCACCGAATCGGTACCGGTGATGGCCGAGAAGTTGGACAGCGCGAAATATGTGATTGCTCCGAAACCGATCAGCGCCAGGGCCGGCGCAACCGTGTGGCCCCAACCGAATCGACGCTGCCGAGCGAAGAACACCAGCACTGCCAGCGATGTCGTGGTGATCAAGACCATCAGACCGACCGCTCCGAAACCGGTCAGCGCGGACGTGAGGGTCGTCAGAGGGTCGAGCCCGGCGACGGCGAAGACGATGACGACCGCCGTCTCGATCACATAGCTCGTCGAACCGGCAACCACCGGCGACTGATGGCGCGGGTGCAGGGTTCGCATCGACCGCGGCAGGAAGCCGTCCCGGCCCAGTGCGAACAAATACCGTGACGCTGCGTTGTGGAAGGCAAGCACTCCGGCGAAGCAACTCGTCACGATCAACGCCTCGAGTGTCGTTGTCCACGCGGAACCGACGAACTCGTCGCTGAGGTCGTAGACGAATGTGCCCGGGCTTGCGGCTGCCGCGGCGGTGGCGCCACTCGAACTGGCCAGGAATGCCCAGGACGTCAGGACGAAGAAGAAGCCGATGCATCCCATCGAAATGTACGTCGCACGAGGAACGGTGCGTTTCGGATCGCGTGCTTCCTCAGCGTAGATCGCTGTCCCTTCGAAGCCCTGGTAGCACGAGAACGCGAAAATCATCGCGACGCCGATGGCTCCGGGAACGAAAACCTGACTGGGACTGAACGATTCCATCGGAAAGCTGCCGATCCCGTTTCGCGCGATGATCGCAATGTCGAGCACCAGAATGACCACGAGCTCGACGACGAGGGCCACTCCGAGTACGCCTGCAGCAAGCGTGATCTTGCGATAGCCGAGCAGGAACACGATCACCAGGCCCACCAAGGTATAGACCCACCATGGAAGATCGATGCCGAAAATCTTGTTGGCGCTACCCGAGGCGAAGAAACCCATCGCGCCACTGGTGGCGCATGCCAGCGCGATGTAGGCACTGGTAGCGATGTAGGCACCGGCCAAGCCGACGGGACGCCCCAGCCCTCGCACGATGTAGGCGAAGAAGGCTCCGGCGTTCTGCACATAGGGAACCATCCGGGTGAAACCGACGGCGAACAGAAGCATGATGACGAGTACGAACACGTACATTCCGGGTGTACCGATACCTACCCCCAGTCCGATGGCGAGCGGCAGAATTGCTACAGCGCCTCCGGCGGGCGCAACCGTGGCCATCACCATGAACACGATGTGCGCGACATTCAGACTTCCCTGCGCGAGCTCGGTCGACCCCTCAGTCGTCGATGCGCTGCTCTGCGTACGTGGCACCATAGATTTCAACTCCTCCTGCGAACACCAAGGACGACGAGCGCCGTCGAATAGCGATCAGTGTGGAGAGATATTCACCTGGTCGCCATGTGAAAGGTCCGCTCAGTGACACCGAGGCCGGCCTCGACCCAGCTGGAACCCGCCATGAGCACCCGGTTTCGACGATTTCGAACCGCTGGCCAGCGGTTCGCTGACCGGAATTACGTGCACCTCGATCCTTTGCCCGGGTGGTCCACACCAGCAACGTACCGCCTGGTCGTGTGGCCCGGACGTGTACCGCTCGGTGTTCTGCATCCCCTACTCCGTCCAGGCGACGGTGCCCTCCCCGATGCGGACGACTCATCCATATTTCGGCGTGCGCAGTGGGCGAAGAATCCATCCCCCCTGAAGCCTGCTTCCCCTACTGTCGGCACCATGACCATCGATCGAGTACCTGTACCCGGCGGAGATCTCGTCGTCGAAACACACACCGGCACCAGCGAGCCCGTCCTCGTGGTGCACGGCGTGTCCAGCCAGCGCGTGCTGTGGGGCTGGCTGCGGGCGGAATCGCCACACCTGACACTGGTCGCACCGGATCTGCGCGGCAGGGGCGACAGCGTCGAGGTCACGGGGCCGTCGTCGCTCGCTCGGCACGCAGACGACCTGGACGCCATCATGGATGCCCTCGGACTCGACGCTGCACACGTGTGCGGAATGTCCATGGGTGGATTCGTGGCAGTCGAGTTCGCGGCCCGGTATCCATCTCGAGTGAAGAGTCTCGTTCTCGTCGACGGGGGTGTTCCGGTGGCACCGCCCGCCGGTCTCACCCGAGAGACCGTCGGCGCTGTGTTCGCGGACAGGATTGCTCGAACTCAGAAGCATTTCGACGCCGTCGACGAATACGTCGACTTCTTGGTCTCGACGTCGCTGCCGCTTCTCGACCCAGCCGATCCACTCCTGCGGACGTACGCCGAACACGATCTGGTCGACGGGTCGGTGCGACTGTCGACCGATGCAGTCGTCTCCGACGCCGAGGATGTGTTCTTCGGCGAGTCACGGTTCCGAGAACTGACGATGCCGATTCGATTCCTGCACGCGCAGTGGAGCATTGGTAAGAACTCGGCACCGATGTACTCGCCCGAAGACATCGATGCGCTCGACCTGACCTCGATCACCCCGATGATGGAACTCGACCATGCCGGCACGATCATGACCTCGGCCGGTGCCGCCGCCGTGGGAGCACGAATCGACGAGGCGCTGCGGAACGGGTGATGAAGCAGCACAAGGACCGGAATGGAGCGGTCCGAGGACGTCGGCTGTCCATTTCGTCAGCTGTGTCGTGCGTCTCGTTCAGTCAGACTTAGCCGACAGTGAGCGTCGCCTCACCCTCGTCGAGCATGGTCAGGAGAAACAAATGAGCGGTGCCGGTGCAGTCCGGGAGGACAGCGGTGTGCGGCTGCGGTTCATCGACACTGCGGACCAACAGATGCCCGTTGCCATCCTGGAGTGGCAGCGTCGCGCTCCACTTCTCGCCGATCTGGTCGCATTGTTCGCCGATCTCGGGCTGCGTGTGGCGAACCACGAGTTGTTGCCCTCGGGCGACGACAGCGACGCCCTCGTTCACAGATTCGGTTTCAGTACCGATGAAATCGATTGGTCCGCAGCAACTCCGATCCTGCTACGGGCTGCATTCGAGGCCGCCGCATCGGGCGATCTCGAGGTCGATGGCTTCACTCGCCTCATCGCATCGGCGTCCATCCCCTTCACCGACGCCGTTCTCGTTCGCGCCGCAGCCCGCTATCTCGGCCAGGTAGGGCTGGAGCTGTCCGAACCCACTGTCGTCTCGATACTGCTGCGGCACAGCGACTTCGTCCGGGGATTCTGCGCACTCTTCCATGCACGATTCGATCCCGAAGTGACCGACCGCGACAGGTCGTCGGCTGCCGCCGAGGACATTCTCGACACCGCTGTCGAGCGCACCTCGGCACTCGACGAGGATCGCCTGTTACGCGGACTGCGTTCTTTCCTCTCGGCAGTGTTGCGTACCAATTGGTTTCGACACGACCGCACAGTCGGTGCCCCGCCCGCAGCGTTCAAGATCGACCCGGCACGATTGTCCCTCGCTGCGGCCGTCACCCCGTACCGCGAAATTTTCGTGCACTCGCCTATCGTCGAGGGGAGTCACGTTCGGAGCGGTGCGATATCTCGCGGGGGCCTGCGTCATTCGGACCGGCACGACGATTTCCGCACCGAAGTACTCGATCTGATGAAGACGCAACACGTCAAGAATTCACCGATCGTGCCGATGGGCGCCAAGGGCGCTTTCGTGGTTCGAACGGAGACGACTCCCGAAGGTATCCGCAACGCCTACACCGATTTCATAGAGGCACTGCTCGATGTCACCGACAACGTCGTCGACGGCGCGGTGGTGCATCCGACGCGCACGGTGATCCGCGACGGCGACGACCCGTATCTCGTCGTCGCCGCCGACAAGGGGACTGCCCGATTCTCCGATCTCGCCAACAGCATTGCAGTCCGCCGAGGCTTCTGGCTCGGGGATGCGTTCGCCTCGGGAGGCTCGGCGGGCTACGACCACAAGGCCATGGGAATCACCGCACGCGGCGGGTGGCTGTCGGTACGACGCCACTTCGCCGAGAGAGGGATCGACGTCGATACCGATGCGTTCACGGTGGTCGGTATCGGAGACATGTCGGGTGATGTGTTCGGCAATGGCATGCTCCTGAGCCACGCCATCCGACTCGTCGGCGCGTTCGATCACCGGAACATCTTTCTCGATCCGAACCCCGACCCCGAGGTCTCGTACCGCGAACGGAAACGGCTGGCATCGATCGCCGGAAGCAGCTGGGCAGATTACGACACCAGGGCACTGTCGTCGGGCGGCGCGGTGTGGCCCCGTTCGGTCAAGTCCATCGAACTGTCACCGCAGATGCAGGCACGGCTTGGAATCGATGTCGGCGCCCTCTCCCCCAATGCACTCGTCGAGGCGCTGCTCACCGCCCCGGTGGATCTACTGTGGAACGGAGGGATCGGCACCTACGTCAAGGCTTCGACCGAGGGGCACTCCGACTCCGCCGATCCGGCCAACGATTCCGTTCGCGTCGACGCGTCCGAACTGCAGGCCAGGGTGGTCGGCGAGGGCGGCAATCTCGGCCTCACGCAGCGTGCTCGAATCGAATTCGCCCTTGCCGGGGGTTGCGTCAACGCCGACTTCATCGACAACGCCACGGGCGTCGCCACCTCCGATCGAGAGGTGAATCTGAAAATCGCGGTGGATGCGGCCGTCGCGGAAGGCGAACTGTCCGTCACCGAGCGCAACAGAGCGCTGTCCCAGGTTCAGGACGAGGTTGCCGAGTCGGTGCTTGCAGATGCTGCATCGCAGACCCTGGCGATCAGCCTCGCCGAGGCCCACGCGCCGTTCCTGCTGGGCCGGCACGAACGGTTGATCGACAACCTCGAACGCGACGCGGGAATCAGTCGAGTCGCTGCGGTTCTTCCCTCGCCTGCCGAGTTACGGGCTCGACATCGCCTGGGGCAGGGACTGGTTCGGCCCGAGATCGCGGTGCTGTTGGCGCAGTCGAAGAACCTGGTGGCCACCGAATTGCTCGCCTCTCCCCTATTGGACGACCCGGTGTTCGACGGGGTACTCGCCGGCTATTTTCCAGAATCGATCCGTGTCCTGGTTCCTCACCACATTCGCAGGCATCCACTGGCGCGGGAGATCGTGGCGGTCGTCGTGACCGGACACATGATCGACCGCGTCGGGCCCGGCATGATTCACCGGCTGGAGGAGAGGCTGGGCGTGAGCACTGCCGATATCGCGGTCGCGTATGCCGTCGTGCGCCAGGTTTTCGACATCGACCACCTGTGGGACATCGTTGCCGATCTACCTGGAATCCCGCAGAGCACCAGGCTGGTTTTGCAGTTCGGTGTTCAGGATCTGATCGAGCGGACCACGTCGTGGTTGTTGCGGAACCGCGACGAACAAGCGACGCCTCTGGAGACGATCGAACGCTTCACGCGGCCGGTACGTGACCTTCGAGCATCGTTCCCGGAGTTGACCGGCGATCTCGTCGTCGATCAGAACACACTTCGAATCCTCTCCGAGGCATTCGCATTGGAGACGACAGCCCGCTCGCTCGCCCGACCGATAGCGCACGTGGCGCAGACGTATCTCGAATTCGGCCGCGTCGTGGGTCTCGACCGGTTGGTGGAACGCTCCTCTGTCGCCTCCGGTGAAGCCGACTACTGGGACGCCATGGCAAGCGCGATTCTGGTCGATGCGATTCGTGAGCACTGGCACAACATGACCGAACAGGTTCTGTCCGAGGCGGTACACACCGAATCTGCTCCCGACGCCGTTGCAGCGTGGCAGTCTGTGCACACCAATTCCGTCGAACGATTGGCCCAGATGGTCGGTGAACTCCACAGCGGGGAAGGGCTGAGCAATTCGCAAGTGTGCGTGGTGAGCGCAGAGCTGTCGCTCGCCCTCTCTCGGTGCCGATGATTCGCACTACCTCTACCTGTTCGATCGAAACGAAGGAGCCGTCCCCATGCGCTTGATCGTCGGATATCTCGCCACCCCCAGCGGTAAGGACGGTCTTACCCTCGGGGTGCAACTCGCCCGCAGCCTGGGTGCTCAACTCGACATCTGCATGGTCCTACCGCCGGACCGCACCGTCGCGTCCAGAGTCCCCGCCGAAACCGGCTACGAGGACGTCCTGGTCACACGAGCGCAAGGCTGGCTCGACGAGGCGAAATCGTTGGTGCCGTCCGACATCGAGGTCGCCGTGCACGCGAGTTTCAACGACTCGTTCGCCCAGGGACTGCTCGACGAGGTGGCTCGGCTGGGGGCCTCGGCCATCGTCGTGGGTGCGTCCGGAGACGGCCTGCTCGGACGGCATTCCGTCGGCTCGGTCTCGACCGAACTGCTGCATTCGGCACACGTGCCGCTTGCACTCGCGCCGCGTGGCACCCGGCACTCGTCTGCTCGGGAGATTCGTCAGGTGACCTGCGCACTCGGAACCAGGACGGGAGCGGATGTGTTGCTGCGGACGGCGGTACGCACCTGCGAGAGAATGCACACTCCACTGCGGCTCGTGTCGCTGGTTGCGCTCGACCCCCGCAACGATCTTCGCGATGCCCGGGACAGCTACGACAGCGCGCGTGACCGTGCCGTCGCGCACGCACGTGCCCTCGTGGACGAAGCGAAATCCACCTTGCCGGAGGACTTTCCGATATCGGTGACCATCGCGGACGGGTCGTCCGTCGAGTCTGCGGTGCGGACGCTCGACTGGCAGGACGGCGACCTCGTCATGGTCGGCTCCAGCCGTCTTGCCCAACCGCGCCGACTCTTTCTCGGTTCGACGGCCGCGAAGATGCTTCGCGTCCTGCCCGTTCCCATGGTGGTCGTCCCCAAGCAGGAGTTCGAATCATGAATCCGTCGACGGAAGGCTCGAATATGGGCAAGAACGCAAGCGGGCCCTCGCCCACTGCCGGTGAAGTCAGCGCCAAGGGGCTGGCGACAGGCACAGTCGGCACCTTCTCGGGTGCGATACTCGGAATCTCCTCTGTCGCACCGGGTTACACTCTGACCGCAAGCATCGGCCTGATCGTCGCGGCCGTAGGTCTGAAGATGCCGGCAATCCTGATCGCGGGCTTCGTTCCGATGTTTCTCACCGCTTATGCCTACCGCGAGCTGAACTCCGAGTCTCCCGATTGCGGCGCGTCGTTCACGTGGTCGACCAAAGCATTCGGACCCTACGTCGGATGGATGTGTGGGTGGGGCATGGTGATTGCGACGATCATCGTGTTGTCCAATCTTGCAGCCATCGCGGTGCAGTTCTTCTATCTGTTCATAGCGAAGTTGTTCGACACACCGTCGATTGCCGATCTACCTGGCAACAAGTTCGTCAATGTCGGTACGACGCTGGTGTTCATCGCAGCGGCCACCTGGATTGCCAGCAGGGGCATCACCACGAGCGAAAAGCTGCAGATCGTCACGGTCGGCTTTCAGATGGTGCTTCTCGTCGTCTTCGCCGTCGTTGCGCTGATTCATGTCGGAGCAGGCGACGCCCCGGGCGAGGTCACTTTCGACTTGGACTGGTTCAACCCGTTCACCGGCGTGGCCGTCGGTGCGTTCGTCATCGGACTCACGGGATCCATCTTCGCTTTCTGGGGTTGGGATACGTGCCTGACGCTCGGCGAGGAATCGAAGAACCCGAAGACGACGCCCGGTCGCGCCGGATTGCTCTGCGTGGCAACCATTCTGCTCACTTATCTCCTCGTCGCGGTGGCCGCCATGATGTACGCAGGGGTAGGCGAGGACGGCCTGGGCCTGGGTAACCCGGACAACGCCGAGAACGTCTTCGGCTCTCTGGCCGACCCGGTGCTCGGTAAATGGGGCGGGCTGCTGCTGTTCCTGGCCGTGCTGGTGTCCTCACTGGCGAGTTTGCAGACCACGTTCCTTCCGGCTGCGCGAACGATGCTGGCGATGGGTTCCTACGGTGCCTTCCCCAAGAAATTCGCCGAAGTGTCACCTCGCTTCCTGGTGCCTTCCTACGCAACCGTCGTCGCAGGGGCCATCACCGCAGGGTTCTACACAGTGGTCACGTTCCTGTCCGAGCGCACTCTGATCGACACCATCGCGGCCCTGGGCATCATGATCTGCTGGTATTACGGCATCACGGCCTTTGCCTGCATCTGGTATTTCCGCGGCAGGCTGTTCGACAGCGTCCGTAACACTGTCTTCCGCTTCTTGTTTCCACTTCTCGGTGGCCTCATGCTGCTCGCCGTTTTCGTCATATCACTGGGCGAGAGCATGAATCCCGACAACGCCAGCGGAGCCTCGATCGGCGGCATCGGACTCGTGTTCTTCCTCGGCTTCGGCATCCTCGTCCTCGGCGCTGTGCTGATGATCGTCATGAGGTTCCGCCATCCCGCATTCTTCGAGGGCAAAACCCTCGACCGCAACACCTCCGCGTTGCGAGACGAAAGCGATCTGGCGGGCAGGTAGCCGAGGCCCGAGAACGGCTCGAGTGCCCGACCTCAGTTGTGGGGTCGGGCACTCGCGCACGAGGTGACGATCGACGCTGTAGCCGGCGCGATCACCGCTCCTTGCTGAGTACTTCCAGAGTGCTCACGAACAACGCCAGTTCCTTCTCGGCCAGGCTTTTCAGCGGACTGACGGACGTCAACGCCTGGCCGAGGCGTTCTCGCGCACTGGCTCCGTCATCGGTCAATCCGACGAATTTGCGCCTCCCGTCGACCGGGTCGGGGGTCCGTTCGACGAAACCGCGGGCTTCCAGTTGCTTGACGACGAATGTGGCATTGGAGGCATTGCATCCCAGTTGTGCGGCAACCTCGGACATCGTCAGGTCGGTTCGATCCGGGTGAACTTTCCAGAGTGCATGCGCCGTAACGAGTGTCAGGCCCTCCCGCGTGGCATACGGCAGAAAATCGTCGTTGATCCGAAGCGCAAGTTCTTGCAAGCGCAGGGTCGCCTCGAGAATGTCCACATCAGCAGACTAGCACTCCTTCAAGTCTTGAAGTACCTTGATAGTTCAAGACTTGAAGGAGATGCGGATGTTGGAACTGGATCGACTCGACGGGCGCACGGGCGCCGTCACAGGCGCTACGTCAGGAATCGGATATTTCGTTGCCGAACGGCTCGCGGGCCTGGGTGCCGAGGTGATCGTGGTGGCCCGTTCTCCGGAACGAGGACGACATGCAATCGGCCTTTTACCCCACTCCGATCGCCACCGGTTCCTGGAGATGGACCTGACGGACATCGACTCTGTCCGTCGGGCGGGGGAAGAGTTGAGCAACACCGCACAACTCGATGGTCTGATCATGAATGCAGGCTTGGTTGCTGCACCCGCGTCGTTCGAGAGTGGCCCCTTCGGCGTAGAGCTGACTGTGGGCACGAATGCGCTCGCACATGTGGAGCTACTCCGTCTCGCCCTTCCATCCTTGGAACGAGCACCGGGTGCCCGAGTCGTCAGCATCGGAAGCATGCTGACGCAGCGCATTTCGTTCGACCCGAACAATTGGCTGTCACAGCAGTCCTATCGCCCACGTGCGGCGTACGCCATGTCAAAACACGCGACGGAGATTCTGGGTTTCGAGCTGTCCCGCAGACTTCGGAGCCGGCCTTCTTCGGTCGCGTCGATCGTTGCCCATCCAGGCGGAGCAATCGACGCATTGACCGCTGATCGGCCGGGGATTCACACTCGACCTGTCGTTGTCCGAGCAGCTGCCCGGGTCCTCGGGCCCGCATTCGCGTCCGTGGTGCAGGGCAAGGACTCGGCTGCCGAATCAGCGGTAGCGGCAATCGCGGCTCGCGATCTACCGCTCGACGAGGTCTACATCGGTCCACGAAGGAATGCTTCAGGCCCACCGGTGATCACCGAACCCGTTCGTACAAGCCGTGATCCGGAATTGGGCGCATTCCTCTGGAACGAAACCGAACGCATCATCGGTGCCTCCATCGTCGCGTGACGTGCCCCGATACTGTCCCCCACGATGATCAGCTCCCCAGATTCGAATATTGGCTTCCGATCGGCGTCGGATATCCGAAAACAAAGAGCTGATGCGTGGTGCACACTGCCGCGAATCATGTTGTAAGCCTGACTCGATCCCGAGCATGGCATCCGATTGCCAAGAGATTCGTGTCGTCGACATCCCACCACGCACACCCCATTGCGGATGCAAAAGCACCGTCCGCAGATGCGCGCGGCGTCCTCAGGTCGATCGAGACTGAAGTTTGTCGAGCAGCACAGCCACGACCAGAACGGTGCCAGTAACAACCCCCTGCCAAAATGCGGAAACTCCCATCAAACCCAGTCCGTTTTGCAGGACGGCAATGAGAAGCACTCCTACTACTGTCCCGAAGACTCCACCCAGGCCGCCGTAAAAACTGGTTCCCCCGAGTAGAACGGCGGCACCGGCAGTCAAAGCCAAACTCGCACCAGCGGTCGGTGACGCTGATGCGAGTCGACTTGCATCCACCATGCCCGCCACCGAAGCGAAAAGTCCGCCGAGACCGTACACGCACACGTATACCCAAGAGACGTTGATACCCGCCAATCGTGCGGCTTCCGGGTTACCGCCCACCGCATAGACGGCGCGCCCGAACGACGTGAAGCGGAGCAAGTAGCCACTCAACACCAGGACCGCGAGGCTCAGGACAACCGGCACGGGAATGGTCATGATAGTGCCGTTTCCGAGCGCGTATAGAAGGCTCCCCTCCTCGATGGGTATCGTGTTGGTCTTACCGTTCGTCACAACGTTCAGCGCACCGGTGAAAAGGGACGTGGTGCCGAGAGTGACAACGAAGAAGTTGAGGCGAATACGTCCGATCAGCACTCCGTTCACCGCTCCACCCAGCAGAATTCCCGTAAGACCGCCGAGCACAAGAGCTATCACCTCCGGGAGTCCGGACTCCAGGGCGCGGTACGCGACATACCCGGCCGCGGCGTAGATTGCTCCAACGGAAAGATCGAAACCTGCAGACAATACTACGAACGTAAGACCAATAGCCGTAATCATCAACGCGCTATTGCCGGACAGCACATTCAGGATGTTTGCTTTCGTGAAGAAGAACTCCTGCGTTGCCGATAGGTAGACGACCATGATGAGAAGCGCGGCCAATGCTCCACCGAACCCGCGGAAGTTCTTCAGTACAGCACCCGCCGACGTCGACATCCCAGGACGTTCCGCACGGTCGGGCGTAGGCATCTCCGCGTCGGACGAATCTTTCGGCGGGGCAACGGTTGGTTCAGACATTAATAACTCCTGCGGCGAGTTCAGCAATTGTCAATTCATCGAGCTGATCGGATGGGCGGTCGGCGACAATCCGGCCACGAAACATCACCAGTACGCGATCGCACACACCGAGCAGCTCGTTGTTTTCGGAAGAACTGATGAGAACAGCCACGCCCTGCGACGCGAGCTCCCTCAGAAGCCGATAGATCTCGGACTTGGCACCTACATCCACACCTCGCGTGGGCTCGTCCATCAGCAAGACTTTGGGCGCGCTCGACAGCCATCGGCCTATGACCACTTTTTGCTGATTGCCACCCGACAGGCTTCCCGCAAGCAGACTCATGTCAGCTGGTCGAACCTGAAGTTCATGCATGGCGCTGGAAGCAGCGACGCGCTGACTTCCTCTGTTGATGGGGAGGAGATTCAGCCTGTTGTTTGCAATGAGACTCAAGTTGTGGAGCACGCTTGCGCCCGGAACGAGCCCTTCGCCTTTACGGTCGCCGGTGACGAACGCCAGGTCCCGCTGGATGGACCGACGAGGTGTCCGACGGGTGTAGGCCTTCCCCTCAACCGTCACATCTCCCGCACCTGCATCGGCACCGAAGATGGACCGGACGACCTCGACTCGGCCACAACCCACCAAACCCGCAAGTCCGACGACTTCCCCGGGCTGAATGTCGAAACCAACGTCCTCGATGCGGTCAGGAGCCGACAGGTGACGGACCGATAGGGCCGGTTTGTCCGATGGGAATCGAGTCTTGGCAATTTCTCGATGGAAGTAATCTGTGAGAGGCCTGCCGACCATCAATCGAGTAATTGTGCCTTCATCGGCTTCGGCCAGGTCCATCGTCTTCACCAGCGCGCCGTCACGTAGCACGGTGACACGGTCTGCCACGGGTTCGATATCTTGAAGCCGCTGAGAGATGAATGCGATGGCCAAACCGAAACTCTTCATTTTACGAATGATGTCGAACAGCGATTCCGTCAATTCCGCAGTGAGCGAACTCGTAGGTTCGTCGAAAATGACAACCGAAGACTTCGACGCAATTGCCCGGGCAATTGCAACGACTTGACGATCACCCGGACCAAGAGTGCCTACTATTTGATCGGACCGGATTCCGGAACCTAGCTCGCCCAAGGCCTCGGACGCGGTCCGGTGAGCTGTGGTCCAATCGATTCGGAATCGCGAGCCGGGCAGGTTCCCCAACGCAATGTTCTCCGCGACCGTCAAGCTTTCCACAACGGGCACCTCCTGCGCGACCATTGCGATGCCGGCCCGGGAGGCCTGAAGTGGGTTGGCGAACTTCACCGGCTCACCCCGTAGCAACACGTGACCGCTACTGGCAGTGACTTCACCGTAGGCAATCTTCATCAGGGTGGACTTACCGGACCCGTTCTCGCCCAACAATGCGTGCGCTTCCCCAGCATGGATCTCGAAGTCGACCCCCTTCAAAGCGTGGGTTCGACCGAAGCGTTTGTGAACTGACTGCATCTGTAAGAGCGGTGGTTCCATGCGTATCTCCTCAGGAATCATTTCCATGCGCTTTCGAGGCTATTTGGCAAGGGATACAACGTTATCCGGGCAACCTCCGCCTTGCGCACAAGTGATTTCTCCCGACTCGATCTGGGCCGCGGCGTCGGCCCACGGCAAACGATTTCCGGCGTTGCCCGCGGTGTAAAGCTCGGTTGGACTTTCTACGAACGCAGGAACTTCCTGCCCGTTCAGCACAGCGCGCGAGATCGACTCGAGAATCAGTCCGGTGCGCCAAGGAACCAGGTCGATCGTCGCACTGAGTCGGCCGTCATCGACCGCCTTTATTCCGTCTTCGTCGCCGTTCTGGCCCACAATTACCACATCGTCGAGGCCAGCAGCCTTGACTGCAACGGCAGCTCCGATGGCAGCGGCATCGTTGTAAGCCATGATTCCCTGAATATCGTTCTGGTACTTCGTGAGAGCAGTCGCAACCACCTTCTGGCCGCCGGCGATATCATCGGTAGGGTCGTCGACACGGCCGAGCCAGTCGATGGCGCTGCCCTCTGTCGTGTTCTTCTCGTACTGTGACATCATCGTCTCGAGGATCGGTACAGGCACGCCGAGGCCAACTCCGAGAACATTTCCGTTGCCGCCCAGTTGATCCTTTACAAAATCGGACAGCAGTTTGGAACCGCGATAGCTGCCGCCGGTGTCCACGTTCGACGTAAGGACTCCTGGATCGGATTCTGGCGACGCCATGCCGGCCCATCCCACAACTTTGATTCCTGCGGCGTTCGCCCTCTGAAGAGCAGGCTTCAGCGAATTTGCGTCCAGCGGATAGACGACAATCAGATCGACTTGTTGCGCTATGAGCTGGTCGACATCGGTTACCTGCTTAGCGGGATCGAGTTGCGCATCGAGAGCCTTGACCGCGATACCGTTCCGCGCAGCGGCCGATGTGAATGTATCTTGAGTCATTTTCAGGATTGGTTGTGCGCCCTGCGGATTCGAGATTCCGACGGTGAATTTCGAGTCTCCCTCCGAGCCTGGATTGGACGCACAGGCCCCCAAGATCAACGCCGCAGCAAGAACGATCGGCGTGAATGCGGCTACTGAGCGGCGGGGCGGTTTGGTCATTTTTCCTCCAAAGGGCCGTAACGTTTTCGGTGGTGTTCGAGTCACTTTGAGCGAAAATCTGCGGTCGAGGTGTGAGGAGTACAACACGTGTTCGATGCCCGCTCCACGGCTAAGTTTCACTGACCGAAACCACCCGGAACAGAATCTTCGGTGGCACGCAGGTCGTTGGCAGATTCCGATCTACGACTGCAACATTCCTGAGGCACAGAGATTTCCGTTGCGCGTGCAACCCTCACCACGTAGCGGTCGTGCGTGCTTCCAGCCGTCCAGGTCGCTCCAAACCGGCGGAGATTCGGAGCTCGTCCGGTGACTGCGATACAGCCACTCCTGCACCAGACGATGGCAAGGCCATGGAAGCGAGACCCAGATATGCATCTCGACGCCGTATCGATCCGTGATCGAACCCTTCGGCCGCGGGACTGCGAACGGCGAGAACCTGTTGAGACGTAGAACTACCGGACAGTGCCCTTGGCCGAACTTCATTCCCTGCGAGCGGAAACCGACGCACGTACCAAGCCATGTCGAGCCATCGAGTTCGACCTAGTTCTCCGCGTCGTATACGGTACGTCCACCGAAGACCGTGCGAAGCACTTGTGTCCCGCCAATCGAGCTGGTCGGGATGTCGAACAAGTTACGGTCGAGCACAATGAAGTCAGCAGCCTTGCCGACTTCGATGGTGCCACGGTGCTCGCTCCGTCCCACTGCATGGGCCCCATTTATCGTCATCGCCGCCAACCCCCTCGCGAGGTCGATCGACTGTTCTCCGTGTTCGATGGCACCCTGCAACGCTGGAAATAGATTCGGCGAGTCGGCGATACTCCAGTCTGTGCCGAAGGTCATCTCTGCTCCAGCTCGTGCCACCGAGTCGAATTCGTACAGGTGACTGACCCCGTGCTCCGGAAGATGCCATACGGCGGGCGACATCTCGGCACCCACTCGTAGCGCCGCGAAACGCTCGAAATCGTCTTTGTGGACCAGGCAGCAGTGCGCCAATTCATGCCGGGGTCCATCAGGCCCATTGACGGAACGAGCATGTTCCACGGCGTCGAGCGCTCGCCGGATGGCTCCTTCGCCGCCGCAATGCACCTTGACCATCAGTCCCGCAGCGTCGAACCGCACCATGGCAGCATTCATTTCATCCTGCGGGATCAGTAGGTTCTCCTCATCGACAGTGCCATCGTCGTGAATGCACGATTGAGTCCAGTAAGGCGGAATCGGTGACCCGTCGAGCCAGAACTTCACAAAGCGGGTGTCGACGTGGTTCGACGCGAAATCTTCGTGATGATCGATCATATGATCGAGGACATCAAGCCCGGCCATTCCGAAGGACTCTTCCCGCCAAACAAGATGCGCTGCCACGTGAAGCTGCAGTTCGTCGGCGGAGTCGAGCTGGCTCATCACCCTGAGCAGCTGCTCCGTTGACGAGGCATCCTGTACAGAGGTCACCCCGTACCTGTGGTTCAGATCGCGGGCGTAGCGAATTGCTTGCGACATGACACTGTCTGCATGTGTGCCAAGCGCACGAAACACCGGCCAACGGGCCTGTTCGTAAAGCTCACCCGTCAACCGACCCGTTGCATCTCTGATGACTTCACCGTTTTCGGTATCCGGTGTTCCGTCGTCGAAGCCCGCAAGCCTCAGCGCACAGGAATTGACCAACACATTGTGCGCCGATCTGTCGTGGAGAACAACGGGCTCGTCCGGGAATTCGCGATCAAGGAAGGCACGGTCAGGGCCCTTGTCACCGAACGAATCAGGCCAATACCGTCCACCGATCAGCCACCGGTTACCCTGACGATCAACAGGTCTCGGCCCGTTCCAGCTGCGGAGGGCGTCCAAGATTTCCGCCTCTCCCGCGCCGTGCGGCAGCGCTACTTCCCAGCGATTCAGACCACTGACCAAGTGGGTATGGGCATCATGAATTCCCGGCATGACCATACGTCCACCCAAGTCGATGACCTCGTATGCCTCGGAGATTTCCTCCGCCAGTGAAGCCGAGTCACCGACAGCCGATATCTTGCCCTCGCTTTCGAGAATAACCGAAGCCCAAGATGCGGGTGACTGCCCCGTGTATACGGCCGCATTCACGTAAGCCTTCTGCATAAAAACTTCTTCCGTTCATTTCGTTCATGGCAGTCGGGTGTCGATTCGCAGTTGTGCACAGCTAGGGCTCATGACGTACAAATCCAACCGTCTCGCCCGAATTACGCTTTACCACTTCGTTACTCGATCGCGTTCACTCGCACATTTCACGAACCATACCGCTGTCACGTTGCACGCCTGGCACGAAATACTGGCCCGATTGTTTCGGTGAGCGAACCGATCGACTTATTCGCCAGACGGTCCGATCAGTGAACTCTCTCGCTTGACGCCGGTGACGACGAGCGCACTATGTACCTATGACTGCACTCGTGACCGAAGTTGCTTACGCCGATACAGTGCTACGGGGTGGCCCCGTGCTCGATCTGTCCGATTGGAAGCCGGGCGATCGCGTAACTGCGCCTTGGCGGGGAGAACGGCCTCGCGCAATTGCGATCAGGCAAGGCAATATCGTCGCGCTCGGAACCGCCGCGGAAGATCTGATCGGGCCAGATACGCAGGTCGTCGAACTGAACGGCAATACTGTGATTCCCGGAATCAATGACGGTCACCTGCACTTCACGGCCTACTCGGTCACAAGCCACACCTATGTAAAACTGGGTACCGACATCTTTACCGATGTCGATCAGCTGGCCAGCTTCCTGACCGCGGACCGGATCGATGAAAGCGGCTGGATTCGCGGGCACGGCTGGGACGCCCTCACCCTTGGCCGTAAGCTGACTGCGTCCGACATCGACAGCGCCCTTACGGTCAACGGCATCGCCGGCACCCCCGTCGTACTTTTCGACTGGAGCGGTCATTCGCTCACGGCGAATAGCATTGCTCTCTCGCTCGCAGGTATCAGCGCCGACACACCCGACCCGGCCGGCGGTGTCATCGAACGCGACGCTGACGGGAACCCGGAAGGGTTTCTCACCGACTCAGCGATTTCATTGTTGATCGCAGTGGTTCCACCTGTGCCGAGAGAACAGCTACTCGATGCCTACCGCGCGGGCCAGGCCGATCTGCACGCACTCGGAATCACGGCCCTTACCGAACCTGGTCTCGGTCCTGGCCATCGGGCCCTGTTGGACGGATCGGGTTCGGTCGAGGCATTGGACGCGCTGGCCGACCTTGCCGAGGCCGGTGACTTGACTATGCGAATTTCAGTACTGGTCCTGCCCAATGGAACAGGTGGAGCCAACGCCGCAGACGTGAAATTTCACCTGGCCGCGGGTCTCGCGCATCGCTACGAGGACCGCGACGTCGACCCACGAAGGTTGACGATTGCCGGCGTCAAGGTTTTCGCGGACGGCACACCGCAGAACGGCACCACTTGGCACAAAGACCCCGTTCACGAGCAGAACCCTCCAGGGCATCACTGCGGACACATGGTAATAACCGGCGACACCGATGTCGACAAGGTCGCAGAGCTGCGCGAGATCATCAAGATCGTCGACGAGGCCGGACTTCAAGTCGCCATTCACGCAATCGGCGATCAAACAGTCGAAACCGTTATCGACACCATCGCCGAAATTGCTCCGAACAGCCCGTTGCGGCACTACCTCATTCATACCACCGAGTTGTACCCTAGCGGATGGGAAACGCTGGCTTCCAACGGAATTGGTGCGTGCTTCAATCCTGTGATCATGGGCACCTTCGTGCGATTTCTTGCCAAAGATCGAATTTTGCGTACGGAGCCGATCAAATCGACCCTTCACGCCGGCGTTCGTCCGGGGATTACCTCGGACGCTCCAGTGGTACCGCCCGACTGGCGCCCCGCAGTTGTCAATGCTGTGACACGTGCCCATTGCTGGGAAGGCCCTGTGCCGGCAGAGGACCACGAAGGCATAACCACCGTGGACGCCCTTGCGCTGTTGACCGGCGGTGCAGCCATCCGAGACCGTGCGGAACTGTGGCGCGGGACGCTGGCTGTCGGGCAACGCGCCGACTTGGCAGTGCTCGAGGGTGAATGGCCGAGTGATGAGGACGTCGAATCGCTGCTCGACCGTAGAATATTACGCACCTTGATCGATGGCGAAACTGTCTACACTGCTTGACAATAGAGCCCGGGGCTGTCGAAGTTGAGGCCAGCGCTCAACCCAGCATGAACTCGGCGGGACGGGCCATGGCCGGATGCTGGTTCGCCCCGTCGGGCATGACGTG
Source organism: Rhodococcus sp. 3258 (assembly GCF_031456475.1). Taxonomy (NCBI): domain Bacteria; kingdom Bacillati; phylum Actinomycetota; class Actinomycetes; order Mycobacteriales; family Nocardiaceae; genus Rhodococcus; species Rhodococcus sp. 3258. The sequence goes on from NZ_JAVDUT010000001.1 coordinate 501,766, forward strand.
TCCGACGGGGCGCCTCCGAGACTCTGCCCTCGGCGTGATGGGCCTAACGAGGTCCTCGAGTCGTTGCTTGCCTGCTGCTCAGCCGGCGGCGAGAGCCTCTGCTTCGGCGACCAATGTTGTTGCTATCCAGAACGCGTCGTAGTTGTGCACCACCGCCGGCTCGCCGTAGGGCTCGTCCAGCTGCTCGGGCTGCGGCAACCGGCGGTTGATGATGAACGGGATTTGCAGTTCACCCAGCGCTCCATGCGAGCGGAGCGGTGCGTCCAATCCGCTGAGATCGTGCCAGTCAGCGTATCGACCCACCGCTGTCCCGGCTTCGGCGAGCAGAATGATGTCTCCGATCCGGTCCGCCGGCTGGTGGTAGATCTCCACCGCTTCATCTAGGGTGTGGACTGCCTGCACCCCGTCCAATTTCCGCAGTTGTTCGATGACAAAATTCCTGTCCGCGTCGGCCGGCAGGTAGATGCTGGCGAACGAACCGAGTGCCCCGTGGTGCACCGTGTACGGGTCGGTGATCGGGAGGATCACGCGAATGCCCTCTGCGCCCTCGCTATTGGCATCTGTCGGAGCGACTCCGAGAATGCGACGCACCTCGTCCTCTACATAGACCACACGCGTGACACCGTCGGCGTCGGTCTTTGCACTCATTCCGTGGTCGGCAGTCAGCACGACAACTGCTCCCAACGCGTCGAGTCGCGCTGCATAGGAATCGATCATCGCGTAGAAGGCGTTTGCGACGTCGGTCCCGGGGGCGTGCTTGTGCTGGATGTAGTCGGTCAACGTCAGATACATCAGGTCCGCACCACGGGATTCGAGGATCTCGACTCCGGCGGCGAGCGCGAATTCCGAGAGGTCCGCCGAATACACCTGCGGCAAGGGCTTTCCGACCAGTTCGAGGACGTCGTCGATTCCATTGTCGGCGATAGTTGCCTGATCGGCCTTCTCCGCCGAGAAGCAGATGCCGGTCCGGGACGGCATTTCGAATGTCCCGCTGCCGTTCATGCTTGGTCCCTCTTCGACGAGCCCGGCACCGAGCAGGCGTCGTAGCTTGTCTTTCGCGGTGACCACCACGACGTCGAGGCCGGCGTCGTTGGCTGCTGCGAAGACGGTGGGTGCCCGGAGAAACCGCTTGTCATTCATGAGTACTTCTTCGCCGGTCGCGGTGTCGTAGATGTAGTTGCCGCTGATTCCGTGCACCTTGGGGGGATGTCCGGTGGCGATGGAGATGTTGTTCGGGTTGGTCAACGCCGGCATAGCGCAGTGCGCGGGCCACGAACTCGACTCACCATCGAGGATGTTGCTCAGCCACGGCATCAGTCCGGCCTTCATCGCCTCGACGTGATAGTCGGGCTCACTGCCGTCGATGCAGATCACCACCACCGGCGCCTCCGGCAGGACGTAGGTACGGGAATTGACGCTGAACGTACGGGACTTCATGGTGTAACTCCTTGTTGTGAATGTGTCGTGGTGGGAATGCCGTCGGCGACGAGAGCGAGGAAATGCTCTTCGGCTCGGCTCAGGTGGCGGTCGTTACGATGTATCAGAGAGACCGGCCGGGGCGATGGCAGCGGGTCCAGGTTCAGCTCGGCAATCCTGTTCGACGCCAACGCATCTTGGCATGCCACTCGCGGCAGGAAGGACATACCCAAACCTTCCGCCACTGCGGATACGATCGCACCGGTACTCGCCAGAGTCCATGTGCGAACAAGTGGGATTTTCCAACTTTCCAGCAGCGATTCCTGGAATCGCCTTGTTGCAGATCCCTCTTCACGCAAGAGGACAACCGAGCCCCGCAGGGTTCGAGAATCACCCGACAACCCTGCCAACGGGTGCGCACGGGAGACGATGACTGTTTGTTCCTCCGGCGCGAGTGGCACGACGGTGAGCAAAGGGCTGTCCACCTCGTCGGCGAGAATTGCCACTCCGACATCACCGTCGAACACTTTGCGTAGCAATGTGGTCGAGTTCTCCACCCGCAGATCGAGAGTGACCTCCGGGTAGGCAGCTGTGAATTTTCGCAACGTAGCGGGAAGGAAAGAGCCCTCGGTGGTTGTCGTCGTCGCCCCTACGACGAGGGCCCCGGTCAACGGCCGCAGGCTCATCTTGGCCAAATCGTCCACAGCCTCGTCGGCGACAACGATCAGGCGACGGGCGTGTGCGAGCAGGACGTTGCCTGCCTCGGTCGGCGCGAAGCGCCGGCCGGTTCGTTCGATGAGCAGTGATCCCACTTCGACTTCGAGCTGCCGCAGCTGTGTCGACGCCGTGGATTGGGTGATGCCCAGAGCGCGCGCCCCAGCGGATACGCTGCCGGCATCCACGATGCCCACGTACACTCGTAGCCGTTGCAGACTGGTGAGCGTCATCGTGCCGAGGGGACAGGTTGTGGATCCGGCACGAGTGCCGTGGTGTCGAAATCCTTTGTCACCATGTTCGATTCGAGCACGAAGCCCGGCTGGTGTCCGGCCATGATCGCGTGCACCTTGTCCGGCTCGATTTCACCCTGCCAGCGGGCGACGACGATGCCCGCCACCGCATTGCCGAGCGAATTCACCACTGCGCGGCACTCGGACATGAACCTGTCGACCCCGAACACCAGCATGACACCGGCCACCGGTATCAGGTTCGTCGCGGAGACACTGGTGGTCAGCATGACGAATCCCCCGCCGGTGACCCCCGCAGTTCCCTTGGAGGCCAACAGCATCACCAAGAGCAGTATTACCTGTTGGCCCAACGAAAGGTCGATGCCGAGTGCTTGAGCTATGAATACCGTCGTCAAAGTCAGGTAGATACACGTGCCGTCGAGGTTGAAGGAGTATCCAGCGGTGACACTGATGCCTGCCGTGCCTTTCGTGACGCCGATATTCTCCAGTTTGCGCACGATCCCCGGCAACGCGACCTCCGACGACGACGCACCGAGAGCGAGCAGAACCTCGTCTTTGAAGTAGCGCAGCACTCGCCACGGCCGCAAGCCGACCAGCATGAGGATGCCGCCGAGGACGACGACGACAAACACCAGGGATGTGGCATAGAACGTCGCAATCAGTTTGGCCAGCGCACCCAACGAAGCGGCACCGAAATTTCCTGCGGTGAAGGCCATGGCCCCGAATACACCGACCGGTGCCGCCCACACCACGATTCTGACGACCTGAAAAAGCGCCTCGCTCAGCCGTTCCACACCGCGAGCGATGTCGCGTCCGCGCTCCCCCATCAGCTGGAGGCTGATGCCGAAGAGAATTGCGAAGAACAGAATCGGGAGGATGGCACCGTCTGCCAAACTGGCAATGATGTTGGACGGGATGATCTGAAGGATGTAGTCGTACCAGGAGAGGTCCTGGCCGGCGGCGATGCCGTTCGCGACCTTGTCGGTCACTTCGAGCGAGTCGACTTCCGTGTTCAGGCCCGCGCCCGGTTCGATCATATTGACGGCAAGGAGGCCGAGGCCGAGTGCGATCGAGGTGACAACTTCGAAGTAGAGAAGCGACCGCAGAGCGACCTTTCCGACCGAACCGAGATTCGCGACCGCGCCGATGCCTGCGACGACCATGCACAGCACCAATGGTGCGAGCGTCATCGTCAGAAGGCTGACGAAGGCGTCGCCCAGTGGTTTGAGGGCTTTGCCGGTCGTGGGCCAGAGGAGGCCGACCGAGGTGCCGAGGGCCATGGCGATCAGGACCCAGATGTACAGATGTCGGTACCACGGGGTTCGTCGCGCTGCGGCGACTGCCCGTTCCGTGGTTGGTGGGTATGGCATGGTCCCGTCCTCCTCGCGGCGATTCGCTACCGCCTGTGACCATGGTCCGAACCGAATCGGGCGCACCAGTGAACGAACAATGGCCGGAGCGTGAACGGGACAACCAATGTGACCGACGACCCGATGGGCCCCTATCGCCGAACTGGATGGCCGAGGACTTCGACCCCTTCGGTATCGAATCGGTCGGTAGTGGCCGAAGCTCTGTAGCGACGAAACTGACTCTGGCACAGCGGCGGACGTGACCACTTGGTCCCACCGACTCCCCTGACCCCGGCCACATCAGGACGTAGACTCCCCTTCATGACGCGTCCCGAACCATTCGTTTCGACGACTCTTGCTGCGACGCTGGATGACCTGAGAACACGACTTCGCGCAACACGGTGGCCGGACAGTCCTGCCGATGCTGGGTGGTCGCTCGGTGTCGACGTCGAGTACCTGCGTGAACTCGTCGAATACTGGGCCGACGAATTCGACTGGGGAGCGCAGGAGTCTGCCCTGTCGAGACATCCTCGATTCCGGGTCGACGTCGGCGATCTGGGCATCCACTTCGTGCACGCGCGGGCAGTGGCACCGGTGGGCCCGGTTCTTCCCGTGGTTCTCAGCCATGGATGGCCGGACTCGTTCTGGCGCTACTCGAAAGTGGTGTCGCTGCTGACCGACCCGGGCGCACACGGTGCCGACCCCGCCGATGCCTTCGACGTCATCGTGCCCGACATGCCGGGTTACGGCTATTCGGATACACCGGTAGGTGCCCCTTTGAATTCGATTGCGGTAGCCGGCGTTTGGGCGGAGCTGATGCAGATTTTGGGGTACACCCGTTACGGGGCTGCCGGAGGCGACATCGGCAGCGCCGTCAGCCGCTACCTGGCACTCGATCACCCCGACTCTGTCGTGGCCGTCCACCGTATGGATGCGGGACTGCCCGTGTTCACCGGCGACCGCGCCGAACTGTCACCGCAGGAGCAGGACTTTCTCGACAGGTCCGCCGCGTGGGGCAGTACAGAGGGTGCATACGCGGCCATGCACCGCACGAAACCGCAGACCGCTGCCGTCGGGTTGACCGACTCCCCGGCCGGGTTGGCCGCATGGATCGTCGAGAAGCTGCGAGGGTGGACCGACGGCGACGGTGACATCGAGCGCAATTTCACCAAGGACGAGATCCTCACGAACGTCACCCTCTACTGGCTCACCGAGACCATCGGCTCGTCGATGCGTATGTACAGCGCCAACGCGTCCATTCCCTCGGAGCAGCACGCCCGTCGCGTCGAGGTGCCGTCAGGGTTCTCGTTCTTTTCGGGTGACCTCTTCACGAATCCGCCCCGCGCATGGCTCGACCGCATCGCGAATGTCGTTCGTGTAAGAGAACTTCCGCGCGGTGGGCACTTCGCTCCGTTCGTGGAGCCCGAGCTGTACGCTCGAGAACTACGCGAGTTCTTCCGACCGTATCGCGCAGCCCTTGCGTAGAGCGCCCCAACACACCTGAATTCCTCTGCGCCCAGCACCTGATTCCCGAAGCGCTACCGGGGTTCGTCGAGTTCCAGGGCCAATTCCATGCACCGCAGGCGTGCAGGAGAGAAGTCGTACGGCATCATCCGGACGGCCTCGGTGAGGCTCGTCGACCCGCACGCCGGACCGGCGTCGGCGGGAGCGGGGTGCGACTCGTCCCAGGCGTCGAACCGGGCGTCGTCGGCCTGCGCCAGGCCGGAGCTCTCGATGACCGCATGGAGGGCGGTCTCGAAGGCGTGCCGTTCGGCCGCGACCTCCGCCACGCGGGGGTCGTCGACGGAGACCGAGTCGTCGAGCGCCCCTTCAGCGGCGTCGACTCGGTCGGAATACTCTCGCAAGTCCAGGTGGGTGGCCAGGGCGATGACACGCGATGCCTGGACCGACGCGCCGAGCTCGCCGAAGATCCGCTCGGTCACGAGCAGGGTGTCCAGGTCGTCTTGCCGCACCGCTCCCTGGGGCAAGTCGACGAGGCGCTCACTCACCACATCGGAGAGCAGGCCCAACCTGCTCCCCCGCGCACGCATGCGCCGCACGGCGGTCCGTTGCCGCTCGAGTTCGGCCTGCCGGGCGACGATGACCCCTTCGAGCCGATCAAGGATGCGCGCGACGTCGCTGTCGGAGGTGCCGGACGCGTCGGCCAACGCGTCGCGGATATCGTCGAGGGCAATGCCGGCGTCCGCCATTCGGCGGATCCACATCAGCCGAATCATCTCGTCGTAGCCGTAGCGGCGGCGGTCGTCGCTGCCCCGCTCGGGCTCCGGCAACAGACCCATCTGGTGATAGTGGCGAATCGCTCGCGGAGTGGTGCCGACGAAGGCGGCGGCTGCCCCGATCGTGACTTGGCGCGGCGGGATGAAGGACGAGAACATGTGCGAGCCTTCCTCATTGGGCGGAATACGCTCACTGCACCACATGACCCTACGGAAGGTGCAACTCGCCACCTGATTTCGCGCGTCGGGCAACACCGCACCGAAGTCTCACATCGCCTCCCCTCTTTGCGCAAACAGCAAACTTTCTTGCGCATCCATACGTCTTCGTCGATCCTGTGAAGAACACCGAACGAGATGGAGATGCCCGACAATGACCTCGACTACGAACAACGACTCGGAATACACAGGCAATGTTGCCGTCACGGAGGGCAGACATGAGCCCTTCTCGGCCGCCATGGAAGCCCTTGTGGCCGAACGCGTTCTCGGAGATCGCCGCCACGGCGTTTCCATCTGACGACTGGACCCGACTGGACAGCAACGGTCTCTAGCGCGGGGAATACGCACGAACGAAGGCGTGCACACCGTCGATCATTGTCTGGCGAATGCCCTGAGCGTCGCGATTGGCTGGGCCGGGGTGTCGGTCGAATGCCAACAGAACAGTCAATGCGAAGAAATGCTCTGCCGCCAATTCTGGACGGTCGGTCTCTACCAACCCAACGTCCACGAAATGCCCGAGACGCTCGGCGAGGGCCAGAACAACGGCGTCCGTTGCGATGTCGTCTTCGGTCGATGGCGTACGCAGTCGTTCTTGTGCGACGAGTGCGAATCCGTCGCTGTAGTCAGCCGAACCGACAACAGATTGCCCCAAGTCGATGGCAACTTCGGTGAGCGTCTGCTGCAACTGCAGCACGGTCGTGATGGGCGCCGTGTCCGACAGATGCTTGTCGAGCGTGAGCTGCACTGTCGTCAGCAGGGACTGCGAAACATCGGCGAGTATGGCCAGGAAAAGGCGGCGTTTGTCGCCGAAGTATTCGTAGACAGTCGCTTTGGACACCTTCGCACTGGACGCAACGGCATCCATGCTGACGCGATCGACTCCTTGCTGGACGAACAGCTCGCGCGCTGCGGCGACGATCGCCGCGCGCTTGAGTGGGGACCCTTCACGGACCGGCTTCGTAGCTCTGGGGTCGTTCATCCGCGTCATCTCCTTCGAATCTGCCTGCGAAGTGAACTGTACCGTACCGTCTTGCGCTACTAAACTGAACCGTCTAGTTTAGCTGCATGACATTTTTCTCTCCCCCTTCTGCTGCGGTAACCGACCGCAGACTGAATGCCATCAGCCTGGTACTGGTCCTCGGTGCCTTCACGACGCTTCTCGACACCACAATCGTCAATATCGCTCTCGATCACCTGCATACGGCTTTCGGCGCATCGGTGGCGCAAACCCAATGGGTGACAACCGCATACCTACTCGCGTTCGTCGCGGTCATCCCCGTCAGCGGATGGTTCTCCGAGAGAATCGGTTCGCGAAATGCGTGGATGGTTGCGGTCGGAACGTTCTTGGCCGGCTCGATCCTCTGCGGAGTGGTCGACTCGCTGCCGGCGCTCATCGGATTCCGAGTGCTTCAAGGAATCGGCGGAGGCATGGTTCTCCCCATCACGATCTCGATCCTCACGCGCGCGGCGGGTAAACCGCGAATCGGTCGCGCGATGATCGCAGTGGCACTGCCTGCCCAACTCGCGCCCATCCTGGGATCGGTTCTCGGAGGGTTGATTCTGCAGTCACTGCACTGGCATTGGCTCTTTTTCGCGAACGTCCCCTTCTGCCTCGCTGCACTCGCAATGGGACCGTGGGTTCTGCCCGCCACTTCGGGCAGCCGTCATCATCGGTTCGATTTACTCGGCTTCGCTCTGCTCACCCCCGCGATTGTGGCGATCGCCTATGGCGTCAGCCAGGCACCGGAACACGGAGGATTCCTCGCCGTCGCAGCGTGGTCGCCCATCGCGGGCGGGATTGCACTACTGACAGCATTCACGTTCCACTCGCTGCATGCCCGACGCCCAGCGCTGCTGGACGTCCGGTTGTTCACGCGACGCAGCTTTGGCTTGACCAGCATCATCACTTTCGTCAGCGGATTTTCGGTGTACGCAGTCATGTTCTTGCTGCCGCTCTTCTATCAGCAGGTCCGTGGCGAGTCGGTGCTCGCCACCGGATTGTTGCTCATCCCGCAGGGGCTCGGAACGATGTTGTTCTTCCTCGTCCTACGCAGATTCGCGGCCGCCGTGGACGCCCGGATCGTCGTCGCCACAGGGGTGCTCATGACGATGATCGGGATCCTGCCGTTCGCTCTCGCGGGTGCGGAAGGCGGGACTGCGTTGATGCTGGCCGGCCAGGTTTTGCAGGGTATCGGTTTCGGTGCCGCAACGTTCCCGGTGATGACCCTCGCCTTCGCGAGCCTCGGTCACGACGAAGCGCCGAGAGGCAGTGCTGCCTTCAGCGTGGTCCAACGTGTCGGGGCACCCTTCGGCGTCGCAGTCATCGCAATCATCCTCCAAAATCTGCTCGACGATGCCACGACTCAGGCCGGCCAGCTCGCGGCCTTCGCCCATAGCTTCTGGTGGACAATAGGTTTGAGCGCTATCCCCCTACTCATCGCCTTCTTTCTGCCGGCAGCCGAAACAAGCAACGAACCGGCACCTTCTGCGTCGGTCGAGTGAAAACCCGTCAACCAACCCCGCGCCACGAGGCATCGGCGCACCCAGTCGAATCGAGGACCCCCGTGCCCCAATCACCAGCATTCATAGGAAATTTGGCACAATCGGCGTTGGGTCGACGGGCTCGCGTGCTCGACGTGAGTGCTCCGGCCCCCGGCTTCATCGAACTACAGCTGGCTGCGGACGCGCCGCCGGGCGGGTGGCACCCAGGCCACGAGATCCAATTTCGAGTGACCCCCACTCTCGGACGCCGCTACACCGTCCGAACGGTAAACAACAGCCAAGAGTTGGAACGCATCGGAATCCTCGTGGACACCACGCCATCGGGACCGGGAGCCGCATGGATCAGCCGGCTGCGGCCCGGCGACGACATGACCCTGCTGGCGGGCAGGCACCGTTCGTCGTTCAGGAATGGAACCCGACGCCTGTGTCTCGGTGACGCGTGCTCTCTCGGCACGCTCGATGCCTACGGCCAGGACAACCCAGTGGCCGACATAGTCATCGAAGTGAGAGCGAAAGCTCTCCCCTACTTGGCAATCCGATGGCCGAAGTATCGCTTCGTGCCCGCAACCGACGCACCCGGTGACGCACTGCAGTCATGGCTGGAGGCCGCCATCGTCGCCGGGGACCTCGGGCATATCAGTGGAGCCTGGCTGCTCGGCCACGCCCAATCGATCCAACGCCACAGGAAAGCACTCATCGAGGGGCTCGGCTTGGCAAGGCGCAGCGTTACTGTGCGCCCGTACTGGGCCGACGGCAAGTACGGACTTTGACCGAAGGTGGCCCGGGACGCCGGCGCGGCTACCGGCCGACGCTTGCGCCGAGCAACCACTCGTCCGGGGCGAACAGTTCGCAATGGACACGCGACTTGTCGACCCCACAGTCGACGAGTTGCGAAGTGACGGCCCGCACGAAACCGGTACCGCCGCAGGCGAAGAACGTCGCACCCTGCGGAAGGTCGACAAGAGTGAGATCCAACCGCCCATGGTGTGCATCGGCCACATCGCCGGGCTCCTCGTACCAGAGTTCGAGGACGGCGTTCGGCAAGGCGTCGACCAGTTGTCGCTGACGCGTCCGAAGCGGATGGCTGACGGGGCTACGGTCTGCGTGGACAACCAGCACCTCGGATCGACTGTCCGCCAGAACGAGGTGTTCGAGGATCCCGTTCATCGGCGTGATGCCGATGCCGGCCGAGATCAATACGGCGGGCCCCGCAGAGATGTCGGCTGTCGGCAGATCACCGAACGGGATGCTGATGTCGACCAGGTCTCCCGGGCGTAGCGTGCTCGAGATCCAGTTCGACACTTCACCTGCCGGGCAGCCACCCCTGGCGACGACAGGCTTGACGGCGAACGTCAATTCGCCTGTGTCACTGCCGGAGATGAGGCTGTACTGGCGGATCTGTCGCGCGCCGTCGGGCAGAGTCACTCCGACCGAGACGTACCCACCCTGGTGCTCTTTTCGAAGCTCCGGCCAGTCGCCGGTCACACCGATCACCTTTACCCCGGACGGATCTTCGGTGCGCGTAGTGACGATTCCGCGGTGAAAGACCTGTCCCGCAACCACTCCCGCGCTCTCGTAAAGGCGGTTCTCGAGATAGACGAGAGTGTCGGCCATCATCCAATACACCCGGTCCCAGGCTTCGGCGACTTTAGTCGTCACTGTCTCGGCACCGAGTACGTCGACGATCGCAGCGAAGAGGTGCTCGTACACGATCGAGTACTGGTCGGCGGTAATTCCGAGAGATGCGTGCTTGTGTCCGATCCGGGACAGCATTTCGTCCGGGTGCGGCAGCGTCGGGTCCACCAGATGAGTGGCGTACGTCGCGATCGACGCGGCCAGAGCTCGTTGCTGCGCTCCCTGTGCCTGATTCCCGCGGTTGAACAGATTTCGCAGCAGCTCCGGTCGTGCGGCGAACATGCGCGCATAGAAGTTTGTTGTGATGGCGTCGATATTGGCACCCACCAACGGCAACGTCGCTCTGACGACGTCGACGTGATCGGGTTGGAGCTCGTGCTCGACAGTGAGGGGACCGAACGTGGACACAGGTATTCCTTCCAATGGACCGCCGACGTCGAAATGGCAGGTCAGGGTGAGGGAAAAGCGACCATTGCGAGTGGAATGGTCGGGGACGCGGCTAGATCGTCGATCGTGTAGCGGTCGAGTTCGCCATAGAACGCTTCTTTGGCGACGGCCAGGGCATGCCGCAATCGGCAGGCGGCAAGAAGTGGGCAGGGCTGGTCCCCTACGCACTCGACGACTTCGCGATCGCCTTCGAGTTGACGGATCAGGTGGCCAACCGATATCGATCGGCCCGTGTCGGTGAGGAAGAGCCCACCGGTGCGGCCGCGCTGCGCACGGACGCAGCCCAATCCGACCAAGCGTGTAATCGCTTTCGCTACATGGTGTTCCGATGCGTTGACTCGAACTGCAATGGCTCCGGTAGTCATCCGTGGGCCGTCCGGGCCGGCGGCTGCCAGCAACATCATCGCCCGTAGGGCCAGATCGCTGAAGCGAGTCAGTTGCATGTCTACGACGGTACTCAATCCCGTACACCCGATGCGGGTTTTGGAGCGTGGGTTCAAACACCACGATCCGTGCGGTTTTTACACCTGGACATTCCTCACAACTCCGAGGCCAATTCTTCGATAATTCGCGCTGCCGGGTCAGCGGAAGCGCTGCGGTACCCGGCACCGGCCCACAGGTTGATGCCGTGAGGGTCGTTCGCTGCGGCCTTGCGGATGCCGCCGGTCAGCGTGTTCACGGCGGGGTACTGGCGTGACGATCCTGTATCGAACCGATCGACGAACTTGTTGCGCAAGGCTCGGGCGGGACGGCCGCTGAAGGCTCGAGTGACCACCGTTTCGGTGAACCGAGGATCGACCAAGGCGGCGGCGTGGGCAGGCTTCGTCCCGGCTTCCGGCGACCGGAGCAGGGCGGTTCCGACCTGAGCCGCCACTGCCCCGTAGCCCAGGACTCGACGGACATCGGACGCGGTGGTGATCCCGCCAGCCGCCACGAGGGGAACCGACACTGCTCGGCGTATCGCAGGAATCAACTCGTCGAGGGCAATGTCCGAACTCTCGGCATCGATGCGAAAGGTCGAGCGGTGCCCGCCGGCATCGGGGCCTTGCACGCACAGGGAGTCGGCGCCTGCATCGACCGCCGCGCGGGCGTCCTCTTCGTCGGTGACGGTGACGGTGACGGCGCTCCCGGCCTCGTGCAGGCGGGCGATGATGTCGGCACTCGGGCACCCGAAGGTGAAAGACACGACCGGGATGGCTTCGGCCACGACGATGTCGAGCTTCTCCTCCCAGTAGTCGTCGATATTTTCGGCAAGGGTGCTGTCGGCGGGGAGTTCGACGCCGAGATCATCGGCGTAGGGCTGGAGCAGCGCGCGATACCGCGCAATGTCCTCGGTGTCGACAACCTGCCCGTACTCGGGGACGAACAGATTGACCCCGAACGTTTCTATGCCAGCACCGCGAACGGCAACGATGTCCGCGGTCAACCTTTCCGGGGTGAGATAACCCGCGGCAAGGAACCCCAGTCCACCTGAATTCCGTACTGCTGCAACCAAGTCAGGCCTCGTCGGGCCTCCCGCCATCGGCGCTCCGACGATAGGCACCTGCAACGACTCGTAACGAAACATCGAAACTCCTAGTGAAGGGTGGGGCAGTGAGTCCGAGAGTAGGAGCCATCGGCGCAGCAGGCCAATACGCCGAGCACCGGTGGATATACGCTGGACGTATGGAGGTCGAGCTGAGACACCTGCGCGCGTTGGTCGCTCTGGCGGACTGTGGCACTCACACCGCCGCAGCCGCCGAACTGCGCGTTTCGCAGCCGACACTGACGCGTTCGGTTCGTCAACTCGAACAGCGTTGCGGGCGTCGATTGATCGAGTCCCGTACTGCCGAACTGACCGAGGACGGATTGGTCGTGCTGGGGCGTGCACGCAGAATCCTGGGAGAGGTGGATTCACTGATCGCAGATCTCGACGACCACCCGGTCGTGCGGTTGGGCTTTGCATGGTTGCTCCCCGACGGATGGTTCGCTGCCACGCGTGCCTCTCTCGTACGTCAATACGCCGCGGACGTGGACGTGCGCCGCGTCGACGACCCTCTCGCAGCTCTGGATGCGCGCCACGTCGATGTGGCGCTCTACCGAAGTTGCCCACATCATTTGACCGCCGGCACGGTGACTCGTCAGGTCGGCACCGAACGACGAATTCTTGCGGTGAGCCGGTCGAACCCTTCCTTCGGTGATGCCACCGAGGTGCGGTGGGACTCGCTCCCACCCGGTCCATTGGTGGTCAACACGCTGTCCGGTTCCACAACAGCCGACTCCATTCCGGTTGCCGAAAACGGTGTACCGCGAGTGGTGATCACCTGCCGAAATTTCGAGGAGTGGCTCGAGAATATCGCTGCTGGACGCGGAATCGGCATTGTTCCGGAACTGGCCGCACGACGGATCTCTCACCCCGGATTACGGTTTGTCCCTATCGACGGCGCACCGCCGACCCAGGTGCGGCTGGCGTGGCGTGATGGACCGATGCCGCCACGAGCCGTTCGTTGGTTTCTCGACGTTGCTTTCACCGATTGGCAAAATGCTTGAACTGACCGACCGCCTTCCAGTCTGATCTCCGGGGAAGGGTTTTCCGTGCGATGATCACGGAAAGCGCGGTAGCACAGGCGAGTACGACGAACGCAATGGTGAATGCAACTCGGTAGCCATCGCCGATGACCGGCGCGACCATCAGCGGTCCTAGCATCTGCCCCAATCCATAGACGGCGGTCAGGGGTGCTGCGGAATTCGACCCGATCAGTGCTTGTCCACATTCATGGCGTGCATCGGGCAGCGTTCGCCCCGCAAGCGGGAGGGACGCCCTTCTGAAGTCACCACCCAGCACTGCGAGCACGGTGTGAATGCAGCGTCGGGCGATGAGCCACGTGGCTCCTTCAGGGACGAGAGTCGATGAGCCTGTGTACAACGCCTACCAACGCCTCGATGTGGTCGGGCGATCGGTGGTCCGTTCCGGCCGATGCTGCGGCGAAGTAGAGGCCGTCGCCCATCAGAAGGACCGCTTCTGCGACCGCCGGATCAGCGATCTGCTCGTTCAACGCATCCAACCAGGATTGCCGGATTCGCTCCAGGGTCTGCTGCGCAAGCTCGTTCGCACCCTGGCTCAGCCGCATCGTGGCAACCACGGCACGATCGACAGCAGTGTCGTGGAACGTCGATGTGCGTATGTGGTAATCCGCTGGGCCCTCTGGATGCTCCCTCATCCGTCGAACATCCTCGGCCGCGAGCTCCTCCACGACACGCATCAAACCCTCCACCAAGGCTTCCTTGCTGGGGAAGTGGTACATCAAGCCGCCCTTCGAGATCCCGGCAGCAGCGGCAACCGCATCGAGGGTCGCCGCCTTCTCCCCCTGCTCCAGCACGAGCTTGACGAAAGCGTTCAACGACTTGTCACGCGCTACAGGAGGAGGAGGCACAGGGCGAGTTTACGGGCGAACGCGGCTTCGGCTTCGTTACTGCACCGTCTGGTTGGTACAGTAACGAAGACCCGCCCAACCTCATCGGAAGACGGCACATGCCTGAACTCACAAGTCCGCCCACTCCGGGCCACCTCTCGCACGACAGAACGGCGGGGGTTCGCCAATGGTGCGCGCTCGCTGTCCTGATGCTGCCCGTGTTGATCATCGCGATCGACAACACAGTGCTGTCCTTCGCTTTACCTTCGATCGCCGAAACTCTCGAACCATCCGGCGCACAACAACTCTGGATCATCGACGCCTACCCCCTCGTCTTGGCAGGGCTGCTCGTCGCGATGGGTAGCCTGGGCGACCGAATCGGACGACGACGCTTACTGCTCATCGGCGCGACCGGCTTCGCAGCGGTATCCGTTGTTGCGGCCTACTCGCAGACGCCCGAGATGTTGATAGCCGCACGTGCCGGCCTCGGCTTTTTCGGTGCCACCTTGATGCCCGCGACCCTGTCTCTATTGCGCAATCTGTTCACCGATCGCTCCGAACGCCGTCTGGCGATCGCGATCTGGTCGGCCTCCATCGGAGCGGGTGCGGCTATGGGACCTGTCGTCGGCGGATTCTTGTTGGAGCACTTCTGGTGGGGTTCGGTGTTCTTGTTCGCGATTCCACTCCTGGTGCCGTTGCTGCTACTGGCACCGGTTCTGGTACCCGAATCGAAGGACCCCGATCCTGCGCGCATCGACGGCATCAGCATCGCCCTGTCCCTACTCGCCTTGACCCCGATCGTCTATGCAATCAAGGATTTGGCAAGTGGAGGAAGCTTGTTCGGCACGGCGCTACCCGCGCTGATCGGAGCACTGGCAGTCTGGATGTTCGTACGCAGGCAGCTCCGCCGACCCGACCCGATGCTCGATGTTCGCCTGTTCACCGTGCCTGCCTTCGCCGGCGCAGTGTTGGTCAACCTGCTCGCGATATTCGCGCTCGTCGGATTCTTGTATTTCGTATCGCAACACCTTCAGCTCGTCGTCGGGTTGAGCCCGATGCAAGCTGGGCTCCGCTTGCTGCCCGGCATTCTGGCGATGATCACCGCAGGCCTCCTGGCAGTCGTACTGGCACGAATGCTGCGGCCTGCCATGATCATCTCGGGCGGAATGATGTTGGCGGCGTTCGGATACGCAACGATCGCGGTGTTCGCCGAGCCGACATCGGTGTGGTCCTTCGTCGCGGCGTTCGCGGCCCTCGGAGCAGGTATCGGAGTTGCCGAGACCATCTCGAACGACATGATCTTGTCCACAGCTCCCCCGGAAAAGGCCGGTGCCGCGGCCGCTATCTCCGAGACGGCCTACGAGCTCGGTGCCGTCACCGGTACGTCCGTGCTCGGTGCAATCCTGTTGGCGCAGTACCGTGCCAACGTCGTCACGCCCGAGAACGCCGGTTTCGACACTTCCGCGGCGCGAGAAACCCTCGGCGGTGCCCAAGCCGTAGCGGACCGACTGCCGGCCGAACAGGCCAGTGGATTGCTCGACTCGGCCGCAGACGCCTTCACCAGTGGCGTGACCATCACGTCTGGTATCGCCGCATGCTTGATGGTCGTCGCAGGCGGCGCCTCCTGGCTGATCATGCGGAAGATCCCAGCAGGCCAACGCGACGACTCCGGTGATCACGCCGACATCGAGGTACACGAAACCAACCGGGCAACCTGACACCGTCGGTCGAACTCGAAGTTGTGGACGGAATCCGGCCGAAATCCATCCACAACTTCGAGTTCGGCAGAGAACTACTCGGACAATTGACGTCGCAGGAGTTCCGCGCCAGCGGTGAGCGCGACCATCTTGTCTCGTGCGACGCGTCGGTCGAGTGGCGCCATACCGCAATTCGTACTTGGGTAGAGCTTGTCTGCGTCGACGAACGGAAGTGCGCGACTGAGGGTTTCAGCGACTTCCTCGACAGTCTCGACGGTGTCGCTTGCTACATCGATCGCACCCAGCATGACCTTCTTACCTCGAAGCAGTTCGATCAAGTCGACAGGTACGCGCGAATTGTGACTCTCCAGCGACACGATGTCGATCGAAGACTGTTGCAACAGTGGGAACGACCGTTCGTACTGGCGCCACTCGGCCCCGAGAGTTGCCTTCCAGTCGGTGTTGGCTTTGATGCCGTAGCCGTAACAGATGTGTACGGCTGTTTCGCAATTCAGCCCTTCGATTGCACGCTCGAGTGTCGCGATTCCCCAGTCTTCGAGCTCGTCGAAAAACACGTTGAATGCGGGCTCGTCGATCTGAATGATGTCGACGCCTGCCGCTTCCAAGTCTTTTGCCTCTTGGTTCAGAAGAGTCGCGAACTCCCATGCCAGCTTCTCGCGACTCTTGTAGTGGTTGTCGTAGAGCGTGTCGATCATTGTCATAGGGCCGGGCAGTGCCCATTTGATCGGCTGGTCGGTCACTGCTCGAAGGCGCGTTGCATCTGCGGCAAACACTGATTGTTCGCGGCTCACCGCACCGACAACCGTCGGAACGCTCGCATCGTATCGGTCCCGAATTCGCACAGTTTCGCGTCGATCGAAGTCGACACCCTCGAGATGCTCGATGAACGTGGTCACGAAGTGCTGACGCGTTTGTTCACCATCGCTGATGATGTCGAGACCGGCACGACGCTGCTCATCAGCTGCGAGCGCCTGAGCGTCGAGTCTTCCTTCGCGCAGTTCGTCGTCTGGTAATTTCCACGGCGACCAGAGCTTCTTCGGCTCACAGAGCCACGAGGGCTTGGGTAGGCTTCCGACGATCGAGGTGGGCAGGAGTGGGAACATCTCTTATACCTTTCGGTCTCGCTCGGTCAGGCGCATCGATCGGTAGCCCACCGCTTCAGGACTGACCCATACGGTTGCATCAGATTCACGTCGGCGAACTCTGCCTGTGTCGTCGCAAGTCGATTGCGCTCGACACGGTCGTAGCTCACCTGCGGAAGTGAATAGTTTTCGTTGTCGAGACTCGGCTGGTAGACCTCCGAGGCAGCAGTATTCGCGTTGTAGATTTCAGGCCGATAGATTTTTTGGAAAGTCTCCATCGTCGCGATCGTGCCCGCGAGTGCCAGGACCGAATAGTCGTTGAGCAAGTCACCGCAGTGGTAGAACGCCAAGGGAGCGACGGATCCCTTGGGCATGAAGTAGCGAACCCCGAGACCCATTTTTCCGAAGTACTGATCGGTGATCGAGGTGTCCTCTGCCCCGTATTCGAGCCCGAGGACCGGGTGATGATTCGTGAGGCGACGGTAGGTACTGGAAGTCGACACACTGATACAGATGACAGGTGGTTGCGAGAACCGTTCACGGTACTCGGGCGAATCGACAAAACGCTGAAAGACCTGACCATGTACATCGCCGAAGTCGTTCGGAATTCCCGTCGCTCGGTGCTTCGGGAGCTGAACAACGAAATCGTGGTCGCGAATGTATGAGGAGAAGTTGTTTCCGACGATGCCCTCTGTGCGGGTGCCGGTAGTGGTATCGACTATTCCGACATCGAGAATTTCGATTACCGGAAATGCGGCGTCGGCCCCGACGGATACTAGTTGCAGATCCACCGAGATGATGTCGAGTTCGAGTGCGTAGCGGTCACCACGTGGATTGTCCCAGTGAACCACCTCGTTGAGACGGGTGTTCATCATCGTCACCGCGTTACGCAAGTTCTGTCGACCATCCTCGCCGCGTGCAAGATTCGCAAAGTTGGTCGTGCGACGCGAGTTCGTCGACGGGGTGTAATCCTCGCCGAAGCGCGTCGTGCTGATGCTGAAAGTGCAGTCGTTCCTCATGCTGATTAGTAACCCCAATCACGTGCGGTGAATGTGGTGACGAACGCGTCACCACACGGGTTCACTGCCTGAGCCCTCGCAACACTTCGACCGAGTTACTCGATGGTCGGGCCGATTTCTCAGGTCCATAGAACCGGGAGGCAGCTGTCCGAAGCGGCCTGAGCATCAGCCTAAATCGACCAGTCGACATAGCCTAATCACTCTCGATTATGGCTGGCCATAGGCAATGGCTATGTCAATAAGTCGACGCCGAAACCAGACACGACGTCGCGCATCTCCGCCACGAAGCGCTGAGCCTGGACGGTCAAAGACACCGAGGCATGACCGATCCAACCGATCTCGATGCGATCGTCGACATCGAGCGGAACAGCGACGATGGACGGATCGAGATCATCCGAGACAATGCCGGTGGAGATCGTGTATCCGCCCAGACCGATCATGAGGTTGAAGATGGTGGCACGATCGCTCACCCGGATTTCTTGTTTGGACGAACGGGTGGAGAGTATTTCTTCGGAGAGGTAGAAGGAATTGTTCGCGCCCTGGTCGAACGTGAGACGCGGAAATTCTTCGAGATCACTCAGCTCCACACTCTTTCGCCCCGCCAGGGGATTCGTGCGAGCGATGAAAATATGCGGCGATGCCAGAAACAGCGGCGTGAAAACAAGACCCGCTTCGCGAATCAGCTTGTCGATCACGCTTGCATTGAACTCGTTGCGATAGAGGACACCGAGTTCACTGCGGAGCGTGCGGACATCCTCGATGATTTCCCACGTACGGGTCTCTCGAAGACTGAACGAATACTCCGGAGCCTCAGAGGCTTTCACCATGCGGACGAAAGCGTCGACGACGAATGAGTAGTGCTGAGTCGAGACGGCCAAGAGCCGGCGAGCGGGCCCGCGGCCGAGGTACCGCTGTTCCAAGAGTTCTGATTGCTCGACCACCTGGCGCGCGTAGCCGAGAAATTCGGTTCCATCCTCCGTGAGTGTCACCCCACGGGTCGAGCGAACGAAGAGGGTCCGACCCACGCGACGTTCCAGGTCTTTCAATGCGGCCGACATGGTCGGTTGCGCGATGTAGAGCAAGTCCGCCGCGGCACTGATGGACCCCTCGGCGGCCACTTCTACGAAGTAGCGCAACTGCTGAAGGGTAATGCCTCGCACCGTGCCCGTGACGTCCCGTGCCATGACAGAAATCATCGCACTTGTTCATCTCTCCGCACCCGAGCCGTCGAAAGCGGGCTCGATCCAGCGACCAGGTCGAGAACAGCGGCCACCCGACGTGCAGTGGGGAATCGGACCAACGGGTTGGCCGGCGTCAGGCGACGACAGCGCGTTGCGGCACTCCCGAGTACTGGCTCAGTGGTCGGATCAGCGCATTCGACGCACCTTGCTCGATGATGTGAGCCGTCCAACCGGTGATGCGACTCATGACGAAAATCGGTGTGAACACGTCGATGTCGAAGCCCATCAGGTAGTACGTCGGACCGGTAGGAAAATCGAGGTTGGGTTTGATGCCGGTGGCATCGTGCATGGTCTTTTCGAGCATATCGTACATGCGCACCCACTTGTCTCCGCCGGTCACCGCGGCGACGTCGCGGAATGCTGCGTTCATCGTCGGTACGCGTGAGTCGCCGTTCTTGTAGACACGGTGACCGAACCCCATGACCTTGTCTTTGGCTGCGAGTTTGTTCTGCAGCCACTGTGCGGCCCGTTCGGGGTCGTCGATCTCGAGCATGTCTCGCATGACAGCTTCGTTGGCACCGCCGTGCAACGGACCCTTCAGCGCTCCGATGGCGGCGGTGACGGCGCTGTAGATATCCGACAGTGTCGAGGTGACCACGCGGGCAGCAAAGGTGGAGGCGTTGAAGCTGTGCTCGGCGTACAGGATCAGGGAAACCTCGAAGGCCTTGACGATTTCCGGTTCGGGAACGGAGCCGAAGCACATGTAGAGGAAGTTCTCCGCGAATCCAAGATGCGAATGAGGGGCGATGGGATCGAGGCCGTGTCGGCGGCGATGGTCGGCGGCGACGATGGTCGGCAACACTGCCGTCATGCGCAGCGCCTTAGCCAGGTTCGCCGACACCGAATTATCCTCCTCGGCAGGGTCTTCGGCACCGAGATAGCTGATCGCGGTGCGCACGACATCCATCGGATGACAATTGTCGGGCATTTTCGTCACGAGCGAGAGCAACGAGCGGTCTGCTCGCCGTTGGGCTCGCTCGCGCTGAACGAACAGTTCGAGTTGCTGCAGGGACGGGAGCTCACCGTGCCACAGCAAATACGCGACCTGCTCGAAGCTGCAGTGCGCGGCGAGATCCTGCACGGCGTATCCGCGGTAGGTCAGCGAGTTCGTCTCGGGGACGACCTTGGAAATAGCGGTGGTGTCGACCACGACACCGGCCAGCCCCTTGTAGATGGCTTCGGTCATGACTTCGTCCCTAACGTGAAATTGAATATTCCGGTATCGAATTCGTTGTACTTGTCGTACTCGAGCAACTCGTACAGACGTGAGCGGGTCTGCATCCGGTCGAGGAGTCCCTTTTGCGTTCCGCGGTCGTGGATTTCACGCAGTCCGGTTTCGATGGCACCCATGGCCAGTCGCAACATGGTGACCGGGTACAGGACGGCGTTGTAGCCGATGTCCTCGAGTCTCTGCGCGGAGATCAGCTCGGACTTGCCGAACTCGGTCATGTTCGCCAGCAGTGGGATGTCCACTGCAGCACGGAACTTCACGAAGTCGGCTTCCTCGGCGAGCGCCTCGGTGAAGATCAGGTCTGCTCCGGCGTCGGCATAAGATCTGGCTCGTTCGATCGCGGCGTCGATTCCGTCGATACCCGCTGCATCGGTGCGGGCGCAGATGACGAAGTTCGGATCTCGCCGCGCGGTGACGGCCGCGCGGAGGCGTCGCACCATCTCCTCTATCGGGACAATCGCTTTGCCGTCGAGGTGCCCGCAGCGTTTCGGGTTGATCTGGTCTTCGAGGTGCAGCCCGGCGATCCCCGCATCCTCGGCCGCCAGCACCGTGCGTGCCGCGGACATCGGCTCACCGAATCCGGTGTCGGCGTCGATCAGTACCGGCAAGTCGGTGACGGCCGCGATCTGCGCACTGTGGGTGATGACCTCGGTCAACGTGGTGAGTCCGATGTCGGGCAGACCGAGCCCGGCAGAGAATGCGCCACCGGAGATATAGACCCCCTCGAAGCCGATCTCCTGAATCAACTTTGCGGTCAACGGGTTGATAGCGCCGGGAAGCCGAGTGATCGACGTCGACGCAAGCGTGGCGCGCAACGCAATACGCTTGTCCGCGGCCGACGTCGAGGCCGCAATGAGGCCCGGCATCAGAAGATGCCCTTCGGGGTCTTAGGAGCCCGCGCGAGAACATCGTCGGCGACGGTGAAGGTCAGCTGATCGAGTTCACCTGCGGCGAGCTCGGGAGCCCGCTCGGCTGCGCGAAGGAAGCGATCCTGTTCCCAGGGTGCGATCACACCATCGGCCAACGAACGGAACTTCGCGATGTACTGCTCGCGGGCGAACGGGCGGGCACCGAGGGGGTGCGCGTCGGCGACCGCGAGTTCGTCGACGATGACCGTGCCGTCTTTCAGCGTGATCTCCGCGCGTGCACCGAACGCCTTTTCGTCCGGATCGACAGAGTGGTATCGGCGCGTCCACTCGGGGTCTTCTACGGTCGAGATCTTGTTCCACAACGCGACGGTGTTCGGCCTCTGCGCGCGTTCGGGGGCGTACGAGTGCTCGTGATGCCAGATTCCGTCCTCGAGCGCGACTGCGAAGATGTACATCACCGAGTGATCGAGGGTTTCCCGGGAGGCGGTGGGATCGAACTTCTGTGGATCGTTCGAGCCGGTGCCGATGACGTAATGCGTGTGGTGACTGGTGTGCAACACGATCGTCTCGATCTGTTCGAGATCGGAGATCTTTTCCCGCATTCGTCGGGCGAGGTCGATCGGGGCCTGACTCTGGTACTCGGCGGAGTGTTCCTTCGTGTAACTGTCGAGAATTGCACGCTTGGCTTCACCCGGGCGGGGAAGCGGCACATGATATTCCGCGTTCGGTCCCCCGAGAAGCCACGCGATGACCCCGTCCTCACCCTCCCAGATCGGCGACGGGGCACCCTCGCCGCGCAGTGCTCGATCGACGGCTTCGACGGCAACCTTCCCTGCGAGCGCAGGGGCGTAGGCCTTCCAACTCGAGATCGACCCCTTGCGGGACTGACGGGTGGCTGTCGTGGTGTGCAGCGCTTGCCCGACGGCCTGGTAGATGGTTTCGGTGTCGAGGCCGAGCAGGGTGCCGATACCGGCGGCAGCAGAGGGACCGAGATGGGCAACGTGGTCGATCTTGTGCTCGTGCAACGAGATTGCGCGAACGAGGTCGATCTGAATCTCGTACCCGGTGGCCAGACCGCGGATCAGATCGCGCCCCGAGCGCCCGGCGTGCTGGGCGACTGCGAGGATCGGCGGAATGTTGTCCCCCGGGTGGGAGTACTCGGCGGCGAGGAACGTGTCGTGAAAGTCCAGTTCTCGCACCGCTACCCCATTGGCCCACGCGGACCACTCGGGTGAGTACTTTCCACCGATTCCGAACACAGTGGCACCGGGGCTGTACGGGTGCGCCTGCGCCTGTGTGCGAGCACTCGTCACTGGGCGGCGCACCAGCGAGGCCGCAGCCACCGAGGCATTGTCGATGATCCGGTTGACGATCATCTCGGCCGTCGCTTCGGGTACCTCCACTGCGTCGGTGGCGACCTCGGCGACCTTCCAAGCCAGGTGCTCGGACTGGGGAAAGTCCTCGGCGGATGTACGGGTGCGTACGAGATGGGTCTTCACAGAAAATCCTCCGTGCTGATGAAAGGGCTTACTACGCTTCATTCACAAGCTACGCACGAGTCCGGACCTGCGGAAGACATCGCAAATGCCTATTTTTGCGAGGCAATTCCTGCAAATCGGCAAATGTTGCGAAGTCCAGTTCGGCTACAGTGTCGACACCCGAAGGAGGCAGCGACAAAGATGCAGAAGATCTACGCAGGCGGGCGGCTGCGTCGCCTACGCGAGGAACGACAGCTGACGCAGTCCGCGCTGGCGAAGACACTCGAGCTCTCGCCGAGTTACCTCAACCAACTCGAGAACGACCAACGACCTCTGACCGTCCAGGTACTGCTCAAGCTCAACACAATGTTCGAGCTCGACCCCTCGTTCTTCGCCACCGACACCGACGCTCGCCTCGTCGCCGACCTGCACGATGTACTCACCGAAACCTCCGACCGAGGCGAGGTGTCGATGTCCGACATCCAGGAATTGGTCGCGCGCATGCCGGACATCGGGCGCACCCTCGTGTCGCTGCACCGCAAGCTCCATGCAGCGACCGATCAGGTGGATCGGCTCACGGTCGGACTCGACGGGCCCAAACCCGATGTCCCGACGGGCGGTCACGCCCCGATGCCCTACGAGGAAGTCCGAGACTTCTTCTACGACCGGCGCAATCACATCCCCGAATTGGATACTGCGGCTGAGGAACTCTTCGAGCGAACTGGGCTCAGTATCGGGGCGCTCGATCTACAACTCGCACGGGTCATCGAAGCGGACCACGGCATCACGGTGACTATCGGCGACGACGATCCCGGCGCACTCGGCCCCAAACGAATCTTCGACGACACCGGCGGGACTCTCCTGCTCGCGCGTCGACTGACCGCCGGGCAACGCGCCTACCAGATCGCAACCCAGCTGGCATTTCTCTCGCAGTCGACGACAATCGACACGATCGTCGATGCCGATACGAACCTGAGCACTCAGGCCCGAGAGCTGGCCCGCGTCGGGCTGGCCAACTATTTCGCCGGAGCCCTGCTGTTGCCCTACGGACGGTTCCTCGCCGCTGCGGAGTCGCTGCGATACGACATCGATCTGCTGTCGCTGACCTTCGAGGTCGGCTTCGAAACCGTGTGTCACCGATTGTCCACGCTGCAGCGACCAGGGGCGAAGGGCGTTCCGTTCTTCTTCATCCGCACCGACCGAGCCGGAAACATCTCGAAACGTCAGTCCGCCAGTGCATTCCACTTCTCACGTGTCGGTGGAAGCTGTCCACTGTGGGTTGTGCATGACGCATTCGCGGCATCGGGGCGAATTCTCACACAGATCGCCACCATGCCCGACGACCGCTCCTATCTGTGGATTGCGCGCGCCACCGACAGTGGCGGACTCGGATACCGATCACCACGGAAAAGTTTCGCGATCGGCCTCGGATGTGACATCGCCTATGCTCACAAACTGGTCTACGCCGACAACCTACCGCTGCACTCCCCCGGCGCATCGATTCCCATCGGTCCCGGATGCAGGGTGTGCGAACGCACCTCGTGTTCACAACGCGCATTCCCACAACTCGGACGCCAGCTACTCGTCGACGAAGACGTCGACACCGACCTGCCCTACCCCTATACGTGAACAGGGTGCGGGACGATCCGAGATCGACACCCGACAGCCGACAGCCGACAGACGCGGCGAGGAACGCCTTGGCCCGTATGCCAACTCAACTCAGTCGAACTCGAAGTTAGGGACGAAATCCGCCCGAAATCCATCCCTAACTTCGAGTTCGGCGGCACTGGTGCCCCCAGTCGGACTCGAACCGACACTGTGCGGATTTTAAGTCCGCTGCCTCTGCCAATTGGGCTATAGGGGCCACCGCCGGAGGTTCGCTCCAGCGGTGACGATCATATCGGGCTGCTATTGGGCCGGGATGACCGGCGGCACGAAGTCGAAGGTCATGCCGAGGAGCCACACGAGCAGCAGGACCACCGGGAAGTGGAAGATGAACTGCAGGAACGTGAATCCGATCAGGTCTCGCGCTCGCAGCCCCAGAACGGCCAGCAGCGGCAGCATGAAGAACGGGTTGATCAGGTTCGGCAGCGCTTCGGCGACGTTGTAGATCTGGACGGTCCAGCCCAGGTTCATCTGCACATCGGTGGCCGACTGCATCACGTACGGCGCTTCGACGAGCCATTTGCCACCACCGGAGGGCACGAACAATCCCAAGACGACGGTGTAGATCGCGATGACCACGGCGAATCCGCCACCGCTGCCGATGTCGGTGAAGAAATTCGCGAGATGCTCGGAGATCGTGACGCCTCCCCTGCCCTCCGCCTTGGTCAGCATTGCCGCCATCGCGGCGTACAGCGGAAACTGCACTAGGATGCCTGCGGTGGCGGGGACTGCCTTACTGACCGAATCGAGGAATCGGCGCGGCGTGCCGTGCAGGACGAGTCCGAGCATCAGAAACACCAGCAGGTATCCGTTGAGACTGCTGACCACGGACAGAATCGGCAGTGTCAACAGTTGAGAGACAAGCCATCCCAGAGTCATCGCTCCGGCGAACAGCGGCAGTATGCGGCTGTACTCGAGCCACTCCCCCGGCCTGCTGCGCGGTGCCGGTTCGGTGACGGTGTCGTCGAGATCGACCTCCATGTCCGCGGCAGTTTTGATTGCTGCGCCCTTCGGTGCCGACACGTGCGCGATGACGACCGTCAACACGATGATGATGACGCACATCAGCAACGACTGCCACGTGAAGATGGTGGTGCCGAAGTCGAGTACACCGGTGACCGAAAGCAGTGTCGCCGGAAGCGAACTGGCCGTCGCCTGCAGCTGAGCAGCAGAGGACGACATGCCGAGCGCCCAGACCGCGCCGAGGCCCATGAACGCCGCAGCTCCCAGAGCCCGATAGTCCGTCCGCAGATCGTCACGGCGCGCGATGGCACGGGCCAGTAGACCAGCGAACACCAGACTCAGACCCCAGTTGAGGAACGAGACCGAACAGGACAGCAGTGCAACGAAACTGACTGCGCTACTGGAGCTCTTGGGCACTTGCGCCAATCGGGTGATCAATCTGGCGACTGGTGGAGAGGTTGCCACGACGTACCCGGTGAGCACGACCATCGCCATCTGCAGCGTGAAGGCCGTCAGGTCCCAGAAACCGTTTCCGAATGCGTCGACCACATTCTGCGGAGACGACCCGTTGGCGAAGGCAGCAACAGCAACGACCACCACGCCGACGAGGGCGAAGATGTACGCGTCGGGAAACCATTTCTCGGTTCCCTTGGCGAGCGCTTGCGCTACGCGCGCCAAACCTTTCTCGGCCGGGGCCTGCTGGGCGGGTGTCGTCATCGGTGGTCCTAGCCTCGTCGGGAGCAGTGACGTGAGCCACAGCGCCTATCAGGCTTCACCGAAACACGAAGCGATGCAACCTACATCGCCGCAGAACGGGTCTGCAGAATTGCAGATCAGATCTTGATCGACATCGCGATGCCGTCGAGGATGTCGTGCTCACTGACCGTCAACGAGCTGACAGCCCCGCGTCGCTCGAACTCTTCGGCCAGCACGCTGCACACGATCGCTCCGCCGCCGATGACGTCGACCCGTCCGGGATGCATGGGCCCCAACGCGCTTCGCTGGGTGTGGGTCATACCGATGAGCCGCTCGCACACCTCGAAGAGCTGATCGAACGGCACTCGCGAGAGATGCACTTCGTCGGCGTCGTACTCGGGCAATTCCTTGGCGATGGCCGCGATGGTCGTCATCGTGCCGGCCACACCCACCCAGCTCGACGCGTCGCCGATCGAGACTTCCTCGAATGCCTCCGCCAACTTCTCGCGGGCGTACTCTCGCGCACCGTTGATCTCGTCTGCGGTGGGAGGGTCCGAATGCAGGAATCGTTCGGTCAGACGCACGCAGCCGATGTTCGCCGAGAACGCCGCTTTCACGCCTTTGGCGTCGCCCAGTACGAGCTCGGTAGAACCGCCGCCCAGATCGACGACCAGGAAAGGTCCTGCGGCAGAATCGAGTTCACCGACCGCTCCGGCGAAGGACAGCCGCGCTTCTTCGTCTCCGGTAATCACCTCGGCCTCGGCACCGGGAATGACCTTGCCGAGTACCTCACGCACCATCGAGAAGAAATCCTCGCGATTCGACGCATCACGGGTGGCGGAGGTGGCGACCATGCGCACCGCGGTGGCCCCGGTCTTGCGGATGATCTCCGCGTACTCCACCAATGCAACACGGGTGCGCTCGATGGCCTCGGGCACGAAGGCTCCGGTCGCGTCGACGCCTTGCCCCAAGCGCACGACCCGCATCTCACGAGCGACGTCGGCGAGGGTCTTACCGTTGTTGTCTGCAACGAGCAGGCGGATGGAATTGGTGCCGCAATCGATTGCTGCAACCCTGGTCATGATTTCTCCGCACGTAGTTCTTCGATGGTCGGCCAATCGGCCGGAATAGCTTTGCCGCGCAACGATTTCTCGGCTGCCAATGCCACCGACTCGTCGCCGAGCGGATTGACTCCTGGCCCCTTGGCCAACGAATGCGCGATCAACACGTGCAGGCACTTGACGCGGTCGGGCATACCGCCGCCGGTGAAATCCGTTCCGAGAGATTCGATCTCGTTGCGCTCAGCCAGGTACGACTCGTGTGCACGCAAATAGGCGGCAGCCAATTCCGGGTCGGTCCCCAAGCGTTCGGTCATCTCACGCATGACTCCGGCCGATTCCTGCCGACTTGCTTCCGCCGTCAATCGCGGGTCGGTCAAGTAGTACAGGGTGGGAAACGGAGTGCCGTCGGGAAGCTTCGGGGCAGTTTTCACCACACCCGGCCTGCCGTCCGGAGATCGATACGCGATTTCGAGTACGCCACGCGGTTCACGTCCGAGCTGCGATGCGACCGCATCGAGATCTTCCTGCGAGACTGCCGAGGAATTCACCCGACGGGTCCCCCTTCTGGTTCTGGCACCGGCGGGGCCGGAGCGGGTTCTGGCTGTACGACGGGCATGGGTGCGGACGTGGGCTCCGACGGCTCGTCCGATCCCTGCGGCTGCACCGCGGTGTTCCATAGGTCGGTGTACCACGGCCCGGTCGGGGTGTTGTCCACCTCGAGATCCTTGGAGCTCGGCGAGTAGTCGCCGGGGAGCTGCACCTGATACGGCGTCTCCCCCGGCATGACGAACCGCAGCCGCTCGCGAGCATCGGCGGCGATGCGGGACGGTTCGTTGAGTTGAGACTTCTGGGTCTCGAGCGCGTCGACCTCGTCCTGCAGGGTCTGACGCTCGGCCAACACGGACTCGAGCTCACCGCGCTGCGAGAAGTAGGTCCTGAGCGGCACGGCCAGCGTCAACGCCAACGCGCACACCACGACACCGAGAATGACTGCGCGTCCGGTGGACAGCCCGAAGAACGTGCGCTCGGGCATCTTGGGTCTACGAACACCGACGCGCCTCGGAGCGGCTTTGCCACCCACCACGGCGTCGCGCGCCTGATCGGACGGCTCCGGTGGAGTGGCCGGCCGGCCGGAGGCGGTCTCGTCGCGAGACGCACCCCCGGTCGGCTTCGAGCGATTCGGAGAGGAAGGACGGCCGCGGGGTCGGGGATCCCGTCCACCTGGACTGGTCCCGGACCTCCCGCGTCGTGCCATCATTCACTCTCCACTTCGTGCATACGTATCGGTTGACTCAGCCCTCGTAATTGAACCGGGGGAAAGCCAGCTCGCCCGCGTAACGCGCCGCGTCACCCAGAGCTTCTTCGATTCGCAGCAACTGGTTGTACTTGGCGACGCGCTCGCTTCGGGCGGGGGCACCGGTCTTGATCTGCCCGCTGCCGACGGCAACTGCCAGGTCAGCGATGGTGGTGTCCTCGGTTTCGCCGGAACGGTGGCTCATCATCGTCTTGTAGCCGTTGCGGTGCGCCAGATCCACTGCATCGAGGGTCTCGGTCAGCGTGCCGATCTGGTTGACCTTGACCAGCAGTGCGTTGGCCGCACCCTTGACGATGCCGTCTTCGAGACGCTCGGGGTTGGTGACGAACAGGTCGTCGCCGACGAGCTGAACCTTGTCGCCGATCGATTCGGTGAGTGCGACCCAGCCGTCCCAGTCGTTCTCGTCGAGCGGATCCTCGATGGAGACCAGCGGGTAGGCGTCGACGAGCTCGCCGTAGAAGGCCGACATCTGCTCGGCGGACTTGGTCTCACGCTCGAAGGCGTAGCCGGTGCCCGCGGTGTAGAACTCGGTGGCTGCCACGTCGAGGGCGAGCGCGACATCCTGGCCGGGCTTCAGACCGGTCTTGCCGATGGCCTCGAGGATCAGGTCGAGAGCTGCCTTGGTTCCGGCGAGATCGGGAGCGAATCCGCCCTCGTCGCCGAGGCCGGTGGACAGGCCCTTGGCCTTGAGCACTGCCTTGAGTGCGTGGTAGACCTCGGCACCCCAGCGCAGCGACTCCTTGAACGTGGCCGCACCGATCGGCGCGATCATGAATTCCTGGACGTCGACGCCACTGTCTGCGTGCGCCCCACCGTTGATGATGTTCATCATCGGCACCGGCAGGATGTGGGCGTTCGGGCCACCGAGGTAGCGGAAGAGCTCGAGTCCGGTGGACTCCGCAGCAGCCTTGGCGACGGCGAGCGAGACACCCAGCAGGGAGTTCGCGCCGAGGCGGGACTTGTCGGGAGTGCCGTCGAGGTCGAGAAGGGCCTGGTCGACGGTGCGCTGCTCGATGGCGTCGAGGCCGATGACGGCGGGTGCAATCTCGTCGAGCACCGCGTTGACGGCCTTCTCGACGCCCTTGCCGCCGTAGCGGTCTCCGCCGTCACGAAGCTCGACGGCCTCGTGCTCACCGGTGGATGCGCCGGAGGGAACGGCTGCACGGGTCAACGTCCCGTCGTCCAATGCGACCTCGACCTCAACCGTGGGGTTGCCACGGGAATCGAGGATCTCGCGAGCTCCGACCTGCTCAATGATGGCCACGAATGCTTCTCCTAGTAACGGGGACCGGCGGACTGTGCCGGGTGCAAGACTAGCCGCTGTTGCATGGTGCCCGCGATGCACGGAGTTTCTACGGCCTGGTGCCCACCGAGTACGCGGCCGCTCGATCTCGCACGTCACGCAGATACTGGCCCGAGAGGTTGTACGCCATCAACGCGCTCTCCCACCCCTGCGCCGTCCGCAGATCACCGCCGCGCGCGCAGAGATAACGCGCAGCCGTCAGAGCGGCGTCGTCGATGTTGTCCGGATCTGCGATGCCGTCGCCGTTGGCGTCGACTCCCCATTTCTTCCACGTCTCAGGGATGAACTGCATGGGTCCCATCGCACGATCGAACTCTGCATCGCCGTCCATCGACCCGCCGTCGGTGTCCGGGATCTCGGCGACGCCCGGGCCGCCGTCGAGTGGGATTCCGCGAATCGGCGGTGCGACGAGTCCGTCGGGTTGCACGGAAGATCCCTGGTAGGTGCCGTGCCGACTCTCGATGTACCCGATCCCGGCCAGTGTCGTCCAGGCGATGCCGCAGTCCGCGTCGGTCTCAGCCATGATCGCGGCAGCGTGCCCGTACGACGCGAGTGCGGTCACCGAGATACCGAGCGCATCGGTCTGCGGCTCTGCCCAGGCAATGAGCAGATCGGCCGTTCGGCCGGGCGCATTGAAGTCGATGATCGGCACCTCCGTGCCCGGGCCGGGCGGAATGCCCTCGGGAATCTCACGCTTCGGCTCGCTGCTGCCACATGCGGTGAGCGCAAGGAGTACCGATGCGGTGGCGAGCACGCAGATTCGTGAGATCACCTCACCATCCTGCACACGGAAGGTAATAGAAAGCTAAAGACCGATAAAACCCCAGTACAACGTGCATAAGGACCAGGTTGCAGGGTGTATGTTTCTGTCAACCTTCACGCATGAGGGTCGCCTACCCTTCGCGAGGCAAGGCGTACCAATGTTCGACGCACAACAGGAGCACCTTTCGTGTCCGTACTGGCTGCCGCAGGATCTGCGCCGTCGATCGCTACCCAGATGTTCGGCAGCGGTCTGATCGGTCTTCGCGAGGGTCTCGAGACCGGCATCGTGGTGATGATTCTCGTGGCGTTCCTCGTCAAGGCGAACCGCCGCGACGCCCTCAAGTGGGTGTGGCTGGGAGTCGGCCTGGCCGTCGCGATGGTGGCGGCGATCTTCTTCGTGATCCACTACGGCACGTCCACCGTCACCGGGCTGACGGCCGAGATCATCGCGGGAGCGGCCTCGCTGGTCGCCGTCGTCATCGTCACGGCCATGGTCCTGTGGATGCGCACCGCCGCCAAGAACATCTCCGGCGAGCTGCGGGCGAACATGGAGAAAGCACTCACCGTCGGGCCTGCGGCAGTGCTCACGCTCTCGTTCTTCGCCGTCGGCCGTGAGGGCGTCGAGACGGCACTGCTCATGGTCGGGTACGCCGAGAACACCAACGGCAGCCTGTGGCCGCTGCTCGGACTTCTTCTGGGCATCGTCGTCGCCGCAGTACTGACGGTGTTCCTGTACTTCGGCGCGGTGCGCATCGACTTTGCCGTGTTCTTCAAGTACACCGGCATCTTCCTCATCGTGGTCGCCGCCGGAATCCTGGCCTACGGCATCCGCGCCCTGCAGATCGGCGGAGTTCTGCCCGGTGGCAGTGCTGTCGCCTTCGACATCACCGCACACTTCGATGCCTCGAGCTGGTACGGCACCGTGCTCGCCGGCATCTTCAACTTCCGCCCCGAACCCACTGTCTTCCAAGCGATCGCGTGGGTGCTGTACATCGTCGTCGTGTTGTTCCTCTTCCTCCGCCCGGTCCGCGTTCCCGCGGCTCCCGAGCCTGTACTTCAGAACTCCTGAAAGGCACCACCACCATGCGTCGTACCACCTACGCTCTGGCCGCGGTCGCGGTTCTACCGATGGCCCTGGCCGGATGCACCGAGAAGTCCTCGACCGAGGCCGCATCGGGCGATATCGCCGTCACGGCCACCGACTCGTCCTGCGACGTCGGTGCAACCGAGGGCACCACCGGAAACTCCACGTTCCAGATCACCAACAACGGCAGCAAGGTCACCGAGTTCTACGTCTACGGCGAGGGCGACCGCGTCATGGGCGAGGTCGAGAACATCGGACCGGGTCTGACGCGTCAGCTCATCGTCGCTCTGCCCGACCCCGGCACGTACCAAACCGCCTGCAAGGCAGGCATGGTGGGCGACGGCGTCCGGGCCGATTACGTCGTGACCGGCGATTCGGTTCGCCAGACGGACGAGGACGGCTTGCTCACCGAGGCAGCCGACGGCTACAAGCGCTACGTCGTCAGTCAGATCGACGCGTTGCAGGAGACCACGACGTCATTCGTCACCGCGGTCAAGAGCGGCGACGTTGCCGCCGCCAAGGCCCAGTTCCCCATCGCGCGTAGCTATTACGAGCGCATCGAGCCCGTCGCCGAGAGCTTTCCGGACGACCTCGATCCGCGCATCGACCTGCGCGAGCCCGACGTCGAGCCCGGCGCGGAGTGGACCGGCTTCCACCGCATCGAGAAGGACCTGTGGACGCAGGGACTGCAGCCCGACACCAACGCGATGGCCGATCAGCTCGAGGCCGACATCACCGAACTCGCAGACAAGATCAAGGCCGACGACTTCACCATCGACCCCGTCCAGGTCGCCGGTGGCGCACAGGGATTGCTCGACGAGGTCGCCAAGACCAAGATCAGCGGAGAAGAGGACTTCTTCTCGCACACCGACCTGTGGGACTTCCAGGCCAACGTCGACGGCTCGCAGGCAGCCATCGCGGCCGTCCGTCCGATCCTCGACGAGCGCAACGCCGAACTGGGCACCGCGATCGACGCCCGCTTCGCAGAACTCGACGCCGAACTCGCCAAGTACCGCAGCGGCGACGGCTTCGTCTTCTACGACACCGTGACCGAACCGCAGCGACAGGAACTGTCGAACAAGATCGACGCACTGTCCGCCGAAGTGAGCCAGGTGCAGGGTGTCGTTGCCGGACAGTAAGACTGGACAGTTCTCCCGGCGGCGTCTGTTCGGTGCCGTCGGGACCGGGGCTGCACTCGTCGGAGTCGGGGCCATCGCGGGACACGCGACGGCCTCGGGCGCAGAGGTGCCGACGTCGGACGTCGTCGAGTTCCGCGGCGACCATCAGGCCGGCATCGTCACTCCGGCACAGGACCGCATGCACTTCGTCGCGTTCGACGTCACCACCGACTCTCGCGAGGATTTCGTTGCGCTGCTGAAGAAGTGGACCCTGATGGCCGAGCGGTTGGTGCATGGCGAGGAGACGTTCGACGGCGGAGCTGTCGACGGCGGCCAGTACAACCCGCCCGCCGACACCGGTGAGGCGCTGGGCCTGACCGCATCGTCTTTGACGTTGACGATCGGTTTCGGTCCGGCACTGTTCGATCGGTTCGATCTGGCGTCGAGAAGACCTGCCTCCCTTGCTGATCTGCAGCACTTTCCGGCCGACAACCTCGACCCGCGCCGCTCGGGTGGCGACCTCTGCATCCAGGCCTGTGCAAACGACCCGCAGGTTGCCGTGCACGCCATTCGCAACCTCGCCCGCGTCGGGTTCGGCACGGTTTCGGTCAAGTGGTCTCAGCTGGGCTTCGGACGCACCTCGTCCACCTCGACCACCCAGGACACCCCGCGAAACCTGTTCGGCTTCAAGGACGGGACCGCCAACCTCAAGGCCGAGGACCCGTCTTTGCTGGACGACAACGTCTGGGTTGCCCCTGACGACGATCAGGAATGGATGGCAGGTGGCTCCTACCTCGTGGCCCGCCGCATCCGCATGCTCATCGAATCGTGGGACCGCACCACGCTGAAAGAACAAGAGCGAGTGATCGGGCGCAGCAAGGGAACCGGTGCGCCGCTCGGCCAGAAGGACGAGTTCGACGCACTCGATTTCGAGTCACAGGGCCCCGAGGGCACCTTCATCGACAAGACCGCACACGTGCGTCTGGCGTCGAAGGAAAACCTCGGCGGCGTCCAGATCCTGCGTCGGGGATACAACTTCACCGACGGATCGGACGGCTTCGGCCACCTCGACGCCGGACTGTTCTTCATCGCGTACTGCCGCGATCCCCTGACCCAATTCGTCCCGATGCAGTTGGCCCTGTCTCGCAAGGACGCACTGAACGAATACATCCAACACGTCGGGTCTGCAGTATTCGCATGCCCACCCGGCGTCGGAGAATCCGAATACTGGGGTTCGACGCTGTTCGAGTGATTCTTCCGCCGGCCCCACCCCGTCCGGGCGGTGAGTTCGTGCACGCGGTTCGGTCTACACCGTCGTATGTTTTCGTCATCGACATCGGGAGCACAAATGGGTCAGCTGGTTCGGGTACAGAATTTCACCGTCTCGAGCGACGGGATCGCTGCGGGCGAGGACCAGAGCCTCGAGAGCCCGTTCGGCCTCGACCATCTGGCATTGATGAGGTGGTACTTCGCCACCGCCAGTTTTCCTGGAAACGCCGGTTCGAGCGGAAGCCGCGGACTCGACGACTACTTCGCCCGCGACTTCGCCCACAACATTGGTGCCGAGATCATGGGTCGACACAAGTTCGGGCCACAACGGGGACCGTGGGCCGATCACGAGTGGCAGGGCTGGTGGGGTGACGAGCCGCCGTTCCACACGCCCGTCTTCGTACTCACCCACCACGAACGGCCGTCGATCACACTCTCCGACACCACGTTTCACTTCGTCGACGGCGAGCCCGCCGACGTACTGGAACAGGCGAAGGAGGCGGCCGACGGGAAGGACGTGCGACTCGGCGGTGGCGTCACGAGTATCCGCGAGTTCCTCGACGCAGATCTGGTCGACACCATGCACATCGCCGTCACACCTATCGAATTCGGCTCGGGCCTGAAGCTGTGGGATTCACCCGAAGAGTTGAACGACAGATTCGAGCACGAAGTTGTCCCGAGTAGCAGCGGTATGACTCATCACCTGTTCTGGCGTAGGTAGCCGGACCGGATCAATGCGCCTTTGTTGCACTCTGACCGACTGAAACCCACATTGATCCCAACCGAGGGACGAGGAATGCCCCTCCAGCGCGAGTATTGGGGCGAGTGAGAACAACTCAGGCGGAGTCTGCGTCGGAGGGGAAATCCGATGCCGACATTCCGAGGTGCTCGATGTGGTAGACGGCCTCGTCGAGCAGCATCGCGACGTGGTTGTCGTACAGGCGATAGATGACGCTTCGGCCCGAACGAGTCCCGGTGACCAGTCCCATGGCGCGTAACAACCGGAGCTGATGCGACACCGCCGACTGTTCCATTTCCACTGCGTCGGCCAAATCGTTGACCCCGCTCGGCCCCTGCCGTAGCTGCGTCAGAATGCGCAGTCGGCTCGGCGTGGCCAGAGCCTGGAGGGTCGCGGCCACCGTGGCGGCAGATTCGGCATCGAGCTGCGCAGGTGGCGTGCTGCGTCCCTCGACTCCATGTCCCATGCGACAACTATAGTTTATGTACACATGTAAAGGTCTTCATGTAATCCTGTACGGTGATGTTCGCACTGTCCGACGGAACGAAGGCCCGCATGACTTCCACCAGCACCGCCCCGGCACCGGCCGACGTGCGGCACCCAGCCGGCGCCAGCCGCACCCGTCTCGTCGACATCGCGGAAGTCAGATGGGCGCTGGCCGCGACGGCACTGTTCGCCCTCGGACTCCTCGCGCAATTGATCGACGCGCCGTCATGGACGTACTGGGCGCTCTACCTCGCCTGCTACGCCACGGGTGGGTGGGAGCCTGCGCTCGAAGGACTCCGGGCGATGCGGGACCGAACGCTCGACGTCGACCTGCTGATGATCGTCGCCGCACTCGGTGCCGCGGCGATCGGGCAGATCTTCGACGGCGCACTGCTGATCGTCATCTTCGCCACTTCCGGTGCCCTCGAAGCGGTGCTCACCAGACGCACCGCCGACTCGATTCGGAGTTTGCTGGATCTGGCACCCGAGACCGCGACCGTGCTCGACACCTCCGGCCACGAACGAACGGTCGATGCATCCGACCTTCGTCCAGGCGACATCGTGACAGTGCGCCCCGGCGAACGCATTTCGGGTGAAGGCACCATCGTCGACGGCGCATCCGACATCGATCAGGCCTCGATCACGGGGGAATCGGTACCCGTCTCGAAATCCGAGGGCGACGAGGTGTTCGCCGGCACCATCAACGGCACCGGCGCACTACGGATCAGGATCGACGTCGACCCGTCCGACACGATCATCGCGCGCATCGTCACCATGGTCGAGCACGCGTCCGAGACCAAGGCCGAGAAGCAACTGTTCATAGAGAAAGTCGAGCAGTACTACTCGAAGACCGTCGTGCTCTGTACCGCAGCGATATTCGCGGTGCCGATGCTGCTCGGGAACGACCTCGAATCGTCTTTGCTGCGAGCGATGACGTTCATGATCGTCGCGTCACCGTGCGCGGTGGTCCTGGCGACCATGCCGCCCCTACTCGCAGCGATGGCCACCGCGGGCAGAAACGGCGTACTGGTCAAGTCTGCCGTGGCGATGGAACAGCTGCGCTCCATCGACACGGTCGCCTTCGACAAGACGGGGACCCTCACCGAGGGAACACCCCGGGTGGAGTGCATCGATATTCTGGGAACCCTGGACGAGCACGAAGTGCTCCGCCTGGCAGCTGCGGCCGAGAACGGAAGCGAGCACCCGATCGGACTCGCTGTCGTCGACTACGCCACGAGGCGAGGCGTCGCGATCACCACGGCAACGCACTTCGATTCGACACCCGGCATGGGAGTCACGGCCACGGTCGACGGCCGCACCGTCACGGTCACCAAACCCGAAGCCGCACCGCACAACACGAACGCCCCGGCCGAGCGCACAGCCGCCCTTCGAGAAGCCGAGGGCATGACGGCGGTGATCGTGCACCTCGACGGAGAAGCGATCGCGGTGATCGGACTCGTCGACATCGTTCGCGCCGAAGCCGACACCACGGTCGCAGGTCTCGAACGTCTGGTCGGCACCCGACCGGTGCTCCTCACCGGCGACAACGACCGCGTCGCTCGAGCAGTGGCAGCGCGCGCCGGCATTGTCGACGTACGCGCGGGACTGCTGCCCCAGGACAAGGCCGAGGCCGTCACACAACTGCAGAACGAACGTACCGACGGCGAGACCCCGCGGCGAGTGCTGTTGGTCGGCGACGGCGTCAACGACGCGCCGGCGATGGCCACGGCCGACATCGGTGTCGCCATGGGACGTCGAGGATCCGATCTCGCGCTCGACACCGCCGATGCCGTCCTGATCCGCGACGACCTCGGGGCCCTGGCGTCCGTCATCGCGCTTTCGCGGCGGGCTCACCGCATCGTGGTCGCGAACCTGGCGATTGCGGCGACGTTCATCGTGGTGTTGGTCGCCTGGGATCTGATCGGTACCCTTCCGCTACCGATCGGCGTGGCCGGTCACGAAAGCTCCACGGTCATCGTCGCTTTGAACGGGATGCGATTGCTATCCTCGCGTGCCTGGAAGCAGAAAGCGTCCCGGTCAGCCCCGTAGACCCCAGTGTTCGATCCAATCCAACGCACTCATCTCTCCCGGCGTGACGCCCGCATTGCGGGCCGATGCCTCGGCATTACGGATCAACGCCGCGAAATCGAGTACTCGACGCCGTAATGCGTCCTCGGCACTGTCCCCGCCGTTCGAATGGTCGACGCCGATGTGGACGACCCGTAGACCGTCCGGAACGAGCTCGTCGGGCAGTCCCGCCTTGCTGGCGCGTCCGATCACCTTCTGCGCCAATGCAAGTGACGGCTGAGACATCGCGATGCCGTCCAGGCAGGAGCCCCTGGCTTTTTCCGACGCCTTCTTCTCTTCCCACATCCGCTCC
Source organism: Rhodococcus sp. 3258 (assembly GCF_031456475.1). Taxonomy (NCBI): domain Bacteria; kingdom Bacillati; phylum Actinomycetota; class Actinomycetes; order Mycobacteriales; family Nocardiaceae; genus Rhodococcus; species Rhodococcus sp. 3258. Next base: position 539,404 of record NZ_JAVDUT010000001.1, read on the forward strand.
TGCTCGACGATGTCGATCGGTCCGGTGTCGGTTCGGCTCAGATGCGGGCTGCGGTGTGTCAGCTTCCGCACCAGACCTGCGGCAACATCATCGACGTCGAAGGGGTCCTCGGCGGCGTCCTGAGCGATCCGGGAGTGAAAGAGCACCTGTAACAACAGGTCTCCCAGCTCTTCACGGAGGTCGACCAAGTTGCCGGCGGCGATGGCGTCGAGCAGCTCGTAGGTTTCTTCCAGAAGATAGCCGCGCAGCGACTCGTGCGTCTGCTGAGCTTCCCAGCCGCCGACGCTACGCAAACGGTCCATCAGCTGGACCGCCGCGATGACGTCGTCGCCAGGAAGCTTCTCGGCCGCGACGACGCGTTCGCCGCGGGCGATCCGGTTCTGTACATCGGGATTGGTCCGGTCGGTGCTCACCAACACGGCATCGACGTCGTCGGGCGCGGCGGTGCCGGAGAACAACCAGCGCACCTTCACCGGAACCTCTTCGGTGAACTGCACTGCGCCACCGAGAAATTCGACGGCGTCCACCGGTACCTGAGTAGGACGAACAGGGTCGAGCAGAACGATCGTCACCGCTACACCCCCACAGTTTGCTCCAACAGGACGGACCGAGATGGCTTCCCGTCCAAGGATAGGATGAGATCGGCGATGAACTGCACCAATTCGACATCGCGGACGCGCGCCGCTCCGACACCGCCGCCTTCGACGCGGGGCAACGGCAGCTGCACCACTCCGGTGGTCGCACGATACGTCGCGCTCGGGTAGAGGCGCTTGAGCCTGATCTGCTTGGAATCGGGCAGGTCCATCGGAGCCAATTTCACCTGTGTCCCGGCCACATTGACGTCGGTCAGGCCGTACTCCTTGGCGATCAAGCGCAGCTTCGCGATGGAGACCAGGCGGCCGACCTCCTCGGGTAGCGGGCCGTAGCGATCGACGAGTTCGTCGATGACGGCGTCGATGCCCTCGGAGTCGGCCGCGGCGGCGAGCTTCCGGTAGCCCTCGAGCCGAAGCCGGTCGCTGGTGACGTAATCCGGCGGGATGTTCGCATCGACGGGGAGGTCGATACGCACTTCCTTGGGTGCCTCGTCCGTCGTGATCGGCTTACCGTCGGCGGCAGCGCGGTAGGCCTCGACCGCTTCACCGACGAGCCGCACGTACAGATCGAATCCGACGCCGGCGACGTGGCCCGACTGCTCGGCTCCCAGAACGTTTCCGGCACCACGAATTTCGAGGTCCTTCATCGCCACGGCCATACCGGCTCCGAGGTCGGAGTTCTGCGAGATGGTCGCCAAACGGTCGTAGGCGGTTTCGGTGAGCGGCTTCTCCGGCGGGTACAGGAAGTACGCGTACCCGCGTTCGCGGCTACGACCCACTCGACCGCGCAGCTGATGCAGCTGGGACAGGCCGAGCGAATCGGAGCGTTCGACGATCAGCGTGTTGGCGTTGGAGATATCGAGACCGGTCTCGATGATGGTGGTGCACACCAGCACGTCGGTCTCGCGTTGCCAGAAACCCTGCACGGTGCGTTCGAGCGTTTCCTCGTTCATCTGACCGTGTGCGGTCGCCACTCGCGCCTCGGGGACGAGATCCCGAATCTTCTTGGCGGCCTTGTCGATCGAGCTCACTCGGTTGTGCACGAAGAACACCTGGCCGTCGCGCAGCAATTCGCGCCGAATGGCGGCGGCAACCTGCTTGTCGTTGTAGGCACCGACGTAGGTCAGCACCGGATGCCGCTCCTCGGGCGGGGTGAGGATGGTCGACATCTCGCGAATGCCCGCCAGGCTCATCTCCAGCGTTCGCGGAATCGGGGTGGCTGACATCGTCAGCACGTCGACGTGAGTACGGAGCGACTTGATGTGCTCCTTGTGCTCGACGCCGAAACGCTGCTCCTCGTCGACTATGACCAGGCCGAGGTCCTTCCAGGCGACACCGGTCTGCAGCAACCTGTGCGTGCCGACGACGATGTCGACGGTGCCGTCGGCCAAACCGGCCATCACTTCTTTGGAATCGGCACCGTGGGTGAAGCGCGAGAGCCCTTTGACCGTCACCGGGAACGACGCCATCCGCGCGGTGAACGTCTGCAGATGCTGTTGCGCGAGCAGCGTTGTCGGGACCAGGACGGCCACCTGCTTGCCGTCCTGAACTGCCTTGAACGCGGCACGCACGGCGATCTCGGTCTTGCCGTAACCCACGTCGCCCAGGATGACGCGGTCCATCGGGACGGCCTTCTCCATGTCGGCCTTGACCTCGGTGATGGCCGTCATCTGATCGACCGTCTCGGTGAACCCGAACGCATCTTCCATCTCGCGCTGCCACGGAGTATCGGCCCCGAAGGCGTGTCCCGGAGCCGCCTGACGAGCGGCATACAGCTGCACGAGTTCACCGGCGATCTCGCGAACCGCCTTGCGCGCCTTGCGTTTGGTGTTCGCCCAGTCGGACCCGCCGAGCTTGCTCAGTGTCGGCAGTTCGCCGCCGACGTAGCGCGAGAGTTGATCGAGTGAATCCATCGGCACGAACAGTCGGTCGCCGGGATGACCGCGCTTGCTCGGCGCGTATTCGACGACGAGGTATTCGCGCCTGGCGCCGCCTATGGTGCGCTCGACCATCTCGACGAACCGGCCGATGCCGTGCTGGTCGTGGACGACGCTGTCGCCGGCGACAAGAGCCAGCGGATCGACCTGATTGCGACGCTTCGCCGGTAGCTTGCGCCCCTCCCCCGCCGCCGCGACACGGTTACCGGTGAGATCGCTCTCGGTGACGACCACGAGCTTCGCGTCGGGAAACACCAGGCCGTCGTGCAACGATCCGCACAGGACGTTGACGACGTCCGGAACTGGGACGGCACCGGAATCGAGGTGTGCGGCAGGCACTTCGGCCTCGGCGAGGCGCTCGATGATGCGCTTGGCGGTGCCGGCTCCGGCCACGGAGATGACGGCCCGTCCCCCGGTGGCGATGTGAGCTCGCAGGGTGGCGTACAGCGCCGTCAACGCTTCCTCGGAACCTCGCACCTCGGGCACGGGATCGACGGCGAGTTCCACTTCTTCGCCGTTGCCCGACGCCAAGGGGCTGATGGTCCACCACGGCCGGCCGTGGACCTGGGCCGATTCGCGTACCTGCCGCAGCGAGCGGTACGCGGAGGCACCGAGATCGAGCGAGGCTCCCTCGAGGCTGGACGTATCGAGGGTGGACGTATCCAGCGGCGCGGCTCCACCGATGGATGCCGCAGTCCAGGACGCTTCGAGGAATTCCTGTCCGGTGCGGACCAAATCGGTTGCGCGAGTTCGGATTCGCTCGGGATCGCAGAGCAGGACGTGGGTCCCGGCGGGCAATGTGTCGGCGAGCAGTTGCAACTCGCCGGGTTGCAGCAGCGGCAGCAGCGCCTCCATGCCCTCCACCGGGACTCCGGCCGACAGCTTGTCCAGCATCTCGACCAACGCGGTGTCACCGGCATTGTCGGCGGCGAGCACGGCCGCGCGATCGCGAACCTCCTGCGTGAGAAGCAATTCTCGACACGGCGGCGCGATGACGAGATCGACCTCGTGATCGGGGAGCGATCGCTGATCGGAGACCGCGAATGCGCGGAGCTCGGTGATCTCGTCGCCCCAGAATTCGACGCGGACCGGATGATCGGCCGTCGGCGAGAACAGGTCGAGAATGCCGCCGCGGACGGCGAATTCGCCGCGCTTGCCCACCATGTCGACGCGCAGGTAGCCGAATTCGACGAGGCGATGGATCAGCCCGTCGAAGTCCAGATCGAGACCGACTTTGAGCGTGACGGGTTCGATCTCGCCGAGACCCGGGGCCATCGGCTGCACCAGCGATCGAACGGTGGTGACGATGACACGCAGCGGATCGCCGTAGTCGCTGTCACCGGGGCGGGCGAGACGACGGAGCACATCGAGCCGCTTGCCCACGGTATCGGCGCTCGGGGAGAGCCGTTCGTGCGGCAGCGTCTCCCACGACGGGAACATGGCGACGCCGTCACCGAGAATCTGGGTGAGTTCACTCGTCAGGTCGTCGGCTTCGCGTCCCGTCGCCGTGACGATCAGCAGTTGGGTGTGCTGTGCGATTGCGGCGGCCACGAACGGGCGCACAGAGTGCGGCCCGATCAACGTGTGCTCGGCCGTTCCGATCGCGTCGGCGACCGCGACCATCGACGCATCCGTCAACGCGACACTGGCGAGCCCCGAAAGGTGAAGCGCCGCGTCGGGAACGATCGGGGCCGGCCCGGACGTGGTCATGGCAGGCAGGGAATCGGAAGACAACAGCAATGCTCCTGAACGAGTCGAGGCGATGGCTGCGCACGCACAGTCCCGTCGAGTCTATGGGAGCGCACCGACACCGTGACACGCGGGAGATGCCGTCGAACCAGGACCGAGCCCGAGAATCAAGGCCTCGAAATCAGAGCCTGGAACTGGGGGGCCCGAACTACGGACCGAAGCGAATGACGCGACGGGCCGCGAATTCGCGGAAGTAGTCCAACTTGTTCGTCGGCACCAGCGCGGGGAGCAGGTAGTACCAGAGTCGCTCCATGCGCGAGGGCAGTTCCTCGGTGGTGGAGGTAGCGACGGCGACCATGTGAACGCCGGTGAGGATTTCGAGCACGAGCGAACCGATGGTGCTCGGATCCGAACTGGGGTCGATGTCACCCTGTGCGATGGCCTTGGCGGCGAGCTTGTCGAACGCGACGCTCCAGCCGGCCATGACGTTGCCCTCGGTGCCGCGGTAATCACCGATCTGATGGCTCAGACGCAGCATCGCCGACACCATCGGGTCGGTGACGGAGAGGTCGACGACGATGTACGAGATCCCGATCGCAGCTTCCAGGGCCGGGATGCGCCCGTCGTTGAACTGCATGCAGGCCGTGCTCAGACGCGCATTGCCCTCGTCGATGACGGCACGTGCGAGTTCTTCCTTCGAGCCGAAATGGAAGTACAACGCGCCCTTGGTGACCTGGGACTGAGAGATGATTTCACTGAGGCTTGCGTTCGCGTACCCGAGGCGCAGGAAGACATTCGCTGCGCCTGCAAGCACGGTGTCGCGAGTGATCTCAGCGCGAGCCTGCCTGACCATAGGATCCGCCTCTGCGATTGAACTTCCACTGCGCAAATTACGCCCGAACGGTACCACTGAGCAGCATTACGTTTGACGTCAACATGCATCGGTCCGGATGACAATCGCCCCTGATGTGTTGCGGCCCTCCCGCCCGACAAAGGGGACGATACCCCCTTTTTTCCTCGGTGAGAGCCGAAACAGAGTTGTCATTCCTCGGTCAGTCGAGGGTCCGCCTCCAGATTCGTCAGCCCGTTCCAGCACAGGTTCACCACGTGGGCCGCAACCACTTCCTTGGGCGGCGTTCGCACGTCGAGCCACCACTGGGCCGTCATCGACACCATTCCGACCAACGCCTGCGCATACATCGGCGCGAATTCCGGATCCAGACCGCGCCGGGAGAAATCCCCCGCGAGCATGTGCCCGACGCGTCCCACGGCCTCGTTGAGGAGAGACGAGTACTTGCCGTCCTCGGCCGATGCCGGCGAATCACGGACCAGAATGCGGAATCCGTCGGTGCGCTCCTCGATGTACGTCAGCAGGGCAAGCGCGACTCGTTCGACCCGGATACGCGACCGGTTGAGTTCGAGTGAACTGGTGATCATGCCCAGCAGCGTCGACATCTCGCGATCCACGATGACGGCATAGAGTCCTTCCTTGCCCCCGAAGTGTTCGTAGACCACCGGTTTGGACACGTTCGCGCGTCCGGCGATCTCCTCCACCGACGCAGCCTCGTACCCACGCTCGGCGAACAGCGTGCGCCCCACCTCGATCAACTGCTCGCGTCTCTGTGTCCCCGTCATTCGGACACGAGGTGTGCGTTCCTGCTCGGAGGCTGCGCCTGTCATCGAAAACCGCTTCCGTCACCGACCTTGGGCAATCTGGACGTCGAATCGACGCCTACTACAGACTAACGATGCCCGATCCATCCGATTTATCCGTCGCAGGGGCCGCGCCGGAACGACGCAAGTGGTCTGTTATGCGTCGCGGTTCGACTCACCGCCACCTCTCATGCGAGGATCGGTGCGCTCAGTGGGAGCGCAGCGGCTAACGAAGGCGTCGTTCGATTCGTCGGCCACTGCTGCCACCGCTGGTCGATTATCCGCCGTGGTGTAATGGCAGCACCTCTGATTTTGGTTCAGATAGTTCAGGTTCGAGTCCTGGCGGCGGAGCGAGCAAGACCATTCGTGCATGCCCGTTTCGCGTCATCGCCCCGAGGAGCTCAATGCCTGTGCAGACCGCCGTGGTCGTTCTCGCTGCGGGTGCAGGTACCCGAATGCGGTCCAAGACTCCGAAAGTTCTGCATCCCCTGGCCGGCCGCACCATGCTCGCCCATGCGCTGCACGCCGCCGCCGATCTTGGCCCGGACCACCTGGTCACCGTCGTCGGCCACGATCGCGAACGGGTGAGCGCCGCAGTTCACGATCTGGCCGCCACGTTCGGCCGCACCATCCACACCGCAGTGCAGGACCGACAGCTCGGTACCGGGCACGCCGTCCAGTGCGGCCTTGCGGCGCTACCGGACGACTTCGAGGGCACCGTCCTCGTCACTGCCGCCGACGTCCCGCTGCTCGACGGCCATACCCTCAAAGCTCTGCTCGACGAGCACCTGAGCGCTCCCCGCCCGGCGGCGGCGACGGTACTGACCTTCCTCCCCGAGGATGCCAACGGCTACGGCCGCATCGTGCGTACGAACGACGGCGAGGTGGCCGAGATCGTCGAACATGCCGACGCCACCCCCGCTCAGGTCCTCATCGGTGAGGTCAACTCCGGCGTCTACGCATTCGACGCGGTCGCTCTGCGCACGGCATTGGGCAAGCTCAGCACCGCCAATGCGCAGCACGAGCTGTACCTGACCGACGTCGTCAAGATCAGCAAGGCCGACGGCAAGGCCGTCTACGGCACCCAGCTCGCCGATCCGGACCTGGTGGTGGGCGTCAACGATCGCGTTCAGCTGGCGCACGTCACGTCCGTGCTCAACCGCCACATCATCGAACGACACATGCGCGCGGGCGTGACCGTCGTCGATCCCGCGACCACCTGGATCGACATCGACGTCACCCTCGGCGCGGACGTACGCATCGAACCCGGCGTCCAACTACACGGCAAGACGCACATCGCCGACGACGCGGTCGTCGGTCCCGACTCGACACTGCGGGACGTCGAGATCGGCGAGCGCGCGTCGGTCGTCCGTACCCATGCCGAGCAGGCCGTCATCGGACCGGATGCGACAGTCGGGCCGTTCACCTACCTGCGTCCTGGAACTGTCCTCGGCACGGGCGGCAAACTCGGTGCCTACGTGGAGACGAAGAACGCGACGATCGGCAACCACACCAAGGTCCCGCACCTCACCTACGTCGGCGACGCCACGATCGGGGAGCACAGCAACATCGGCTGCTCCAACGTCTTCGCCAACTACGACGGCGTCAACAAGAGCCGCACGGAAATCGGATCCCACGTACGCACAGGATCCGACTCGACGTTCGTCGCCCCTGTGCACGTGGGCGACGGCGCTTACACCGGTGCAGGAACAGTGGTTCGGGACGATGTTCCTCCCGGCGCACTGGCCGTGTCCGGTGGCAAGCAACGCAATATCGAAGGCTGGGTCGTTCACAACAGGCCCGGAACCGAAGCTGCACAGGCAGCGGCGCGCGCAGATCGTGCTCGGCAAGAACTAAAGGACGGCGAAAAGCAGTGACCACCCCTAATTGGATCGACAACCAGAAGAACCTCATGTTGTTCTCTGGCCGAGCACATCCGGAGTTGGCCGAGCAGGTCGCCAAGGAACTCGGAATCGACGTCACCCCGCAGACGGCACGTGACTTCGCCAACGGCGAGATCTTCGTGCGCTTCGAGGAGTCGGTCCGCGGATCGGACGCATTCGTTCTGCAGTCGCACCCGTTCCCGCTGAACACCTGGCTGATGGAACAGCTCATCATGATCGACGCACTCAAGCGTGGATCCGCCAAGCGCATCACCGCGATCCTCCCGTTCTACCCGTACGCACGCCAGGACAAGAAGCACCGCGGCCGCGAGCCGATCTCCGCTCGCCTCGTCGCCGATCTGCTCAAGACCGCCGGTGCCGACCGCATCATCACCGTCGATCTGCACACCGACCAGATCCAGGGCTTCTTCGACGGCCCCGTCGACCACATGCATGCACACAGCCAGCTCGCCGATCACATCCGCGGCAAGTACAGCCTCGAACACATCACCGTCGTATCCCCCGACTCCGGCCGCGTGCGCGTCGCCGAGAAGTGGGCCGACTCGTTCGGCGGCGCACCGCTCGCCTTCATCCACAAGACGCGTGATCCCCTGGTGCCCAACCAGGTCAAGTCCAACCGCGTCGTCGGCGAGGTCGAAGGCCGCACCTGCATCCTCATCGACGACATGATCGACACCGGCGGCACCATCGCAGGCGCAGTCAAGGTACTCAAAGAAGCCGGAGCGGGTGACGTCGTCATCGCCGCCACCCACGGCGTGCTGTCCAACCCGGCTGCCGAGCGCCTCGCCAACTGCGGTGCCAAGGAAGTCGTCGTCACCAATACCCTGCCGATCAGCGACGAGAAGCGCTTCGACACGCTGACCGAACTCTCGATCGCACCGCTGCTCGCCCGCACCATCCGCGAGGTCTTCGAAAACGGCTCGGTCACCAGCCTTTTCAACGGCAGCGCGTAACAGTAGGTCTGTTTCGCTCGATCCGAAACCCGCTCCGCCCGCTCCCCACCTGCACTGCATGAACTACGTCACGCCCGTGGCCGGAATATGCAGCTCGCGAGACGGGGGCGTGCGGGGCGGGTTTTGTTGTCACCTAAGATGACTCGTCGTGATCGACGCACATTCTCTCAACGCCCCGGCCGGAACTACTACCGTCAGAATCGCTCGATGGACGCCGGGCGGGTGCGTCTGGTGCGGCAGCACCGACAGCGTCGAAACCTTCCGTAACGAGCCGCGGTGCGGCCTGTGCCGAGAGAAGGAAGCCGTCATCGACGAGGCGAAGCACTTCATCGGCATGTACGGCCTGCGGCCTCTCGGTGGCACGCTCGCGTCCGACGACGAGGAGGAGCGCGAGTACCGCGTGACCGCCCGCGATGCGCGTGAGGTGCTCAACCGCATTCGACTCGAGAAGCTCCCCGACCCGGCCGCGGTCCGCAAAGCGTTGCGGCCCAGAGCCGCTGCTGCAGTGAACGCAGCGGCGTCTTCTTCGGCGACGACGTCGGGGTCCGCTCCGGCGAAAGCACCCACCAAGAAGTCGCAGGCCGGTGTCACCGGGATCGACGCGATCGAACTGCAGTCGCGGGTGGAGAAGTTGCTGACTCAACTCACCTCGGTGGACGAACAGATCAGCGCACTGGACGGCGCGCAGGGCCTACCGGCACGCGCACGTATGAAGGATCTCGAGAAGCAGCGGACGACCGTTCTGACGACGCTGGCCGCCCTCGAGAAGGCGCGTCGCCGCACCAACTGATGCACGTAGTCTGATCGAGTGCTGCGCAAGCTATCGATCTCACGGCAGGTACTCGACGCCGCGTACGCGGTCGTGTTCGTCCTGCTGCTGCTGGCGTCCACCGTGAACGGAGTTGCCGGCACCGCAGGTGTGGGCGTTCTGGTCGGGTTCGGCGTTGCACTGGCCATCCGACGCCGATCACCACGATGGTCCTTGGCGCTCGCCTGGGTGCTGGCCGTCGTGCAGATGGTCACCGGAGTGCTGCCGCTGTCTGCGGACACTGCGATCTTCGCAATTCTGTATTGCACGGCCGCGTACGGCGACAACGTGGTTCGACGCCTCGGGCTCGCGTCCGCCGTCGGCGGCGGAGTGATCGCAGCGGTGTATCTGGCCTACGTGGACGGAAATCCGTTCGGCCCACCCACGGAAGAGGGCTTTCAGGAACCCCGACTCCTACAGTTCGCTTTCCTCCTCGCGGGCCTATGGGCGATACTCGGGTTGTCCTGGGCCTTGGGTCGCTTGGCTTACGCGCGGCGCACATCGATCGAATCCGCGCACGCCCGTGAGCTCGCTGAGGTTCATCAGGCCCGCGCCGAGCACGAGGTGGCAATCGAGCAGGAGCGCAACCGAATTGCCCGCGACATGCACGACATCGTGGCGCATTCGCTGGCCGTGGTGATCGCACAGGCCGACGGCGCGCGGTACGTACGCGCTGTCGATCCCGCCGCGGTGGACACCGCACTGACCACCATCTCCGATACCGCTCGCGCCGCGCTGTCCGATGTACGGGTGCTACTCGGCCAGCTGCGGCACAGCCAAGGCGACCTGCCGAACCCGACATCGGAGGATCTGGATCGACTGCTCGCCTCGATGCGGGCCACCGGTCTGCAGATCGACGCCACCATCGACACCACCGGCTCGTCGTTGGGGGCCGGAGCGCACCTGGCGCTGTACCGCATCGCACAGGAATCGTTGACCAATGCGCTGCGCCACGGCGACCCGGACGAGCCGGTGTCCGTCACCATCGAATCCGATTCTGCCGGCGTCGAACTGACGGTCCGCAACAGTGTCCGTCCCGGCCGTTCGGTCACCGAATCCTCCGGCCACGGTGTCGCCGGCATGAAGGAGCGTGCCGGCCTCTCGGGCGGTACGTGCATCGCGTCCGGTGACGACTCGTCGTGGACCGTCACTGCGTGGCTGCCTGCCGCGTCCGAAGCCAGCAAGGGAAAAGTGTCATGAGCGAGCGCATCAGAGTGGCCCTGGTGGACGACCAGCAACTGTTCCGGGCGGGCATTCGTATGCTCATCTCCTCTCAGTCCGACCTCGAGTTCGTCGGGGAAGCCGGGAACGGCGTCGAGGCCGTTGCGCTCGCTGCGTCCGCAACGCCGGACGTGATGCTCATGGACGTACGGATGCCGGTGCTCGACGGTATCGCCGCCACCGAGCAGATCCTGGCCGCATCCGAGCACCCGCCCCGGATTCTGGTCTTGACGACGTTCGATCTCGACGAGAGCGCTGCACGTGCAATCCGTTCCGGTGCAAGCGGATTCGTCCTCAAGGACGCCGACCCGGAGTTCCTCCTCGCGGCGATCCGCACGGTGCACGCGGGCAACTCGGTCATTGCTGCGTCGGCGACGACCGGCCTGCTCGCGCACTTCACCCCGACTCCCGCTGTACCGAAGGCACCGGCCGAATTCGCCACTCTCACGGCGCGGGAGAAGGAGCTGTTCAGGCTCACCGCACGCGGGTTGAGCAACTCCGAGATCGCCGAGCTGGAGTACCTCAGCGAAGCCACCGTGAAGACACACATCAGCCGCATCTTCGCCAAACTCCACCTGCGTGATCGGGTGCAGTTGGTGGTCTACGCCTTCGAGCACGGACTGACTGGAGACTGACACCGAAGTCATCCTGCAGATGTACGACGCGAAGACTCGCGCCTGATTACTTCGGTCCGGCGAATTCATAGCGTTGTTGCCATGACCATCACAGCAGACCCTGTTGCACGGGCAATCCAAGTCAGCAAGCATTTCGGCGACTCGTCCAACCCGGTGAGCGCGCTCGACAACGTCTCTCTCGACATTCACGGCGGCCGGTTCACCGCCATCATGGGGCCATCGGGTTCCGGCAAGTCCACCCTCATGCATGTCATGGCAGGGTTGGACACCCCCAGTTCCGGGCAGCTCATGCTGGCCGGAGCCGACATCACGTCGGCGGGCGACGACGCTCTGACGACGTTGCGCCGCAAGCAGGTCGGCTTCATCTTCCAGTCGTTCAATCTCGTTCCGACGCTCGACGTCAGGGGCAACATTCTGCTGCCGTTCGAGCTGGACGGCCGCGCGCCCACCGCCGAGGAGTCGGCCTGGATCGAGCAACTCATCGACACCCTGGGGTTGCAGAGCCGCGTCGGGCACCGGCCCCATCAGCTCTCGGGTGGGCAGCAGCAACGCGTCGCGATCGCTCGCGCTCTGGGTACTCGGCCGCAGCTGATCTTCGCCGACGAGCCCACCGGCAACCTCGATTCCCGCACCGGGCGTGAGGTTCTCGGCCTCCTCGCTGCGGCGGTACATCAGTACGGGCAATCCATCGTGATGGTCACCCACGATCCAGTCGCGGCCAGTTACGCCGACCGCATCGTCTTCCTCGCCGACGGCCGCATCGTCGACGAACTGGGACGTTCGACGCCAGAACAGATCTCGAACTACATGCTGGGAATGGAAGGTGTTCTCCGATGAGCGTGTCCACATCTGCTCGGGCGTCCCGGGAACACGGTGCGAGCATTCTGGTGACGGCGCTCGCGTCGTTCTTCGGCGTCGTGCTGATCCAGGCCACTGCGTTTCTGGTCGACATCTTCGACGACGGCAGCGACAGCACCGGAATCGTGGCGTTGTACTGCGTAGCCCTGGTGTTCATCGGCCTTGCCCTGTATGTCGCGGCTGTCGTCACCTCCAACACGTTCGCGACGATCGTGGCCGGCCGCACCCGCACCATCGCGCTGCTCCGCCTACTGGGTGCCCGGGCTCGCGATCTGCGTCGATCGGTCGCCCGGGAAGGCTTCCTCGTCGGGTTGTTCGGTGGCGCAGTCGGTCTGGTGCTCGGTGTCGGTGTCAGTCACCTGGCCCGCGCCGTCGCGGTCTCGGCCCGCCAATTGCCGGACGTGCAGTACACGTCCGTACAACCGCTCGTGGTCCTTCCCGTCGTCACCGTGGTTCTGACGACGACGCTGGCGTCGTACGTCGGATCACGGAAAGTTCTGGACGTCACTCCGATTCAGGCGACCGGCGGTGCCGTCGACACCGGGATCGAGACCCCACGGTCGAGGCGGGTACGGACGGTGTTGTCGATCGTGCTCATCGCGGGCGGTGTCGTGCTGCTCGGCCTCGGTGTGCTGATCGGGATGGTCAACCCCGGCGGAGTACTGGTCGCGTTCTTCGGCGGTGTGGCATCGTTCACCGGCATCATGGTGGGTGCGTACCGCATTCTGCCCGGCGTGCTCCGACTCGTCGGAAGGATGGCGGGCCGCGGGCCGGCCGCACGATTGGCGTCCGCCAACGCAATTCGCTATCCGGATCGCAGCACCCGCACTGCAGTGGGCCTGCTCATCGGGGTGACCTTGGTGGTCACCTTCGCAGTCGCGATGTACAGCTATCGATCGATGCTCGTCGACGAGTACGACGAGGAGACCATCGGTCAAGTGCTGACGGTAACCGTCGGAATCATGACCGGCCTCATCGGTTTCTCCGCCGTCATCGCCGCGGTCGGCATGGTGAACAACCTGCTGCTGAGCATTCTGCAACGTACCCGGGAAATCGGTCTGTTGCGCGCACTCGGATTCACCCGCAAGCAGATTCGTTCCATGATCGTCTCGGAGAGCACCCAGATGGTGGTCGCGTCGATGGGCTTCGGGCTGATCCTCGGAATCGGATACGGTTGGGCCGCAGCACAATCGCTGCTGGGTTCGCTGAGCGGCGGCGGCGTGTCTGCTCCGACACTCCCCTGGGCCGTCATCGCAGGCACGGTACTGTGCGGCGGGCTTCTGGCGCTCGGAGCATCGTTGGCACCGGCGCGGCGGGCGAACAAGATCTCGCCGGTACTTGCGTTGGCGGACACCTGACCTCGAGGCCTCGGGTTGGCTACCAGGGGCATGGTTGCGCACTACCGACGCCGATCGACGGAAATCCGTCGATCGGCGACCGTAGCGTGCAACCGTGCCCGCTCCGCCGGGCAGTCCTGTGGATAACGTCGTCGAGTTATCCACAATTGCGAGATTGCCACTGTTGCGCGGGCCCGTCAGCCGCAACGGTGTAGCAATGGGGGTCTACACAGTGCAGCAATTGCTCGCACAAGGAATCAGCACAAGCACGATTTCGAGGCGGTCGCGGTCGGGTGAGCTGGTGCGACTGCTGCCGAAGGTCTACGCGACGGAGAAGCCAGACTATTTCGGACTGTGCCTCGGGGCCACCCTGTGGAGACCGGACGCCGCACTGAGTCTCGAAAGTGCGGCTTGGTTATGGGGACTGATCCAATACGAACCGCGTCTGGTCGACGTCGCTGTCGGCCCGACCGGCCAGTCGAGGTCGGTGCCCTGGATCCGAGTTCATCGCCGAGTTCTCGGCGACACCACCACGCGACGCGGCATGCGAGTGGTGTCCCTGGAGCAAACGTTCGTCGATGTCGCGACCTGCTTGTCGACGCCCGATCTCGAGAAGTTCTTCGACAACGCCATAGACAATCACGTGCCGTGGCGTCGGGTCGCTGAACTGTGTGACACGGCAAAGGGCATGGACGGGATGGCTGCAGTGCGCAAGCAGCTCCGAACCTGTTGCCCGAGAACCCTGTCCGAGCCGGAGCGGGTGGTGGCGCGGGCATTGAAAGCTCGCCACTTCACAATGGAGATCAATGCGCGCGTAGGTAGGTTCTACGGCGACCTGGTCGACTTTTCCGCACGAGTCATCGTCGAGATCGACGGACGAGAGTTCCACACGGATCCCGCGACGTTCAACAGTGATCGTCGACGCCAGAACGAGTTGGTGCTCGACGGATGGTTGGTGCTGCGATACTCGGCGGCCACAGCGCTTGCCGAACTCGATCGCGTCGTGGACGAAATCATCACGGTGGTGCGTCGTCGCCGGAAGTCGGTTGCAGCAACGGGACGTCGACTCCCGTGAATACGCGTCATCGACGGGCAGGGTTGCGCACTACCGACGCCGATCGACGGAATCCCGTCGATCGGCGAACATAGTGTGCAGTGGTGCCCGCAATGCCAGCGGTCCGTTCAGACCCTTCCGGCCAGGATCAGAGCGAAGCGCGAATCTGCGTCGGACCACAGATGGAGGACGTCGAAGCCCGCCATCTTCAATTCACCGGCAATGCCGTCCGGCCGGAACTTCGCGGAGATCTCGGTACGTAGATCTTCTCCGGACTCGAAGTGCACGTGCAGGTCGAGATCCTGCAAATACACCTCCTGCGCAGCCGTGGCCCGCAATCGCATCTCGATCCATTCGTGCTCGGCGTTCCACAGCGCTACGTGCTCGAAGGCGGCGGGGTCGAAGTCCGCGCCGAGCCGAGAGTTCAGGACCGACAACACGTTTCGGTTGAACTCCGCTGTCACCCCGGCCGCGTCGTCGTAGGCGGGAACGAGCACGTCCGGATCGATCACCAAGCCCACCCCGAGCAGCAGAAACTCGCCGGGGTCGAGTGCATCCGCTACGGCCGCCAGGAATTCCTCGCGTTCCTGCGGGATGAGGTTCCCCAGAGTGCCGCCGAGGAAGGCGATGGTGCGGCCTGTTCCGGAGGGAAGATTGTGCAGGGTATCGGTGAAATCGCTGACGATGCCGTGCAGTTCCAGCGTCGGGAACTCCCGCGAAATCTGCTCGATGGCACCCTCCAAGGCGGTACTGGACACATCCTGAGGCACATACGTTCTCAGCGAACCGTGTTCGATGCCGGCAGACAACAGCAGCTTGGTCTTCTCCGACGAACCCGAGCCCAGCTCGATCAACATCGACGATTCGGTGGCCCGGGCGATGTCGAGTGCATGCTCCTCGATCAGCGCGCGCTCGGTGCGGGTCGGGTAGTACTCCGGCAGCACGGTGATCTGCTCGAACAGCTCACTGCCGACGGCATCGTAGAAGTACTTGGGCGAGAGCCACTTCGGGTCGGCCGTCAAGCCCTCCCGCACGTCCTTGCGCAATTCGTCCAGCAGCGTCGTGTCGGTCAGATGTACGTCCACCGTGCTCATGACTCTCCTTCATTCTTCCAGGGTCGAAACGGTGACACCGGTCGCTGTCGCGACGACGATGCTGCGGTCGTCGATAGAGATCCATTCGGGATCGTCGTCGACGGGTTCGGAGGCGATCGTGACCGAATCCTCGGTCTGCAGTACCGACAGCGAATGATGCACCGCCGTGGCATACATGGACGTGCCGTCCGAGAGCAGAAAATTCAGGCGCGCCTTGGGCGACCTGGCCAGAACCTCTCGAACCAGCATGCGCAATGCCGACTCGGGATCGTGTGTGCGCAACAGGTTTCGCAGCACGATCCACAATCCGGCGGCGTCGGTAGGGGCCGGCAGCATCAACGCATCGGTCGGCGGAATCTCCGACCACAGCTCCGCCAACGATTCCGGCCAACCGAACACGACGCCGTTGTGGCTGAATGCCCATCGCTCGTCGGTGAACGGGGCACAGGCACTGCGTTCGACCGGCATTCCCACGGTGGCCGATCGGACCGCCGCGATCACCGACGTCGACTGCAGTTGCGGCAGAGCATCGTCGATCGCAGGGTCGGTCCAGATGGGCATCGGATTGCGATAGCTGCGTACGGTGTCGTCGCCGTCCCACCAGGCAACGCCGAACCCGTCGGCGTTGATGGTGCCGCCGCCCCGCATGTCGGTGGGCGCGAACGATTGTGTGCGCAGGGAGTTCTCGCCCCGGGTCAGCAGTGACCCGACCGAGGTAGTTGCTCCGAGGTACCCGAGATGACGGCACACTCAGTGCGACTCGACGTCGCGGGCCAACCGGAACCCACTGAAGATCTGCCGACGAATCGGGTGATCCCAATTTCGGAACGTCCCGCGGCAGGCCACCTCGTCGGTGCCGAAAGAGCCGCCACGCAACACCTTGTAATCGCCGCGCAGAAACACCTCCGAGTACTCGGCATACGGGAATGCCTCGAATCCCGGGTACGCCTCGAAACCCGAGGACGTCCACTCCCACACGTCACCGATGAGCTGATGGACCCCGGCCGAGGACACACCCTGCGGATACGCCCCCACATCGGCCGGTTCGAGATGTCGCTGATTCAGATTGGCATGTGCTGCAGTGGGTTCGGCGTCTCCCCAGGGATAGGCGCGGGAGGTGTTCGACGCCGCGTCGTACCGCGCGGCCTTCTCCCATTCCGCTTCCGTCGGTAGCCGCTTGCCTGCCCAGCGCGCGTAGGCGTCGGCCTCGAACCAGCACACGTGTACGACGGGTTGCTGCGGACGCACCGGCCTGCGCACCCCGAAGCTCCGACGCCACCAGGTGCCGTCGGAATCGGACTCCCAGAACTGCGGGGCGGTGAGCTGCGCGTCGACGCGGTGCGCCCACCCCTTCTCCGTCCACAACTCGGGGCGCTCGTAGCCACCGTCGGCGATGAAGTTCATGTACTGCGCGTTGGTGATCGGGGCCTGGTCGATGGCGAAGGTCGGCACGTGCACGGCGTGTGCAGGCCGCTCGTTGTCCAACGCCCACGGGTCGAGCGACGTCCCCATCGAGAACGGCCCACCGGCAATGATGGCTTCCCCCACCACCGGCATCGTGGACGTCGGCGGTGCGGGAGAAGTGAGAACGGCTGGGCCGGAACGTAACTGGTGGGTTGCGAGCATGGTTTCGTCGTGCTGCTGCTCGTGCTGGGCGATCATTCCGAACGCGAACCCGTGCTTCTCGACCGGCCGACCCTCGAACGTGCTGTGCTCCAACACGTCCCAGGCCTTGTCCCGCACGGTATGCACGTAGGCGCGCGCTTCCTCGGGCGTCAGGAGCGGCAGGGACGTTCGCGACGAACGCGAGTGCTTGAACGCGTCGTACAACTCGTCGATGTCCGGCCGCACAGGATCGCGGCCACCGACGTCGCGCACGAGCCAGAGTTCTTCCTGACTGCCGATGTGTGCCAGGTCCCAGATCAGCGGGCTCATCAACGGCGAATGCTGAGCCATCAGTTCGGTTTCGTCCACGCACTCGGTGAGCGCGGCACTGCGGGACCGGCTCCGAGTCAGCACGGTCTCGATCCTGGTCCTGAGTTCTTCGGCGCTCACACCGATTCCTTTCGGCTCTGCGATGTCGGCGACACCGCATCGAATTCGTGGGGCGAAATACCGGCGCGACATCTCCGAGATGCCGCACGCAACTGCTGGGAGAACTCTCCTCCCGCGGATGATGCGAGATCGAGCAGTTCGCTTGCGGCCCTGCGCAGCTCGCCATCGGCCAGACCTGCCCGGGCCGCATCGAGCCACCGACCAGCTGTGCCTGCGCCGAGTTCGGTGGCCTGGGAAACCAGACCGGGAGTGGACAACAGCGCCTCGAACGCGGCGGCCGGTATCACCCACTGCCCGTCGGGTTGCGCGTCGAGGTAACGGATTTCGAGGTGCCCGCAGGCTCGGACATGCGGGAACAGTGTCGTCAGGTGGTAATCGAGATCGGCGTAGGTTGCGGGGCGACCGACAACGCTCGGATCGTCGAGCCACTGCGCAAAAGTGATGCCGGACGGCGCTTCCCAGTTCTGGGTGGTTCCCCGAATACAGAGGAGCGGAACGTCGAGTGCCCACCGCGCGTAATCGGCGATCGGATCGCCCGTGTTCGGTACTGTGGTCCGGCTGGAATCGAGTTCGAGCCAGGTCCGCATTCGCTGCGATGCCCACGCACCCGTCGGTGCCCCGGCGAGTTCGGGAGAGCGCGCGAACGCGGCGACGAAGGCCGGGCCGATGGCGTGCAGCATCTGCCATCGCGAAGTGACCTCCGCCCGATCACGTCCGGCGTCGACACTGACCTGGGTGGCGGCGGTGTTGCACATCATCAGCTTGCCGAAAGGCCCGATGGTGGTGAAACGGTTTTCCATCGCGCAGTAGCGCGGTAAGACCAGTAGTCGTTCGGGATCTCGCACGGCGTCGGCGGGAACTGCGCTGATGGAGATGCCGTCGCGACCGAGCATGTCGTGCAACAGTCGGGCATCGGCGTCGAGCAGCGGTTCGAGCTGGGAAACGGAAATAGAAGGCGAACTGGACAATTCGACTTGGCCGCCCGGTTCGACGGTGACGATACTTCCGCCCGGCAACGTCAGGGCGGGTGACTCGGGAGCGATACTGCGCGGGGAGTGATCACCGAGCGCAGCGGCCAGAGCTGACAGGGAGGGCCGCGAACCGTCGTCGAGGGCCGTGAGCCATTCGAGTTCGGCACCGATGAGCGACGGTGGCCCCAGCTTGAAACACACCTTCGACACATATGCCTCGATGGCTGGGCGCGTGCTCAGCTCGAGGGACTTCTCGTTGGAGGACACATTTCCTTCTTTCCCACTCACCGCGATCCGACTACGCAATGTACCCAGCTGCCAGGATCGAAAACGCCGAGATCCCGCGTCGTATCGAGGCTACCGATTGTGGAACCCTGATGCCCGAGAGTTCGCTACCGGAAGGACTATCGATGCTCGATCACGACCGCATTCGCCGCGACACCCCTGGTGCGTCGGGCCGGGTATTTCTCGACAGCGCCGGCTCCTCGCTGCCGCCCACCGTCGTCGTCGACACCGCGATCGCCCATCTGCGCCGCGAGGCGGAGATCGGCGGGTACCGGGCCGCGAGCGAACGCCTCGACGATCTCGCGGCCGTCAAGGCATCGATCGGAACCCTGATCGGGGCACCGGCGTCGACCATCGCTCTGAGCGATTCCGCCACTCGCGCGTGGACCGACTTCTTCTACTCGGTGCCGTTGTCGGCCGGGGATCGAATCCTGCTGTGCGAGGCCGAATACGCCAGCAACGCCATTTCCGCGCTGCACCGCGCCGAGGTCTCCGGGGCCACGGTCGAGGTGATTCCGAGCGACGCGTCGGGGTGCATCGACATCGACGCCCTCGAACAGATGCTCGACGACCGAGTCCGGGTGGTGTCGGTCGTGCACGCGCCCACCAACGGAGGCTTGATCAACCCGGCCCGCGCGGTGGCCGATCTCGCCCATCGACACGGTGCCCTCGTTCTGCTCGACGCGTGTCAGTCCATCGGCCAGCTGCGGGTTGACGTGGACGAACTCGGCGTCGATGCGCTGTCGGCCACCGGTCGCAAGTGGCTACGCGGGCCCCGAGGTACCGGGTTCCTGTACCTGCGTCCGGAATTGGCCGCGAGCTTGCATCCACCGGCTCTCGATCTGCACAGCGCGCAGTGGGAGGACTCGTCCACCTACCGGATGGCCGATGACGCAACACGTTTCGAGTTCTGGGAATGCGACGTCGCAGCCCGCCTCGCCCTCGGCGCGGCCGTCGACTATCTACTCGAACTGGGCATCGACGACGTCGCGGACGCCATCTCCGAGCGCGCCGAGTACCTACGTGCCGGAATGCGACGCATTCCCGGGGTCACCGTCCACGATCTCGGTGACCGCAAGAGCGGCATCGTCTCGTTCACCGTGGACGGTGAGGAGCCGGTGGCCGTCCGCGACCGACTTGCCGACCGAAACGTGACGGTCACGGTGAGCCATCGCGGTTCCACTCGACTGGACATGACAGGCCGGGGACTCGACGCCGTTGTCCGTGCATCCCCGCACTACTTCGTCACCTTCACCGAGTTGGACACGATGCTCGCTGCGCTCGCCGGCGCGTGAGCGGGCTCTACGGTCCGGATGTGCGCTGAGGTAGGCGGCGACACCGATCCCCGAGACTGCGAGGCCCGCGATACCGAACCACGTGACCGCGTCGCCGAACATCACGAAAGCCCAGAGCATCGTCGTCGGCGGTGTCAGGTAGAGCAGCACGCTGGCACGAGTCGGTCCACTGCGTCGCACGACGAACAGGTACGCGCCGTATGCGCCGAAGGTCGACAGCACCACCGTCCACGCCACCGCAGCCCAGAAACCCGTCGTCATCGGCGGTACCGCGTCACCGGCAAGTGCACTCCACGTCATGAAACCGACTGCACTGATGCCACACTGGATGGCCATGGCCAGCGCGATGGGTTCTTTCGGATCCAGTAGCCGTTGCCCGATCGTCCCGGCCGACAGCGCCAGCATGCCCGCGGCAGGAAGCAGGTAGACGGGCCAGGCGAGATCGGCACCGGACAGGTCTCCGACGACGACGAGCGTCACTCCGGCGATGCCGACGACGAGGCCGAGGATTCCTCTCGATCCGACGCGTTCGCCGAAGATCCTGCTCGAGGCCAGCGCGACCACCAACGGCTGCAAAGCAGCGATCAGGGCGGCGACGCCCGGAGGGACGCCCATGCCGATGCCGGTGATGGTGGCACCGAGGTAGAGGAACTGACAGAAGAGGCCGAGGACTGCGTGGATACGCAGCGCGTGCCACGTCGGGGTGAGTCGTCGCCATCTGCACCACGCGACGAGGAGCACGACTGCCACCAGGTACCTCCAGGCCAGCAGCGTGTGGGCCGGAGCTTCGGCGGTGCCGAATTCTGCTCCGATGAAGCCCGAACTCCACAGAATCACCAGAGCTGTACCGGCGAGAACATCGATGCGTGAGGTCATGAGAGCGATGTAAACACACAGGTCTGTATACTCACAGTGCACCCAACTCCGACCAGCGCTTTCGAAAGGTCGTCATGCACGACAAGCCACTGACCCCGGCAGCGGAACGAATTCTCACCGTCGCGAGCGAGCTCTTCTACGACCGCGGAATCCGCGCCGTCGGCGTCGACCTGATCGCCGAGGAAGCCGGCACGACCAAGAAGACCCTGTACGACCGCTTCGGCTCCAAGGACGGCCTGGTGCAGCGCTACCTGAAGCGTCGATACGACCTCTGGTGTGCGCACGTGACGCAGTACGTCGACTCCCTCGACCAGGGTGAGCAGCGTGTACTCGGGGTCTACGACGCACTCGACCTGTGGATGCGCGACAACCATCGCGGCTGCGGATTCGTCAACGCATTCGCCGAGTTCGGCGGCACCGACAGCCCGGTGTTGGCCATCATCGAGTCGGAGAAGGCGTGGACGCGATCGCTGTTCGCACGCCTGGCCGCCGATGCCGGATACCCCGATTCAGAAGAACTCGGGACTCGATTGTCAATGTTGCACGAAGGTGCGGTGGTCATGGGAACCGCAGGCGGTCGGGACGACGCCATCGCCGTCGCCCGGTCGGTGGCCGCCGAGTTGCTCGCTGCGCTCGCACGTGAGCGGAAGTTCGTAGCAGGGGTCGAACTTCCGCGCACGTGACCTGGTCGTGTATTGTCTTCCAGGTTGTCTCGGCGAGGGTAGATCCGGCTCATCAGGATCCACCGTTATCGACGCGGCTCGGCCCCGTTGGCCGCGCTCGTTCGTGTCCGCCCCGACGAGTTTGACAGCCCGACGAAGTACGCCGCACGAACCACAGATCACAGTTATCAGGAGCATGTAGCACCATGGCATCGAAGGTAAACAACCTCACCGCACAGGTCCGCACCGAATTCGGCAAGGGTGCCGCACGCCGCGCTCGTCGCGACGGCCTCGTTCCCGCCGTTCTGTACGGACACGCAACCGACCCCCAGCACCTGGCACTCGACGCCCGCGCATTCGCTGCCGTGCTGCGTAACGACGGCACCAACGCTGTGCTCACCCTCGACATCGCCGGCAAGTCGCAGCTGGCACTGACCAAGTCGATCGTCGTGCACCCGATCCGTCGCAGCATCGAGCACGCCGACCTCCTCGTCCTGAACAAGGGCGAGCGCGTCACCGTCGAGGTCAACATCATCGTCGAGGGCGACGCCGCACCGGGCACCCTCGTCACCACCGACTCGACCGCCGTCGAGATCGAGGCCGACGCGCTCGAGATCCCGGAGAACTTCGTCGTCTCCGTCGAGGGTGCCGAGATCGGCACGCAGATCACCGCGGCAGACCTGGATCTGCCGTCCGACGTCACCCTCATCTCCGACGGCGAGACCCTCCTGGTCAACGTCGTCGAGGCACCGTCCGAGGAAGACCTCGAGGCCGACGGCGAAGGCACCGAGCCGATCTCCGAGACCGGCGAGGCCGAGACTCAGGAAGAAGCAGCTTCCGAGGACGAAGACAGCTCCGACGAGAGCTGATTCTCTCCCCTGCATCTCGAGCGGCGCGCTGTTCTCCTTCGGGAGACGGCGCGCCGTTCGTTTCGAACCATCGATGGAAGAATGACGCCCGTGAGCACCGAAAACGGCCCCGCCCTGATAGTCGGGCTCGGCAACCCCGGTCCGCAGTACGACAAGACTCGGCACAACGTGGGCTTCATGGTCGCCGACGCACTCGCCGGGCGCGTCGGCTCGTCGTTCTCCTCGCACAAGAAGTCCAATTCCGACATCGTGCAGGCCCGGCTCGACGGCCGTTCGGTCGTCGTCGCGAAGCCGCGAACGTTCATGAACCTCTCGGGCCAGCCGGTGGCGGCACTGGCTCGGTTCTTCTCCGTCGACCCCGCGAACATCGTGGTGGTGCACGACGAACTGGACATCGACTTCGGCGCACTGCGACTCAAGCTCGGCGGCGGTGAGGGCGGGCACAACGGTCTGCGCTCGATTTCTCAGCACCTCGGCACCAAGGACTACCTGCGGGTCCGCGTGGGCGTCGGACGGCCGCCGGGACGGATGGACCCGGCGTCGTTCGTGCTCAAGCCCTTCTCGACGCCCGAACGCAAGGACCTCGGCGTCGTGATCGAAGAAGCCGCCGACGCCGCCGAGCTACTGCTGAAGGTCGGTCTCGAGGCCGCCCAGAATCGGGTGCACCCGCGCTGATCAGTTCAGCAGCGACACCGAATTGGCCCGTCGCAGTTTGCCGCTCGACGTCTTCGGGATGCTGCCCGGCCCCAGGACTGCCACCGTGCGCGGGCGCACTCCTACCTCCGAATGCACCGCGTGGATCACTTCACGCTCGATGCGCTTGACCTCGTCGGGGTTGTCGATATCGTTCGTTTCGACTGCAACAGCGAAGCTTTCGCGTTTGTCGCCGGCGTCGAGGCGGATCGCGACGGCGTTACCGGGCCGAACTCCCGCGACGGTGCCCGCGGCTCGTTCGATGTCGGTGGGATAGATGTTGCGGCCGCCCATGATGATGACGTCCTTGACCCGGCCGCAGACGACCACCAGTTCGTCCTCGGTGATGTAGCCGACGTCGCCGGTATCGAGCCAGCCGTCGGCGTCCTGTGTCGGCACGGGGCCGTCGACGGTGATGTATCCGGGCGTGACGGCCTTGCCGCGGACCTCGATGATGCCGACACCGCGCGCGGTGAGCACCTGCCCTTCCTTGTCCACGACGCGGCCCTCGAGCCCGGGAACGAACTTTCCGAGAGTGGCCAGAGATCGGGTGTTGCCGCGGGTGGACGGGACTGCGCGGCCGAGCGTTTCGAGTAGATCCGCGTCGACGACGTCGATCACCTGCCCTTGACCGGGGTCCGGAATCGACACGGCGAGAGTCGTTTCCGCCATTCCGTACACGGGCGCGAGGGCCGCAGGATCGAGTTTGTACGGCGCACCCGCTTCTGCCAATGCGATCATCGTGTCGGGGTCGACGGGTTCGGCACCGTTCCACGCGTAACGCAGCGTGGACAGATCCAGATCCAGATCGTCCTCCGCCTGACGCAGCCGACGCGCCAACAGTGAATACGCGAAATTGGGTGCAGCAGTGACTGTTCCGCGGTACTTGTCGATGAGCTTGGCCCACAACAGCGGCGAGCGCAGGAAGTCCAACGGCGTGATGCTCACGACCTCGGCACCCACCTGCATCGGTACCGACAGGAAGCCCACCATGCCCATGTCGTGGAAGAGCGGCAACCAACTGACCATGACGTCGGAATTCACGTCGAACTCGATGCGATCGATCATCGCGTACGCATTGACGTAGAAGTTCTCGTGCGTGATGCGCACGGCCTTGGGCGACCCGGTGGAGCCGGACGTGAGCTGCTGCAGCGCGATGTCGGTCTCGGCCGTCGGCACCGGATCGATGTCGCGACCGGACTTCATGTCGTCGATCTTCAGCACGGTGATGCCGCGCTCGACGAGCACCGGTGCGGCGATGTCGAACGGAGCTCCCAGAATCACCGCCTTCGCGTCGATCATCCGGACGACGGTTTCGGTGTCCTCACCCCAGACGGCCAGATCGGTCCGCGGGGTGGGCTGATGCAACATCGTCACCGACGCTCCGCGCATCCACGTGGCCTGGCAGGCAGGCGCGATGTCGACGGGCTGGCCGGCGAGAATACCGATCGCGTCGCCGTGTTCGACCCCCGCGTCGGCCAACGCGCCCGCCATCCGGCGAGCCTGCTCGTGGATCTCACCCCACGACTGGCGCAACGCCGCCTCGGGCTCCCCGGTGACCAAACCACGTTTGCTGCTGCTTGCGGTCTCGAACATCTCGTCGGTGAACTTGCTCAACGCGTCATCTCCTCGTTCGACGGTCCTTCCGCGTCCCTCACCCTAAGCAATCCCGCGATGACCGGTGACCGTTACCGGCCGCGTATCCTTGACCTTTGCCGTTGCCGTGACTACGAGATAGAGGCCTTCGTGAGTACCCCGCCCAGTTCCCCCGACGTCGATGCAGCACTCGACGAGTCAGGACCGAACTCCGGCCCCGCTCGACACTCGGCCAGGGAACTCGATTTCGAGGTGGCGAGGCGTCGAACATTCGCGGTGATCTCGCACCCCGATGCCGGTAAGTCGACGCTCACCGAGGCCCTCGCCCTGCACGCGCGCGTCATCTCCGAGGCCGGTGCCATTCACGGCAAGGCCGGCCGTCGCTCCACCGTCTCGGACTGGATGGAGATGGAGAAGGCGCGCGGCATTTCGGTGAGTTCGACTGCGCTGCAGTTCAATTACCAGACCTCCCCCGACGCCGAGGTCACCAACGTGATCAACCTCGTCGACACCCCCGGCCACGCCGATTTCTCCGAGGACACCTACCGCGTCCTGACGGCGGTCGACGCGGCCGTCATGCTCATCGACGCCGCGAAGGGCCTCGAGCCGCAGACCCTCAAGCTGTTCCAGGTGTGCCGCCAGTTCGGCATCCCGGTCATCACCGTCATCAACAAGTGGGACCGCCCGGGTCAGTCCCCGCTCGAACTGCTCGACGAGATCGAGTCACGCATCGGCCTGACGCCGACGCCTCTGTATTGGCCCGTCGGCATCGCGGGTGACTTCCGTGGCCTGCTCGATGTGCAGGACGGCAGTTACATCCGCTTCACCCGAACTGCGGGCGGTGCCACGATCGCGCCCGAGGAGTTCATGACGGCCGAGGCCGCCGCGCAGCGCGAGGGCGTCGACTGGGACACCGCCGTCGAGGAGAGCGATCTGCTGATCTCGAGCGGCCAGCAACACGACCAGGAGATGTTCCTCGCCGGACAGACGTCGCCGGTGATCTTCGGCTCGGCGATGCTGAACTTCGGCGTGCGCCAGATCCTCGACACCCTGGTGGCGCTGGCCCCCGCACCCGGCCCCCGGGCCGACGTCTCCGACGGGGTGCGCGCGGTGACCGATCCCTTCAGCGCCGTCGTGTTCAAGGTACAGGCCGGCATGGACACCGCACACCGAGACCGCCTGGCCTTCATGCGCGTGGTCTCGGGTGTGTTCGAGCGGGGCATGGTCGTCACGCACGCACAGACCAAGAAGCCGTTCACCACCAAGTACGCGCTCACCGTCTTCGGCCGTGACCGGACAACGGTCGAGAACGCCTACCCCGGCGACATCGTCGGTCTGGTCAACGCCACCGCGCTCGCGCCAGGCCACACGCTCTACACCGACAAGAAGGTCGAGTTCCCACCGATCCCGTCGTTCGCACCCGAGCACTTCTCGGCACTGCGCGTCGACAGCGCCGACAAGTACAAGAAGTTCCGCCGAGCCGTCGAACAACTCGACTCCGAGGGCGTGGTTCAGGTGCTGCGCAACGACATTCGCGGCGACGCCTCCCCGGTTCTCGCGGCCGTCGGCCCGATGCAGTTCGAGGTGGTCACCGCACGAATGAAGACCGAATTCGGCGTCGACGCTCGGATGGAACCGTTGGGTTACTCACTTGCTCGGCGCACCGACGCGGCGTCGGCCGTCGAATTGGGCCGCCAGCGCGGCGTCGAGATCTTCACCCGGACCGACGGTGCCCTACTGGCTCTCGTCAGCGACAAATGGCGACTGCAGTACATCCAGAAGGAGATGCCCGAGCTGACCCTCGAGCCCCTCGTCGCCGCAGGCGATCAGTAACCTGTCGCGGTGCTGACAGATCTGCTCGACGCCGAATTCAGCGTGCTGGGCCACCCGGTGCTGTGGCGCGAGGTGATCGGGAACGGCTTCGGACTGCTCTCCGCGGTCGGCGGGATGCGTCGAGTCGTGTGGGCGTGGCCGGTGGGAATCATCGGAAATGCGCTGCTGTTCACCGTCTTCATGGGCGGGGTTTTTCACACTCCGCAGGCGTTGGATCTCTACGGACAAGCCGGACGGCAGCTGATGTTCATTGCCGTCAGCGCCTACGGGCTGGCCCGGTGGATGCGCGGCTCGAAGAACTCGGGGGCCGCCGTCGTTCCGCGCTGGGGCACTGCCCGTGAGCGACTGGTGATGATCACTGTCGCAGTCGTCGGAACGATCGTGTTCGCGCAGCTGTTCGGGTACCTCGGTTCGTTCGGCAAGTGGGCCGATGCGTGGATCTTCACCGGCTCGATGCTGGCGACGTTCGGCATGGCCCGCGGGCTCACCGAATTCTGGCTCATCTGGATCGCGGTGGACATCGTGGGCGTCCCGCTGCTGGTGATCGCCGGTTTTTACCCGTCCGCTGTCCTCTACTTGGTATACGCCGGGTTTGTGACCTGGGGTTTCGTGGTGTGGTTCAGGATCCAGAACAAGCCTTTGGACCAAAAAATGGCGATCTAAACAATCGTGATGCTACTCTCAGGCTGTCCGAACAAACTTCGAGTACGTTTTGGCGTGCTCGACGCCGAGTTGGGCGTCATGTGAGTTCTCCGATCATGGCGTCTCGGCGCGGAACCACCCGAGAATCACGATGAAGTGGAAAACGACATGACTAAGGGAACGAACTACCCATTGGCCGGGATCAAGGTCGGTGGCGCTCCCGCGCATCGTTTGGCGACGCCGCCGAAGTCCGATTCCACTCCGTCCAACGGTGCCCGCACCGACAGCTCGGTAGCTGCACCCGCCGAGAAGGCGGCCGAAACCACCACCGATTTCCCGGCGGCAGTGGTCACGTCCACCGACACGGCATCCGCTCCACAGCCCGCAGCATCAGAGAAGCCCGCCACGGAATCGAACGAGGTTGAAGTGACCACCAGCGATCAGATCTCAGAACACGGCCTGCCCACCAACGGCCGTTCCACCGCTCACGCCTCCAGCGGCAGCACGTCGCCGTCTCTCGGCCGCGGCCAGGCACCCGACCGTCGTACCGCCATGGGCGTCGCCTCGGTTCGTATCGCGGGTCGGCTGACCCAGAACGAACTCGGCAGCCGCACCGGCGACATCCGCACTCCCGACACCTCCGTCGGCCCCGACGAGCTGCTTCAGCTCCTCGGCGAATACCTCGTCTCCGGTGGTCTGCAGAACCCGGAGATCCACGTGCGTTCCAACGGCCAGACCATCGTGCTGGACCTGCAGAACCCCGCCAAGGGTTACCGCTGACCCACTGACGGTCACAGCAGCTGCTGGAAGGCCTCTGGTCGCACCATCTCGAGCACCAGAGGCTTCCACTGCGGCGCGCGGTCCTTGTCGACCAGCACTGCGCGCACACCCTCGGCGAAGTCCGGTTCCGTGATGATCCATGTCGCCAGCCGCAACTCGCGATCGAGGCACTCCCGCAACGTACTGTCCGCAGCCCGCTCGATCAGGGCATCGGTGGCCATCAAGGACGTCGGCGACAGCGTTGCCAACTGAGTCTTGGTCGAGCGAGACCACGCGGTATCGCACTCCAAAGCATCGATGATGTCGACGAGCGACGTCTTCTCGAACACCGTGGCCACCGCTTTCGCGTCGAACGACAATTCCGTCGTCGGCGGCGGGGTCGTGTGTCGATCGAGCGCTGCACCGAGATCGGTGCCACCGAGAATGTCGTCCTTCAGCGCCTGAACGGATTCGCTGGGACAGAAGTGTGTCGCCAATCCCAGTGTCACTGCGTCGGATCCGGTGATCCGGGTGCCTGTCAGTGCCAAGTAGCGTCCGATGTGATCGGGCAACCGGGACAGAAAGTAGCTCGAGCCCACATCGGGAACAAATCCGATCGCCGTCTCCGGCATCGCCAGAAGAGCGTTCTCTGTCACGATCCGCACGCTGCCGTGCACCGAGATTCCCAGCCCTCCCCCGAACGCCGCGGCCTCGATGACCGCCACATACGGCTTGGGGTACGTCGCAATGATCTCGTCGAGGTCGTACTCGGCAGAGAAGTAGCGCGGCCCGGCTTCTCGGTCGCCGTCGATCACGGCCTGCCTGATGGCCTTGATGTCTCCGCCGGCGCAGAACGCGCGCGGTGAACTGCTCGTCACCAGAACCGAACCGACGGTGTAGTCGTCCCGCCACGCATCGAGTGCCGCACGAATGCCGTGGATCATGGCCTCGTTCAACGAGTTCAGGGCCTCCGGCCGGTTCAGGACGATATGCCCGACACCACCGACTACCTCGGCTTCGACTACGGCCACTGCGGACTCCCTTTCACCTGCTTCGATCGACGCGTAACAGTAGCGCTATTCGCGTGATTCGATCGAGCGCGGCCGCGCGTCGGACGGTATGTCGGCGGGACGGCACTCGCGCTCCTCGGCGGTGAACCACCCGCGATACAGGAACAACTGGCCGAGCATCGGGCTCTTGACTTCGATCTCGATGCGGTGCCGTTCCTCTGCCGCGTCCCACCATTCCCGGCCGATCGTGACCGCAGAGGCCACCTTCGGCAACTTCGGCGCAATGGGACCGAGCAGAAACCGCGGCACCTCGCTCTCGAGCACCAACCCGCCGTCGGAGTCGACCGCACACGTGGTGTGCACCACCATGTCCGACGAGAACCCCAGGTAGTCGAGCGCATATGCGTCGGATTCTGCCGACGACACCATCACCGAATTCATCCCCTGCGGACGCGCAGCGAACGCGAAGCGACGCACGAAAGACATTGTCTCACGGCCCAATTCGTCGACGTATGCATAGTTGGCGATGGTGAAGGGCACATCCTTGCCCACGCCAGCAGGAAACAGGCCTCGCTTACGACCGGCCCACAGCAGCGGCGGAGGAACGAGACGAGAATGAGTCATCTCCTCCATCACACCGACCCCGAACTGAGCCCGATGATCCGAGGACTGCAAACCGAAACGCCATTGGACCTTGGGATGCAGACGAGCGAAATCCGAACCCATCACTTCTGCGACGACCGATGCCATGACCACAGTATGCGCTGCGCGCATGTGCATGAAACTTCGTAGCAGGTTACGAGTTACCACTCACATGGCGCAGGCTCTACTCAACCACTCACATGGGCGAAGCCCTCTACTCCAACTCGGCGGCCAATTCCATCCAGCGTTCCTCGGCGACGTCCTTGTCGGCGAGAACCTGCTTGAGTTCGGTGTCGAGGGCCACGAGCTTGTCCGGCGCAGTGGCAGCCTCGGCGAGTTCGGCGTGCAGTTCGGTCTCCCGCTTGGACAGGCGAATGACGAGCTTCTCGAGCTTGCTGAGTTCCTTACGGGCAGCGCGCTCCGAAGCCGCGTCACGGGTTGCCTTCCGCGGCACCCCGCCGGTGGTCAACGAGTCCGGCGTCGCGTCGGCGGCGAGGACGGCCCGCCTGCGCAGGTAATCCTCGATGCCGCCGGGCAGGTTGGTGAGCTTGCCGTCACCGAACAGTGCCCACGTCGAGTCACAGATGCGCTCGATCAGGTACCGGTCGTGACTGATGACGACGAGCGTGCCCGCCCAGCCGTCCAGGATGTCCTCGAGCTGCTGCAGGGTGTCGATGTCCAGGTCGTTGGTCGGCTCGTCGAGCAACAGCACGTTCGGCTCGGCCATCAGGACTCGCGTCAACTGCAGGCGGCGTCGTTCGCCACCGGACAGGTCTCCGACGGGCGTGCGCTGGCGAGCTGGAGTGAAGCCCAGCCTTTCCGCGAGCTGCCCGGCGGAAATCTCCTTGTCGCCCAACGTGATCCGCTCGGCCACCTCCTTGACCGCGTCGAGGACACGCAGCTTCTTGGGTAGGTCGTCCAATTCCTGCTTCAGCCACCCGATCTTGACGGTCTGGCCCTGGATGCGCTTGCCCGCAGCGGGCTGCAGTTCACCGGCGAGCGTACGCAGCATCGTCGTCTTACCCGAGCCGTTGACGCCGACGAGACCGACGCGCTCGCCGGGAGCCAGACGCCACGTGAAGTCCTTGACCAGCTCACGGCCGTCGGGAGTTTCCAGGCGCGCGTCCTCGAGTTCGATGACGACCTTGCCCAGACGGCGCTGTGCAAAGGAGGACAGCGCGACGGAGTCACGAGGCGGCGGTACGTCGGCAATCAATGCCTCGGCGGCCTCGATGCGGTATTTGGGCTTGGACGTTCGCGCGGGAGCACCGCGGCGCAGCCATGCGAGTTCCTTGCGGGCGAGGTTGCGACGCCGCTCCTCGGATGCGTCGGCCTGACGGGAGCGCTCTGCACGCGCGAAGACCCAATCGTTGTAGCCACCCTCGTAGGTTTCGATGCCACCCCCGACGACCTCCCACGTCTGATTGGCGACGGTGTCGAGGAACCACCGATCGTGCGTGACGACCAGTAGCGCGCTCCGACGGCTCACCAGGTGCGCGGCCAGCCACTGCACGCCCTCGACGTCGAGGTGGTTGGTGGGCTCGTCGAGCACCAAGAGATCCAGATCCTGAACGAGGGCTGCTGCCAACGCGACTCGTCGGCGCTCGCCACCGGAGAGGTTGTCGATCGGCGCGTCCAGTCCGGAGCTACCGGCCGGACCCAGATCGGCAATACCGATGCCGGTCAGGATGTTTCGTACCCGCGAATCGCCGGCCCACTCGTGCTCGGCCATCCCGAGCGGATCGAGTACCACCTGACCGACCGTCGACCCGGGCGGCAACACACCACGCTGAGTGACGACGGCCATCCGTAGTCCGTTGACGCGGCTGACGCGTCCCGAATCGGGGGGTTCGATGCCGGCGAGAACCTCGAGGGTGGTGGTCTTGCCACCGCCGTTGAGGCCGACCATGCCGATGCGTTCGCCCTCCTGCACACCGAGGGAGACGCCGTCGAGCAGAGGCTTGACGCCGAAGGACTTACTGACGTTTTCGAGATTGACGAGATTGACCATCAGGAAAAACCATTCGATTCACTAGTGACCACACGAGCACCGGGAACCGGTCCACTCGCAACACGGACGGTGCGGCACACGCCTGCACCGGACAATTCAGCGCTCACCGACACCGCCGCATCGGCGTCGGCGCACAGGAACGCGCAGGTGGGGCCCGAGCCGGACACGATGCCGGCCAACGCACCCGCGGTGACACCCGCTCTCAGTGTGCGACGCAACTGCGGCATCAGCGAGACCGCAGCGGCTTGCAGATCGTTGCCCAACAGCGGGGCGAGGGCCCGCGCATCACCCGACGCAAGGGCATGCATCAGATCCTCGGTGCCGCCGAGCCTGGGCGGATCGCCCTTGGCCCGCAACTGATCGAGCTCGCCGTACACGGCAGGGGTCTGCAGACCACCCTTCGCCAACGCCAGAACCCAATGAAAGTTGTTACGCGAGAGCACCGGAAGCAACTTCTCACCGCGGCCGGTGCCGACGGCAGTCCCGCCGTGCAACGAGAACGGCACATCGCTACCGAGCTCGGCCGCCACCTCGTCGAGCTCGTCACGCGAGAGCTCCAGATGCCACATCGCGTTGAGCGCAACCAACGTCGCGGCAGCATCGGCACTACCGCCCGCCATGCCGCCGGCGACCGGAATGCCCTTGTCGATGGTGATCTCCACCGACGGCTCGCGCCCGACCCGACGGCCCAACAACTCGGCGGCCTTCCAGACCAGGTTCCGCGCATCCGTCGGAACGACCTTCGCGTCGTCGCCGCGCACCCGAACCGACAACGCCTTCGCCGGAACGACCGACAACTCATCGGAGAGAGACAGCGCCTGGAACACCGTCGTCAACTCGTGAAAGCCGTCGGGACGCAGGTCACCGACCGAAAGATGCAGATTCACCTTCGACGGGGCCCGAACGACAACGGGCGTGGGAACGACAGACAGCACGTTTAACCACAGTAGTGGAGAAACAGGGGCCGGGTTCACCATCGGACCGCTCACCTGGGGGTACTCAATGTCACGTTGAGTGGACTTTTCGGGGGTCAATGTCACGTTGAGTGGACTTCGGTGGCGGGGTCGGGTCGGTAAAGAGGACCGAAGTTGTCCGCATTCGGTGGCATTGTGTGGACATGAAGGAAACCTCGGCCCGGCTGTTGCGGCTGTTGTCGCTTCTGCAGACCCGGCGCGATTGGGCGGGTGCAGAGCTGGCGGAACGGCTCGACGTGACGCCTCGCACGCTGCGGCGCGATGTCGACAAGTTGCGCGACATCGGCTACCCGGTCAATGCGACGCCGGGTGTCGGCGGCGGCTATCAGTTGGGGCCGGGTGCCGAGATGCCCCCGCTATTGCTCGACGACGACGAGGCGTTGGCGGTGGCGTTCGGCCTGCAGTCGGCGGCCGGTGGGTCGGTGGCGGGGATCGGCGAGGCGTCGTTGCGTGCGTTGACGAAGCTCCGGCAGGTGATGCCGTCGCGCATCCGGCATCGGCTCGACGCCCTCCGGATCGACGTGGTGGAGCACACGCCGCGGTCTGCGGTGGATGCGGCGGTGTTGTCGACGGTGGCTGCGGTGTGCCATGGGCACGAGCGACTGAGATTCGACTACCGCAAGCACGACGGTTCGGAGTCTCGGCGCGAGGTGGAGCCCTACAGCTTGGTTCGGGCGGGAGCGCGGTGGTATCTGCTGGGTTGGGATGTGCTGCGCCAGGATTGGCGATCGTATCGGGTGGATCGGCTCACTCCGAAGATTCCCACCGGCCCGCGGTTCACCCCGCGAGAGTTGCCTGCAGGCGGGGCGGCGGCGTTCGTCTCGAAGGGAATCGACCGCGCGTTCACCCAGGTTCAGGCGCGCATTCGCTTGCATGCGCCGATCGAGACGATCGCCCCGATGATCGACGAGCACTGGGGCACAATCGAATCCATCGACGACACCTCGTGTGCGGTGGTGCTCTCGGGAGACTCACTGCCGTCGATCGCCCGCTGGCTGGCGGCCTTCGACACCGACTTCACCGTGCTCGACCCGCCGGAACTGAAAGAGGAATGCCGCGTGGTCGCCGCGCGTCACGCGGCCCTCGAACGGCGATACCTCGCCGCGGTTCACCCTCCGGTAACCGACGCGTGAGTCAATGGGTCCATGACGACCCCACTCGGTTTCGACCCGACCTTCCTGGCCGACATCGACGTTCCGCTGCCGGATCGAGCAGGCCTGGTGGTTCTTCCGTACACGCATTTCTCGGTGTCCATGGATCCTGCCCGACGCCTCGCCGCGGTCACCGGCGTGAACATCGACGGCTCGAGCCTGAAAGACGTGGAGCGAGGCGATGATTGGCGTCTGGACGAGCGGCTCCCGGCGTCGCAGCAGGCGGGGAACGAGTTGTACTCGAACAACGACCTCGACCGTGGGCATCTCGTTCGCCGACGAGATCCGGTGTGGGGCGAGCTGTCGGTCGCGACGCGCGCCAATGCGGATACCTTCCACTACACGGTGTGCGCTCCGCAGACGGCCACTCTGAACCAATCGAAAACTCTGTGGCTGGGGCTCGAAGATTACGTACTGGGCCATGCCGAGCAGTACGGGCAACGACTCTCGGTGTTCAGTGGCTGCATCTTCGCCGACGACGATCCGATCTACCGAGGCATTGCCATACCGCGTCGCTTCTTCAAGATTGCCGCGTGGTCCCAGGATTCGGCACCGGCGTGTACCGGATACGTGCTCGATCAGTCGCCGTCACTCGACCCGATTCTCGACAAACCGCTTCGGGTCGAGACCGATCCCCCACCGCTCGGCCCGTACCGCACGTATCAGGTTCCGGTAGCAGACATCGCGTCGGCGACCGGCTTGGAGCTGGGAATTCTCACCGAGGCCGACCGGTACGCACCTGTTGCAGCGGCACGCGCCGAGGCGTCGAAGTGGACCGAACTGACGCGACTGTCGGACATTCACCTGTAAGAACGAGACGTCAGGCCTCGGTAGCCGCCAGACGAACGAACGCTGCCGCGTCGATCGTTTCCCCGCGGGCCGTGGGATCGATTCCGGCCTCGCGAAGTCTGCGCTCCGCGGCGACGGGTGAACCGGCCCACCCCGCGAGGGCTGCTCGTAAAGTCTTGCGGCGCTGGGCGAATGCGGCGTCGATGACGGCGAATACCGACTTCCGGTGTGCAGTGTCGGTCGGCCACGGCGGCTCGGCGTATCGATCGATGCGCACCAGCCCCGATTCCACTTTGGGAACCGGCCAGAACACCGAACGGCCTACTGCCCCGGCCCGTTTGACGTCACCGAAGAATCGGGCCTTGACGCTGGGAATGCCGTAGATCTTGCTTCCCGGTACCGCGGCGAGGCGATCGGCAACCTCGGCCTGGACCATCACCACGGCCACCCGCAGGCTGGGTAGCTCCGAAAACAGGTGAATGAGCACAGGCACCGCGACGTTGTACGGCAGGTTCGCCACCAATGCCGTCGGGTGTCCGGGAATGTCCTCGGCCCGTACGCGCAACGCGTCGGCTTCGATGACCGTCAACCGTTCGGCGAGGGTGGGGGCGCGGTCGGCCACCGTGATGGGCAGCCGGGTCGCGAGCTTGGGGTCGATCTCGACCGCGACAACGGCGTCGGCCACATCGAGCAGAGCGAGAGTCAACGATCCGAGACCGGGACCGACTTCGAGGACGGTGTCCTGAGGTCCGACACCGGCGGAGGCGACGATGCGTCGCACGGTGTTGGCGTCGTGCACGAAGTTCTGGCCGAGTTGTTTGGTGGGACGCACGTCGAGCTCGGCAGCGAGAGAGCGGACTTCGGCAGGACCGAGCAGAGCCGCAGCTCCCCTCACATGTTCGGACACGGTGCGAACTCTACGGGCGGGCAGGTGATCAGCGGTAACCCAGACGTGAGGTGCATGCCGGCCATGCGCCCCAGCCCTGCGACTTCTGCGTCACCGATGCGATGGCGATCTGTTCTTCGCGGGTGGCGAGGTCGGCGCGCGGTGCGTATTTCAGGCCGCCCTGGCGTTCCCAGGTGTTCTGGTCGAATTGCACGCCGCCATAGAAACCGTTGCCGGTGTTGATGGCCCAGTTGCCGGTTGCCTCGCATTGAGCAAGCGCGTCCCAGATCGCACCGTTCTCCACGGGTGGGACCTCGGTGCCGGGCTTGGCTCCGACTCGAACGGTCTTCGGCTGCGCCGGCACCTTGACCACTTCGTCGATCTTCTCGCGCCCGGCCTCGACCCCGTTGACCATGTTGATCTTCCAGGTGATGTCGGAGACGCCGGGAGCGCCGGGGTTCTCGACGACGGTCTTGCTCATGTTCATCGTCGGATCTTCGATGCGCTGTTCCGGGGCATCGGTGTCGGTGGTCTCGGTCTTGGTGACGGTCCGGTCGCGCGTGACGACGATCTCGGCACCGTCGGTGACGGCGGCATCCGGATCCGGCGACACGGTGTCGGCCTCTTCCAACGGCTTGCCCGCTGCTTCGAGGAATTCGCGCACGGTCGGAGCGGCGAGCGTCACCGGCGTTGCCGGACTGCCTCCGTCGACCAGCGAGACCTGCTTGGGCAGGGCCACGTCCAGTTCGGTGCCGTCGAGGGGCAACCGCTCGGAACGAGACGCCGACACGTGGACGTCCTCGGCGAGGCCCGTCTGCTGCAGAGCTTCCTCGACGGTCAACGCGGTGGTCCAGATCTCCTCCGGCTTGCCGTCGACGTTCAGGGTGATCTCGCGAGCGCGGCGCAGCACGACGGTGTCGCCGTCACTCAGCCCGGAGTCGGGCGCGGGAACGACCAGGTCCTTGTCCGACGGCGTGTAGCCGGCATCGACGAGAGCGCTGTTGACGTCGGTCTTCATCGTGCTCAGCGAAATCATGTCGCCGTCGACGTCGATGGTCACGGTTTTGTGACGGCTCACCGCCATCACGCCCCCGGCGACCAGCGTCATCAACAGGGCCGCGATGACCAGGTAGAGCGTGGTCGAACGAGCGGAGTTGAGGCGTCTGATAGTCGACAAGTTTCGTATTCCTGGCGGTTGCAAGCGTGACTTCGGGGTCGAAACGCCCGAGTTCGGTCACGGTACGGTAACGAATTAGTACCTCCGCCGCAACCCAAGGAGCTAGAGCCCGTACACCCGCTCGGCATTCGCCGTGGCATGCGCCGCCAGTTCGGCCGGGTCCTGGCCACGAACCTCGGCCAGTGCCCGGGCGGTGTACGGCAGGCAGTACGGCTCGTTGGGTGCACCGCGAAACGGATGCGGCGTGAGAAACGGAGCATCCGTTTCCACCAGCACCAACTCGTCGGGCACCAGCACTGCGGCCTCACGCAGCGCATGCGCGTTCTTGAAACTGACCGTCCCCGAGAAGCTGAGAACGTAACCGGCGTCGACGCAGGCCTTGGCGGTCTCGGGCCCGCCGGAGAAGCAGTGGAAGATCACCGTCTCCGGAGCGCCCTCGGCGACCAGGACCGCGAGCAGATCCTCGTCGGCCTCGCGGTTGTGAATCATCAGCGGCTTCCCGAGACGCTTGGCGAGATCGATGTGCCAGCGGAATCCCTCGTGCTGCTCCGGGACCGTCGCACAGTCGTCGAGCTTGCCGGGCCAGTAGTAGTCCAGACCCGTTTCGCCGATGGCGACCACACGCGGATCGGCCGCGAGTCGTTCGATCTCGGCCTTCGCTGCGTCGTCGAGCACGTTCGCGCGGGTGGGATGGATCGCGACCGCCGCCCACACCCGTGGATCCCAGGATGCAGCGTCGACGGCGAAGCGCGCAGCGTCGAGGTCGTCGGCGATCGTGACCACCCGGGTGACCCCCACCGACTCGGCGCGATCGACGATCGCGGCCACGCTCGCGGCATCGGTCGCTCCGCAGGCATCGAGGTGGGTGTGGGCGTCGACGAGGGTGCCGACGGCATCGGGCAGCGGTGGCGCGGGACGTTCTCTACTCACGCTGGATAGAGTAGGCGCACCATGACTGCGCCAGCTGATGCCTCACGGCCACCCTTCTACGTCACCACGGCAATCGCGTACCCCAACGGAGCACCTCACATCGGGCACGCGTACGAATACATCGCCACCGACACGATCGCGCGCTTCAAGCGCCTCGATGGCTACGACGTGCGTTTTCTGACGGGAACCGACGAGCACGGCCTCAAGATGCAGCAGACCGCGCAGAACGAGGGCATCGACGTCCGCGAGCTCGCGGCGCGCAATTCCGACGCCTTCCAGGCGGCGCACGATCTGCTGCAGAGCTCGTACGGCCGCTTCATCCGCACCACCGATGCCGACCACCATGCCGCCAGCCAGGAACTGTGGCGACGGATGGAGGCGAACGGCGACATCTACCTCGACTCCTACTCCGGCTGGTACTCGGTCCGCGACGAGGCGTTCTACACCGAGGCCGAGACGACCCTGACCGAGGACGGCTCCCGCGTCGCGACCGAGACGAACACGCCCGTCGAATGGACCGAGGAGTCGTCGTACTTCTTCCGGCTCTCGCAGTACCAGGACAAACTGCTCGAGATGTACGACGCGTCGCCCGATTTCATCGCGCCGAACACGCGCCGCAACGAGATCGTGAACTTCGTCAAGGGCGGTCTGCGCGACCTGTCGATCTCCCGGACCACATTCGACTGGGGTGTGCCGGTACCCGGCGATCCCGCGCACGTCATGTACGTGTGGGTCGACGCGTTGACCAACTACCTCACCGGTGCAGGTTTCCCCGAGACCGACTCGGAGGCGTACCGGAAGTTCTGGCCCGCCGATCTGCACGTCATCGGCAAGGACATCACGAGGTTCCACACCGTCTACTGGCCGGCGTTCCTGATGTCCGCAGGCATCGAGCTACCCAAGCGGGTGTTCGTGCACGGGTTCTTGAATGTCAAGGGCGAGAAGATGTCCAAGTCTCTGGGCAACGTGCTGACCCCCGACTCGTTGGTGGAGAACTACGGCCTCGATCCGGTGCGCTTCTTCTTCCTCCGCGAGGTCTCGTTCGGGCAGGACGGCAGCTACAGCCACGAGGCGATCGTCGCCCGCGTCAATGCCGACCTGTCCAACGAACTGGGCAACCTCGCGCAGCGTTCGCTGACGATGGTGGCGAAGAACCTCGAAGGACAGCTCCCGACGCCGGGCGACTTCACCGCCGAGGACGAGGCGATGCTGGCCCGCGCGGACGCGCTGCTGGAGATCTGCCGCCGCGAATTCGACGTGCAGGCAATCCATTCCGCACTCGAAGCGATCTGGTCGGTACTCGGTGAGACCAACCGCTACTTCTCGCTGCAGCAGCCTTGGGTGCTGCGCAAGACCGACCCCGATCGCATGGCCACCGTGCTGTACGTGACGATCGAGGTGTTGCGCATCGTGAGCATCCTGGCCCAGCCCGTCATGCCCGATTCCGCGTCGCGCATTCTCGACCTGCTCGGGGCTTCGAACCGCGAATTCGCCGACATCGCAACACGTTCGGTTCCCGGCACCGCTCTCCCTGCCCCGACGCCGGTGTTCCCCAAGTACGAGGAGAAGTAAGCCCATGTGAGTGGAACTTCGTAGCCCACTACGCGGTTCCACTCACGTGGGGCTACGCCGCCTTTTCGAGTTCCTCCAGCGTGTTCTCCAGATGCGTGAGCATTCGCTGCAGGTGCGGCACACTGCGTCGGCACCCGATGAGCCCGAAGTTCAGCGAATCGCCGTTGCTGGCGACGGTGATGTTCAGCGCCTGTCCGTCGCACACGATGGACGCCGGGTAGATGCCATCGAGTTTCGCGCCGTTCCAGTAGAGGTCTTCTTTGGAACCCGGCACGTTGGAGATGATCACGTTGAACGGCGGTGGGGTGTAGTCGACGAATCCCGGCACCGGCCCGAACAACAACGGGGCCATGGTGATTGCACCGACGGCAAGCGCTTCGAGGGTGTTGAGCTCCCCCATCATCTGCTTACCCCGAACAGTGGACTCCTTGATGCGTTCGAGGCGAAGCAGTGGATCGGATTCGTCGGTCCCCAGGTTGCACAGAATGGTCGTCACGGAGTTACCGGCGTCCTTGCTGTCACCCTCCTTGCGCAGCGAGACCGGCACCATGGCGATCAGTGGCTCCTCGGGGAGCGCGTTCTGATCGATGAGGTAGGCACGCAACGCTCCGGCGCACATCGCGAGCACCATGTCGTTCAGCGTTGCATCGAGAGCGGTACCGACCTTACGAATTCGCTCGATCGACCAGCTCTCCGCCGCGAAGCGTCGAGCGCCACCGATGGGCACGTTGAACATCGTCCGCGGTGCCTGCAGCGGTAGTTGTGCGCCCTGTTTCTTCAACGCGCGCAATCCGATTCGCGCGGAGGCAGGCGCGAAATCCACCAGGTCGCCGGCAATCTTGCGTCCCACCGAAAGCCCGCTACCCAGTTGCGCCAGCCGCCCGGGCTGCTCGGCGACGGCCTGATTCTTGCGCTTGCGGAACAGCGACGGGTCCCAGGTGGCCACCCCGTTGCGGTCTTCCGGATCACCGGTGAGCGTGCGCATCGACAGCTTCAGAGCGCTGACGCCGTCGACCAGCGAGTGATGCATCTTGGTGTACAACGCAACTCGGCCGTCGGCCAGACCCTCCACGATGTGCAGTTCCCACATCGGCCGGTACCGATCGAGAGGGGAACTGTGATTGAGCGATAGGAACTGGAACAGCTCGCGGATGCGCCCCGGCGAGGGCAGGACGGCCCGTCGGACGTGGTACTCGAAGTCGACGTCCTGGTCGAATGCCCACGCCAGGTTTCCCATGATCTGCACGGGCCGGGCAGGCCGTTTGCGGAACAACTCGTGTACCTCACCAGTGGTGAACTTGCGATGCACCTCCTGCGCGAACTCGTGCGGATCCCCCGGTGGAATGAACAGTTGCAACCCGCCCACGTGCATCGGGTGCTCCCGTGACTCGGCGATCAGAAACATCGATTCGGTGATGGGCATGAGTGCCATGAGCTGTCCTTTTTCCATTTGTTTTATGTCACGGTACGGCACCGAATGTGACTCAGAACACGACCTTACGTGCGCTCACGAAATCCCACCCGCTATTGTCCGTTACCAGGGGTTCCAAACAGAACGGGGATCCGACGCACGGCGCACACGCGCCCTGCAACAGCCAACGGGGATGGAGGCGACGGCTATGAATCCGGCGCTCACCGTAGTGAAAACGTCCGACGCGGCAGCCACTGCGCGCCGCCGCGATATCCGCGGAGCAAGCCTGCAGTCGCAGATCCTGTCCAAATACCTGCAGTTCACCGTGCGCCCGTTCCTGACGGTGTGGGCGCAGGCACCGTCACTGCCGTGGCCGATGGGTTTGGTCGATTACGCGGGTCTGCTCGTCCCCCAGATCAGCGGCACCACCCGCAGTCGCGTCATGCTCTCCGAATGCGAGGCCGAATGGATTCGGGCCGAGGGCAGCGGAACCGATCGTGTCGTTCTGTACATGCACGGCGGCGCCTTCGTGTGCTGTGGACTGCGGACTCATCGGCGGATGACGTCACGCGTCTCCAAGAGCGTCGACGGCGCAGTCCTGTCGGTGAATTACCGCATGATGCCGCGTAACCCGATCGCACACGCCGTCGAGGACGGGGTCGACGCCTACCGCTTCCTCCTCGATTCCGGCTATCGCCCGGACCAGATCATCATGGGCGGGGATTCGGCGGGCGGATATCTCGCTTTCATGGTCACCTTGGCTCTGCGTACCGTCGGCCTTCCGGCACCTGCCGGCATCTTCACGATGTCGCCGCTGACCGACATGGATCCCACCGGCAAGCTCACCCACGAGAACGCGGACAAGTGTTCGGTGTTCCCATCCAATGCTGTTCCTGCGCTGACTGCGCTCGCCGATCGTGTCGACGCACGCATCGTCATCGAAGGTGAACGCGGCCCACGGGTCTCACCGGTCGACGGTGATCTCGCCGGCCTGCCGCCGGTGCTGATCCAGGTCGGATCGACCGAAATGGTCTATGCCGACGCCGAACTCATGGCGCAGCGCCTCGCCGTCGCCGGAGTCGACTGCGAACTCCAGGTCTTCGAGGATCAGGTGCACGTGTTCCAGGCAGCCGATTTCGTCCCCGAAGCCCGACGCGCACTACGCGCCATCGGCGAGTTCGCCCGCAACGTCAGCCCCCGTACAGAAAGCTGAGATACCTTCTCCCCATGGCAGTCACAGTGAACAAGTCCGTCGACATCGAGGCGGACGCAGCGACAATTCTCGACGTCCTCGCCGATGTCGAAGGCATCCCCTCGTGGTCTCCCGTGCACAAGAAGTGCGAGGTGGTCGACCGCTTCGACGACGGTCGGCCGAACCACGTCAAGATGAAGGTCTCGATCATCGGTATCAACGACGAGCAGTTGGTCCAGTACACCTGGAGCGAGAACGAGGTGTCGTGGAGCTTGGTGGAGAGCACCCAGCAGAAGGCCCAGGAAGGCCGATACACGTTGACGCCCAAGGGTAACGGGACGCACGTCGAATTCGAGCTGACCGTCGACCCGAAGGCTCCCCTGCCCGGCTTCCTCGTCAAGAAGGGCACCAAGACCATTCTCGAAGCAGCGACCGAAGGGCTACGCCAGCACGTGGTGGGCTGAGCGTCACTGATCCTTGCGGGCGGCGAGAACTGCTTCGTACACCTCGCGCTTGGACACGCCTGCGACGGCCACCTGAGCGCAGGCGTCCTTCAATCGCATGCCCGACGCCACGAGCGATTCCACCTCGGCCACGAGATCCTCGGGTTCCTCGGCGACGGCGACCGCTCCTTCGAGTACGACGGTGATCTCACCGCGGACTCCGTCACGTGCCCAGTCGAGCAGCTCCCCCAGTCCGCCGCGGCGGACCTCCTCGTAGGTCTTGGTGAGCTCTCGGCACACCGCAGCGCGGCGGTCTGGGCCGAGAACGTGCACCGCGTCCTCGAGACATGCGACGAGCCGATGCGGGGCCTCGAAGAAAACGATGGCACGCGGTTCGGCGAGCACCGACTGGAAATACGTGCGCCGCTGTCCCTGCTTGCGCGGGGCGAATCCGTCGAAGCAGAAGCGCTCCACCGGCAGCCCCGACAGTGCGAGGGCGGTCGTGACGGCCGACGGCCCGGGCAGGCAGGTCACCGGCAGGTCGGCGTCGACGCAGGCCGCGACCAACCGGTAGCCCGGATCGCTCACCGACGGCATGCCCGCGTCGGTCACCAGCAGTACGGTCTTTCCCTCGGCGACGGCCTCGACCAGCGCGGGTAGCCGC
Source organism: Rhodococcus sp. 3258 (assembly GCF_031456475.1). Lineage (NCBI taxonomy): Bacteria > Bacillati > Actinomycetota > Actinomycetes > Mycobacteriales > Nocardiaceae > Rhodococcus > Rhodococcus sp. 3258. The sequence goes on from NZ_JAVDUT010000001.1 coordinate 582,528, forward strand.
GCCGTTTCGACCTGGTCGTAGAAACTGACGACCCTGCCCCCGATCGTCACGCCGAGGGAGGACGCCAGTTGTTTGGTGCGTCGGGTGTCTTCGGCGGCCACGACATCGGCACTACCGAGGGCATCACGCAGGCGCTGCGAGGCATCTCCGACGTCGCCCATCGGGGTGGCAGCAAGGATGAGCATGTCTCCAGTGTCTCCCATGCGGTGCAGCGGCCTGCCGCCCACTCCGGAACACCGCCTACGATCGGTACGTGACCTTGCTGACCTCTGAGCGCTCCGGCGACCGGTCGATGGTCAGTCCCGGGCCCACCGTTGCCGCGCGCGACTGGTTCCACGACACCGACGTACGACGCGGCTGGATCGTCACCCTCGTCGTCACCGCCATCTGCGCGATCACGCGCTTCACGATGTTGCGGTACCCCACCGACGCCGGAACGCCGGTGTTCGACGAGAAGCACTACGCACCGCAGGGTTACCAGGTGCTCACCGGCGGCGGGCTCGAGGACAATCCGGCCTACGGCCTGGTGGTGCACCCGCCGGTCGGCAAACAGCTGATCGCCGTCGGCGAGGCGTTGTTCGGCTACAACGGTTGGGGATGGCGTTTTTCGTCCGCGGTCGCCGGAACACTGTTGGTACTGCTGGTGATTCGCATCGTCCGACGCCTCACCCACTCGACGCTCATCGGTGCGATCGCAGGGATTCTGCTCATCGTCGACGGCGTCACGTTCGTCAGCAGCCGCATCGGCATGCTGGACATCTTTCTGGCCCTGTTCGTCACCGCTGCTCTGGGTTGCCTGGTCGTCGACCGCGACGACGTGCGAAAGCGACTGTGGACGGTCCGAGCCGAGGGCCGCATGGACGTCAGCGATCTCGGCCCTCGAATGGGTGTGCGGTGGTGGCGTTTCGGGGCCGGCATCATGCTGGGTCTCGCATGTGGCACCAAGTGGTCGGGTCTGTATTTCATCGCGTTCTTCGGCTTGCTGAGCGTGGCGTTCGACCTGGCTGCTCGTCGCTCGTACGGGGTTCGCCGACCGTGGCGCGGAACTGCGGTGCGCGACATCGGACCCGCGCTGTACGCGCTGGTGATCGTTCCGATCGCCGTGTACCTGATGACGTACTGGGCGTGGTTCACCTCCGAGACCGGTGTCGACCGACACGAGGTGGGCAACGGAATCGGATTCGGCGGGCCGTTCTCCTTCGTTCCCGGTGCCCTGCGGTCGCTCTGGTACTACAGCGGCAGTGTGCTCGATTTCCATGAGGGACTGACCAATTCGGCAGGCAATCGGCACCCGTGGGAATCCAAGCCGTGGACGTGGCCGATGGGCCTACGCCCCATGCTGTACTACTTCGCCGACGGCGAGAGCGTCTCGGGGTGCTCGGCGTCGTCGTGCGTGAAGGCGATCATGCTGATCGGCACGCCCGCGATGTGGTGGTTGGCCTTGCCGATGCTCGCCTGGACGCTGTGGTCCGTTCTCGTACGACGAGATTGGCGCTACGCCACGGTTCTCGTCGGTTACGGTGCCGCACTGTTGCCCTGGTTCGCGACCCTCGACCGGCAGATGTACTACTTCTATGCGGTGGCGCTCGCGCCGTTCATGGTGATGGGCTTCGCGCTGGTACTGGGCGACATCATCGGAAAAGCGAGCGCCTCGGCCGAGAGACGCGGCACCGGACTGCTTCTGGTGTGCCTGTACATCGCGGTGGTGATCGCCAACTTCGTGTGGCTGTGGCCGATCCTCACCGCGATGCCGATCACCCCGCAGATGTGGCAGGAACAATTGTGGTTACCGAGTTGGCGCTGAGCGCCCCACTCGGCTCGCTACCGACTACTGCAGAATTGCGGTCTTGCCCTTGGTGATTCCGTCGATGCTGATGCGACCGGCACCGAACGCCGCGAGCATCAGTGCGCCGACGCCGAGAGCGACGACGAGCTCGTAGCCGTTTTCGGTGGCGAACACCCCGTTCTCGAAGTGGACGAGGAATGCAGCTCCCAACATATCGGCGAACAGCAGCAGACCGGCGATCGGAGTGAAGATGCCGAGAACCAATGCGCCGCCGCCGATGAGCTCGACGAACGTTGCGAAGTAGGCAGACGCCGTGGGTACCGGAATGTTCATCGCCTCGAAGCTGGCAGCAGTGCCGTCGAGGCCGAAGGTGTTGAGCTTCTGCCACCCGTGGGCGATGAAGACGACTCCCAGGCCGATACGGGCTACGAGGGCGACGGCGTCACGGACGAGTGTTGAGTTCATTGATAGGCATCCTTCTGGCGCGGCTGAATGGGCAGCACCACCCTGACAGAAGGAGGTTGAAGCGTCAACTTACCGGCCGCCTGCCCCTTTCAGAGCAGCTTCGAGAAACGTTCGCGCCTGGTCGTCGTCGAGGCCGATAGATCTGACGGCCCGGACGAATTCCGTTGCGGCCCTGGCTGCAATATCTCGTGACGGGTCACCGCCGGACGCCACGAACGATCCGGACCTACCCCGCGTCTCGATGATTCCCTGCTGTTCGAGCTCCCGGTAGGTCTTCGCCACCGTGTTCGGCGCGATCTTCAGCTCTTCGGCAAGCCCACGTACCGTGGGGATCTTTGTTCCGGCGATGAGATCCCCGGACCGCACCAATCCCAGAATCTGCATCCGCAATTGCTCGAACACCGGGGTCGTGTTCGACGGATCGATGCTTACGCGCACGATCGCCTCATCGAACCGCGTCGACAGCGTCGGCGATGGACGTCGATCCGGACGTGAGCATCAGCGTTTTGCCGATGGCACTGCCGGTGTCGATCAGACGGGCGACGACCGCTGCCACGTCGGCACGGGTCACCTCGCCCGGGTCGAGTGGAGGCTCGGTGAGCGAAACCGAGTCCGTCGCATCCTCGTCGGTCAGCTTGCCGGGGCGAAGAACGGTCCAGTCCAAGCCCGCGCGGGACGAAACATCTTCTTCCGCAGCAGTTTTGGCCCGGATGTATGCTTTCCATCCCTCGTCGAGGTCGTCCGCGACCGGCTCACCGGCCCCGAAGGAACTGATCAGCACGTAGCGGCGAACGCCGGCCTTCTCGGCGGCATCGGCCAACAACACCGCACCGGCCCGGTCGACGGTGTCCTTGCGCTCGGGACCGCTGTTGGGACCTGCACCGGCCGCGAACACCACTGCGTCGGCACCGGAGAGAACGTCGGCCAACTCGTCGACGGACGCAGACTCCAGATCGATGACCTGCGGCAGCGCACCGAGGGCCGTGACGGCATCGACGTGATCGCTGTTGCGAATGACCGACACAGCGCGGTCACCGTGCGCCGTGAGAACCTGCGTGAGATGTTGGGCGATCTGGCCGTGCCCACCTGCAATGACAATGCGCTTGTCGGTCATGCGACTACTCCCGTTCCTGACGTGATCTGTCGCGTTGGCTACCCGCGTGACAGGATTGCAAACATGACCCGGGCCGCAACCATCTATCACAACCCACGCTGCAACACCTCCCGCACCGTTCTGAAGACGATCGAGGATGCGGGCATCGTCCCCCAGGTCGTCAAGTACCTCGAGACGCCGCCGACCGAAGACGAACTCCGCACGCTGCTCGCCGACGCGGGACTCTCACCACGTCAGGCTGTTCGAACCCGAGAGAGCATCTACAAAGAACTCGAACTGGCGGAGGCCGACGACGAGACCTTGATCGCGGCGATGGCGGCGCACCCCATTCTGATCGAACGCCCGATCGTGGTCACCGACAAGGGAACCGTGTTGGCTCGCCCCGCCGACAAGGTCCTCGCCGTCCTGTAGAAACGCCTGTCGGTCAAAGCCTTTCGCGAGACACCGGGCACGACATACACCGGGGGCCACCCCGGCCCGAGCCCAACTCGGACCCGGAGATTCGCAACACCTCGATGCCCGACGCCTCGAGCCGCGCATTGGTCTCGACGTTGCGCTCGTAGGCAACGACCACCCCCGGGGAGATCGCGAGGGTGTTGTTGCCGTCGTCCCATTGCTCGCGTTCGGCGGTCACATGATCGAGTCCGGTGTCGATCAACCGGAGTTTGCCGATTCCCATCGCATCGGCAGCGGCTTCGAGGAACGGGTCGGCGCCGCGAATACTGACGCCGGCATCCTCGCGGTGAATCGTGAACGCGGACAACGTGTCCTGAATAGCCGGATACATCACGACCGCGTCGGTGTCGACCATGGTGCAGACGGTGTCCAGATGCATGGACGCACGCTCCTGCGCGATCGGCACCACCAACACGCTGTGCGCCAGATCGTCCTCGAAGAGACTGCGTGCCAACGCTTCTGCGCCCGCAGGGGTGGTGCGCTCCCCCACACCCACCGCGACCACTCCAGGAGCGAGCAGCAACACGTCACCGCCTTCGACCGGAGCGGTACGGGATTCGTACGCACGTCGCACGCCTTTGAACATGGGATGGAATGCGTAGATCAAGTCGGTCAGCGACGTTTCCCGTACTCGCGCAGGCAAGGCGAGGGAGGTGATCGCCACTCGGTTGTCGATCCAGAACGACGAGTCACGGGTGAACAGCAGATTGGGCAGCGGATCGATGACGAAGTCGCCCCCGTGATGCATGCGGCGAACCAGCGAGGCACCACTGGGCTCGGCCTCACCGGACTCGGCTTCGAGCAACTCGTCGAACGTCATGCCCGCCATCAGGATCTGAGCCAGTTCGGCTGCCGGGATACCGCGCAGGTACTGGGCGAGATCCTCGGCGAGAGCCCGTCCGAGCCGCCGAGCGTCGACGGCAGCCGAGATGCCCTGCATCCGAGCGGCACCGCTGACCGTCATCGCTTCGGTGAGGAGTTCGCCCAGCAGCAGCACCGTCACGCCGCGGCTGCGCAGCAGCTCCGCGAACGCATCGTGCTCGTCCTGTGCCCGGTCCACCCACGGCAATCCGTCGAACAGCAGTTGGTCGTTGTTTCTCGGAGTCAGGCGCCGCAGCTCGTCGCCCGGGCGGTGCAGCATCACAGTGCGGAGCACACCTACCTCGGAATTGGCTCCCAACGGGCCCGCAGCGGAGTCGACGCTCATGAACGAACGGTAAACCCATTCGTCGTTCAGCGCTGGCATCCGGACCTGAAGTAATGTCGAGGTCGTGCCGATGCCCGAGTGGAACGTCCGTGAACTGACTCCAGGCCAGCTGTCGGAGCGCAGCGGCGTCGCCGTGTCCGCGTTGCATTTCTACGAGAAGCAGGGCTTGATCAGCAGTCGACGAACATCGGGCAACCAGCGCAGGTTTCACCGCGAGACTTTGCGCAGAGTGGCGTTCATTCGTATCTCGCAGAAGGTGGGAATCCCTCTCGCGACCATCCGTCAGGCGTTGAGCGAACTTCCGGACGAGCGAACGCCCACCCGCGAGGACTGGGCCAGGCTGTCGACGCGGTGGCATCGCGAACTGGACTCGCGTATCGAGCAGTTGGTTCGCTTACGGGACGATCTGACCGGGTGCATCGGCTGTGGTTGTCTGTCGTTGGCCGGCTGCGCTCTGGCCAACCCGCACGACCGGCTCTCCTACTCCGGCCCCGGTGCCCGCACACTGGACGTCGACTTCGACGCCCCGTCGGTGCGACGCGGCTCGAGCAGTTTGGAGAACTGATCGTTCGCTCGTTGCAGCACGAACTCGTACGGTGGCGCGAACTTTCGCGAGATCCAGTAACCGAAGCGAATGTCGTTGGAGGAGTACACGAGGTACTTGCGTTTGGCGATACCGGCGAGAATCGCATCGGCCACGACCGACGGTTCGACAGCACGCTTCTCGAACCGGTGCTGCAGCTTCTGCACCCGAGGATCGTCTCGATCGATACCGGCGATCTGCAGCGTCTGCACCAGGCCGGTCTTGACCCCACCGGGCACGACGAGGCTGACGCCGATTCCGTGACGTTTGAGGTCGTATCGAAGAACTTCGGACACGCCACGAAGGCCGTACTTGCTGGCGCTGTACGCAGCGTGCCAAGGCAGAGGAATCAATCCCGCCGCGGACGAGACGTTGACCAGATGCCCACCGCGGCCCGCCTCGATCATCGGCGGGAGGAATTTCTCGATGACATGGATGGGACCCATGAGGTTGACGTCGACCATCGACTTCCAATGCCGATGTTCCAGATTCTCCACAGTGCCCCACGCCGAGATGCCCGCGACGTTCATCACAACGTCCAGGCTGCCGAACTCGGCGTGAATATCATCTGCGAAGGCGGTCACCGCGTCGAAGTCGGAGACGTCGAACGGTAAGGAGTGACTCACCGTTCCGCCCGCACGCCCGACCAGGTCGACGGTCTGGGCAAGCCCGGAGGCATTGATATCGGTGAGGAACAGTTCTGCTCCCACGGCCGCAGCCGCGATGGCCGTCGCCCGGCCGATTCCGCTGCCCGCTCCCGTGATCAACGTCTTCTTGCCGCGCAGATCGTATGTAGCCATCGAAGCTTGTTCCCCCACCGGTTGCCACGTGTCAGGTCCATTCCGACCCTACGCGGTGACGACCGACAGGGCCGTCACAATCTTTGCGACATCTCGTCTCGGTAATCGGCGACGGTGCTTTCGATACGCGTCGCCTCGTCGTCGGCACCTCGTTTTCGCGCATCGTCCGCGCGGTGCTGCAAGGTGCCGATTGCTTTCCGTAGCTCAGTGTCCGACATCCTGTGTTCCATGTCACACAGTGTGCGCCTCACGCCGGCGTGCAGCAAGCACCCCGGGCGAGAAGGAAAGTCAGACGGTGACCGAGCTCGAGTCGATGTTCTCGCGCACGAAGCTCGAGAGGCTGCGAGCTGCGAATTCACGGAAGTAGGCCAGCTTGTCGGCGGGCACCAACGATGGCAGCACGGTGTTCCACACCTTCTCCATACGAGACGGCGCATCCCCCAGACGCGACTGCGCCTCGGACACCATCAGTACTCCGGCCAGCATTTCGCACACCAGCAGTGCCGCGTTTCCGGCGTCCAGGTGGTGGGCGACGTCGCCGTGCTCGATGGCCCGTTCGAATAGGTGCTCGAAGATGTTGCCCCACGTGCCGAACACGCTTCCGCGAGCGGTATCGGACCCGTCGATCTCCATCTGCAACCGGTACATCACACGAACGAGCGGATCCGACGCTGCCAGTTCGAGAACCGAGTACGAGATTCCGATGACGGACTCGAGGGCTGGGCTGCGGCTGTCCACCAGCCCCGCGCAGGCCGTGGACACGCGCTCGTGACCTTCGTCGACGATGGCGCGAGCGAGTTCTTCCTTGGACGCGAAATGGAAGTACAGCGCGCCCTTGGTCACGCCGGACTGCGCCGACACCTGACTCAGCGTGGCATTGGCATGCCCGACGTCGAGGAAGAGATCTGCTGCAGCGCGCAGCGCCGCCGCGCGAGTGGCTTCTGCCCTGAGTTGTCTCACCATGTTGCTACACCCCTGCTCAGTCGATCGTGCGATGACATCGACACCTTGTGGTCCGCGCTGGCTCCCGGGTGCTGAACCCACGAACTCGAATTCACGTTCCCTATACGGGCTTGTCAGCGCTTGCCAATAGTAACCGGTTCGTCGGCGATTTTGTGATTCGAAAGTGACAAAAACATGAAGAAGACCTCGTTTACAAAACGATCGAAACGAAAAGTTCCACTTCTCCAGCATTCGTAACGACTTCTACTTCCTCGGCGTAAGCACGGAATAGCGTCCCGGATCGAACGCACTCGTCGACTTGCGCCCAGACGTCTTCGATCGGATCCGCGAGACCACCACTGGGCACGAACACTGCAAACACACCAGTCGGTATGGATACGAACACATCTCCCACAGCGACGTCACTCGGCGAGTCCAGCGGGACACCGACGAGTGCATTGACGGTGCCGTGCGCATCGGGGACATACACGGTGGTCACCTCCGTGGCGTCGATGTTCTTCTCGCGCACACGATCTCGGAGGAATCCCATCCATTCGCTGCAACTGGCCTCGGCACCGGGCTCCACCCGCGGTGCCACCAACCCACCGAACAATTCGGCACTGCGCGCGGTGATCCGAAAGCTCATCACGAACCGCCGGGCTGCGTGATGGCCAAATACAGGTCGACTTTGTAGGCGTGCGGGTAGCACTCGTAATCACCGGTGAACGATCGCACTATCTCCCCGTTCTCCTCGGCGTGATCGATCTGATTCCACAATCGAGTGAGAACGTCGGGAAAATAACCCACCGCGGAGAATCGGGCATATTTTGCAGACGGCACTTTTGCGATCAAATGCCCACGCGTCACCTGCCCGAGCGACGAGCACTGGTAACCGACTATCTGTGTATTGTACGATCCGATTCCAGGGGCGAAGTCCGTGTAGATCGACGCGAGCGGTCCGGCAGTCTCCTGATTGAGCACTGCGGACCACGCCTGGTTGAGGGCAGGATCGTTCAACCGCCCGAGTGCTCGTTTGGGACTGCGAACGGGGAGACCGGCGACCCACGTTTCGGGGAGGTCGACGATCTCGAACGACATTCACACTCCGTATGGAAGTTGCAGGGGCAGATCCAGCGCTCGGATCGTCGGTTCACGATATAACCCGTCAATCTACCGGGCCGACCGGTACGCAGATGATCGTTTGTTCAACAGGATGTGTCACCGGGCGTTGTCCCCGCGCATTGTCACCGACGACGCGACATCACCGACCGATTGCGTCGAGCACCAATCCCGCCATCGCAGCGCTGCCCAGCGGGGTCGGATGCAAGAACGGTGTCGGACCGAACGTCATCGAGCCCGTGAACCAGCGCTCGGAAATCGGTGCGCATGCGTCGTGGCCGACGGCCGGCCCCGCCACATCGACGAACGTCGCCCCATGCCTGACGGCACTGTCTCGAAGCACGGAATCGAACCGGACGAAGAAATCCTGCACGAACGCCGCGTCGGCACCGTGCAGATTCGAGTCCGGGAAACAGCCCTGATGGTCGAAGTAACCACCGTGACCGACCAGCACGACGACGGCGAGTGGTGAACGCTGCGTAATGGCGTCGAGTACCCCGTCCAACACCGGCCCCAGCTGCCCGAGCCTCTGATCGATCTCCTGGAGGACCACGGGGTTGTTCCGGCACCGAGGATCTTCCTGCGGCACAGGTTGCAGGCACGGCCCGATCAACTGCGCCCAATTCAGGTCGTTGCCGCCTATCGAGAGGGTCACCAGCGTCGTATGAGGCCGCAGCGCATCGATCTGAACCGGGACACGATGAGGCAGTGGCGTGTACGTGCTCTGCGGCGTGGACACGACGTGTGCGCTCGTCGCCCCACTGCACGCCACGCTGGCGAAGGACACAGGGTGCAGTGCGCTCGCGATCATGGCCGGATACGCCGCGTCGGATCGTCCACAACCGTCTCCGCCGGCATAGGACAACCACGCGGGCCCGGCAGCCCTGGAGTCGCCCAGAGCGACGTAGTGGACGGGGTTGTCGACGACGACGTCCGCCGACGCTGTCCCGACGAGCTGTCCCGTCAGCAGAGACACGGCAAGACCGACGACGAACGTCCGAACATCGAAGCGCACGACACGCCCCCGCCTGCTACACGGCCGCCCGACCGGCCCACCCCGACTCGACTCTCGGATGCCCGCGGGTCGAAGAACTACGAGACAGTAACACCGCGTCGGCGATCACGCGGGCCTGTATCGGAACCGTGGGACCGGTTCCGGGGGCGGCAGCAGATACAAGGAGTAGATCGGCGCTACCGATCGGACAATTGTCGCGTACCGCTCGAATCAGCCGTGAATTTACTCGGCCGACGCCGTGGTGGCATATTCGCCATCGCGAACAGGTGACGAATATTGTTGCGATGTCACGCCCTCGTTCGAATGCGACACCGGCAGAATTCGCGACTCGCATCCGGACAAAATTCGAGTCAACGGCCAATGCACGGTATGCAGAATCATGTCCGCGATCAACAGTCGACGCAGCGCCTTGTTCGCCAAATCGTGGTGGGCCCATGTTCGGTAGGAACTCAGCACATAATGACGATATTCGAGGGGCGGAGTCAGCAGCCGCCGACCGGACACCTCGACGCACATCGTTTTGATCAGAGCGATCTGTAGACCGACGCGGTACAGGCACAGCGAGAGATCGATATCCTCGTGCAGGTCGGTACGCAGACTCACGCGGTCGCGGGCGGCTTCCCAAGCGGAGCGGCGAATGGCGAAGTTGTTACCCGAGGCCGCCGAGACCCGTAACTCGTCGGGTTTGCGCTTGGTGGAGTAGTCCACGTACGCGCCGTACGGTGCAGCCCACGGGGAGTCGTACAGGTAGATCGGCCCGGTCACCGCCGCGTAGTCCAGTCTGCGGTCGAAGAAATCCAGAATCGACTCGGCCCAATCCGGAGCTACCCGAGTGTCCGCATCGATACGTCCGATGATGGATCCTTCGGCCCGATCGAAACCGGCGTTGCGCGCATGAACGACGCCTCGCTTCGACTCCCGGACCAGAACTATCTCCGGAAACCGTCGGCTGTAGCTCGCTACCACGCCGGCGGTATCGTCGGTGGAATTGTTGTCCACCACGATTATTTCGTGAATGTGTTCACGTTGCGCCAATAAAGCGTCCAGGCATCCACCCAAATGCGCCTGTTCGTCGAATGCGGGCACAACAACAGAAAGAGTGTTCACAACGCCAACCCCTGACACCTTTTTGGCAATGCGTAGCTCGACAATTTCCGAAGCGAATGCAAAGAGTGCCGAGCCTCTGACGCTGATGATGCTACATCATCAATTAGACGAAATAAGTCGTCCAATTTCGGATCGATAATAGTCTTTTGTCGATATCGGCAAGTGCTTTATCGATCGTTCGTCAGAGTATTGCTCTCGAAATCAGGCGTCGCGCCCGCTATGGCTCGCGCGTCGGGTAGATCGTTCAACTCCCGGCGACGAGCGGCTGGGCTGCCGACGTACACCGCGTCCGGTTCGCAATCCTTGGTCACCAACGAGTTCGCCCCGATGATGCATCCCTCACCGATGCGGACCCCGGGCATGATCACCACACCGGACCCGATCCACGTGCCTCGCCCGATGGTGACCGACTCGCCCCTCAGCAAGCCTGCCCGTCGCCACGACGGTCCGACGTCATGGGTACTGGTGATGATCCGAACGTGGTCCGCCAGGAACACATCGTCACCGATCACGATGTCGGCAACAGTGTCGAAGTGGCACCCGAAATTCACGAAGACCCCGGTGCCCATCCGTACCGACCCGCGACCCTGGATCATCGCGCCGCCGTATATCAAGCACGGCCCGTCCGTCCGGACCCCCGCCGGCCGCAGCAAGGTCGCCCGCAGAACCGCCGGAACGAACGGCAGGTTCGCCACCGACACGAGGGTTGCCTGACGCATTTGAAAGAGGGCCCACTTGACGTTCGATGAGTCGCTCGCCCAGGTCGGGATCAGGGAGCGCAGGTTCACGCGGCCTCTCGCATCCGTTCGTCGGACAGCGCACGGTCGTCGACGGGCAGTGCGCGCGAGGGCACCGCCGAGAACATTCTCGAGATGGGCCAGCGCAGCGTGTGCAGGAGCCAATCCATCGCAACGATCCGGGCCAGCTTGGCCGATGCGAGCCCATGCTCCTTGTAGGAACGGTAGCCCGCGATCGCGTAGTTCACGTACTTCACCGGAGACGTAGCCGATCGCCGGCCGGATACCGCAGCCTTCATACGGCCGTTCAGAGCAAGCGGCAACTTCTGGCCGACCAACGACAAGCACAGATCGATGTCCTCGTGCACGCAGGTCTTGTCGCTGACCACATCCCGAACCTGGTGCCAGGCAGATGCGCGGATCGCGAAATTGTTGCCCGATACCGCCAAGGCGCTGCGCACCGACGGGTCACGCTGCTCCGCTCGTGCATGTTGCCACGCCAGAGGCCGGGCCCACGGCGACTCGTACAAGTAGGTTCGCCCGCCCGCTGCCGCAACCGTGGAGTGCTCTCCGAAGAATTCGATGATGGAGCGGGCCCACCCGGGCCGGACGCGCGTATCGGCGTCTATGCGCCCGATGATGGACGACTGCACGAGATCGAAGCCTGTGTTCCGGGCATGCACGACGCCCCGATTCGGCTCGTGCACCAACTGGACCTTGTCATTGACCTCGCACAGGGTCTCGACCAGATCGAGCGTCCCGTCGGTCGAGCCGTTGTCCACCACGACGATACGGTCTATGTAGTTTCCCTGATCGAGCAGCAAATTCAAGCATTCGCCGATGTGGTCGACCTCGTCGAGCACCGGAATTACCACACTGAGAGTGTTCATTTCGATCCCCTGATTGAATTCGACACCTACCGAACGCGCAGGCACGCGTATAAAGATACGACATCAGCCACGCGAACACTAAAGTCAGCCGAAGAAGCAGCCCCAGCTCAGAGCACCGAAAACTGCAACGTGACGCGGTTACAGGCGCTAAGCAATCCAAAAGACCGTTTCAAGTCAATGGTGCTCATAAGACGTTCGAAAGAATTCGATTCTCGTTAATGATCGAATGTTGTCCGAATACGCCATATTGCCGGAAATGCCTCAGCTCACGCGACGACGTATGAGGCCGATGGATATCGATCGTGATCGTCGTAAATACGACACGGCCTGTCGCCAGTGTCTTCGGCGGATCGCCGTGTCCACTGCCGCAACCACACCATCGTCGGTCACGCCTGCCTCTTCCATGGCAGCAAGCCCGTTTCGCAGGTGGTGGCACTGACGGTTCGTCAACGTCAAGGACCTGACCGCATGGAGATCGATGGGTCCAGGAAGGGCCTCGCTCTCCGCACCTGCAGCGGCCAACCCGATCTTCGTCCTGATGCACTTGAAGCACACTCCGCAGTTGAATCGACCGTCGCGATTCTCCCAGCACACCCGTAGATGCTTCATCGCCGTCTCGTCCAGACCTATCCGCCGGAGCTTGCCGAGCCGATTCACCTCCAACTCGTGGTGATCGAACGTGACACTGCTACTCGACCAGAGCGGGTCCAGATCGGGATGGGAACCCCACGGCAGCAGATCCCAGCGACTGTTGGACGACGGAATCATGACGGTGCTCAGGTGACCGGACAACGCCAGCCCGACATGGGCCAAGGCGGCTCCGTGAAGGTCGTATCCCCAATCGAGCGGCAACCGGTCTCCGAACGCCGACCTCAACGTGGTCTTGACCTCGATCAGCGGCTTGCCGAGCTCCGCGGCCGCGTCTCGGGCACTGGCCAGTGCTCGACCCGCCAATTCCTCGTTCCCGGCGGAGATGTCGAAACCGTGAACAAATATCAAATGGGTGATGCGATCGGATTCGGTGATTGCCGAATAGAAGCTGTCCACGCCTCCACTGAAGAAGCAACCCACCCCTCGGCCGTCGGACAATGCGTCGGAAGGGTCAGCCGATACCGATATCCCATGAAACCGTCTGGGATACCAGTCGAGAAACACTCTCTGCGCCTCGGGAGCGCCTCGAAGTGCCATCGAATCCACCGGGCTGTCGAAAGCGATACTCCAGTTCTTTCGCATTCCCGCTACCAGCATCGGCGGAAGCCACGGAGTCGCCGAATGGTCCAACTCGTAATTCGACGCGGTGGTCACCACAGCCTCTTTGCCGAGAGGCGTCACTATCCGGGCCGCAATTCGATGAGCCTCGGTGTCCTCGACATGCACGGTCATCTGGCTGGTCACCGTATGAAGTGTGACACATGCGCTGGCGACGTAACGCCGCACCGACAACTTACGGAACCGGCTGGTCGGTAGGGTCGGATGTGTGCACACGGTCAGGATCGAGACTGCCCTGTACGACGACGTCGAACTGGTCTATCAGGACGACTTCGTGGCCGGCTCCTACCTGTCGACGCCATCCAGCCGCGTCACGTTCGTCCGCACCGGACCGCAGACCGCGGAAAGAACTCCCCTGGGCACCCGACGGTCGACAGATATTCGCGCGACGGTCGGCGGTGACCCGATTGCGGTGCAACTGGGGTCCGCACGAGTAATGAAACGCTCGTATCGAGTACGTCTGGCCTATCGAGACCGGGTAGTGGTACTTGCCGCGAAAGATCTCGAGTCCAGCGCACTGATCCGCGGCGACAGGGACAACGGCAACGACTCTTTCGGCGACCTCACTCGCGAGTACGACGGCGGGGTGAGCGCGTTCTGGGGCCTACCGTTCACGTTCTTGCGCGCGAAGCTCGAACCGCCGACGCCAACGGCGGACGAAGTGTTGGTCGGCATGACCGCCGCAGCGGCATTCGGCACCGGCGGACTGTCCGTCACCACGATCGCAATGAGTGCGCTGAGCTCTGTATTGCCTTGATTCACAACGAAAGCCGCCACTCGAGGTGAGTGGCGGCTTTCGTTTCGGGTGGAGCTGAGGGGAATCGAACCCCTGACCTTCTCGATGCGAACGAGACGCGCTACCAACTGCGCCACAGCCCCGTTTGCCGTCGTCTCGACCGGCTGGGCAACTCTAGCAAAGCCCCTCGGGACTGCTGTTACGCGCCCTGTGCCCGACGGAAATCGCCGTCATCGTCGCGGCGTGCCTGGAACGGCTCCTCGTAATGATCGAGATGCTCGAACTCCGGATCCTCGTCGTCGATCTCGAGCACCACAGCTCCGGGTCGACGCAGACGCTGCGGCACGAGTTCGAGCTCTTCGTCGGTCTCCGATTCCACACCGAGGCGCGAGCGACCCATGCGGGTGAGTCGTCGTCGACGAATCTCTTCTTCGATCTGCACCTGCCTGCGCAGGTAGTACAGGTACCCGACGAGGACTGCGACGGACAACCCGCACAGCCACCACACCGTCGGGGAGATGATGAACGCCAGTGCCGCGGTCGTGATAGCGGCGAACACCAAGCCGAGAACCGCGCGCTGACGGAAGGCGTATCGGGCGGCCCGGGCGATGGCGTCGGCCTCGGGATCGAATCCGCCGCGGCCGCGTCGGCGAGGCACGAAGTCGTCGTCGACGACTCCCGGCTCGTGTGCGGGAGAGCTCGCGCGAGGTGCGTCGTGGACCGGTTCGTCGTGTTCGAGGTCGTTTTCTTCTTCAGCGTGAGTGTCCATGGGGTCCTCCGCGGTACCGGGTAGATCGGGTGAGTCCGAACGAATCGACGCGAATTTCGGGCCGAAGATCTCGCTGGCGGGCGCGGAGACCCGCAGGTCGTCCTCCGGCCGCCAGTCGGGATCACTGCGGTGGCCGGTCGCGGGGCCGCGCTGCTTGCGCTTGGTGCCACCCCGATGCAACACGCGCGTGGCGAGTGCTGCGTCCGTGGTCTGCATGATCTGCGGACGCTTGGTCATCAGCATGGGAAGAAGAACGAAGAGCCAGACGGCCACGAGACCGATCCAGATGATCGAGTTCGGCATCGGCGATGTTCTCCTTCCTCAGGCGACAGCGACAGTCGAGACGCCCTCAGGTTATGTGGAGCAGGTGCGAGAACCCCGCAGACGCGCCGACTCGAATTACAGTCCTGTCACTTTGACAACATCTGCAACCGAACACTGTGGAGTGAGCGCTATGCCCACGCAGCCCTGCCCGCGCGGACCAATCGATCGACGACCGAACCCTGCACCTCTCCCGAGGTGATCGCGACGAGTTTGTGGTCGCGCCACTCGCCGTCGACGTCGAGGTACTTGTAGAGCAGGCCCTCTTCGCGGAAACCGACGTTGCGCAGCACGGCCTGGCTGGCGAGGTTCTCCGGACGCACCGTTGCCTCGACGCGGTGCAACCCGACCGGTCCGAAACAATGATCGAGTCCGAGCGCCAGCGCCGCGGTGGCGACGCCTTTGCCGTTGACTTCCTTGGACACCCAGTACCCGATCCACGCCGACCGGAGCGCGCCGCGCACGATGTTTCCGGTGGTGATCTGCCCGCAGAATTCGCCGTCGACCTCGATCACCATAGGCAGCATGTGTCCCTTGCGTGCCTCGGACTTCAGGCCCGAGCACAGTGTGGGCCACGAGGAGATGTGGTGTCGGGAATTCCAACTGCCCTCACCGCTCGGCTCCCACGGCTCGAGGTGTGCGCGGTCCTGGGTGCGGATTCGACTCCAGGAGGCTGCGTCGCGCATGCGGACGGGCCGGACGGTCACCGTTCCCCCGGCCACTCGCACTGGACCCAATTTCGCCGGCCAACCCGGGTGGCTCGACCACGTTCGCGGCATCAGTCGATCGTATGCGCTGCGCGTGTGAGCGCGTGCGTCAGCCGCGCTGAGCGAGGAACGAGACCTTCACTTCTTCGCCGGTGCGGATCTCGGTGACGTCGGGATCGATCACGACCAGGCAGTTCGCCTCCGCGAGTGTCGCGAGCAGATGCGACGACGAGCCCGGTGCACCGCCGAGAGCCTGGACGAGATATTCGCCGGTGCCCTCGTCGCGCATCAGCTGTCCTCGCAGGAATCCCTTGCGGTCCTCGATCGATGTGATGGGTGCGACGGTCCGCGCGGTGACGGTCCGGCGCAGCGGCTGGCGACGGCCGAGTGCAATGCGAATGAGCGGACGGACCATCACCTCGAACACCACGAGCGCGCTGACGGGGTTGGCAGGCAACAGGAACGTGGGCACCTCGTCGCGTCCGAGCTGACCGAATCCCTGCACCGAGCCAGGGTGCATGGCTACCCGCTCGACTTCCATGTCGCCGAGTTCGCCCAGAGCCTCACGGACGCCATCGGACGCACCTCCGCCGACCGCGCCTGCGATGACGACGATCTCGGAGCGGATCAACTGGCCTTCGACCACTTCACGCAGTCGCTTGGGGTCGGTGCTCACGATGCCGACGCGGTTCACGTCGGCTCCGGCATCGCGCGCTGCAGCAGCGAGCGCGTAGGAGTTGACGTCGTACACCTGGCCGGGCCCGGGAGTCCGATCGGTATCGACCAGTTCCCCGCCCACCGAGATGACGGACAATCGCGGACGCGGATGCACCAGCACCTTGTCGCGTCCGACGGCGGCCAACAAGCCGACCTGCGCGGCACCGATGATCGTTCCCGCCCGCACGGCGACGTCGCCGGGTTGGACGTCGTCGCCGATCTTGCGCACATAGTCGCCCGAGCGCACCGGACGGAACACCTTGACCCGGGCGCGGCCGTTGTCGGTGCGATCCAGCGGCAGGACCGCGTCGGCCAACGTGGGCAGCGGCGCGCCGGTATCGACCCGCACGGCCTGACGCGGCTGCAGCCGGATGGGCTGACGCGAACCCGCGGAGACCTCGCCGACGACGGGCAGCGTCAGGTCGATGCGCTCGTCTTCCTCGTTACGCAGGTCGGTACCTGCGGAAGCGACGTCGACACTGCGTACGGCGTAACCGTCGATCGCGGCTTGGTCGAAGCCGGGAAGGGGACGCTCGGTGACCACTTCCTCGGCGCAGAGCAGACCCTGCGCTTCCGAGATGGCGACCCGAACAGGCCGTGGAGCCACCGCCGCTGCGGTCACCCTGGTCTGTTGATCTTCGACCGAGCGCATCTGGCCCTTCCTCTATGGCATCGACCCGCGATGCTATTCGTACGTCGTCAGTTCCGGTGCCCAGCTGTCGCTCAAGCGTTCGTTCAGCCATTCACGCAGCGCGGGACCGTAGTCGTCGCGCTGCAAAGCAAAGTCAACCGCAGCGCGTAGGTATCCCCCGGGATTTCCGAGGTCGTGTCTCGATCCACGATGCACGACCACGTGAACGGGATGGCCCTCCTCGATCAGAAGTGCGATGGCGTCGGTCAGCTGCAATTCGCCGCCGGCACCGGGCTCGATCCGTCGCAACGCGTCGAAGATCGCGCGGTCGAGCAGATAGCGGCCCGCGGCAGCCAAGTTGGACGGTGCCTCTTCCTTCTTCGGCTTTTCGACCATGCCGGTGACTTTGAGGACGTTCGGATTGACGGCATCGGGCACGATTTCGACGGAGAAGACGCCGTAGGACGAGACCTTGTCGTCGGGAACCTCGATGGCGCACAGCACCGAGCCGCCGCGCTTGGCGCGCACCCGGGCCATGACGTCCAGCACACCACGCGGCATCACCAGATCGTCGGGCAGCAGCACCGCGACCGAATCCTCGTCGTCGTCGAGTGCTTCCTCGGCACATGCGACGGCGTGGCCGAGTCCGAGCGGTTCGTGCTGAATGACCGATTGCACGTCCAGAAGCTTGGGGGCGACGCGTACCTTCTCGAGCATTTCGAGCTTTCCGCTCGCTTCGAGCTTCTTTTCCAGAACGAGGTCCTCGACGAAGTGGGCGACGACGCCGTCCTTGCCGGGAGAGGTGACGATGACCAACCGTTGTGCACCGGAATCTGCCGCTTCTCCGGCGACGAGTTCGATACCGGGAGTGTCGACGACCGGAAGTAGTTCCTTCGGAACGGTTTTCGTGGCCGGCAGGAACCGGGTACCCATGCCTGCGGCGGGGACGATGGCCGTGCGGAAGTGCACAGGCGTGGCGGCGGTCGTCGCTGAAGCGGCTTCTGTCATGGTGCTCACCCTATCCGTGGTTTCTGGAGATTGGCTCGGCGTGTGCCCCGTTCGACCCCCGAGTGCATATCGTTGAACGACAGCACGAGAGGGAGAGTGAACCGTTGTGAGCGTTCCCGAATTTTCGGAGAACACGCCGAAGGATCTGTGGCGGGAGCATGTCCTCGCCGAACGCCGACTGCTCGACGATGCGCAACGCGCGATGGAGTCCTCCGCACTCTGCCATGCCGTCGGCGAATTGGCGGCCGAACACTCGGTCGTGGCGGCGTACGTTCCGATCGGCCGGGAGCCGGGGTCGATCGAGATGCTCGACGCGATGGCCGCGGCCGGAGCCACGGTTCTGCTGCCGAGTGCCCATGAGCCGGGGCCGCTGAAGTGGGCGCGTTACGCGGGTCGCGATGCGTTGGTGCGGGCACCGTACGGGCTGCTCGAGCCGTCGGGTCCACTACTCGAGCCCGACGCCGTCGGGCAATGCTCGGTGGTGCTGCTACCTGCGCTGGCCGTCGATCGCCGCGGTGTCCGGCTGGGCCGCGGAGCCGGGTTCTACGACCGGACTCTCGACCTGTGCGGTCCCGAGGCCATGCTGGTCGCCATCGTGCGCGACGAGGAGCTGTTCTCCCGGCTACCGGCCGAACCGCACGACCGCCGCGTGACGCACGCGCTGACTCCCGGGGGCGGGCTCGTACGCTTGAGTACGGAATAACGCTACGATTCGATTCGTTGGCACTCCTGACTGTAGAGTGCTAATGCTCTCCCCAGTTTCGACGAACAGACAAGACACCGGCGGTGTTCGGCCTCGGCCAGCAGAGCGCGAACCTCCTCGGTGACCAGCGCGGAGGAAACACGATGCCCACCTACTCATACGCCTGCACCGAGTGCGACAACCGCTTCGACATCGTCCAGTCCTTCACCGACGACACGTTGACGGTATGCCCGGCATGCTCCGGCAAGCTCCGCAAGTTGTTCAATTCGGTCGGCATCGTCTTCAAGGGCAGCGGCTTCTACCGCACCGACAGTCGGGGCAACTCCGGCACCGCCAGCGAAGGCGCGAGCGAGAAGAAGTCCGACGCCGCGGCCACGAAGTCGGAGACCAAGAGCGACTCGAAGCCGGCCGAGAAGAAGTCGTCGGATTCGTCCTCGTCGAGCAGCTCCTCCTCGTCCTCCTCCACGAAAGCTGCTGCCAGCCAGTAGTTTTCGGATCCATCCACAGGCCGGTCTGTTATCCACAGGCCGGCCTTTTCGGTCTATTCAGGCCAGTTGGGACCGCTACCGTTCCGGTCATGGCTGCCCGCAAGAACCGACTGGACTCGACGCTGCTCGACCGCTTCGCTCAGCGTCCCGCGTGGGTGGGATCGGTGAAAGTTCGACGCATCGCAGCGGGCATTCTGGTGGCCGTCGCAGTCCTGCTGTTCGTCGACGACGCCGCAGGCGACGATCGCGTCCGCGTCGTCACGGCCGGCCGCGACCTGACGCCGGGAACGATACTGACGCCGGCCGATGTTGCCGTCGCCGAATGGGATTCGGCCACGGTGCCCAACGGCGCAGTGCTCGATTCCGCCGACGTGGACGGACGGACACTGACCGGACCGGTTCGAGCAGGCGAATTGCTCACCGACGTCCGGCTGTTGGGCTCGCGAACAGCCTCCGCGGCGCTGGGGGCCGAGGCACGCGTCGTACCGGTCCATCTCGCCGATGCGGGCGTGACCGACCTACTCAGAGAAGGCGATCGGGTGGACGTCCTGACCGTCGAGACTCAGGAGAATCCCGACGCCCCACCTGCGGCTCGGATACTGGCATCGGGGGCGATGGTGGTGCTCGTCTCCGCCGAGGCCGGTGGAGGTCGGCAACGAGATCGGGTGGTGCTGCTCGCCCTACCGACCGAGGATGCGACGACGGTGGCAGCCGCGTCGCTGGTGAGCGCTTTGACGGTGACATTGCATTGAGCCGGTGCCCGGGCGGTTCACGGAGTCCGAAGTCGATCGATCTGGGTTAACGTCTGGCGAGACCGAAACATACCAAGAGATCGGAGAGCGGCTCATGCTGAAGGGATTCAAGGACTTTTTGTTGCGAGGCAACGTGGTCGACCTCGCGGTCGCTGTCGTCGTCGGCGCAGCATTCACTGCGATCGTCACGGCGTTCACCACGAACATCATCAACCCGTTGGTCGCCGCTGTCGGTGGCAGCAACGAACTCGGGTGGGGAATCAAGATCCTCAGTAGTAACGACGCCACGTTCATCAATATCGGCGCGGTCATCACGGCGATCATCAACTTCATCATCATCGCCGCGGTCGTGTACTTCGTGCTGATCCTGCCGGTGAACACCGCGAAGAAGCGCTTCGTCAGCCAGCCGGAGAAGGAACTGAGCGACGTCGACGTGCTGGTGCAGATCCGCGACATTCTCGCGGGTGGAACCACTGCAGGACAGAAGCTTTCGACCGCGGCCGACACCACCGGCGGCAGCGGCGAAGCAATCGATTCCTCCTCCCCCGACCTCGGCAAGCACTCGAAGGACTGACACCGGTCTGCTTCAACGAATGAATGCGCCATTCACGCTGTCTGACAGCGTGGATGGCGCATTCATTCGTTGTGGGGCGTGCGACAGGCCGAGAGGGCCCGTCAGGCGATCAGTTGGTGAACGTGGTCAGCGGTAGCTCGTCGAGCGTGATCGAGGTGCCATCCGCCTCGCAGGCGGACTTCACTGCTGCGCCGTTGTCGACGAACGCCTTGCCCGACTCGCTGTCGGGTTCCGACAGTTCGAGCGTGTCAGCCGGAATGGCGTCCGCGAACGTCGTCATCGCGCTGGCGACGTCACCGGACGCGGTGCCGGACAGTGACTTCACCTTGTCGACGGCCGCCTGCTTGTCCGCAGTCCACTGCTCGATGTTGGCTGCCGACCCCGGGCCCGCCTTCACCAGACCGACGAACGCATTGTGGTCGGCGGCGAAAGAGTTGCACACGTCGGTGTTCTGATCGGTGGCTGCCGAGTCGTCACCACCACTGCAACCGGTGAGCAACCCGAGAGCAACGACGGCTCCGGCGGCGAACACTGTGAAACGGGCTTTCGGGTAAGTCACTGCTTCTGCGCCTCTCTACATGTCGAACTGCGTTCGAGCCGAACATAGTTCAGGCCCGCACGGAGAATCCGTGCGGGCCTGAACCGGAAGAACTAGGAAACCAGAATCAACCGATCGAGATCAGTTGAGGCGAGTTGCCGGGCCGTACGTGGTGATCGAGTCACCCTTTGCGCTGAGCAGGGTGACGTACGGACGAACCGTGACGTTGCCCAGGATGCCCGTAGCGGTGCCGTGGACGCCGGCGAGCTGGATGGAGCCCTGAGCGCCTGCAGCGTCACCCTCGGTCTTGGAGATGTTCGCCTCTTCGTTGAAGGTGGCGATTGCACTCTCGGACTGAACGACGCCGCCGCCGGGAGCGAGATCGATGGTCGCAGTTGCCTGCGGGATCAGCTGAACGCCGACGTCGAGGTTGGACTTGCTCTCTGCAACGCCTGTCAGCGGGACGTCAGCGAGACCCTCGAGAGCGCCCGTGGGGTCGAGCAGGTCGCCCGCAGTCGTCGCGAGCGTTCCGGTGGTCGTGTTCTTCGAGCCGATGCCGAAGTTGGCCGAAGGCGAAGCCCACTCGACCGACACGCCGCCATCGAGGCTCAACGGGTAGCCGATCTGCAGGCCGGCGGTGAGGGTGCCCTCGAAGTCGTCAGCCGTGGGTCCCTGAACGTCGAAGGATGCGCGGCCGTCGTAGAACCACTCACGGGTGAGCGGGTTTCCGTCGAGAGGCGCAACGCCGCTGACGAAGGAGTCGGACAGCGTCAACGTCACGGTGTTGCCATCGGCGTCGACGATGGACTTCGCGCTGTCGACAGCGGCAGAAGCGGTCCCGGTACCGAGCACCAGGCCGACTACCGAAGCGCTGGCAGCAACTGCGACGCTCATGGACTTGAGTCCCCGGCTGCGCCGCGACTTCTGGATCTCCGTCATTTATTCCTCATCATGTTCAGTCCCAGCGCGGTGTCGCACGGGGAAGCTTGTGGCTTTCACCCTCGAACTGAATCGCACGCGTCAGTGTGTGCGAGCCCGAGCCGGATGGAGCCTGAAGGCCACATCCTCGTTTGTTCAGTTCCGAGATGAAGGGCGCGGCACCGGTTGGTCCCACGCCCTGATCCCTTGGAAGCTGAGGGGAACATTAGAGGAGATGCCTGACCGTGACAATCCCTACGATCGACGCTCAAACGTTGCCATCTCGTGATGTGTTTCGTCGGCGTGAACATCTTTCACACCCGTGTTAGCGATAACCTGCGTCACAGCATCTCCCGAGAAGTCGAAACCGTTACAGGTGCCGATCAGGAGTAAAACGACCCTGATATGGGAAGACGTGACGAGAGCCCTGTCCGGATTGCGCGATAAGCCCGGCCCACACCCGGTCTGTGGTGTCCGTTTTCGGCGGCTTCGCCCAGCGATACCGCCCGGTAGGTCGCTAACGACAGGTAAACGACTAACTAACAGAGCTGTCATTCCAGGCAGCGAAATGTGTTGTGGATCACACTAAAAGTAATGGGGTGGTCGCTGCTGCTTCAACCAATCGACCGACAAAGAGTCGCCATCGGGACCGTCGCCCCGGTCGTCTCCCGTCGCGTCCGGCAACACGTCTCCGAAGATACGAGCGAGCCGGGCCCGTTCTGCTCGGGCCCGGCTCGCTTCGTCGTCCGGTCGATTCTCGATCGGCTCGTCGTTCATCGCAGTGACTACGCGTCCAATCCCGACAGCTCGGCAATGACCTGACTCGCCAGCGGAGTCAGCGTCGCCATGCCGTCACGGATGGCCGCACGGGACGACGCAAGGTTGACCACCAGCGTGCTGCCCGATACTCCGACCAGTCCCCGAGACAGGCCCGCGTCCAACGATCCGGCTGCCAGGCCGGAAGAGCGCAGCGCCTCACTGATTCCCGGTATCTCGCGATCGAGCACCTCGGCCGTGACGTCGGGAGTGACGTCGCGAGGCGAGACACCCGTGCCGCCGACGGACACCACCAGATCGACACCGCCGATCACCGCGGTGTTCAGCGCGTTCCGCACGTCCACTTCGTCGGCCGTCACTGCCACCACACCGTCGACCAAGAATCCGGCCTCGGTCAACAGTTCGGTCACCAGCGGACCCGTCGAATCCTTCTCGTTGCTGTGAGCTGTCCGGTCGTCCACGATGACGACCAACGCGCGGCCGGCCAAGGGTGCGTCGAGTTCCATACCGCTCACCGTAGTAGTAAGGCCCGTACCCGGCTCACGCTGTGCGTAAATAGTTGCAATGGTGCCGTGCCTGCCGGCTTCCCTGAGCATCAGCGACCGCCCGGGAACGACGGGATCTGCAGTGAAGGAACCTGCGCAGCCGGTGCCGCAGCCGGCTCGGCCGTGCCCAGCGTCACGTCGACGGTCTTCTCGCTGCCGCCGTCCGTGTAGGTGATCTTCACCGAATCGCCGGGTGCGTGCGAACGCACGGCGGCGATCAACGCGTCACCACTGGCAACGATCCGATCGTCGACCTTGGTGATGACCGCGCCCTTCGGAATGCCTGCCGACGCAGCCGGGCCACCCTCGGTGACCTCGACGACGGTTGCGCCGTTGGCATCGTCCTTGGACGGCACCTGCACACCGAT
Organism: Rhodococcus sp. 3258; assembly: GCF_031456475.1. Lineage (NCBI taxonomy): Bacteria > Bacillati > Actinomycetota > Actinomycetes > Mycobacteriales > Nocardiaceae > Rhodococcus > Rhodococcus sp. 3258. The sequence continues at coordinate 606,570 of NZ_JAVDUT010000001.1, forward strand.
CATCGCTTGGGTGGCCTTGCCGGTGGTGGTCAGCTCGTCGGCGATCCGCTTGGCCTGATCGACCGGGATCGCGAATCCGAGACCGATCGAGCCGCTCTGTGCGCCGGAGCCCTCACTGCCGCCCAGAGTGGCGATGGCGGTGTTGATGCCGATCAGTTGGCCATCGGTATTGACGAGAGCGCCGCCGGAGTTGCCGGGGTTGATGGCCGCGTCGGTCTGAATGGCGTCGATCACCGAGTTCTGGTTGCCGGACTCACCGGACGTCGATACCGGGCGGTTGAGTGAGGAAACGATGCCGGTGGTGACCGTTCCGGCGAGACCGAGAGGCGAGCCGATGGCGACGACCTGCTGGCCGACCTCGAGGTTGGACGAGCTGCCCAACTCGATCGGGGTCAGATTCGTCTTTCCTTCGGCCTTGATGACGGCCATGTCCGAGACCGAGTCCGCACCGACGATGGTGGCGTCGGCCACCGACCCGTCGGCGAACGCGACGGTCAGTTTGCCGTTGGCCCCTGCGCCGGTGGCGACGTGGTTGTTCGTCAGGATCAGGCCGTCACTGCTGAGGATGACGCCGGAGCCCTCACCTTCCTGCTGTGAGCCCTTCACCCGAATCTGCACGACACTCGGCAGCACCTTGTTCGCGACGGCCTGAACGGAACCGTCGGGGAAGTTGGCGGCCGGTTGCGCGGCGGTGATCGGCGAGTTCAGCGAATTGGTGACACCGGCGTTGTTGCCGTTGGCGTTGTTGGTCGCGATGGCACCGACCGCGCCGCCGATTCCGCCGCCCACGAGGACAAGAGCAATCGCTCCGGCCACCAGAGCGGAACGGCCCGGCCGGGACTTGACGGTGCCCGATGCCGAATGAGGCTGCGGCGCAACCTGTTGGGGCTGCGCATGCTGACCGGGGTTGTGTTGACCGGCCTGCGAGTCGCCGTGCTGACCGTAGGGGCCGTAGCCGGGCTGGTACTGATTCTGCCCGTAGCCCGCGTACTGCTGTGGGTAGCTCTGCTGGGGGTGCGCCTGCTGCGGCGGGAATTGATGCGTCGGATTCTGCTGAGCCGGCTGCTGCTGGGTGGGCTGGTGTTGGGTGGGCTGGTGCTGAGTCGAGGGATCGTGCTCGCCGCCGTGTGAAGCCCGGTCCGCAGGATGATGCTGTGCACCGGCATCCCGTCCGGGCTGTTCTGGTTCGTTACGGTCGTCGCTCATCGCTGTTGCTTCCTTCGATAGAGACCTCGGCTTCGAGGTCGCCCGCCTTCTTGCTACTCACTGTGCAGGGCGGTACTGAGAGCGCGCTGAGACTCGCCTATCAGTTTGCCGAGAGTGTCTCGGGGTCCGCGGCACCCTCACCGGGCAACACGATTCGAATGAGAGCTCCACCCCGCTCGGACACCTCGACGGCAATCGTGCCGCCGTGTTTGACGACCACCTGCCGCACGATGGCAAGTCCCAGACCGGATCCGGGCATGGAACGCGATGCCGTCGAGCGATAGAAGCGCTCGAAGACGAGTTCGCGGTCTTCCTCCGGAATGCCGGGGCCCGCATCGTCCACTGTCAGCTCGAGCAGGCCGTCACCGATCTGCCGCATGGCAACTCGCACTTCTCCGCCACTGGGGCTCCACTTGGCCGCGTTGTCGAGCACATTGAGCACTGCCCTCGACAGGCCCGCCTGATCTCCGTAGACGAACCACGGCATGAGCGTGGCATCGAAGTCGATCTCGTTGCGGCGACGGCGAGCTCGTTCGAGGCTGCGCTCGACGGCATCGGCCAGATCGACCCGCTCGAACACCGTCTCGGGTGCGTCCTCGCGTGCAAGATCCACCAGATCACCTACCAGCGTGGACAATTCCTGAATTTGAGCTACCACGTCGGTTCGCAGCTCGGCCATGTCCTCGTCGGGAATGGACGGTGCACCCGGACGTCCCGCCGCGATCAACAGTTCCATGTTGGTGCGCAGCGACGTCAGCGGCGTGCGAAGTTCGTGCCCGGCGTCGGCGACCAATCTGCTCTGCCTGCCGCGAGATTCGGCCAAGGCTCGGAGCATCGTGTTGAAACTCTCGGTCAATCGGGCCAATTCGTCGTCGCCGGTCACCGGAATCGGCGTCAGATCGTCGGTACGCGCCACCCGCTCTGCGGCCGCGGTCAATCGTGCAATCGGCCGTAACCCGGTGCGCGCCACGGCCATGCCGGCACCCGCCGCCAACACCACACCGCACGCACCGACGACCAGTAGAACCCACGCCAATCGATCCAGCACTTCCCCGGTGGGCAGCAGTCGCTGCGCCACGATCAGGGTGCTGCCGTCCTTGGTGCGCAGCGCGAGCACTCGCTGATCGTCGAGTGTGCGCAGCGACGAGGCCTGCTCTCCGCGCACCACAGCAAGTTCCGAATCGCCGACGGGCACCTTGGGTCCGGGCGGATTGTAACTGGTCATGTCGGGGTAGATCAACGCCACACTGACGTCGGTGCTGTACAACGTGGCACCGGCCACGAACCGTGGGTCGTAGGACACCAGGTCCGATTCCGCCAATGCCGATGCGCGAGAACGCAACTGGGTGTCCACGTCGCCGTACAACGCGCGCGAGACCACGGTGTAGGCCGCAATGGCCATGACGGCCACCGCGATCGCCACGACGGACGCAGCCAACAGCGTCACCCGCCACCGCAACGACACCGATCTCGTCAACGGCGTCGGTGGCCGCATCGGCGGAGGCGGAAGTGCGCCGCCGTCGGGCGTCTTGCGCCCGAACGAACTGCCTATCACGGGGGCGTCTCGCGCAGGACGTATCCGACACCGCGAACGGTATGGATCAGTCGCGACTCCCCTTCGGCCTCGGTCTTGCGCCGCAGATACCCGACGTACACCTCGAGCGCGTTGCCGGAAGTCGGGAAGTCGTAGCCCCAGACCTCTTCGAGAATGCGACTTCTGGTGAGCACTCGGCGCGGATTGGTCATGAGCATCTCGAGCAACGAGAACTCGGTCCTGGTGAGGCTGATCGAACGCTCGCCGCGCGAGACCTCACGGGTGACCGGGTCCAGCGACAGGTCCGCGAACGTCATGGTCTCCGAGTCGATGCCGGCTTCCATAGCTGTGCGCCGCAACAATGCCCGCAGCCGAGCCAGGAGCTCCTCGAGCGCGAACGGCTTGGGCAGGTAGTCGTCTGCACCGGCGTCGAGACCGGCTACGCGCTCGGACACCGAATCACGCGCCGTCAGCACCAGGATCGGCAGGTCGTCGCCCACGCTGCGCAATCGCCGACACACCTCGAGGCCGTCGAGACGCGGCATCATCACATCGAGCACCAACGCATCGGGACGCGCCGCAGCTACCTGTTCCAGGGCATCGAGGCCGTCGACCGCCAGGTCCACGGTGTACCCGTTGAACGTGAGCGACCTGCGCAGCGATTCGCGCACCGCTCGATCGTCGTCGACCACCAGTATCCGCATCGGTACAGTTTGTCCTGGTCGACTGAGACACGGCTGAGAGGGGTGGTCGGTCGGTACGCGCACCGGCAGTCGAAGCTCACAACGTAGGTAGGTTCCGAGCCTGGGGCAGGTTCCATTTACGCCACAGGGCCAGCAATCTCAGGCCGGTCGCCAGTACCGTCCCCGCGACCAACCCGACGTTCTCCGGCAGGGTGAGCGCCTCGGCCACCACGACGGCCGTCGCACCGAGCAGCGCAGGTAGGGCATACAGGTCGCGGTGCAGCAGCAGGGGAACGTCGTTGACGAGGACGTCCCGGATGACGCCACCGGCCACGGCCGTCGTCGTCCCGATCAGCGCTCCCGATAGGGCGCTACCGCCGACACCCAAGGCGATCGTCGCGCCGGTCGACGCGAACAGGCCCATCCCGAACGCGTCGAGCACGAGCACGCCTCGGCGCACCTTGCCCATCTGCCGATGCGCGACGAACACCACCAGCGAGGCGAAGAAGCCGACGGTGACGTTCGGCCAGGTGTCCAGTGACGTCGGTGGATGGATACCGAGCAGCAGATCGCGAACGATGCCGCCCCCGATACCCGTCGTGATTCCGACGACGCAGACCCCGAACAGGTCGAGTCGTCGATGTACGCCGACCAAGGCACCGGACGCCGCGAAGACTGCGATACCGATGTATCCGAGGAGGTCGAGAAGCACCGAACGAGCATGTCATGCGACTGACAGCAGCTTCACAGCAACATCGAAACGGCGTCACAGCCTTCGGGAGCACGGTTGCGTTGTCATACAGGGCCGACGAGTAAGGACGAAGACATGGGCATCGGATTCAAGAAGACGATCGCCACCCTCGCGGTGGCTGGGGCACTCACTCTCGGCGGCGGTGCCATCGCCGACGCAGCGCCCGACCGCGCGACGCTTCCCGCAGTGTCCGGACTGACCGAATCGGACGCGGAGCAGGCATTGTCGGATGCAGGCTTCTCCGACGTGAACAGTGACTACGACCGTCCTGACGCGACGGTTGTCGGAACCAACTTTCAAGCCGGCGACAAGGTCAGTGAGAACGCCTCCCTTCTACTGATAGTCGGTGCCGGCTAAGTCAGCCGAACCGTCCCGTCGTCGTCGACGCGCCAACCGGGGTTGTGGCAGATTTCCCAGATGACTCCGTTGGGGTCGGCGATGTGGGCGTGATAGCCACCGAACGATGTCCGCTCCGGTGCCTTGATCGGTGTCGCGCCGGCCGCGAGAGTGGCCGCGAACATCGCGTCGACGGCCGCCGCGTCGTCGACGTTGTGCGCCAACGTGACCGAGCCGAGATCGTGTTCGCGCGGCGGCCGTCCCAGATCCCCGTCGAACGCGGTGGCGTCGTACAGACCGAGCACCGCACCGGGCCCGATCTGGAAGAACAGAATCTCGCCAGGAACGTCGAGCAACGGCGTCCACCCCAGGCCGTCGCAATAGAACGTTCGAGCGGCATCGAGATCCGCAGTGGCCAGAGTGGTGAAATGAACTTGCTGCTGCATCGCCCCATTGTTTCAGGCGATAGTCTCGGTCGGGTGCCGTCCGGCACATTAGAAGTTCTCGAACCGAGGTGACCCGAAGTGCCGATCGTCGACAATGCCGTCTATGTCGAGGGAAAGCGGACCGCGAATCCGGAGAGTCTCGACATCACGTTCGAGTGCATGCGTGACCGCCACGGTATGGCGTGGATCGGCCTGTACCGTCCCGAGATCAGCGAAATCAACGCAGTAGCAACGGAATTCGGGCTGCACCGACTCGCCGTCGAGGATGCCATCGCGGCGCATCAGCGGCCGAAGCTCGAACGCTACGCCGAGCAATTGTTCGTCGTTCTGCGACCCGCGCGGTACATAGACGAGACCGAAAAGGTCGAATTCGGTGAATTGCACATTTTTCTCGGAGCCGATTTCGTCGTCACGATCCGCCACGCCGAATCACCCGAACTCGGTCTCGTCCGACATCGACTGGAGGAATCGCCCGAGTTGCTCGCGCTCGGGCCCGAGGCCATCCTGTACGGAATCCTCGACCAGGTGGTCGACGAGTACGTCCCGGTGGTGAAGGGACTGCAGACCGACATCGACGAAATCGAGGATCAGCTGTTCACCGGCGATCCCAGCGTATCGAGGCGCATCTACTCACTGCTGCGTGAGGTGTCCGAATTCGACCGTGCGGCAAAACCTCTGGTGGAGATGATCGAATCCCTCAAGCGCGGGTCCGACAAGTATCACGTCGATGTCGAGCTGCAACGAAACCTTCGGGACGTGTTGGACCACGCAATTCGCATCTCCGACCGCATCGAATCGTTCCGATCCAACCTGCAGAACGCGATGACGGTGCACTCCACCATGGTGGCGCAGCAGCAGAACGAAGAGATGCGGAACATGACGCAGGTCAGCCTCGAGCAGAACGAACAGGTCAAACGAATCTCGTCCTGGGGCGCAATCCTGTTCGCGCCGTCGCTCATCGCCGCGATCTACGGCATGAACTTCGAGGACATGCCGGAACTGAAGTGGCACTTGGGTTATCCGCTGGCGCTGGTCGCCATGGTGATCTGCTCCAGCGCGCTCTACGTGGTGTTCAAACGTCAGAAGTGGCTGTAGAGCGGCTGCGCCGCACGTGAGTGGAAGTTCGTAGCAGGGGTCGAAGTTCCACTCACATGGGCACTCAGGAGGAACCGAAGATCGGGCCCACCGGGATATCGCGCTCGAAGGTGAGGCGATCGAATTCGTTGCCGTATTCGTCGATCGCTCCGATGGACATCGCGCTGGCCTTGATGCCCGGAATACCCGGCACCACATCGACTCTCACGAACGAGTAGTTCAGGAATCTCACTCGCGACCACGTGATCGACTCCGCCGACTTGGTGCCGTCGGGCGCCCAGACGTAGCTGTTCGGAACAGCCGTGTCCGGCAATTCGTGGCCCCGGTAGCTGACGCCCTCGCCGTCCTGGAACGTGTAACGCGGACGACCACCCCCGCCGACGGTGTAGTACACGGTGCCGTCGGTCTTTCCGCGAACCGTGGCGTTGTCGCCGGCGACCCGCGTCGCACGGTTGGAGCGGATCGGATCGGTGCGCTCGAACACGTGGTTGTGCGCCTGGAGCACCACGTCGACCTCGTACTTGTCGAACAGCGATACCCACGCGTCGCGTACGCCGCCGTCGCTCGCGTGCGTCGAGGTGGTCGAGTAGGCGCAGTGATGGAAGAAGCAGACGATGAAGTCGATGTTCGGGTCCGCCCGATACTTGGCGAGAGTCTGCTCCACCCAGGTGTTCTGGGCTCCGCCGCTGTAGCCGGTGTTGGCTTTGATCTCGTAGCTGACGTCGTTCGCGTCGAGCGAGAGCACCGCGGTGTTGCCGTACACGAACGAATATGCCGACGGGCAGCCTTTCGGCCCGGTGCTCGGTTGATCGAGACGTGCCGCGTGGCCGCCGTATCCGTTGGGGCTGTACAGCGCCTCCATGTCGTGGTTGCCGGTGGCAAACAACCACGGTGTCGTCGACGCGCTGGCCTCGATCGCCTGGAAGTAGCCGTCCCAGACGAAGGGATTGAACTTGTCGAATCCCTTCGGCGGCGTCTTGCCGTGGCCGGCGAACTGCGGTGGCAGACCGGCACCCGACGGGTCCGCGTAGGCGATATCGCCGGCGAGAATGTGGAAGTCCGGACGCGACGCCTCGATCTGGCGATTGATGTTGCGCGCGTGCTTGACCGACGGTTCGTTGTCGGCCTTGTAGTACAGGTCGTCGTAATCACCGGCCACCAGACCGGCTGGCTGCGAAGGGGTTTCGTCGACGCCCTGGTCCCCCATCATGGTGAAGCGGAACGGAGCGATGCGTCCGGTCGGCAGCGCCGGAGATGCGCTGCGGATGTCGCTGACGAAACCGTCCGCGGTACGCCATCGGTAATAGTGCGGCAGCTTGGGCGTCAGATTGTCGACGGGCACGTGCACGTAGTACTGCTCGGCCGACAGGATGCCGCCATCGGTCTGCGGAACCTGGCTGACGAGGTTGCGCACCTCGGCGGAGGTCGTGGCTCCCAACGCAGGCGTCGGGCCGTGATCGAGGAAGACACCGGTGATGCCGGGATTACGGGAAAGCTGAGCGGAGAATCGCAACTGCGTCGCCGGGTCGTTGCCGAAGCCCATGTGTCGACCGGCCACCGCCAGCGGGGCGTCCTGCGCATAGGCGGTGCGCGTGAACGCCGAATTACCGACGCCCACCGCGGCTGCCGTGGCTGCGGCACCGACCAGGAAGTTGCGTCGACTCACCGGGTGCCGCCGCAGGAACGACCGATGCCAGTCGTGTTGCTCGGCCATCGTCATGTTCTCGGCGAGCGTCCCCGGAATTCCGGTCGCGACGGTCTCGCCTGCGGGATTGAGCGTCATGAATCGATGGTGACCGCCGAGCCCCCTCGGACGCTGAACAGCAGAGCACATTGCAGGTGAACAGACGGAGAACAGCGAGGCACAACAGGACGAACGGGGACAATCCCGTCGAGAAGGAAGGCCCCACCGGACCAAGGGCAACGGCGGTTCAGAAAGGCCGCAACCTCACGCAACACTGCGGTAAAGATCGGTAGATATCCAGCCACACGAGCGCCAGTCAGAGCTCTTGAGATATCCGAGTGGATAATCGCGACAATTTGCTTGCCCATTCAGTGGACAACCAGCGCGCCGATGGCCGTACGCACTGCTACTGTGAGCACGAAACTTGAGGTCAGCGCCCGTTGGCTGAAGTTCGACGTGAGTTATACACCTCCGGTGATTGCACGCGCCCCTGTGGCTGCAGCCAGTCAGCGGGAGCCAACAGTTGAAAACCGAGGAGATGTCATGTTGAAGAAGTCGTTGACCGTAGCTGCACTGTCCATTGCCTGTGCGCTCGGATTCGCCCCGCTGGCGCAGGCCGCCGATGTGCCCGATTTCAAGGACAAGATCGAGGGCAAGTCGATCTCCGCCGCGCGAGCAATCATCAAGGACAGCGGCAACCTGATGCTGGTCAAGCTCGACGGCCCCATCAACGATTGCGCACTCGCAGATCGCACAGCAACTGCCCTGCGCTCGGTGTACTTCGCGCCCATCGACCGCAGCAACGTGACCATCACCTTCTCGTGCCCCGAAGAGGAGTGAGTCTTCTCCTCCCCTGAACGACACGAAGGACGCGCACCGAGAGTGATCTCGGTGCGCGTCCTTCGTCGTTCAACAGGGCCCTGCACCCTCAGGTCCCCTTGACGTTGAGAATCTGGCGTAGCTCGTGCTCGACGCTCACCAGGTCGCGGGCGTCCTCCATCACGACGTCGATGGACTTGTAGGCGTCGGGAATCTCGTCGATGAAGTCTGCACTGTCGCGAAACTCGATCCCCTTCATCCGCTCCTGCAGGTTCTCGTGGGTGAACCGCTTCCTGGCCTCGGTCCGAGAGAACTGCCGACCGGCACCGTGAGGAGCCGAGCACAGGCCGGCCTTGGAACCCTTACCGGCGACCACGTACGAACGCGTCCCCATCGACCCCGGGATGATCGCCTTCACACCCTCGTGTGCGTCGATTGCACCCTTACGGGTGAGCCAGACGTCCTTGCCGAAGTGCGTTTCCTTCACCGTGTAGTTGTGATGGCAATTGATTCGCTCGACTTCGCGATGGTCGTCCGTTCCCATCCACTCGGCGAACACCGCGCCGAACCGGTCCATCATCTCGGCCCGGTTCAGGTACGCGAACCGCTGCGCCCACTTCAGATCTCTGATGTACTGCGCGAATTCAGTCGAGCTCTCGGGCAGGTACGCGAGATCTTTGTTGGGCAACGAAATCCACCATTGGGCACACAATCGCTGCGCAATCGCGATGTGCTTCTTCGCGATCTTGTTCCCCACGCCCCTCGACCCACTGTGCAGAAACAGCCACACTCGATCGGTCTCGTCGAGGCACAACTCGGCAAAGTGATTGCCGCCGCCTAACGAACCGAGCTGCTCCCGCCACTGCGGTGAGTGGTTCAGCTCTACACCGTCCCTGGCCGCCAACTCCTCGAGTTCGAGCAGCTTTGGCGCAGTGAACTGCCATCGATCGACACCGACGTTGTAGTTGCCGGGCGAGAGGGGGATGCTGGCCTCGATGGCGAGTCGCAAATCCTTCAGGTTCCGTCCGTCGAGGTCATCGAGTGTGAATTCTGTTCGAACACCGATCATTCCGCAGCCGATGTCGACACCGACGGCAGCCGGAATGACAGCACCCAACGTCGGAATGACTGTTCCTACAGCACTTCCCATGCCGCTGTGCGCGTCGGGCATCAACGCGACGTGCGGATGCACGAACGGCATCGATGCTGTTTCGCGGGCCTGCTCGAGTGTCTTGTCCTCGAGTTGTGACGCCCAGTTGAGCAGCCGTAAGCCCACCTTGTTCGGGGGCATGATGTTCCTTTCTGCCCCCTCGGCGAGAGAGAGCTATTCGATGGGTCGCTGTTTGCCGGTGAGAGCAGCACACAGCTCGGATGAATATGCGCGCAGCACAATGCTCGGACGGACTCTCGTGTCGAGAGCCGCGCAGGGCAGACAAGTGGCGCGCATGGCGATGACCCTATCGAGCTGAAAGTCTCCGACGCGAGCTAATTAATTCGACCGTGAGGATGGGAGACGGGACAGAATGCACAGAAGTGCGCCGCTCAGAAGGGATCCCGTCGAGGTACGTCGCATTTGTGCATTCCTGCCCAGAACGCAGAGCGGAACCTACACTCCCCCACCGAATGCGAGTCCCAGTAGATACGTCGCCCCGGCCGCGCCGTATCCGATGGCGAGTTGTCGCAGTGCACGTTTGACGGGCGGACCGCCGCTGAGCAGTCCGACGATCAGGCCCGTACAGATCAGCGCCAGTCCGACGAGCACCGCAGCAACGGCAAGGGCCACATAGCCTTCGAGACCGAACAGGTACGGCAACACCGGGATGACGGCACCGGAGGCGAAGAAGCAGAAGCTCGCTGCGGCGGCACCGAGTCCGGTTCCGATGGATTCGTGCTCGTCGATGTCGGTGGCCGGTTCTTCGACGGCGGGGAGCAGTCGGATGATGTCCGCGGCTTTCGCGTCGGCTTCCTCGTGGGTCATTCCGCGAGCGCGGTAGACGAGTGCGAGTTCGTTGGCGTCGACGTCGAGGTGTTGAACGGCCTCATTTGCGGCGCTGTCGGGCGACGACGCCTCGAGCAGCTCGCGTTGCGAGCGCACCGAGACGTATTCGCCTGCTCCCATCGACAGCGCACCGGCAAGCAGGCCGGCCAGTCCGGTGACCAACACGATCTGGTTGGACACCCCGGATCCGCTGATGCCGAGCACCAGGGCGAGGTTGCTCACCAAGCCGTCGTTGGCACCGAACACCGCGGCGCGGAAGGTTCCCGAGAGCCGATTACGGCCGCGGGCAGCCAAAGCCCGGATGACCTCGGCGTGAATTTGCTCGTCGGCCGTCATTGCGTCCGTTGCGTCGGCGTCGGTCGCGTAGGGCGAGCGGGTCTCGGCGCGTTGCGCGAGGGCGAGCACGAACACCGATCCGAAGCGGCGCGCCAGCACGCCGAGGATCCGGGTACGAATGTCGCCTTTGAGTGGCATCCCGACGCGATCGCCGAGCAGATTGCGCCAATGCTGTTCGTGGCGGCCTTCCGCGTCGGCCAACTCGAGCAGAATGTCGCGTTCCTCACCGCTGCGCCTACCCGCCAGGTCGCGATAGACGGCGGCCTCGGCCCGCTCGTCGGCGAGGTACTGCCGCCATCGCTTGACGTCCTTCGACGAAGGTTCCGTTCCGTCCATCGAGCAAACGTACCGGGCTCCGCCCTCGTGCGCGTTGTGCGTACCTGGAAGGGCGCACAACGCGCACGAGCGGGGGGTCAGCTCGGGTCGTACACCCCGGCCTGGACCGCTTTGACCAACCTGCGCGGCACTCTGAACTCGCGGCCCTGAAAACGCACGGTCACGAGATCCGGGGCGACGGCTTTCCACTGTGCCCGTCGGCTACGCGTGTTGGAACGCGACATTTTTCTCTTCGGAACAGCCATGTCTCACGCCTCCTTTCGGCTTCGACGGCCGTAGCGCTTCTCGAACTTCTCGACGCGTCCCTGGGTGTCCATGACGCGTGTCGCCCCGGTCCAGAAGGGATGCGACTCGGACGAGACGTCGACGACGATCAGGGGGTAGGTGTTGCCGTCTTCCCACTCGGTCTCGCGGGCGGACGTGACGGTGGATCGAGTGAGGAACTTGTTCCCGGTGCTCGAGTCCTGGAACACCACCGGATGGTAATCGGGGTGGATGCCTGGCTTCATTCTGTTGCCTCTCGTGACTGGTCTGCGTACGGGGATTCGCTGCTCTCGCAGGGGTCTTCGTGCCACTGGCCGAACGGGTCGGTCCACGTGGCCCACTGAGCGGGATCGGTCATCTCGTCGTCGGACACCAACGCCCACTGCAGAGTTCGGTCGATCTCGGTGGGGTCGGCCTGGTGTACCAAGATCACCAAGGACGTGTCTCGATCGCCGAACTGCTCGTCCCACCGCAGCGCAGCCATCGCTCGCCTGGTTGTGTCGACGCGATCCTGTTCCACCGGAGTCATTGCCGCAAGCCACTTTCCGGCACTCGCCACCCGTAGTCCGCCGCCGGCCGATTCGATCCAGAGCGCTTCGTCGGGTTGCGTGGCCACCCACGCCCGTCCGCGGGCGGTGACGACGCCGTCGAGCAACACGTCGATGGCCTCGTGCAGTCGTTCGGGATGGAACGGCCGAGTTGCGGTGAACTCCACGAGTGCGACTCCGCAGTCGACGGACAAGGGCGGCTGGCCGCGCAACAGCGGAGAGTGGGCGTCGGTGATCTCACCGCGCCGGGCATCGAAGGGAACGGACGCGAGAACTGCTGGGCCGTCGACCATCGAGTCCTGAGAAACCCAGACGACGGGTGCGTTCGGTGCCAACCGCGCGAGGACAGCCGCGAGCCTGGCACGCTCCCAGGCGTCGATTTCGGGACCTGCGGTGACGACGAGCGAGTCGGAGTAGTCCACCTGGCCTACTACCAGCTGCGCGACGGTTCGATCGTCGTCACCGCTGGCGACGATGCCGCGGTCGGCCAAGGTGTCGTCGCCGGTGGCGTCGGCCAACCAGGTTGCCGCGTCGAGGCAGCCGATCACGGCCTCGATACGTACGTCCCTCGAGGCCGGTCCGTCGATCTGCCCCACCACGTCGGCGACGATGACGTTGTCCACCGCCCAGCACAACGCCTCGGGCTCGAGTGCGGGGTCCAGAACGAGCACGATGCGATCGACACTGCTGCGACTCGACAGTGCACGTAGCAGCGGCAGCAGGTCCTCGCGCAGCGTGCAGGAGACACAGCCGTGCGCCAGTTCCAAGATCGTCTCGCGCGGGTTCTCACCCAGGACGAACAACGTTCGGCGTACGACGCCCTCGGTGACGCGGCTCAGGTCGTGGCGGACTGCGACAGTTCCCGGCGCGAGCAGCGATGTCACGACAGCGTCCATGGCTCCGGTCCAGCCGGAGACGAGGACCATCGGGGTTCGATCGTCCGGTGATGTGTTCACGAGCGCCTTTCTTCTCGACAACGATTGTCATTCTCTGGGGATGCACGCTACATTCGCTTGAACGCTTTGTCGAAAACGATTGTCATAACGGCAAGAAAGGAGTGCTCATGTCAGCGCACTGCCAAGTCACCGGCCGCACCCCCGGCTTCGGAAAGTCGGTCTCGCACTCCCACGTGCGCACCAGCCGCAGGTGGGATCCCAACATCCAGCGCAAGACCTATTACGCCCCCAGCCTCGGACGCCGCGTCACCCTCACCCTCTCGGCCAAGGGCATCAAGACCATCGACCGCGACGGCATCGACGCCGTGGTGGCCAAGATCCGCGCACGTGGGGAGAAGATCTGATGGGCAAGAGCACCGACGTCCGCCCCATCGTCAAACTCAAGTCGACCGCCGGCACCGGCTACACCTACGTCACCCGCAAGAACCGTCGCAACGATCCCGACCGACTGGTCATGAAGAAATACGACCCGGTTGTCCGCAAGCACGTCGATTTCCGAGAGGAGCGCTGACCGGTGGCCAAGAAATCGAAGATCGCGAAGAACGAGCAACGCAAGGTCGTCGTCGCCCGCTGGGCAACGCGTCGCGCCGAGCTCAAAGAGATCATTCGCAAGCCCTCGAGCAGCGATTCCGAGCGCGCACAGGCCCAGGCGGCACTGCAGCGTCTGCCACGCGATTCGAGTCCGGTACGATTGCGCAATCGTGACGCTGCGGATGGACGTCCGCGCGGTTACCTACGGAAATTCGGGCTGTCCCGCGTGAAGATGCGCGAGATGGCTCACCGCGGGGAGCTGCCAGGCGTCCACAAGTCGAGCTGGTAAGGGAAAAGGTAGAGATGGCAGTCAAGAGAGCACCGTCGAAGAAGGTCCGCGCAGAGGCGGGTCGTCGACCGAAGAAGAACCCGTTGAACGCCGCCAAGGTCACCACGGTGGACTACAAGGACATCAACCTTCTTCGTCAGTTCATTTCCGACCGCGGCAAGATCCGTAGCCGCCGGGTCACCGGGCTCACCCCGCAGCAGCAGCGCCAGGTCGCTGTCGCAGTGAAGAACGCTCGTGAAATGGCATTGCTGCCGTTCACCAGCCGCTGAATCAGCTTTCGAGAAAGGCCACGTAGCCCTGGGCTACGTGGCCTTTCTGTCGTTCCCAGCAAGAAACGAGCAGTTCTACGATGTCCGGCGTTCTCGAAGGCTTCACCGTCATCTTCGTCGTCATTGCACTGGGCTACCTGCTCGCCCATCTGAAAATCCTCGGCGAACACGGCCAGTTCGTTCTGAGCCGACTGGTCTTCTTCGTGGCGACACCGTCGCTGCTGTTCGTCACGTTGGCCAATTCGGACCTGTCGGTCATCCTGTCCCCCGTTCTTGCCGTCGCCGGTTCCACAGCGCTGCTCGTCGGGGCCATCTACTTCGTCATCGCGAAGCTCGCGCTGAAACGCGCCGTGCCCGACGCGACCGTCGGCGCACTCGCGAGCTCCTACGTCAATGCCGCGAACCTCGGTATCCCGATCGCCGTGTTCGTTCTGGGCGACGCCAACTTCGTCGCTCCCCTGCTGCTGTTCCAGATCATGATCTACACGCCGATCGCGGTGACCGTCCTCGACATCTCCACCAAGATCGACGAGGTCTCACTGTTCAAGACGGTCACGACGCCGTTCCGAAACCCGATCGTGCTGGCCGGGGCTGCGGGTCTCGTACTGTCGATCACCGGATTCGAGCTCCCCGAGGCGCTCATGCAGCCGTTCCAACTCGTCGGCAACCTGTCCGTTCCGGGTGCACTGCTCGCGTTCGGACTGTCGCTGTACGGCGCGCGGGTGCTGCAGAAGGGCATCAGCCCGCGACGGGACGTAGCTCTGGCGACCCTGTTCAAGATGGCGCTGCAGCCCCTGCTCGGGTATCTGATGGCCCGATTCGTCTTCGGCCTCGACGGGCACGACCTGTTCGCCATCGTCGTCGTCTCGGCACTGCCCACCGCGCAGAACGTCTTCGTCTTCGCGAGCCGCTACCAGCGAGGGGTCGTTCTTGCCCGCGACACGGCATTCGTCACGACCCTGGTCTCGATTCCCGTCATCGCACTCGTCACGGTGCTGCTGGCATGAGACGAACACAAAGGTTCTCCTCAGCTCCCAGCGCTACTTTGGGTTCATGAGGTTTCTCGCTGCAGGTGTCATGCTGTGCCTGCTCTTGGCCGGCTGCAGCACCGCCGCCGGTGACGACGACGAGACGACACCGACAACGAACTCCACCACCCCCATCGGGTTCGTCCAGCAACCCAGCGCGCCGCCCGTCCCCCACGAGGTTCCCGTCGGCGACGTCGGCACGATGTTCGAGTCGACCCCGGATCTGATCCGTGCGACGACCACTCCGTTCGAGTCGTGGAGCCAGGTATCGCCCAACACCATCGCGGTGCACTTCGTCACCGGCACGCCCGAGTGCTACGGAGCCGACGCGACGGTGACCGAGACCGATACGGCCGTCACGATCGAACTGCGTACCGGGACCAGACCGGACGCCGAGGACAAGTCCTGCATCATGGTTGCCGTCTACGCCACCATGCAGATCACGCTGGCGTCGCCGCTGGGTCATCGCGCAATCCTGAATGCGGCCTGACCCGGTCGCCGGTAATGTCCGACCGGTGAGCGACCAACTACCGGACCGAAACCGAAGTACGGTGCGCGCTGCCGATGCCGATCGCAACCTCGTGGCGCAGCTGCTGAGCGACGCGTTCGCCAACGGTCAACTGACCGTCACCGAGTACGACGAGCGGACGGCCGCGGCGTACCGAGCGAAGACCTACGGCGACTTGGACCTGTTGACCGACGATCTGGCCCTCACCCCACCTCCGCAGACGACGCAGACGACGCAGACCGGTGCGCCCCAGACCGATCGGGCCATCGCGATCATGAGCGGATCGGTTCGCAAAGGCGAATGGACCGTCGCCGCACGCATCGACGCGCTCGCTTTCTGGGGCGGAGTGCAACTCGACCTACGCCGAGCGACGTTCTCGGCCCAGGAAACCACGATCAACTGCGTCGCGATCATGGGCGGCATCGAGATCACCGTGCCGCCCGGCATCGGCGTCGAGGTCCGCGGCACCGGAATCATGGGCGGATTCGAGCACGTCAGCGCTACGCACCCCGGTGCGCCCCGAGTGGTCATCACCGGACTCGCCTTCTGGGGCGGAGTCTCGGTTGACATCAAGGCAGCAGAGAAATGACTACGATCGCCGACGCTTGAGGTAGTCGCTCACCACCGCAGCACCCAATCCGTCCAGATCCGGCGCGATGACCCTGCCACCGACCCGCTCGGCCATCTTGTCGACCACCCGGGCCAGACCGGGATCGTCGCCGAGACGGAAAATCGTCACCTGCGCACCGAGTTTCGCGACGGTATCGAGCTCACGCACCGTCAACCCCAACGTCTTCGACGACGGCGGGTAATCGAAATACGCATGACCGTCCGGCTCCAGATGAGCCGTCGGTTCACCGTCGGTGACGATCAGGACCACCGGCTGCGCATTGGGATGACGACGCAGATGCCGCACTGCGAGCATCAACGCGTGATGCAGATTGGTGCCCTGATCGTAGGCACCGTCCAGGCCGGCGAGCTCCGAGGCCGTCAAAGTCTGTGCATGCCTGCCGAATCCGATCAGCTGCAGATCGTCACCGCGGAATCGAGTGCTCACCAGATGATTCAGAGCCAGTGCGGTGCGCTTCATCGGCACCCAGCGGCCGTCCATCACCATCGAGAACGACGTGTCGACCAACAACGCCACCGCAGCCTGCGTCCGGGTTTCGGTCTCGCTGATCTCCACATCTGTCACCTGTAGCTGCACCGGAAAGCCCGATCCCTGTGCAGCCGTACGCAGGACGGCATTGTTGACCGTGCGGGTCACGTCCCACGGTTCGGTGTCGCCGAATTCCCAGGTGCGCGACGCTCCCGTCGGCTCACCCATCGCGCCGGCCTTACGAGTATCTCGCTCGCCGCCGCGTCGAGACAGCTTTCCAGCGACATCCTTCAACGCCGACTGCCCCAGCTGACGCATGGCCTTGGGCGACAGACGCCACTGACCGTCGGCTCCCTTGTCCATGAAACCCTGCTGTTGCAGCGCCTTTTCGAGCTCCGAGAGCATCCGGGCGTCGGCAGCAGCCTCCGGTCCGAGCTGTTTCAGCAGGGCATCGGCGTCGATATCGTCCAGCGCCGCGCCGTTGTACTGCTGCGAGAGCTGATTGCCCAGGTTCTCGAGATCGGCAATGTCCTGCAGGGCCCCGGTACCGTCGCCGAGGCCCATTCCGTTCTCGCCGCGGAAGTTCTGCGAACCGTCCCAATCCTCACCGGGCCGGGCCTGCTGCAGATTCTGATCCAGTTGATCGAGCTGATTCAGCAGGTTCGAATCACCGAAGGCCTGCTGGGCCAACGCATCCAACTCGGCTCGCTGCTCGGGAGTCAGAGAGTTGCGTAGTCGCTGCGCGGCGGCAGCCCTTTCCGCCAGTGAATCGAGTAGCTCGTCGACATTCTTCGGATTCTCCGGAAAATGCTGACCGTGCTTGTTCATGAACTCGTCGAACTGCTCGTCGGTGTTCTCGCCCTTGTTATGGGCGTCGAGCAGTTCGTTGAGGTCCTTCAGCATCTCGCTGATGGCCTTACGATCCTGCTCGGTGGCACCTTCGAGAGCCTGCTTCATGCCGGCGAATCTCTGATCGAGCATCTCGCGGCCGAGCAGATCCTTGATCTTCTCGTAGTTCTCGCGCCCCTCCGACGAACGCCAGTCGTAGTCCGACAGCTCCTGCACCGCTTGCGCGGTGGACGGCGAGAGATCACCGATCTGCATCTCCTGGAACCGCGCATCGTCGTCGAGGGCACGCGCCAACGCCTTACGCTCCTCGAGCACCGCCTTGTCCAGCAGCTCACGCACTTCCTGCAGCGTGCCGTCGAGGTTGTTCTGCTTCAACAGATCTCGGCGACGCTTGGCAGCCTGGGCCGCGAGGTCGTCGAGCCCGCGCATGTTCTTCGTTCCGCGCCGCAGCATCTCCTGCAACGCCCGGCGAGGCGACGCCCCCTCGAGGACGTCCTCGCCGATCGCATCCAACGCCTCCCGCAGATCGACGGGAGGAGCCAGTGGATCCGGGCCCTCGTGATAGCGCCCGTACCTGGAACGACGCATCAGCTGTACACCGTCTGGCCGTCGTCGTCGGGATCCTTCGAGATTCGCCGCGCGAGGTAGAGACCTTCGAGTGCCAGTTCGACGGCGGCTGCTTTCTCGCCGTCCGAGGTCGCGTTCAACCGCTCGGTGATGTCGCCGATCACGGCCACGTCGGGCAGCTCGTCGAGCAGAGCCTTTGCGGTGATGCGATCGCCGGTGACGATTGGGTCGCCGGTCTCGACGGCCGTCACCAACGCCGCGAGGTTCAGGCCGCCCAGGTGTGCCCGGACGGTATCGGCCGTCGCGCGTCGAAGCATGTGCTCGAGGACCTCGATTTCGCGGCCTTCTTCGCCCGACTCGAACTCGACCTTGCCGCGCAGCACCTCGATGATCGTTCCCAGATCCACCGGCCGCGCCACGGCGTCCGCTTCGCCGAGTATCGCGGCGCGGTGAACCGCTGCGGCAGCGATCGTTTCGGCAGCGGCGATCGCGAATCGTGCCGAGACGCCGGAGCGCTGGTCGACCGATGGCGATTCGCGCAGCAGTCGAGTGAATCGAGCGAGCACCTCGAGCAGGTATGCCGGGACCTCGGCCTGCAGGTCCGCTTCCTGATCGATGACGGCTACCTCGTCGTCCAGCTCGAGCGGGTAGTGCGTTCTGATCTCGGCACCGAAGCGGTCCTTGAGCGGGGTGATGATGCGTCCGCGATTGGTGTAGTCCTCGGGGTTGGCGCTGGCCACCAACATGACGTCGAGCGGGAGCCGCAGGGTGTACCCGCGGACCTGAATGTCGCGCTCCTCCATGACGTTGAGCAGCGACACCTGAATGCGCTCCGCAAGGTCGGGAAGCTCGTTGATAGCCACGATGCCGCGGTGACTCCGCGGAACCAGACCGAAGTGAATGGTCTCCGGGTCGCCCAAGCTGCGGCCCTCGGCGACCTTCACCGGATCGACATCGCCGACGAGGTCGGCCACCGAGGTATCCGGGGTCGCGAGCTTCTCGGCGTACCGCTCGCTCCGGTGCCGCCACTCGATGGGCAGATCGTCGCCCAGTTCCTTCGCTCTACGAATACTCGCAGGGGTGATGGGCTCGTACGGATGCTCGCCCAGTTCGGCACCGGCGATCACCGGCACCCACTCGTCGAGGAGCAGGTTGAGGGTACGCAGCAGACGGGTCTTGCCCTGCCCACGCTCACCCAGCAGAACGACGTCATGACCGGCCAGAATCGCGCGCTCGAATTGCGGCAGCACCGTCGACCCGAAGCCGACGATCCCCGGCCACGGATCTTCGCCGTCACGCAACGCCGTCAAAAGATTTTCGCGGAGCTCTTCCTTGATCGACCGCTGCCGATGTCCGGATGCCTTGAGTTCGCCGAGAGTGGAGATGCCAGGTTTGGTGGAGGTCACTTCTCCACGCTACGAGCGTTTGACGATTGCTGCCATCTAGTGGTCCGTTGTGGTTCCGCCGAGTTCGCACTTATGCCACCCGAACTGGACAATTCCCCTGCACAACTGCGATCTCGCTAGACCGGTGCTCCTGCCTCACGGAGCTTGGCCCGAACTCGACGGACGACTTCGTCGGGACGACGGCGGAGTTGTTCGGAATTGACCCGAACGATATGCCAATCGCACTGCTGCAAGTCCTCGTACCGCTCGATGTCGCGGGTCCGCTGACGCTCGTCGAGCCGGTGCTGCACCCCCTCGTATTCCACCCCGACACGCCACCTCTCCCACCCCATGTCGATCCGCGCAACAAATCGACCACGCGCATCTCGAATGTCGATCTGGGTGGTGGGTTTCGGAAGTCCAGCATCGATCAACAACAGTCGGGTGCGCGTCTCCTGCGGCGATTCCGCGCCTCCATCCACCCGACCGAGGGCGTCGAGCAGCACCCGGATACCCCGACACCCCGGACACAGTGACGCGAATGCACTCACCGCATTCAGCTCGAGGCCGGTCGCGGCCATGAGTGAATCGAGGAAGATCACGGACTGCGGTGGCGGAACCCATCGCCCTATATCGAACGCGGTTCGTACGGGGTTGGTCACCGCCACCCCGCCGACAACGAGCACATCGGCGGGCTCGATCGAGTCGCGCCGGAGGATCAGCCCTGGTATTCGATGTGATTTTTTCGGCGTAAGCACAGTGGGCGGCACCGAGGCGTCGACCCATCGCGCGCCATGTATGGCGGCCGCCGAAGTACCCGCGACAATTGCGCTGTTGCCGACGCACACAGATGCCGCCACAGCCAGGGTCCGCGCATCCAGGGTGGTTCCCGCGGGCACATACGTGTCACGGAACACTCGTACATAGTCGCGGCTCAGTCGATGACGACTCAGTGCTCCCGACTGCACTGCAACCGACCCACGAAACGGTCCTGACTCGATCCCCATCGCTCAACCCTGGCAGGGTCGAGCCCCTCGAAACGGCCAGCAGGCCAATCTGTGGATTATGGTTTCGTTCATCCACAGATCGTCGAGATCGCAGTTATGCGAGCGGAAATGGTGTAAAAGGCTGCACAACTGCGATCTCGACGGAGCAGCTAGTGGGCGAAGTGCCGCGAACCCGTCAGATACAGCGTCACGCCCGCGTCCTGGGCAGCAGCGATCACTTCGTTGTCGCGGACCGAACCACCGGGCTGCACAACGGCTTTGACGCCCGCGGTCATGAGGACCTGCAAGCCGTCGGGGAACGGGAAGAAGGCATCGGAGGATGCGACCGAACCGACGACGCGATCCCCGGCACGCTGGACTGCGAGGTGGGCGGCGTCGACGCGGTTGACCTGGCCCATTCCGACGCCGACCGACGCGCCGTCGTGAGCGAGCAGAATTGCGTTGGACTTGACGGCTCGTCCTGCGCGCCAAGCGAATTCGAGATCCTTGAGGGTCTGCTCGTCGGCGGGTTCGCCCGCAGCCAGGGTCCAGTTGGCCGGATCGTCGCCGTCGGCGTCGATGACGTCTCTCTGCTGCAGCAGTGCCCCGCCGGAGATCGGCTTGAGTTCGACGCCCGACGTGGGCGGCGCTTCTGCGAGCAGAACTCGAATGTTCTTCTTGCGCTGCAGCACTCCCAGCGCGCCGTCGGCGTAGGACGGCGCGATGATGACCTCGGTGAAGATCTCGGCGACCTGCTCGGCCATCTCGACGGTGACCTCACGGTTGGCCGCGATGACGCCGCCGTAGGCACTAACGGGGTCGCACGCATGCGCCTTGCGGTGCGCCTCGGCGATGTCGGTGCCGACGGCGATGCCGCACGGGTTTGCGTGCTTGATGATAGCGACGGTGGGCTCCGAGTGATCGAACGCTGCCCGCCAGGCCGCATCCGAATCGGTGAAGTTGTTGTACGACATCTCTTTTCCGTGCAGCTGCTCAGCCTGCGCGATGCCGGCAGCAGCGGAGGAGTCGACGTACAGGGCAGCCTTCTGGTGCGGGTTCTCGCCGTACCGAAGTACTGCGGAGCGGTCCCAGGTGCCGCCGATCCACTCGGGAAACACCGTCTCGGTGTCGGGAGTCAGGACGCTCGACATCCACGACGCCACTGCGACGTCGTATGCCGCGGTGTGCTGAAATGCCTGCGCGGCAAGAGATGTGCGCTCGGCGAGCGTGAATCCGCCACCGGAGACAGCGGAGAGTACGTCGTCGTACCGGCTCGGGTCGACGACAACCGCGACCGACGGGTGATTCTTGGCTGCGGCGCGCACCATCGACGGGCCACCGATGTCGATCTGCTCGACGCATTCGTCGGGTGTCGCACCGCTGGCGACGGTCTCGGTGAACGGATACAGGTTGACCACGACGAGCTCGAACGCCTCGATGCCCAGCTCGTCCAGCTGAGCCAGGTGCTCGGGCTTGCGGGTGTCGGCAAGGACCCCGGCATGGACGCGAGGATGCAGCGTCTTGACGCGACCCTCGAGGGTTTCGGGGAATCCGGTGAGGTCCTCGACCTTGGTGACCGGGATTCCGGCGTCGGCGATCTTGCTCGCCGTCGATCCGGTGGACACCAGAGCGACGCCCGCGGCATGCAAACCGGTCGCAAGTTCGATCAGTCCGGTCTTGTCGTAGACACTGACCAGTGCGCGGCGCACCGCTTTACGTTCACTCATCGGATTATCTGAGCCTTTCGTCCATCGGAGGTGACACCTTTGGCTGCGACCGCTGCGATCACGTCGACCAGCAACCGTCGTTCCACAGTCTTGATGCGTTCGTGCAATGCCGCTTCGTCGTCGCCGTCGAGTACAGGCACGGCTTCCTGAGCCAGGATCGGCCCGGTGTCGACACCGGAATCGACCAGATGCACCGTCGAACCGGTCAGTTTGACGCCGCGGTCCAGCGCGTCTCGAACGGCGTGCGCACCGGGGAACGACGGCAGCAGCGCGGGGTGCGTGTTGACGATTCGGCCGGCGAACGCGTCGAGAAATCGAGGACCGAGGATCTTCATGAACCCTGCGGTGACGATCAGATCGGGCTCGAACCCCAGTGCAGCGTCGGTGAGCGCCTCATCCCAGGCCGCCCGATCGGCGAAGTCTCGCAAGCCGATACGAAAATGTGGGATCGCGGCATCGTCGGCATGACGAGCGGCCGCGCACTCTCGATCGACTCCGACGGCCACGATGCGTGCCGGGTAGTCCTCGGCAGTTGTCGCGGCGACGAGCGACTGCAGGAGCGAGCCGGTCCCCGACGCGAGGACGACGACCCGCGCGGGTGTCTCACGCAAGGCAGTCAGCGCACTACTCCTGAGGTATCGAGGGGATCGTTCGAGCCAGCAGAAAGCCTAGTCGCTCCGACCCGCGCCCCTACCGGGCAGGTCCGTCCTCCGCAGTGCTCGACGCGTCGTCCTGGGCCGGGGGCGGAGCGACGATCTCGGCCTCGAGCGGTTCCTCGGATTCGGCGTCTGCCGCGATCGGATCGTCTGCTTCCACTGTCTCGACCGGCTTCTCGTCGACGACCTCGGCCTCGACGACGGTGTCCGCGACAGCCTCGTCCGGCTCCGACGCAGGCGCTCGAATGGCCAGTTCTACTGCGGGCACGGTCGCCGGCACGGGCTGCTCGGTACCGGATCGGTCGTGGGGTTCGTGGTCGGGTTCCGGGTCTGCTCGACGCCACACGACGATGGCCGCCGAGGCGGATCCGACGACGCCGAGCCACGCGAAGGTCAGCAGTGCGAAGCTCCACACGGTGACTTCGACTGTGCCGAACGTGCCGAGGTTCCCGCCTGCGGCGTAGCCGAACACCGCGGCGAGGGCACCGATGACGGCGGCTACCGCCCACACCGAGGAGACCGCGACCTGGACGTCCACGCTTCGGATCGCGCAGTCGCGTCCCAGGAGTAGCCCGGCTGCGATGGGAACGACGAGCATGACGACCCAGATCGTCTGCGCGGAGCCCTCGGGGAGGACGGCGAGGATCGGGAGCGGTGGGAGCGGCCCGCCGGTCGTCGAGAACAGGCTGACCGATGCGTCTCCGAAACTCGCTGAGGACCCCGTCGCGACGGCGAGGGCACCGAGGACGATGTTCGGCAGGTACAGCACCGACAGCACGGTCAGTCCCAGCATGCCGACGAGGGTGCGTCCGTTGTCGAGCAGTGAACCGGCGGTGTCCCAGGAGGCGAGCAGTGCCAACAGCACGATGGCGGCACCGCCTGCCGCCAGCACCGCAACGGACCGCACGAGCGGCGCGACGAGTGCGCGTACCCAATCTGGAAGGTGTCGATCGATCACCAGAGTGTCCCAGCGAGCCAGGACCAGGCCGGTGCCCGACGCCGCTGCGTGCACTCCGGCCACCCACGAGAAAGCGACGAGTGCGTTGGGGCTCGACAATCCGATAACCGTCGACGCATCCTTGGCGACGGCCAGAGCGATGGCCGTGAAAGCGAGGGGTCCGGCCATCGACGCGGCGAACACCCACCTGACCATGCGGCGGTCGGTGGTCTCGTCCACCGCGTGGTGAACCGTGCGTGCGACGGACCAGGCGACGACGAGGGTGGGAAGCATCGGGGCGACGCCCATCGACGTGCCACCGATACTCAGCGGCACCAGGTGCACCGCGAACCACGAACCGGCGATGGCACCGAGGGTTCCGGTGAGATCGCTGTTGACCGAGACAAGGGTGATCAGAACCAGGGTCGTGGCGATGACCACCACCAACCCGGAGGTTTTGAAGGCCACTGCAGCGAGCGTTCGTGACTGATCGGGCGTAGGCCCGGTGCTCACACGGGAACTGCGTGCGGCCGCGCGTCGAGTATCTCGGTTCAATAGATCGCTCATCACTACGAGATTCGCATCAACGACGCGGCACGCCGGTCAGGCGCGCCGCGAAGTCGAGTGTGACGTGCGAAATCAGTCGCGCTTGTTGTCGTCTTCCGCGGGAGTGGCACCGAACGACTGAGTCGGTGCGCCGTACGGCGTCGACTGTGAGCCCGACTCGGACTCGTCGGGTGTGCTCGACGGCTGACCGTAACCGGACGGCTGGTTGCCGTACTGGTACTGGTTCGGCGGGTACGCCTGCCCTGCGGGCGGACCGCTCGGACCGGTGTAGGGCGGCGGCGAATAGCCACCCTGCGGTCCCGTGTTCGGCGCAGGCTGATTGCCGTACGGCGACTGTGCGCCGGGACCGTAGGAATGCTGGCCGGACGTCTGTCCACTCGGTGCCTGCCCGAAATTCGACGAACCTGCTGTGTTCGACGGGGCCTGACCGTAGGCCGGCGGGTTGCTGTAGTTCTGCGGTCCGGACGGTCCACCGAACGACGTCGTCGGCGCGTTGTAGGGATTCTGTTGGCCGTAACCGGACTGCTGACCCTGGTTCCCGAAGCCGGACTGCTTGGGTGCCGGGGCCTTGACGATGCCTGCATCGAGCAGCAGCGCAACCACAGCGGCCGCTGCCTGCACGAAGCCCAACACGAGTACCAGGATCGCGCCGATTCCGAGCGAACTGCTGGTGCTGGCGAACTCGTTGCCCTCGGCACTGGGCAGGCTGAACGATTGGAAGACCAGCACCAGGAATCCGGCGATGGCCAGTGCCGCGATCACGGCCTGGTTCCGGGCATCCTTCTGCAGCAGCGACGCACCTGCGATCAGACCGGCGGCGAGCAGAAACGCGATCGACGCCGCACTTCCGCCGGACTCGAAGAAGTTGGTGCTGAACGAGGTCTGGATGCCGCTGGGCAGTTGCTCGGACGACGACACTTCGGCGGTGACGAAATCGAGCAGGCCGAGCAGGAAGTTGACGATACCGAGACCGAGCACCACGAAGGTCAGGATCTTCGGCAGTTGTGCGAGCCCGGCACCGGACGACTTCGTCGAGTGCCCGGACGTGCCCGGCGCGGACCCGCTCGGTGCGGAGGTTCCTGGCACGGGCGGGCCGAACGGGTTGGATACCGACGGCTGGTGGAACGGCTGGTTCTGACCGGGCTGTGTGTAGGCACCGGATGACGGCTGATTCGGCGTGG
This sequence comes from Rhodococcus sp. 3258, assembly GCF_031456475.1. Lineage (NCBI taxonomy): Bacteria > Bacillati > Actinomycetota > Actinomycetes > Mycobacteriales > Nocardiaceae > Rhodococcus > Rhodococcus sp. 3258. Next base: position 632,142 of record NZ_JAVDUT010000001.1, read on the forward strand.
ACTGATTCGGCGTGGACGGGGGGCCGTAGGACGGTCCGCCTCCGCCGTAGCCACCAGAGTTGGAGCCCCCGTTGTCAGGGCTGCCGGGCGAGTAGGTCATCGCGTCTCCTCATCCTGATAGTGCCGTACCCAGGTCGGTCGGGTCCGAGATCTCACGCTACTGCACGGACCCGACCGCTCGAGGAACTCCAGGTCAGTGGGACGTGACCAACTCGTGGTCGTTCGATTCGGCCGCTTCGAGCTCCCGCACCAGCGGCAGCACCTTCGCTCCGAAGTATTCGATTTCCTCCTGAAAGTGCAGGAAGCCACCGAGAACGAGGTCGACGCCGAGGCGTCGGTAGGCGACGATGCGTTCGGCAACCTGCTCCGGGGTGCCGATCAACTGCGTCTTGAACCCGTCGTTGTACTGAACGAGGTCCTCGAACGTCGAGTCGGCCCACATCCCCTTCTTGTCGGCCGTCGAATTGCCCGCCTGCTGCACCGCACCCCTGAAACCCTCGACGGCAGGCTTGTTGGCCTTGTCGATGATCTCTCGCAACGTATCTCGTGCTTCCTTCTCGCTGTCTCGCGCGATGATGAAGCCGTTGAGCCCGAACTTGACCTCACGCCGGTGATCGCGCGCGACCCGACGCAGGTTGTCGAGCTGCTCGGTGACGCCGTCGAAATCCTTGCCGTTGCTGAAGTACCAATCGGAGTACCGGCCGGCATTCTCCTGCGCGGCGGACGAGTTACCACCCTGGAAGAGTTCAGGATTGGGCCGTTGCGGGGTGTTGAGCGGCTTCGGCTTGAGCGTGAAATCGTGGATCCGATAGAAATCGCCCCGGAAATCCACGTCGTCCTCGGTCCAGATCTTGCGCAGCACCTGCAGGAATTCGGCGCTGCGACGGTATCTTTCGTCGTGCTCGAGCCACGGCTCACCGAGGTGGGTGAATTCGTCCTTGAACCAGCCACTGACGACGTTGACCGCAAAACGGCCGTTCGAGAGGTGGTCGGCCGTCGCTCCCAGCTTGGCCAACACGGCAGGCTGCCAGAGCCCGGGATGCACGGCGGCAATGACTTTCAGACGTTCGGTGGCCAACAGCAACGCGAGCGAGAAACTCGTCGACTCGTGCTGGAACTCGGCCCCGTAGCTCGCCTCGTAACGGACCTGACTGAGCGCGTACTCGAAGCCGTTGTTCTCGGCGGTCTGCGCCAGCTTCTTGTTGTACTCGTAGTCCCAACTGGTCCGTTGCTCGATGGTGCTGGTGACCAGGCCACCCGAGACATTGGGAACCCAGTACGCGAACTTGATTGCATCGGCGATCTTTTCGGTGCTCATGTGTGCGTCATCCTTCATCGGATGAATGCGCCATCCACGCGCTCAGATGGCGTGGATGGCACATTCATCCGGAAATCGGGGGTCGGATCGGGGCCGGAGATGTCGGGACTACGAGTACCAGGTGGGCTCGGGCAGCTCCCCGGTGAGCACCCAGCGGCCGACTTCGCGTCGCTTGTAGGCAACCGGATCGTGCAGGGTGTGGGTACGGACGTTGCGCCAGAAGCGATCGAACCCGTACTTGCTGGCCGTGGCGCGGGCACCGAGGGCCTCGAACACGGTCGAGGTGATCTCGAGCGAGACGTCGGTGGCGCGAGCCTTGACTGCGGCCACCCGCACCTCGTGGTCACCACGCTCCTCGGCGGTGACGTTCCACGCGTTGTCGTGAATCTTCTGTCCTTCCAACGCAACTGCGTCGGCCAGAGCTTCGACGGCCCACAGTTTGGCGGTCAGATCGCCGTAGATGTCGATGATGTACGGCTCGTCGACTGCTTTGTCCACCGTGCTGTGCAGCCACGCGCGAGTCTTGTCCTTGGTGTACGACGCGGCTTCCTCGAGAGCACCCCTCGCGATTCCGAGGTAGAAGTTGACGAACACCAACTGAATGGTCGGCACGTTGAGGGTGTTGTAGACGCGTGGCTGAAACACTTTGTCCACGAACCCCGCTGCACTTGCCCAGTCGACGCGAACCTTGTCGATCGTGACGCTGCCACTTTCGGTCTGACGCTGGCCGATGTTGTCCCAGTCGTCGTGGAAGGACAGACCCTCGATGTTCGACGGCACGATTGCGAACACGTGATCGGTGCTGCCCTCGAGCGCACCTTCGAGCACGGTCACGTCCGAGACACGACTGCCGGTGGAGAACGTCTTGGAACCGTCGAACACGATGGTGTCGCCCTCGTCGGTGACCGACACGTCGTTGTCGCGGGGATTGACGGCACCGCCGAAGAACCACTTGTTCTTCGTGGCGTCGGCCTCGACGGCCTCGATCTGCTCGGGTGTGCCCACGAGACGCGCAGCCCAGAACCAGAGAAGGTGGTAGCCCAGCAGCTGACCGATCGAGCCGTCGGCCTTCGAGACGGTGCGAATCACCTGGTAGGCCGTGGGCCAATCCTGGCCGCCGCCACCGTGCTCGACGGGACCGAGCAGCGTGACGAGCCCGGCGTCCTTGAGCAACTGAACCTCTGCGGACGGAAGCTCACGACCCTTGTCACGGGCAACGGCGTCGACAGCGAGAAGCTGCGCTACCTCACCTGCGCGGGACACCCATCCGGCGGCAGTGGTGGGAGCGTCGGGCCAGTTCTTGGCGAGTGCACGATTTTCGGTAGTTGTCATGACGCACAGTGAAGTCCCGCGTCGAAGCGATGACCACAGTTCGACTCAGCGTGATTCTGAGAAACACTCTGGTATCTCTCAGCTGTCGGCCATCGCAGGAAGAAGATTGCCAGTCGAATATGCCAGCCGAGTCGAAAACCGTGCACCCGATAACTCAGGCCGCCGCCCTGTTACAGGCCGCCAAAAAATCTCCGTGACAGATAAGGACGATTTGTAACGTGTCACACCAATTGACGATTAGTGTTGTACACATCACAAACCGGCGGGTCGCAACACTCGCACTCCCCTAGGACGCCCCTCATGCGCAAGTCCCTCTTCGCCACCGTTGCCGTTGCCAGTGCCCTCGCCGCTGCCGTCATCACGCCCGCCGTCTCCAACGCCGTCCCCACCAACGTGACCTTCGTTGTCGCGGGCGGTGCACTCACCATCACAGCCCCGACATCCCAGGCGCTGACCGTCACCGGCAATACAGCGAGCGGAGGAATCACCCCGGTCGTCGTGTCCGACCAGCGACTCGGAATCAACGGCTGGACTGCGTCGGCGATCAGCACCGCGTTCGACAAGCCCGCGCCGGACCCCGCGTCCATCCCTGCGACCGCAGTAACCTACTCGGCACCGCTCCTGCCTGCGCGCACCGGCGTCTCGACGGTGGCCGGAGTACTGGTTCCTCAGACCATCGACTCCACCAAGCCTGTCGTGGTCGCGACAGCGGTCGTCGGAGCGAACACCGCCACCTGGACCGGCACCGTCTCCGTCGCACTGCCCAGCGACGTCGTGGCCGGTACGTACACGGGCGTTGTCACGCATTCGGTGGCCTGATCTGTACATGTCACTTCATCGGGGATTGGCGGCCGGAGTCCTGACCGTGCTGATGTTCGCTTCGGCGTTCGTCGCGCAGGCTCCGGCTGCCGCTCAACAACCAACCGAATCGGCACCGGTGGGCAGCGTGGGCATTCGCCTGCTCGAGGCGCCCGTATCGCTACAGGACGATCCGCGGGCGCTGGCCTACATCATCGACAACCTGCCGCCCGGCACCACCATCACCAGGCGCATCGAGGTCAGCAACAGCACCGATCAGCAGCAGCCGGTCACCCTGTACCCCGCTGCTGCATCGATCGGAGCCGACGACTCCGGCTTCGAGGTAGGTGACGACCGCGCCGTCAACGAGCTCACGACGTGGATGTCGGTGACGCCGACGGACCTCACGCTGGCTCCGAACTCGGCGGCCGAAGCGGTGGTGACCATCGCAGTTCCACCCGACGCCCCCGAGGGTGAGCAGTATGCCGTCGTATGGGCGCAAACTGCCGGTGCCCCAACCGGAACCGGAATTCAGAATGTCAGCCGTGTCGGTATTCGCACTTATCTTTCGGTCGGAGCCGGAAACGGTCCCGCCGCCGACCTGTCCGTCGATGGGGTCACCGCTGCTCGCAGCGATGACGGTGCCCCACAGGTCGTCGCGAACATCACCAACACCGGCGGCCGAGCCCTCGACCCGAGCGGAACCGTGGAGCTGTCGGGCGGTCCCGGCGGGATTTCGACTGCACCGGTCAAGGGTTCGGGGGGATCTGTCGCGCCAGGGCAATCGGGAAGCGTTACCTTTACGCTCGGCCCCGCGCTTCCCGCGGGACCGTGGCAGGCGGCCGTGACCGTCACGAGCGGGTTGGTGAGCAAGACATCGGCCGTCGAGTTGACGTTCCCTGATCAGGGCTCGGTCACGGCGGCTGGAACATCGTCGGATTCCGGTGTTCCTGTATGGATCTGGGGACTCGCCGCGCTGATCGCCGTCGCGATCGCAGCTGCGGTCGTCGTGCTGATACGGCGACGAAAGGTCAGTTGAGATGCGACGCCACGCGGTAGCTGTCGGGTTGGCGGTGGTTCTTGCAGCCGCCGCCAACCCAGCAGCGTCTGCGCAACAATTGACAGATCCCCCTGCAGCCGAACAGAATTGCGTCGTCGCACCTACGACGACCACAAGTCCCGTGCCGACCACCACCACTGCGGTTCCGACACCGGCATGTACGACCACCGACACGACCGCCTCGATCCCTCCGGTACAGATCGCCACCACTGACGCTCCGGCACCATCCGCAACAACCACGACCACCACCACGACCACCACCACGACCACGATGGATGTGTCCAGCGCACCGACCGAAACATCCGGCGTCGTACCGACTTTCGAGCTACCCACAACAGAGCCAGCCGTGTCGCCGACTACCAATACGACGACACCGACGCTTCCTACGGTTCCGATCGAGACTACGACCGGCTCTGCCCCATCACCTGTTCCGGCAGCGCGCGCGGCCGCGGCACCTTCTGCGGCTAGCCTGCTGAATATCGAAACGACCAGCGATTTGACACCCAAGGCAGGACAAGGTGCGCTCACGCCTGGTGTGCCGTGGACCGGAAATATGGGCCTCAGCGTCGTCAACGTGCTCGGCAACTGGACTTCTACGGTGAGTCTCTCGCCGTTCCGAGGCCAAAACACCGGTAGGACGGTCACGCCGGTCGCGTCCTACTCCGCTCCCGAGACAAACTGCCTGCTTCTGTTGGTGAAATCCCCTGGCGTCAGCAACGTGCCGCTCTCGGCTACGGCCGTCAATGCGAAAACCGGTGGGGGCGTAGCGTGCCTGACGAGTTGGACGGCCACCGTGAACATCTTGGTACCGAACAGCGATCTGCTCGCCGACACCTACACCGCAACGCTCACTCATTCGATTTACTGAGCAACGGTCATCCGCGCAAGATCTTCTCCATTGCTTTGCCTTTGGCGAGTTCGTCGATCAGCTTGTCCAGCAATCGGATTTTCTTCATCAGGGGATCTTCGACATTCTCGACGCGGATGCCGCAGACCACTCCGGTGATCAGTGTCGCGTTCGGGTTCAGGTTCGCCGCCGCGAAGAAGTCCTCGAACGTCGTCTCGGCCTCGAGGTGTTCTTTCAGAGTCGCTTGATCGAACCCGGTGAACCACCGGACGATCTCGTCGACCTCCGCTGCAGTGCGGCCCTTTCGCTCGACCTTGTTGATGTAGAGCCGATGGACCGTCACGAAAGCGGTGGTGAAGATGTTGTGCACGGGGCCAATCTAGTCCACCGACGCGCCCGCGAAGTAGGCCCGCACACGAGGCGTGAACAGCAGCACTGCGACCGCCAGCAGGATGACCATTTGAATCGCTTGCACCACGTGGGTCCACGGAAGATTCGGGGTGAAGATCAGGTAGGAGTAGGCAGCAACTCCGAAGATGCTCCAGCTCAACAAGAGCCGATGTTCGGATGGACTGCGCCTGGAGAGTCGCTGGACAAGATACGAGTAGCCGAAGATCAGGCTGACCGCAGTGATCACCCGCAGCGAGTAGGCCCCGTAGACGATCGCTTTCGCCGAGGCCGGAAGGGAGTCGTCGTCCATGCCCTGTCGATGCATCTGGAAATCCGCCAGCGACTTCGCCAGCGCCACCGAGGCGAGTGCATACAGACACGAGACCACCATGGCCGCGATCATCAACCGGCCGACCGGTCGTACAGCCGGGTCCGCGTGCCACCCCTGTCGATACAGACGGTGCAGAAATTCCGACATCAGCCCTCCCCGAACGGTGTCACAGAGATTGTGACATGATGTCGTTACTTTAGCTATTGACTCCCATTTACCTTCATTGTGAATTTCAATTACTATGCAACACAACACTTTTCAGGAAGAATGGGCAGCGACATCGTCGAACGGGAGGGCAAGACATGACACGCAAGAGGTTCGAGTACTTCAAAGTCGCGTTGTTTCTGATGTCCGCGATCGTCCTGGCATGGGCTGCAGGAACTTTCGAATCGCTCTACTACGCACTCGCGGCGGCGCTGTTCGGAGCGATGACAGTGTTCGTCCTGTGGCGAGTGGACAAGTTCGAGACCGAATAGCGCTGCCCATACGTCGTGCGCGTTTTGCGTACCTTCAGGTACGCAAAACGCGCACAAGGGATTGGGGCACGAAAAAGCCCGCCACCGAAATCGGTGGCGGGCTCTTTCAGAAGCGAGTCCTACTTGACGGACAGCGATTCCAGGATTTCGCGCGCGAGGGCAGCGGTCTCGGACGGCGTCTTGCCGACCTTGACGCCTGCGGCCTCGAGTGCGTCCTTCTTCGCCTGTGCCGTTCCCAGCGAGCCGGAGACGATGGCGCCGGCGTGGCCCATGGTCTTGCCCTCGGGAGCGGTGAAGCCTGCGACGTAGCCGACGACCGGCTTGGTCACGTTGGCCTTGATGTAGTCGGCTGCACGCTCTTCGGCGTCGCCACCGATCTCGCCGATCATGACGATGATCTTGGTATCGGGGTCCGCCTCGAACGCCTCGATGGCGTCGATGTGGGTGGTTCCGATGACGGGGTCGCCGCCGATGCCGATGGCCGTCGAGAATCCGAAGTCGCGGAGCTCGAACATCATCTGGTAGGTCAGCGTGCCACTCTTGGAGACCAGGCCGATGGGGCCGGTTCCCGAGATGTTGGCGGGCGTGATGCCGACCAATGCCTCACCGGGAGTGATGATTCCGGGGCAGTTCGGGCCGATGATGCGGGTCTTCTTGCCCTTCTCCACGTTGTAGGCCCACGCGTATGCGGAGTCCTGCACGGGGATGCCCTCGGTGATGACGACGAGCAGCGGGATCTCCGCGTCGATCGCTTCGACGATGGCGTCCTTGGAGAATGCCGGCGGCACGAACGCGATGGACACGTCGGCTCCGGTCTTCTCCATGGCCTCGGAAACCGAAGCGAACACCGGCAATTCGATGTCGTTGCCCTGTGCGTCGACGTGCTTGACCGTGGTTCCGGCCTTGCGTGCGTTGACGCCACCGACGACCTGGGTGCCGGCCTTGAGCATCAGGGCGGTGTGCTTGGTGCCTTCGCCGCCGGTGATGCCCTGGACGATGACCTTGTTGTCCTTGTTCAGAAAGATAGACATTGTTTCCTCTACTTCGCTGCCAGCTCGGCGGCCTTGTCGGCGCCCTCGTCCATGGTTCCGGCGAGCGTCACCAGCGGGTGCGCGGCGTCGGCGAGAATCTTGCGGCCCTCTTCGACCTTGTTGCCGTCGAGACGGACGACCAGCGGCTTGTTGGCGTCGTCGCCCAGCTTCTTCAGCGCGCCGACGATGCCGTTGGCCACTGCGTCACACGCGGTGATGCCACCGAAGACGTTGACGAACACGCTCTTGACCTGCTCGTCACCGAGGATGACGTCGAGGCCTGCGGCCATGACCTCGGCCGAAGCGCCGCCGCCGATGTCGAGGAAGTTGGCCGGCTTGACGCCGCCGTGTGCCTCGCCTGCGTATGCGACCACGTCGAGGGTCGACATGACCAGTCCGGCACCGTTTCCGATGATGCCGACCTGTCCGTCGAGCTTGACGTAGTTGAGGTCGTTCTCCTTGGCCTTGGCCTCGAGGGGATCGGCTGCGTCCTTGTCCTCGAACTCGGCGTGGCCGGGCTGGCGGAAGTCTGCATTGGCGTCGAGCGTGACCTTGCCGTCGAGGGCGAGGATCTGATCGTCGGGGGTGCGAACCAGCGGGTTGACCTCGACCAGGAGAGCGTCTTCGTTGATGAAGACCTCCCACAGCTTCTGGATGGTCACCGCAGCGGCGTCGAGCACCTCGGCGGGCAGCTTGCCCTTCTCGGCGATCTCACGAGCGAACGCGAGGTCGACGCCCTTGACTGCGTCGACGGGGATACGTGCGAGTGCGTCGGGGTTCTCCTCCGCCGTCACCTCGATCTCGACTCCACCTTCGACCGAACACATCGCGAGGTAGGTGCGGTTGGTGCGATCGAGCAGGAAGGAGATGTAGTACTCCTCGGCGATGTCGGAGGCTTCTGCGACGAGAAGCTTCTTGACGACATGGCCCTTGATGTCGAGTCCGAGAATCGCTTCTGCGTTCTCGGTTGCTGCTGCGACGTCCTTGGAGTACTTGACGCCGCCGGCCTTGCCGCGGCCGCCGACCTTGACCTGCGCCTTGACCATTACTGGCTTGCCGATTTCTTCGGCAATCTGTGTTGCTCCGGCGACCGTGTCGGTGACACGACCGGCGGAGGTGGGTACGCCATGCTTGGCGAACAATTCCTTCGCCTGGTATTCGAAGAGATCCATCAGCTCACCGTCTCGTCTACGTTGACGCCCGCTCCAGGGGTGTGAGCGGGTCTGAGCATGGACTTTATCCAGGTGCCCCGACGGCGCATCGGGCGCATGGATGCTATGTGGTCTATCTCACCGCTGCGGCCGCAGTGAAACCGGCGTCACCGATCGGTGCGACGAGCCGAAAGTGCCGCCGCGACACCGAGAACGACGATTCCGGCGACCGATGGCACCACACCGGGTCCCATCTCCGGGTCGGCTGCGCGAGCGGACGTCAGTGGCCACGACGCGAGATGAACGACACCCGCGACGGCCGCACCGGCGAGCAGAACGCTGCCACGCGCAGGGCGGGCCCGGGCGGCAACGAGGGCGGCGACGACGACGCCGACGGCGAGCAGCAGCTGCCCCCAGGTATCCCAACCCCACGGGAACTCGGTGATGGTCGCCGCGGTCAGATCGCTGCCTCGATACAGGGGCAGGGCCAATCCGACTGCCAGTAGAAGGGCCCCGACGAGCGCAGTTCCCAGCACCGGTAAGTAAGTGGCCGCATCCTCGGACGTGTCGACGTCGTCACGCTCGGCCGATCCGGCGAACAGGGCCAGCAGTCCGGCGACGGCCGCGAACACGACGCCCGCGATGATCAGCAGAGCACCCGTCCCGGTATCGACGCCCGCGAGATCCTCGGCCAGCACCACCGACTGCAACACGGCCGCCGCGGCGGACACCGCGGCGAGCCAGAAGACGGACAAGAACGGACGAGCCGCCGCAGCGAACTCGGAGAACAGCAGCGGCACCGAGGCCAGAATCGAGACGAAGCCCGCTATAAGCACCACGCGGGTCGCCAGGATCGTGGGCGCAGTTCCCGCGGCGTCGGTCTCGAGAATCGGCAACAGCGACCCCGCCACCAGCAGTACGCCGGCAAGTACGCCCGCACTGCCTGCTGCCGCATGCCACCTCGTGGTGCCGGGCCCCGAGACCCCGCGCGGACCCCGACCACCCTCGGCGACGGATCGCGCCGCCGCCAGAGCGCGGCGATCACGGCCGGAGGCAATAGGTGCGAGTACAGCGCCTCCGACAGTCAACCCGAGCCCGGCAACGGTGCCGAGGTATGCCCCGAGGCCGGCCTCGATCCGAGCACCGGTAGCCACTCCAGCGAGCAGACCGACACCCGCGAACGAGAGGACCCCGAGACCCGCGCCGACGGCGGCACCGGACGCGACCACCGGCGACAGCGACGCCAACGCCGAGGCCGTGACCACGAGCGCGCCGATCCCGACCAGCGCGGACCCCACCGCCACGAACACCGGCGACTCCACCACCGCCGAGACGATCACCACCGGATCGGCCGACCGGTACAGCGAGGCGAATGCCGCTGCGACGGCCACGACACCGAACGCTCCGAGCAGGATCGCCAACATCGGACCCACCCGGCCCGCCGTCGCCCGTCCCACGTGCTCCGAGTAGACCGAATGTCCGTACCCGTCACCGAGCGCTGCGCGATGCACTGCCGACCACCCCGCTGCACCCGCCAGAACCGACGCAGCGTGACCGGCGAGCAGAACATGAGAGCCAAGGGTGGCGTCGAGCATCGCGGCGCTCAGGGGACGGAACAGCTCGAGCCGGTTCGCATCGATCGGATCGGACAGCACAGCGAGATCGAGGATCGCGATTCCGAGCGTCACCGCGCCGAAGCCTGCGAGCAGAGCGGCACCGAATTCGACGCGTCGCATCGCAGCACTGACGGCTGCAGCAACCGCCACCACGACCGGGAGCGCAACGGCCAGCACAGCGGCCGACGAAACCCCGTCGCCCACCGGCGAACCGTCGACGGCCTGGACGACGCCGATCAACGGAGCTGCAGCGGCACACAGTGCGGCGACGACAGCGAGCACGACGGCGGCGACGATGCGCGACGTGGGCGAATGATCCTCCACGCCGCCGCGGGCATCCTGCGGCGCGATACGTTGCGGTTCGGCTCGGTCGGAGCCGTGGGCGGACGAGTCGTCGAAGGTGGGGGTCGGCACCCGTAGGACGGTATCGGCTCGGTCGCGCCCCGAGCCGTCGGTCACGGTACGTGCCGCATTCGTGTCCGATTACGGATGTGGCGTGTCCCCACATAAACCCTGGTCACCCTGTGAGCCATCTCACATATTGCCCTGGTTTCGGCTGTTAACTTGCGCGCGCCGCAACCATTTCGTTACCGTCTGCCGAGTCTTTCAGTAACGGCCAGGTCACAGATATCGGAGGTTGTAGGTCTTGCAGCAGCACCGCGCGTCCTTTACTTCCAGCCGATTCTCTCGCCCGACGGCGGACGACGCGACCACGGTGTACAGCTACGAGCCCACCACCGAGCCGAGTGCATACGAGGCCTATTCCTACCCCACATACGAGTACGTCGAAGCCGATTTCGCCGGTGCAGCAGCAGCCGACGAGACACCGACCGTCGTCACGACCTACGCAACCACCGCAGACGCCGCCCCCGTGGCTCGTCGCGGCGGAGCGCACCGCATCCCCGTTCCTCCGACTGCACTGAAGGGTCGCGCCGCCGTGCTGGCCGTGGCCGCCGGTGCCGTCGTGGCCGCAGGGCAAGCCGTCATCAACGACGATGCGCCCACCGCAGTCGCCACCTCCGAGTACGCACTCGCCGCGGGTGAAGCACCGGCCGCCGCAGCACTCGCAGCCACCACCGCACCGCAGGCCGACGAGCCGGTAGCCGACGCTTCGAGCGCAACTCCCTCGCAGGCACCGCAGATCCTCAGCGTCGCCGCACCGGTCGACCTCAGCCAGTTCAACGACCTGCTCGCCAAGGGCCAGCGTTTCAGCGAAGAGCGTGCCGCCCGCGAGGCCGCGGCCCGTCGCCCGCTGTTCTCCCTCCCGGCTCAGGGCACGTACACCTCCAACTTCGGCACTCGATGGGGCGTCCTGCATGCCGGCGTCGACGTCGCCAATGCCATCGGAACCCCCATCTACGCCGTCGCCGACGGCAAGGTGATCGATTCCGGTCCCGCGTCGGGCTTCGGAATGTGGGTTCGCCTGCAGCACGCCGACGGCACGATCACGGTCTACGGCCACATCGACACCTCGACAGTCACCGTGGGCCAGGACGTCATGGCCGGCGACCAGATCGCAACCATGGGCAACCGTGGCTTCTCCACCGGCCCGCACCTGCACTTCGAGGTCCACCTTCCGGGTGAGGTCAAGATCGATCCCCTCCCCTGGCTCGCGTCCCGAGGAATCTCCCTCGGACCCGAAATGGACTGAGTCCTTCTCCACCGCTTCACAACAAAGCCGGACCCCGCTTTTCGCAGGGCCCGGCTTTCGCGTTGTCGGGACTTCTACAGCTTGGTCATCGGAACGCCGCCGATGAGCATCATCTTGACGCGACCTGCCGAGCCGAAATCGATCAGCACCATCGCCTTGACTCCGGCACCGGTGGATTCGAGCACCGTACCCAGTCCATACTTGTCGTGGCTGACTCGATCACCCACGGCCAGAACCAGATTGGAGTTTCGGCCCTTCGCGGCACCGAAGCTCGGAGACGAACTCTGGCCACGACTCGACGACCCGCCGTAGCTACCGGAGCCGTAGTTGCCCGAGCCGTAACCGCCGCCCGAGCCGTAACTGTTCGATCCGTAGCTGCCGGATCTACCGCCGCCGATTGCGCGGCCGCCGCCGGTGCCCGGGTCTTCGCGACGCCAGTCGATCAGATGTTGCGGAACCTCTTGCAGGAAGCGTGATTCCGGGTTGGCGATGGGCTGACCCCACGCCGACCTCATGATCGCGCGCGTGAGATAGAGCCGCTGCCGCGCGCGAGTGATGCCCACGTACGCCAAGCGTCGTTCCTCGGACAGCTCGTTCGGATCACCGAGCGCACGCATGTGCGGGAACTGGCCGTCCTCCCACCCGGTGACGAAGACGACCGGAAATTCCAGCCCCTTGGCGGTGTGCAGCGTCATCAACGTCACGACGCCGGTGCCCGAGTCGGGGATCTGATCGGTATCGGCAACCAGAGAAACCCGTTCGAGGAAAGCGGCCAACGAACCGGGCTCGGCCAGACCGTCGACCCCGCCGTCGTCGTCGTTTCGGTCGTCACCTGTTTCGAGCGCCTCTTCGGCCACTGCGGCCTGGTTACGCGCCTCGGACGTGAACTCTCGTGCGACGCTGACCAATTCGTTGAGGTTGTCCAGGCGAGCACCGTCCTGCGGGTCGCTACTGGCCTCGAGCTCGGCGCGATAGCCGGTGCGGTCCAGAACTGCTTCGACCACGTCGCCGATATCGGCGATGTCGTTGCCGTCTCCGTCGGTGGCCGTCAGTACGGCACGCAACTCGTCGAGTAGTTCCATGAACTGAGCGATCAACTTCTGCTGCCGCGAGTTGAGCAACGCCACCTTGCCCGCGGCCGCGTCGTGCAGCGCTCGCGAGAAGCTGATGTCGCGTTGCTCGGCGTGCACGGCCACACACGCCTCGGCGCGGTCTCCGATGCCGCGGCGGGGGGTATTGAGGATGCGCCGCATACTGACGGTGTCGTCTTCGTTGGACAGCACGCGCAGGTACGCAACGAGATCACGGACCTCCTTGCGCTCGTAGAACCGGACGCCGCCGACGACCTTGTACGGCAGGCCGAGACGAATGAAGATCTCTTCGAGCGCGCGCGAAGAGTTGTTGGTCCGGTAGAACACCGCCACCTCGTCGAAACGCACATCCCCGCTGTCGACGAGACGATCGATTTCCGACGCGACGAACGACGCCTCGTCGTGCTCGTTGTCGGCGACGTACCCGACGATCAGTTCGCCTTCACCGGTGTCGGTCCACAACTTCTTCTCGCGTCGTCCGATGTTGCGCGAGATGACGGCATTGGCCGCCGACAGAATGTTCTGCGTCGATCGGTAGTTCTGCTCGAGCAGAATGGTGCGAGCGTCGGGGTAGTCGCGCTCGAACTCCTCGATGTTGCGAATGGTCGCGCCGCGGAATGCGTAGATCGATTGATCGGCGTCACCCACCACGCAGAGTTCACCCGGCGCGACGGTGCCCTCGAGCGCGCCGTCTGCATCGGGCGTGCCGACGAGTTCGCGAACCAGCATGTACTGGGCGTGGTTGGTGTCCTGGTACTCGTCGACCAGTACGTGCCGGAACCGGCGTCGGTAGTACTGCGCCACCTGCGGGAAGGCCTGCAGAATTCCCACCGTTTCGCCGATGAGGTCGTCGAAGTCCATGGCGTTGGCTGCGCGCAGACGCTGCTGGTAGATGCGATAGACCTTCGCGACGAGTCGGGGCAGCTCGGCGGGGTCACCGTCGGCGTCCTCGGCGGCCTTGTCCGGGCCGATCAGCTCGTTCTTGAGGTTGGAGATCGCCGTCGAGAGCAGACGAGCCGAGAACTTCTTGGTGTCGATCTGCAGGTCTTTGGAGATCATCGTCAGCAGCCGACGTGAGTCGTCCGCGTCGTAGATCGAGAAGTTGGAGTTCAATCCCGGCAACAATGCCGCCTGGGCGCGCAGGATGCGCACGCAACTGGAGTGGAACGTCGACACCCACATGGCGTTCGCCCGCGGCCCCACCAGACCTGCCACTCGCTCGCGCATCTCGGCGGCGGCCTTGTTGGTGAACGTGATCGCCAGGACCTGCCCCGGCGACACCCCCCGCTCCGCGAGCAGATAGGCGATGCGACGCGTCAGCACCGCTGTCTTGCCCGAGCCTGCACCGGCCACGATGAGCAGCGGCGATCCCGTGTGTACGACGGCCTCGCGCTGCTGAGGATTGAGCCCCTCCAGCAGCGCGTCGGACGAGGTGTTCTTACGGGACTCGAGGCCCTGGAGGAATGTGTTCATCGTCTGGCCAGGCTACCGGCGCGTACCGACAAACCCACATCCCGTGGTCGTCGGCGTCATCTCCGACTTTTCAGGACGGTTACCCCGTGGCACACTGGATCGGTGATCGAAAAAGTCGTGCGTCATCGCTTGCGTCGGATCGGCCACTGCGCAGCCGGACGAGCGGGAGCCTGTCGACAGTCGTAACGCCCCAGCTTTCCCGGCGGGAATCTCGTCGATTTCGGTCCTTCGAGACGAAACCCAGCCGACAGCCGCTGCAGTTCCGAATACGAAAGGCGTAACGGTGCCGGACGACGCAACGATCCAAGATGTGACCCGAGGAGAGACGATGGCTATGACGACGAAGATCGATTCAGAGACTGCATTGCCTTCCAGCGAAGCCGAGATCAACGACCTGCGTCAGGAGATCGACCGTCTCGACGCCGAGATCCTCGCGGCAGTGCGGCGTCGCTCCGAGGTCTCGCAGATCATCGGACGCACCCGCATGGCGTCCGGCGGCCCGCGCCTCGTGCACAGCCGTGAGATGAAAGTTCTCGAGCGTTTCAGCAGCCTCGGTCAGGAAGGCCACACGCTGGCCATGCTCCTGCTCCGCCTCGGCCGCGGTCGCCTCGGCCACTGATCGAACCCCGGTTGGGCGCGCAGGATGCACGCCCAACCGATGCTCTACTTCAGTGCGATGTACTTGGTCTCGAGGTATTCCTCGATTCCCTCGGATCCGCCCTCACGGCCGAATCCGGATTCTTTGACTCCACCGAACGGTGCTGCCGCGTCCGAGATCACTCCGCGGTTGACACCCACCATGCCGCTGTCGATCGCGTCGGCCACCCGTAGCGCACGGTCCAGGCTCTCGGTGTAGATGTACGACGCCAATCCGTACTCGGTGGCGTTGGCTGCGTCGATTCCTTCCTGTTCGGTGTCGAACCCGACGATCGGGGCCACCGGGCCGAACACTTCTTCCTTCAGAATGCGGGCCGACGTCGGCATGTCGGTGAGCACGGTCGCCGGGTAGAAGTAGCCGTCGCCACCCGGTGCGCTACCGCCGAGCGCTACCGTCGCGCCCTTCTCCACGGCATCGTCGACGAGCTCCTGCACGGTCTCGAGCTGGTCTGCGTTGATCAGCGGTCCGAGCTTGGTGTCGGGGTCGACGCCGGGTCCGAGCTTCATCTCGGACATCTTCGCCACCAACTTGGTGGTGAATTCCTCACGCACGCTGTTGTGCACGTGCAGACGGTTCGCCGCCGTGCAGGCCTCGCCGCCGTTGCGCATCTTCGCCAGCATCGCGCCGTCCACCGCGTCGTCGATGTTCGCGTCGTCGAACACGACGAACGGGGCATTGCCACCGAGTTCCATCGACGTCCGCAGCAACCTCGTCGCGGACTTCTCGACGAGCGATTTGCCGACGCCGGTGGATCCGGTGAAGGTGAGTTTGCGGAGCCTCGGGTCTTCGAGCAGCGGCCCGGTGACGTCGCCGGACTTCGAGGTCGTCAGCACCGAGAGCACGCCCTCCGGTAGACCCACCTCGTCGAAGATCTGCGCGAGCAGCAGCATCGTCAGCGGGGTCTCTCGTGCCGGCTTGACCACGATTGTGCAACCGGCGGCCAGGGCAGGGCCGATCTTCCTGGTACCCATCGCCAACGGGAAATTCCACGGGGTGATCGCCAGTACCGGGCCGACCGGAGCCTTGGTCACGAGAATGCGGCCGTTGCCCGCCGGGGCCGGGGTGTAGCGACCACCGATGCGCACCGCTTCCTCGGCGAACCACCGGAAGAACTCCGCACCGTATTTCACCTCGGCCTTCGACTCCGCGAGGGCCTTGCCCATCTCCAGGGTCATCAGCAGCGCGATGTCGTCGGCACGTTCGGTGACCTTCTCGAACGCCGCTCGAAGAATTTCACTGCGTTCGCGGGCAGGTGTTGCCGCCCAGCTCTTCTGCGCCGCAGCAGCCGCGTCGAGGGCCTTCATCGCGTCGGCCGGGGATGCGTCCGCCACCTCCGTCAGGGGCTTGCCGGTCGCCGGATCGTTCACCGCGAACGTCTTACCGCCCTCGGCGTCGACGGCCTTGCCGCCGATCCACAGTTTTGCCGGAATCGAATCGATCAATGCACGTTGGTCCATACCGTCCATGATGCCTCCGCAGCGCCCGATGCAAACGACAAACGACGCGCGCATGACTCGGCACCGGATTACTGTTGGTTCGTATGAGCGTCGATATCACCGGCACGGATGCCTGGCAGAAACTGACCGATCACCACTCCGAGATTGCCGATACTCATCTCCGAACTCTGTTCGCCGATGACGCCGACCGAGGGCGCACCTTCACCCTCGCCGCCGCGGATCTTCACATCGACTACAGCAAGCACCGGGTCACGAGCGAGACTCTCGACCTGCTGATCGAACTGGCCCGCACCGCAGACGTCGAAGGCAAGCGCGACGCCATGTTCGCAGGCGAGCACATCAACACCTCCGAGGATCGCGCTGTTCTGCACACCGCGCTGCGCCTTCCCGCCGACGCGTCGTTGACCGTCGACGGCCAGGACGTCGTCGCCGATGTGCACGAAGTCCTCACGGCCATGGGCGAATTCACCGATCGCGTGCGTTCGGGCGAATGGGTCGGTGCCACCGGCGAGAAGATCTCCACCGTCGTCAACATCGGCATCGGTGGATCCGATCTGGGCCCGGTCATGGTCTACAACGCACTCCGTCACTACGCCGACGCGGGGATCTCGGCGAAATTCGTCTCGAACGTCGACCCCGCCGATCTCGTCGGCGCACTCGACGGACTCGACCCGGCGTCGACGCTGTTCATCATCGCCTCCAAGACGTTCTCCACCCTCGAGACGCTGACCAACGCCACCGCGGCCCGCCGCTGGCTCGTCGACGCGCTCGGTGAAGACGCCGTGGCCAAGCACTTCGTCGCCGTGTCCACCAACGCCGAGCGCGTCGCGGACTTCGGCATCGACACCGCCAACATGTTCGGCTTCTGGGACTGGGTGGGCGGACGCTATTCCGTGGACTCGGCAATCGGACTGTCGGTCATGGCCGTCGTCGGCAAAGAGGCATTCGCCGAATTCCTCGACGGTTTTCATCGGATCGACGAGCACTTCCGGTCGACACCGCTCGCCGAGAACGCACCAGTTCTGCTCGGCCTCATCGGCCTCTGGTACAGCAACTTCTTCGGCGCGGAAACCCGTGCAGTGCTGCCGTATTCGAATGATCTCTCCCGCTTCGCCGCGTACTTGCAGCAGTTGACCATGGAGTCGAACGGCAAGTCCGTCAAGGCCGACGGCTCCCCCGTCACCACCTCCACCGGCGAAATCTTCTGGGGCGAACCGGGCACCAACGGACAGCATGCCTTCTACCAATTGCTGCACCAGGGAACACGTTTGGTGCCTGCGGACT
Organism: Rhodococcus sp. 3258; assembly: GCF_031456475.1. NCBI lineage: Bacteria > Bacillati > Actinomycetota > Actinomycetes > Mycobacteriales > Nocardiaceae > Rhodococcus > Rhodococcus sp. 3258. The sequence continues at coordinate 650,106 of NZ_JAVDUT010000001.1, forward strand.
TCATCGGTTTCGCCGAGCCCACCGACGACCTGCCCACCCGTGACGGCACTGGCTCGATGCACGACCTGCTGATGAGCAACTTCTTCGCCCAGACCAAGGTGCTCGCGTTCGGCAAGACCGCCGAGGAAATCGCCGCCGAGGACACACCCGCAGATGTGGTGCCGCACAAGGTGATGCCGGGCAACCGACCGTCCACCTCGATCCTCGCCCCCAAACTCACCCCGTCCGTCGTCGGACAATTGATCGCCCTGTACGAACACCAGGTCTTCGTCGAAGGCGTCATCTGGGGAGTCGACTCCTACGACCAGTGGGGCGTCGAACTCGGTAAGACCCAGGCACTCGAACTGACACCGGTACTCACCGACCCCGAAGCCCCTGCCGTGCAATCGGATTCATCCACCGACGCCCTGGTGCGCTGGTACCGGGCGCAGCGGGGTCGTTCGGCCTGAGTTCGGTCGGGCCCGGCCGGGACGCAGATCAGCTCCCCAGTTTCGGATTTATGCCTCCGATCGGCGTCGGATATCCGAAACTGGGGAGCTTTTTCGCTGCATACGGATCCGAATCGACGGTCGGCGCGTCCAAGCATCCATGGACCTACCTCACACCGACCTGTTCACCAGAGCTGACGCACTTACTTTCGGGTTGACCGACGACGACCTGAAAAGGCTGCGCCGCGCCGGTGAATTGTCGGTGCTGCGACCGGGCTTCTATGTGCCTACCACGCTGATGCACGAGGCCAGCCCGACCGAACGTCATTTCCTGCTGGCGCGGTCGTATCTGATGTCCGCACCGGCGGACGAAGTGCTCAGCCACGTCTCGGCGGCCATCGCCTGGGGCTTCGACGTCTGGAAGCTGCCGCTCGACAAGGTACACATGACACACGGTCTCGATTACGCGAGCAAGCGTCGCCCGCTCCGAATTCTCCACGGGACTACATTGGACCCCGCCGAACGCACAACCGTCAACGGCTACCCGGTCACCACCGCGGCTCGAACGGTCGTGGACATCGCTCGCACCAGCAGTGTGGATCGATCGGTATGCGTCGGCGACAGTGCACTGAGATCCGGCCACACGGACTCGGACGCGCTGGCCCACGCGGTCGAATCCGCACGATTCCGAACCGGCATCGCAGCCGCCCGACGCGCGGTGTCTCTGATGAACGGGCGTAGTGAGAGCGTCGGCGAATCGCGCAGCCGAGTGCTGTTCGAAACCCTCCCGCTCCCCACACCTCTGCTCAACCAATGGGTGCACGACGGAGCCGGCCGCTTCGTGGGAAGAGTCGACTTCCTGTTCTGGGAGCTGGGTGTCATCGGCGAATTCGACGGCGAATCGAAGTACGACTCGAAACGCGTTCTGTTGGATGAGAAGTATCGCGAGGACCGACTTCGCGAACTGGGTTGGGTCATCGTGCGGTGGAACTGGCGTGAACTCGACGATCCCCGAGCACTGCTTCGCCGCTTCGAGCAGGCCTTCGCCCGCGCAGCTGCGCTACCGGCACCCAGCGGATGGTTCGGCGACCAGAGGATGGCGGCGGATCAGCTCCCCAGTTTCGGATAACTGACTCCGATCGGCGTCACATTTACGAATGTGGGGAGCTGATCCGCAGGACACGAGCCAAATCGTCACACCCGACCCAACACAGCTGAGGTATCGACTCCGACGGGCAGGGTGCCGAAGGCAATGCCCCAGTCTCGGTCGAGTCGGCTCGCACAGAAGGCGTCGGCCACTGCGGGATTTCCGTGCATCACCAGTTGCGCGCCCTGGAAGGTCAGTGCCATCAGTTCGACGACGCGGCGGGCGCGGTATTCCATGTCGGAGGTGTCGGAGAGTTCTTTCCCGACGCGGGCGATGGCGTCGTCCAGTCGAGAGTCCACGCCCGACGCCTTGCCGATCTCACCGAAGAAGGCCTCGACACTGTCGGGTTGACGGGCCAGTGCACGCAGGGAGTCGAGTGCGGCGACGTTGCCCGAGCCCTCCCAGATCGACATCAGCGGCGATTCGCGGAACAACCGAGGCATGCCCGATTCTTCGACGTAGCCGTTGCCGCCGAGGCATTCGAGTGCTTCGGCGGCGTGTGCGGGTGCGCGCTTGCACACCCAGTACTTGGTGACGGCCAACGCAATTCGGCGTAGGGCGCTCTCCTGCTCGTCGCCGCGGGCGGAACCGTCGGTGGCCTGCGCCAGACGAATCATGGCGGCGGTGGCGGCCTCGGATTCGATGGTCAAGTCTGCCAACACGTTTCGCATCAGTGGCTGATCGATCAGCTGCGCACCGAAGGCAGCTCGGTGACGTGCGTGATGCACCGCGCGGACGGTGGCGTTGCGAATACCGGCAGCAGAGCCGATGACGCAGTCCAGCCGGGTCATGTTCACCATCTCGATGATGGTGCGCACCCCGCGGCCCTCCTCGCCGACGAGCCAGCCGGTCGCACCGTCGTACTCCAGTTCTCCCGAGGCGTTGGACTTGTTGCCGAGCTTGTCCTTCAAGCGCTGCAACATCATTCGGTTACGGGTGCCGTCGGGCAGCACCCGCGGCAACATGAAGCACGACAGCCCGCCCGGTGCCTGGGCCAACGTCAGGAACATGTCCGACATCGGTGCCGAGGTGAACCATTTGTGACCGACGATCGAATAGGTGCCGTCCGACGACGGGGTAGCGGTGGTGGTGTTGGCGCGAACGTCCGAGCCGCCTTGCTTCTCCGTCATCGACATACCGGCGATCAAGCCGCGTTTGCTCGACGGCTCGCGCAGCCCGAAGTCGTACTCCCGGGACGCGAGCAGAGGCTCGAACTGCGCGGCGAGAGAGGGGTTGTGCCGCAACGCCGGTACGACGGCGTAGGTCATCGAGATCGGGCACATGTGGCCTGCTTCGGCCTGTCCCCATACGTAGAATTTCGCGGCGCGGGCCACGTGCGCACCCACTCGGTCGTCCGTCCACGGGCTGGCGTGCAGTCCGTGCTGCACCGCGACGGTCATCAGATCGTGCCAGTGCGGATGGAATTCGACCTCGTCGACGCGATGGCCGTACCGATCGTGAGTCCTGAGCACCGGCGGGTTCTCGTTCGCGAGCCTGCCCCACTCCTGGGCCTCGACTCCGCCTGCGAGAGCGCCCAATTGACGCACCTCGTCGCGCGCCCAGCCGCCGCCGGCTCGGTCGAGACCGTCCAGCAGCGAGGCGTCGTCGGACACGTCGTAGGGCGTCAGGTCGGTCGCCTGATTGAAGACCTCATGTGTGTTCATCTCGAACTCCTAACGCACGCAACGAATAAGCGACGAGACCGGGGACCACGTCCACGGACTCGTGCGAGGACAACGGACCGACCAGCACCTCGCCGACGGCACCCACGAGGCCGGCGGCCGAGATCGCCGCGTCCTGATCGGGAATTTCCCCGGCCGCGATTCCTGCCACGATCGCGTCGGCGAACGCAGCGGTGAATTTGCGCCGGAACACCAACCGCTCGGCGTCCACTGCTGGATCGACCGGTTCGGCGAGCAGCGCGTAGGCCATCGTGCGGTTCTTCAGGGCCCGCCCGGCGAAGGTCTGCACCACCGCGGCGACTCGCTCGGATGTGCTGCCGTGTGCGGCGACGGCGACCACCGCAGCCACTTCTCGGGTGCAGACCTGCCGGAAGATCTCGACGACCAGGTCGGATTTGCCGTCGAAGTGGGTGTAGACGCTGCCCGCGGACACGCCGGCGGCCGCGGCGACCGAGGCCACCGACAGGCCGGCGTATCCCTTGGTGGACAGGACCTCGACGGCGGCAGCAAGCAGTTTCGTTCGGCCGGCATCGAGCCGGGCCTGCACTGCGGGTGTTCGCCGGTAGGCCATTGAAGGATTGAAGCACTGATTCAGTGCTTCACGCAAGGGGACTCGAGTAGGTTCGTAACCATGCCGGTACGGATCGAACGATCAGGCCCCGTCACCACCGTGGTCCTCTCACGCCCGGAGGCACGCAACGCCGTCGACGGGCCCACTGCTCAGGAACTCACCCAGGCCTTCGAGGAATTCGATGCCGACGAATCCGCGTCGGTTGCCGTGTTGTGGGGCGAAGGAGGAACCTTCTGCTCGGGTGCCGATCTGAAGTCGCTCGGCACACCCAGGTCGAACCACGCGACCGAACACGGCGACGGTCCGATGGGCCCGACGCGAATGCGGTTGTCCAAGCCGGTCATCGCCGCGGTGTCGGGATACGCCGTCGCGGGTGGGCTCGAACTCGCCCTGTGGTGCGACCTACGCATCGCGGAGGACGACACCACGTTCGGCGTGTTCTGTCGACGCTGGGGCGTGCCTCTGATCGACGGCGGCACAGTGCGATTGCCGCGCATCATCGGTACCGGACGAGCGATGGACATGATTCTCACCGGTCGTGCCGTGGCCGCCCAGGAGGCGTTGGACATCGGATTGGTTACCCGGGTGGTTCCGGTCGGCCGTGCCCGATCCGAGGCCGAGGCATTGGCCGCCGAACTGGCATTGCTGCCCCAGACCTGCATGCGCGAGGATCGACTGTCCGTCCTCGAGCAGGACGGCCTCGACGAGGAAGCCGCGCTGAAGAACGAGTTTCGGCACGGTGCCATCTCGATCACCGCCGACGCGCTCACCGGAGCGAGTCGGTTCGCCTCGGGCGCGGGGCGACACGGTACCCCCAGTCCGTGACCTCGACCCGCCTGTCGGTGATCGACGAGATCTTTCTCCGCACACACCGCGGGTACGGCACACCGATTGCACTGCAGGGTATTTGGCGTACTGCCGAGTCGGTGACCCAGGACGAACTCGAACGGGTACACGCTGCGCTCGCACGCGGGCAGCTGGGACGGCAGGTCGGCGTGCCTCGCATCCCCGGTGCCCGGCTCCGATGGGACGTCTGTTCCACCTCGCTGCCGCTGACCGTCGCCTCCGAGCCGGTCGACGACGCCATCGAGTGGGCCGACCACCAGGCCGATGTGCAGTTGGATCCGCAATACGGACCGGGCTGGCGGTTGACGGCAGCTCCGCTGGCCGGCGGCGGTACCGTCGTATCGCTGGTGTGCTCGCATGCGCTCGCCGACGCCCGTGGGCTCATCGACGCTGCTGCACAGTCGTTTTCGGGCTCGGTAGAAACCGAACCGATCGCCTCCCCCGGTTCGGACGCGGCGGACGCTCTGCGCATGATCGTCACCGTGCTCGTGCGGTCGATCGTCGCGACCGCTCGACTGTGGGTGAGCGCGAAGGCTCGGGCCGAGCTGCGCGCGTTCACGGCATCCGACTCGAATCGCACACGCCCCCACAGTGTTCGACGCGCCTCCTCGGTGGTTTTGGATATCGATGCAGCGCAGTGGGATTCGGCTGCCGAGCTCGGTGGTGGCTCACCCAATTCGTTGTTCGTGTGCGTCGTCGCCGCGACCATGGCAGAACTCGGCTCACCCACGGTGACCGTCGACATCCCCTTCCGCACCGGATCCGGCGACGCGAACTCGATCGGGATGGCCACCGTCGACGTTCGCGGAGACGATTCACCGGCGGCAGTGCGCGCGGCGTGCAAAGCTGCCTTCGCCGCGCCCGTCGGAGCGCCCGCGGGGTACCCGCCCGAGGTTGTCCAACTGCTCCCCCACCGCCTTGCGGCGAAGTTGACCTCGACGCCGGGGCGCGGAGAAGTGTTGTGCTCCAACATCGGCGACATTCCGCATGCTCTGACGACCCTCGGGCCGCATCGATCCTGCGGTCTGGCCACCCGCGCGATCCACCCCGCACCGACGGGACCGATCCCGCTGTCGACGATCAGGCTGTCGACCTACCTGTCCCGGATGGACGGGCGCTACACACTCTCCCTGGTGTGCACCGACGACGCGCTGGTCGGATCGGCGGCAGAGCTCACCGCAGCGGTGCACCGCGCTCTGGCGCGGCGAAACCTGGCCGGTACACCCTGGTAGGTCTACCGTTGCAGCCATGAACGAGCACGATATCCACACCAAGATTCAGCAGCTGATCGCCACCGAGCACAAGCTGCGCACCGACACCCAGGCCGGGGAGATCGATCCCGACACCGAAAAGGCGCAGCTCGCGTCACTCGAACACGCTCTCGATCAGTGCTGGGACCTGCTCCGGCAGCGCCGCGCACGCATCGACGCAGGCAAGGACCCCGACTCCGCGACGGCCAACAGCGTCGACCAGGTCGAGGGATACCTGCAGTAACCGGGTCATTCCGCAGGCTCCACTCCTGCAGTAACCGGGTCATTCCGCAGGCTCCACTCCTGCAGTAACCGGGTCATTCCGCAGGCTCCACTCCTGCAGTCAGACCATTCGATCCGTCAGCACGTTCGGCAGGAACCGCAGCGCCGCGTCGATGCCTCGCCATTTCAGGCCGGGCAGCGCGGCGCGGCGCGTTTCGCTTTCGATGGCACGGACCATCGCGGTGACGCCTTCGTCCAGAGTGGCTGTGAGAGCAGCACTGTCACCTGCGCCGGCCGACATGTCGGTGGCGATGAAGCCCGGCAGCAGCGTCGTGACGACGATGTCGGTGCGAGCCAGCTCAGTGGCCAACGATTCGCCCAGAGAGGCCACCGCCGCTTTGCTGGCCGAGTAGGTCGCCTTGGCACCGGGCAGACCCCGATCGGCGCTGATGGATGAGACGAACACCAGGTGCCCGTGCTTCTGGGCCCGGAATATCGCCAACGCGGCCTCGGCCTGCGACAGCGCACCGACGAAATTGGTGCGCGCGGTCTGCAGATTGGCGTCCGCGCGACCGGATCCGATTTTCGCACCCTTGCCGAGTCCGGCATTGACGACAACTCGATCCAGGCCGCCCAACTCGTCGCGCAGTTCGCCGAACACCGTCACCACGGCATCGTGATCGGTGACGTCGAGGGCGCGCACCGCCACGGTGATCCCGGGGTGCTGCGTCATGAGTTCGGAGCGGAGTTCGTCGAGCCGCTCGCCCCGTCGCGCACAGAGCGCGAGATCCCGGCCCATGGCCGCGAAGCGGCGCGCCATCTCCTCGCCCAGTCCTGAACTCGCGCCGGTGATCAGAATCTTGCTCCGAGTGGTCGCCATAAGCGGGGAGCCTATGTCACTGTGGAGCAATGGCCCCAGAGAGCTCGGAATTCGATGTGATCGTCATCGGCGGAGGACCCGTCGGTGAGAATGCCGCGCAGTACGCGATACAAGGCAGCAGCCGCACCGCCGCCATCGTCGAACACGAACTCGTCGGCGGCGAATGCTCGTACTGGGCATGCATGCCCAGCAAGGCGCTCCTGCGGCCGAGCGAGGTGCTCGATACCGCCCGAAACATGCCGGGCGTGAAAGAACTGGTCGGCGACCAACCCCTCGACGCCGACGCCGTACTGGCCCGACGCGAATCCTTCACCCACGGCCTCGACGACTCGTCGCAGGTGTCGTGGGCCGAGTCCGCGGGCATCTCGGTGATCCGTGGCCACGGACGGCTCAGCGGGGTCAAGACCGTCGAGGTCGACGGCAGAACGCTCACAGCTCGGCATGCGGTGGTGCTGGCCACCGGCACCACCGCGTCGGTGCCGAACACGCCTGGCCTTCGCGATGCCCGACCGTGGATCTCCCGCGACGCCACGAACATTCACGAGACCCCCGGCCACGTGGCCATCATCGGCGGCGGTGTCGTGGCGAGCGAGGCAGCGACGTGGCTGCTGTCCCTGGGGGCGAAAGTCACGATGATCGTGCGCGGCTCGTCCCTGCTGGCCGGCTCCGAGCCGTTCGCCGGGCAGCTCGTCGCCGACGCACTGAAACAACGCGGCGCAACGATCATGCTCGACGCGTCCCTGACGGCCGTGTCGCGGCAAGATCCCGCCGACACCGGCGTCGGCCGAATCCACGGTGGTCCGGTCACTCTCACAGTCGGCGGCGAGGACCTCGTCGTGGACGAGGTGCTGGTCGCGGCGGGCCGCTCCCCGGCGAGCTCGGATCTGGGACTGTCCTCCGTCGGTCTTCCCGACGGCAGATACGTCGACGTCGACGACCACCTCACTGTGGGAGACCACGACTGGCTCTATGCCGTCGGCGATCTCAACGGCCGGGCACCGTTGACGCACATGGGCAAGTATCAGGGACGGGTGGCCGGTGACGTCATCGCCGCCCGGGCCGAGGGAAAGCCGCTCGATCACAAGAAGTTTCGCGCCACCGCCGACCACGGACAGATTCCCCAGGTCGTGTTCACGCCCCTCGAGGTCGCCTCGGTCGGGCTCACCGAGGCCAAGGCGCGCGAAGCCGGTATCGACGTCGAGATCGCGGCCCAGGACATCGCCGTCGCGGGTTCCTCCCTACAGCAGGACGACTACTCGGGTCGTGCGCAGTTGGTGATCGACAGGGCCACCGACACTCTCGTCGGGGCGACCTTCGTCGGGCCGGGGGTGGCGGAATTGGTGCACGCGGCCACCGTTGCCGTGGTCGGGAAGGTATCGCTCGACGATCTGTGGCATGCGGTGCCGTCGTACCCGACTGTCAGCGAAATCTGGCTCCGACTACTCGAATCGCGCCGGTGACAGGTTCAGCTCCGCGCATATGCCGCAGCTATGCCTGCGTAAGTTGTCGGGTCGGTTCGCCTCAGGCGTAGAGCCACCAGGACCCCGAGGATCGCTGCGAGGATCAACACCACCGGTACCGCGTTGACGACGGCAGAATCGGATCCGGTGAGCACGCTGTAATGCGTTCCGGCGAGGATCAATCCGGTCGTGAACCCGAGAAATCCGATGCCCGGGGCAATCGCGGTGCGCCACACGGATCGATCGGGATGGCCGATGAAGAACACGACCACCGACAGTGCCGCGGCGGCCTGCAGCGCAATGACACCCAGAGTGCCGAGGCCGATGGCACCGGCCGCATAACTCAGGTAGGGGTCGGCACCGGCCACCGCGAAGCCCGTCAGCGATACCGCTGCCACCACCGATGCGGTGATGCTTCCGATATGGGGGCTCGCGTGCCGCGGGTGAATTCGGCCGAGCCACACCGGAAGTACCCGCTCACGCCCCAGCGCGAACAGATAACGACTGGCGGCGTTGTGCACCGCCAGATACGACGCGAGCACGCTGGTGCACAGCAGCACTGCGGTGCCGTCGTACAGCACGGTTCCGCCGTACTCACGCGCCAGCGTGAACAGTAGGTTGCCCAGTTCGGTCTGGGCCAGCGCCGGAGCGTCGACACCGCCTGCCGCACCGACGACGATCCAGCTCGTCGTGACGTAGAAGACCGCGATGATCGACACCGCAATGAACGTCGCACGCGGGATGCTCCGCCGCGGGTCCTTGGTCTCCTCCCCGTACAACGCTGCGGATTCGAACCCGATGAAGCTCGAGAAGGCGAACATCATGGCGATACCGAGCGAACCGGAGAACACCTGAGTGGGTGTGAACGACTCCAGTGGCACTGCGGCAGCGCCCTTCTGCCTGACGACCAAGCCGTCGAACACCACCAGAAAAGCGAACTCCAGCACCATCAGTGTCCCCAAGACCTTGGCGGAGAGGTCGGCATTTCTGAACCCGAGAATTGCCACGATCACCACGGCAACGCCGGTGAAGACGTACCACGGAATATCGATGCCCGAATCGGCGAAGACCAGATGGGTGAAATAGCCGAATGCTCCCGAAAGCCCGCACGCAAGTGACGTATACGCGACAACTGCGACATATGCGGCAGCAATTCCGGGCGGTTTACCCAACGCGAGACCGATGTAGGTGTAGAACGCACCGGTACTGTAGACCTGCTGCGCGATCGCCGCGAACCCCACCGAGAAGCAGAGCAGCACAACGGAACTGATCGCGTACGCGGCAGGCAACCCAGCCCCGTTTCCGCGAATCAATGCCAGTGGCACATTACCGATCATGGCCGCCATCGGTGCTGCGGCAGCAACCACCAGAAACACCACTCGCCCGGTGGTCAGAGTACGTCGCTCGGACATCGTTGGGACGCTACCCGTACTGGGAGCACAATGCTGACATGGAATACGAGATGGGCTGACATGGAATATCAACGCGGTTTCGAGAGACTGGTCAATTTCAGCGATGCCGTGGTAGCCATCGCGGCCACGCTGTTGGTTCTACCGCTCGTCGAGTTGGCCGACCCTGGCCGGAGCGACAGCTTCGTGGACGTCTTTCGTGAGCACGGTGTGGAATTCTATGCATTCGTCCTGAGCTTTCTGGTGATCTTCACTCAATGGCTCAGCCACCACCGCGTCTTCCGAAATCTGATCGGCTACACACCTGCACTGATGTGGATCAATTTCGTGTGGCTACTGTCCATCGTGTTCCTCCCCTTTCCGACGAAGCTGATCGCCGAGAAGAACGGATACGACTCGAGTTCGTCGACGCTGTACGTCGCCACAATCGCTGTCTCCGTCATCGCCATGTTCGTCGCGGACGTCGTCGTCTCGCGGCACCCGTCGATCGTGGCCGCTGACTCTCGCGACGTGGAACGAGTCCGCACCGGCGCCGTCGGCTCGGCGTTGATCCTGATCGCGTTCGGTCTGGCGTTCACACCACTCGGCCTGTGGTCACTGCTGATCCTGCTGCTGGCCAAGCCGATCAACCACTTCGCCGATCGACGCACTACACGTAGATTGGTCGAGTGACCGAGAATTCACCGAAGCAGCAGCCGCTTCTCGTGCTGGGCAAGATCACCGAGATTCTCGATGCGTTCTCGTTCGATCGCCCGGCCATGACGCTGGGCGAGATTCAGCAGAGCACCGGGCTGCCCACCTCGACGGTGCAGCGTCTGGTCACCAACCTGGTTCAACAGGGCTTCCTGGATCGAGGCGGCGATCGCATCCGCATCGGGGTGCGGATGGCGTACTGGGCCGCGACGGCGACCAAGGATCTCGACGTGTTGTCGGTCGTCAACCCGATCCTCAAGGACATGCGCGATCTGACGACCGAGACCGCGTGCTTCTTTCGGCCCGAGCAGAACTACCGTGTATGCGTGGCCATTGCCGAGACGCGGCATGCGTTGCGACGAGACATGTACGTCGGCAAGGTCATTCCGCTCAGCGCAGGATCGGCCAGCCGTGTCCTACTGGCCTGGGACTCGGAACTGGCAGAGCGTGTTCTGTCCCGCGAACTCGAATCGCTGACCGAGCAGACGGTGACCGAGGCCGAGACGATGCGGGAACTGTTGGCGCAGACAAGGTCCGACGGCTACGCGATCACCACCGGTGAGCGCGAAACCGGCGCATCGGGGCTGTCCGCTCCGGTGTTCGATTCGGCCTCGGACATCGTCGGTGCCGTCACCATCAGCGGCCCGACATTACGGATGCCGCAGTCGCAGTGCGAGGCCTGGGTGGACCTGCTGATCTCGCATGCCGAACAGATCACCCGGACCCTCGGCGGCCGCTACCCCGCGTGACCCCAGGCCTCGGGATTGACCGGGTGCGGCGGGAGCTCACCGCGCAGCATCGCCACGGCATTGGTGGCGCACAGGCGCGCCATCTCCGAGCGCACCGAGACCGTCGCGCTGCCCACATGCGGTAGGAGCACGGTATTGGACAGTTCGGCCAGGCCCGGTTCGAGCGCAGGTTCGCGTTCGTAGACGTCCAATCCTGCTGCAGCGATCGATTTCTCACGTAGAGCAATCACCAGCGCTGCCTCGTCGACCACCGGCCCACGCGCGGTATTGATCAGAATCGCCGACGGCTTCATGGCCTCGAACACGGCAGCATCGACCAGATGCCGGGTGGAGTCCGACAACGGGACGTGCAGCGACAGAAAGTCACTCGTTGCGACGATCTCGTCCCACGCCGCATGTTCGACGCGGCCGGCGAACTCACCGAGTTCGTCGTCGGAGACCTCGCGGTCGCCGGGCGGCCGGGGGCAGAACTTCACCGTCATGCCGAACCCCAGTGCCCGCCGAGCGGTGGCCCGCGCGATCCGACCGAAACCGGCAAGGCCGAGCACACGGCCCGAGACATCGCTGCCCAGCAGCAGTTCGGGCTCCCACCCGGTGAAGGATCCGGACCGAACGAAGGCATCGGCCTCGACGGCGCGGCGGGCCGTGGACAGAATGAGGAGCATCGCGATGTCCGCGGTCGAATCCGTCAGCACACCTGGAGTGTTCGCCGCGGTGATTCCGTGGCGTGTGGCGGCCGCGATGTCGATGTTGTCGAATCCGACGGCGTAGTTGGAGATCCCGGTGATCGACGCCGTAGCGAGAAGTTCCGCGTCGAACCGGTCGCGCAACTGCGAGACGACCACGGAATACGTACCCGATGCGCAGGCGTCGAGAAGCTGCTCGTGGTCCAACGAGCGGAGGTCGACCTCGCCGGCGGCCCGCAGAATGTCCATGCCGGGAGCCGGGATTTCCGACGTGACGAGAATGCGGCTCATACGACCCACTCGAACACGTGCGCCTCGGACCTGGCACCCTGCACGGTTTTCGATCGCATGGGCTCCTCCAGTTCGACCAGCAGGCCCTCCGACAGAGAGACCATGCGTGCCAGCGTCTTCGGCTCGAACCAATCCGGCCTCGTCGCGAAGAGAATGTCCTCGGACGAGGTGTTGCCACTGGCACCGGGGGCGAAGGGGCAGCCGCCCAGTCCGCCGAGCGAACCGTCGACCATCGCGGCTCCGGCCGAGATGGCGGCGAGAGTGTTCGCGACGCCCAGACCCCAGGTGTCGTGACCGTGGAACACCACCCGGCGGTCCGGCGTTTCCGCGCGCACCCGTGAGATCAGCGACGACACCTGAACCGGTACTGCCTGTCCGAGTGTGTCGCAGATGACAATATCCGTTGCGCCCGTGGCTCGTTCGTCGTTGGCGATCTCGATGACCCGATCCGGCGGTACCTGTCCCTCGAAAGGACAGGTGAACGACGTTGCGATACACAGCTCGATCTGTCCGCCCACCGAGCGGGTGATGTCGACGGCATCGGGCATCGCGGCCAGCGACACCTCGGTGGTGCGCCCGATGTTGGCCTGGTTGTGTGAGTCCGACGCGGAGAAGCAGTACTGGAAGTTGCGAGCCCCTGCAGCAGCGGCCTTCTCGACGTGGCGTGGAGTGGCGACCCACACCCAGCATCGCTCGAGTTCCTCGGCGGTCAGCTCGCCGATGACCTCGAGGGTGTTGGCCATGGGCGGCACTTTGTCGCCGCGTGCCATCGAGCCGACCTCGAGTGCCGGCACGCCGAGTTCGATGAGGGCCCTGATGATCTCGAGTTTGCGTTCGGTGGGGAGCATCTTGCCGGTGAGCTGTAGTCCGTCGCGCATCGTGACGTCGCGTAGCTCCGCGGTGGGGGTGAATCGGTACATCTACAGGCCCATCTCTTCGTCGGTCCGGCCGAGCAGCGTCGACAGTACTTCTCTGGTGTGCTCGCCCAGATCCGGCCCGACCGAACGGATCGGCAGGGATGCATCACCGATCACCGGGACAACTCCGACGAACCCGACGTCGGTGGGCTCTCCCTGGCCGGTGTCGACCGGAAAGTGCTGAATCATGTTGCGGGCCGCGTACTGTTCGTCGGCGACGATGTCCGCAGCGGTGTAGATCGGACCCGACGGCACCCCCGCGGCATCGAGTATCTTCAATGCCTCGGCGCGCGAACGCAATCCGGTCCAAGCCGAGATCGCGGCGTCCAGCTCGTCCCGGCGACGCCACCGGCCGGCGTTGGTCGCCAGGTCCGGATCGGCTCCCAGATCGGGACGGTCGATGGTTTCCATGTAACGCTGGAAGATGGCGTCGCCGTTACCGGCGATGATGATCGAGTGACCGTCGTTGCACGGGTACGCATTCGAGGGCGCGATGCCCTCCATCCGGCCGCCCGTCCGTTCACGTTCGACGCCGTAGGCCAGATAATCCGGGATCAGCGACTCCATCATCGACAGGATGGATTCGTTCAAGGCCACGTCGATGGAACGCTGTTCGAGCGACAACGGGTCCGATTTCTCTGCTGCGCGCTGCGTCTGTCGCTGGAACAACGCCATGACACATCCGAACGCCGCATAGAGACCGGCGATCGAGTCGCCGATCGACACACCGACCCGCACGGGCGGCCTGTCCGGATCACCGACGAGGTTGCGGAAACCGCCGTACGCCTCTGCCACAGCGGCAAATCCGGGTCGCTGCGACATCGGACCGGTTTGCCCGAATGCCGAGATGCGCGTGATGATCAGCTCCGGATTGGCGGCACTGAGAACCTCGGGCGAGATCCCCCACTTCTCGAGTGTGCCGGGCCGAAAGTTCTCCAGCACGATGTCGCAGTGCGCGGCGAGGTCGACCACATCTTTGCGGCCCTGCTCGGTGCGCAGGTCCAACACGATCGATTTCTTGTTCCGGTTGATCGTGCGGTACAGCATCGACGTCGTACCGGAATACAGCCGCCAATTGCGCAATTCGTCGCCGGTACCCGGCCTTTCGACCTTGATCACCTCGGCACCGAAATCGGCGAGCATCCTGGCCGCCGTGGGTGCGGCGATGTAGTTGCCGAGTTCGAGAACTCGAACTCCACTGAGCGGCAATGCCATTGTGTTCCTTTCGATATTCGCGGAAGAGGTCACAGGATCCAGCTCATCGGCACGATCAAGGCAATGGCAATGACCGATGCCACCGACACACCCACCGAGCACGTCTTGAGTGTGCCCCTCGTCGACTGGCCCATCAAGGACTGCAGCAGCCAGAACGTGTTGCTGGTGACGTGCACGGCGAACAGCGATCCGGCACCGGCGGCGAGCGCGATGAACACCGGGTCGAGACCGATCAGCGGCGCGACAGGCGCGAGGATGCCGGCCGAGGTGATGGCGGAGATCGTCACCGATCCGACGGCGATGTGCAACGCGGCCGCAATGACCCACACCATCAACAGTGGAGCCGCGGTACTGGCCGTGAAGTACTGGCCCAATATGTCGCCGAGACCCGCCTCGTTGATGACGGCTGCGAGCGATCCACCGACACCGGTGAGGATGAGGATCTGGCCGCTCTCGGCGAAACCACGAGCGAGAGCTTTCTCCACCCGCTCCTGACCGACGTGGTAACGGCCGATGAGGCACGTCCCGACCAGTCCGAGGAGCAACGCGATGACCGGGCTGGCGATGAATTCGACTACCGGAACCGAGATCTCGGCGACTTCGAGAACGGCACCGATGGCGATCAGGACGAGCGCGAGCAGCAACGGCGAGAGCAACACCAGCAGCGAGGTCTGCTTCTCGGTGCGCACCTTTTGGGCCACGCCGCCGCCGGCGCCGAGGGGCTCGTCGTCGGACTCGACAGGCTCCGAGACCACCGGCTCCGACACCGCGATGATCTGTTGCTCGTCCTTCTCCTCGTTCCACCAACCGTGCCGGAAAACGAACGACATGATGGCCACCGACAGCACGACGACAGGAATGATGAGGATCAGTCCGTAGATCATCATCTTGCCCAACGGCACGCCGAGCAGTCCGGCCAACGCCAGCGTCGCGACTCCGGGGACCATGAAGACGATGCCGCATTCCAGAGCGATGGCCAGCGCCGTCGCCATCCTCGCCGTGCCGTACTTGCCGATCTTGGGTGCGAGGTTGCGAGCGAGCGGTGCGGAGATCACGAGCAACACGTCGAGGAAGATGGACTGCAACAGAGTCGCGATGGTCAGCGACAGCGCGTACGGGAGCCGCTTGGGGCCGAAGGCTCTCAGCAAAGTGCCGACGAGACGCTGGATGGCGCTCATCTCCTGCAGCACCGAACCCATCAGGACGCCGAACGCGATGAGCAATCCGACCTCGGCCATGATCTCGCCGAATCCGCCGGTGATCGTGTCGACAGTGGTCGACACTCCCAGCTTGGTCGCCAGGCCCAGGTACGCAGCCCCGAGCACCAGCGAGATCACCGGGTTGAAATGGAAACGAACGATGAAGACCACCACCGCCAGTACTGCGACGACGGTGTTGATCACGATCCACAAATCGGACATCGGTAGGTCTTTCCACCAGAGAGTGACCGCCGCCATGCATGACGGGCCGGTGTGATGCGTCGCACCATTGCTCACATTATGGGCACAGATTTACTTTGTGAGCAAGAGTGACCCCCAGCTTTGCGTCAGATGGGCTGTGCGCGCCGAATCGACAGCGCAGCTCGCGAGGCATCCAGTTCGACCGGGGAACGCACCGACAGCGGCCCGACTCGCAGGATTCCGTCCGAGAGCGGCTCGACCCGCAATCCACCGCGACCGATCAGTGCCTTGCGAGCGCCGTCGACCACCATGCGGTCCATCCACGCGCACGGATGGGCAGGTCGCCCGCCCCGGAAGCGAATCCAGCCGTCACCGGAATCGAGCTCGAATTCCAGTCCGCGCAGTGGGTCGAGCTCCAAACCGCGGACCACAACGTTTCGCCTGGCCACGGCCGGGTCGGGAACGTCGACGCCCAGTACCTCGCCGACGGCGTCCCAGGCTTCGAGTGCCAGAAAGCTCACCGCTGCCTCGGTATGAGCCTTGACCCCGAAGAACCGATCGCCGCGGATGCCCTTGTGGGCGACGATCTCGACGCTGTCCGGCAATTCGGTCGGCACCTCGGCCGGGCCGTCCTTGGATCTCCCGAAGTACGCGTGCGAGGGCGCTCGCAGCAGCTCCACTATCTCGGCTCGATACTCGAAAGGCATGCTTTCGAGTCTGCCCGGTACCCGACCCTGCCGGTTCTTACCACCGGGTAAGAAGCGCCCGGTAGTATCGCGAAATGGCTGTGAAAACACGCGTGACCACTACGGACGGCATGATCGAGGGAAAGCCGGTCGGCAATCTCACCACCTGGCGGGGCATTCCCTACGCCGCCCCTCCCGTCGGTCCGCTTCGGTTTCGCGCACCTCAACCCACCCAGCCGTGGCAGGGCGTGCGCGACGCGACCGAGTGGGGCAACGCATCCGTTCAGCACAAGCGGGGCACGATGCTCGCAATCGGCAAGTACCAACCGTCGAGCGAGGACTGCCTGACACTCAACGTCCTGGCACCGAGCACGCCGAGCACGACACCCAGACCGGTCATGGTGTTCATCCACGGCGGTGCGTACACCCTCGGCACGTCGGCCACCCCGCTGTACGGCGGAGGTTCGCTGGTCCGGCGCTCGCTGCAGGACGGCGACGGCATCATCTACGTGTCGGTCAACTACCGACTCGGCGCTTTGGGCTACCTCGACATGTCGCGCTTCTCGACCCCCGAGCGGCCGTTCGATTCCAACCTGGGACTACGCGACCAGGTGGCGGCATTGGAGTGGGTAAAGCGCAACATCGCCGAATTCGGCGGAGATCCCGACAACGTCACCGTCTTCGGCGAGTCCGCAGGCGGCAATGCCGTCACCACCCTGATGACAGTGCCCGCCGCGAAAGGCCTTTTCGCCCAGGCAATTGCCGAAAGCTCAGCACCGGGCATGACGACCGCCAAGCACCGGGCGGACCAGTGGGCGAGCGAGTACGTCGGGTACCTCGGAGGCACCGCCGAGACCGCGGTGGAAACCCTGGAGAACGCCGAGGTACTGGCACTCGGCCGAGCAGGCACCAAGCTCGGACTCACCACGCTGCACCGCACTCCCGGCCTGCTCCCCTTCGGCCCGGTGATCGACGGTGACTTCCTTCCTGTCGATCCGGTCGAGGCGTACGCGAACGGCACCGCACACAATGTGCCGCTGATCATCGGCACCAACGCCCGTGAGGGAACACTGTTTCCGAAGTTTCTGGACGCGTTGCCCACCAACCCCGAACGCATTTCCAAACTCTTCTCCCTCACCGATCCCTCGGCGGAACCGGTTGTCACCGGCGGATACCGTGGATACCCGAGCGAGCGGGCCGCCATCGACTTCGGCGGGGATTTCACGTTCTGGAAGCCGTCTCTCGAAGTGGCCGAAGGACATTCGCGTCACGCACCGACGTACTTCTATCGCTTCGACTTCGCCCCTCGGTCGATGAAGTTGTTGGGCCTCGACGCCACTCACGGGTTCGAGTTGTTCGCAGTCTTCGGCATCAACGAGACGTTGTTCGGCAAGGCCTTGACCGCGACAGGGGGACGAAAGTCGTTCGCGGAGGTCACCGAGCAGGTGCAGTCACACTGGATTGCGTTCGCCACCAACGGAAAGCCGTTGGAATCGTGGCCGGCCTACGACGAAACCGAGCGCAATACATTGATCTTCGACACGCGAACTCGGGTGCAGAAAGATCCGCGCAGCGATCGCCGCAAAGCGTGGGAAGGCTATCGCGGCTACGCCAGCCAGACGCTCGAACCCGCTACTTGAGCAACCGCGACATCCGGCGGTCGGCAAGAATCTTGCCGGCCGTCTGGCACGTCGCGCAGTACTGAAAAGAGCGGTCCACGTAGGCGACCTCGCGCACCGGATCTCCGCACACCGGGCACGGCAGCCCGGTTCTGGCGTGCACCCGCATGCCGGATCGCTTCTCCCCCTTCAGACGCGCCGCATCCTGCCCGGCCGAGCGGTCCACCGCGTCGGACAGGACCGAACGCATCGCGGCATGAAGAATCGAAACAGATTCCGCGTCGAGCTTGCTCGACGACGCGAACGGCGAGAGCTTGGCGACGTGCAGAATCTCGTCCGAGTAGGCGTTGCCGATTCCGGCGAGCAACGATTGGTCCACCAACGAGGTCTTCAGACGAGCTGTGGTGCCGCCCAGTATCTCGGCGAATTCGAGCTCGGTGACCGTCATTGCGTCCGGCCCGAGCCGGGCGATGCTCGCGACCTGCTGAGGATCACGGACCACCCAGACCGCCAATCGTTTTTTGGTACCGGCTTCGGTCAGGTCGATCGCCGGGGTTGCGCCCTCGGGAGTGAAGAAGTGGATCCGCAGCGCCAGCGGCCCCTTGCCCGGTTTCGGCGGAGCAACACTGGGGTTGTCCACCCATCGCAGCCAACCCCCACGCGACAGGTGGGTGATCAGCCACAGGTCACCCGCCTGCAGCGCCAGATGTTTTCCGAACCGCGCGGCATCGGTGACGTCGCGACCCTGCAGATCGGTGATCGGCGGATCGAAGGTCTTGAGAACGCTGAGTGCCGCGATGTCGATGCGGCCGATCACGGCACCGACGGCATGCTCGCGCAAGAAGCCGGCAAGGGCTTCCACCTCGGGTAATTCCGGCATGCGTCCAGTATGCAGCTACGATGGCCGTCGTGATGGTTCCGACTCCGTACGAAGATCTGCTGCGCCGCATCCTCGACACCGGTACAGCCAAATCCGACCGGACGGGAACCGGGACGACCAGCGTGTTCGGGCATCAGATGCGCTTCGATCTGGCCGCGGGCTTCCCGTTGATCACCACCAAGAAGGTCCATCTCAAGTCGATCGTCTACGAACTGCTGTGGTTTCTGCGCGGAGACTCCAATGTCACGTGGCTGCAGGAACACGGCGTCAGCATCTGGGACGAGTGGGCAGCGCCGGACGGCGAACTCGGCCCCGTCTACGGAGTGCAGTGGCGTTCGTGGCCGACCCCGTCGGGCGAGCACATCGACCAGATCAGCCAGGTCATCGAGACTCTGAAGACCGATCCGGATTCGCGGCGAATGATCGTCTCGGCGTGGAACGTCGGCGAAATCCCGCAGATGGCCCTGCCGCCGTGCCATGCGTTCTTCCAGTTCTATGTCGCCGACGGCAAGCTCTCGTGCCAGCTGTATCAACGCAGCGCAGACATGTTCCTCGGCGTGCCCTTCAACATCGCCAGCTACGCGCTGCTCACCCACATGGTCGCCGCACAGACCGGCCTCGACGTAGGCGAGTTCGTGTGGACCGGGGGCGACTGCCACATCTACGACAACCACCGCGACCAGGTTGCCGAGCAGCTCTCCCGCGAGGCGTACCCCTACCCGACTCTGAAACTGGCACAGCGAGATTCGATCTTCGACTACACCTTCGACGACGTCGAGATCGTCGACTATCAGCACCACCCTGCAATCAAGGCCCCGGTAGCGGTGTGAGTGCATCGAGAGAAGTCGGCCTGATCTGGGCGCAGAGTTCCAACCTCAAAATCGGCGAAGCCGGCAGGATTCCGTGGGAAGTACCGGAGGACATGGCCCGGTTCAAAGCCGTGACGATGAATCACCCGGTCATCATGGGACGCAAAACCTGGGAGTCTCTGCCCGCAAGATTCAGACCGCTTCCGGGCCGTCGCAATATCGTGGTCACCCGCAACCGCTCACTCGAGGCACCCGGTGCCGAGACCTGTGGCGGGGTGGACGAAGCCCTGGCCCTGGTCGGAGGCGAGACCGTGTGGATCATCGGCGGCGGTGAAATCTACCGATCGGCAATGCCATTCGCCACAACCCTGCATGTGACCGAGATCGATGTCGAGGTACCGGGCGATACGGATGCGCCAACGGTGGAAGGCGATTGGATCAAGAAGACGGGCGACTGGCTCACCAGCAGAGTGGACGGTAGGCAGTTCAGATATGTGGAGTACGGGAAGCCTACCCAAACTGTTTGAGCGCGTTCATGATTCCCCCATCGCGGCTGCGGGTGGTGCGTCATACTGGCGGCTATGGACAAGAAGTCACTCACCGCACTTGCCCGTCAGCAACTCAAGCTCGCAGTCGGCGCGTCGAGTGGCCGCAGTTCGCAGACGGTGTACGGCGGCCACAGTCGCAAATTGAGGCAGACCGTCGTGGCGCTGGCCGCAGGTAACAAGCTGGCCGAACACGATCTCAGCGGTGAGTCGACCGTCCTCGTCCTCAGCGGCAAGTTGGAGCTGATCAGCGGTGAGAAGACCTGGAAAGGCTCGACCGGCGATCTCCTCGTCATCCCCGACGCACGGCACAGCGTCGAGGCGCTCGAAGACGTCAGCTTCTTGCTGACCGTCGCTATGTAACCGCTTTCCTGACGACCAACACCGGGCAATCTGCGGTGTTGACCAGAGCGAAGCTCGTCGACCCGAGCAGCATTCCTCCGAATCCGCCGCGCCCCCGGTTACCCACCACGATCACCGCTGCCGTTTCGGACAGTCCGCTGAGCACTCGAACGGGGCGATCCTGGGCGACGACGCGTTGGACGTCGACCTCCGGGAACCGCTCTTGCCACCCGGCGAGACTTTCCGCCAGCAACGCTTCCTCGGTGTCGGCGATGGCCTGCCAATCCGCAGGCGCGCGACCGAACGAGCGCGTCAGATCCACGTCGGACCACACGTGTACCGCGATCAACGGAGCATCACGTGCCGAGGCCTCGACGAACGCCCACTCCACCGCTGCCTGATTGACGTCGGATCCGTCCACGCCGACGACGACCGGGCCCTCGGCGACGGGACGGCCGTCGATGTCCCGGCCGCGTACGACGGCGACGGGTGACACGCTGTGGGCGGCCAGAGAGAGTGTGACAGCGCCCGTTTCGCTCGCTCCGATCACCAGGAGCTCGGCTTGGGCCGACACGCCGATGAGTACGTCCATCACGCCGCCTTCGACGGCACTCGAGGTCACCTCGAACGTCGGGTCGTCGACGACCGACACGGCCAGCGTTTCCGCGGCTGCGAGCCGGGATTTAGCCGTGGCGACGAATTCCGTTGCCTCGCCTGCGAATTCGCTCAGATCGACAACCCCCGGCATGTCGACGGCCGTCACGATGTGCAATCGCCGATCCCGTCGCCGAGCGCACAGGGCCGCCCAGATCACAGCCTTGTCGGCCGCAGCGGAACCGTCGATGCCGACGATGATCGGTCGATGCCCTGTCACGTGCCGGCCTCCGGTAGTAGCCCCGAGCCCGCTGGCTCGGTGAATGACGAACAGGGGTTCAGGCTAGTCGATGAATGGTCGCCGAAGGCGTGATGCACTCACGTCAGCTGGCGCGCAGCGCGTCTGCGTACCCCGGAGTTCGGGTGCGGTTCGCCTCGGCTGCCGCGGCCCGGGTGTCGAGATGGACCAGGTAGTCGGCCAATTGGTCGCGGCTGCGGACACCGACGCCCAGGTCGGTCCGCTCGAAGACGCGCCACCGAGCGAGCGTCGGCAGCAGCACCTCGTCGAGATGACGTCGAAGATCGAAGATCCCGTCCCGCTCGATGAGCATGGCGCTCCGACCGAAGCCGGGCAGGTTGGTACCCGGCAACTGCGCGTTCATGACTACTTCGGTGATTGCCGTGACAGTCGGAGCGGGGGCGACGTCGAGCGCTGCCGACACCAGATTCGCAAAGAAGGTGACGTGCAGGTTCTGGTCGTCGACTATCCGGCCGAGCAAGCGATCGGCAACCGGATCGTGGCACTGGTGCGCGGTATTCGTATGGCAGACGCTACTGATCGTTTCGTCGAGGGTCACCTGCGCCAGAGAACGAAGGAGGTGAGCGCCGTTCATCGGGGAGTCGAATCCCACCGTCTTGCACTGTGCGCGAGCTCGACCGAGTGCCGTCGGATCGACGCTGCGCGTGGCGACCAAATAGTCGGTGACGGCTGCAGCATGCCGGGTGCGCTCGGCGCTCCACTCGGCGAGCCAGGCAGGCCATGAGCCGGTACCCGACGCCGCGACCTCGCACCGATACAGCGGAATGTTCTGCTCGGTGAGGAGATCGGTGACCAGTGCAGCCTTGGCGGCTTCGGTCAGCGGTGACGTACGCGTTCCCCAGTACATCTCGGTCCGGACGAAATCCGTGGGCTGCCAGGAGACAGCTGTCGAGCGGTGGCGCGCGAGGTTGTCGTCGATCGTCGGCTGCAGTTCCCGTAGAACCGTGAACTGCCCGATGTCGCTGCGCATACTCGTCCTCTCACCCCGCTCGTCCGGACCGATCCGAGATCAAAGTAGGCGCGCAGCGCAGGCGATGGGACCGCCTTCTGCATTGTTTAGGGCAAGTCGCAAGGCCTCTCGTGGCCCGCTCGAGATAAATCACAACGAGTTTTGCCGAAACCATGGATCACACGTAGATAACAACCTATGATCGATCCTGTTAGAGGCCAGGAAACAAACTCAAAGTTTGAAAAACCTGCCATTTCGGCTGAAGTTGCATAGATTCACGACAGGAAGCGCGTTTCTACGCGTGAGTACGTTAGCTCTCTCAAAACCTGAAGAATCCAACACGAAGGGTTGATCTGTGACCGTTCACAACTCGACTGGCCTCGGAATCATGGTCGCAGGGCAGCCTGCTTCGGCTCCCCTTCGCGATTTTCGCGCAGTGGCGCGCCTCCTGGTAGGCCACTTCGCCGCCAATACTCCCTGCGGTTCACTTCCCGGTGAACAACTCCACGGAGACGTCACCGAATTCACCGTCAAGTGCATCAGCATCGCCGTGCAGATGCTCGACGAGCGCCGCGCACCTGCCGAGTCCGACTTGGCCGAACTGCGCGCCAAGGCCAGTCAATGGGCTCGTGAGGGTGTCCCGCTCGAGTCCGTCCTCAGCGTCTACCACGAGGGCATTCAGATCGGTTGGAATCTGGTGTCCAAGCGGGCAGGAGAAGGCGACGCCGCCCAGTTGATCGAGGCTGCACGCATGTTCGTGCTGCTGTCGGAGAAGGTCTCGATCGCGGCCAGCAAGAGCTACGTCGAAGAGCTTCAGGCAGTGGCGAGCGAGCATCACACAGCCGCGCACACGCTGGTCACCTCGTTGCTGAGCGGACACAACGCCGTCTCGATGGCCCGCCAGTCGGGCATCGAACTCGCCGACAGTTACCTCGTGCTCGCACTGTCGGTACCGCCGCACCCCGACGAGAACGACCCCAACATCCAGAAGACGGTGGCTGCACGACGCAAACTGCGTCGCGTGCAGGCCGAATTGGCCACCGTGTGCGGACGCACTCCCCTGTCGCTGCTCAGCACCGAGGGCGGAACCGTCCTGATCCCCGGCGTCCACGACGACGAGTGGGTCGAGGCGCTGGTGCACCGCATCGGTACCGCCGCAGAGGTCCCCGTCACCGCGACCGCCGAGCAGGCTGCGACAGCCGACATTCCCACCGCCGCAGACCAGGTCCACGAACTGCTGTCCCTGGCTCATCAGCTGCACCGCCCGTCCGGGTTGTACCGGATGGACGACCTGGTGCTCGAGTACCAGCTCACTCGTCCCGGACCGGGTCGACGCCACCTCACCCAGATCCTCGAGCCACTCGATTCGTCACCCGAATTGCTCGAGACCCTCGAGATCCACATTTCGCACGACCTCAACCGTCAGCGCTCCGCCCGGCAACTCCATCTGCACACCAACACCGTCGACTATCGCCTCAAGCGAATCGCACAACTGACCGGGTTCGACCCGACTCGTCCCTCCGGTATCCGCCACCTCCAGGCGGCACTGGTGGCCAGACGGCTCGAATCCTCGCGCGGCGCAGCGTGATCTGAGAACTCCGACCGGTTTCTCGACCCGACGGCAGGTAGCGTCGGAAGTATTCGAGAAGCAGGGGATCATGCATGACGAAGTTGAAGCTCCAGTTGTCCGGCGTGGTCAAGGAGTACCCCACCGGCGAACAACCGGTCCGTGCGTTGGACGGCATCGATCTCACGATCGACGGTGGTCAGTTCGTGTCGCTGGTCGCGCCGTCCGGAGCAGGTAAGTCGACACTGCTGCACATGCTCGGCGCGCTGGACACCCCGACGGCCGGGTCCATCCGATTCAACGACGTCGAGGTCACCACCCTCGACGACAACGCCCAGTCCGATTTCCGACGCCACCAGGTGGGCTTCGTCTTCCAGTTCTTCAACCTGCTCCCGACCATGTCGGCGTGGGAGAACGTCGCCGTTCCGAAGCTGCTCGACGGCACCCCCATCAAGAAGGCGAAAGCCGACGCAATGCGGCTGTTGGACATGGTGGGGTTGGCGCAGCGATCCGAACACCGCCCGGCGCAACTGTCGGGCGGTCAGATTCAACGCATCGCCATAGCCCGAGCCCTGATGATGGACCCGGCGCTGCTGATAGCCGACGAACCGACGGGCAACCTCGATTCCAAGACCTCCCACAACGTCCTCGAGATTCTTGCCGACGTCGCCCACGGCAGCGAGGGACGTCGGGCAGTGGTGATGGCAACCCACGATCTCGAGGCGGCTCGATCGACCGATCGCGTCGTCAGCATGATCGACGGCCGCGTCGACACCGACACCGCTGGTACACCTCGGTGATCGGTACCGCGCTCAGCAGATTTCGCGTCATCAGCCTCCGAGACCTCCGAATGCACTGGGTGCGTTCGCTGGTCTCGGCGGGAGTCGTGGCCGTCGCCGCGGGTTTGCTCATCGCCGTCCTCGGCACCTACGGATCGCTGACCGGATCAGTCGAACGTCTGGCGGTGTCGATCGCAGGCAACGCGCAGTACGAAGTGGTCGGCGTGACCGATTCCGGATTCGACCAGAACGAACTCGACGTCGTACGCGGTGTTGCGGGCGTCGATGCGGCGGTACCCCTGCTCCGCACCATCGTGCGATCCGATGTCGGCGAGCTGACGGTACTGGGTTTCGATTCATCGATCACGGCACTGCAGTCCGATCTGCAAGGTGCCGTGGGCAACGCAGCGGGTCTGCTGTCCGACCCGTCGGGCGTATTGGTCGGAGCAGCAACGGGATTGACGCAGGGTGACACGGTCACGATCGCCGACCGACCCACTGCGGTGGTGGGCGTGATCGACGGCCCTGGTACGCAGCGCATCGGTGGGGGCATGTTCGCGGTCACGTTGCTGCCCACCGCGCAGGCGTTGACCGACCGTCCGGGTCAGCTCGATTCCATCTTCGTTCTCGGTGGCGGGGATTCGCTACGGTCCGACCTGGACGCAGCGTTGGCCGGCCGAGTCTCGGTGATGAATCCGGAATTCCGGGCCGACAGAGCCGATCAGGCCATGAGTCTGACGCGCAATGCGACGCTGATGGTCTCCCTCATCGCGTTCGTCGTCGCGGCGTTCCTGGTGTTCAACGTCATGAACATGGCCATCGCCAAGCGTCGCCCCACCATCTCCCTGCTCCGAGCGGTCGGCGGTCGGCGCGCGGACATCGTCCGCGACCTGTTGTTCGAGTCGGTACTGGTGGGTCTCGTCGGCGGTGCCGTCGGGGTACCTCTCGGAATCATCATGGGCCGCATCGCCATCGAGAGCCTGCCGCCGTTCCTGTCGCAAGCATTCGATGCGCGAATCGAATACGTGTTGCCGAGCTTCGCCATTCCCGTCGCGATCGTGGCCTGCGTGCTGGCCTGCGTCGGCGCGTCCGCTCTGGCTGCCGTGCAGGTGTATCGCATCTCGCCGATCGAAGCATTGGCGGTCGGCGGCGGAGAAACGTCCGGCGGTCCGAAGCTGTCGTTCACGTTGGCCGCCACCGTATTCGGTCTGTTCGCCATCGCCGGATCGTTCGTGTTCGCCGTCAACGTCGACGGGCAACTGACCCTCGGTGCCGGTGCCCTGTTCATGTTCGGCGTCGTCGCACTGTGCGTCGGCGGAACCGGGCCGATCGTCTGGGCCACCGGCGCTGTGCCCCGCCGATGGGGTGGTGCCGGACGCCTTGCCACCGCAACCATCGAACGCGCTCCGCGGCGCATCTGGGCGACGGTGATGACCATCGTCATCGCCGTGGGAGTCAGTGTGGGAGTGTCTGGTTCGTTGACGAACATGACCGACTCCGCCGCCGAATCACTGTCTTCGCTCGCCGACACGGACCTGTACGTATCGATGAGCTCACCCGACGCGATACCGTCGGGCCCGATCGTTCCCGCCGCGGTCGACGAGGCCGTGCGGGCGACGTCCGGCGTCTCCCGCGTCGTCGAAGGGCAGTGGGCCTACGCGACCATCGACAACGAGCTGGTCTCCATCCAAGGCGTCGCCGACGGAAGCAACGCGGTGACGCTGGCCTCGCTCCCCGCAGACGTACGCGCCGGGTTGCTCGCGGGCGACGGCGTGGTGCTCTCGAAGGCGCTCGGTACGACGCTGGGAGTGACGGCGGGAGACTCCATCGATCTGCCGACGCCGACCGGAGTGCAGAACGTACGCGTGCTCGATCTCGTGGACTACATCAACGCCGCAGGCGGCACGATGGCGATCTCACTGGAATCGATGCAGCGCTTCTACGACCGCCCGGGTGCGACGTACCTCGAGATCACCGTCGACGGAGACGTTGCCGCCGTGCAGGATTCGCTGCGATCGACTCTGCCGCCCGAGGCATTCGTGTACACGGGCGCCGCGGCACTCGAGGGCACCAGCGCGGCCATCCGCCAATCCGGTGCGCTGGCCATCGCACTGCAGTGGATCGTCGCACTGGTCGCTGCCGTCGCTCTGCTCAACACGTTGACGCTGTCGGTACTCGAACGTCGACGTGAGCTCGGAGTACTGCGCGCCATGGGCGGCGGCCGAGGAACCCTGGCACGCATGGTGCTCGCAGAGGCACTGTCTGTGGGCATCGTCGGCGGTGTGCTCGGCCTCATCATCGGTGCCGGCCTGCAATACCTGAGCACACTGATCCTCGGTGCCAGCATCGGAATTCCCGTGCAGTACAACGCCAGTTGGACGGTGCTGTTGTACGGACTCGTCGCGTTGGGCCTCTCACTACTGGGATCGGCTCCGCCTGCGGTACACGCATCACGCCTGAACATCGTGGATGCTATTGCCGCGGATTGAGTGGTGGGGATCGGGCTCGTTCTGCGATGCTGGGGCCTAGGGATCCGCAAACGCGCGCGCGTTTGTCAGGTGCGAGCGAAATAGACAGCCAGCGGCTGACGACTCTGCGCGCGTCTGGCAAATGCGCGCGCGTTTGTACGAGGATGACCGACGTGGCCACATTCAGCGTCGAAGTAGAGAAGTACGCGGTCGAGACTCTGCGCGACTGTGTGGGTGGTCCCGAGTGGGAGTTGCGGCCCGAGCGCGCGGCACTTCTGGTCCACGACATGCAGCCGTACTACCTGAACGTGCTGCACTCCTCGGTTCGTGCGCGGGTGGCCGCAGAAGCGTCGGCGGTGCTCGCGTGCGCCAGGTCTGCCGGAGTGCCGATTCTGGCGAGCGGTCCGCGGGCGGCTGAGGCGATCGAACAGCGTGGACTGCTGGGGCCGATGTGGGGGTTGGGCCCGTCTGCCGAGGACGTGGCGGTCACCGAATCGGACTTCGTTCCGATCGCGAAGCGCAGCTACAGCGCGTTCTACGCGTCCGATCTCGAGGTCGAACTACGCCGACGAGGCCGTGACCAGCTGGTCATTGTGGGTGTCTTCGCCTCGGCGGGAATTCTCGCGACGACGTTCGACGCTTTTGCCCGCGACATTCAGTGCTTCGTCGGCATCGAATCGGTCGCCGATTACACCGCCCACCAGCACCGCACCGCCCTGAATCTGATCGCATCACTGACCGGTGTAGTGACCAGCAGCGCGAACCTGCTTCACGATCTGCGGTGCGGACCGCTAGACTGACGACCGCGATGTGGGCCCGCTGTGCAGTACGACAGCGACCCACCCGCAACCCGATTGTTCGACTGATCGAAAGACCTTGCCGCACAGGGACTTTGGAGCACTCATTCGATCACCAGCCTTCGTAGCTCAGGGGATAGAGCAACCCTCTCCTAAAGGGTAGGTCGCAGGTTCGAATCCTGCCGAGGGCACCAGCATCGCTTTTCGGCGCGCACTCTCAGATTTCACACCCCGCCCTGTTGCACTACCTCCCGAACCGGCGTACATTCGAACATGCATTCGAGTACTGGGGAGGAACTCGTGGTCACAGCTATACCAGAATCACCGCTCACATCCGCTGAGGTGTTGAGGTTCGTTGCGCGTCTTCAGGCGTCCGACATAGTCGTCGACGCAGCAGCAGGCATCGATCTCATCTCTGCTCTCGAAACCGTCAAATGCGTCAGCGTGGCAACCCAAGCCGTCGTGACCGATGCCGTTGCAACCGTGATCAGCACCGAACGTCGTGAACGTGGCAAGCCGAAAGCCCAGTGGCGCAAAGGAATTGCGTCGCAGATCGGCCTGGCTCGACGAGAGTCACCCAACCGCGGCGGCACTCATCTCGGGCTTGCTCGTGCGCTCGTTCACGAAATGCCACACACCCTGGCCCGCCTGAAAGCCGGCGAACTCAACGAGTGGCGCGTCATGATTCTCGCCCGCGAAACCGCGTGTCTCACCGTCGACGATCGCCGAACCATCGATGAACGCCTGTGCGCAGACCCCGCCACCCTCGCCGGTGCAGGAGATCGCACCATCGAGGGTCGCGCCCGCGCACTCGCCAACGAACTGGACGCCGCCTCCCAGGTCAAGCGACGCGCAAAGGCATACGCCGCACGCCGAGTCAGTACGCGCCCCGCACCCGAATTGATGGGATTCTTCACCGCGCTCACCTCGATGGAGAAGACCGTCTGCATGTGGGCGACCCTGCGGCGCGACGCCGACACCGTCATCAACGCAGGTGGCGACACACGCAGCCGCGACCAGATCATGGCCGACCTGGTGTTCGAGAGAGTCACCGGCGCATCGGCCGCTCAAGGTCCACCGGTCACCGTCGACATCGTCATCTCGGATTCGACCCTGCTCGCCGGTGGCGACACGTCCGCATATCTGCACGGCTACGGCGACATCCCGTCGGACGTCGCACGCCAACTCGTGCGCGACGCACTCGACGGCGCACAGGGCAATGAGACGCGCGTCGCATTACGTCGCCTCTATGCCCACCCGAAAACCGGCGCACTGACAGCCGTCGAATCCACATCCCGCGCATTTCCCACCGCATTGGGACGCCTCATCGATCTCCGCGATCGCACGTGCCGCACCCCGTGGTGCGACGCGCCCATCCGGCACCACGACCACATCACCGCACACACCGCGGGCGGAGCGACAAGCGCCGAAAACGGCGCAGGTCTTTGTGCCGCATGCAATTACGCGAAAGAAGGCGAAGGCTGGACGGCCGAAGCACTACGAGACAAACGGAACGCGCGACATCGGTACAGGCTCATCTCACCCACCGGGCACACGTACGATTCGAGCGCGCCGCCGATGCCGGTGGTCGAGCTCTACAGCTCGCCGGCGGAGAACGTCTACATCGACGGACTGTTCGGCTCCGACGCCGCGTGACCGTCGACCGCGGGAAGAGATCGGGTCCGCACTCGGTTACACTCGGTATCGACGCGCGTAACTGCACGTCAGACGTCGTGGAATGCTCCCGAATCACCATGTGCACCCCGCACAGGCTTCTCTTACGGCGATCGAAACTGCCCACCGGCAGTCTCGCCACCTTGCATCTCGGCCCGAAGGCCCGCAGGTGCAACACCCTGCCCGAAAGGCACTTTTCATCACAATGACGACCCCACAGACTTTTGCTGCACTCGGAGTACCCCAGGCCATCGCAGACGTACTCGCGAGCCAGGGCAAGACCGAGGCCTTCCCCATCCAGGCCGACACGCTCCCCGACACACTGCAGGGACGCGACGTACTCGGACGCGGAAAGACCGGCAGCGGAAAGACACTCGCATTTTCCATCCCCATGGTCGCGCGCCTCGCCGGCCAACTCCCCGGCAACCGCAAGCCCGGCCGCCCGCGCGGACTGATCCTTGCGCCGACGCGTGAGCTCGCCACCCAGATCGCCGTCGCGATCGAACCCCTCGCCGCCGCATACTCGTTGAAGGTCACGACGATCTTCGGTGGTGTCTCGCAGGTCCGTCAGGTGTCCGCACTCAAGTCGGGTGTCGACATCGTCGTCGCCTGCCCCGGACGCCTCGAAGACCTCATGAAGCAGCGCCACCTGACCCTCGACGGCGTACAGATCACCGTCCTCGACGAGGCCGACCACATGGCCGACCTCGGCTTCTTGCCCGTCGTCACCCGGATCCTCGCCGCCACCCCCGACAAGGGTCAGCGCATGCTGTTCTCGGCGACGCTGGACAACGGTGTCGACAAACTGGTCAAGCGCTTCCTGCACAACCAGATCACGCACTCCGTCGACGAGGCCACTTCACACGTCGAGGCCATGACTCACAGCGTGTTCGAGGTCGACGGCGTCGAAGCCAAGAAGAAGCTGGTTCACCAGCTCGCCTCCGGCACCGGACGCCGCATCCTGTTCATGCGCACCAAGCACCAGGCCCGCAAGCTCGCCAAGCAGCTCACCGACGCCGGAATCCCGTCCGTCGACCTGCACGGCAACCTCTCGCAGGCCGCACGTGACCGCAACCTCGCGGCCTTCTCCTCCGGCCAGGCCCGCGTGCTCGTCGCCACCGACGTCGCAGCCCGCGGCGTCCACGTCGACGACGTTCAGCTCGTCGTCCACGTCGATCCCCCAGCCGAGCACAAGGCTTACCTGCACCGCTCCGGCCGCACCGCGCGCGCCGGCAGCGCAGGCGACGTCGTGACCGTGGTTCTGCCCGAGCAGCGCAAGGACACCGCAGTTCTGCTGCGCAAGGCCGACATCAAGGTCACCCCGATCCGCGTCACCGCCGACTCGCCTGCAGTGGCGAACCTCGTCGGCGAGCAGGCCCGTTACGTCGAGCCTGCATCGAAGGCAGAGCCGGCACCGGCACGCACCGGAGCCCCGCGCAACAACAACGCGCGACGCGGCGGCCCGGCCCGCTCGGGTGGTCAGCCGCGCAGTGGTGGACAGCCGCGCAGTGGTGGACAGCCGCGTAGCGGTGGCGGCGGCCACAGCCGTCGCGCAGCGGGCCCGGCAACGAGCCAGCGCAGCCGCTGACCCGAACCTCTGAAACAGGAAAGCCCTCGCTACGAGGGCTTTCCTGTTCTGATGCTCACGACGGCAGCAACCGCGCACAAGCCGGCCGCGCCGAACCACGCCATCGTGTATGCGCCGGTGGCGTCACGCACAATGCCCGCGACGACGGACGCGATGCCCGCTCCGATCTGGTGTGAGGCGAAGACCCACCCGAACACCAGAGAACCCTTGTCGCCGAACACCTCTCGGCACAGAGCAATCGTGGGCGGAACCGTTGCCACCCAATCCAATCCGTAGATCACCACGAAGATGACGATCGACGGTTGGATGGTCGCCGACAGCAACCACGGCAGAAACAGCAGCGAGATTCCGCGAAAGCCGTAATAGGCCGCCAACAGATACCGCGGATTCACCCGATCGGTCAGCCAACCCGATGCGATCGTCCCGACGATGTCGAAGATTCCCACCACCGCCAGCAGACCCGCTGCGGTGGTTTCGTGCATTCCGTGGTCGTGCGCAGACGGTATGAAGTGAGTTCCGATGAGCCCGTTGGTCGTTGCGCCACAGATCGCGAATCCGAGCACCAACGCCCAGAAGGTTCGTACTCGGCTCGCGTCGCGTAGCGCCTGCACCGCTGCGCGCGCGGGGTTCACGGTCGACACCGCCGCCGGCGGGACGTAGTCGGCGGGTGCGCCGTACGGAGTCACGCCGACATCGGCCGGCATGTTGCGCAGCCACCGCAACACGAACGGCACCACGATCAGCGAGCCCCCGGCGATGAGGAACGACGCTGCGCGCCAACCGGATCGGTCGACCAGCTGAGCGATCAACGGCAGAAAGATCAACTGCCCCGTCGCGCTGCCCGCGGTCAACACGCCCGAGACGAGCCCGCGACGCTGTACGAACCATCGATTCGTCACCACCGCCGCGAACACCAGAGCCATCGACCCGGTGCCCAACCCGATCATGACGCCCCACGTCAACACCAACTGCCATGCCTGGGTCACGAACACACTCAGAGCGCTGCCCGCGGCCACGACGACCAACGCCGTCGACGTCACAGCTCGGATCCCGAAACGCTCCATCAACGCCGCGGCGAACGGTGCCGTCAGACCGAACAGCACCAGGTTGACGCCCACCGCCAGCGACAGCATCGACCGCGGCCAACCGAACTCTTCCTGCAGCGGCACCATCAACACGCTCGGTGCGGCCCGGAACCCCGCCGCACCGACGAGAGCGAGGAAGGCCACCGCGGCGACGATCCATGCCGGATGAAGTCGCCTGCGGGTCGCGATCTCGGAAGTCACGCAGACAGTGTGCCTCAGTCGAGCTGGCACACTGGAGCGGTGACCGTCAGCGCTGCCCACCGTCCCGAGTCCGGGCCCCTCGGTCCGCAAGAATTGGCGACCGCTGCGGTGATGAGCAGCTTCACCGTCGCGCTGACGGTGATCGGCGTGCTGGTGCCGATGGCAGCGATTCTGCAGGTTGTCGCCGCTATTCCCATGTCGGTGGTGGCCCTGCGCTATCGCACGCGAGCATTGGTCACCTCAGCGGTGGCGGGCATACTCGTAGGATTCGTCGCGGCCGGCACTCAGACGGCGCTCACCGTGGCCAGTGCGGCATTGCTGGGCGGTCTGGTCGGCCGGGCGAAGCGCCGGAAACAAGGCCTGTTCGGCGTGCTCGTCACGTCGGCAATCGTCGGACCGGCACTCGGAGCCCTCGCGGTGCTGTTGCTGCTGATCCTCGTCCCGCTACGGCAGCTGTTTCTCGAGACGCTCCGCAACACCATCGAAGGCATCTCCCGACTGTTCGAGCGCGTATCCGCCCCGCAGGCCATCCCCGATGTGATTCGCAGCAGCAGCACAGCGGTACTCGACAACTGGTGGTGGTGGGTCGGCGGATCCATCGCATTCGGCATCGTCACTGGAACGCTGTTCGCGTGGCTGATCCTCACCGCCATCCTCGATCGCCTCTCGGCCATCCCCACCCCGGAGCCGTTCGTCTCGGGCATCGACGACGAGATCGCGCCACTGCCCGTCACCCTGACCGCCGTGGGCTACCGGTATCCCGGCAGCAGATCGGCAGCGTTGAGCGGTATCGACCTGCACATCGAACCGGGAGAATTCGTCGCGATCGTCGGCCACAACGGATCCGGCAAATCCACGCTGACGCGAATTCTCGCAGGCCGTGAACCCTCCGAGGGCTCGGTGACTCGTCCCGGCTCCACCGGACTCGGACGGTACGGCGGCACCGCAGTGGTGTTGCAGCGACCCGAAAGTCAGATCCTCGGTACCCGCGTCGCCGACGACGTCGTATGGGGACTGCCACCCGGCGACTCTCGCCCCGACGTCGACGCCCTGCTCGACGAGGTGGGGTTGAGCGGCATGGGTGCTCGCGACACGGCCTCGCTTTCCGGCGGCGAGATGCAGCGACTCGCTGTCGCCGCGGCCCTGGCTCGGCGTCCCGCTCTACTGATTGCCGACGAGGCAACCGCCATGATCGACGCCTCGGGCCGGGAACATCTGGTCTCGCTACTCGCGGCACTGCCCCGTCGGCACGGGATGTCGGTCGTACTCGTCACCCATCATGTCTCGGAAACTGTTGCCGCTGATCGCGTCGTACATCTACACGAGGGCATGCAGGTGGAGCACGACACTCTGTGGATGCAGACCAGGACCGGCAACGCTGCTGTTCTGCACGACAATTCGAGCCCGCGCCTGCTCGAACTACGCGACGTGCGGCACGTCTACAACAGGCGCACCCCGTGGGCACAATCGGCGTTGAACGGCGTCGACATCACCGTCAAGCGAGGCGAGGGAGTTCTCGTTCTCGGCGGAAACGGTTCGGGCAAGTCGACTTTGGCGTGGATCATGGCCGGGCTGACCGGGCCCACCACCGGCGTCGCGCAGCTCGACGGCAAGGCGATGACGTCGCGAGTCGGGGACGTCGGGTTGGCCTTTCAGCATTCGCGGCTGCAGTTGCAGCGGCGGACCGTCTCCGAGGACATCGCCGCGGCCGCGGGGCCCGAAACCGGTTCTGCCACAGTGTCGGCCGCGATGGATGCCGTCGGCCTCGACCGGTCACTGGCCGCACGCGACGTCGACTCGCTCAGCGGCGGGCAGATGCGACGCGTGGTGCTGGCCGGTCTGATCGCTCGTCGACCCCGCATCTTGGTGCTCGACGAGCCGCTGGCCGGACTGGACCCGCCCGGACGCGACGACATCATCGGCGTCCTCGCCGGCCTGCGTGAGCGCGGCGTATCGATCGTGGTCATCTCGCACGACGTGGACGGTATGGACGCCGTCTGCAGTCGAACCATCACGATGGCCGACGGCCATATCGTCTCCGATTCGATTCATGGGAGCGTGCATTCGTGACGACCGTCGTACTGCGCCAGGTTCCGCGGTTCTCACCCATTCATCGACTGTGGGCGGGCACCAAGCTCATCGTGGTGTTGCTGCTCAGCATCACGCTCGTCGTGGCTCCGACGTGGCCTGCCCTCGGCATCGTGTTCGCACTGCTGGTCATCGCCGCTGCCATTGCCCATATTCCGATCACAGCACTACCGCGCCCGCCGTGGTGGATCTGGGCACTCTTCGGCGTCGGAGCATTGATCAATCTGCCCATCGGCGGCGCAGCGGTTCTGCTGTACTTCCGTGCGACGCTGTTCGTGTTCGTTCTGCTCGGTGCATCGATGATGATCGGGTGGACGACGTCGATGAGCGACATCGCTCCGGCGGTGTCGAAACTCGGTGCACCGCTGAAGAAGCTGAAGCTGCCGGTCGACGAGTGGGCGATCGCCGTAGCGCTCAGCCTGCGGTCGCTTCCACTGCTCATCGAGGAGATGCGCACCCTCAACGCCGCCCGACGGCTGCGCCCGAAACCCGTGGTCAACAGTGCGTCGGACAACTCGCTGGTCGACATCGTGACCACGGTGATGTCGGTGGCCATCAGGCGCGCGGACGAGATGGGTGAAGCCATCACCGCACGCGGGGGCACCGGCATGATCACCGCCACCGAGGCACGTTTCAAGGCCTCGGACGCGGCGACTCTGGGGGTGGTGACGCTGGCCTGCGCGGCCGCGATCGCGATCAGCTTCCTGCTGCGGTGAGCTACTCCCCCGCGAGACGCTCGGTGCGTGAGTTCAACGCCTTGACGAACACGTCCGGGATATCGCGGGGATCCTCCGCGACATAGCTCGTACCACCGGTGGCCGCGGAGATCTGCTGCAGCGCAACCGGATCGGCATCACTGGTGACGCCGACCGTGATGATCACGATGGGACGCACCGGATCCTGCTCCTTCTGCAGGGCGGCGAGAAGCTGGTCCAGGGAAATACTGCCGTTGTCCTCGTTCGCGCCGTCGGTGAGGATGATGACGCTGTTGACGTAATCGGGGTCGTAGCCCTCCTTGACACGTCGGAACGCTGCCAGAGTGGTGTCGTAGAGTCCGGTCCCGCCTCCGACCAGAGCCGGTAGCCCACGGACTGCATCGAGAATGGCCTGACGCTGCGGCTTACCGTCAAACGTGTTGCTCACCGGGCCGAGCGGCACCAGTTCTCGGTAATCCTGCTTTGCACCACCGAGTCCGATGGAGAAGGCCCACAGCCCCATCTGCGTCTGGTCGCTGAACAGATCGTTGGCACCGAGCGACGCATCGACGGTCAACGCGATGCGGGTGGAGTCGCCGGATTTCGCCGCCATCGAACCCGATACGTCCTCGACGACGAGGGTCCGCAGCGGCAACGCGAGCACCGCCCAGTCGCGCAGCGTCGTCTCGATCGACAGCGGATTCTTGATTTCCAACGCGGCGACCGAGCCGACGCCTCTGCCGTCGGCCAAGGGGGTTCCACTCGACGTTCGGAAGCCGGCTGCAACGAGTGTGTCCGTCGCCGACTGCGAGGCCAGCACCGACGCCAACGCGGCCCCGGCGGCCTTGACGCGGTCGTACTCCGGCCCGGCCGGAGCCGTGACGGCGAGGGGGTAGTTGAGGAAGTAGCTGCCCGTCGGCGGCACCGACTCGGTGAGCGACGATCCGGGGTTCGCTGCCTCGTAGGCCAGCACGGCCTGTTCGGTGGCGACGCTGGTTCCGCCCTCGGTCGCCACCTGGGCGACGAGGTCCGGGGTGTCGTGGGGCGTGTCGGCTATCCGGCCGAAGTCCTGTGCCATGGGCACCAGAGCGGCGGACACGGCTTTGGCGTCGGAGATCGCGACCTCGGACTCGGCCAGCGCACCGAGGATCGCAGCGTTGGACGCACTACTGGTGAGCGGATCGCCGATGCGTTGGCCCGGCATCTGCAGCACGCTGAGCCAGGTGTCGGTCACCGGGGCGCCGTCGGACGCCGACACCAGCACGGGCAGTGTGTTCGCCACCGACGTCTTGGCGAGTTCGGGCAGGGCTCCGGTCGAACGCAAAGTCTTGAGCAGCCACAACGTCGAGTCCGGGATCCAGAGGTCGGGGCGGTTCTCGTCGGTACCTGCGATCTCGGTCGCCGTGTCGGTGGGGCGCTCGGCCCGCACCTCGAAGTCGACGCAGCCGCGGTCCACCTCGCCCGCCTGGGCCAGGATCTGCTGCACCGGTTCGGCGATCGAGGTGTCCACCGCGAGCGAGACCGTGTCCAGCGATTCGCACGAGTCCGAACCCGCTGCGCGTACGGCCTGGACGCCGAACCAGCCACCGGCCGCGACCACGACTACTGCCAGCGCGGCCGCACCCCAGGTCACGACAGGACTGAACCTGCGACTACTGCCGCTGTGACGTCCTGACATCGCTGACTCCCCTACTTATACCCCCGACACGACTGTGTTGCGGGACTTCTCCGCACTACCCCACGTGACGGAGAGCACGCGGCGCACAGCATAGCCGCTCCCGTCAGCGACCGGAACGGCTTCTCAGTGCATTGACGAAGACGTTCGGTATTTCGGCGGGGTTTCGCGCTACGAAGCTGGTGCCCCCGGTGGCAGCAGAAATTTGTTGCAGCACACCCGCATCGGCGTCGTCGGTGATACCGATGGTGACGATGACGACCGGACGAGACGGGTCCTGTTCGGTACGCAGTGTGGCCAGCAGTTCGTCGAGCGAGATGCTGTTCGGATCCTCGTTGGCACCGTCGGTGAGGATGATGACGCTGTTCACCGCATCGGGGTCGTAGCCCTGCTGCACGGTGCGGAACGCGGCCAACGTGGTGTCGTACAGTCCGGTTCCACCACCGACCAGGGACGGAAGGGTGCGGGTCTGCTGCAGCAGCACTTCACGCTGGGTCGTGTCGCCGACCTTCTCGTCCATGCGCCGGATCGGTGCCAGCTCACGGTAATCCTGATCGCCGCCGCCGAGCCCGATGGAGAAGGCCCACAATCCCATCGACGCATTGTCGGGAAACAGTCGATTCCCGGTCTCGCTGGCCTGCACCGTCATCGCGATCCGGGTGTTCGCCCCGGCGCTGTAGTTCATCGAGCCGGACACGTCTTCCATCACGAGCGCTCGCGACGGGAGCGCGAGCACCTGATATTGACGCAGCACCGATTCGGCAGCCTGCTGGTCGCCGATCGCCAGACTCTCGACGGCACCGATACCACGATCGGACTCGAGGGGCGCGTTGTCTTCCGACCGAAAACCGGCCTCGGACAACATCTCCCGACCTCGATCGGATTCGATGACCGCGGCCAGCGCGCTGCCGACCGACTTCGCGCTGTCGTGCCGCTCGCCTGCAGGCTCGGTGACGGCCAGCGGGAAGTTCAGAAAGATGCTGCCCGTCGGCGGCACCGTCGCACCGAGTTCGGCACCGGTGTCGTTTCGGTACTCCAACATGGTCTGCTCGGACACCACGGCCACGCCGCCGTCGGCCACCAGATCGTCCAACCGGGTGGTGGGATCGGCTTCGCCGCGGGTGGCGGCCTGAGCCTGAGCGATCGGCACGAGCGCCGTCGACACCGCATCGAGGGCCTTCTCGTCTCCACCCGCCTCGGCTACCGCCCCGAGGATCGCCGCGTCGGAGATGGTGTTGGCCAACGGATTACCGATGCGCAAACCTTCGAGCTTCAGTGCGGTGAGCCACGTGTCGAAGAACGGAACCTCGTCCTTGCGGGTTGCGAGGACGGCCGGGGTGCTTGCCACCGACTGGCTCGCCAGGTCGATCAGCGACGCGGTCGATCGCACGGTCTTGCCGACCCACAGCGACGAATCGGGAATCCAGAGCGAGGGAACGTCGTCGCCTTTGGCCACTGCGGCCGACACCTGACCCGACTCCATCGCCGTCACCGCCACCTCGGCACAACCGAGATCCTCGGGCGCGGAGTCGTCGACGATCTTCTGCAGTACCGGCGCGATCGCGGGGTCGGCAGCCAACGTGTAGTTCGACGGGTCACCGCAGTCGCTGCCGAAGACCTTCTGCGCCAAGAACACTCCGCCTGCGACGATCAGAAGCAGGACGACGGCAACGACGACGTACTTGGCGAACCCTCTGTTGCCCGTCGCGGACGACGGCGCACTGTGCCTACCGGGCATGCATCTCCACTCCTACACCGTCAGGCGTAGATCTTGACGAACGTCTTCAGCGAGTTCTCGATGTCGCCCTTGAGTGCGCGAGCGACACCGGACCCGATGGGTCCGAACAACGGGGCACCGCCCAGATTGACGTCGATCGTGATCTCGGACCCGTCACCCTTGGACTTCACCGACAGGTCGAGACCGATCTTCACTCCGCCCTTACCGTTGCCCTTGAGCTCGAGCTTCCGGGGCGGATCATAGGACTCGATCTTCCACGAGACGCGGTTGCGCATGCCCTTCACGCTGGCGATGGAGTCCAGGGTGGTGCCGACGGCCAGCTGCTCGGGCAGCTCACCGCGCCACGCTTCGTGGATGGAGAGCCACTGCTCGTAGCCGGACAGATCGGACGCATGCGCCCACGTCTGCTCGGGGGTCAGCGGGACGTCGAGGGAAACCTTCAGCTTGGCCACAGCAGGGATGGTAACCGCTGGACGAAAAATGCCCGTGTGAGGCCTTGCTCACACGGGCACTTCGCGAACAGTCCTACAGGTGGATCAGTGGGCGCTGGCCTTCTCCGCACCGATGCCGGTGAGAGAGCGAACCTCCATCTCGGCCTGCTTGTCGGTGTTCTCGGTGTCCTTCGAGATCAGCGTTCCGACGATACCGAGGATGAATGCCAACGGAATCGACACGATGCCGGGGTTGGACAGCGGGAACCACGCGAAGTCCGAGCCGGGGATCATCGACGTCTTCGATCCCGACACGGCCGGGGAGAAGATGATCAGCACGATCGTCGAGATCAGGCCGCCGTACATGCTGAACAGTGCGCCCGTGGTGGTGAAGCGACGCCAGAACAGCGAGTACAGGATGGTCGGCAGGTTCGCTGCTGCCGCGACGGCGAACGCCAGCGCCACCAGGAAGGCGATGTTCTGCCCGTTCGCGAGGATGCCGAGGCCGATGGCCAGAATGCCGATGACGACGGCCGTGATCCGCGAGACCTTGACCTGCTTCTTGTCGTCGACCTTGCCCTTCTTGATGACGCTCGCATAGATGTCGTGAGCGAACGACGCCGACGCGGTGATCGTCAATCCGGCGACGACGGCGAGGATGGTCGCGAAGGCGACCGCAGAGATGACGCCGAGCAGAATGACGCCGCCGAGCTCGAAGGCCAGCAGCGGAGCCGCGGAGTTCTGACCACCGGCGGAGGCCAGGATGCGGTCGGGTCCGACGATCGCTGCGGCACCGTAGCCGAGCACGAGGGTGAAGAGGTAGAACGCACCGATGAGCGCGATGGCCCACACGACACTGCGACGAGCTTCCTTGGCGGTGGGCACCGTGTAGAAGCGCATCAGCACGTGCGGCAGACCTGCCGTACCAAGGACGAGTGCGATGC
The DNA here is from genome assembly GCF_031456475.1 of Rhodococcus sp. 3258. Lineage (NCBI taxonomy): Bacteria > Bacillati > Actinomycetota > Actinomycetes > Mycobacteriales > Nocardiaceae > Rhodococcus > Rhodococcus sp. 3258. The sequence continues at coordinate 690,425 of NZ_JAVDUT010000001.1, forward strand.
CGAGCGACAGGAAGTTGATCTTCGAGGTGGCGCTGCCGCCGTACTGGGCACCGGGCTCGATGACGTCGCGAGCACCGACGATCGGGTCGGCCGAGCTCGACACCATCGCCTGCGCGCTACCGAGAAGCTCGGAGAAGTTCAGGCCGAACTTGGCGAGCACGAGCACGGTCATGAATGCGGCACCGGCGATGAGCAGAACGGCCTTGATGATCTGCACCCAGGTGGTGCCCTTCATACCGCCGATGAGCACGTACGCGATCATCAACACACCGACGATGGCAATGACGATGGACTGCCCGGTGCGGTCGGAGATGTCGAGCAGCAGTGCGACGAGTCCGCCGGCACCTGCCATCTGAGCCAACAGGTAGAACAGCGACACCGTCAGCGTCGACAGTGCGGCCGCGGTACGAACCGGGCCTTGCTTGAGCCGGAAGCTCAGCACGTCCGCCATCGTGAACTTGCCGGTGTTCCTGAGCAATTCGGCGACGAGCAGGAGCGCGACGAGCCAGGCGACGAGGAACCCGATGGAGTACAGGAAGCCGTCGTAGCCGTAGACGGCGATGGCACCGGCGATACCGAGAAAGCTTGCGGCCGAGAGGTAGTCACCGGCAATGGCGACGCCGTTCTGCGGTCCGGAGAATCCGCCGCCCGCGGTGAAGAACTCCGCAGACGTCGCGTTCTTCTTGGAGGCGCGAATGACGACGGCCATCGTGATGAGGACGAACGCGCCGAAGATCGCGATATTGACGAGCGGTTCACCGACGGTGGTGTCGGCGGCCTGGGCTAGTACATTCACGGCTTCTACATTCACGGCTTCGCTCCCTGGGAGGCTTCCATCTCGGCGCGCAGGGCTGCGGCGCGAGGATCGAGTTCACGGTTGGCGAACCGCACGTAGATGCCGGTGATGGCGAACGTGGTGACGAACTGGCCGAGGCCGAGCAGCAGACCGACGTTGATGTTGCCCCACACCTTGGTCGACATGAAGTCGACGGCGTAGGTGCTGAGCAGCACGTAGATGACGTACCAGACCAGGAAGAACCCGGCCATCGGGAACACGAAGCTACGCAGGCGGTGCCTGAGTTCCTGGAACTCGGGACTGGCCTGCATGTCGACGAACGCTTGCGCGTCCGGTGGCGAATTGGTTTCCGGTGCGGTCACCTTGGACTCCTGAAGTTGATGTGAGCTGTAGCTGACTCGGAACAGTAGTGAGAGTCAGGTCACAACATCAGGGGGTGGCGTCGATCACACGACGGGCTGCGGGAGTGTGCGACGAGCGGTAGCGCAGACCCGACGAACGGCCTTCTCTCACTACAGCTCGCGCTCTCGGTCTTTGCCCATGTCGAGGCCTTCGGGCAGGTGCAGTCGGGCGAAGATTCGGGAGATGTCCGACGGCACTGTTCGCCGGGTGGCGAGGCTGACGACGATCATCGCGGCGAAGGCCACGGGAACGCTGACCGCGGCCGGGTAGCCGAGTATCGCTGCCGCCCAGCCCCCGAGGACGCCGTCGGAGATGGGGGTGACGACGGAGATCGACGCGGCGACGAGGGAGAGTCCGCCGCCGAGGAACAGCCCGGCCGCGGCTCCTGCTGCGGTGAGTCCGCGCCACCAGATGCCGAGCACGAGCAGCGGACACAGCGTGGACGCGGCGACGGCGAACACGAGCCCGACGGTACGCGAGAGATCCAGCGAGACAACGCCGATCGACAGTGCAAGTGGCACTGCGCCGGCAAGGACGGCCGCGACACGGAAGTCTCGGACCTTGCCGGAGAGCACGTCGGTGCTCAGGACGCCCGCGATGCTGACCAGCAGGCCGGACGACGTGGACAGGAAGGCGGCGATGGCTCCGGCGGCGACGAGTGCGGCCAGCAACTGGCCGGGTACCCCCGACAGCACGGAGCCGGGCAGCAGCAACACTGCGGCGTCGGAGGCACCGGTGATCAGCAGTTGCGGCACGTAGAGCCGGGCGAACACTCCGAGGACCGTCGGGAACAGATAGAACGTGCCGAGCAGCGCCAGCACGGTCAGCGAGGTCAATCGCGCCGCTCGGCCGTCGGGGTTGGTGTAGAACCGCACCAGCACGTGCGGCAGCCCGAGGGTGCCGAGGAACGTGGCCAGGATCAGCGAATACACTTGGTAGAGCGGGTGCTGACCGCCCAGTCCCCCGCCGGGCATCGCCCAGGCGCGGTCGGTGGTCGGTGCACCGGCGACCACCGGAACCGGCGAGCCCGCGTCGAGGGTGAGCAGTGTCCCGGACCCGAGCCGGTGTTCGCCTGCATCGAGATTCACACGTCCATCGACGCTCTGCTCGTCCAGGGTTCCTGTCACGGACACCACGATCGGCGAGTCGACCTGCACGAGCACGTCGGTGGTGATGTCGACTCGGGTCTGCTCGGCGACGGTCGGCGGGGCCGCGCTACCGACGCTGCGGTCGTCGGCGACGAAGTGGACGGTCAGCACCAGTGCGGGGATGGCGATCGCGGTGAGCTTGAGCCAGTACTGGAACGCCTGCACGAAGGTGATCGAGCGCATTCCGCCGCCAACGACGTTCGCAATGACGATCAGACCGACCGCGAGTGCTCCCACCCAGCCCGGCACTCCGAGAAGGATGTTCAGCGTCAGGCCTGCGCCCTGGAACTGCGGCACCAGATACAGCGCGCAGATCACCACCACCACGAGCATGGCCACTGTGCGCAACCATGGTGCGCCCAGCCGGAATTCGACGAAGTCGGGCACCGTGTACGCACCGCTCCTGCGCAGTGGGGCGGCGACGAAGAGCAGCAGACCGAGATAGCCTGCGGTGAAGCCGACGGGATACCACAGCGCATCGGCACCGTACTTGGCGATGAGACCAGCGACACCGAGAAAGGATGCGGCAGAAAGGTATTCACCCGAGATGGCCGCGGCGTTCCACCGCGGTCCGACGGTCCGCGAGGCCACCAGGAAGTCGGACGTGGTGCGGGCCAATCGAACTCCGTAGACACCGATGCCGACGGTGGCCAGCGCGGCCACGATCAACGCAATCAATGTCGCGACGGGTATCGATCCGTTCACCGGCGCCTAGTCCTCGACCAGGCCGACGAACTCGGCCTCGTTACGCTCGGCGCGGCGCACGTACGCGCGGCCGACGCCGAACAGCAACGGATAGATGGCCACCCCCAGCAGCAACCACGGCAACCCGATACCGAACGGCGCGACATCGGTGAAACGGGTGAGCAGCATGCCCAGCAGGGGAATCGCGAACAGGATCGACAACGTCATCACTGCCAGGCGCAGCGACAGCAGGAGTTGCGCACGCACCAGGCTTCGCACCAGCGCGTCGCCCACCTCGGTTTGCTCCTGCACCTCGACGCGGGTGCGCACCAGGCGCGCGCCGCGGCGCTGCGAGAGCACCACCCGCTCCCGGTGCGGCTGACTCACCGCGCACCTCTCGTCACCGCGACGACCACGACTGCAGCGGACCGCGCACGAGCCGGTCCTTGAGTTCTCTGGTGTGCCGCCGGCTCACCGGTAGCTCGCAGGCCGGCAGCGCGCCGGTGGCGCGCAGACACACCACCAAGCCCGAACCGACGCTTCTGATTCCGGTGACCAAGGGAAGCGACACCAGATACGAACGATGCACTCGCAGGAAACCGGCATCGGCCCAACGACTTTCGAGAGCCGAGATGGGAATGCGCACCAGGTGCGAACCGGTGGCGGTGTGCAGCCGCGCGTAGTCACCGTCGGCCTCCACCCACGCCACCGACGACCGGTGTACCAGCGTGGTGGTTCCACCGAGCTCGACCGGGATGACCTCGTCGGCAGCCGATTCGGCCGACTCGGCGGGCCGACGACGGGCGAGAAGAACACGTCGGACGGCCTCTGCCAATCGGTCGTCGCGCAACGGCTTGAGGAGGTAGTCCACCGCGCCCAGATCGAAGGCAGCCAAGGCCCGATCGTCGTGAGCGGTGACGAACACGACCGCAGGTGGCCGAGCGAACGCCGACAGGATTCCGGCGAGCTCGAGGCCGTCGAGACCGGGCATGTTGATGTCGAGGAACACTGCATCGACAACGGATTGACCGGAGGTCTGCTTGAGTTGGCGCAGGGCGGTGGTCGCGTCCTGCGCGGTGTACACCTGGGCCACGGCCTCCTGCTCGCGCAGCAGGAAAGCCAGTTCGTCGAGGGCAGGCCGCTCGTCGTCGACCGCCAGCACGACCAGCCCGCGCGCGGCACCGGAGTTCGCTGGATGCGTCATGCCCGCACCCCCGGCCTGAACTTGGGCACCCGAAGGCTCACTTTCGTGCCTGCTCCCGGTGCGGTGTCCACGACGAGACCGTAGTCGTTTCCGAAGGCCGCCCGCAGCCGATCGTCCACGTTCGCCAGTCCGACGTGGGCCGCATCCTCGGTGTGCAGGCTGCCCGATCGCAGTACCTCGGGGTCCATTCCCACTCCGTCGTCCTCGATGCTGATCACGGCGTCGGTGCCCTCGTCGGCGGCGATGATCGTGACGCGACCGCCGTCGGCCTTGCCCGACAACCCGTGCCGGACGGCATTCTCCACCAGTGGCTGCAGCGCCAGAAACGGCAGCGCCACCCCGAGCACCTCGGGAGCCACCTGCAGGGTGACCTGCAGCGAATCGCCGAACCGGGCCCGTTCGAGCGTCAGGTACCGATCGATATTGCGTAGTTCGTCGGCGAGCACGGTGAATTCCCCGGCGTTGCGGAAGGAGTACCGGGTGAAATCGGCGAATTCGAGCACCAGTTCCCGTGCCCGATCCGGGTCGGTACGGACGAACGACGCAATGGTGCCCAGCGCGTTGTAGATGAAATGCGGGCTGATCTGGGCCCGGAGTGCACGCACCTCGGCTCGGTCCAACCGCGCCCGCGATGCGTCCAGTTCGGCGAGTTCGATCTGACCGAACGCGTAGCGCGCGACCTCGGCGATGGCCCCGAGCATGCCCGGCCCTGGTTCGGCCACCACCGCGGCACCGAGCACCCCCACCACCGGCGAATCCTCGTCGATCAACGGCTGCACCACCAGCGCTTTGACCTCGTGAATCGAGCCGAGCGGAAGCCGCACGAGCACGCGCCGCTGCCCGTCGACGGCGCGTCTGGCCGCCTCCACGAACGCCGGCGTCAACTCCTGCCACGGCCCGTCCCAGGCCAGCAGCGACGCACTCGGATCGCAGATGCCCAATGCATCCGCCCCGGTCAGGACTCTGAGATGGGGAGCAGCGGCGGCAGCCGAGCGGGCATCGAGACCGTTCCGCAGCGGCTTCGCCGCCAACGACGCGGTATGCAGGGTGGCGTGAACCGCACGCTCCTCGGGGGTGGTCAGATCGCGTCGGCCACGCAGGCTGATCAGCGCGATGGCGGTGACGATCGCCGCCACGATGACCGCCATCCACGCCAGTGCCGCGGTCATCGTGCGCAGGTCCCGGTGGTCGGAACGTTCAAGAAGCGCTCGACGAGCCAGTCGACGCCGATACCGTTGGCGGCCAGATCCGCGTGCCCCTGCTCGGGTTCCGAACGCAGTTCCACGTCGTCGCCGAGTCCGCAGGCTTTCGCCACGGCGTCGCGAGTCCACTGCGGATCGATCAGGTCGTCGCGCTCGCCGACCAGAACGAACAGCGGAACATCGGTGCGAGCCGTCGGCAGTGCGACCGTTCCGAGCCAGTCCGCCATCCGATTCGCGGCCCGGTCATCGGCCGGGACGGCATCGGCCGGATCGATGACGGCTCCGGCGTCGGCCTTGGAGAATCCGAGCAGGTCGCTGCAGGCCGTCAGCGCGGTCACGTTGTCGGCGAAGGTGCCACGGATGTAATCCGAGCGCTCGACGCTCGGATCCGTGACGTGCAGACCCTCGTAGAGAAACGGCACCAGCAACTGACGGGACAGGGTCTGTTCGGTGTCGGCTGCGAAGTACCGCGTCAGATCGGCTGCGGCCGACAGCGCGGCGACCCCGACCAGTTCCAAACCGTCGCCGTACTCCGCATTACGCTCGGCAGCGGCCCAGACTGCTTGTCCCCCTTGAGAAGTGCCGATGGCACCCCATCGGGTTCCGACGTCGGGCACCACGGTGCGCGCGGCGCGCACGGCATCGATGACGTCGTAGGCTGCTGCATCGATGTTCAGATACGCCGGATCTCCCGGGGTTCCCAGACCCTGGTAATCCGTCACCACCACGACGGTGCCGCGCTCGAGGAACGGCGTCACCAGGCCGATGGTGCCCAACAGGTTCGGATACAGCGAGGGCGCACACTCGTCGGTGACACCGGTGGTGCCGTGCCCGACCGAGACGATCGGCCAGCCACCGGCAGGCGCAGAACCCTTGGGCACGAACACCGTTGCCGATGTCTCGGTTCCGCCTCCGGTGACGCCGTCGGTGGTGCGGTAGACGATCTTCGTGGCAGACCCGCCCAGAAAGGCGACACCGATGTCGACCTGACCGAGCGGCATCGACGACACGATCGAACCGCGGTCGGAGCCCTCGGGTGCCGGATTCGACGTGGGTGCCGGAGCCACGGGAGGCACGGCAGGCGAACTGCACGCGGCGAGGGCGAACACGAGTGCCGCGGCGGCCACCAGTCCGGTCGACCTCACTGTCTCAGCGCTCCCACTGTGTTCGTCGTCTACGTCGTGCGTCGTTCGATGCGTGCCTCGGCCGCGATCTCTTCCACGTCCAGACCATTCAACACTGCGCGTAGGGCTTCGTCGTCCAACTCCCCCGAGTCGCGGGCGGCGATCAGTGCGGCCCGCTGCGCGACCAGGACATTGTGCCGCAGGGTGTCGAACAGCGCGCCGGCCGCCGCGATTCGCTTCTCGCGGTCCTCGGTCTCGTCCGCGTCCATCCGGGCCCGCACCGACCGTCGCACGCGGGCGATCACCTCGGCTACCCGGTCACTGTCGACGCCGGAGATGCCGTCCTTCGCGGCCCGCTCGAGGTACGTCTCGGCAGCCGTGCGGGCGATGGCCTGCGAGAGCAGTCGTTGATTGTCGTTGCGTTGCTGCTCGAGTGGATCGGCGACGTCCAACCGCCGAATGAGGAGCGGAAGCGTCAGGCCCTGCAGCAGCAACGTTCCGACTGCGACGACGAACGCGACCGCTTGAATCACCGCCCGCCCGGGAAATTCCTCGCCGAGCACGGTGGTGAACGGGACACCCGCGGCTGCGGCGAGAGTCACCACTCCGCGCATCCCGGCCCACGACAGCACCAGGTTCTGCTGCCACGTCAGGCCGTCGGCCACCCCCTCGCGCCGAAACACCGTGCGAAAGAGCAGGTTTCTCCCCGAGTTGAAGAAGATCCAGGCCGGACGAACGACGATGACCACGAGCAGCACCAGCAGCGCGTACCCGAAAATGTGATGCACCGGAAGACCCTCGCGCTGCACCTCGGAAATGACGAACTTCAGCTGTAAACCCATGTACGCGAACACGAATGCTTCCAGCAGCAGGTCCACCGTCGGCCACACCTGGCGCTCCTGCACCCGGGTCGAGACCGACACGTCGGCCGTGACACGGCCCAGTACGAAACCTGCGGTGACGACGGCCAACACGCCGGACGCGTGAATCTCTTCCGCTGCCAGATACGCCGCGAACGGCAGGACGAGTCCGAGCACCGTCTCGAGCGCCGAATCGGCGATCCGGTTTCGCACGAAACGAACGATGCGCGAGAGCACGAATCCGACCAGCACGCCGCCAACGATCTCGTACAGAAAGAACAGAACCGGTGAGCCGAGTTCGATACGACTGCCCGTCACCGACGCAACGGTCAAGGTGAACAAGGTCAACGCAGCCGCGTCGTTCACCAGGCTCTCCCCGGTGAGGATGGCCATCATTCTCGCGGGCAGGCCGAGCTTGCGGCCGACGGCGATCGCAGAGACCGCGTCGGGTGGGGCCACGACGGCACCGAGCACGAGGGCCGCACCCAGAGTCAGCTCGGGAACGAGCAGGTTGGCGAAGTACCCGACGGCCACGGTCGTCACGATCACCATCACCAGACCGAGGCGCAGGATCTGGCCGATGTTGCGGCGAAAACTGACGAAGGAGTAGTTCAGCGCCGCGGAGTACAGCAACGGCGGCAGCACGACACCGAGGATCAGTTGGGGCGAGAGACTGATGTGCGGCACGCCGGGCACGAACGATGCGATGGATCCTACGGTCACCAGAACGAGCGGGACCTGCAGGTCCAGACGCTTGGCGAATCCCGCAACCGCGATCGCGAAGATGACTACGAGAAGAAGTACCGGTCCGTCCACCCGCCCGATTCTGCCGCCCGCAGCGCCCTACGGCACCACCGACGACCCGAACACCGGATGGACGGCCCGAATCGACCTACTTGTCCGGAATTGCCTTCTTGGCGGCTTCCTGCACCTTGTCGATCTTGTCGGCGTACTTGCCACCGGTCTTGTTGTCGATGAAGTCCCCGGCCTTCTCCACGACGTCGTCGATCTTGTCCGAGTTCTCTGCCGCAAGGTTCTTGCCCTTGTCGACCATGCCCTTCAAATTGTCTGCGAAGCCCATGAAACTCTCCTGCCAGTCGGGTGAAACGGAACACCTGCAGTTTACGTTCGCTCCTGCCGGTTGCGCAGTACCGATCCGAATCGGTGGGCAATCTCGACGAGTGCGATACCGACAGCGCCGATGATCAACGCGCTCGTGGTGGCACCGACGTTCGAGGGATCGAGCTTGAAGAAGGTGCGGCAGAACGGGATTGCGAACAACAGCAGGTATCCGCCGACGGATCCCGCGAGCAGCACCACCTTCCACCAGGTGTACGGCCGCGCGACGACGGCCAGTACCCACAGCGCGATCATGATCAACGTGATCAGTGCGGTGGTGCTCGCCTGGGTCACCTGAGTCTCGGTGGCGTTCGGACCCGCGTAGGCCAGCAGATACGACACGAACGTGCACGAGCCGACGATCAACCCGGACGGAACGGCCAACCGCATCACCCGCGAGACGAACCCGCTGCGTGCCCGTTCGTTGTTCGGGGCCAGCGAGAGCACGAACGCCGGAATGCCGATGGTGAACCACGCGGCGATGGTCACGTGCCTCGGCAGGAAGGGATACGGAATCGGCTCGAAATGGAAGACCTGCGACAGCACTCCCGAGAGCCCGATGAGAAACGCCAGCAACACCGAGTACACGGTCTTGGTCAGGAACAGGTTGGACACGCGCTCGATGTTGCCGATGACGCGTCGCCCCTCCCCCACCACATAGGGCAGCGTGGCGAACTTGTTGTCCAACAACACGATCTGCGCGACGGCACGCGTGGCCGCACTACCCGAGCCCATCGAGACACCGATATCGGCGTCCTTCAATGCGAGCACATCGTTGACGCCGTCACCGGTCATCGCAACGGTATGACCTCGGGACTGCAACGCGCCCACCATCGCACGCTTCTGGTCCGGCCGAACGCGGCCGAACGTCGTCGAGTTCTGGACGGAGTCAGCCAGTAGCTCGGAATCCTCGGGCAGGTCACGTGCGTCGATCGGGGCGTCGCCACCGGGAAGTCCGAGCGAGCCGGCCACCGCGCCGACCGACACGGCGTTGTCCCCGGAAATGACCTTGACCTGAACCTGCTGACTTGCGAAGTACTCCAACGTGTCTCGGGCGTCCTCGCGCACCTTCTGCTCGAGAATCACCAGAGCCCGCGGGGTGACGACTCCCGGTGCCGCGGTGTCGTCGACGGCGAGGTCGCTGCTGGCAAGCAGCAGTACCCGCAGACCCTTGGAGCCGGCATCTTCGGCCTGTCGAGCGGTCTCCGAGGTCGGGTCGAGCAACACGTCCGGGGCACCGAGCAGCCAGTTACCGTGCTCGCCGTACGACAGACCGCTCCACTTCTTGGCCGAGGAGAACGGAGCTACCGCGCTCTGCGTCCACCCCGGCGCGTCGGGATACGCCTCACCGACGGCCTGCACACTGGCATTGGGACGCGGGTCGTCGTGCGCCAGAGACGCCAATACTTTTGTCACCGAGTCGGAGTCGTGCTCGTCGATCAACACCAATTCCGAGAGCCGCATGCCGTTCTCGGTGAGAGTGCCGGTCTTGTCGGCGCACACCACGTCGACGCGCGCGAGCCCCTCGATGGCAGGCAACTCCTGCACCAGACATTGCCGCTGACCGAGCCTGATGACGCCCACGGCAAAAGCGATCGACGTCATCAGTACGAGACCCTCGGGGACCATCGGGACCAGGGCCGCGACCATGCCGTTCAAAGCAGGCCGCAGAGCCTGCCCGCTGGAGAACAACTGGTTGTAGATGATCAGCGCCCCGGCCGGAATCATCAGGTAAGTGATGAATTTCAAGATCTTGTCGATACCGCTGCGCAGCTCGGACTTGACCAGGGTGAACTTGCTGGCCTCTTCGGCGAGCTTGGCCGCATAGGCGTCGCGTCCGACCTTCGTTGCCCGGTAGGCCCCACTGCCCGAGACGACGAAGCTGCCCGAAAGTACCTGCGCTGCTTCGAGTTTGTGCACCGTATCGGCCTCACCGGTGAGCAGCGACTCGTCGATCTCCAGGCTTGCCGTCTCGATGACCTCGCCGTCGACGACGATCTGATCACCCGGTCCGAGTTCTACGATGTCACCGAGGACGACCTCGTCGGGCGGAATCTGTTGCGAGACACCGTCACGTCTCACCTGCGGCTTGTTCTGACCGACGATGGCCAGCCGATCCAGCGTGCGCTTCGCGCGGATCTCCTGAATGATTCCGATGCCACTGTTCGCGACGATCAACAGCCCGAACATGCCGTCGATCACCGAACCGGTCGAGAGCACGATGATCAGCAGCACCCCGAGAATTGCGTTGATTCGGGTGAACACATTGCCCCGGACGATGTCGCGAACCGAACGTGAAGCACGAGCGGGAACGTCGTTCGATTTCCCCTCGGCCCGCAGTGCGGCGACCTCCGCCTCGGTCAGCCCGGTGTCCCGCTGTGCATCGGCGTCGATAGACATGAGTGCAGCCTAGTGCGGCCTCAGCCCAGACGGGTCCACCAGCGATCGTCGTGCACGGCCCTCGTACCGTCTATGCGCTGCCCCGGCATCGGCACCGCCACCTGCACTCCGACGTCCTGCGCGGCGGCGTGCAGGCGCACGATCGGCTCGGACCACGGGTGAAAAGCCAGGTTGAACGTCGCCCAGTGAATTGGCACGAAGATGCCCGACGCCGTCAGATCGACGTGCGCCGTGACAGCCTCCTCGGGATTCATGTGAATGTCCGGCCAGCGCACGTCGTAGGCCCCGACCGGAAGAAGCGTCAGGTCGAAGGGTCCGTACTTACTGCCGATCTCCGCGAACTTCGGTGTGTAACCGGTGTCGCCGCCGAAGAAGACACGCCGCACCGGACCGGCGAACGCCCAGGACGCCCACTGCGTCGAATCGCGAGTCAGGCCGCGTCCGGAGAAGTGACGAGCCTCGGTGCACGTGACGGTGAGGCCGCCGATGTTCGTCTGCTCGTCCCAGTCCAGCTCGATGATGCGTTCCTCGGGCACCCGCCACTTGCGCAGGTGCGCGCCGATTCCCAGCGGCACCACGAACGGGGCCGACTGTGTGCTCGCCAGCTTCTGCACCGTCGCCTTGTCGAGATGGTCGTAGTGATCGTGGGAGATCACGATGGCGTCGACCCGCGGTAGATCGGTCAGGGCGACCGGGGTCGGATGCAGCCGTGCCGGCCCCACCACCGAGGACGGGGACACGCGCTTGCTCCAGACCGGATCGGCGAGAATGCGATATCCGTCGACCTCGACGAGCACACTCGAGTGTCCGTACCAGGTGACCGCCAGCTCGCCCGCGTCCACCGGCGCGATCGGCGGTGCCAGTGGGATCGGCCGCTGCGGCCTGCCCTTACCTCGCTCGGTGAACAGCGAGACGAGCATGTTCTTCTGCCCCTTCTCGCCACGGCCCGGGACGTAACTGGAACTGGGGTCGGAGTTGTGGAATCGGCGGTCTCGGTAGCGCGGGGACCCGGCCGCGTACGGAGTGATGTGCACTCTCCTGGCACCGATGGCCGACGGAAGACCCCACAGCGCACGCGCCAACCATGCCCCGCCCAACGCTGCGGTTGCTCCTGCTGCCAACTTCGTCTTCGTCACGGGCACCACAGTAGGCGGCGCCGACGTCTTCGCAGCTCACCCGTAGCCTTGCCGTAGAATATTCGCGTCGGTTTTGCTGCTAGAAGGGGAGACATTGAGTACCGAACAGCTCGAATTCCAGGCGGAGACGCGTCAGCTCCTGGATCTGATGGTGCACTCCATCTACTCCAACAAGGACAGCTTTCTCCGTGAACTGATCTCGAACTCCTCGGACGCGCTGGACAAGCTGCGCCTGGAGTCGTACCGCAACAAGGATCTGGACGTCGACGTCTCGGATCTGCACATCGAGATCGACATCGACTCCTCCGCTCGTACCCTCACCATCCGGGACAACGGCATCGGCATGTCGCGCTCGGAGGTCATCGACCTGATCGGCACACTCGCCAAGTCCGGCACCGCCGAGGTCCGTAAGAAGCTCAAGGAAGCCAAGGACGCAGCGGCCTCCGAGGAACTGATCGGCCAGTTCGGCATCGGCTTCTACTCGACGTTCATGGTGGCCGAGAAGGTCACGCTGCTCACCCGCAAGGCCGGCGAGAGCACCGCCACCAAGTGGGAGTCCACCGGCGAGGGCACCTACGAGATCACCGACGTCGACGACGCCCCGCAGGGCTCCTCGGTCACGCTGGCTCTCAAGCCCGCCGACGAAGAGGACCACCTCCACGATTACGCGTCCGAGCGCAAGATCAAGGAACTGGTCAAGAAGTACTCCGACTTCATCGCCTGGCCCATTCGCATCGACGTCGAGAAGCGCGTCAAGAGCGAAGAGGAAGGCGGCGAGGACACCGTCACGATCGAGACCGAGACGATCAACTCGCAGAAGGCGCTGTGGACTCGCTCCAAGGACGAAGTGTCCGAGGAGGAATACAAGGAGTTCTACAAGCACGTCAGCCACGCCTGGGACGAGCCGCTCGAGGTCATCCCGTTCAAGGCCGAGGGCACGTTCGAATACCAAGCGCTGCTGTTCATTCCGTCGCAGGCACCGTTCGACCTGTTCATGCGCGAGAGCAAGGCCGGCGTACACCTGTACGTCAAGCGCGTGTTCATCATGGACGACTCGCAGGAACTGCTGCCCGAGTACCTGCGCTTCGTCAAGGGTGTCGTCGACGCAGCGGACCTCTCGCTCAACGTTTCTCGCGAGATCCTGCAGCAGGACCGGCAGATCCGCGCGATCCGTCGTCGCCTGACCAAGAAGGTGCTCTCCACGGTCAAGGAGCTGCAGAGCGAGCAGCCCGACAAGTACAAGACGCTGTGGTCGCAGTTCGGGACGGTCCTCAAGGAAGGCCTGATCTCCGACTCCGACAACCGCGAAACCCTGTTGCGCATCTCGTCGTTCGCGTCCACCCACTCCGAAGAGGGTCTGACGACCCTTGCCGAGTACGTGGACCGGATGAAGGACGGCCAGCAGCAGATCTACTACATGACGGGCGAATCGCGTCAGCAGATCGAGAGCTCGCCGCACATGGAGGCGTTCAAGGCGCGCGGTCTCGAGGTGCTGCTGCTCACCGACTCGGTCGACGAGGTGTGGGTCGGCAACGTCACCGACTTCGACGGAAAGTCGTTCCAGTCCATCGCCAAGGGCGAGGTGGACCTCGACACCGAAGAGGAGAAGAAGGAGTCCGAGGCCAAGCGCGAGGAGCAGGACAAGGAATTCGCCGACCTGCTCACCTGGCTGACCGACACCCTCGGCGAGGACGTCAAGGAGGTACGTCTGTCGACGCGCCTGACGACGTCACCGGCCTGCGTCGTCGGCGACGAGTTCAGCTTCTCCCCGCAGCTCGAGAAGATGTACAAGGCCTCGGGCCAGTTCGTACCGACCTCCAAGCGCATCCTCGAACTCAACCCGAACCACGACCTGGTGACGGGACTGAAGAAGGCCCGCGAGGATCGCAGCGACGATCCGCACCTCGCCGAGACCGCCGAATTGCTCTATGCGACCGCACTTCTCGCCGAGGGAACCGAGCTGAAGGATCCGGCGAAGTTCTCGAAGTTGCTCGCCGATCGGTTGACGCGCACCATCTGAGTGCCTGCGGCAGTGGTGTGGTTAGGTGCCCCAGGCGGCACGTAACCACACCACTGCGGCGCAGCCGCACTCACTGCGGCGGGAGAATGTGCTCCCCCGTCTTGTCGGTGCTCAGTGACAGTGAACTGATGTACTGCTTCTCCCCGTTGGGCCCCGGCACGTTGGACGCGATCATGTCGGGTCGCTCGAATTCCATGCCGCTGATGTGGCACATCACGAGCTCGTCGGACGGGTTGCCGTGCTCGTCGAACATCGGCAGATCGATGCCGTCATCGGTGCGTCGAAGGTAGTACTTGCCCTTGGTCGCAACCGCCAGGATCGGCGGAAGCACCAGTGCGAGAACGAGAGCCACGATGGGCGAATACGGTTTGATCGCAGACCCGAATGCCCCGAAGAACACCAGAATCGACAGGATCGCCGACACCGCCATCGATCCGAAGCCCACCGGGTTGATGTTGTACAGCATGCCGCGTCGGAACTCGGGCACCTTGGGCGAGAGCTTCAGGATGTACTTGTTGAACACGATGTCCGACGCCACCACCGCGATCCACGCGATACCGCAGTTGGCGTAGAAGCCGAGGATGCTGTTGAGGAAGTCGAACATGTTGGCTTCCATCAGGATCAGCGCGATGGCAAGGTTGAACAGCACGAACACCATGCGGCCCGGGTACGTCTTGGTGAGGCGAGTGTAGGAGTTCGTCCACGCCAGCGATCCGGAATATGCGTTGGTCACGTTGATCTTGATCTGGCTGATGACGACCAGGATCACCGCGAGGGTCATCGCGAGCCAGCCCGGCATGAAGTTCTCGTAGATCTCCAGGAACTGGTGTACCGGCTCGTTGGCAATGCTGGATCCGTCGACGACGTTGGCGATCAGGTACACGGCGAGGAAGAGGCCGACGACCTGCTTGAGGGCACCGAAGATGACCCAGCCGGGGCCGGCGAGAAGCACTGCAGTCCACCAGCGTCGGGAATTCTCGGGAGTCTTGGGCGGCATGAATCGCAGGTAGTCGATCTGCTCGGCGATCTGCGCGATGAGCGAGAGACACACGCCTGCGGCGAGCATCACCGATCCGACGTTGACGCCCTTGCCGTCGGCCCCGTCCTGACCGCCGTAGGCGAAGAACTCGCCCACCGAGTCGGGATTGCTGATCACCAGGTACACGAACGGCAACACCATCAGGACGAGCCACAGCGGGGTGGTCCAGACCTGAAGTTTGGCAAGGGCTTTCATGCCGTAGATGACCAGTGGGATCACCATGATCGTCGAGACCGCGTACCCGATCGGCAACGGGATGCTCAGCCCGAGTTCGAGTCCCTGCGCCATGATCGAACCTTCGAGCGCGAAGAAGATGAACGTGAACGTCGCGAAGATGACGTTGGTGACGACCGATCCGTAGTAGCCGAAACCGCTTCCACGCGTGATCAAGTCGAGGTCTATGTTGTAACGGGCCGCATAGTAGGCAAGCGGAAGGCCGGTCAGGAAGATGACGACGGCGAACACCAGGATGCCCCACAGTGCATTGCCGGTTCCGTACGAGATTCCGATATTGGCACCGATGGCGAAATCCGCGAGATACGCGATGCCGCCGAGCGCGGACGTCGCGACAACACCGGTTCCCCATTTACGGTAGCTACGCGGCGCGAAGCGCAGCGTGTAGTCCTCGAGCGTCTCGTTCAGCGCGGTGTCTGTCGGCGCTGGCTGTACGGCGGTCATGGCTCAGTAACGTAGAACCGCCACGTTTCCGACGTGTCTTGAGCCGATGTAGCTGGTGTTAATCGAACCGGCGATTCGGACATACGTCTCGGACACCCATCCACCGGGCGGTGTCAGGCAGCTGTGCGGGCCGCCAGTAGCGAGAAGTTCGACAGTTCGGCGCGCAGCATGTTCATCGCCCGGTGCTGGGCGACCCGCACTGCACCGGCCGTCATTCCCAGAGCTTCGCCGGTCTGCGGTGCGGTCAGGCCCCACACCACTCGCATCAGGATGATCTTGCTGTACTTCGGGGGCAGGGTGTTCATCAGGGCCTGCGCATGGGAGCGGAGTTCGTCGCCGAGCGCGACCTGCTCGGGACCGTCTTCACCCGACACTTCCTCGGGCAGCTCGGCCGTCGAGAACGTCTGCCGCAGAGCCGATCGTCGGCCGGCATCGGCCAGTTTGTGAGCAGCGATTCCGTAGACGAAGGCCATGAACGGTTTGCCCATGTCGCGGTACTTGGGTATCGCGGTGACCAGAGCGAGGCAGACGTCCTGCACCACGTCGTCGGCCGCGACATCGAGATTGCCGATCCGAGAGGCGCAGTAGCGGCGAATCGGAGGCTGGATCAACACCAGTACGCGTTCGAGTGCGGCGCGGTCACCCGCGACGGCCCGCGGTACGACGTCTTCGAGCGTGTCCATGGAAGTGCTCATGGCCGATCTCCTTCTTGGCAACGCGCGCCCTCACCTGAACGCTCACCAGTACTTCGAGGCAGCCGACCGTTCGGCTTGGTCGGATCGGGTACCACAATCGAGAAGAATGTGACTCAGGTAACACGGCGTGTCGTACGAGCGACGTACCGGACAACATCCACGTCGCGTCACGTGACCCTGACACCGCGGAGCGCACATGATTACCAGTGAGCAGAACCACCTGGTCGGTCGCCGGAGCACCGTCGCCGCAGGGGACGGCACCACGCTCGCAGTGCGCGAGTTCGGACGGCCCGATGCGGCTCTGACCGTGGTGTTCGTCCATGGACACTGCCTGCGGATGCAGTCGTGGACCGAGCTGCGCACCCACGTCGAGGATGTCTGGGGCGAGAACACGCGAATCGTTCTGTACGACCACCGCGGCCACGGCGAATCCGGTGCCGCAACGCCCGACAGCTGCACCATCGATCAGCTCGGCGAGGACCTGGCCGACGTGATTCGCGCCGTCGTCCCGGTCGGGCCGTTCGTTCTGATCGGACACTCGATGGGCGGCATGACGGCGCTCTCCTACGCGCGTCAGTACCCGGATGCCGTCGGCTCGCGCCTCGTCGGGGTCGGGTTGATCGCGACGTCCGCAGGCGGGATCACCGACGACGGGCTCGGTCGCTGCCTCGCGCATCCGGCCGTGTCGGCGTTTCAGGCAGCTGTTCGACGGGCCCCTCGATTGATGTCGGGTGCCAAGAGGCTCAGTCGCGGGGTGTGCGCGCCCATCGTCAGGACGGCGGGATGCGGCTCCCACAAAGTCAGCCCGCGGGTGGTCACTCTGGCGACGGCGATGCTCGGCGACACGTCCATCGTGACGATGGCCGGCTTCCTCGGCGCGTTCCGCGGACTCGACGAGGTGGCCGGTCTGGCCGCGCTGGCCTCGATTCCCACGCTGGTGCTGTGCGGTTCGGACGACCTGATGACGCCGATGCGACACTCGGAAACCCTTGCATCCCACCTGCCCGACGCACGGTTGGTACGTATCGCGCAGGCCGGACACATGGTGATTCTCGAACGAGCACACGAGGTGGCGGACGCCATCGTCGAACTCGTGACGGCAGCTCGGCGAGCTCACGTGGGAGATCTCGCCCTGGCTCGCTAGACCTTTCGACGACTGTGGCCCGCACCGGATATCCGATGCGGGCCACAGTTCTGTTGTCGAGGCGGTGTTACTTCTTCACTGCGGGAGGAGCGTTGAGCAGCTGGATGAACTGTCCGGCGTTACCGATGACTGCGCCGAGGCCACCGGCGGAGGTGCCGGCGAGCGATCCGATGGCACCGAGGGCGATTGCGCCGATGACGCAGCCGCCGATGGGGCCTGCTCCGAGAAGAGTCGCGACCGGTGCGGTCACGACGACTCCGGTGATGATTCCGAGGATGCATCCGCCGACGATTCCGGTTGCAGCACCGAGGAATCCACCGACGGAGGCGGTGAGGCTGAGGTTGTCCTTGACGCCTGCGACTGCGGCGGGCAGGTCGACCTGCTGCAGGCCGGGGAGGGAGGTGGAGACCGGGGTTGCCGCGGCAGGCGAGACATCAGCGGTCAGAGTGGCGTGGTTGCCGTCGATGTCGGCAGCGACGGGGTGCGAGAATCCGTCGGCGGCGATGGCGAGCGGTACGGAGTCGACGAGTGCGCCGTTGGCGTCACGGACGACCAGGTGGTTGTCTTCGTTGCTCAGGGTGCCGGCCGTCGTGTCGACGAGGACCTGGTTGCCGGCCTGGGTGACGTTCCACCCGACGGCAGCGGCGGGAGCCGGTGCCGGATCCGCATAGGCGGTGCCCATGGCGGTCGTCATCGCTGCAATGACCAATGCGGACGTTGCCGCGAATCGAGTCAGCTTCATGTTCCTCAGTCTTTCGTCGTGTCCATCTCTCGATACCGAGCAGCGAAAAGCTATGGGCACAACGAGCGTGAAGAGCGAACCGAAGATGAACGAGAGGGGTCGAACCGAACAACGATCGATCGCATCAACGCGAAAGGGACAGAACGACTTTCAGCGACCGATCGGTTCGTAAAGGACGCGCAGGGTTTGCCCCTACTTACCGAAAAGACCAGGCTTGTTGCTGCCTCCGTGGCCCACTCCGAAGTCGTAGGCGGACTCGGCGTGCTCGTGCTCGTCCAGGCCGTCGGCCTCGTGCTGCGCGTCGGCGCGCACGCCCATGACGGCCTTGATTGCGAACGCGATAGCGGTGGTGACGACTGCCGTGTACGCGAACACCGCCACGACGGCGATGGCTTGCACCCAGAGTTGATGCAGACCGCCGCCGTACAACAAACCGTCCTTGCCCGCCGGCATCTGCGCACTGGCGACGAGTCCGATCATCAGCGTTCCGACGACACCGCCGACGAGATGCACACCGACGACGTCGAGTGAATCGTCGTAGCCGAAGCGATATTTGAGGCCGATCGCCAACGCGCACAACGCGCCCGAGACGATGCCGATCGCGGCTGCACCGATCGGTGTGACGGCAGTACACGACGGCGTGATCGCGACGAGTCCGGCCACCACTCCGGACGCCGCGCCGAACGACGTCGCGTGCCCATCCCTCCATTTCTCTACGACGAGCCACGCCGCCATCGACAGCGCGCCCGCGCCCATCGTGTTCACCAGCGCCACTGCGGCGACGCCGTCGGCCGCCAACGACGAGCCCGCGTTAAAACCGAACCAGCCGAACCAGAGCAGTCCGGCTCCGAGCATGACGGCCGGAAGATTGTGCGGACGCATGGGATCTCGCGGCCACCCGCTCCGCTTGCCGACCACGAGGGCCAGCACCAGCCCGGCCACACCCGCGTTGATCTCCACGGCCGTGCCACCGGCGAAGTCGATCGCGCCGAGCCTGTTGGTGATCCACCCGCCGAACTCACTGGTGAGCCCGTCGAGCGAGAAAACCCAGTGCGCCACAGGGAAATACACCAGCGTGGACCACAGGGCCGCGAACAGCACCCACGGCACGAAACGCATCCGGTCTGCGACGGCACCGGAGATCAGCGCGACCGTCACCATGGCAAATCCTGCCTGGAACGCTGCGAACACCAACGCCGGGACGGTTCCCACCAACGGAATCGACACCGTGCCCGCCGCCGAGGTGTACACGCCGCCGAGCAAACCCTCGAAACCGGCGTACTGCAACGGGTTTCCGACCCAGCCGCCGATCACGTTGTCGCCGAACACTATCGAGAACCCGAACACCAACCACAGCAACCACACGACGGCGATGGCCGACAGGCTCATCATCATCATGTTCAGCACGCTCTTCGAGCGCACCATGCCGCCGTAGAAGAAGGCCAGGCCCGGCGTCATCAGCAAGACCAGCGCGGTGCTCGCCAGCAACCAGGCCGTGTCGCCCGCGTCGGGCGCTCCGTTGATCACTTGCCCACAAATTTCGGTGCGCGCTTCTCGGCTCGCGCGCGGCGCGCTTCCTTCATGTCCGCACTGCTCCACGCGGCCTCGAATGCCGCGCGCTGTGCGGGCGTCGGATCGTCGTGCGCGCCGTCGTCGTTGAACACCAGCTTGAGGTGTCGCAGCGCCAGGGGTGCAAGGGCAGTGATCGAGTGCGCCCACTGCACGGCAACATCGCGATCGCCGAGCTTGTTGGCCAGACCGCATGTATACGCCTGATCGGCGTGCACCCGTTCGCCGCCGAGCAGGATCGTGCGCGCCACGCCGCCGCCGGCCAATGCCGCCAGCCGCTTGATCGTCCAGTTGCTCACTGCGATTCCGAGACGCGTGGAGGGAATCTCGAAGAATGCCTCGGGTGCGACCACCCGCAGGTCGCAGGCAATGGCCAGTTGCGTCCCCGCTCCGACGGCAGGCCCGTTGATCGCCGCCACGACGGGAACGGACACTCGCTCGATTGCGTTGAGCATGCCTTCCAGCGTCTCGCCGAACGCGTCGGGAAACGCATCTCCGGTCAGGTCGGCACCGGCGCAGAAGCTGCTGCCCTGCCCGGTGATCACCACGACCCGCGCGCCGTCGGCATCCGCCTGCTCGACTTCGCGTCGTAGCGCGACACAGAGATCCGTGCTCAGCGCATTGCGCTTGTCCGGTCGCTGCAATTCCAGGATGACGACATCGCCGTCACGAGTGTGTCCGATCACGCCGAGCAGGTTACCGGCTGGTAGCGGCGGTCACAGGGCGGGGCCTGATCTACTGATACTCGTGATCGACACTCGGGTTGCTGTCATCGGTGCCGGCCAGGCCGGGCTCTCGGCCGGCTACCACCTCCGGCGGGCCGGACTTGCCGCAGGTGCGGGCTTCGTCATGCTCGACCGCTCCCCCGGACCCGGCGGTGCCTGGCAGTTCCGGTGGCCGTCGCTGACGCTCAGCACCGTCAACGGAGTGCACGATCTGCCCGGGATGCCGTTCGCCGACACGCTGGGAGACGAGCCACCCGAATCCATCGCGGCAGCCGACGCGGTTCCCCGCTACTACCGCGCGTACGAGGAACGGTTCGAACTGAATGTCCGACGCCCCGTCACGGTGACCGTCGTGTGCGACCGCGAACCACTCTTTCGGGTCGAGGCCGGCGACACGGTCGTCATGGCCGAGGGCCTCATCAATGCGACCGGAACGTGGGAGAAGCCGTTCGTTCCGCACTACGACGGAGCCGAGTCCTTCACCGGTAGACAACTGCACACCAAGGACTACCGAACCGCGGACGAGTTCGTCGGCAAACACGTCGTCGTGGTCGGCGGCGGAATCTCGGCCGTGCAGCTACTCGACGAGATCTCGCAGGTCACCACCACAACATGGGTGACGCGTCGACCACCGGTGTTCCGGGACAGCCAATTCGACCACGACGCCGGACGCAAAGCCGTCGCCATGGTCGAGGAGCGGGTGCGAGCGGGCCTGCCACCGGGCTCGGTCGTCTCGGTGACCGGCCTGTTGCTCACCCCGTCGCTGGCTGCCGCACGCGAACGTGGCGCTCTCGAACGCAAGCCGATGTTCTCCTCGATCACCGCCGATTCCGTTGTCTGGGAGGACGGTTCGACCCAGCACGCCGACGTGATCCTGTGGGCCACCGGATTTCGCAGCGCCCTCGATCACCTTGCCCCACTGCGACTGCGCGGGCACGGCGGCGGAATCGTCATGGACGGCAGGCTGACCACCCGGGTCGCCGCGAACCATCGCGTCCACCTGCTGGGGTACGGCCCGTCCGCGAGCACGATCGGGGCGAACCGGGCCGGGCGAGCAGCGGTGACGGAGTTGCTCGAGACTCTGGGTTAACCCAGCTGCTCGACGACGAACTTGGCCAGGGAACCGAGACGCGCACGGCCCGGCATCGACGTCGGAACGCCCAACGCATCCAACGGGGCCGACGTCACCGGCCCCACGCAGATCGCGGCGACGGGGCCTCGAAGTGCGGCGAGGAAGGCGTCGAGCATGCCGTTGTCCTTGGCCGTCGACAGCAGGGAGGCGACGGCGGGAGCGCTCGTGAACGTCACTGCGTCCACTCGATGCTCGATGATCTGTGCCAACAAGTCGATGAGCGGGGCCTGATCGACGGGGCGGATCCAGCGGTACACCGGGATCGGTCGCACATGCGCGCCGAGGTCGCTCAGAGCATCGCTCAGATGAATCGTCGGTTCCCATTCGGTGATGACGCCGTGCAGTTGCACGGCGATGTCGGCACCCGAAACACCCTGGGCAGCAAGATGATCGGCGACTTCCTGCGATGCTTCGGTGGCGGGCGACCATTCATCACGCAGCCCGGCACCCCGGATCGCACCACGCGCTTTGGGGCCACGCGCAATGATTCGCGTGTGCCCGAGCGCTGCCAGGAGGTCGTCGCGCACACCCCATTCGGCCGCCGCGTCGAGCCAGCCACGGAAGCCGATACCGGTGCTGATCACCACGATCTGCGGGGGACGATCGACGATGCCTTCGGTAGCCGACTTCAGCTCCGAGTCGTCGATCAGGGGCAGAACGTGAATCGCCGCGGCGTGAACGATGTTCGCGCCGCGGCGTTCGAGCATGGTGGCCAATTCGTCTGCACGCCGCTCGGCGGTGAGGGCAACGGTCTTGCCTGCGAGCGGTTCCGACATGGGTACAGACTAGGCCCCCATGTGAGTGGGACTTCGTAGTCCACTACGAAGTTCCACTCACATGGCGGGTCAGCTGCTGAACTTGTCCGGGTCCGGGCCGGTGCGGCCGTCGGCGGTGTCCAGAGCGTTGATCTGCTGAATCTCGTCGTTGCTCAGCTCGAAGCCGAACACGTCGAAGTTGCTCGCGATCCGCTCCGGGGTGACCGACTTGGGGATCACGACATTGCCGAGCTGGATGTGCCAGCGCAGAATCACCTGCGCCGGGGTGACGCCATGTGCCTCGGCGATGGGCGCGAAGGCCGGGTCGTCCAGCACGGTGCCGGAGCCCAGCGGACTCCACGCCTCGGTAGCGATGCCCTTCGAGGTATGGAAAGCGCGCAGTTCTTCCTGGATGAAGCGCGGATGCAGCTCGATCTGATTGACCGACGGGACCTCACCGACGGCGTCCATCAGCTTCTCGAGCGTGGGGATGGTGAAGTTGGAGACGCCGATCGAACCGATGCGGCCGTCCGACTTCAGCTTCTGGAACGCCTTGAACGTGTCGATGTACTTGTCGCGATCGAGCTGCTGCCAGTGAATGAGGTACAGGTCGAGGTACTCGAGGCCCAGACGATCCATGCTGGCGTCGAAGGCCTTCAAGGTGGAGTCGTAGCCCTGATCGTCGTTCCACAGCTTGGTGGTGACGAACAGTTCGTCGCGCGCGATGCCGGACTCCGCGATGGCCTTGCCGGTGCCGGCCTCGTTCTCGTACACCTTGGCGGTATCGATGCTGCGGTATCCGACCTTCAGCGCCTCGGACACGGCGGCCTGGGCACCGTCGTCGGGAACCTGCCACACACCGAACCCGAGCTGGGGAATCGACGTGCCGTCGTTGAGCACGATGGTCGGGACAGTACTGGTCTCGGCTGAATACGTCATACGAATGCTAACGGACGGCGCTGTGAATCTGTTCCCGGTCCCGGGGATACTGGTCCGGTGACTGCCACGCTCCGCACCGACGATCTGGCCGCCTTTCACGGCGATCGAACCCTGTTCTCCGGCCTCGATCTGACGGTGACCGAGGGTGATGTGATCGGGTTGGTCGGTGCGAACGGTGCCGGTAAATCGACGCTGTTGACGCTGCTGGCGGGCGTGGGAACGGCCGATCACGAGGGCGAGATCTACACCAGCCCGCCCGACGCAACCGTCGGGTATCTGGCGCAGGAGCCCGAGCGCATTGCCGGGGAGACGGTGTTGGATTTCCTCGGCCGGCGGACCGGGGTCACTTCGGCCGAAGCTTCCATGAACGCAGCCGCCGAGGCGTTGGGTGGCAGCGACCCCGGTCACTCCGCAGGCTCCGCTCCTGCCGACGAGGACCTCTACACCCCTGCGCTCGAGAAGTGGCTGGCGCTCGGCGGTGCCGACCTGGCGGAGCGGACGGCGAAGGTACTCGCGGATCTGGGCCTCGATGTCGACGGCGGCGCATTCATGACGGATCTATCGGGCGGGCAGGCCGCCCGAGCCGGGCTCGCCGCGATTCTCCTCGCGCGTTACGACATTCTCCTGCTCGACGAGCCCACCAACGACCTCGATCTCGCCGGTCTCGAACAGCTCGAGCAGTTCGTCGTCGCCACTCGAGCGGCGATCGTCGTCGTCAGTCACGATCGTGAGTTTCTGGCGCGGACGGTGACCGGCGTCGTCGAGCTCGATCGAGCGCAGCGCCGCATCGACGTGTACGACGGCAGCTACCAGTCGTATCTGGCAGAGCGCGAGATTGCGCGCCAGCATGCCCGGGAGAAGTACGACGAGTTCGCAGACACCAAGTCGGCGTTGGAGTCTCGCGCGCAGATGCAGCGGAACTGGATGGAGTCGGGGGTGCGCAATGCGCGACGCAAGGCCACCGACAACGACAAGATCGCCCGCAAGACCCGCGCCGAGTCGACAGAGAAGCAGGCTGCGAAAGCCCGTCAGACGCAGCGGCGCATCGAGCGACTCGAGGTGGTCGAGGAGCCCCGCAAGGAATGGGAGCTGCGGATGGAGATTGCGGCCGCTCCCCGCAGCGGCACCGTCGTCTCGGTGTTGGGCGGGGCCGTCGTGCGGCGCTCCGGATTCACGTTCGGACCGGTCACGACCCAGATCGACTGGGGTGATCGCATCCTCATTACCGGACCCAACGGCTCCGGCAAGACGACGTTGCTCTCGGTACTGCTGCGCCGGCTGGAACCGGACGAGGGCTCGGCATCATTGGGTTCGGGTGTGGCAATCGGTGAAATCGATCAGGCGCGAGCATATTTCGTCGGTGACGGAACAGTGTCCGACGCCTTGAGTGCAGCAGTTCCCGAGTGGCCCGACGCCGAGGTCCGCACACTGTTGGCCAAGTTCGGGCTGCGCGGCGACGACGCACTGCGGCCGGCGTCGTCCTTGTCGCCGGGTGAACGAACCCGTGCCGCACTCGCATTGCTACAGGCCCGCGGCGTGAACCTGCTGGTGCTGGACGAGCCCACCAACCACCTCGACCTGCCCGCCATCGAACAACTCGAACGCGCGATGGAAAACTTCGAGGGCACCCTGCTGCTGGTGACGCACGATCGCCGCATGCTCGACACCGTTCGCAGCACTCGTCACTGGACGATGAACGATGGGCAGCTGAGCGAGAAGTAGGTCGCGCTGAATCGGGTGCAGCTGAGCGCGGCTAGCTGCACCCGATTTTCGTCAACTGAGAAGAATTTCGTTCACCTCGGCGGCGGGAAGCATCGGCAACGTGTGATGCGTGGCTCCGTCGAGTATCACGGTCCGCGCTGCAGGCAGGGCGGTTCGGACCGCCGATTCGATCCGAGCGGCATTGTGCACCTTGCCATTCCCTGCCAGTACCACGGTTGTCGCTACACCGAAGTTCGCGAACGCAGCAGGTTTCGGCCGTTTCGGAACAATGGTTTTTGTGGTCGGGGCGTGCGCGGCCCCCAGAGCGAGAGTGTCGAGCCAATCCGAATCCAACTGCGCGTCATCGGTTTCCCATCGGACGAAAGCACGCTGCCGTTTCTCGTTGGGAGACAGCAGTATCGGTAGGGCGTGCAGCAGGTAGCGCGGGCTCATGGAGCCGAAGCATGCGTTGGGATCGAGTAGCGTCAGCGCATCGACGCGGCTCTCGTTGCGCAAGGTGTACGCCAGAGCGATCATCGCGCCGTAGGAATGGCCGCACAGTGCCACAGCTCGAAGGCCCAGTTCATCCAGCACCGCCGTCACCCAGTTCAGCAGCTCGTCCACGGAGTCGACGGACTGCTCACCGGGAACACTGCGGCCGACGCCGCCCATGAGGTCGACCGCGTACACCCGATATCGCTGCGAGAGCGCCTCGACGTTGGCGAACCACACGGTGGACGTGGCACCCGCCCCAGGGAGCAGCACCAGCGCCGGACCGTCGACGGGTCCGCAGGCGTTGATTCGTGTGGAGCCGTGCACCGTGTTCACGTCGATGGCCTGGGCTAATACCGGCCACTTCTGCAGCACCCGGTCGTAGGCGGTGAAGAATCCGTCGAGCGTCACTGGTACCCCTATTCTCTCGATGATCGAGATAGTAGACAATGGAGAGACATCTCGTCCAGCATCTCCCGAGGGATCAGCACATGACCGAGCCCGCCTCTACCGTCCATCAGCTACGCGCGCTGACGGTCGACCTCGATCTTCTGGGCGCAGAATTCGCGCAGAGACATGCGCTCCACCCGACGGACATCCGGGCGCTGATCTGTCTCCTCGACGCGGACCGAGCCGGAACGCGCGCTACCCCCGGTTGGCTAGGAACCCAGCTGGGCCTGGAATCCGCGTCGGTCACGGCCCTGATCGATCGAATGACCAAGCGTGAACTGGTGTTACGCGAACCCGACCCGTCCGACCGCAGGCGAGTACTGCTGCGCGTGACTGCGCACGCGTCGGAACTCGGGACAACGTTCTTCGGCCCCGTCATCGGCCAGGCCGTCGACGAGCTCGCCCGCTTCACGCCAGAGCAGCGGGCAACGATCGATGAGTTTCTGACCACGATGCGCGCCATCGTCGCCTCCGCTCGGGAGCAGCAGACACCGTAGACAAATCAGCAGTTTTGTTATTAACGGTTGACACATCGTTGGGTTTATACAACACTTCATTGTCATGAGCCCCGTCAAGCGCGGTACCGCGCTCCCGATCTACAACAGGGTGGGTGTTCTGCGGGCAGAACGAAAGATGAGCCGCGCGCAACTGGCCGAACTCGTCGAAGTGAATCCCCAGACGGTGGGAGCCCTCGAACGAGGCGACCACTACCCGAGCTTGGACCTCGCGATGCGCATCTGCGACGTCTTCGATCTGCCGATCGAAGCGGTGTTCTCACGCACCGAACTCGGACCACTCTCGGCCGAACTCTTCCGAAAGGAAAAGGATCGATGAACACTGGTCCCAGCATCTTCAGCAGATATCAGGAAGCCCGGACGAGAGTATTCCTGGAGAACGAAAAGACCTATGCGAATTGGCTACCGGGACTGCGACCCCAGAAACGACGCCGAGCCTTCGTTGCGTTCCTTCTGGTACTGCTCGCGGCATCTGCGGGATTCGCACTCTCGGAACCGGTGTTCGACTGGGCGATCGGATCCTGGGGGATCTGCTACATCGTGTTCACGTTCGCGGCAATCGTCCTCGGCATCGTGTCGAATCGGCGCGCCGAAGCCCCCGTGGATGCGCTCGACGAGCTCGAAGTCCAGCTCCGCAACGAAGCCCGATCCATCGGCCTGACGGTTACTCAAGCGTTGGGCACCGCTGCCGCGGCGTACCTGTTACTCGGATCAATTTTCGGGGCAACGAATTTCGGGATCTCCGGCGGCGCACTGATGCTGACCGCATTGAGCGCTGGAGGGGCCACCCCCGCAATGCTTCTCGCGTGGACTACTCCGGACTACGACCCAGAGGACGGCTGAGACCATGACCCCGCAACCCGACATCCTCACCCGCTATCAGGCCTATCGCACCCGGCGATTCCTCGAGAACGACGCCAACACGAGACACTGGCTTCCGAAATGGCGCACGCAACATCGACGCCGCATTCTCGCCATCGCAGTGATGGCTGCCGACATGACGTTCCTCGTCATAAGCATCTCGACGCTGTTCTTCTCGTGGGCCGCAATCGCCTGGATTCCCGCCGCACTCATCTTCATACCGATCTGGACCGCTCTACAAACGGTCTCCGGCCGCCACAGCGATGCACCCGTCGGAGCACTGGACGAATGGGAAGTACAGCAGCGCAACGAAGCTCGATCCATCGGCCTCACCGTCACGCAGGGGTTGGTCATGGCTGCGGCCTTCGCGCTGATCGTCCTGTCCACGACCTTTCCGGACCTCCCCCGTCTCGCCTACGCCGGCGGCGGATGGACTCTCGCAGCCTTGATGATCGGAATATCGACCCCGGCAATCATTCTCGCGTGGATAACCCCTGACCCCGAACCAGAAGACACCGAAGAGTTCGAACAGCAGTAACGACCGAAAGGGCACCATGAGCACCCTCACGATCGACTCCGTCTCCAAGAGATACGGCGACAAGATCGCCTTGGACAACCTGAGTTTCGACGTCCGGCCGGGCGAGCTGTTCGGCTTCGTCGGCAGCAACGGCGCGGGCAAGACCACCACGATGCGCATCGCGCTGGGAGTGCTGTCGGCAGATTCCGGCCAGGTTCTGTTGGGCGGCAAGCCCGTCGACCTCGACGTCCGCCGGACTATCGGCTACATGCCCGAGGAGCGAGGCCTGTATCCGAAGATGAAGGTCGGCCCGCAACTGGCGTACATGGCCGAGCTGCACGGCCTCTCGTCGAAGGATGCCAAAGCCGCAGTGATTCGCTGGACCGAACGCCTCGGCATCGACGAGCGCGTCAACGACACCGTCGACGCATTGAGCCTGGGAAATCAGCAGCGCGTGCAGTTGGCAGCAGCGCTGGTGCACGACCCCGCAGTGCTCGTGCTGGACGAGCCGTTCTCCGGCCTCGACCCGATCGCCGTCGACGTCATGAGCGAAGTTCTCCGCGAAAAGGCCGCTGCCGGAGTGCCGGTGGTGTTCTCGAGCCACCAACTCGATCTGGTGCAACGCCTGTGCGACCGCGTCGGCATCATCGCCGCCGGCTCGATGAAAGCCGTCGGTACCGTCGACGAACTACGCGGATCAGGAGATTCGCACCTGCACGTCCACGCACCGAACGCTGCGCCCGGATGGGCGTCGGGCATCGCCGGAGTGAGCACACTCGGGCACAGCGACGGCGTCACCGTTCTCGGGCTGGCACCGGGAGCCGATGATCAAGAAGTCCTGCGGGCCGCTCTCGCGACCGGACCGGTCCACGAATTCTCGATCCAGAAACCTTCCCTGAGCGACCTGTTCCGAGAGGCGGTAGTGGCATGAGCTCACAACTGAATTCCTTCAGCGCGGTCTCACTGATCGCCAAGCGCGAGTTCACCGTTCAGGTGATGAAGAAGAGCTTCGTCATCAGCAACGTGATCATCCTGGCCGTCATCGTCGGCGGCATCATCGCATTCTCGATCTTCTCCGGCAGCGGTGACGAAGAGC
The DNA here is from genome assembly GCF_031456475.1 of Rhodococcus sp. 3258. NCBI lineage: Bacteria > Bacillati > Actinomycetota > Actinomycetes > Mycobacteriales > Nocardiaceae > Rhodococcus > Rhodococcus sp. 3258. The sequence goes on from NZ_JAVDUT010000001.1 coordinate 719,570, forward strand.
GCGACGTCATCGGCGTCGCCGGGGACCAGTCGATCGCGGCTGTATTGGAGGCGACCGGCGACGCCGTCGGAAGTCCCGTCGAAGTCCGTGACGTTGCCGACGCGGCGGCCGCGCGCAGTGGCGTCGAATCCGGGGATCTCGACGTGGCGTTGGTTCCGGACGGCAACGCAGGCGCATACACCGCCGTCACCGAGTCCGATCTGACCGGCACGTTGCGCGCCGTCGTCGAGGGCAGTGTCGCGACGCAGGCCACGAATGCTGCACTGGCGCAACAGGGTGTCGACCAGAACGAGCTCGGGGCAGCGACGAGTGCCGCCACGGTCACCGTCGACGCGATCGATCCGCCCGACCCCGAGGCCGGTCAGCGGACCGCCCTGGCCCTGTCGGCCGTGTTCCTGTTGTACGCACAGATCATCGGCTTCGGCATGTACGTCGCGATGGGCGTCGTCGAAGAAAAGTCCTCGCGCGTGGTCGAACTGCTGCTCTCCACCGTTCGCCCCCTGCAGTTGCTCTGGGGCAAGATTCTGGGCATCGGTGCGGTCGGCATCCTGCAGCTCGCTCTGTACGGAATCGCCGGTGTGGGAGCAGGATTGGGCACAGGCGTACTCACCGTCACCGGTGCCGCGGTGAGTGTCTTCGCGGCCACACTCGCGTGGTTCATTCTCGGCTTCGCGTTCTTCGCGGTGCTGTACGCAGCGGGCGGATCCATGGTCTCGCGGCAGGAGGACGTGAACTCGACGACCATGCCACTGCTGATCCTGATCATGGCCATGTTCTTCGCGGCCTTCTATTCCGTCAGCGATCCGGAGAGCACTCTCGCCAACACATTGAGCTGGATCCCGCCGTTCTCGGCGATCATGATGCCGCTGCGCATCGCCGCGGGCGTGACCTCGCCGGTGCAGATCGTCGGTTCGGCAGTCCTGATGGTGATCACCACCGCGATCCTGGCGATGGGCGCAGCGAAGATCTATCAGCGCTCCATTCTTCGGATCGGCAAGACCGTCTCGTGGAAGGAAGCATTCGCTCGATAGAGTTCGCGCCATGAGCCCACGGACATCCGCCGCCGAGATTCTCGATTCCGTTCTCGACGGCGGATCGTTCGTGTCCTGGGACTCCGACCCGGTGAACGTTAACCCCAACGACTCCTATCAGCGGGACCTGGCCAAGGCCCGCGAGAAGAGTGGCGTCGACGAATCGGTGTTGACCGGCGAGGGCACCATCGACGGCCGACGCGTCGCGATCATCGCCTGCGAGTTCGCGTTTCTCGCCGGATCGATCGGAGTCGCGGCGGCCGAGCGCATCACCTCCGCAATCGAGCGCGCCACTGCAGAGGGCCTGCCACTCATTGCCTCCCCCACCTCCGGTGGCACGCGCATGCAGGAGGGAACGTTGGCCTTCGTGCAGATGGTCAAGATCGCCTCGGCCGTCACCGCACACAAAGCGGCGCACCTGCCGTATGTGGTGTATCTCCGCAATCCGACGACGGGAGGCGTTTTCGCATCCTGGGGTTCACTGGCCCACGTCACCGTCGCCGAACCCGAGGCCCTCATCGGGTTCCTCGGCCCGCGGGTGTATCAGGCCCTGTACGACAAGCCATTTCCCGATGGCGTCCAGACCGCCGAGAATCTGTACCAGCACGGTGTCATCGACGGTGTGGTGCCGGTCGAGCAACTGCGTCACTTGCTGATCCGCACGCTGCGGGTGATCGTCGACGCATCCGTGTGGACGGACGTTCCCGAAGTCGGACGTACGAGTATTCCCGAGCAATCGGCCTGGCACTCGGTGCAGTCGTCGCGCCGCGCCGATCGTCCGGGGATTCGGCAGATCATCGAACATGCTGCGGCCGAGCATGTTCCGCTCAGCGGCACCGGCCAGGGCGAGGCCGACACCTCGATCCTGTTGTCCCTGTGCCGCATTCGCGGTGTCTCCTGCGTGCTGTTCGGCAACGACCGAAGCAGCAGCACCGCCACGGCAACAATGGGCCCGGCAGCACTACGAGAAGCTCGCCGCGGCATGCGCCTGGCCGAGGAACTCCGGCTACCTCTGGTGCTCGTCATCGACACATTCGGCGCAGCGCTGTCCAAAGAAGCCGAGGAGGGTGGTCTCGCTCCCGAGATCGCGCGGTCGATCTCCGACCTGGTCACCGTGAACACCCCGACGGTGTCGGTACTACTGGGCCAGGGCACCGGCGGCGGAGCACTCGCACTGCTGCCCGCGGACCGCGTCCTGTGTGCCCAGAATGCCTGGCTCGCACCGCTTCCACCCGAGGGAGCCAGCGCAATCGTGCACCGCGACACCGCCCATGCACCGGACATGGCCGAGGCTCAGGGCATCAGGTCAATCGACCTGCTGCGAGACGGCATCGTCGACGCCATCGTTCCCGAACTCCCCGATGCAGCCGACGAACCGGCCGCGTTCTCCGGTCGCATCGCCGATGCCATTGTCCGCGAACTACGCGAGCTGTCGACCCTCGAAGCGGCAGCTCGGACGAGTGCGCGACTCGGCCGCTACCGCACTCTCGGAGTCGCCTTGTGAGTGGAAACTCGACCCCTGCTACGAGACCGGAGTGGAGCCTGCGGAACGACCGCAGGCTCCGCCGTGCACGTGCGAGGTCACGAGCGCTACTACGTCGCCCGCACGCAGGTCGGCTGGCAACTCGACCGGACTGACGCAACTGCGCCCCGGACCGTGCACGTCGACCTTGACCACCGGACCCACCGAGTGCCGGTTGACCACTACTGCCTGCAGCAGATCACCGAACTCCGCATCGACGCCCACCTCGCCTGCAATGACCGACCGCACGCGAGTGATCAGAATCCGACCCCACTGCACCGGAGTGCCCTCGGCATCGGCCACATCCTCGAGCGCGACGCCGTCGACGGTGATGCGGCCGCACACACAGTGAGTGTTCGCCGGCCAGAGCGCTGGATCGCACCGCGACACGTAGGCGGCACCGAGAGACGGAAGAATGTCCACAAGAGTCATGAGAAGAAGCCTTGCGCCGGGCGGTGGCGTCGAACAGGGGTGTTGACGCAATCTTGACGCCCCGGCCGTGAATCTTGACGGCGTGTGGGCACCGTTGCACATTCCGACCGCCGGTCGACGGGATTCCGCCGGTCGTCGCCGGTAGTGCGCAACCCGGCCCGGACCACCCCACCTCGAACTACGCTCGCAGACATGAGTGGCGAGTATCGGCAGGCGTTCGACAGCAGCATCGAGAACCGCGAGGACTTCTGGCTGGCGGCCGCGTCGGGAGTCGACTGGGACACCCCTCCCACCACGGCGTTCGACGGTTCGCGCTGGTTTCCCGGAGCCCGCCTGAACACCTGCGTCAACGCTCTGGACCGGCACGTCGACGCCGGGCACGGTGACCGGACCGCGTTGATCTACGACTCTGCGATGCTCGGACTCACGCGCAGCTACACGTATGCCGAACTACTCGATCAGGTCGCTCGATTCGCCGGGGTACTGCGCGCACAGGGCGTCGGACCGGGCGACCGCGTGGTCATCTATCTGCCGATGATTCCCGAGGCCGTCATCGCGATGCTCGCGTGTGCGCGACTCGGCGCAGTGCACTCGGTGGTGTTCGGCGGATTCGCCGCCAAAGAACTCGCGGCCCGCATCGACGACGCCGAGCCGGTACTGCTGATCACCGCGAGCGGTGGGTTCGAGCCGGGTCGCGTTATCGAATATCTGCCGTTGGTGCAGCGCGCCCTGACGATCACGACGGCGAACACACCGGCCGTGATCGTGAAAGCACGAGAGGGCATTCCCGGCGATCACGAGTGGCTGGATTGGGACACCCTCATCGCCGACGCATCCGCCGCACAACCGGTTTCGATGGCGGCGACGGATCCGCTGTACATCCTCTACACGTCGGGTACGACGGGGAAGCCCAAGGGCGTGGTGCGCGACAACGGCGGTCATGCCGTCGCGTTGACGTGGTCGATGCGCAACATCTACGACGTGGATGCCGGTCAGGTGATGTGGACGGCCTCCGATGTCGGCTGGGTGGTGGGACACTCGTACATCGTCTACGGCCCGCTGTTTGCCGGTGCCACAACGGTTCTCTACGAGGGCAAGCCTGTCGGGACTCCCGATGCAGGCGCGTTCTGGCGGGTGATTCAGGACCACGGTGTGCGGGCCCTGTTCACCGCACCGACCGCGCTACGCGCCATTCGCAAGGTCGATCCGCACGCCGCCGAGCTCGAGAAGTACGACACCTCCTCACTGGAGACACTGTTCGTCGCCGGTGAACGCCTCGATCCCGATACGTACGAGTGGATTTCACGCACCCTCGATCGACCCGTCGTCGACCATTGGTGGCAGACCGAGACCGGGTGGGCCATCTGCGCCAATCTTCGCGGCCTGGAACCACTTCCGATCAAACCCGGATCGCCGACCGTACCGGTACCGGGATTCCAGGTCGGTATCCTCGACGCGTCCGGCAATCCCGTGGACGCAGGCTCGGAGGGCAACATCGTCGTGCAGCTGCCACTGCCACCCGGTGCACTGGTCGGGCTGTGGAACGACGAATCACGTTTCCAGCGTTCGTATCTCGACACGTTCCCCGGTTACTACCTCACCGGCGACTCCGGTTACATCGACGCCGACGGTTACGTCTACGTACTCGGCCGCAGCGACGACGTCATCAATGTCGCCGGCCACCGCCTGTCCACCGGGTCGATGGAGGCGGTGCTCGCGGGCCATCCCGCCGTCGCCGAGTGCGCCGTCATCGGTATTCACGACGACCTCAAAGGCCAGCGTCCCAGCGGATACGTGGTTCTCAAGGCAGGCGAGAACATCTCCGAGGAGCAATTGCGTACCGAACTGGTGGCCATGGTCCGCGATCAAATCGGTGCACTGGCGACGTTCCGCGATGTGACGATCGTCGGAGCTCTGCCGAAAACCCGCTCGGGCAAGATACTCCGAAAGACGATGCGACAGATCGTCGCCGGTGAGCAGTACGGGGTCCCGTCGACCATCGAGGATCCCGCGGTCCTCGATGCACTGGAGAAGCTACTCGGCAGATAGGCGGAAACAGGCGCAACCATGGCCGAAACCCGCGCGCCATGGGGCACTCCCGCACGATAGCGTCCTCGGCATGACAGATCTCGACACCCGCCCCGCCGTCGACTGGCTCGCCCTCGGTGCGGTCACCGTCACGGTGATCTCGTGGGCCTCGGCCTTCGTCGCCATCCGCGGCGTCGGTGAATCGTTCGGTGCCGGCCCACTCGCTCTGGGCCGGCACCTCATCGGATCGTGCGCACTCGGCGTGATCGTGTTGATCAGGAGACAGTGGGTCAAGCCGAACCGCACGCAGTGGTTACAGATCGCCAGCGTCGGCGTGTTCTGGTTCGGCGTTTACAACGTCGCCCTCAACGCCGCCGAGCAACGTGTAGACGCCGGAACGACGTCGATGATCATTCAGATCGGCCCTATCCTGGTGGCCCTGTTCGCCGGTCTGCTTCTGGGCGAGGGCTTTCCGAAGTGGTTGGTGATCGGTGCCGGTATCGCGTTCGCCGGTGCTGTCATGGTCGGCGTCGTCACCGCCGTCACCACCACCTCGACCACCAGGACGGACGCCGACTTCCTCGGCATCGCACTGTGTCTCGTATCCGCAGTGACCTATGCGATCGGAGTACTCAGCCAGAAGCCGGTACTGCGCACGGTCCCCGGCCTGCAGGTCACCTGGATGGCCTGCACCATCGGCGCGGTCTGCACACTCCCGTTCGCGCCTGCTCTGCTCGACGACCTGTCCACCGCCTCGGCCGGAGCCACCGGCGGATTGGTCTACCTCGGCCTGGTTCCCACCGCGCTGGCGTTCAGCACCTGGGCCTACGCGTTGACGAGAATGAACGCAGGCAAGCTCGGCATCACCACGTATGCGGTGCCGCCGATCACCATCACTCTGGCCTGGTTGTTGCTCGGCGAGATACCGCACATTCTCGCCGTCGTCGGCGGTGTCATCTGCCTCGTCGGGGTCGGATTGTCCCGCAGGAAATAGCAGCCGTTACAGCGCCTTGAACCGAGCAATAGCAACCTCACGCTCGTGCTTGTGGTCGACGATCGGATCCACGTACTCCTTGGGTCGGCCGAACTTCAACGTGTGCACGGCTTTTCCCTCCTCACCGCGTAGCTCCGGCACCCAGCGCCGGACGTAATCGCCCGTCGGATCGAATTTCTCACCTTGGGTGATCGGGTTGAACACCCGAAAGTACGGCGAGGCGTCGGTACCGGTGCCCGCGGTCCACTGCCAACCGTGCTGGTTGTTGGCCAGATCCCCGTCGACGAGATGCTGCATGAAATAGCGGGCACCTCGCCACCACGGCAGGTGCAGGTCCTTGACGAGGAACGACGCAACGATCATCCGCACCCGGTTGTGCATCCACTTCTCCGAGTTCAATTGCCGCATACCGGCATCGACGATCGGGAAACCGGTTTCGCCCTTACACCAGGCCTCGAACAGCTCATCGGCGTGCTTGCCCAGGTCCAGTTCGATCTTGTCGAACTTCTTGACGTAGTTCTCGCGCGCACTGTCGGGGCGCTGAAACAGGATGTCGGCGTAGAAGTCTCGCCAGCAGATCTGCCGCCGATACGCGGCAGCACCCTCGTTGCGGAGCTTGCCCAGGTCGGCCAGCATGGTTCGCGGATGAATGGTGCCGTACTTCAGATGCACCGACATCCGGCTCGTCGAATCGAGGTCGGGGCGGTTGCGTTCGTCGTCGTACTTCGAGACGTCGTCGAGAAAGTCTTTCCACTGCGCCAGTGCGGCCTTCTCCCCTGCATCGGCGTCGGAGGTCTCCTTCTCGCTCGGAACTTTCGCCCTCTTCACGCCTTTCACGTCGTCGGGGTCGATCCACGTCACGGTTTTCGCGGACGTATCGGCCGGTCCGCGCCACCCGTGCTCCATCCACTGACGCGAATAGGGAGTGAACACCTTGTACGGCTCACCGTCGTTCTTGGTGATCCGTCCGGGCGCAACGGCATACGGCGACCCGGTCTCGACCAGCGTCACCTTCTCGCCGACGCGCTGGTCCCGCTCCCGGCCGTACGGACCGTAATCAGCGCTGATGTGGACCTCGTCGGCGTCGATCGCCTTCGCCACCTTCGGCACCACCGTCTCGGGGTCACCGTGTACCACCATCAGCCTGCCGTCGAGCTGCTCGTTCAGTGCCTCGAGCGACCGGAACAGGAAGTCCTTGCGCGGACCGCCGGAGGGCTTGAGCAATCGGTCGTCCAGTACGAAGAGCCCCAGTACCGGATCCCCGGACTCGGCAGCGGCGGTGAGGGTGGGCAGATCCCCCAGTCGGAGATCACGGCGAAACCAAACGAGCGACATGCCGTCAGTCTTACCCAACCCGGCTACGAGCAACCCCCATCGCTGTTTCGGGGATTCTCAGAGAATCGCCAATCCATGCTCACCGACGCCGCAACATCGCCCCCTACCTTGGGAAATACGCCGATCAGCCGCGAGCAGAGGAGAGAACATCATGACGAACATCCGCCCCTTCCCCGGTGCCCTCTCCCTCGTCGAGAGCACCTGCACGTTCGAGAAGTACTACGAGCAGCTCTATGCCAAGGCACCCGCCCTCGCCTGGACCCTCGACGCCGACGTCGATCGCCGCACGGCCCTCGAGGAATTCTTCGCCAAGACGCCCGAGGAGCGGCGTACCACCGTAGACAGCTGGGTTGCCTAGCATTGGGAGGTGACCGAATCGCCGAGCACCCCCGCCACCGTCCTCGTCGTCGACGATGACACCGATGTGTTGTCGTCGCTGCAGCGCGGCCTGCGCCTGTCCGGCTTCACGGTCATCACGGCGTCGGACGGGGCCGAGGCGCTCGGCGTCGTGTCGCGCACCTCGCCCGATGCGATCGTGCTCGACATCAACATGCCGGTGCTCGACGGCGCAAGCGTCGTGACTGCGTTGCGCGCCATGGGGAACGACATTCCGATCTGTGTTCTCAGTGCCCGCAGCTCCGTGGACGATCGCATCGCCGGTCTCGAATCCGGTGCCGACGACTACCTCACCAAACCGTTCGTGCTCGCCGAGCTGGTTGCCCGCATCCGAGCCATGCTCCGACGGCGCGGCACCAGTCCGGTCATTCCCGCGGCCGATCCCGGTATCCCCAATTCGGCTGTCGCCGTGGGAACTCTGGTTGTCGATATCGCGGGGTACCGAGTGCACCGCGGCGGCGTCGACATCGATCTCACGAAGCGCGAGTTCGAGTTGCTGGCCATTCTTGCGCGCAACAAGGGCGTCGTACTGACGCGCGAGCGACTCCTCGAATTGGTCTGGGGATACGACTTCGTCGCCGACACCAACGTCGTCGACGTGTTCGTCGGCTATCTACGCCGCAAACTCGAGAGCGACGGCTCGCCGCGCATCCTGCACACCGTCCGCGGTGTGGGCTTCGTCGTGCGGGAGTCGGTATGAGTTTCTCACTTCGCGCCAGGGTCGCGGCGGCGACCGCCCTCGGTGCCACCCTCGTCGTGGCGGCCCTGGCCGTGGTGACGTCGGTGGCCATTTCCCGCAACAACGTCAACCAGCTCGACGAGCGTCTGACGACGGCATCGCAGGTGCTGGTCCCGAACTCGTCGACGCTGGAAGCCTTCATCGATCAGCTGTCCGGAGCGTTCGCTGTCACCATTCGCAGCGGAGACATCGTCGTCGCCTCGACTCCTACGCGGTTGCCCGCCCTCGACACCGGTTCTCAGACAGTGGATGTGGACGGTCAGCGGTTTCGGGTCTACACCGCGACCTCGACCGTGGTCTCGTCCGTGTCCATCTCCATCGGTGTCCCGGCCATCGAGGCGCAGCAGGTGACCGACGAGCAACAGAGACAGGTGATCCTGCTGGGGCTGGCTGCGGTCGCCGTGTCGACGGGCCTGGGTTGGCTGTTCGGAGGACGTGCCGTCAGACCGCTGGTGACGCTGACGCGGCAGGTCAGCGCTCAGCCTCCGTCGGCGCCGCAGACCCGAACCGGAGTCACCGAGGCCGACGAGCTCGCGGTCGCGATCGGGGGCATGCTCACCCGACTGAACGAGGCACAGGAACGCACAAATGCCGCCCTGGACACGGCGCGCGATTTCGCGGCCGTGTCGGCCCACGAGCTGCGCACCCCGTTGACTGCGATGCGTACCGACATCGAAGTGTTGCGCACCCTCGATCTCGAGCGCGCGCAGCAACAGGAAATCCTGACCGACCTCGAACGCACTCAGGGCCGAGTCGAGACGACCCTGACCGCGCTCGAACGATTGGCATCGGGTGAATTGTCCAGCGAGGGCGACCGGGTCGAGACCGACATCATCGACATCTGCGACGTCGCCGCGCAGGACGCGCAGCGTCAGCACCCGGGTCTGGACGTTCGGGTGGAGTCGGAACCGGAGTGCGAGATCACGATTCGCGCACTCCCCACCGGAGTTCGACTCGCGGTGGACAACGCGATCGGCAACGCCGTCCGGCACGGCGGGGCGAGCACCGTCGTCATTCGCGTCGAGCGCGCGGACGCGCTGGTCCGAATCCTGATCGACGACAACGGATCCGGCGTTCCGGTGGACGAACGCGAGTCGGTGTTCGGACGCTTCGAGCGTGGAGCCGGAGCCGCGAAGGGCGGCTCCGGCCTCGGTCTCGCGCTGGTGGCCCAGCAGGCCGAATTGCACGGTGGCCGCGCATATCTGGCAGACAGCCCCCTCGGGGGTGCCCGATTGGTGCTCGAGCTACAGGACCGCTGACGAGAGATCTGCTACTTGACGTCGAGCAGATCGATGACGAAGACGAGCGTCTTGCCGGACAGACGGTGACCTGCGCCGGCGGGGCCGTATGCGAGCTCCGGCGGGATGGTGAGCTGGCGGCGTCCGCCGACCTTCATCCCGGGGATGCCGTCCTGCCAGCCCTGAATGAGGCCTCGGAGCGGGAACTGGATGGACTCGCCGCGGTTCCAGGACGAGTCGAACTCCTCGCCGGTGTCGAACTCGACGCCGACGTAGTGCACCTCTACGTTTCCGCCCGGTACTGCCTCTGCGCCGTCACCTTCGACGAGGTCGACCGTCACCAGATCCAACGGTGCCGGTCCGGCTTGAAATTCGATCACTGGCTTCGTCACTGAAGTCTCCTGCGGTTGTGCCGGCCCGCCGACGCCGACTGCGGTGTTCTGGGCATGGTCGGCACCGATTTTACGTCGTCACGGTCAGCCGATCGGAGCTGGCATCAACATCGTCTTGTATTCGCAGGTCAGCGTATTGCCGGTTGCGGGGTCGGCCATCTCGACCTTCCAGGTGTCGGCGAACTGGTTCACACCGGGGTGCATCGAGATGGTGCCGGAGATCAACACGGTTCCACGGGTGAACAGTCCACGGCCGGCGAGCACGTCGAGCCAGTAGTGCGGAGCGAGAAGATCACCGAGTGTGCCGGTCTGAATTGCGACGCCGTCCGCCCACGCGGTCAAGGTGATCTCGTCCAGCCGATCGGCGACCTCCGACAGACGCCACGCGCCGGTGCCGAGCACATCGGGTGCCGCGTTCTTGCTCCATGCGACACTGTGCACCTCCAGGTCACGGTCGGTGTGATCGCAGGCGACCGTCAGTAGCACGTCGTCGATGGTGTCGCCCAGGATCACCAGCGCCCACTCGGCCTCGCCCGACGTACGGCCGTGCTGGACGGCAACGGCGTCCGTCTGCTGCGCCAGGTACGGCGAAATGGGATACAGCGCCGGGGTCACCGTCGGAGCCGGAACGCCCAGTTCGGCCAGCTCCGCGATGTGCGACGCCACCTCCTCCTGGTTGCGTCCGGCGTACCCGGCGTTGAGCAACGCGTTCACCTCGACCGATTCGGAGGTGCCGTTGGGCAGCGTGAATGTGAGCATCAGTAAGGACCCTCTCCTCGTAAATTTTCTGTTTCCGATGCGCCCAAAGGCTTGCGCATACGTCTTGTATACAGCAAGTATGGAGCACGTACAACGGATAGAGTGATCCCAGGCACACGAAGGAGTCGTCATGACCGAACCTGTTTCGGTAGATAGAAAAGGCCTGGCCAAGGCCTTTGCGGCCAGCCTCACCGGAACGGCATTGGAGTGGTACGACTTCGCGGTCTACTCGGCCGCCGCAGCTCTGGTGTTTCCGCTGGTCTTCTTCCCGGACAGTGACCCACTGACCGGGACTCTGCTGGCTTTCTCGACATACGCCGTCGGGTACGTCGCCCGTCCGGTCGGAGGGTTCGTCTTCGGACGGCTCGGCGACGTCATCGGACGAAAACAGCTCCTCGTCATCACCCTGATGTTGATCGGTGTCACGACCTTCGCCATCGGTCTGATCCCCGGATACGACTCCATCGGCATCGCGGCACCGATCATTCTCGTCACGATGCGCTTCTGTCAGGGCGTTGCCGTCGGCGGCGAATGGGGCGGAGCCGTTCTCCTGTCGAGCGAATACGGCGATCCACGCAAACGCGGATTCTGGTCCTCGGCAGCACAGATCGGACCACCCGCAGGCAACCTGCTCGCCAACGGTGCACTCGCTGTTCTGACGCTGACATTGACCGACCAGCAGTTCGAGTCCTGGGGATGGCGCGTGGCGTTCCTTTTCTCCGCGGTACTCGTCGGATTCGGTCTGTGGATCCGGTTGAAGCTCGAGGACACCCCGGTGTTCAAGGCGCTGCAGGAAAGCGGCGAACGTTCCGAGGCACCGATCAGCGAAGTGTTCAAGACCGAACTGCGACCCCTGGTGGCTGGCATCATGTCTCGTGTCGCGCCGGACGTCATCTACGCGCTGTTCACCGTCTTCTCCATCACTTACGGCACACAGAAGTTGGGCTTCGAGCGCAGTGAGGTACTGACCGCCATTCTGATCGGGTCGGCATGCCAACTCGGCCTGATCCCGCTCGCCGGAGCGGTGTCCGATCGCATCAACCGACGCCTCGTCTACGGCGTCGCAGCCGTGGGCGGTGTCGCGTGGAGTGCGATCTTCTTCCTCGTCATCGGCGGAGGATCGCTACCACTGCTGATCCTGGGTGTGGTGGTGGGCCTGGCGTTCCACTCGTTCATGTACGGGCCACAGGCAGCATTCGTCACCGAGCAGTTCAGCGTTCGATTGCGCTCCACCGGCAGCTCGTTGGCGTACACGATCGCCGGTGTCTTCGGTGGTGCGATGGCCCCGCTGATCTTCGTCTACCTGTTGGACAAGACGGACAGCTGGGTGCCGATCGCCGGGTACATCGTCGTCGTCGGTCCCGTGACACTCGTCGGCCTCGCCCTCGGACGCAACCCGGACCCCACCGAGGACGAGCACTACGTGCTGCTGGGCCAGCAGCACGAAAACGCTACGCGCGCAACAGAGTCTGAAGCGTGACCTCGAGGTGAGCGTCGATCTTCTCGTGCACCAGGCCCTCGTCGCCGGCACTCAGTGCGTCGATGATGGCCTGGTGCTCGGCGCACACTCGGTGTTGCCGGTTGGCGGCGGTGAACAACGCACTCAAGCCCACTCGGAGCTGACGCGCCCGCAAACCGGCATACGTGCGCGAGAGCAGATCACTGCCCGCCGAATCGATCAAACTCTGATGGAACGTCCCGTCCCAGTCGATGAATTCCTTGGGAGCGTCGGTGCTGTCGGAGTTCATCAGCAGCTCCTGCTGATGCAACGCATGCTGCATCGCCGCGATCGGAGCGTCACCGGCACGCAACGCCCGCGACGCCGCGTGCCGTTCCAGAACGCCACGCAGATCCATCAATTCGGCGATCTGCCGTCCGGACATCGCCGGCACATGGGCACCGCGCTTGGGCACCATCTCGACCAGACCCTCGGACTGCAGCATCAGCAACGCCTCACGCACCGGCGTGCGCGATACGCCGATTCGAGTCGCAAGTTCCTGTTCGTTCAGAAAAGTGCCGGTGGCGGCCGGTGACGACAACACCTGATCACGGACGAACTGGTACGCCTTGTCCCTCCCCGACAGTGGTTGCATACGATATGTATACCTGTCTTCCCCCGACGAAACCAGGAGTCACACCGTGAGCTCGACTATCCGCATCAGCCTGGCCCAGATCACCAGTGGCGAAAACCCCACCGAGAACCTCGAACTCATCGAGACCCACACCCGCGCCGCGGCGCACGCAGGCTCGGACCTCGTCGTGTTCCCGGAGGCGATGATGCGCTGCTTCGGCGGACCCATCCGAAAGTTCGCGCAGCCACTGGACGGCGAATGGGCACAGACCGTTTGTCGGATCGCGTCCGACGCCGGCATCACCGTCGTCGCCGGAATGTTCACTCCCGCGCCCGACGACAGAGTGACCAACACACTGCTCGTCACCGGCCCGGGCGTCGAGGCGAGCTACGACAAGATTCATCTGTTCGACGCGTTCGGATTCGCCGAATCCGATACCGTCGCACCGGGTTCCGACCCGCTCGTGCTCGACATCGCGGGAGTCCGCGTCGGCTTCGCGACCTGCTACGACATTCGCTTCCCTGCCCTGTTCCAGAAACTCGGGGACCTCGGTGCCGAACTCGTCGTGGTTCCGGCGTCGTGGGGATCGGGCGACGGCAAAGTGGAGCAGTGGACCCTGCTCGCCCGCGCACGCGCCCTGGATTCGACCACGTTCATCGCGGCCTGCGATCAAGCCGAACCTGCTGCCGCCGAAGGCAATGCCCCGCTGGGCGTCGGCCACAGCATCGTCTGCTCCCCCACCGGCGAGATCCTCGGCCAACTCGACGCAACACCCGGAATGCTGACGATCGACATTCATACCGAGCTGGTCGACGCCGTGCGCAAGAACCTGCCAGTGCTGAAGAACCGCAGGCACTTCGACGCCTGAGTGCGCCGCGATCTCGAAGTTAGGGACGAATTCCGGCCGAATCTCGTCCATAACTTCGAACTCGGCGCGCGAACGCGCCCGTCACGCAGCGAGATCGCAGTTGTGCAGCCAAGAGTGGCCATATCACCTGCGTAACTGCGAACTCGGCGGGATACGCAGGCCGTAAACGACAACGCCGCCGACTCCCGAGGGGAGCCGGCGGCGTTGTCGTGCAGCAAGAGCTAGCGGGAGCTGACGTCCTGGTAGTCGCGCTCGGTGTAGCCGGTGTAGATCTGGCGCGGACGGCCGATCTTGCCGGTGGTGTCCTCGTTCTGCTCGCGCCAGTGCGCGATCCAGCCCGGGAGACGACCCATCGCGAACAGCACCGTGAACATGCGCGGCGGGAAGCCCATCGCGCGGTAGATCAGGCCGGTGTAGAAGTCGACGTTGGGGTACAGCTTGCGCTCGACGAAGTAGTCGTCGGTGAGTGCGGTCTCTTCGAGCTTGAGGGCGATCTCGAGCAGTTCGTCGCCGTTGCCCAGCTTGCCCAGGATCGTGTGTGCGGTTTCCTTGACCAGCGTCGCGCGCGGATCGAAGTTCTTGTACACCCGGTGTCCGAAGCCCATGAGCTTGACGCCGTCTTCCTTGTTCTTCACTCGACGCAGGAAGTCGGTGGCGTCGCCGCCCTCGGCCTTGATCTTGTCGAGCATCTCGAGCACGGCCTGGTTGGCACCGCCGTGCAGCGGGCCCCACAGTGCGTTGATGCCGCCGGAGATCGAGGTGAAGAGGTTGGCCTGCGAGGATCCGACGAGGCGGACCGTCGACGTCGAGCAGTTCTGCTCGTGGTCGGCGTGCAGGATGAGCAGCATGTCGAGTGCCTTGACGATCTCGGGATCGACCTCGTACGGCTCGGCGGGGAAGCCGAACGTCATGCGCAGGAAGTTCTCGACCAGGCTCTTCGAGTTGTCCGGGTAGAGGAACGGCTGACCGACCGACTTCTTGTAGGCGTACGCCGCAATCGTCGGCAGCTTGGCCAGCAGACGGATCGTGGAGAGCTCGACCTGCTCGGGATCGTTGGGCTCGAGCGAATCCTGGTAGTACGCCGACAGTGCGTTGACCGCGCTCGACAGCACCGGCATCGGGTGGGCGTTGCGCGGGAAGCCGTCGAAGAAACGCTTGAGGTCCTCGTGCAGCAACGTGTGGCGACGGATGCGGTCGGTGAACGTCTCGAGCTCGTCCTCGGACGGCAGCTCCCCGTAGATCAACAGGTAGCTGACCTCGATGAACGACGACTTGCCCGCAAGCTGTTCGATCGGGTAACCGCGGTAGCGCAGGATCCCCGCGTCACCGTCGATGTACGTGATGGCCGACTTGGTGGACGCGGTGTTGACGAACCCGCCGTCCAGCGTCGTGTAGCCGGTGGTCGCCAGCAGCTTTCCCAGCTCGATACCGTTGTTGCCTTCACTGGCCTCGGCAATCGACATGGAATATTCGCCACCGGGGTAGGTGAGGGTGGCTTTGGCATCATTCTCAGCGGGCACGAATGGTCCCTCTCGAACTCGTGTAACGGACACGTACTTAAAACGGACAGTTCTAACGTCGCTAGTGAAACTAGTCTCTCGGTGCCTCGGACGCCCAGGGAGGGTCGGCACCGGGTCGTGAAACCGTGATCGCGGCTGCCGTGGCAGCGAACGAAAGAGCTTGCCGCCAATCCTCCCCGGTCATCTCCTGTACCGCTTTCGATGTGATAATGGTCTCTTTTTCCAGGTAGCTCAACAGTGCGCCGTGCACAGTGTCACCAGCGCCGATCGTGTCGACGACGTCGACGGCAACGCCCGGTACCGACACCTCCTCGGCTGCTGTCACTCCCGTGGCCGTCGTCTCCCCGGACGCGGTGAACACCGAGATTCCGTCTCCGCCGCGGGTCATCACCACCGCGGTCACCCCGGCGGCGAGCCAGTCGTCGACGGTGGTGCCCTGGGTGCCCAGTCCCAGCCAGTGCGAGTCGTCCTCGGACACCTTGAGAATGTCGATGCTCGGCAACCACGAGCGAAAGCGATCGCGGAATCCGTCGGCGGTGATGTCGCCGCTGGTGCTGTCGATGGCGGCCGGGCGAATGTTGGGGTCGAGCATCGTCAGCTTGCCCGCGGCCCGAGCTCGATGCAGCAATTCGGCGTACACCGACGCGCCGGGCTCGTACAGCAACGACAACGTGCCGAAGGACAGAACGCTGATCTCGTCGGGCAGATCACCGGGATCGGCGACGAGTCGATCGGCCGTGCCATCGGCGTAGAACGAGTACTCGGCGCTGCCGTCCTCGGCGAGGGTCGTCATCGCCAACGTCGTCGGCTCGTCACCGCGCTGCACCCACGAGATGTCGACACCGGCATCGCGCAGACTCGCCAGGATCTGCTCGCCGAACGAGTCGCGAGAGATGCGGGAGAGATAGGCAACCGGCGACCCCAACCGACCGATCGAGATGGCGACGTTGAACGGCCCGCCGCCGAGTTTCGGTGAGAGCAGCGGCCCCTCGTGCACCGGCACCAAATCCACCAATGCTTCGCCGCACACCAGAATCGTCACTTCTCGTACTCCATTCCCCAGCTGCCGGACCAGGTCTGACCCGGGTCGAGCACGATCAGATCCATCTCGGAATTCAACGCGTCGGGCGGGCAGGTCATCGGTTCGATCGCCAACGCGCGTCCCCGATCCGGGTACGCCTGATCGTTGGCGGGATCGGCGGTGAACACCTGCACCCACCCGAAGTTGCTGTCGGTCCACAGCACCGTCGCGGTGCCGTCGGGGCCACGCAGTGTGTGCTTCGCGCGTCCGTCTACGTCCGGCACCGAGGCACTGAACGGAGTGTCGAGCTGCACGCCCTCGAGGTTCCGAGGCTGCCGAAAGTCGTACTCGGTATCGGCCGTCGGCACCGAAAGCCCTACGGGCAGATTGCGTACCGGATCGAGCGGCAGCCGCGTACCCGCGGACAGTTCGAGCGTGCATTCGTCGAGGGGTACGTCCCCCACACGCACGTAGGTATGGAATCCCATTCCGTACGGCGCAGCCGATTCGCCCGTGTTGGTCGCCGACGCGGTCACCGTCAGACCGTCGTCGGACAGCTCGTGTGCCACCGTCAATCGCAACGAGAACGGCCAACCCTCGTGCGTACCGATGTCCACGCTCTGCTCGACGCGAGACTCGGTGTGCTCGTCGAGAGTCCACACCACCCGTCGGACGAAACCGTGGCTCGCGTTGTTGCGGGCCGGTTCGGTGATCTCCAACCGATGTTCGACGCCTTCGAACGTGAACGTTCCGTCGGCCGTTCGATTGGGCCACGGGGCCAACACCAGTCCCGCCGACAGCGGCGGCTTGGTGCCCGCCTCCCACGTTTCGGTGAGCGGTGAGCCGTCGTATTCGAGGACCCGCAGGCCCGCTCCGACAGCAGCGACGTCGGCGCGATACTTGCCGCTCGTCAACGAATACGTCTGCGCCTCAGCTGTGGGAGCCATGCGAGCCATTGTCCACGACGGTGTCGTCCACCGTCTTGCTACCGACGATTGCGCCGACTCGGTAGCGAATGAATGCCGGTAGCGCGAGGGCTGCGATCGAGACACCGATGACCACCAGCACACCACCTCCTGCGGCGGCCGCGGCTGTCCCCACCGAGGCCGCTGCCGCGCCGTGCAGAACATCGCCGATCCGGGGCCCTCCCGCGACGACGACGATGAAGACGCCTTGCAGTCGGCCGCGCATCTCGTCGGTCGCCACCGTCTGCAGCATCGTGCTGCGGAACGCCGCCGAGATCATGTCGGCACCACCACCGAGCGCCAGAAACGCCAGTGCGAACCACAGGGCAACCGTCGTCGCTCCGTCGGTCGCCGCACCGACGGCGAGCCCGAATCCGATCATCGCCACGCCCCAGACGACGATGCAGATCAACACCGCCAGACCTTGACGCCGCACGCGCGGTAGCCAACCGGAGAACACTCCACCGAGCACCGCTCCCGCGGACATCGCCGCGAACAGCATGCCCAGCACCGGCCCACCCGAGGCCGGGTCCCCGAAACTGTCGTGGGCGATCTGCGGGAACAGCGCCCGAGGCATTCCGAACACCATGGCGATGATGTCGACGACGAACGACGCCAGCAGCACCTTCTGGGTCGCGAGATACGCGAAACCCTCGAACACCGAACGCAATCCGGCGCGTTGACCGGACTTGGCCGGCGGAATGCCCGGCAGCCTGATCACCGCCCACAGCGTGGCGAACAGTGCGATGGTGTCGATCAGGTACAGAGTTTCGAGCCCGATGTAGTAGATGAGGATGCCGGCACTGAGCGGACCGGCGATGGCACCGAAGTTCATCACCGTCATGTTCAGAGAGTTCGCGGCGGGCAGCTGCGCCGCGGGCAGGATTCGCGGCAGTATCGCACTGCGGGTCGGCTGATTGACGGCGAAAAAGGCCTGCTGAATTGCCAACAGCACCAACACGATCCACACGTTGTTCAGTTCCAGGAACGCCTGCAACCAGAACAGTGTCGACGTTCCGATCAGACCGAACGTGGTGATCATCAACAAGGTTCGGCGGTCCATCACGTCGGCCAGGGCCCCGCCCCACAGCCCGAACACGATGAGGGGCACCAGAGCGAACACGCCCGTCAAGCCGACGTAGGCCGAGCTCAGGGTGATCTGATAAACCTGTTGCGGCACAGCGACGATCGAGAGCTGCGCGCCGATGACGGTGACGATGTTCGCCAGCCACAGGCGGCGATATGCGGGAGTCTTCAGCGGGGTCGTGTCGGCCAGGATGCCGCGCAGCCCGCTCACGGTTGCAGTCGCTCGATCACACCGCTCGCCGGCATCACTCGAATTCTGTTGTGCATCCGGCTGGTTCGACCCTGCCAGAATTCGACGACCTCCGGTTCGACGCGGATGCCGCCCCAGTTCGGCGGCACCGGCACCTCGCGTCCGTCGAACGTCGCGGTGACCTCGGCCAGTTGCGCGGCGAGGGCGTCGCGAGACACGACGGTTCGCGATTGCTCCGACGCCCATGCACCCAGCTGCGAGCCGCGCGGTCGCGTCCGCCAGTACGCCTCGGTGGTGTCTCGGTCGACTCTGGTGACCGGTCCGCGGACGGTGAGCTGACGGGCGATGCCGATCCACGGAAAGGTGATGGACGCGTACGGCGTCGACGCCAACGCGCGGCCCTTGTCCGAGTCGTAGTTGGTGTAGAACACCACGCCCTCGGCGTCGAGGTCCTTGCACAGGACGGTGCGGGTCGCGGGCCTACCGGCAGCGTCGACCGTGCCGAGCACGATCGCGTTGGGCTCGGGCAGATTCGCGGCAACGGCGTCCGAGAGCCACTGCCGGGCCAGTGGCAACCAGCCGTCGCTCAGGGCGTCGACGTCGAGATCCTTGGGCTCGCCGTAGTCCACTCGCATGGTGGCCAGGCGCTGTTCGTCTGCAGACACGAACCCAGACGCTACTCCCGCGTAAAAGCTCGCTATGGTTTCCGCAAGCACGCCCGGATGCGGCGCAGAGCCGGGCGCAGTCGCGACGAGGGAGTCCACAGACCATGGCTGTTCAACACGTTCCCGAAGATTTCGTTCCCGGTCTCGAAGGTGTGGTCGCCTTCACCTCCGACATCGCCGAACCCGACAAGGACGGCGGCGCACTGCGTTACCGCGGAGTCGACATCGAGGAACTGGTTGCACAGGGCGTCACCTTCGGCGATGTGTGGGCGCTGTTGGTCGACGGGGAATTCGGCCGCGGCCTGCCACCGGCCGAGCCGTTCCCCCTGCCCATCCACACCGGTGACGTCCGCGTCGACGTCCAGGCAGGCCTGGCGATGCTCGCTCCCATCTGGGGATATCAGCCGGTACTCGACATCGACGACAGCACCGCCCGCGACAACCTGGCCCGCGCCTCGGTGATGGCGCTGTCCTACGTCGCGCAGTCCGCTCGCGGGATCTACCAGCCCGCTGTGCCCCAGAGCCGCATCGATCAGGCAGCCACCGTGACCGAACGCTTCATGGTCCGCTGGAAGGGCGAGCCCGACCCCGCACACGTCGCCGCCATCGACGCCTACTGGGTGTCCGCCGCCGAACACGGCATGAATGCATCGACGTTCACCGCCCGCGTCATCGCCTCCACCGGAGCAGACGTCGCAGCATGCCTCTCCGGAGCCATCGGCGCGATGTCCGGCCCACTGCACGGCGGCGCCCCGGCCCGCGTACTGCCCATGATCGAAGAAGTCGAGAAGACCGGCGACGCCCGCGCGCTGATCACCGGAATCCTCGACCGCAAGGAAAAGCTCATGGGCTTCGGGCACCGCGTCTACCGCGCCGAGGACCCCCGAGCCCGCGTCCTGCGCGCCACCGCCAAGCGCCTGAACGCTCCGCGCTACGAGGTTGCCGCCGCGCTCGAACAGGCCGCGTTGACGGAACTGCGCGAACGCCGCCCCGATCGTGCCATCGAGACCAACGTCGAGTTCTGGGCCGCCGTGATCCTCGACTTCGCCGAGGTCCCGGCACACATGATGCCCGCGATGTTCACCTGCGGACGCACCGCCGGCTGGTGCGCTCACATTCTCGAGCAGAAACGCCTGGGCAAGTTGGTGCGCCCCGCCGCCCTCTACACCGGCCCCGAACCCCGCACCCCCGACTCCGTCGAGGGCTGGGAGCTGATCCGGTAGTCGACGGTGTCAGGACACCCGACTAGCCTGTGGAGGCCATATTCCATCGACGCTAGGACGCGCTACTCCATGGCCGATTTGCCGATCATTCCCGCCGATCTTCTTCCCGCCGACGGACGCTTCGGTTGCGGCCCGTCCAAGGTTCGCCCCGAGCAGCTGCAGTCCCTGGTCGACGTCGGTGCGTCCGTGTTCGGCACCAGCCACCGCCAGAAGCCCGTCAAGGACGTCGTCGGACGTGTACGCAGTGGTCTGAAAGACCTGTTCTCGCTCCCCGAGGGCTACGAGGTCGTGCTCGGCAACGGTGGTACCACCGCGTTCTGGGATGCCGCTGCGTTCGGCCTCATCCGGGAGAAGTCGCTGCACCTGACCAACGGTGAGTTCAGCTCGAAGTTCGCCTCGGTGGCCAAGAACAACCCGTTCATCGGCGATCCGATCGTCGTCAAGGCCGAGCCCGGCAGCGCGCCCGAGCCCACGTCGGATCCGTCCGTGGACCTCATCGGTTGGGCCCACAACGAGACCTCGACGGGCGTGGCCATCCCGGTCAGCCGTCCGGCCGGCTCGGAGAACGCCCTCATCGCGATCGACGCCACCTCCGGTGCCGGCGGACTGCCGGTGAACGTCGCCGATTCCGACGTCTACTACTTCGCTCCGCAGAAGTGCTTCGCCGCCGACGGCGGCCTGTGGGTCGCGCTGATGAGCCCGGCCGCTCTCGCCCGCGTCGACGAGATCGCCTCCAGTGGCCGGTGGGTTCCGGACTTCCTGTCGTTGCCGATCGCCGTCGACAACAGCAGCAAGGACCAGACCTACAACACCCCCGCAGTGGCGACGCTTCTGCTCTTCGCAGACCAGATCGAGTGGCTCAACAGCAAGGGCGGCCTGGATTGGGCCACGAAGCGGACTGCGGACTCGTCCTCACGCCTGTACGACTGGGCCGAGAACAGTGAATTCGCAACGCCGTTCGTGACGAACCCGGATCACCGCAGCCAGGTCGTCGGAACCATCGATTTCGACGAGAAGGTCGACGCGGCCCAGGTTGCGAAGATCCTGCGCGCCAACGGCGTCGTCGACACCGAGCCGTACCGCAAGCTCGGCCGCAACCAGCTGCGTGTCGGTATGTTCCCGGCCATCGAGCCGGACGACATCACCGCACTGACCAAGAGCATCGACTGGGTCGTCTCCACGCTGAGCTAGTCGGCAGCCAACTCACAGCTACAGCGCTCCCTTCGAGGCCTACACTTGCTATCAATTACGCAAGCGTAACGACCTCGGAGGGAGCGTTCGTATGTCCAGGCTCCTGTCCGTCGTTCTACGACTGCGGGTGACTCTCGCGTTCTGCCTGCTCACAGCCGCAGGAACCGTCACTCTCGGGCAGATCGGGCCGCACGATCGTTGGCATGTGCTGCACGCCGCGAGCACCAACCTGCATAATCTCACGGACGGTCATCTCGCCACGCTCGTCACCAGCGCCTTCCTCACCGAAGGCCGGCCCGATTGGTGGTGGCTCGCCTCGGTCGCCATCCTGTTCGCCGTCGCCGAGTGGGTCTCGGGGTGGCGCCGGTTTCTGCTCACGTTCTCCGCCGGGCACATCGGCGCGACGGCACTGGTGGCTGTCGGGTTGTTCGTCGGCATCCACGTCGACTGGTTTGCCGACTCGTTGGCCGTAGCCGTCGACGTCGGGGTCAGTTATGCCGCAGCTGCGGTGGCGGGGTCCTTGATTCGATACCTGACGATGCCGTGGCGCGCAGTGTGGGGCGCATTGTGGATCGCCGTTGTCGCCGCCGGAGCCATCACCGATCCCTCGTTCACCGCTGCCGGCCACGCACTGGCGCTGATCATCGGGCTCGGACTCGGCGTATTCTTTCTTCGTCGAGATTCAATGCCGTTGTCCCGCAATCGAATCGACTCGACTTCGGCCGATCGGGTGCAACCGAGCGCGCAGCTGTCTACTCTCTGAGAAAGAAACCGACGCCACCGCCGCGAGGCGTGTCGGACACCCGCCGAATACGGTAGGTGAACTAGGCTCGAATTCGACGGTATCGCGAGCCGGCGCGATGAGGAGGTCAAGGTGCGAGACTTACGTGTGGTGGGTCTCGAGGCCGACGGAAAGTTCGTCGTGTGCGCAGATCCCAAAACCGGCGACAGATTCCGGCTTCCAGCCGACGACAAACTCCGCGCAGCCTCACGCGGAGACATCGCTCGACTAGGACAGATTGAGATCGAAATGGACAGTTTGCTCCGGCCGAAGGAAATCCAGGCCCGTATCCGCAGCGGCGCGACCATCGAACAGGTCGCCGCAGATTCCGGAATGGCCATCAGCCGAGTCGAGGTGTTCGCGCACCCCGTACTGCTCGAGCGTTCGCAGGCAGCGTCGATGGCCCAGGCCGGACATCCGCTGCGGCACGACGGCCCGGCTGTGCAGACCCTGCTCGACATCGTCACCCTCGCCTTCCGCGCTCGCGGACACAACCTCGACGACGCGGCCTGGGACGCCTGGCGCGACGAGGACAACAAGTGGGTCGCCCAGCTGAAGTGGCAGGCAGGGCGCACCACGAACAAAGCGCACTGGCAGTTCTTGCCCGACGGTCACGGCGGCACCATCGCTCCACTCGACGACACCGCACGCGAACTGATCGACCCGGACTTCGGACGTCAACTTCGCGGCCTGGCCCCGGTACGTGCACTTGCCTCCGCCGAGGACTCCGACGACGAGACCTCGCAGCAGAGTTTCGACGAGTACTACGGCACCACCGCCGACAGCGAGATCGACGCCGAGACCATCGACGTCGAGGTGGACGATGCGCCGACTCCCGAGCCCGAGCAGCCGCGCGAACCTGTGGCGAGGGAGCCCAGGCCCGCACCCAAGCCTGCCGCCGGTCACACCAGCGGCAAGGACAAGCGCGGCAAGCCGGCCATGCCATCGTGGGAAGACGTCCTGCTCGGTGTGCGCAGCAGCGGTCACAACTGAGTTATTCGTGTGACCGATGTGCCGCGCGATGTCGGAGTGTCGACACCCACACCGTAGGCTTCGATGGAAGTCACGGAGAGAGAGGTGCCGGTAGTGGGGGCCAAAGCATCAACGATCTGGTACGTGGACGCACCGGATCCCATATCGGTACTGCGAGAAGCCACCACCTCCGACTGGAACGCCGCCAGTGCGCTCGTCGGACGGCTCTACCCCCATCTCACGGCCGTCCCTCTCGAGCAGGGTCCCATCTCGACCTCGGCGGGTGTGGACGACGATCACGTGTTCATCGGGTGCTACCCCGGCGTCACCGTCGTCTGCGGATCCAACTTGTCGGTGCCCACGCCGTCGACCCTTCCCGAATCCGTCACCCGCCCACTGGCCTCCGAGCACACCTACCTCGTCGCCTCGGACCCCGAGCATGCCTGGGGTGCGTTCGCCTACTGGGAGCGCGGTGAATTCCGACGCTCGTTCAGCGCCACCCCCGTCTACATCTACGAGGACGTGGGGCTGCCTCTGGTGTGGGAGCGTCCGTTCTGGGCCGGTGACCACCCGCTGATCTATCCGCCCGGAGTGATGCCGGATCCGCAGTCACTGCCGTTCCACCCCCAGGAATTCGCCGAAGCCGCCAACGCCGAATGGCTCGGCTTCCGCTACACCGGTGCCCCGAAGCCCGGCGAGCTCGACCCGAATGCGCTGCCTGTCTGCGGTTTCACCATGTACGTGCCGGGGCAAGAGCCGCGGCCCCAGACCGTTCCGGTCCAGAATGCACCCGCAGCGGACTCGGCCGAGCCCGCACCGCGACCGAAGAAGCGCTGGTTCTCCCGCAAATAGTGGCTCGGGTGGGCACCGTTGCACACAACGACCGGCAATCGACGGGATTCCGCCGATCGTCGCCGGTAGTGCGCACCCCTGCCCGGGCCGGCTCAGAACGCCAGAGCCGCCAGTGCCACGAAACTCAGAAGCGCACCGGCGCTCGCTCCGTACACGGCCCAACGCCATACCGGAACGCCGAACCACCGCATTACCGTCGGGGCTGCGCCTGCCACGACGACGAGGTTGAGGCCGATCGCGAGCAGCGGATGAACTCTGGCCAGTTCCAGGCCGAACGCCGTCAGTGCCACCGCGACGAGGATCGCCGCGATCACGGCAACCGGGACACCGGTCCAGCGAACGTCCGGATCCTTCACGTCAGACGCACCCGTTCGTAGAAGCCCATCGCCGCGGCCGTCGCAACATTGAGCGAATCGGTACCGGGCGCCATCGGAATACGAGCGCGAATATCGGTGGCGCGCATGGCGTGTTCGGTCAGACCGGGCCCCTCGGCACCGAGCAGCAACGCGACCTTCTCCCCCGTCATCGCCGTCGCCAAGGACACCGCCTCCGGGTTCGGTGTCAGCGAGATCAGCTGAAAACCGTGCCGCCGCACCCGATCGAGGCCACGAGGCCACTCGGGCACCTTCGCGAACGGCACTCGGAGCACATGCCCCATCGACACCCGGACAGACCGTCGGTACAGGGGATCGGCGCAGGCGGCCCCGAACAACACCGCGTCCACCCCGAGACCGGCCGCATTGCGGAACATCGACCCGAGATTCTCGTGATCGTTGACGCCTTCCAGAATCGCGACCGTGCTCGCGCCCGCCAGCACCTCGTCCAGATCGAGGGCCGGCGGCCTGTTCGCCGCCGCCAACACACCACGGTTGAGGTGGAAGCCGACGACCTCGGCCATCACCTCGGCCGACGTCCGATAGAACGGAACATCCGAATCGGCGAGGTCCTCGCGCAACGCGTCGAGCCGTCGATCCACGCCGAGCAGGCTGATCATCGGAAAACGCGAGCTCAGCAGGCGCTGCGCGACGAGCACGCCCTCCGCGATCACCAACCCTTTGCCCTCGGGCAGATCGGGGCGCCTGTCCGAGGAATTGAGGTCGCGGAAGTCGTCGAGCCGCGGGTCGAGGGGATCGTCGATGTCGATTACATGCACCACCTGCTCATCTTCTCACCCGGCATTTCTGGCAGTCCCTCGGCGAACCACCACCCCGGTATGGAAAAGTTGTGAGCGATGACTACCGACGAATCGATCACCATCCGTACCGCCACCGACGACGACTGGGATGCCGTCGCGCTGCTCGACGCCCATGCGTTCGGCGAGCACCAGAACGCCGAGGACCTGGCCGAAACGCAGATCCTGACGAAGTCCGAGCACGTCTACCTGGCGTGGGACGGCGAGACCCCGGTCGGTGTGGCCATGCACTTCCCGATGTCGGTGACCGTTCCCGGCGGAGCTCAGGTCGAGGCATCGGGAGTGTCCTGGGTGTCCGTCGCGCCGACACATCGCCGACGCGGCATCCTGCGATCGATGTTCACCCAGCAGCATCGCGCTCTGAACGACGCCGGCGCACCGTTGTCACTGCTGACGGCCAGCGAGGCGACGATCTACGGACGCTTCGGGTATGGGCCGGTGACCGAGGAGATCAGCGTCTCGATCGACCGTCGGTTCGCGCAGTTCCGCAAGGACGCTCCCCCGGCGACGGGTGTGCGGCTGATCGAATCGGCCGAGGCCACCGAACTGCTTCCGGACATCTACCACCGGTGGCAGCAGCAGACCGCAGGCGCGCAGCCCAAGCCGCCGATCCGCTGGGAGCGCTTCTTCGCCGATCGCGAGAACCGACGCGGCGGACTGACCGCACTGTTCTTCGTCGTACATCCCGACGGATACGTCGCCTACCGACGCGGACGCAACCCGAGCCGGGTCGTGGTGGAGGAATTCATCGCGGTGACCGACGATGCCTACGCCGCGCTGTGGCAGATCCTCGTCGGCGTGGACCTGGTCGACACCATCGAGGTACGGCAGGCACGCGACGAGGCACTGCCGTTCCTGCTGACCAACAACCGGCTGCCGAAGGTCACCGCTCACCACGACGCTCTGTGGGCCCGGATTATGCATGTCGAGGCTGCCCTCGAGGCGCGCACCTATGCCCTCGACACATCACTGATCATCGCCGTCCGGGATCCCTTCCTCGACGCAGGCGGTACCTATTCGCTGACCGTCACGGACGGCAGAGCCACCTGCACGCGGGTGGAATCCGAGCCGGACATCGAACTCGACATCGACGTGCTCGCCAGCATCTACTTCGGTACCCACCGAGCCCGATTGTTCGCCGCAGCAAACCGCCTCACCGCCCGCAACGAAGAATCACTGCACGCACTCGACCTGACGTTCGGAACAGCGCGTCCCGCCGTCATGGGTTGGGGTTTCTGAGCGACTACCCTGCCAGCCCGTGCGTGAAGGCGAAGTGCACGGCCTGCGCTCGATCTCGCAGTCGGGCTTTGGCGAACAGATGGTTGATGTGTGTCTTGACTGTCGCCTCGCTGACGAACATCTGCTGAGCGATCTCGCGGTTCGACAGACCGGCCGCGATCGCGCGTAGGACCTCGACCTCACGCGGAGTCAGACCAGCCGGAATTTCGGGCGGACGGGAGTGCTCGACGGCTCCGAGCAGCCGCGCCTGTACCTCCGGATTCAGTACGGACTGCCCGGCTGCCGCCGCCCGCAATGCCGCCGCTATCTCGACCCTTCCGGCGTCCTTGGTGAGATATCCGCGTGCGCCCGCACCGAGTGCATCGAGTATCGAGCGTTCGTCGGAGAAGGTCGTCAACACCACCACGGGTAGATCGGGGAAGAGCCCCTTCAGTATTCGGGTCGCCTCTATCCCGTCGGTGCCCGGCATCCGCAGGTCCATCAGCACGACATCGAGGCATTCGGTACTCATCGCGGCCTGCACTGCGGCGACCGCGCCATCGCCGTCCGTCGAGGTCGACACGACGGTGATGTCGTCGATCAGATCGAGCATCGTCGCCAGCGCCTCGCGCACCGACGCCTGATCGTCGGCGATCACTATCCGAATGCTCATAACCTCACCTTCGTGTTGTCTTCAGTGTGGTTGCGGCACAGCAACTGTGGCACGGACCGTCCAACCCCGCCCGTCCGGACCCGCCGCGATCGACCCGCCGACCAGTGCGGCGCGCTCGCGCATGCCGACCAAACCCATTCCGGTACTGTCGACCGGTTTCGGCGGCGACGGAGCCGGGCCGTTGGTCACGGAGAGCTCCACCTGTTCTGCCGCGAAGCGAAGCACTACGTCGACTGCCGCTCCGGGAGCATGAGTACGGGCATTGGTCAGCGCCTCCTGCGCGCACCGAACAAGGAACTGCGACTGCGGCGTATCGAGATCGACAGCCTCGCCCTCGACCCGGAAGTTCCCGTCCGCGTCCACCAAAGCGGCCATCGTCGGCACCAGGGGCAGCACGTCCTGACGCAAAGTCTGCACGGCCCTGCGGGTTTCGGTGAGGCCCTCGCGAACCAGGCTCTGTGCCTTGCCCACCGCGGCTCTGGCCTCGTCGGCGCGACCGGCGTCGAGCAACGCGTCGGCGACTTCGAGCTGCATGTTGACCCCGGACAGCGAATGCGCGAGAACGTCGTGGATGTCGCGTGCGATACGGGCCCGCTCGGCCAGGGCATGCTCGCGCAATTCGGCGTCGGTGGCGCGCCGGGCATTGCGCAGTGCGTCCAGACGACTGCGTCGTGAATACCCGATCAGTACCGGCCACCCGGCGAAAAGACCGGCGGCCCATGGCCACCCGTCGACACCGTGGTGATCGGCGATCCACAGCGCGCACGCGCACGCCACGCTGAGCGACACCGCATACGGAAACGCAATCGACGGCTTGAACCGCCACCCGGCATGTCCGGCGAACAGGAACGGAAACGCTGCTGCGACCCCGGTTCCGCCCAGAGGAAGAATCGCGGCGGAGGCGACCAGTGCGATGCCGGCCCCGGCGAGCGAGAGCCGGAGACCGGTCGACCGTCGCGACACCGTCGAGGCCGCCAGTACGAGACTGTTGACGACGAGCAGCGTGAGCACGAGCGGATCGTGCAGATCCGACGTCGCGAACGCCGCCACGACGACGACGGCCGTGACATACGGCCGACTCGACAGCCGGAAGCTGTCGAGTGCGGGTAACCGTACGTCCGGCGTGGGTGCCGACGTCACCGAATCTTCGCCCGTCCTTCGCGAACCCGACTGTGCATGTCGGCCAGCGTAGGCGACAACGTGTGGTTGCCGGACTTGTCGGCTCGCCACACGATGGTGGCCTCGGAATGCATGGCTCGGTAGAGCACCACGACCGACTCGGCGAGGAATCCGACCCCCACGGCCAACATGGTGGCCTGCCCGGCGACCGACGCTGCTGCCGGATCCACGACATTCTCCACCGGCACGAGGAGGAGGCGCACCGCGATCGCGGCCACCCACAGGCCGACCGACGCCAACGAGTAACGCATCCATGCCGCTCCGTCCCGCTCGGCGATCCGGACGGTGTAGCCGCGGACCACCCCGAACACGGCTCCGACGACACAGCCGAGGAGCAAGAACCCGATCGCCGTGGCCGAGAGCGCCGTCGAATTCAGTGACGCCAGTCCGGCGACGGCGAGGATCGCCGGAAGCACCAGCATGCGCCGAGCTTCCATGAGCTGGCCGGTCATGCGCCGCACCAGCAGGTATCCGACCAGAAGGACTACGAGAGCAATCGTTGCAATGTTCATGGCAGCAACGCTACGAAGATCGCGGTGGGGGCACATCGACCCACGGGTGGAGATCGGGTGGAGACACGCGCGCATGACGTTTGTCATGGCTGGACCGTGACGCTGTCACCTCAGGTCATGATGCGCTGCACTGTTTTCGGGGCTCGACGCGCAGCAGGATCGTAGTCATGAAGCAACCAGACGAAGGAAATCTGTTCACCGATCTGATGGAGCTCGGGCCTGCTCCGACGATGGCGCGTGAGATCGTCGTCATCGTCATCAGCATCGCGATCATCGCCGTGTTGTTCGCGATTGTGGGGCCGTCCGTTCCGGCGTTCGTCGCACTGGGCGTCATCGTGGCCTTCATGGGTGTCCGGTTCGTCATCGGACTGCGCCACTGGGGGACGCAATCATGACCATCATCGACGTCGACGGGATGACGCGCCGGTACGGATCGGGCAAGAACGCCTACGAGGCCGTCCAGGCTCTCGATCTCCATGTCGCGGAGGGTGAGCTGTTCGGCCTACTGGGCACCAACGGTGCGGGCAAGACATCCACTCTCGAAGTGATTCAGGGCCTTTCGCGACCCAGCAAGGGCACGGTGCGGATCATGGGAATGGATCCGGTGGCCGATCGCCGCAAGGTCCGGCCTGCTCTGGGAATCATGCTGCAGAAGGGCGGACTGCCTCAGGATCTGACCACCGCCGAGAGTCTTCGGATGTGGGCCGGCACCTGCAGCCATCCGCTGCCGGTGGCGGAGGTGCTCGGTCGCGTGGACCTGGCCGACCGTGCCGATACGCGGGTCAAATTCCTGTCCGGCGGCGAGCAGCGCAGGCTGGACCTGGCATGCGCGATCATCAGCCGTCCACGCATCTTGTTCCTGGACGAGCCGACCACCGGTCTCGACCCCGAAAGTCGCCGCAACACATGGCGGTTGATCCAGGAACTGAAGAACTCCGGCGTCACGATCATGTTGACGACGCACTACCTCGACGAGGCCGAATCGCTGTGCGATCGACTCGCGATCATGCACCGCGGCAGAGTCGTTCGCAGTGGCACCGTGGACGAGGTGGTCGCCGACCATCCTGCGAAGATCGAACTGAAGGCCCCCGGAACGGCACTGCCGCCGCTGCCGGGCACATCCATGGACGTCTCGGGAGAGACGGTCTCGATCCAGACGTCCTCGGTTCAGGAGACGTTGACCGATCTGCTGCTGTGGGCTCGGAACAACGGGGTGACCCTGCACGGACTGGACGCCCGCGCGGCATCGCTCGAAACCGTGTTCCTCTCTATCGCAGACGAATTCGACAACTCCGACGTGAACGACCCAGCTACCGACAAGACCGAGGTGATGAGCGCATGAGCACGATGACCGCCCTGTCGCGAGCAGAATTCACACTGCTCGGACGCAACCGAGTACTACTGTTCAACGCGACCGTCATACCTCTCGTGCTACCGGTGGTCATGCTGATCATCAGCAGTCGGGGCGACGACGGATTGACCGACGTGGGCGTGGGAGCGGCACTCGAGTTCTTCGCGCTGTTCCTGCTGGTGTTCATGGTCTACTACAACATGCTCTCGATCTACGCCACACGTCGAGACGAGTTGGTACTCAAGCGACTTCGCACCGGCGAAAGCTCGGACATTCAGATTCTGCTGGGGCCGGCGGTCCCCTCGTTCGTCCTCACCGTCGTACTGGGCTTGATCGTCGGAGCTGTAGTGCTGGCCTTCGGTGGGCCCATTCCCACCAACGTCCTGCTCGTCGCTGTTGCCCTCCTCGGCGGCGCGGCACTGTTCGCCGCACTGGCGTTGATCACGTCTGCCTTCACCCGTAATGCGGAAGCAGCGCAGATCACCAGCCTGCCGGTCATTCTGATCGCCATGGCCGGCTCGGCCATGCTGCGCGACGTTCTCCCGGATTCACTGAGCCGAGTCGTCGAGCTGACTCCCATGGCCGCGGTGTCGGACCTGTTGAATCTGGGCTGGTTCGGTACCACCACCCCCGGCGACGCGTCGGTCGGGTTCGCCGCCACCTTCGGCGAGGCCGCCATGCCGGCGGCGGTGATGCTGGCCTGGATTCTCGGCAGCCTGCTGATCGCCCGCACCCACTTCCGCTGGGAACCGCGGTCCTGATCGCACTGTCGTCGCCCGTCTGCAAGGCTGGAGATCATGAAGCTGTACGAGTACCTCAATCCACTGCACGGCTGGAACGACAGCAGTGCAGTGGAGAAGGTACGCGTCTACACCCGCCAATCGTTCCTGCTGATCACCGTCGGTGTCGCCGTCGGCGCGATGCTGACGACGCTTCAGTACGACGACTATCGATCGACGGTGGCGGCAGCGGTGTGTGCCGCCGCCGCTTTCGTGGTCGTTCAGCGCACCCCGGCACTCGGCGGCGAGTCGACGGCCAACCCTCGAATCCCGTTGGCGATCACGGCCGTCGCCGCTGTGGTGCTGGTTGCCGGAGGGACGACGAGCAATGCACTCTGGGCCGCGGTACTCGTCACCACCGCGGTCGCGACCCTGATTCGATTGCGCTGGTCTCTCGCGGCAGCCGTGGCCGCCGCCGCGATTGCCGCGGCCGTGGGAACCCCGGCGCTGGAAACGGTAATACTCGGCGTCTTCATCGCTTTCATGGCCTTCACCGTGCAACTGTCGGCGTGGCTGCTGCGCATCGTGACCGAACTCGACGCCACCCGCGACGCAGCCGCAGCTCTCTCCGTCGCCGAGGAGCGCCTGAGGTTCTCGCGCGATCTGCACGACGTCGTCGGACGCGCGCTCTCGGCCATCGCGGTCAAGAGCGAACTTGCCGCAACGCTGGCCCGTCGGGGTGACGACCGCGCCGCGACGCAGATGGACGAGGTGCGCGCGTTGGCGCAGGAATCGATGACCGACGCCCGAAAGCTGGTGCGCGGCTATCGATCGGTGGATGTCGCAGGCGAACTCGACGGTGCCCGCTCGCTCCTGTCGGCGGCCGGGATATCCACCGAGCTCACCGGCGAGACCTCGGCACTGTCCGAGCGCGCGGCCGAGGCGGCCGCCTGGGTGGTTCGTGAAGGCGTGACGAACATACTGCGTCACTCCGCGGCCACCTATTGCCGAATCGAACTGACCGACAGCAGTATTCGACTGACCAACGACCACCCCGGTGCGCCGAACGGCCGCAACGACGGCACGGGTCTGAGCGGCCTGCGGGAACGCTTGGTCGCGGTCGGAGGGGAACTGCGCACGGAACAGACAACCGAGAAATTCACCCTCATCGCAGTGTTGCCCACATCGCCCCAGAACCCGAGGACCACACCATGATTCGAGTTCTACTGGCCGACGACGAGAACCTGATTCGATCGGCGCTGGCGACAATGCTGGATCTGGAGGACGACATCGAGATCGTCGGACAGGCCGATTCGGGCGAGAAGGCCCTGACGGTTGCCGCGGCCCTCGCACCCGACGTGGCAGTGCTGGACCTGCAGATGGGCGGGATCGACGGCATCGAGACGGCGCAGAAAATTGCCGAGACACTGCCCACCTGCGCGTCGATCATCGTCACCAGCCACGGTCGGCCGGGCTACCTGAAGAAGGCGCTCGAAGCCGGCGTGCGCGGGTTCCTCCCCAAGACCACCTCCGCCGCCACCCTGGCCGAGGTGGTGCGCACCGTGCACGGCGGCGGGCGCTACGTCGACCCGACGCTCGCCGCGGAAGCCATCGGGGCCGGGGACTCACCGCTCACACCGCGGGAAGCCGATGTGCTCGAGTTCGCCGCCGACGGCGCATCGATAGCGGAGATCGCACAGCGTGCGCATCTGTCGCCTGGGACCACCCGCAACTATCTGTCTGCGGCAGCGGCGAAACTCGGAGCGGCGAACCGGCACGAGGCCTGCGCACTGGCCCGACGCCACGGCTGGATCTGAACGCCTCACACCTTGGCGGTCGCGGCTACGGTATCGAGTGTGGGCAGCCGATGACCGTCGGCGGGCGGCACCACGGTGATCCGCAAGTTGTTGTGCCGCAGCAGATACACGGCAGCGAAGAGTCCCGTCGCCAATGAGATGACACCGCCGAACAGGAGCGGTGCGCGTGGGTCGAGGGCGTCGGCGAGCCAGCCGAGCACCGGGCTGCCCAGCGGAGTTCCGCCCAGGAAGCACAGCATGTAGATGCCCATCACGCGGCCGCGCATGTCGGACGGCACCGACATTTGCAGAATGTTCATCGCCGACGTCGTGAACGTCAGCGTCAATGCGCCGGTGGGCACCAACAGCACTGCCACGAGAACGTAATTGGGCATCAATCCCACGAGTAGCTCGAACAGACCGAACGCGATGACCGCACCGATGAAGAGCCGCAATCGAGGGGCGGTGGCGCGCCGGGCCGCCAGGGTCGCTCCCGCGAGCGTGCCGACCGCGAGGGTGGTCGACAGCAACCCGTATGCGTCGGCTCCGCTGCCGAACGTGTTGCGCGCCAGCACCGACAGACTCAGCGGAAAATTGAGACCGAACGTCGAGACCATGAACACCGTCGCCAGCAACACTCGTAGGTCTCCCCGCCCCCAGACGTAGCGAAAGCCCTCCCGTACCTGCCCTTTGGCGCGCGGTGCCGGTTCGACACGGAAGAGTTGACCGACGTTCATCGCCAAGAGGGCACCGAACACCGCGGCGAACGACACCGCGTTGATCAGGAACACCCAGCCGGTACCGACGAGGGTGATGAGCACTCCCGACACCGCAGGCCCGACGATCCGCGCCATGTTGAACGTCATCGAGTTCAACGCGATCGCGTTGGACAGAGTTTCCTTGCCCACCATCTCGATGGTGAACGATTGCCGCACCGGCGCGTCGATGGCAGACGAGCAGCCGAGGATGAAGGCGATGACATAGACGTGCCAGAGCTCGACCATGTTGCCGACATCGAGCACACCCAGCACCAGACCGCAGACTGCGGCGAACACCTGGGTGATCATGAGGAGTTTGCGCTTGTCGTACCGGTCTGCGAGTACTCCGCCCCACACCGACAGAAACAGCGTCGGCCCGAATTGCAGGGCCATGACGATGCCGACGGCAAAGCCGTTGCCGCCGGAGAGCGTCAGCACGAGCCAGTCCTGGGCCACCCGCTGCATCCACGTTCCGACCAGCGAGACGATCTGCCCCGACGCCCACAATCGGTAGTTGCGAGTCTTCAGAGCAGCGAACATCGTCGCGCCGGACGTACGTGAAACTGGAGCCACAGGTCAAATAATAAACCTAGGTAACTACTCGGAGTCGCTGACCAATGCGCTGATGATGCTCACTGCATCTCGCAGCGTCGCGAGCTGCTCGGGTCCGAGGCCTGCCAGCTGTGCGGTCATCCACGCCTCGCGAGCACTCGCCTCGTCCGCGATCAGTTCCTTGCCGGCCGCCGACAACGACACGATCACCTGACGGCCATCGGTGGGATGCGGCGTGCGCTCCACCAGACCCAGCTCGGCCAACGACGCGATCACCCGCGTCATCGACGGGGGTTGAACCCGCTCCCGAGCCGCCAACGCGCCAGGCGTCATGTCGCCCTCCCTACTCAGCGTGGCCAGAGCCGACAGCTGAGTGAGCGACACTTGCGAGTCCACTCGCCTACCTCGAAGGTGGCGAGTCAACCTCACCACCGCAAGCGACAGGTCGCTTGCCAATTCCCGATTGTCTTTCACACTGTTTCCCGACGTCACAGCGCAGAGAATACGCCCTGGTACCGACCCAGCATCAGGTAACCGCATCCGTGATGGGACCGACTGCGAAAAACGCTACGAACAGCAACGCGACGACCCATAACAGGGGATGTACCGTCTTCGCTCGGCCCGAACCGACGGCGAGCACGACCCAAGTGATGAAACCGACGCCTATACCGTTCGCGATGGAGTACGTGAACGGCATCACCAGGATGGTGAGGAAGGCCGGCAGCGCGTAATCGAAGCGCTTGAAGTCGATGTGGAGCACCTGACCGATCATCAGTGCACCCACCACCACCAGCGCTGGAGCAGCCGCCTCGATGGGGACGACCGCCGTGAGCGGGGTGAAGAACATTGCCAGCAGGAACAGCAGGCCGGTGACGACGTTGGCCAGTCCGGTGCGTGCGCCTTCCGCGATTCCCGAGGCCGACTCGACGAACACCGTGTTCGACGATGCGGACGCGCCGCCGCCCGCAATGGCTCCGGCACCTTCGACGACCAACGCCTTGCCGATGTTGGGCAGCGTGCCGTCCTTGTCGAGATTCGCTTCTTTACCCAGACCCGTCATCGTTCCCATCGCGTCGAAGAAGTTCGCGAGGACGAGCGTGAACACCAACAGACTCGCGGCCAGCACACCGATGCGGGTGAACGCACCGAACAGGTCGACGTTGCCCACCAGCGACAGGTCCGGCGACTGTACGAGAACGCTGGGCAGCTGCGGCACGGACAGGTTCCAGCCCTTGGGGTCGACGCCGTTCGACGGCCCCACGTCGGTGACCGCCTCGATGATGGCCGCCAACACCGTCGTGACCACGATGCCGATCAGCAGACCGCCGCGGACCTTGCGCACCACGAGCACACCCATCAGCAACAACCCGAACACGAAGATCACCGTCGGCCACGACGCGATGGACCCGTCGATGCCGAGGCCGACGGGAACCGTCGTGCCTGCGGCGTCGGGGATGCGGCGTACGAAGCCGGAATCGACCAGGCCGATGAACGCGATGAAGGCACCGATGCCTGCGGCGATCGCGGCCTTCAGTTCGGGCGGAATCGCGTTGAACACCGCCGTCCGGAAGCCGGTGACGGCCAACAGAACGATGATGATGCCGTCGATGACGACCAGGCCCATGGCCTCGGGCCAACTGACCTGAGGAGCGATGGTGACGGCCAGGAGAGTGTTGATGCCGAGGCCGGCCGCGATACCGAAGGGGTAGTTCGCGATGATGCCGAACGCGATGCTCATGAACCCGGCGACCAGTGCCGTCACGGCGGCAACCTGGGCGACGGGCAGGATGTTGCCGAGCACGTCGGTCTTGGCAGCTGCGTCGTCGGCGGAGAAGCTACCGAGGATCAGCGGGTTGAGCACGACGATGTAGGCCATCGCCACGAAAGTGACGACACCGCCGCGAACCTCGGAACCCACAGTCGAGCCGCGCTCGGTGATCTTGAAGTAGTTGTCGAGTAATCGCGACGACATAGGCATGAGTGAAAGATAAAGCACACCGCGAGGGTTGGCGAAATATGGTGGCGTAGCGTGAATTCGTGGCCGACGTCCCGCAGATCCCGCCCCGCCTCACCGATCCGGTGCCGGTGTTGACGATCGGCATCCTCGGTTGGATCGTTGCGCTGGTCGTGTTCACCGCCACCGGCGACCGCAGCGACGACGCGGTGGCGACGTGTTGGTCCGGCATCGCGGTCGGCGCTGTCGGGTTCGCTCTGTTCCTGGCGCAGAGGGCCGCGTCACGACGCGGCAGCAGAACCGCCCAACGCGGCCTCGATTGAGATCAGGATCACGTTAGCCCGATCACGAAAACCCTTCTGACGTGGGCAAACTAACCCCTCAGCCGGTTGAGTAACACAGAGTTAACGTGGAGCATAGGTTATGTCAGTTTCGATAACCTTTGATCCACGAAAGCACAGGCCATGAAGTTCGTCGCTCAGTACCGCAACCGCCGCAACCACGTCCGCTCGCTCCGCGCCCTTTACGCACGCGCCAACGCTGTCTCCAG
Organism: Rhodococcus sp. 3258; assembly: GCF_031456475.1. Classification (NCBI taxonomy): domain Bacteria; kingdom Bacillati; phylum Actinomycetota; class Actinomycetes; order Mycobacteriales; family Nocardiaceae; genus Rhodococcus; species Rhodococcus sp. 3258. Next base: position 756,296 of record NZ_JAVDUT010000001.1, read on the forward strand.
CCCGGCCATGCGTGACGAGCTCCTCGTCATCGCGCAGCGCTCGGATTTCTCGCGCTGATCGCTTTTTCGGCGTAGATCCAACCCAGCCCCCACAGGGCACCGAACACCCAGCCGGCCAGCACGTCCGTCGTCCAGTGCGCACCCAGATAGATCCGAGAGAATCCGATCAGCAGGGCCGCGACCACAGGCAACGCCAGTAGCACCGGCCGATGCAGCCACGGAGTGGACGATCGCAGCATCACCGCGATCGCCACCGTGGCAAGCAACATCGACATCGTCGCGTGGCCGGACGGAAACGAATGGCTCGAAATCTCCACCAGGCGTTCAGGAATCGGTGGACGCTCCCGCGCGAACGCGAACTTCAGCGCATTCATCAGCCCCCACCCGGTGAGCATCGAACCCGCGACCATCCACGCGTCGACAGTCCTCTTGGACGTCAGCAACGCGCCCCACGCCCCCGCGGACAACACGAACATCATAAAGGTGTTCCCCACCGTGGTGATGATCCAGAACATCGTCGTGACCCAGCCGACTCGATGCTCGACCATCCACTCCAACACGGCATGGTCAGGCCCCACGAGGTCGCTCCCAACTTTCCACACAATGCACTGTTCCGTCCGGTGTCACCCACCACGGCACAGCGCGGTCACCGCTGACAGCTCCCGACAACCGCACCACCAGTTCGCGGTGCACCACCACCGAACCTGTCGGCAGCGGTAGCCCGAGCACCGCACAGGCCAGCACGGCCCCGGGCTCTCGATCCCACGAACTGACGCGTCCGACTCCGCGAACCTCGCCGGTGATGGCCTCCGACGCCCGCCTGATGTCGAGGACGTCGGCCAGCGCGGCTGCCGTGGTCATGTCCGAGAGCACCGCCACCTCCGGTGGCACGACCGGTGCCAGCCACGGCGCATCGACGACCAACCCGTCCGACGCATCGGCCACGGTGCCGCCGAGAGTGCGCACGCGATCCGGTGGATCGAGATCCGCCACGTCGATGCGTCGATCCAGGACGGCACTGGCGATCAGCGTGTGCGTGCGCGCGATCACCGCCGCCGTCGGATGTCGCTGCGGGTCCTCGAGTGCACGCAACAACACCCGCGCGCTCTCGACGCCCTCACACGTCGACGCGGCGAGCACCGCGTGCAGTTCGTCGGCGCGCGGATGATCCAACGGATCGAGCAGACCGGCGAACGTCTCGTCCGACGGCGCCCGGAACGTGGTCGGCGAGCGGTTGTCGATCAGCGCATGACGTCGCAGCCACCATGCCGTGTAGCCGTCCCGGTCGGTCATGGCTGCACGGGTACTCGGTTCGTCGAGCAGAATCGTCAGAGCTTCGGCCCAGGCATCCGACCGGACCAGGTCGAGATCACGAACCGCAACAAGGGTTTCCGGCTCCGTGGCCAGACTCGACCACCAGGCGGGCTCGTCGTCCAGGTCGTGATCCGGCCCCGTCGGACACTCGTCGCGCACCACCGAGAACCCCCAGCCGACGCCCACCGCGCGCAGGGCCCGCTCACCGAACCTGGCCACCGAGGCCGCCGACAGAACACCGAACGGCGAATCCCGAACCAACAGCCTCGCCAACGGTGCACCGGGCAGCAACAGTTCGTCCGCACTGCGCAATTCGCCCTCGTCGTCTTCGAGTGGCAGACTCCCGAGCCACCCCGGAAGCTCTCCCGCCTCCCCCGCCAGCGCCAGCACTGCCGACACCAGGCCATCCACCTCGTCGCCGTCCCAATCGAGATCGTCGAGGGCCGCTTCGAGGGCGGGATCCGACAACAGCTCGGCCGCAGTGGCCTCCCGCGCACCCAGCCGAATCAACAACGGACTCACCGCATCCGGATGCACCAGGCGTACCCACGTGACCTCGGCCGACGCGTCCGACCCGACGACGGTAGTCCGTGGACCGGTGACCGTACGACCGTCCGCAAGCGGAACCGGCAGCGCAGCAAGTTCTTCCGCTGCCAACCCGTCGACGACGAGCGGAGTCAACGCGTCGTACAGTCGCCGCCACCAGGCCGGCTCACGGGCCTGCCCGCCGAGCATCTCGGCCAACCGCGCCAACCCGATGCGGTGCACTCCCACCGCCGACAACGCCGACGCGTGCCGCGCGCCCGACAGGGCGGCGTCCACCAGATTCGGGACCACATCGAGCAACACCGCGGCGAGTTCCTCGGTGGCATCGGCAAGAACATGCGCACGTTCTGGTACGAGATCGGGTCCGTCGGCAGCGGGAAGCCATGGTGCGGTGGACAATCGGCGAAAGATCAGCTCACGTAGCTCACCGTCGATCGCACTGCGCGCGAACCCGACCTCGGGTACGAACGACACTCGCGCGGACGCAGGCAACGACGCCACGAAATCGGGATAACCGTGGGCCACCTCGGCGACAGAGACGCCGGGCAACACCCGTCGACGATCCGGCTGCATGGGTACATCGGCAACGACCAACGCGGGCAACGACAACAGCTCGTCCGACCGCGTCGGGGCCCGCAACACATCCGGCGCTGCGGGAACGGGTAGACCGTCGACCATCGGAACGATCCACCGCGCAGCCGAGGTGGTGTACTGCAGCCACGTTCGCGAACCGATGGCGATCTCGACGCGTGCATCGTCGAGTTCCGTTCTCACACAGTCGACGACGACACCGTCGATCTCGATGGAATCCAACGCTTGGAGCTCGAGCAACAAGTCGACGGCCTCGTCGAGGAACCCCCCGGCAAAGGATTCCGACTTCACATCGGGTCGCGGCGTCAACACGATCTCGGTATCGAACCCGGCAGCGGGCGGCGTGGAAGTAGGCCACACCAACCGGAGCACCGGCACACCCGACTCCGGCACAGTCATGTCCCGCTCGCGCAACGCGCTCAGAGTGCGCTCGGCGCTGAACGTCACCCCGCCACCGTGCGAGCGGACCTCGATCTCGTCGGACACCGATCGCACTGCGGTGAACCCGACCCCGAACTGCCCGACACCCGGATCGGCCGCAGCCTTCGCCGACGCCCGCAGCGCGGTGAGAGCATGCACACCCGACACCTCCAGCGCGGCACCGGTGTTGGCGACATGCAGCGCACCCGCCTCGTCGGTCCACACCGAGAGCCGACCCGGGACGCCGGCTCGCTGCGCAGCATCAGCCGCGTTCTGCGCCAACTCGGTCGACAAACGATCGCGGTATCCCCCGCGCACCAGATCTGCCTCGGATGCCGAATCTTCCCGCAGCCGCGTGGGCGAGGAACCCCAGGACGCGAGAATCGACTCGCGAAGCGACCCGGTACCGAAAGGATCGATCAGCTCGGCGATGCCGAATCCTCGTGCTGCACACCATCGTCGACACTGGAATCGGCGACGAGCTCGACATCGGAACCGACATGGGGCGTCTCGGCATCGACTGCGGGAGACGCGTCATCAGTCGACGAGGCGTCGCCAGTGGAAGGGGCTGCATGAATGGAAGGCGCTGCATCAGCTGCATCGTGTCCGGTCTCGACCACCTCTGGCTCTGCCGGTGCGGAGTCTGCCGACTCGGGTGCTGCCGATTCCGGTGCTGCCGCGTTGGGCTGGGGTGCCTCGGACTCCGCCACCGCTACCGTCTCGGCCGACGAGACGGTTGCTTCCGAATCATCTTCTGCAACAGCGTCGTTCGCGGTAGGCTCGTTCGCCTGTGCGGCACCGGTCGGCGACGGGGTGACGTCGAGTGCTGCGTCGTCGTACGGCTCGAACTGCGGCGAGCCCGCTCCGGTGGGCAGCTCGGTATCGGAGTGCGCGCCGCAACCGTATTCGACGTGCACCACATGACCGTCGGCGGCGAACTCGTTGCCGCACACTCCGAACGCTGCGGAGAGCGATCCCGCGAGGGGTAGGTAGAAACCGCAGAGTCCGCACGTGGACGGCGCGGCCTTGGCCATCTCGCTGTCCGGGCCGAAGTCGCCGTCGTGCCATCGTTCGGCGGCATCGAGCCGTCCCTCGAGGCTGGTGACCTGAGTGCGGCCGAGCCCGATCTCGCCGGCCACCTCGTCGATGGCGGGGTCACCGGACGCGACGTATCCCGGCACCAGCCGCGGGTCGTCTCGACGTGGAGAGAGCAGATCGCCCGGCCCGAGATCACCGGGTCGAATGCGCTCGTCCCAGGGCACCCAGGACGGTGCCACGAGAGCATCGGGACCGGGTAGCAGTACGAGTTCGCTGACGGTGGCGTGATCGGCGTCGTCGGGAGCAGCGACGACAACGGCCCACTGCCATCCGCGATAGCCGTCCAGATCGCTGGCGAAGCGGTGGGTGGCAGCACTGTCGTCCTCCACGGTCACGCCGAGGTACTCGCCGACACCGCCCTCTCCCAGCTCGAGCAGAGCCTGCCGCGCGAGGTCCACGGCATCGGCCAAGACGGGGCGGATGGATCCGAGCTCTGGAGAAGATACGACACTCACACATTCAGTTTGCCGCATCAACTCGGTGACGCCCAGTTCGGGCTGCCATCATGGATGCAATGACCGTCCGCGCTCGCACCTTCGCTGCACTCGTGACGTCCCTGTTGACCGTCACCGCCTGCTCGTCGACGTCGGGTCCAGGCGACTCGGCCCCCATCACGTCGGACTCGGTACCCACGCTGGGTGCCGAGGTTCTGCGTTTCTACGATCGCGCCGACGACGCCTTCACTCAGGGGTTCGAGATCGACGGTGATGTGCTCTACGAGGGCACCGGGCTGGAGGGCTCCTCCTTCGTCCGCCGCACGTCGCTCGAGAACATGACCGAGCTGGAGCGGGTCGATCTGCCGTCCGACCTGTTCGGCGAGGGCATCACCGTCGACGGCGACACCCTGTGGCAGATCACCTGGCAAGACGGAGTCGCCATTGCCCGCGACCGAGACACCCTGGCCGAACAGCGCCGAGTGGACTACGACGGCGAAGGATGGGGGCTGTGCACGCAGGGTGAAGGAACCCCGGACGACCGACTGGTCATGAGCGACGGCACGTCCACCCTGACCTTCCGTGACCCCACATCCTTCGACGCCGTGAACACCGTCGACGTCACACTCGACGGCAATCCGGTGGAACGGCTCAACGAACTCGAATGTGCCGAGGACGGCTCGATCTACGCCAACGTCTGGCAGACCTTCGACATCATGCGCATCGACCCCACCACCGGCCGCGTCACCGCCGTCGTCGACGGCAAGCCGATGTGGGATTCGATGTCGGCCACCGAGCGAAACGGAGCCGACGTCTTCAACGGCATCGCCCAGATCCCCGGGACCGACAGATTCCTCGTGACCGGCAAATTCTGGCCCAAGATCTTCGAGGTGCGATTCACCGATCCCGCGGCCGTAGGACAGAATTGATCACGTGACCGATCCGCGACTCCCCCACCCCACGCCAGGTGCGGAAAACTCGGGCGCTGGCAACGAAACCGGTCACTCCACTGCTGACGAACAGAGCTCGGAGCATCCCGGTTTCGTCAACTATCCACCGGCCGACCCCCGTGCTGTCCAATCCAGCGCCGGCGGCCACGTTCCGAGCCGCCGCCAACCGTTGCCGCCGCTGCACCCGGCGCGCACGCAGCAGATCACTGCGGCGCGCGGCCGAACCGGCGGGCGTAAGCCACCACCGATGCCCAAGAAGCTCACCGTCACCCGTGTCGCGGCGATGCGTGGGCGCGAGCTGACCGGCAAAGGAATCGCGTCGTTCCAGCGGGCTGCGAAAGCCGATGGGGCGGACAAGTCCGGGCTGACCGCGCTGACCTACGCGACGATGGCGAACTTCGCATCGGACGCTGCCCTGGCGATTGCACTGGCCAACACGCTGTTCTTCTCCGCGGCGACCGGTGAGGACAAGACAAAGGTTGCGCTGTACCTGGTCATCACCATCGCCCCGTTCGCGCTGATCGCGCCGCTGATCGGCCCGTTGCTCGATCGGTTGCAGCACGGCCGACGCATCGCGCTGGCCACCTCGTTCGGCCTGCGTACCGTGCTGGCGGTGGTGTTGGTGTTCAACTTCGACAGTTGGGTGCTCTATCCAGCGGCGCTGGGCATGCTCGTCCTGAGCAAATCGTTTGCGGTACTCAAGAGTGCGGTGACGCCGCGGGTACTGCCACCGGAGATCGACCTCGTCCGCGTCAACTCGAGGCTCACCGTCTTCGGACTGCTCGGGGGAACCATCGCCGCAGGGGCTGTCGCCGGCGGTATCGCCTTCGTCGCCGATTCGCCCGGCGCACTGTGGTTCGTCGCCGCGATCACCGTGCTCGGCGCATACCTGAGCATGCGCATCCCGTCCTGGGTGGAAGTGACCGAGGGCGAGGTTCCGGCCACCCTCGGCTATCACGCCGACCAGCATCACGGCAGCGATTACCCCGGCAGCGGTGCCCCGACCGAGAAGCTGAGGCGCACTCCGCCGCCTGCCACCGCCGCCAAGAACCGCAGGCAGCCACTGGGCCGTGCGGTGATCGTCGGACTCTGGGGCAACGGCACGATCAGAATTCTCACCGGCTTCCTCACGCTGTACATCGCGTTCGTCGCAAAATCCCGCACCGAACACGAGCCGCTGCAGCAGGCCGCGATGCTCGGACTGGTCGGAGCCGCCGCCGGTCTCGGCAACTTCGCCGGCAACGCACTCGGTGCCAGGATCAAGCTCGGCCGACCATCGGTGGTCGTCCTGCGGTGCACGGTCGCGGTGACGGTAGTCGCCGTCGTCGCAGCCGTCACGGACAGTTTGCTCACCGCCGCCGTGGCCGCCCTGGTCGCGTCGAGCGCGAGCGCACTGGCCAAGGTCTCGCTCGACGCATCTCTGCAGTCCGACCTGCCTCCGGAGTCCATTGCATCCGGATTCGGCCGCTCGGAAACCGTCATGCAGCTGTGCTGGGTTCTCGGCGGAACGCTCGGGGTGTTGCTTCCCACCGAGTACTGGCTCGGTTTCACGGTCGTGTCGGTGTTGCTTACGATCGGCCTGGTGCAGACCTTCCTGACGTACCGCGGTCGATCATTGCTACCCGGGTTCGGTGGCAACCGGCCCGACCATGTCGAACAAGAAGTATCCGACAGCTCCTACGGCGAAAACGTGACCAAGTGAACCTGGCTCCCCGCACCAAGAAGATCGCGTCGCTGATCGCCGCCGGCCTGTTCGTCGTCGCCGTCGCGTTCGTCGGTGTACTCGCCGTCCTGATCGGCAATGCTCCCGACAAGGAACCGGTCGTCACGGCGTACTCCAACGGCCGAGCCGTACAAGTCGAGCCGTACCTGTACTGCGCCGTGAGCGACCCGCTGTGCACCAACGTCGGCGAGACCGCCGAGATACAGGTGGGATCTGCCCCGACGGTGCAGTTGTCGATGCCCGAGGCCGTCTACTCCGCGCCGTGGGAACTGGCATTGGTCTACGGCGACGACACCGGGGCGGTCGTCGAGAGCAGCCAGTTCAACCAGCCGGGAACCCGGCTGAGCGTCACCGTCCCGACGACGGACGACGGCGGCCGAACGTTGCTCGGCATCGAGGTTCGGCTACCCACGGGAATCATCGACACCGACACCAATACCGAGAGCTTCGTCAGCCACGCGATCTGGTCCATCGGCACGCGTCCGTAACGATCAGCTGTCGAGCTCGCGAGCGACGGCGCGGACCACCTCGGAGATGCGCTGAGCGATCTTGCGGTCCGGGTACTTGCCCTTGCGGAGTTCCGGCTGCACCGTCGCTTCGAGCAGCGTGATCATGTCTTCGACCATGCCGTGCAGTTCGTCGGGTGTGTGCTTGCGCTCGACGGGCTCGCGGCGGGTGCTGCCGCTGTTCTGGCGAATCGACGGGGCAGGCTCGAGAACCTTCAGGCTCAGTGCCTGCGGGCCACGACGGCCCGCGGCCATGCCGAATTCGACGCGCTGGCCGGCTTTGAGGCCGTCGACGCCTTCGGGCAGCGCTGACGAACGCACATACACGTCCTCGCCTTCCTCCTGCGAGAGGAATCCGAATCCCTTGTCGACGTCGTACCACTTCACCTTGCCGGTCGGCACTGAGCTCACCCGTTCATCTGTTGCTGTCGCTGGTTTCGTATCCGCACGCCCGATGTCGGGACCCTGCGGTGTGCACAAGTTTCGCGCCCCACGAAAACGCAGGACGCGAATACGCCAGTCTAGCGCGCAGGCCCCGAATAGGGCATTCCGGTTTTTCGCACGACGCAACGCCGCGCACTACCGTGGTGGTGTGGACTCATCTACTCGCAAGCGAAGTACTGCACTGCTGCGCATCGCGCTGGTGCTGTTCGTGATCGGCCTCGTTGCCATCGTCGCGATCCTGTTCTTCCCGGTCTTCTCCGACGCCAAGCCGCCACTGGGCCTGTACCTGACGGCGATGTTCTCGGCACCCGCCGGATTCGTGCTCGCTCTGGTGTACGCGCTGCTCTCCGGCCGACGGGCGCGATAGATCATGCGACTGCTCCTGAACGTTATCTGGCTCGTGTTCGGTGGACTGTGGCTCGCACTCGGCTACTTCTTCGCTGGACTCCTGCTGTGCATCCTGATCGTGACCATTCCGTTCGGGATCGCGTCGTTCCGCATCGGCGTCTACGCCCTGTGGCCGTTCGGGTCGACGATCGTCGACAAGCCCGGCGCGGGTTCGGGTGCCCTCGTGGGCAACGTGCTGTGGCTCGTCCTCGCCGGGTGGTGGCTGGCGCTGACACACGTCGTCACGGCGATCGCGATGGCCATCACGATCATCGGTATTCCGCTCGCGATCGCGAACCTCAAGTTGATTCCGGTCTCGCTGATGCCGCTGGGAAAAGACATCGTTGCGGTTCGGTGACCTTTCGAGGCCCCTCGCGTGATGTGACTTCCGTCACATCACGCTTCGGTAACAGACCGGCAACAGCACGGGGTCGATCACCGAGAACAGCCACTAGCTGGGCCTATTCGAGCGACCGGAATCAGACCGTCGGGACGGTCGCGGACACACGAAAAAATCGACAGTTACCAAATAGTGACGTAACCCGGGAATTTCAGTACGGTCAGCAGCGGCCGGAAAGTTCGGCCGAATTCCGGCCCGCAGCGCCAAACCTCGTCCCGCGGGAACCGGAACAACCCTCGACGATCACCCAGGGGACGAGGACGGGGGACCCACGTCCTCCACGGACAACCGGGAACTTGTAGCGACTCACGAAGCCGCACCAGTTCCCTTGGGGTGAAGCCCAATTGCTCATCCGATATGGAAGAGCAAGAAGGCCGGGCTACCTCTCAGCCCGAACCCGACAGCTGACCTCGCAGGCGCGTGTGGAGAGGATTTCAACTCGTATGAGCGGACGTCATCGCAAGCCGAGCACCACTGGCAAGACCGTCGCAAAGGTCGCCGTCACCGGTGCCATCATGGGCACCGCAGGCATCGCCTTCACCGGTACCGCCAACGCGGCACCGGATTCCGACTGGGATCGCCTTGCACAGTGTGAAGCAGGCGGCAACTGGGGCATCAACACCGGCAACGGCTTCCAGGGCGGATTGCAGTTCTCCCCCAGCACCTGGAACGCACACGGTGGACAGCAGTACGCGGCAACGGCCAACCAGGCCAGCCGTGAAGAGCAGATCGCAGTCGCCGAGAAGGTCCTCGACTCGCAGGGCTGGGGCGCATGGCCCTCCTGCTCCTCGAGCCTCGGCCTGAGCAGCGCACCCACCGAGCGCAGCGTTCCGGCCACCCCCAAGGCACCGGAAGTTCCCGCCCTCCCCGACCTGACGTCGATCCCGTCGATCGATGCGTCGGCCGAGGTCGTCAACGGCATCGTCACCGCCGTCCAGAACATCACCAACGATCCCCAGATCGCGTCGTTCGTCCAGAACGCCGCTCAGGGCATCCAGCTCGATCCGCAGGTCGTCAGCTTCTACCAGGCGAACAAGGCGTTCCTGCCCCAGTAGCAAGAACCGCCGCTATACGAGAAAAGCCCCCGACATCGCGAAGATGTCGGGGGCTTTCTCGTGTTCGGGCGCCGTTGTCAGCGATTGACGACGGTCACCGGATGGGCGTAGGGCAGGTCTTCGACGGGCAGCGGGAACTCGGTGTCCTCACCGAAGGGCGACAAGCCACCCGATCGAGCGGACGAGAGTTCGGTCACCGCGTGGTCACCGCGAGCGGTTTCCGGCCAGCCTGGATCGACATAGGGCTTCTTCGACTTGTTCACCATGGGCCCATTTTGACACCTGCCCTGCGGCGAGCACCAGCCCAGGTCTCTAATCTGATAGACGATGACCGACACGACTGCGCCCCGACACACCGACATGCCTCCCGATCTGCCTCAGTGGATCGCAGCTCGCACCGACGCGGAGCTGATCAAGGCCATGTCGTTGCGTCCGGATCTGACTGCGCCGCCGCCCGCCTCGCTGGCAGTGCTGGCCGGCCGGGCCGAGCAACGCCGGTCGATCCTGCACACTGCGGACACCCTCGACACCCTGGCCCTGACCGTGCTCGAGATCCTGGCCATCGAGGAGGCCTACGAGCGTCCGGTCACCAGGGCCACGCTGCTGTCCGTCATCGCCAAGCGCGCCCCGGCCAAAGCCGTGGACAAAGCGCTGTCCCAACTGCGCGAACGCTTTCTCGTCTGGGGCGACGCCGCCGGGTTCCGGATCAGCGCAACCGCTGCGGACGCCGTGCCGTGGCGCATCGGCCGCGCACTCGACCCTGTGGACACCCTCACCGAAACCCACATCACCACAGCGCTGGCCGCACTCGAAGACGGCGAACGCAATCTTCTCGACACCCTGGCCAGGTCTTCGCCCACCGGCCGTACCCGAGACGCCGCACCGGGCACCCCACCCGATCGGCCCGTGCAGAAACTGCTCGCCGCAGGCCTGCTGATCTGGTTGGACGAGCAAACCGTCGAACTCCCCGTCCAGGTCGGTCAGATATTGCGCGGCGAGCCCATGACCGATCCCCGCTCACTCGCCGAACCGAAGCTGACGACCACTGCCCATGCGCTCGCCGACGTCGACGCTGCCGCGGCGGGCGAGGCACTCGAGCTCGGGCGGCACTGTGTGGCCATCATCGAGGCGCTGTCCGCGTCACCGGCTCCCGCCCTCAAGGCCGGCGGGCTCGGAGTGCGCGAGCTGCGCAAGATCACCAAGGCCACCGGACTCGACGACGACCGCGTGAGCATCCTCGTCGAACTGCTCGCCGCCGCCCATCTGATCTCCAGCGGAACCCCGGACCCCGTCCCCTCCGCCGACACCGGCGACGACTACTGGGCACCGACGCCCGCCGTCGACGCGTGGCTCGCCGCGGCCCCGGCCGCCCGGTGGCACACCCTCGCCTCCGCCTGGCTCGAGACGCCGCGAGCCCCGTGGGTGATCGGCATGCGTGACCCCAACGACAAGCCCATCGCCGCGTTGTCGGACGAAGTCCGCTCGCCTGCCGCGCCCCGCGACCGTCGCATGATCCTGGAGCTGCTGGCCGAGCTCGGCAGTGGACACGCCGCGACGCCCACCGACCTCACCCGCACACTGACGTGGCGTCGACCCCGGTGGTCCGGACGGTTCGGCGTGACACCCGTCGGGCACGTGATCGCCGAGGCGACCGCGTTGGGAGTGGTCGCGCGCGGCGCGATGTCGACGCCGGGACGCTCGCTGCTGCACGACGGTAATGCCGAGGCCGACATGCGCGCGGCACTCCCCGAGCCGATCGACTACGTGTTGGTGCAGGCCGACCTGACGCTGGTGGCACCGGGACCGCTCGAACCGGATCTGCAGGATCGGATCGCGCTCGTCGCCGACGTGGAGTCGGCAGGTGCCGCGACGATGTATCGCATCAGCGACACGAGCCTGCGCCGGGCCCTCGACGTGGGCCTGACGGCCTCGGAGTTGCATTCGTTGTTCGCGACCCATTCCCGCACTCCGGTTCCGCAGGCCCTGACGTATCTGATCGACGACGTGGCCAGGCGTCACGGCCGACTACGCGCCGGTGTGGCCGCGTCGTTCGTCCGGTGCGAGGATCCGGCGTTGCTCGCCGAGGTGATGGCCTCTCCGGCCGCCGAGTCGCTCGCCCTGCGCGCCCTCGCCCCGACCGTCGCCATCTCCCAGGCACCGCTGGCCGAGGTGCTGTCGGTACTCGCCGGAGCCGGATTCGCGCCCGCGGGTGAAGACTCGTCCGGCACCATCGTCGATCTTCGAGCCCGCGGCTCCCGGGTATCGGCGCGGCGGCCGCGCCAGACCTTCCGTACCCCGGCCGTTCCCACCGACGAGCAGCTCGGGTCGTTGGTACGTGGCATGCGAGCCGCCGACCGCGCTGCGGGCAACGGCGGTGCGGTGGTGCGCGCCGACGGATCTCGCGCGAGCAGCACCGCGACGATGACGCTGCTGCAGACAGCAGCGAAGGTCAAGCGCAGCGTCAGCATCGGGTACGTCGACGCGCAGGGCGTCGCGACCCACCGCATCGTCGATCCGATCAGCATCGGCGGCGGTCAACTCGACGCATTCGACCCCGCCACCGGGGGCGTGCGGCGGTTCACTCTGCACCGCATCACCTCCGTCGCCTTGGTGGACTGAGTCACTGCTCACGTGCACGCGGGCCCCTACCTGTGGACAATGGAGAAGTTGCGCTCTTTCGGGCGCAGCAGAAGTCTCTAGGAGGAACCGTGACCGACGGCCCGCTGATCGTCCAGTCCGACAAAACGCTGTTGCTCGAGGTCGATCACGAACTCGCGGGCGCAGCGCGGGCGGCGATCGCACCGTTCGCCGAGCTCGAACGTGCGCCCGAGCACGTGCACACCTACCGCATCACCCCGCTGGCGCTGTGGAACGCGCGCGCTGCCGGACACGATGCCGAGCAGGTGGTCGACGCACTGGTCAACTTCTCGCGCTACGCGGTACCCCAGCCGTTGCTGGTCGACATCGTCGACACGATGGCCCGATACGGCCGGTTGCAGTTGGTCAAGAGCCCGGTCCACGGTCTGGTGCTGATCAGCCTGGACCGCGCCGTGCTCACCGAAGTGATGCGGCACAAGAAGATTGCGCCCATGCTCGGCGCGATGGTGGACGAGGACACGGTCATCGTGCATCCGAGCGAACGCGGCCACGTCAAGCAGATGTTGCTCAAGATCGGCTGGCCCGCCGAGGACCTCGCCGGCTACGTCGACGGCGAAGCGCACCCGATCGAGCTCGATACCGAGGGTGGCAAGTGGACGCTGCGCGACTACCAGGAGATGGCCGCGGATTCGTTCTGGGCCGGCGGCTCCGGCGTCGTCGTGCTGCCGTGTGGTGCGGGTAAGACCATGGTCGGTGCGGCGGCGATGGCCAGAGCCAAGGCCACCACGCTGATCCTGGTCACCAACACCGTCGCCGGCAGGCAGTGGAAGCGCGAGCTCATCGCTCGCACGTCGCTCACCGAGGAGGAAATCGGCGAGTATTCGGGCGAGCGCAAAGAGATCCGCCCTGTGACAATCGCCACGTACCAGGTCATCACCCGTCGAACCAAGGGTGAGTACAAGCACCTGGAGCTGTTCGATTCCCGCGACTGGGGATTGGTGATCTACGACGAGGTACACCTGCTTCCCGCACCGGTGTTCCGCATGACAGCCGACCTGCAGTCACGGCGTCGACTCGGCTTGACGGCCACGCTCGTCCGCGAGGACGGACGCGAGGGCGACGTCTTCTCGCTGATCGGCCCGAAGCGCTACGACGCGCCCTGGAAGGACATCGAGGCGCAGGGGTGGATCGCACCGGCCGAGTGCATCGAGGTGCGCGTCACTCTCACCGACGCCGAACGCATGTCGTACGCGGTCGCCGAACCCGAGGAGCGCTACAAGCTCTGCTCGACGGCGCACACCAAGATCGCCGTCGTGAAGTCCATTCTGGCGAAACACCAAGACGCTCCGACGTTGGTGATCGGCGCGTACCTCGATCAGCTGAACGAACTCGGTGAAGCCCTGAACGCGCCGGTGATCCAGGGCTCGACCAAGAACAAGGAACGAGAGGTGCTGTTCGACGCCTTCCGCAAGGGTGAGATCCAGACTCTGGTGGTGAGCAAGGTGGCGAACTTCTCGATCGACCTTCCCGAAGCGTCGGTGGCAGTCCAGGTTTCGGGAACGTTCGGCTCCCGGCAGGAAGAAGCCCAGCGACTGGGCCGATTGCTTCGGCCGAAACACGACGGTGGTCAGGCGCACTTCTACTCGGTGGTCTCGCGCGACACCCTGGACGCCGAATACGCCGCGCACCGGCAGCGGTTCCTTGCCGAACAGGGCTACGCGTACCGCATCACCGACGCCGACGACCTGCTCGGCCCGGCAATCTGACGCTTCGTGTCGGGATCGGCGGCATGCTAGGAATAGCAGTGTGCGCCGATTCGAGTTCCCCGTAGACGTAGCCCACGCGAAGTCGGTCAACGAGACGTTCACCGAACTTCGCCGGCTGCGGATGTCCGCGGCGCTCACGGCAGCGGTCCTGCTGGCACTGGGGATCTGGTTCTTCTGGATCGCGACGCCGTGGTCGTACATCCTCGGCGGCGTGTTCTGCATCGGGGCGGCGACGTCCCTGTGGGTCATGGTGTGGGCACCGAAGAAGATGGGGTCCATCGAATCGCTCTACACCCGGGGCGATCTGGTTCCGGCGGTGGTGGCCGAGACGATGCCGAGCGGCGCGACGTTGCTGTCGCTGGTCGATGTCGCGAAACCAGGAGTCGACGAGCCGCACTACGTCCTGATCACGCGCGTCGTCCGTGCGCTGCCCGGCCACGCCGTCGAACGCGGTGCCGAGGTGCCTGCGGTGTCGGTGCTCGCCGATCGCGGCCGTAACACCGGTGGACGCACCTGGCAGCTGGTGTCGGCGATGCCGATCGCCTGGGGCACCACCGACGCGGACGTCCTGGCGCGCGCCGCCGCCGAGATCACCGAGGGCGAATGGGCACTGCTGCACGCCAACATCGGCCTGTCGGAGAAGGTACGCAAGGCCAAGAACCAGCAGCTGCTCGTGGACCCCGCCGATCTGCCCGAGGACCTGACGCGGCCTACAGAAGAGCCGGGATGACCTCGCGCTCGAAGAGTTCGATGCCGGAGCGGTCGTAGGCAGCTTCGGGGAAGTAGAAGATTCCGTACGTCATGCCCTGCTGCTGCAGTTCGGTGAGGTTCTCGACGATCTGCTCGGGTGTTCCGACGGCGGGCATTCCGCGGTATGCGCCCAATGCCTCGTGTGCCTTCTCGGCTCCGACGTGTTCGGTCAGTCGAGCCTCGAGAGCGCGTAGCCGCTCCTGCACCTCGGCCTCCGTGGAGCCGATGGCCACGTTGTAGTTGGCCGAGCGGACGATGGCGTCGAAGTCCGTGCCGACGGTTGCGCAATGATCGCGCAGCAGAGCCGATTTGGCGGCGAATCCGGTAGGGGTTCCATCGAAGTTGGTGTAGTTCGCGTATTTCGCTGCGATCTTCAGTGTCACTCTTTCGCCGCCACCGGCGATCCACAGTGGGATGCCGCCCTCCTGCAGGGGCAGTGGGCGCACCACGGCACCGTCGATCTCGTAGTGCTTGCCGTCGAGATACACCTCGCCGGTGGTCCACGCTTGTTTGAAGATCTGCACGCCCTCGTCGAGGCGGCCCAATCGTTCACCGGCAGAGGGAAATCCGTAGCCGTAGGCGCGGAACTCGTGCTCGTGCCAACCGCCGCCGATACCCATCTCGACCCGACCGCCGGAGATGATGTCCACTGTCGCAGCAACTTTCGCCATATAGGCGGGGTTGCGATAGGACATCGCCGTGCACATCTGACCCAGTCGGATACGCGAGGTGGACGCGGCGAGTGCGGACATCAGCGACCAGGCCTCGTGCGTCGCCTCGTCCGTCGCGACGGGAACGGTGTGGAAGTGGTCGTAGACCCACAGTGATTCCCACGGTCCGGCTTCGGCGGCAACGGCATGCTCGCGCAGCACACTCCACTGCTGGGCCGGATCGATCCCGACCAGATCCAGCCGCCAACCCTGAGGCACGAACATTCCGAATCGCATGACAGGCACAGTACAGACGCAGGCCCGACGCTCGCGCCGACTGTGTGAACTACGCTGCAGGAATGTCCGAGATGTTGCCGTCGCGCACAGTGACCCGGTTGCGCCCGTTCGCATCGACCATTTTCGCCGAGATGACCGCACTCGCGGTGGCGAAGAACGCCGTCAATCTGGGGCAGGGATTCCCGGACACGGACGGACCGTCGGCCATGCTCGAGGCCGCGCGGGACGCCATCGCGAACGGCCTCAACCAGTACTCCCCCGGCCCGGGAATGCCGGTCCTGCGCGCAGCCATCTCCGACGACCGGCACGCCCGGTTCGGACTTCGGTACGACCCCGATTCGCAGGTTCTCGTGACCGTGGGTGCCACCGAGGCCATCTCGGCGACGCTGCTCGGCTTGATCGAGCCGGGCGACGACGTGCTGTTGATCGAGCCGTTCTACGACTCCTATGCGGCCGCTGTGGCGTTGGCCGGAGCCACTCGCACGGCCGTTCCCCTGGTCACCGACGGCAACGGATGGACCGTCGACACCGACGCCCTCGAACGGGCCGTGAGCCCACGAACGCGCATGCTGATCGTCAACTCGCCGCACAATCCCACCGGCACCGTGTTCGATCGCGAGACGGTGATCCGTATCTCCGAGATCGCGATCGCCCACGACCTGCTCGTGCTCACCGACGAGGTGTACGAGCATCTGATCTTCGACGACGGTGTGCACACCCCGATCGCGACGCTGCCGGGCATGTTCGAGCGAACCGTCACCGTGTCCAGTGCCGCGAAGACGTTCAACGCCACCGGCTGGAAAACCGGGTGGGCGCTCGGACCGAAAGAGCTGATCGATGCGGTGCGCGCCGCCAAGCAGTTCATGAGCTTCGTCGGCGGTACCCCGTTCCAGCCCGCCGTCGCGTACGCACTCGGTCACGAGCAGGCGTGGATCGCCGCCATGCGCGACGGTCTGCAGCGCAAGCGAGACACGCTGTCCGCGGCATTGACCGAGGCGGGTGCGGACGTCAAGCACAGTGCCGGAACGTATTTCGTGTGCGCCGATATCGCACCGATCGGCCGCGGTGATGCGTACGAGTTCTGTCGCACCCTGCCCGATCTCGTGGGCGTCGCCGCGGTACCGGTGACTGCCTTCGTCGACGAGCCTGCGCCGTGGAATTCGTTGGTGCGCTTCGCTTTCTGCAAGCAGGACCACGTGCTCGCCGATGCCGCCGAGAGGTTACGGCGATTGTGACTGCGCAACCGACGATTCCGGCGTACTTCGTCAGGCAAGCCGTCGACCTCGCGGCCAACGGCGGAGTGGACCTGACGTACCCGTTGTCGATGGCCGGGATCGGAACCACCATTCTCGACGACCCGGCGGAGCGGCTCACCACCCGACAGGTCACCGCGTTCACCCAGGCCGTCTGGGCAATGACCGGCGACGAACTCTTCGGACTCGCCGCAGTTCCCGTGCGGCGCGGCAGTTTTCGGGTGGTATGTCAGACGTTGATACACACGGAAAATCTGTGGGCAGCGCTGATTCGAATGTCCGAGACCATGCGCGTGCTCATTCCGGTGAAACCGATGACGCTGGATCGAACCGAGCAGTCGACGGTCCTGACGGTGCACGTCGAAGCCACGACCGATCTCAGCCCCGAAGCGAACGAGCTCGCCGAGCGATTGCTGACCGACTTCCTGTTGATTCTGCTGCATCGGTTCGCGGCGTGGCTGATCGGTAACCGGGTCAAACTCCTGTCGGTTCAGTTGCCCTATGCACTGCCCGGGCCCGAGGCCGGGAAGATGTACGACACCATATTCGGAACTCATGTGCAGTTCGGATCCGACCGCGCCGCACTGGAATTCGACACCGCGCTCATGCGCGCCCCGATAGTGCAGACCGAGGCGACACTGGCCGAGTACCTCGCGGAGTCACCCAACCTGCTGTTCTCGTCGAGGGACTACGACAGCACTGCGTCGAGTCAGGTCCGAAGGGCCCTGGAGACCGGATTCAGAGGCGGTACGCCGGCTACCGAAGAGATTGCGGCCATGCTCAACATCAGCCCGCCGCATCTGCGCCGCGTCCTTCGCCAGGAAGGCACTTCCATCAATCAGCTCCGCGAGGAGGTTCTGCGCGACGCTGCCATCTCGGGGTTGAGCCGGGGCGACAGCGTGGACGACATCTCGGCCCGCCTGGGCTTCTCCGAACCGAGCGCATTCCGCCGAGCCTTCAAGCGCTGGACCGGGCAAACTCCCGGCGCGTATCGATAGAGCTCGGCGCGATCAGCTGACGCAGAACTCGTTGCCCTCGGGATCGGTCATGGTGATCCAGGTGCTGGGCCCTTGCTGCCCGCGATGCAGTACCGACGCGCCTCGACCTTCGAGTTCGGTCACCACCGCCTCGCGTCCGTCACCGACGCGAACGTCGAGATGGAATCGGTTCTTCACGGACTTCGATTCGGGTACCGCCTGAAACAGCACCCGCGGGGTGCCAGGAGATTCCGGATCGGTGATGCCCTGGCCTGCTCGCCACACCAGAACGCCGTCGAACACGGTTGTGTCCTCCTCTCGGGCGTGGCCAGCCGCAACCATCTCGCGAATGAACTCCTCGTTGCTGGGTTCGACCTGCCAGCCGAGAGTCTGTGCCCACCATGCCGCGAGCGCATGCGGGTCGACACTGTCCACGACGACCTGAAATCGGTAACCCATGCGAGAACGATACCGCCGGGAGCTGGTAATGGGAACACCTGTTCGATACAGTCGAGTCATGTCGCTCGCGATGCAAGGTTCGCTGTTCGGTGACGACGACGGCGGCGTCGGGTCGCTGCAGTCCGTCACCCGCCGCGAGCTGACGCTCGGTGCCTGGGTCGATGTGCGGCCGGGCTGGTTGTCCGACAGCGATCTCTTCGATTCGCTGGTCACCGACGTCGACTGGCGCGCCGAACGTAGGCAGATGTACGACCGCGTGGTCGATGTGCCGCGCCTGGTTCGGTACTACGCCGAGCGGGAGCACTGGCCGCATGCGGCACTGTACGAGGCCCGCGATGCACTGGACGACCACTACCGAAGCGAGCTCGGGGAGTCGTTCGCCACCGCGGGACTGTGTTACTACCGCGACGGGTCCGACAGCGTCGCCTGGCACGGCGACAACATCGGCCGCAGCGCCACCGAGGACACGATGGTGGCGATCGTATCCCTTGGTGCGACAAGACAACTCATGCTCCGTCCCCGCGGCGGCGGGACCTCTCTGAAATTCAGCCTCGGTCACGGCGACCTGGTGGTGATGGGCGGGTCCTGTCAACGGACCTGGGAGCATGCAATTCCCAAATCGACCCGCGCGGTCGGCCCACGCATCAGCGTGCAATTTCGACCGCGCGGGGTTCGCTAGCGTACGTCGCGTCAGCGCGCGGCGTTCGCGGCCCGCCGCGTCTCGACGGCCGCCGCGAGAGTGGCCAATTGCGTTGCCGTCGTGTCCCAGTCGAGGCATGCATCGGTGATGGACTGGCCGTACACGAGCTCGTCGCGGTGGCCGAGTTCGAGGTCCTGACGCCCCGCGACGAGGAAGCTCTCGAGCATCAGCCCGACAGTTCCGTGCTCGCCGGCCGCGACCCTGGCGGCCACGTCGGTGACGACGTCCACCTGCTTGTTGTGATCCTTGCGGCTGTTGCCGTGGCTGGCATCGATGACGACTCGCTCCGGCAGACCCGACTTACGCAGGCGAGCAACGGTATCGGCCACGGACTCGGCGTCGTAGTTCGGTCCGTCGACGCCGCCGCGCAGGATGACATGGCAATCGGGGTTTCCGACGGTCCTGATCAAAGCCGCCTTGCCGTCGAGATCGGTTCCGGGGAAGACGTGGCTCGCCGCGGCGGCGCGGGTTCCGTCCACGGCGACCTGAATGTCACCTTCGGTCGAGTTCTTGATGCCGACCGGCATCGACAAGGCGCTGCACAGCTGCCGGTGCACCTGGCTGGCTGCGGTCCGTGCTCCGATGGCACCGTAGCTGACCAGGTCCGCAATGTACTGCGGGGTGATCGGGTCGAGGAATTCGCAGCCGACGGGCAGGCCGAGCGCCGAGATGTCCAGCAGCAGCTGGCGTCCCACTCGAAGACCTTCGTTGATATCGAAGCTGCCGTCGAGGTGCGGATCGTTGATCAGACCCTTCCAGCCGAGCGTCGTCCGCGGCTTCTCGAAGTAGACCCGCATGACGATGTGCAGTCGATCGCCCAGCTCGGCTGCCGTGGCGGCGAGGCGTCGGGCGTAATCGAGGGCAGCGTCGGTGTCGTGCACCGAACACGGGCCGACCACGACGATCAGTCGGTCGTCACGGCCGTCGAGAATGTCGACGACACCGGAGCGTCCGGTACGAACACTCGCCGAGATCGCGTCGTCCACCGCGTGCTCGCGGCGTACGACCGACGGAGCGACCAGCGGACTGATGCTGATCGTGCGCTGATCGTCGAGTGACGGGGTGTCGAGGGAGAGCGTCATGAGAGGGTTTCCTGTTCCCAGGCCGGCTCCGCATGCTCCACGCGCACTTCGAGCCGGTCTGTATCCGGCTCGTGGGGTGGAGGGTCAGCGCATGGCGTCGCTGGCTGACCCACCCGGGGCCGGCCTGCTAAACCAGAAATACGTGCGCTGCATGAAGAGCACCGTAACAGACTCTCCCGCGATGCATCTATGCTCGTCCCTGCAGTCGGTTCGCCAGGTGGTCATGAGGAGCCCCGAAGTTCACCTCGGCGTCGAGCGGTGCGTGCAGTCACGGCGCATCGCGAGAGGGAACCCGGTGAGAATCCGGGACTGTCCCGCAGCGGTATGCAGGAACGACCGCCGTCATCACGCACTGAAGAAGCCTCTTCGGGAAGCGACGGCCAGTAGGAGTGGGCTCTTCGTCCGCGCGCCTGCAAGTCCGAATACCTGCCCTCTGTGCTGTGCACGCCGTGTGCAGCGGTTCACCGCCTCGTGGAATGGGCGCGTAAGCCTGGTACGGCTGTGGTCAGGGCTCACCGGGATCTGCGCGCCCGTGAAGACGGTGCACCACCCACGTGTAGTCACCCTGGAGATCAACTGTGAACAACGATTTCACTGCCACCGTGCTCGGTTCGGCTCGCATCGGACCCAACCGAGAACTGAAGAAAGCCGTCGAATCCTATTGGGCCGGAAAGCTCGACGCCGAGACCCTCGAATCGGTCGCGAAGAATCTTCGCGAGAACGACTGGCGCACACTCGCAGCCGGGCTCGATTCCGTTCCCGTGAACACCTTTTCGTACTACGACCAGATGCTCGACACTGCGGCCCTCCTCGGAGCGTTGCCACCGCGAGTCGAGGCGGTCGAAGGTGAACTCGATCGGTACTTCGCCGCCGCCCGCGGCACCGAGACCATCGTCCCGCTCGAAATGACCAAATGGTTCGACACCAATTACCACTACCTCGTGCCCGAGATCTCGCCGGAGACCACGTTCTCCCTGCACCCGGACAAGGTGCTCGGCGAGGTGAACGAGGCTCGTGCACTCGGGATCCCGGCACGTCCGGTGATCATCGGACCGGTCACCTTCCTGTTGCTGTCCAAGTCCGTCGGCTCCTCCGATTCGCTGCTGGGACGGGTGGACGAACTGATACCGCTTTACGACCGTCTGCTCGAACTCCTCGCCGCAGCCGGAGCCGAGTGGGTCCAGATCGACGAACCGGCGCTGGTGCGCGATCTCGACGACGAGACCGTCGCAGCGGCGACCCGATGCTTCGAGCAACTCGCAGCCTCGCAGACCCGCCCGGCCATTCTGCTGGCGTCCTACTTCGGCGACCTGGGCGACGCGCTGCCCGCAGTGGCGTCCACCGGGATCGAGGGCCTGGCCGTCGATCTGACCGTTCCTGGTGTGGCCGAGCAACTTGCAGCTACTCGCGCTACCTCGACGATGCTCGTCGTGGCCGGCGTCGTCGACGGACGCAATGTCTGGCGCACCGATCTCGACGCCGCGCTCGAGACACTGTACGAGGTCGGCAGACATGCGCGCGCAGTGGCGGTGTCGTCGTCGTGCTCGCTGCTCCACGTTCCCTATTCGTTGGACGCCGAACCTCAGCTCGAACCGACACTGCGGTCGTGGCTGGCGTTCGGGAACGAGAAGATCACCGAGGTCTCGGTGCTCGCGCGCGCACTCCAGGGCGGAACAGCCGGGGAAACCGATCGATTCGTGTCGGACCGATTCGAGTCGGCCCGCGCGGCTCTGGATTCGCGGAGACACGATGCACGACTGCACGATCCGACAATCCGTGCGCGTGTGAACAGCGCTGCCGGCCGTGACCGCAGCCCAGGAGACGTCCGCCGCGTCGTGCAGGCCGAGCATCTCTCGCTCCCTGTTCTGCCGACGACGACCATCGGCTCCTTCCCACAGACGAGCACGATCCGCCGCGCGCGGGCGGCGCTGCGCAGCGGCACCGTCGACGAGCCGGAGTACGTGCGGCAGATGCGCGCGGAGATCGCCGATGTCGTTGCACTGCAGGAGCGTCTGGGGTTGGACGTGCTCGTCCACGGCGAGCCCGAACGAAACGACATGGTGCAGTACTTCGCCGAGCAACTCGACGGTTTCGTCGTGACCGCCAACGGCTGGGTGCAGTCGTACGGGTCACGGTGCGTGCGACCACCGATCCTGTACGGCGACGTCTCCCGCCCGGCACCGATGACGGTGGAATGGGCGACGTACGCGCAGTCACTGACCGACAAACCGGTCAAGGGCATGCTGACCGGTCCGGTGACCATTCTCGCGTGGTCGTTCGTCCGAGACGACATCCCGGCGGCCGAGTCGGCAGCTCAGATCGCCTCGGCGATTCGAGACGAGACGATCGACCTGGAGTCGGCGGGGATCCGCATCGTCCAGGTGGACGAGCCCGCGCTCCGCGAACTGCTACCGCTGCGCTCGAAAGACACTGCAGCGTATCTGGATTGGGCCGTCCGCTCGTTCCGGATCGCGACGTCCGGCGTCGACGACGCGACACAGACCCACACGCACCTGTGCTACTCCGAGTTCGGTGAGGTCATCGACGCCATCGTCGCCCTGGACGCCGACGTGACGTCCATCGAGGCCGCACGCTCGCGCATGGAGGTGCTCGACGACCTCACTGCGGTCGGCTTCGCACTCGACGTGGGACCCGGTGTCTACGACATCCATTCGCCGCGAGTTCCGACGGTTGCCGAGATCACCGAGTCGCTCCGCGCGGCGGCCGAGGCAGTTCCCCTCGAACGGCTCTGGGTCAATCCGGACTGCGGACTGAAGACACGAGGCCCGGCCGAGGTCGAGCAGTCGTTGAGAAACATGGTCCTGGCCGCGGCAGCGCTGCGCTGACCCCATGTGAGCGGAACTTCGACCCCTGCTACGAAGTTCCGCTCACGTGGTCGCCAGGCTAGGGTTACCTATCCATGCCCGCTCGGTGAAAGAGATCGAAGTGAAACGTCTGCTCGTCGTCACTGCCCTCGTCGCAGTCGCAGCTCTGACCACCGTCGCGTGCGGCGACAGCGGCGGGCAGACACCGAGCACCGCCACCCCTCCCACCTCCAGCACCGACGCCGCATCGGACGCTCCGGGCCCCACCGGCATTCCCGACGGGATGGGTTCGGGTGCCGCCGACGGCGAGTTCCCGCGCACCGTCGGGCATTTCGGCGGATCCACCGACATCCCCGCCGAGCCGAAGAAGATCGTGGTGATCGCCACCGGCCAGCTCGACGCCGCATTGACCCTGGGCGTGATCCCCACCGGTGCGGCCTACGGCGACGGTGCCGATCTGGTGCCCGACTACATCAGCTTCTCGTTCCCCCAGTACGCGGACCAACTGACGCAGATGGCAGATCTGGGCAACCGCCAGAGCGTCGACATCGAGGCCGTCGCCGCCGCCGAACCCGACCTCATCCTGGCCAACAAGACCGGCTCGGAAGACATCTATCCGACCCTGTCGGCCATCGCGCCGACCGTATTGACCGAGGGCACCGGCGTGAACTGGAAGCAGGATTTCCTTCTTCTCGCGGATGCGCTGGGACGCACCGAGCAGGCGCAGGGGTTCCTGGACACATTCGCGTCCGACGCTCGCGCACTGGGTGATTCGGTCTCCAACGGCGGCGGATCCGGGGGCGCTCCGACGGTGTCGTTCGTCCGCTTCACCGCAGACCGGGCACGCGTGTTCGGCGTCGCGTCGTTCGCGGGATTCATCGCCTCGGACGCCGGTCTGGCGCGTCCGCCCAGCCAGCAATTCGACAAGACCTCGCAGGACTTCAGCGAGGAAGAGATCCAGTTGGCGAACGCCGACTGGGTATTCGTCTCCAGCCAGGACGCGGAAGCCGATTCGAGCGCTGCGTCGTACACCACCAATCCACTGTGGACCGGGATGAGCGCGGCAACGCAGAACCACATCGTGCGCGTCGACGACGACCCGTGGTACCTCAACGCCGGCCCCACGGCGGCGACCATCGTGCTCGACGGCCTGAAAAACGCTCTGCAGAGCTGATCCCCATGTGAGTGACACTTCGTAGCAGGCTACGAAGTTCCACTCACATCGGGCGGATAGGTTGCGCACAACTTAACCGTGCGCTACCGTTCTTCTCGTGACCAACGAACTCGCACTCGATCGTCAGGTGTGCTTCGCGCTGTACTCCGCTTCGCGGGCTACCACCGCGGTGTATCGCCCGATGCTCGACAAGTTGGGCGTCACGTACCCGCAGTACCTGGTTCTGCTGGTGCTGTGGGAGAAGGACGGGCGCGGCGTCAAGGACATCTGTGCCGAACTCGACCTCGACACCGGCACGCTCTCGCCGATGCTCAAGCGACTCGAAGGTCTCGGTTTCATCGAGCGTCGACGACTGAGCACCGACGAACGCCGCGTCGAGATCCACCTCACCGAGACCGGTGGCGCCATGCGCGCGAAGGCACTCGACCTCCCCCGCAAGCTGGCCGAGAAGACCGGCATGGGAGTCGACGATCTCGTCAGGCTCAAGGAATCGCTCGACGCATTGACGAGCGCTCTCCATCACACCGATTCGCGCACGACAGAAGGAGAATCATGAAGACCATCTACACCGCAGAGGCACTCGCCACCGGCGAAGGCCGTAACGGCCACGCCCGCACCTCCGACGGACGTCTCGACCTCGATCTCGCCATCCCGGAGGCCATGGGCGGCAGCGGAAACGGCACCAACCCCGAGCAGCTGTTCGCAGCCGGCTACGCCGCGTGCTTCCACTCCGCACTGCAGATGGTGGCGCGTCAGGACACGGCCGACGTCACCGACTCGGCTGTCGGCGCTCGTGTCGACATCGGCCCCAACGACGCAGGCGGCTTCCAGCTCGCAGTCACCCTCGAGGTGACTCTGCCGAACCTGAGCCGCGAGAACGCCCAGGCCCTGGCCGACAAGGCCCATCAGGTCTGCCCGTACTCCAACGCCACCCGCGGCAACATCGACGTCACCGTCACCGTCACCGAAGACGAGTAAGAGGAAACACCATGAAGGCACACGAAATTCACCTCGCGTCCCGCCCAGAAGGCTGGCCGACCGAAGACAACTTTCGCGCGGAGGTCATCGACCTCCCCGAACTGCAGGACGGGCAGATCCTCGTTCGCAACATCGTGATGTCGGTCGATCCGTACATGCGTGGTCGGATGAACGACGTGAAGTCGTACGTCCCGCCGTTCCAGCTCGATGCGCCGCTCGACGGCGGTGCCGTCGGCGAGGTCGTCGAATCCAAGGCCGACGGTTTCGCAGTCGGCGACGCTGTTGTGCACGGCAAGGGATGGCGCGATCTCGCCATCGTCCCGGCACAGGGAGCCAGCAAGGTCGACCTCGGCGCAGCCAAGGCATCGGCATACCTGAGCGCACTCGGAATGACCGGCACCACAGCGTATGCGGGCCTGACGGCCGTGGCGTCGTTCCAGAAGGGCGACGTCGTGTTCGTCTCCGGCGCCGCCGGAGCCGTCGGCTCGCTCGTCGGACAGATCGCCAAGGCGCTCGGCGCATCTCGCGTCATCGGTAGCGCCGGATCCCCCGCCAAGGTTGCTCGCTTGCTCGAGCTCGGGTTCGACGCGGCATTCGACTACCACGACGGCCCTGTCGCCGAACAGCTCCGACAGGCAGCTCCCGACGGCATCGACGTGTACTTCGACAACGTCGGCGGTGACCATCTCGAAGCTGCTATCGGGTCGATGAACAAGCACGGCCGAATTGCCATGTGCGGAGCCATCGCTCAGTACAACTCGACCGAACCGACCCCGGCCCCGCGCAACCTCGCCCTCGCCATCGGCAAGGAGCTGACGTTGAAGGGATTCATCGTCGGCTCGTACGCGCACCTCACCGAGGAATTCCGCGCGAAGATGACGGATTGGCTCGCCAGCGGCGCAATCGAATTCGACGAAACGATCGTCGAAGGCCTCGACAATGCCCCGGCCGCCTTCATCGGACTGATGAAGGGCGAGAACACCGGCAAGATGGTCGTCACCATCTAGGTCGGGCCGGCACGGCGCGTCACCGCAGTCCACACCCCGGTCGGGAATTCCGACCGGGGTGTTTCCATGCGTGCACCGATTACAGTCGTTGCATGCCTGCCGCCCCACTTCCGTTGCGCGACGGCCTCGACCCCACCAGGGTGCGGATGCCCGACGTCGCGACCGGCGCAACGGTGCTCGAATATCTGTGTGCCCGCTTCCCGCAGGATGCGGCCAGGCTGACCGAGAAGGTGTCCGGCGGGGAGGTCGTCGATACAGCGGGCGTACCGATCGACCCGTCGACGATCGCCGGCCCGCGTGCGGACATCTACCTCTACCGTGACCCACCGGTGGAATCGGCCGTGCCGTTCTCCCTCGATGTGCTGCACCGCGACGAGAACCTGCTCGTGGTGGACAAGCCGCACTTCCTCGCCACGACGCCGCGAGGCGCGTACATCGCACGCTCGGCGTTGGTTCTGCTGCGACGACAATTCGATCTCCCCGAGTTGAGCCCTGCTCACCGACTGGATCGACTCACCGCGGGTGTCCTGGTGTTCACCGTGCAGCGGCAGGCGCGCCGGCCGTATCAGGAGATGTTCGCTCAGCGCACGGTCACCAAGCAGTACGAGGCAATTGCCCCACTGTCCCAGAATGTCGACTTCCCACTGACAGTGCACAGTCGAATCGTCAAGGAACGCGGCGTTCTTCAGGCACGGGAGGTACCGGGCGAGCCCAATGCCGAGACACGCATCGAACTGGTCGACACTCTCGGGTCGTACGGTCGATATCGGCTGCACCCGCGCACCGGGAAGACGCATCAACTTCGGGTTCATCTGTGCTCGTTGGGAATCCCGATCGTGGGCGACAACTTCTATCCGTCGTTCCGCGAGGTCGCCGACGACGACTACTCCGATCCGCTCCGCCTACTGGCTCGCTCCATCGAGTTCGTCGATCCGCTCAGCGGCGTGGTTCGACGGTTCGAGAGCAATCGGAGTCTCGATCCTCCTGCAGCGCAACCGATTCCGTAGTACCCGCTATTTCGTCGGCTCGGACGGTGATGCGGTGCGAGATGACCGCGAGCGCGAACAGACCGACCGCTACATTTCCCAGCGCAGCGAACCCCTCCTGGGCGAAATCCACGAGCGCGTTGAGCAACGTGAACACCAGTGCGGACACGCGGAGAGTGCGCAACGGCCACACGGGACCGTCCGTTCGCAACCGCAGCATCGCCGGCAGCGCCGTGGCGAAAGTGATGCAGGCACTGACGAACAGGATGCCGCTGGCGATGCCCATCCTGTCGACGTCGATCGTCAGGTCTCGGCGATCGATGAGCAGGTCACCCAGGACGAGCTCGACGATCCCGAACACGACTCCCGCCCCGGAGATCAGGACCAGTCCCCAGCCGACGACGGGAACCCAACGGGGACTGGTGAAGAACGCGGGAATCAGCCGTGGAACGAACTGGCGCATCGAGTGGGTACGCGATGTCGACCGGCGGCAGGTGCCGAGCAACAATCTGATTCCGGCTACGGTGTCCGGGTCGGCTCCGTCCGACTCCGCTCGCGCAACCATCCGCAGCGCCCAGTCGCGCCGATGCTCGGGAAGACCGTGCGCGACGCCATCGGCGGCGATCGCGGCCGCATTCGCCAGCGACTCGTCCCGCGAGGGCCTGCGGAACTCCCGCACGATCCTGCTGAACACCAACAGCAGCACCACCAGGACGTACATGATCTCCGACGACGGGCCGTAGAAGTAATCGTTGTCCTTGGTGACGAACTTGCCGACCTCGTCGAGAAACAACCCGAACCCGATTCCGCCGAGCACCACGGTGAAGACCCGAACGCCGAACCCGATGAACATCCACCCGATCAGCAGAGCCAGCATCATCGCCGCCCCGCCGTACAGGGCGTGCGCGATGTGCAGCGACTTGCCACCGACCTGCGGGTAATGAGTGAGCTCCAAATACGCCCTGGTGACCAGAATCGTGGCAATGGCCACCACCATGAAGGCCTCGGACGCGGAACTGCCGTAGGCATCGCGGACCACGCCGGTACGTTGCGGGTGCCCCGGACGAGCGATCATGAACCGAGTATGAGCTTCCCGCCGTCGCCTCCGGGCTGTTTTCGCCTCTGCATTCCCGCGCGCCGCATGGGGACGACTTGACAAATTCGTTTGCCGAAACTGCAATGGATCGATGACGGACGCAGAAACCACCCTCGACGAGCTCATTGCCGGCCTCGGCCCCCGCCTCAAGCGCATCCGGATGGAGAAGAACACCACCCTCGCCGCGCTCTCCGACACCACCGGAATTTCGATCAGCACGCTCTCACGGCTCGAATCCGGTGACCGCAAACCCAGTCTCGAACTGCTGTGGCCGATCGCCCGCGCGCATCAGATGGCGCTCGACGATCTGGTGACGGCTCCCCCCGTCGCCGATCCCCGGGTACGCACCACAGCCACCGTGCGCGAGAACCTGACCATTCTTCCGCTGACGCTCCGCCCGGGTGGTCTGCAGGCATACAAGCTGGTGGTTCGTCCCGACGACAAGGAGCCGCGCCCGCGGGTGCACGAGGGGTACGAGTGGTTCTACGTTCTCGACGGCACCCTGAGACTTATTCTCGGCGAACACGATCTGACGATGAAGGCCGGTGAGGCCGCCGAATTCGACACCCGGGTACCGCACTGGTTCGGCGCTGTCGGTAACCGACCGGTCGAGCTGCTGAGCCTGTTCGGACCTCAGGGCGAGCGCATGCACGTCCGCGCGAAACCGACTGTATGAAAAGTCATGTCGGTGTGAGACAGTGAAGCCCGCTCGACGCAGAATCCACTCGGTCATCCGCACCGACAACACCATCTCGAGGAAAAAGATGACCGACAGACTGCCCGATTCACCCGCCTCTCGTACCGACGTCGACATCGCGACCGGAGTGCTCATCGGGATCCACGGCGGCTCGGTGGCCGACGCCATCGACGAGTTGTTCACCACGGCGAAGAATCACCGGGTAAGTCTGTTCGAGCTCTCCCGCACGCTGATCACTGTCGCCGAGGGGCGCGACGTGGAGCAGTCCACGACAACGGACGCGGTGTACTCGATGTGGGGTTCGGCGCTGGGCCGGCGTGGAGCCGTGACCACGTTCGGCTTGGTCACCGGTTCCGCCGCAGTCTGATTCGGGCGGTCGCTATCCGCGGACTGCCGGGTCGGTCCGCAGTTCCGGGAATCGAGCCGTCATCGCGTCGATGTGCCGATACATCTCGTAGAGCTCGGTGCGGAGAGTGGATGCCTCGGACTCGAATTGCCTCGCGCGAGATTCGGCACGGTCGGCGCGAGCCCGAAATGCTTTGGATTGCGCAATTTCGATGGCCGCCGAACACGTCCGAATGTGTTCGGCCAGTCCTCGCGCGAACACTCTCGCCTGGGCAAGATTGACGTCGTAATTGTCGTCGCGCGGTGACGGTGCGCCGTTCGCTGTGCCCATGAAATGAAGTCGCCCTCGGTCGTCGGCCTCGATATCCTCCGACGAACTCTACGCTCGGATTCGAGCGACCCGTTCGAGAACCGCCCCTCCGAGAATCGCCATCACCCGAAGACGAGTGCCAACACCACCGACGCAGAGGTGGCAACGATGGCAAGGACGATGGTCGCTGCGATCGCACGTTGCCTCACGGTGCGGTAACCAGACGTCTCCAACCCGTCGTCGGCATCGTCCTCGTCGGCGGTACGCGCGGCATAGAAGTCGTCGGAGTCGACTCCGTCCTCGTCGAAATACACGACATCGCGCGGTGGGATCCAGCTCTGCCCATTGGCTGCGATTGCGGCTCCCAGTCGCTCCAGGCGCATCTGAGCCCGCACCGGATACCAATCCGAGGGCGCGTGGATGGGGAGCGATCGGGCGAGCATCAGCGGCGACCGGTACTGCTTCTGCAGTGCCGCGAACGCAGCGGACGCCGTCGGATCGTCGTCGGCCTTGTCGGTCAGAAACCACACGGCACCGGCCGCCGCACGATCACCGAGAAGGAGATACGTGTACGCGAGCAGTTCCAGAACCGCCGGCGACGACGGGTTGCGCGGCAAGGCGTCGAGGAGCCCGTTTCGTGCGGCGTTGGTGTCTCCACGTGCGAGATCGGCTTGCGCGCGAGCGATCACATCCACCTGTCGAGCCTAACGTTGCAATCGAGCGCCGTCACGGGACAGTGAATACTCCGCAGACGACTAAGCCCCTCTCGACCGAAGTCGAGAGGGGCTTTGTCAGTGCTTGTCGATCACAACCGTGGTGGCCAGGGCCGGGATCGAACCGGCGACCTTCCGCTTTTCAGGCGGACGCTCGTACCAACTGAGCTACCTGGCCGGGCGGCACCGGTGAAACAATGCCATCGCAATGCCGGTGCTTTCACACCGATTCTGCGACCCTGACGGGACTCGAACCCGCGACCTCCGCCGTGACAGGGCGGCGCGCTAACCAACTGCGCCACAGGGCCTTGCTGTTGTTGCCGCGCTATTTCTAGCGCACCAACTCTCCGAACTGCAAATCTGCTTCTCGCCGGAGCGAGATGAAGAATGCTGTACTGCACATCGGATTGTCAATCCGATGCTTTCCTGCGTACCCCCTACGGGATTCGAACCCGCGCTACCGCCTTGAAAGGGCGGCGTCCTAGGCCGCTAGACGAAGGGGGCCCGCCGAATTGCTTCGACGCTACCCTCAACGGCGTTCCGTTGGGAGCTGGGATAGCTTAGGACACTTTCGCTGTAAATCTCAAACCGGCAGGTCAGAGGCAGTTTTTGCCTCGTTTTCGCCGAACTGCTCCCACCCGTGGAGTTCGAACTCGGCCAACCAACTATCCGACGCCATGGCAAGGAGCACGATCTCGACGGACTCCTCGAACCGCTCGCGTAGATCTGCGTTGTCGGCCACCAGATCCGACATGTAACGCTGACCCGCCATCGACGCGGCGAGTACCCGCACGAACTTGGCCGCGTCGAACTGCGGCTTGAGGTCTCCCATCGCCAGCGCTCTCTCGGCCTGCGCGTACCCCTGAGCGCCCCACACCCGGCCACCACCGGAGTGCACCTCCGCGTAGAACTCGGGCTCGACGATCAGCCGGAATTCTGCACGCACGATCACATCGTTCTGAAAGTTCTGCGCGATGTCGTCGACGATTCCCTTGATGACGTAAAAGGGATGCGCGGTCGAATCCGCCCATTTCTCGGAGATTGCGACATAACGGTCGAGTCCGGCCGCGAGCACCGCTCGGGCCAGGTCTTCCTTGGACTGGAAATGGAAGTACATCGCCCCCTTGGTGGCGTTCGATCCTTCCAAGATGGTGTTGACGGACGCAGCCGCATATCCGCGCTTGGCGAATTCCGCCGCCGCTGCCTCGACGATTGCCGCCCGGGTCCGCCGTGCGCGCTCCTGTTGTGCCATTTACTCCGTGCCTCCGAGCCCAAGCGCCCTGCATATCCACAGGTAGTACAAGTAGAGAGTACTTCACCCGAACGACACGCGACTCGACTCACCTGCGGTCCGCTACGACGCGTGCAGCCGACAGAAAATTCGGTTGGGTAACTGAAACAAGCCGAATGGTATTGTTCACCCGGCTCGAGTGCGCTGCAGGGGGTGCGCACTCGAGCCGCTCACGTACGTCCGCTCGGGCCAGGTCGGCACCGCCGTTCGAGCCACAACGCCGATACCGAGCATGCGTACGAACTCCGCCGAATGGCCGCCGGTCTCCCAGAGCCGGAAAGCAGTTGAATATCGAATTACATTCTGCACGAGCATCTCTCGAGGCACCTTCGTTTGCACCGCTCCTTAGCGCATGAAAACTGTTGCTGATCAATCGAATACGGCAAATCGCTCCGTGAGGTCACCAAAAGCACTGTCTCATAATCGATATCAGCGGCGAAACGGTAACGGTTTCGACACATTCTCGGAATAGCCGAAGGCGTACACCACCTCGGGCATAGCGTGATGCGCATCACACATGTTGCTTCGGCCGATCGGGGACGGGTGCACGCCATGAATCTATCGATCCGCGTATGTCGTTCGATGACAGTACTACTCGTGTCGTCGGCCTTGACGTTGTCGACGGCGCACACCGTCGCCGCCGACCCACTGACGAACTTCCTCGATCCCGTCGCCGATCCCGCCCTCTACCTGCCGACCCCACTCGGCGAGCCGTTCTTCGACCCGCCGGCAGGATTCGAGGAGCTCCCGCCCGGATCGGTTCTCGGCACCCGACGCGTGAGCGTGGGGCCGCTGTTCACCCCGGTCACATCGACCCAGATCCTCTACCGCACAAGCGATTCCAAAGACCGACCCGTCGCAGCGGCAACGACCGTCATCGTGCCCGACGCGCCCTGGGCCGGTCCCGGCACGCGTCCCGTCGTCGCGTACAACATGGCCATCAACTCACTGGGTAACACCTGTGCACCGTCGTGGACCCTGCCCCGAGGTATTGCCCGCGAGATTCCAGCGGTGCAGGCGTTCCTCGCCAAGAACTATGCAGTGGTCGTCACCGATCACGAGGGTCCGCGGCAGGCGTACGCCGCCGGGCGCATGGCCGGCCATGCGGTGCTCGACGCGTTGCGCGCGATGGTGCGCCTCCCCGAACTCGGGTTGCCCGCGTCCTCCCCGATTGCGGTCACAGGCTATTCGGGCGGGGCGATCGCCACCGGATGGGCCGCTCAACTCGCCCCGTCGTACGCGCCGGAGGTCAATCTGGTGGGCGCGGCCTTCGGCGGTCCACCGACCGACTACCGGATTCTGCTGACGTCGATGAACGGCAACGTCGCGTCGACGCTGTTCCTGTCCGCAGCGCTCGGAGTTGCCCGCGAGTATCCCGAGATGTTCTCCCTGATGAACGCCAACGGACTGCGTCTGGCGACCGTGGCCAAAGATCTCTGCATCACACTGCTCGCTCCCGGCGGACTGGTGGCACCGATACCGGCCCAGGCCCTCTCGGACGTGCCGAACGTCGACCGGACCGAGATCGCCGAACGCATCATCGCCGCGACCCGCATGGGCGGTGATCTCGCCCCCACCGTGCCCACGATGATCTACCAGGGCCGTCAGGAATTCTGGATTCCCCGGGAAGGTGCGGAAACGCTGTACGACGAGTGGTGCGCACACGGTGCCGACGTACGCCTCGAGGAGTACTTCGGTGAACACCTCGTCGTCGCGATCAGTGGCATTCCCGGTGCGTACTCCTGGATCGACGACCGCCTGGCCGGTATCCCCGCGCCGCAAGGCTGCAGCAGTTTCGGGCGCTGACCCCCGAAACGCGGTGCCGGGGGTGCATGACCGACACGGCTGCACTGCCCATTACACTTTCGATCCGCGCCCCTATAGCTCAGTTGGTAGAGCTACGGACTTTTAATCCGCAGGTCGTAGGTTCGAGTCCTACTGGGGGCACCACACACCCTTCCGCCGAACTGCATTCGGCGGCACCCGGTCCGTACACTCGGGGTAACGATCGGCCCGTCCGCAGCGACGTGCAGGGAGAACTGCAGCAGTCGCGAAGATCCCCACATCGGCCGATGTCGGTCGTCACGACTGCTCGAACAGCAAGTGAACAGCCGCGACACGGTTCACACCGAACCTACGGTGCCGTAAGCTGGACCGGTCGTACGCAATCTATGGAGGCGATCTAATGGCGAGGGATCTGACACAGCTCGAGCTTCTGCAAGAGCTGGTGCCCACTGCCGAGGACAATGTGAACCGTCACATTTCGATGGCGCGCGAATGGCATCCCCACGACTACGTGCCGTGGGACGAAGGCCGCAACTTCGCCGCGCTCGGCGGCAAGGACTACGACCCGGAGCAGTCCAAGCTCTCCGACGTCGCGCAGGCCGCGATGATCACCAACCTGCTCACCGAAGACAACCTGCCGTCCTACCACCGTGAGATCGCCGAGAACTTCTCCCAGGACGGTGCCTGGGGAACCTGGGTCGGCCGGTGGACCGCCGAAGAGAACCGCCACGGCATCGTCATGCGCGACTACCTCGTCGTCACCCGAGGCGTCGATCCCGTCGCCCTCGAAGAAGCCCGCATGATCCACATGACCAACGGCTTCGCCTCGCCCGCAGGTTCGCAGACCGGATTGCTCCACTCGGTCGCGTACGTGACGTTCCAGGAACTCGCGACCCGCGTCTCGCACCGCAACACCGGCAAGGTCTGCGACGACCCGATCGCCGACCGCATGCTCCAGCGCATCGCCGCCGACGAGAACCTGCACATGATCTTCTACCGCAACATCACCGGCGCAGCGATGGACATCGCACCCGACCAGACCCTCGACGCGGTCTCCGACATCGTGACGAACTTCGTCATGCCCGGTGCAGGCATGCCGAACTTCCGCCGCAACGGTGTGTTGATGGCCAAGCACGGCATCTACGACCTGCGCCAACACCTCGAAGACGTCGTCTGGCCCGTCCTGCGCAAGTGGAGCGTGTTCGAGCGCAACGACTTCACCGCCCGCGGTGAGAACAAGCGCGAGGAACTCGCCGCGTTCCTCGAAGACCTCGAACGTCAGGCCACCAAGTTCGAGGAGATGCGAGACCGCTCGCTGGCCCGCGAACGCGCCAAGGCCGAAGCACGCGCGTCCTGAGTTTCGATCGACTGGTGTGCCCGGTACCGACTTCGGTGCCGGGCACCGCCTTTTCTCCCGAAAGTTCTCCCTTCGTTCCAAAGGCTTGTTTTCCATGACATTGCAGATCGGCTCCCTGGAGTTGCGCAGCCCCGTCGTCCTCGCACCGATGGCAGGCGTCACCAATGTGGCGTTCCGCACGTTGTGCCGCGAACAGGAACTCGAGCGCGCGGGCAGCACGTCCGGTCTGTACGTCTGCGAGATGGTCACCGCACGTGCTCTCGTCGAACGGCAACCCGCCACGATGCACATGACGACGTTCGGGCCCACCGAAACTCCCCGGTCCTTGCAGCTCTACACGGTCGATCCCGACACCACGTACGCCGCGGCGAAAATGATCGTCGACGACAATTTGGCCGATCACATCGACATGAACTTCGGCTGCCCGGTCCCGAAAGTCACCCGCAAGGGCGGCGGAGCCGCATTGCCGTACAAGCGAAACCTGTTCGGCCGCATCGTCGCTGCGGCGGTCAAGGCCACCGAGGGCACCGACATCCCCGTCACGGTCAAGTTCCGTGTCGGAATCGACGAAAACCATCACACCCATCTCGATGCCGGCCGGATCGCCGCCGACGAGGGTGCAGCGGCCGTGGCGTTGCACGCCCGCACCGCCTCCCAGCGTTACTCCGGCACCGCCGACTGGAACGAGATCGCTCGACTCAAGGAGCACGTCACCGGGATTCCCGTCCTGGGTAACGGCGATATTTTCTCGGCGTCCGACGCCGTCCGCATGATGGCGGAAACCGGATGCGACGGCGTCGTCGTCGGACGTGGCTGCCTCGGTCGTCCGTGGCTGTTCGCCGAGCTCAGTGCCCGCCTGAACGGGCGGCCAGAGCCGACGCCGCCGACCCTGGGTGAGGTGGCCACGATCATCGCGCGCCATGCCGAGTTGCTCGCGCAGCACCACGGTGAGGGCAAAGGCCTGCGAGAGTTGCGTAAGCACGTGTCCTGGTACCTGCGCGGCTTTCCCGCCGGCTCGGATCTTCGGGTGTCGATGGCATTGGTGTCGACCCTCGCCGAACTGGACGACCTTCTGGCGCAACTGGATCCGACCGTTCCGTTTCCCAAGGACGCCGAGGGTCCCCGCGGCCGGCAGGGCTCGCCCGGTGCAGTGTCGCTGCCCGACGGATGGCTCGACGATCCGGAGGACCTGTGTGTCCCCACCGGTGCAGATCTGATGCATTCCGGCGGCTGATCGACCCCCTCACCAGGGCCCGTCTCGCACGAAGTGGACCGCGCCGCTCGAGTCAGTACTATGGCTTGGATTGCCGAGTAGACGGCACATGCGTGTGATGGAAGGCCAGGTTCGAATTCGTGGGAGACGATCGAGAGTCGGGCCCGTCTGTGCCCGAGGGTCGCGCCCCATGGGAGCGCCCGCTGTCCTCAATCGGACGAACCGGCGCAGGCGGACGTTCCGGACAACGTCCCCCTCGGTCCGACGACCCCGCCACACCCGACCCCGCTGGTTCGGAACCCGACTCGACAGACTCCGATTCTCCACCGAAGCCGGGTGACAGCGGCCGACTCGGTAAACGCTCCCCCCGCAACGCGGACACGGTGTCGGTCGCCGAACTGGTCGACAAGATGTCTCGTTCGGGAGCCACCCGACGTGATCCCCCCGAACGGCCGGACGTCGAAGAGCCCACCGAGGTCATCTCACCGATCACCGACTCCACTCCCCCGCCGGCTCGGGCGAACCGTCCGATGCCCACCCCGCCACCGCACGCTGCACCCGAACCCGTCGGAGCACCCGCCACCGACCGGCCGGCGCTGACGCGTCTGGCGATGAGCCGGGTACGGCGACGACGACGAATACGCATCATCGGCCGAAGCCTGGTCTCGATCGTCGCGATCCTCGCCGTGGCTCTCACGGGAGTGGTGTGGGGCTACCTTCGCAACACCGATCAAGGATTCCTCCAAGTCGCCGCGCTCGACCCCGATTCGACCGACGTCGTCGACGCCGCAGGCCAGTACGGAGACGAGACCTATCTGATCGTCGGCACCGATACGCGCGCCGGTGCCAGCGGGCAGGTGGGCGCAGGAACCGTCGCCGATGCCGAGGGGTCGCGCTCGGACACCGTCATGCTGGTCAACATTCCGGCCGACCGCAGCCGCGTCGTCGCCGTGTCGTTCCCACGCGACCTGGACGTGACCCGACCCGAGTGCGAGCAGTTCGACAACGTCACCAATACCTACACCGGTGAAATGTTTCCGGAGGCGTACGGCGACAAGCTGAACGCCACCTACGCCCTCGGCGGCCCGAAATGCCTGGTCAAGACCATTCAGAAGATCTCAGGACTGCGGATCGGACACTTCGTCGGCATGGACTTCGCCGGGTTCGAGTCCATGGTCGACGAGGTCGGCGGTGTCGAGGTGTGTACCGCGCAGCCTCTCGTCGACTACGAACTCGGAGACGTACTCCCCAACGCCGGTACCCAACGCATCGACGGCCGCACCGCACTGAACTACGTCCGGGCACGCAACATCGAATCGGAGGGCAACGGCGACTACGGCCGCATCAAGCGCCAGCAGCGCTTCCTGTCGTCACTGTTGCGATCGGCGTTGTCGAACAAGGTTCTTCTCGACCCGGGCAAGCTGAACGGATTCGTCAACGCGTTCACCTCCGACACCTTCGTCGAGAACGTCAAGACCCAGGACCTGGTGACGCTCGGCCGTTCGTTGCAGAACGTCGACGCCGGCGCGGTCACCTTCCTGACCATTCCCACCACCGGAACCAACGACTACGGCAACGAGATCCCCAACGAGGACGCGATCGGTGCCATCTTCCAGGCGATCATCGACGACCTGCCCCTGCCCGGCGAAGAACGGGCGGAACCGGTGACACCGGAGCCGACCCCGCCGCCCGCCGCCCCCGACGCCCCGCTGCTGGCCGTCGATCCTGGCACCGTGTCGCTACAGGTGTCCAACGCATCGGACATCGCGGGAATGGCGCAGACCGCATCCGATCAGCTGGCGACGTACGGGTTCCAGATCCTCACGGTCGGCAACTTCTCCGGCTCCGCCGCTCAGACCGTCGTTCGGTACTCCCAGGATCAGGAAGCCGCTGCGGCGACGGTGGCGTCGGCGATACCCGGCGCTGCGATCGAACTGGCTCCGAGCCTGAACAACGTCGTGGAGGTGGTCCTCGGTTCCAACTACCCGGGCTACACCCAGTACCCGGCCGACGTCGGTGCGCAGATCGACCCCACCCAGGTGGAGGGAACGACCGAAAGTGCACAGTTGCCCGAGGATCTGTCGTTCACCAACGCGGCCGACGACACGTGCGCCTGACTCCATTCATTCCCCGTTAACCCTCGGGACAGAGAACTGGTCGGTGTGACCTACTAAACTGCGCTCATGCGCGTCGCCTACAACGAACAGATGAACGAGCTCGCCGATCTCCTCGGAGAAATGGCGAGCCTGGCTGGTGCGGCCATGGAAAAGGCCACGCAGTCTCTCCTCCAAGCAGACCTGGTTCTCGCCGAGCAGGTCATTTCCGAGCACGACAAGATCACCGAGCTCAGCGCGATCTGCGAGGAGAAGGCATTCACACTTCTTGCGCTGCAGGCTCCGGTCGCGGGCGATCTCCGTTCGGTGGTGGCCGGCATCCAGATCGTCGCCGATATCGACCGGATGGGCGCACTCGCACTCCACGTCGCCAAGATCACCCGTCGCAGGCACCCGAACCACGCCCTCCCCGAGGTCGTCAACGGATACTTCGCCGAGATGGGACGCCTCGCCGTGCAGATCGGTGCCTCGGCCCGCGAGGTGCTCGAGACCCGCGATCCCGAGCGTGCTGCGAAGCTGCAGGAAGAGGACGAGGCGATGGACGACCTGCACCGTCACCTCTTCACGGTGCTGATGGACCGTGAGTGGAGCCACGGCGTCGCCGCCGCAGTGGACGTGACCCTGCTGGGCCGCTTCTACGAACGCTTCGCCGATCACGCCGTCGAGGTCGGCCGCCGAGTCATCTTCCTCGTCACCGGCCAGCTTCCCGCCGACCTCCACCAGCAGAACATTCCCAGCTCGTAGCACCCACTTCGCTCGAGGTCGAGTAGCGCTGCGCGACAACGCTACTCGATCTCGAACCCAGGGCAGGCGCACAAAGAAGAACCCCCGTCGAGCTTTCGCTCGGCGGGGGTTCTCTGTGCGGTGTGCGGTTATCCGAAGCGACCGGAGATGTAGTCCTCGGTGGCCTTCTGCGTCGGATTGGAGAAGATCTTCTCGGTGTCGTCGATCTCGATCAGCTTGCCGGGCTTGCCCGTTGCCTCGAGGTTGAAGAAGCCGGTCTGATCGCTCACGCGCGCGGCCTGCTGCATGTTGTGCGTGACGATGACGATCGTGAAGTCCTGCTTGAGTTCCTGAATCAGGTCCTCGATCGCCAGTGTCGAGATGGGGTCCAGGGCCGAGCACGGCTCGTCCATCAGCAACACGTCGGGAGAGACGGCGATGGCGCGGGCGATGCACAGACGCTGCTGCTGACCACCGGAGAGTCCGCCGCCTGGCTTGTCGAGGCGATCCTTGACCTCGGTCCACAGGTTGGCACCCTTGAGCGAGCGCTCGGCGATCTCGTCGAGTTCCTTCTTGCCGCGGCCACCCTGCAGCTTCAGCCCGGCGACGACGTTGTCCTTGATGGACATGGTCGGGAACGGGTTGGGTCGCTGGAAGACCATGCCGATGGTGCGTCGCACACCGACGGGGTCGACGCCACTGCCGTAGATGTCCTCGCCGTCGAGCAGCACCGAACCTTCGACGCGAGCGCCGGGCGTGACCTCGTGCATACGGTTGAGCGAACGCAGGACGGTCGACTTACCGCAGCCGGACGGTCCGATGAACGCGGTGACGCTGCGCGGCGGGACTGCCAGAGTGACGTCGGAGACGGCATGGAACTTGCCGTAGTAGATGTTGACGTCCTTGAGATCGAGACGCTTTGCCATGTTCTGATTCCTTAGGATTCTCTGGAGTCGGGTGGGTCAGAAGTTCTTGGGCGAGAAGAACTTCGAGACCAACTTCGCGCCGATGTTGAGTATTGCGACGATCAGGATCAGCGTCAGGGCTGCTCCCCACATGCGCTCCGCGGTGAGCACGCCGGTTCCTGCTTTCTGCAGGTCGACCATCATGAGCGGCAGTGACGTCTGCGGCCCCTCGAAAATATTGAAGTTGATAGCGGTGGCCGAGCCGACCAGGATCAGCACCGGAGCCGTCTCACCCATGACTCGGGCCAGCGCCAGCATGATGCCGGTGACGATGCCGGAAAGCGCGGTGGGGATGACGATCTTGGCGATGGTCTTCCACTTCGGCACGCCCAGTGCGTAGGACGCCTCGCGCAGATCCTGCGGAACGATGCGCAGCATCTCCTCGGCCGACCGCACGATGACCGGAATCATCAGCAGCACGAGGGCGAAGGCAACGGCGACACCGGAGCGCTGGAACCCGAAGGTGGCGATCCACAGCGCGTAGATGAACAGGGCCGCGACGATCGACGGAACACCGGTGAGGATGTCGACCATGAACGTCGTGACCTTGGCCAGTTTGGTCCCTGCGCCGTACTCGACGAGGTAGATGGCGACGAAGATGCCGATCGGGATGGAGATGACGGCGCAGAACAGTCCTTGCAGGAGGGTTCCCACGATCGCGTGGTACGCACCACCGCCGGCGATGAACTGGGTGATTCCGGCCTGCGAGTTCTGCCACCAGGCCGGTGCGACCACAGCGGACAGTCCACGTGAGATCACCGTGTAGAGCACCCAGATCAGTGGTACGAGGGCGACGAGCACCGACAGGCTGACGAGAATCGTCGCCGCGAGGTTCGACGCCTTGCGCCGGGCGCTGACGCCCTGGAACGTGGGCTCCTTGACGGGCTTGTCCATGGTTGCGGTCATGGGTCAGTCCTTCTTTCCGGCGATGGCGGCGCGGGCACCGGCGTTGACGACGAAGGTCAGGACGAACAGCACCAGACCGGCGGCGATGTAGGCACCGGCCTGCAGCGGGTTGTTGAACTCGCCTGCTGCCAGCGCGATCTTGGTCGCGAATGTGGAACCGCCGTCGAACAACGTTCCGCCGAAGGTCGCCTGGGTGCTGCGAATGATGATGTAGAGCGCGATGGTCTCACCGAGTGCGCGTCCGAGACCGAGCATCGAACCGCTGACGAAGCCGGACTTGCCGAACGGAATGACCGTGGTGCGAACAACTTCCCAGCGAGTGGCTCCGAGCGCAAGGGCCGCCTCGACCTGGCCCTTGGGCGTCTGAACGAACACCTCTCGGGTCACGGCGGCAATGATCGGCAGGATCATCACGGCGAGCACGATGCCGCCGGTGAAGATGGTGCCGCCGCCTGCGATCGATACCGAGCCAGTGCTGAACAGCGGGAACCAGCTCAGCGACGAGTTCAGCCATTCGGCGAACGGGCTGATCGCCGGGGCCAGGACGTACAGGCCCCAGAGGCCGAAGACGATCGACGGGACGGCGGCGAGGAGGTCGATGACGTAGCCGAGCGGTCCGGCAACACGCTTGGGTGCGTAGTTCGTCAGGTAGATCGCGATACCGAGCGCGACGGGCATCGCCAGGATCAGAGCGAACAACGACACGGTGACGGTGACCAGAAACAGGTCGAGTACACCGAACACCATTGCCGAGGTGTTCGAGGTGTCCCACGCGCCGTTGTAGGTCAGGAAGTTGACCGTGTTGTTGGACAGTGAGGGAATCGCTCGCCAGAGCAGGAAGATGCCGACCGCAGCGATCAGGGCGATGATGAAGATGCCCGAGCCCTTGGCCAGGCCGGAGAAGATCCTGTCACCGGGACGGGTGACCGTCCCCGATGTTTTCGAGTCTGACAATTGTGGTTCTTCCGGTTCGTGGGCGGCACCTGTGGTAGGCACGGTAGCCGCTGAGGGGATGCCGGTGATCGAGTGGGTGTCGCTCATACCGCTCACTGTCTCGTGTCGATGCAGGGTGGTCCGCCTTCGGCCCGCGTCACCGCGAGCCGAAGGCGAAACCGGGTTTATCGAGGATCAGGCGATCGCTTCGATGGCGGTGACCAGGCGTTCCTTGAATGCGTCGGGCAGCGGCACGTAACCGGCCTCTTCGAGGCCCTGCTGGCCCTCGTTGGCTGCACTGAGCAGGAAGGACTTGACTGCTGCCGTGGTGTCGGCGTCGTAGCCCTTCGAGCAGACGATCTCGTAGGTCGCGAGGACCAGCGGGTAGGTGTCCGCTGCGTCGCTGGCGTAGAGGCCGTCGATGTCGATGACGAGGTCGTTGCCCTCGCCCTTGAACTTCGCGGCGTCGATTGCCTTGCCTGCGGTCTCGCTGCTCAGCTCGACCGGTCCGTTACCGAAGTCGACGGCGGCCTTGCCCAGCGACTCCTGGTCGGCGAAGCCCTTCTCGACGTAGGTGATGGCACCGGGGGTGGCGGCGACGGCCTGGGCGACGCCCGAGGATCCGTTGGCACCTTCGCCGACGCCGCCGGCCCAATCGGAGCTGTGGTTCAGCGTCCATGCCTCGGGAGCGGATGCCGCGAGGAAGCGCTGGAAGTTGTCGCTGGTGCCCGACGAGTCGGAGCGGTAGACCGGGGTGATCGCGGTCGACGGGAGCGTTGCGCCCTCGTTGAGTGCAGCGATGGCCGGGTCGTTCCAGGTGGTGATCTTGCCGGTGAAGATCTGCGCGATGACGTCGGGGTTCAGCACCAGGTTGTCGACACCGTCGACGTTGTAGGCCACTGCGACCGGGCCGAAGACCAACGGCAGGTTCCACGCCGGGTTGTTGGCGCAGCGCACGGCGGCCTGTGCGGCCTGGTCGTCCTTGATGGACGAGTCGGAGCCGGCGAAGTCGACGAGGCCCGCGACGAACTGCGTGCGGCCGTTACCCGAACCACTGGTGGTGTACTCGACGGCCTTGCCTGCGCAGACGCCGGAGTAGATCGAGGTGAAGTTGGACATGGCGTTCTGCTGTGCGGACGAGCCTTCACCGGTCAACGGGGACTTGCCTTCGCACGAAGCCGAGGACTGCGATGCACCGTCCGTGGTGGCGACGTTCGCGTCGCTACCGCATGCGGCCAGCAACATGGCACTGACTGCCACTGCACTCATGAGAGCACCGTTGCGCTTGAGGTTCACCTGTTTCCTCCGAGGAATCTTGGGCCGTGATCGCGGCGCGAACTCGAGGTTCGCGCTGCGACTGTGAAGGTGCCGGCTCAGAAGAACCCTCGCACCAGGCAGCGTAGGTTGCCGCCCAGAGAGAAAGGTAAAGGCAGGTGGTAGACGTTTACCCCCGCGTGGGTGAACGGAAGATGAACACCGTGCTGGAAATGTCCGATTACGCGGTCCGCGCGTACGCGGCGTCGACGTGGTAATTCGCGAACCCGAGCTTGGTGTACGTGTGCACCGCCGCGGTGTTGTCGGCCTCGACGTACAGCATGATCTGGTCCAGTTCGCGACCGCGCAGATAATGCAGCCCGGCCAAGGTCAGTACCCGTCCGAGACCGCGACCCTGCGACTGCGGATCGATACCGACCACGTACACCTCACCGATGGCCGGGTCGTTGCCCCCAGGGAGTGGAGCCTGCGGAACGACCCGATCCTCGGCCGCGTGAACTTTCGTCCAATGGAATCCGAGCAGGTGGTCGCTGCCTTCCTCGAAGGCCAGGAAAAGACCCGCGGGATCGAACCACGGCTCGTCTCGCCGCGACGCGATGTCGCGGTCGGTCCAGCCGCCCTGCTCGGGATGCCAGGAGAACGCCGCGTTGTTCACCCTCAACAATTCGGCATCGTCCTGGTGCCCGCGATAGGTTCGCAGCGAAATACCTTGTGGTACAACCACATCGGGCAGTTCGGGCTCCGCCGCGGCCCGTCGCATCTGCAGCAGTTCCCGGGCCACCGTCAGCCCGAGCGCCCGCGCGACCGACTGTGCTGCGGGCAGATTTCCGTGCGCCCAGATCCGCGTGTCGGAGCCGAGATCGAGTGCGCTGCTGACCAATCGCCGACCTATGCCGCGACCGCGATACTCCGGATCGACCACTGCCTCGGCCATACCGTCGGCGGCGCCGACGTACCCGACGACGCGATCTCCGTCGGTGGCAACGAATCGAACGACGCCCTCACCCGCGTCGACGGCCTTGACGGCCTGCTCCGAGAGCGGCGCAGTACCGTCGACTTCGGTTGCACGCGAAAGGATCCGGTGAATCTCGTCGCTGACGCGCGAGGACGGTGCGTCGCCGTCGAGGGGGTGGACGTCGAACGCAGTATCCGAATTCATCTACGAGAGCGTACTCTCTTGCTCGAACTCGAAATCCGCATCGTCGGAATCGCCGGCCATGGCGTCCGGAGCCGTACCGCCCTTGGAGTTACGCGACGGACGCACGGCCTTGTAGCCCACGTTCCGCACCGTTCCGATCAGCGACTCGTACTCGGTGCCGAGCTTGGCGCGGAGGCGTCGAACATGGACGTCGACGGTGCGAGTGCCACCGAAGAAGTCGTAGCCCCATACTTCCTGCAGCAACTGGGCGCGGGTGAAGACGCGGCCCGCATGTTGAGCCAGGTACTTCAGCAACTCGAATTCCTTGTAGGTCAGATCGAGTGGGCGACCGCGCAACCGCGCGGTGTACGTGCCCTCGTCGATGACCAACTCACCGAGCGTGATCTTGCCCGACGTCTCGGGACTCGCAACCCCGCCGCTCCGGCCGACCAACAGACGTAGCCGAGCGTCCAGTTCCGCGGGACCTGTGCCGGGCAGCAGGATGTCGTCGAGCCCCCAGTCGGAATTGACTGCGACCAGGCCGCCTTCGGTCAGGACCGCGACCACGGGGATGGCCGAGCCGGTACTACCGAGCAGCCGACACAGACCGCGAGCAGCAGCCAGATCGGTACGTGCATCCACCAGCGCGATGTCG
Source organism: Rhodococcus sp. 3258 (assembly GCF_031456475.1). NCBI lineage: Bacteria > Bacillati > Actinomycetota > Actinomycetes > Mycobacteriales > Nocardiaceae > Rhodococcus > Rhodococcus sp. 3258. The sequence continues at coordinate 801,182 of NZ_JAVDUT010000001.1, forward strand.
GCAGAACCTGCTTCGAGGAGAGAAGACACCTCGGTCGGTACCGGCCGGATGTGGTGAGCCAGCAACGCAAGAGACGGGAGTACGCCCTCCGGATTGGGATCGGAGGTCAGTAACAGGAGCTCCACTGCGTCTCCGTTCTTACCGCTGGCCGGTCCAGCCGACGCTGGAATCGAGTGATCGTCAAGGACACAGACTAGCTTGTCCGTACAACCGGTCGAAGCGGGCAGTACGCGATGCTTCGGTCACAATGGACCGGTGCGCACACTTCTCATCGGACTCGTCAGCCTGTTGGCCCTCGCGCTCGTCGTCGATTTCGGGGCCGCGGCCTACTCCGAATATCGCGTCTCGCGCGCCATCCGCGACGGCGGCGAACTCACCTCGGACCCCCAGGTGATCGTGCACGGTTTTCCATTCCTCACCCAGGCCGCCGACGGCCGCTATCAGAACATCGAGATCCGAGCCCAGGACGTCCCGACCGAATACGTCGGCTCGACGACCATCGAAGCCAACCTGCGCGGCGTCCACATCGCCCTGTCCGACCTGATCGACAACAACGTCCGGGACATCCCGGTGGACGAGCTCGACGGCCGCGTCCGCATCGAGGCAACCGATCTCGGACGGTTCCTCGGCATCGTCGACCTGCAGGTTTCCGCACCTCCGGCCGACAAGTCCGACGGCACGGGCGGCTCCGGCGGGTCGGGCAAGACCACCGCCGGTGGCGTCGTACTGACGGGAACGGTTCCGGTGGGACCGCTGCAGACCACCGTCAGCGTGCAGGCCGACCTTCTGCTCGAAGGTGACAGTGTCGCCATCGTGGCATCGGACTTCTACTTCGGACCGGAGGGGCAGGCCGACTTCACGATTCCCGATTTCGCCAAGCCCACCGTTCTCGGTCTGTTCACCAAGACCATCGAACGCCAGAGCCTGCCGTTCGGACTGCTGCCGACGGACGTATACGCGGAGGGTTCGCAGATCGTCGTCGAAGGGTCGGGAGAGAACGTGAACATCGACCTCAACGAGATCGAAAAGCCGTGACAGGGATCACAGTTCTGGTTGTCGTGGCGGTTCTCGCCGTTGCTGTCGGACTGATTCTGCGTCGTCGTTCCGGTGCCGTACGCACCATCGCGTCCACCGATTCCGACGACCTTCTCCCGCTGCTCGTCGATGCGGGCGTGACTTCGGGAACTCCGACGATTTTGCACTTCTCCGCGGACTGGTGTGGTCCGTGCGCTGCCGTGCGTCGTGTGGTGCATCAGGTTCTCGCCGACCGCACCGACGCACGCGAAGTCGAACTCGACATCGATGCTCATCCTGTTCTCGCCCGTGAACTCGGAGTGCTCTCGCTGCCGACGACCTTCGTCCTCGACGGAGAACTGCGTCGGCGTTCGAGAATTGCCGGAGTGCCATCGGCCGCAGCTCTGCGCGAGGCTCTCGACGCGCTGTAGGGCAAGAGCTACTCAGGTGGGCGGTACGACGCGCCCCTGGTAACGGGTAGGATGCACTTCGTGTTCTCCCGCCGCGAGCTCATGCTCACCAGTCGACGCACGGTTGATCTGTGCCGACTGGGCGGTTGTTGCTGTCGCTGCTGCTGATTTCCGTCTGCCGCCACGCCCATGCGTGACGCCGGCCCGATGATCGAAATCCACATCCGAGCACCGGCGACAAGCCGTGCCCCGGCCTCGCACAGGAGTACCTCTCGATGTCGACATCCGACACCCACACCACCACGATCGACCAGGTCGACGTCCGTGGTCCGCGCTTCGCCGCGTGGATCACCACCGTAGTTCTGGTCGTCGTCCTCCTCGCGAGCACGGTCTCGGTTCCCGCAGCGGCAATCCTGCTGGGGCTCCAGGCGATCGTGTTCGGAATCGGAGCCGTCCGCGGACCCAAGCACAGTCCGTACGGCACGATCTACGCGACATTCGTCGCGCCGCGGCGCTCACCGACCACAGAACGTGAGCCGGTGGCCCCGTTGAAGTTCGCCCAACTGGTGGGCTTCGTGTTCGCCGCCGTCGGAGTCCTCGGATTCGCTCTCGGCGCTCCCGTCGTCGGCACCGTAGCGACAGGCTTCGCGCTCTTCGCGGCGTTTCTCAACGCAGCGTTCGCAGTGTGCCTGGGCTGCATGATCTACCCCCTCGCAGCTCGATTGCGCGGCAACTCGCGCACCGCAGCGTGACAACTACCCCCTGATCCGACAAGAAAGACCGAAAGGAACACCATGGCTCGCTCCGACGTCCTGGTCTCTGCCGACTGGGCCGAGCAGAACCTGAACGCACCGAAGATCGTCTTCGTCGAGGTCGACGAAGACGCCAGCGCCTACGACGGCGGACACATCGAAGGTGCGGTCAAGCTCGACTGGCGCAAGGACCTGCAGGACCCGGTTCGCCGCGACTTCCTCGATCAGGAGCAGTTCTCCGGCTTGCTCTCGGCCAAGGGCATCAGCAACGACGACACCGTCGTGCTCTACGGCGGAAACAACAACTGGTTCGCCGCCTACGCCTACTGGTACTTCAAGCTGTACGGCCACAAGGACGTCAAGCTGATCGACGGCGGCCGCAAGAAGTGGGAACTCGACGGCCGCCCGCTGTCGAAGGACGTCGTCAGCCGGGAGAACACCCACTACCGCGCCGAGGCCCCGGATCTGTCGATCCGCGCGTTCCGCGACGAGGTCATCGACGCCATCGGCAACAAGAACCTGATCGACGTGCGCTCCCCCGACGAGTTCTCCGGCAAGATCCTCGCGCCGGCACACCTCCCGCAGGAGCAGGCTCAGCAGCGTGGCCACGTCCCGTCCGCGATCAACATCCCGTGGAGCACCACCGCCAACGAGGACGGCACGTTCAAGTCCGACGAGGCACTCGAAGAGCTGTACAAGACCAAGGGCTACGACGACAGCAAGGCCACCATCGCCTACTGCCGCATCGGTGAGCGCTCGAGCCACACCTGGTTCGTGCTCAAGGAGCTCCTCGGCAAGGAAGACGTCAAGAACTACGACGGCAGCTGGGTCGAATACGGCTCCCTCGTCGGAGCACCCATCGAATTGGAGGTTCACTGATATGTGTGGAGCACCCGTGCAGGGTCAGACCATCCCCGCAGGCGTCGACGTCGAGAAGGAAACGGTCATCACCGGCCGTGTCCTCGCCGGCGACGGTGAGCCGGTAGCGGGCGCATTCGTCCGTCTCCTCGACGGCACCGGCGAATTCACCGCCGAGGTCGTCGCGTCGGGAACCGGCGATTTCCGCTTCTTCGCTGCCCCCGGACAGTGGACGCTGCGGGCGTTGTCCGCATCGGGCAACGGCGACACCGTCATCACGCCCGAGGGCGCGGGCGTGCACTCGGCCGACGTCACCGTCGGAGTCTGAGTCACCGAACCGATCACATAGAAGAACCCCGCACCTGGCAACCAGGTGCGGGGTTCTTTTCGTTGCTCTAGCCGACCGCTCGCGCCGGCTCGGGGACCGTGGAGTACTGCGGCGGGAACATGCCGGGAGGTACCGGGATGCCCTGGGATTCGAGGAAGGCACCGAGGTCGCTGACGCGAGTCTGCGTCCCCGGCTCCGGCAGCACCCGGGATTCCGGGGCGGGCCCGGGCGTCTCGGGCACCTGGGTCTCGGGTGCCTGGGTCTGGGGTGCCTGGGTCTCGGGGGTGGCCGGGTCGACCGCGGGAGGCGCGTTCTTCTTCTCGCGTTCGGTTCGGGCGAGATCGGTCACCCACGCGACCATCTTTTCGCTTTCCCACTCGACCCCGTCGTTGGGGTCGTTGTACCAGTAGGACAGGTGCTGCAGAAAGCCGATCGCCAAGTAGGGGCCGAGCACGACGTCGACGATGCCCTTGTTGTTCTCCACCAGGCCCTCGCCCTCGGCGCGCAACTTCGCCTTCACCGTTTCGGCACCCGGACCGAGGGCCCAGTTGAGATCGGCAAGTAGTTGATCGGGCGACAGCGCTGCTGCAGCCTTTGCGTCGTCCACCTGATACTGCCGGTCGGAGACTTTGACGAGAACCTGCAGGAGCGTCTCGTCCGACTCGAGCCACGACTTGTTCGTGGCGATATCGATGATCGCGCGGGTGGCAATGGAGGCAACCGTCCGACCGAAGTCGGAGACGGTCTGCACCGGGTTGAGCAGCGTCAACCGCATTTGACCGAGTACACCGAGCGCCAGCTGCAGCAGTTCGATCTTGTCCGGCGAGTCGCAGGCGAGATCGTAGGGACGACACGACCAGGTGACCTTGTCCGTCATCGACCCGTAGTCCCGCGGCGACTGATCCATGAAGCCGCCGAGGGACTGGCCCACCTCGTCACCGAAATTAGGCACGCCGGCCGGGCGGTAGGGCGACCCCACCATGACGACACCGACGACGTCGTCGGACGTGACGAGAGCATTGGGATCACGGTGGCCGAGTTCCATCGTCACGCGATCGAGAATTTCGCCGCCGACGCTGTACCCGAGCAGCGCGAACTTGGTCTTCTCACCGCACTTGGTCTTGTACTCGTCCATCAACCGATTGGTCGACGCGATGCCGTCGGCGATCGACTCCTGGTAGGTCGGCACGTTGTCGAGTACGTCGAAGCCGTAGGTGGAGGAATACGGGACGTAGAGCCAGCCGACGGTGCCGGGGCTGTCCGCGTTCGCCTCACCGACCGGAACGGTGACGTTGCCGACCCAGTTCGACGCGATCGTCTGCGCTTCTTCGTTGAGCGGATTGCGATCGGAGTCCGAGTCGGTGGCTCCGGACACCGCCAACAGCAGTACGTCCGGGCAGTCCTGCGCGTAGTTGTTCGGATCGATATTCGGGCCCTGAGACGAACCGAAGTCGGCCGAACCCGACTCTGCCGAACCCGAATCGGACGATCCCGAGTCGGGCGCGGCCAGCGCAGCAGCGGGAGCTGCAAGGGCCAACGCCACTGTGACAACCGCCGACCGAACCAATACGGAACCGAACGACGATGTCAGTACACGCTTACGACGCAGCATTTCTGCAGAGACCTCCCCAGCCTTACAAGACAACAGCCTTTTCGACACAGATAGTGAATTCGTCGGCGCTGTCGAAGTCGAGAGCCCGACGCCCCCGGGAAGAAGGTACCTGCTCGCGTCGGTTTCGCCATCACTACGAGTGATCCAGGGCACTGAGGGCCGCAAAAATGGTGGTGTGTCACCAATGCCACAGCGCAGAAACGGACCGTTGTCATCGACCGGTCTCGCCGCGGGTTAAACTCGGTTCCGTGGTCATCTTCTTCGAGGTATTGCTGGCGCTTGCGGCAGTAGCCATCATCGCGTTCTCGCTCTATGTCGTCTATCGACTGGTCAACGACGAGTCGTGACGGAACCGGGCGCGGGCAACCCCGACAGCATCGACGACGGACTGGGCACCCCTATCACCAGCGGTGACCAAGCCATTTCGGCTGCCGAGCAGAAGTTCGCCGAGGCGTCGGCGCGCAACATCCCGGTGCTGCCCGACATCCCCCATCCGGACGACACCGCAAACCTGCGGCTCGGCCCCGATCTGCACCCGTCGATGCTGGCGCTGCTGCCACTCGTCGGCGTGTGGCGCGGTCAGGGCGAGGGGCACGATCCGGAGACGGACACCGACTATCCCTTCGGTCAGCAGATCGTCGTCTCCCATGACGGCGGCAGCTACCTCAGCTGGGAATCGCGCTCCTGGAGACTCGATTCCGACGGCAATTACGCGCACCCCGACCTTCGGGAGACCGGGTTCTGGCGCATCAGCGGCGGCGACGGAGTCAAAGGGTCCAAGGACGAAGAAGTCGTCGAGCTGCTGCTGACGCACAGCACCGGCGTCGTCGAACTGTATTACGGTCACGCCCTGACCCAGTCGTCCTGGGAACTTGCCACCGACGTCGTCATCCGCAGCACCTCGGGCGCACTGGTGGGCGGAGCTCGCCGCCTGTACGGAATCGTCGAGGGCGGGGATCTGGCGTACGTCGAGGAACGTGTCGTCGCCGACGGCCCGCTCGCACCGCGTCTGTCGGCCCGCCTCACCCGCTACATCGGCTGACGCAGAATCTTTTTCGGATCTCGGGGGCCGCTCGCATGCGAACGGCCCCCGAGCCATACCTGATGTCAGGTCCCGACCGGACAGGTCGGGGGCTCGGGGGCCGGGTAGCTGCCTGGGATTCGCCTGCCGCTCGCGCGGTCTTCGCAGTGAATCCGTCAGCGATTGCGGCTAGCTGACAGCCACCTCACGCGTCCTAGAGTTCATCAACTTCAGACCACCTCCTCTCTCGTGTACTCCCAACGTACGCCCGCGATCGGGAGTCGGCAAAGGGTTTTTTCGCAGTCCGGTCTCCGAGGTCGATCACCTGGTCGGCGTCGGTGTTCTCGGGCAATTGGTGAGTGACGACGACCACCGTTCGCTCGGCACCGAACAGCCCGTCGTCGGTGGTGAGCAGCTCGCGCAGAATCCGTTCGCCGGAGATTCTGTCGAGATGTTCGGTCGGCTCGTCCAACAGCACGACGGGCGCGGTGCTCAGCAGTGCGCGTGCGAGAAGGAGTCGACGACGCTCGCCACCCGAGACCGCCTGCGCCCCACCGATCAGTGTCGTGTGAACGCCCTGGGGCAACGCGTCGAGCCACGGTCCGAGACCCACTCGTCGCAATGCCTGCGTTGCCTGGTCTTCGTCCACGTCGCCCCGCACCACTCGCAGGTTCTCCAGAATCGAGGTATCGAACAGGTGCGCGTCTTCGGCGAACAGCGCTGCATCCGAGCCGAATTCGACGGCGAGTGCGCGCAGCATCGTCGTCTTTCCCGATCCGCTGGGCCCGATGATTGCGCTCCGCGCATGTGCGCGAAAGTTCGTAGCAGGGGTCGAGTTTCCACTCACATGGGTCGGAGCCGCGTCGAGCATGGTCATGATTCGGGTGGCCGCGATTCGGCCGCGCATCAGTGCAATTGCCGCTGCGGGCAGAGCTGCGGTCGCCTCGAACGCAGCCAGCGGAACCAACACGATGATCGCGAGCGCCATCGGCGTCATGCCGCCCGCCGTGCCTCCGTCCGGGCCGTACAGCCCGATGCCGATCAGCAACGACCCGATCACCGACGCTCCGATCGCCAAGGGCTGCGCGGCATCCGCGAGCGCCGACGGACGCGCCGCGCGATCTCGCGCTTTCACCGAGTCGTGTGCTGCGCCCTCGGCTTCGGCGAGTGTCGCGTCCAGACGACGGGCGACTCGCAGTTCCGCCGCATGGTCGAGTGCGCGGACGGCTGTCTCGGCGAAGCGCACGTCGGCTTCGGCACCGGCTTCCTCGGCGATCCTCGCCGACCGGGCCGCGAGTATCGGTGCACCCACGCCGGCGATCAGCAATGCCACCGCCAGAATCGATGCGGCGGCAGGTGCGATTCCCGCGAGCAGGCCCACGGCCGCGAGCATCATCAGCACGCTCACACAGATGGGAACGACGGCCCGGATGACGACGTCACCGAGAACGTCCACGTCCGCACCGGTGCGCGCCAGAACGTCACCCCGTCGCAGTGCGACCGCGCCGTTCCCGTTCGCCAATCTCTCGTAGATTCTCGTGCGGGCCGCCGTCGTTCCGCGCAGCGCCATATCATGGGTGGTCAAGCGTTCGAGATACCGAAACACCCCGCGCGAGATACCCAGTGCCCGAACGGCTACGACGGCAACCGAGAGGTCCAGCACCGGTGGCATCTGCCACGCCCGGGTGATCAACCACGCCGACAGCGCCGCCAGGGCGAGTGCACTGCCCAATGTCGCCACTCCGGCCAACACGGCCAGTACGACTCTGCGCGGAGACAGCTCGAACAGCGCCAGTGCTCGTCGCAGATCAGACATGCTCGAACTCCCGCTTCGTGGTCGAGTCGCTACGCACCTCGACGATGCGGTCGGCGGCATGCAGCACCGAACGCCGATGACCGACCATCACCACGGTGACGCCGCGGTCGGCGGCATCTCGAACCGCCTGCAGCACAGTCCCTTCACTCAGCGCATCCAGGTGTGCCGTCGGCTCGTCCAACAGCATCACCGGAGCATCGGACACGAAGGTACGCGTCAGTGCGAGGCGCTGTAGCTCGCCGAGCGACAGCCCCACCCCACCCTGCCCGACGCGGGTGTCCCAGCCCTCAGGGTGTTCTCGAAGCACCGCGTCGAATCCGGCTGCGCGGCAAGCGAGTTCCAGTGCAGCCGAGTCGGGGATTCCGTGCAGGGTCACGTTGTCGTAGAGCGTGCCCGGCACCAACACCGGCCGCTGCGGGAGCCAGGCCACCTGCGCCCACCACTGTTCGAGATCGAGTTCGGCGATCGGCACTCCCCCAACACTCACCGCGCCGGTCGACGGCGGAGTCAGGCCCAGGATCGCGTGCAGCGCAGTCGTTTTGCCTGCGCCGTTCGGTCCGGTCAGGACCGTGACGGTGCCTGCCCGGCACAACGCACTCAGCTCCGCTGGTGCCGCTCCGTCCCGACTTGCAACGCCGAGCCCGTCCAGCTCGATGTCGACCGCTGTCGCGTCGACGGTGCGGCCACCGGTCGGCCGCGCCGTTCGCCGGTCCAACACCCGGAATGCACGATCGGCTGCCTCGACGCCGTCCTCGGCCGCATGAAACTGGGTGCCGACGGCACGCAGTGGAAAATACACCTCGGGCGCGAGGACGAGCGCGATGATGCCGGCTTCGAGTGTCATCTCGCCGAACACCAGACGCAGCCCGATGCCGACGGCAACCAGCGCTACACACAGCGTCGCGAGCAACTCGAGCACCATCGACGACAGGAACGCAATCTTCAGTGCGCGCATGGTCGTTCGACGATGGGCGTCGCCCAATGCACGAACGCGAGCGGCCGGCCCGTGCTCGCGCCCGAGCGCGCGCAGAGTCGGCAGGCCTGCCAACAGATCGAGCAGTTGTGCAGACAACCTGGTCATCGTGGTGAGCGTGGCGGCCGCCCGGCCCTTGGTCAGCAAGCCGATCAGGATCATGAAGACGGGGATGAGCGGCAGGGTCACGGCGATGATGGCGGCCGATGTCAGATCCTGTGTGAGGATGACGATCAGGACCAACGGGGTGACGATGACGGCCAGCACCAGCGCCGGCAGATAGCCGGTCAGGTACGCCCGTAGTCCGCCGATGGCGCGGGTCACGACGACGGCCAGTTCCTCGCGCTCGGCGTCGAGCTCGCGAGGCTCGAAACGCGTTGCCGTCGTGAGTACTTCGATCTCCAGCTCGGCGACGACCCGCGACGCCGACCGGTGTGCGTAACGAGACTGGGCTCCGGTCGCGAGCACCCGAACCACTGTTGCACCGGCCAGGACGACCAGTTCCGTCGTCCATGCGGACAACGATCTGGCCGACGGGTCGGTGATGACGCCGGCCAGCACGCGTCCGATCGCCAGTGCACTCACGATGATGCACAGGGTGACCACGGTCGACAGCGCGACCGTCACGAGCACGTACCCACGGGCGGAGCGCGAGTACTTCCACAGTCGCGGATCGACCGGGCCCTTCGGCCGTGTCCGCGAAGTGGTGGGTGCGGTCACGACTTCACCGACAGCCCGATCGAGTCGGGGATCTGGGCGCTCGAAATACGTTGCCGGAAAACCCAGTACGTCCACGCCTGGTAGCCGAGGACGACGGGTGCGGCGAAGGCCGCAGCCCACGTCATCACCGTCAACGTGTACGGGCTGGACGACGCGTTGGCGATGGTGAGATCGAAGGCGGCGTCGGTGCTGGACGGCATCACGTTGGGGAACAGGGACGCGAACAGCAGCACGACGACGGCGACGATGGCAATGCAGGTGAAGACGAAGGCCCAGCCCTCGCGCACTTTCGCCGTCAGCGCGACGACGAGCAACAGGGCCACTGCTGCCACCGCGAAGAGTACCCACGTCCAGGTTTTCCCGTATGCGAGTTGGGTCCACAGCGCGAAGGCACCACCGACGAGCACTGCCGGAACCGACAGCCACGCTGCCATTTTCACCGAGTCCTCGTGGACGTCGCCGGAGGTCTTGAGCGCGATGAACACGGCACCGTGCAGTGCGAACACCACGGCCATCGTTACTCCGCCGAGCAGTGCGTACGGGTTGAGGAGGTCGAAGAACCCTGCGGTGACCTTCTTGTTCTCGTCGATCGCGACTCCGCGGACGATGTTGGCGAACGCGACGCCCCACAGCACAGCCGGAACCCACGAGCCGATGCCGATGCCGATGTCGCAGCGTCGACGCCACACCGGGTCGTCGATCTTGCCGCGCCATTCGATGGCGCAGATGCGCAGGATGAGCGCCACCAGGATCAACAGCAACGGCAGGTAGAAGCCCGAGAACAACGTGGCGTACCACTCGGGAAACGCCGCGAACAGGGCACCGCCTGCCGTGATGAGCCAGACTTCGTTGCCGTCCCAGACCGGGCCGATGGTGTTGAGAACTGCGCGACGACGCTTCTCTCCCGTCACGGGGTCGGGGTGCCTACCCAGAATGGGCATGAGCATGCCGACGCCGAAGTCGAAGCCTTCGAGCACGAAGTAGCCGACGAAGAAGAAAGCGATGATGAGAAACCAGAATTCGGGCAGTGACATTGCTATCCCCTAGTACGCGAACGAGAGCTGCTTGGGCTCATCGTCTTCCGATTCCGGTGGGTCGACGTGCGGGTGCGCGTCGTGGTCGAGAGGTCCTTCGATGACGTAGCGCCGAAGCAGGTAGAACCAGACACCTCCGAGAGCGGCGTACAGCAGTGTGAACGTCACAAGCGAGGCGACGACGAGGCCGACGGGATGGTCGGAGACGCCCTGGTCGACGGTGAGCCGGATCTGATCGACTCCCGAGAGGTTGGGCGCGACAACCCATGGCTGACGCCCCATTTCGGTGAAGATCCAGCCGGCACTGTTGGCCAGGAACGGCGTCGGAATGGCCAGCAGCGACAGCCACGAGAACCACTTCTGGTCGGGAATCCGGCCACCTCGGGTGACCCACAGTCCCGCGACAGCGAGCAGGGCGGAGCCTGCGGCCAGACCGATCATCATCCGGAACGCCCAGTAGGTGACGAACAGGTTGGGCTTGTAGTTGCCCGGTCCGAACTGCTGCTCGTACTGATCCTGTAGTTGGTTGACGCCCTGCACGGTGGCACCGAAGTCGTTCTCCGCCAGGAACGAGGTGAGGCCGGGGATCGCGATGAGGTGCACCACGGATTCGCAGTTGTTGTGGGTACCCACGGTCAGGAGCGAGAAGCTGGCTCCGGTTTCGGTGTTGCACAACGATTCTGCGGAGGCCATCTTCATCGGCTGCTGCTCGAACATGAGCTTGCCCTGAATGTCTCCGGTGATGGCGAGCGCCCCACCCGCAACGATCATGACGATGAACGACATGCGCGCTGCCGATCGGAACATCTGGCGCGAGTCGGTGGCTGGGACCGCAGCTATCTCGTTCTCGGCCTTTTTCTTGCGAGCCTCGCGGACCATCCACCATCCGGAGATGCCTGCGACGAATGTGGCGGCGGTGAGGAATGCGCCTGCGACCGCGTGTGGAAATGCTGCCAGCGCAGTGTTGTTGGTGAGCAGCGCCCAGATGTCGGTCAGCTCGGCGCGGCCGGTTTCTTCGTTGTAGATCGCGCCGACGGGATGCTGCATCCAGGAGTTGGCCGCGATGATGAAGAAGGCCGAGGCGTTGACGCCGATGGCGACGAGCCAAATGGTCGCCAGGTGAACGAGTTTGGGTAGTCTGCTCCATCCGAAGATCCACAGACCGAGGAACGTGGACTCGAGGAAGAACGCGACCAGCCCTTCGAGTGCGAGGGGCGCACCGAACACGTCACCGACGAATCGTGAGTATTCGCTCCAGTTCATCCCGAACTGGAACTCCTGCACGATTCCCGTTGCGACGCCTAGTGCGAAGTTGATGAGGAACAGCTTGCCGAAGAACTTGGTCAGTCGATACCAGGAATCCTTGCCGGTGATCACCCACATGGTCTGCATGGCCGCCACCATCGGCGCGAGGCCGATGGTGAGGGGTACGAGAATGAAGTGATAAACGGTGGTGATACCGAACTGCCACCGCGAGACATCCAACGCGTCCATCGATACTCCGAACTCTTCCACCCGAGCTGTGACGGGCAACACCGCAGGTCAGGGCATTGGCCCGCGACTGATTCGAATGTACTACTACGAGTAGTAGTAGGGAAGAGTCTTTCGACAGGGCCATTGGGCCCTCAGAGCATCCGGACGGTCTCCACTGCGAGATCGACCATCTCGGGCACCTCGTCCGCGCGGCTGGGCCGCCCCAGAACGACGCCGTTCATCGATGTCACCCGCGCCGCCAGCGTGACGCTCGAAACGAGCCAAACACCGTCCGCTGCAATGAGATCCGCTGGATACAGATGTCCGTGCTCGCACGTCCAGCCGGCCGCCTCGGCCACCGAGAACAGGGCGGCAACTGTGGTGCCCGCCAGGATGCCCTGCTCGACCGACGGTGTGACGAGAGTCTTACCGAGGGCCACCACCACCGTCGAACGGGGTCCCTCGAGCACTCTGCCCTCGCTGCTGAGGTAGATCACGTCGTCCACGCCCTGGCGGGCAGCGTGGCGCAGCGCGGCCATGTTGGTCGCGTACGACAACGTCTTCGCGCCTGCCAGCTGCCACGGCGCACCGGCGGAGAAATCGACCGAGTAGCCCCGATCGAGCGTCATCACCGACACCCCGTTCTCCCGGGCGTTGCGCACTCGACCCGGCAGTGGCCCCAGCGTCACGAACGCCGTCGGATCGCCGCCGCCCTCACGACCACGACTCAGCACCAACCGCAGAACGCCCTCGTCCGTGGACTTCTCCGTCCACAGGCCGACCGACTGCTCGATCACCGCGCGCCAGGCATCCGGATCGGGGACGGGAAGATCCAGGGCCGCCGCCGACACGGCCAGACGCGCCAGGTGCAGCTCGACGCCGCAGGCCGAGCCGTGACGCACCAGCAGCGTCTCGAACGCGCCGTCACCACGCACGGCAGCCAGATCGTCGGCGAACAGCAACGGCCGATCCGCGTCGTGCACTCGGCCGTCCAACGTCACCACTACCGACTCCGACATGCCGCCACCCTAAAGGCTGTGGCCGGGTGCTCCTACTATGGAGTGGTGTCCGATCCTGTGACGATCACCCCGAGTCCTCTTCTCACTCTCCCCGGCGCAGTGCCCTCTCCCGACGACAGCGTCGATGCCGGCGTCGCCTGGCACTACGGCAATCCGTTCGGCGAACAACGCAGTGCCGTCAGCGCAGCCGCCGTCATCGATCGATCCCACCGATTCGTGCTTGCCATCAGCGGCGACGAGCGCTCGAGCTGGCTGAACACGATCTCGAGCCAACTCGTGTCGGATCTGCCCGACGGCAGCTCGGCCGAAAACCTGAGCCTGGACGTCAACGGCCGCATCGAGCATCACTTCGTTCAGACCGATCTGGGCGGGATCACCTACATCGACACCGAACACGCACAGGGACCGGATCTGCTGTCGTTCCTGAAGAAGATGGTCTTCTGGGCCAAGGCCGAACCCAGAGAGGCCGACGAACTCGTCGTTCTCTCCGTCCTCGGATCCGACGCGGCGTCGATCCTCGACAAGGCAGGCCTCCCGGTTCCCAGCGAGATCTACGGCGCGTCGGCAGTGGACGGCGGCGGCTTCGTCCGACGGATGCCCTGGCCGGGTCCGAACTCGTACGACGTCGTCGTCCCCCGAGCAGGCCTGGGCGACTGGTTCCTTCGCCTCCGCGACGCCGGTGCTGCCCCGGCCGGAACGTGGGCGTACGAGGCGTTGCGGGTGGAATCGGTGCGACCGCGGGTGGGCGTGGACACCGACGAGAAGACCATTCCGCACGAGGTCCGATGGATCGGCAGTGCAGCCGAGTTCGGCGCGGTTCATCTGGAGAAGGGCTGCTATCGCGGGCAGGAGACCGTCTCGCGGGTGCACAACCTCGGTCGACCGCCGCGTCACCTGGTACTCCTGCATCTCGACGGTTCCGCCGACGGACGGCCCGTGACCGGCGACCCCGTCACCGCCGGTGGCCGCGCGGTGGGGCGTCTGGGGACCGTTGTCGACCACTTCGAGCTCGGGCCCGTTGCCCTCGCGCTGGTCAAGAGAACGATTCCGGTGGACACCGCCCTGGAGGCGGGTCCGTGTGCGGCGTCGATCGACCCCGACTCCATCCCCTCGTACGACGACGTGCAGGCCGGCCGCGCGGCCGTCGATCGCCTTCGCGGCCGGTGACCGGGACCGTCTCGGCGGTCTGCGTGGTGCATGCCGACGTCCCGTTCGGGCGGCGCGGCGTCGTCGACAGCGGCATCGACAAGCGGCCCGTGCTCGGCCCGGTGGATGTGCACGAGCTCGGCATCGGCGGAGACCACTGTTCCGACTCCAAATTCCACGGTGGTCTCGATCAAGCCGTGTACGCCTACGACGAAGCAGAAGCCCGGTACTGGGCCGATCAGCTGGGTGCGCCCGTCGAGCCAGGACGGTTCGGCGAGAATCTGCGGACCAGCGGCGTCCCGGTGACCGACGCGGTGATCGGGACGCGGTGGCGCATCGGCACGGTGACACTGGAGGCAACCATCGCACGCAAGCCCTGCGGCACGTTCGCGCGGTGGATGGGCGAGCCGGGGTGGGTTCGCCGATTCACGGCCCAGGGAGATGTGGGCGCTTACTTCCGAGTGCTCGAGCCCGGGGTCTTCGCCGCCGGTGATTCGGTGACGGTCGAATCGGTTCCTCGGCACGCGGTGACGGTGCGGATGCTCTTCGAGGGGCGGGACGCCGCGGCGATGCAGACTCTTCTGGACGAGCCCGGATTGGCACCGAAGGTGTACCGCGACGCGGCGGCGGCGCTGAAAACGTCGCGGAGGCCATGACGCGCAGCACTACTGTTTTCGTGTCGTAGCGCGAAGATAGTTCGCCTGAGCACGGATATGCGCAGGTACAGGCAGCGCGGACCCCTGCCCCGGGCGTGTCGCGCCGCGGGGCCCGGCATCGACACGTGGTGCCGTATGCGCATCGCGGCGATTCGCGCGCTAGAGTGTGTGCCAGGAAGAAATACCAACTCTAACGGGGCCGCCAAATTTCCCCAGGCCGCCCCGCAAGTCCGCGAGGGGGCACCGCCATGGGCCGAGGCAGGGCTAAGGCAAAGCAGACAAAGGTCGCTCGTGAGCTCAAGTACAGCTCGCCGACAACGGACTTGGAGAGTCTGCAAAGAGAGCTCTCCGGTGGTTCGTCCAACTCCCATCGTGGCGGCATCCACTCTGACTCGGATGTGCATTCCCGAGTCGAGGAAGACGAGTACGAGGACTGGCGACGCTAGAAACTGTGCACTGAACGACTGAGGGGGAGCCGCACCGCGGCTCCCCCTCACTTGTTCGTCGTGTGACCGGCCGGTCAGAACCTCGGGTGGTTCCCCAGCAGCAGCGCGCGCTCGTCGGCGACGTCCTTGCCTGCAGCCTTCTTGACCGTGCCGAGAGTCCAGCAGTCGATGTGCCGTGCGGTCAGTACCGCCAGAGCGCGATCGACGTCCTCGGGGGCGACGATCGCGACCATGCCGACACCCATGTTGAACGTCTGCTCCATCTCGGCCCGCTCGACGCGTCCGCGCTGCGCGATGAGGGAGAAGATCGGGGCCGGGCTCCACGTGGTCCGATCGAGTTCGGCCACGAGACCCTCGGGCATGACGCGGGAGAGGTTGTTGGCGAGTCCGCCGCCCGTCACGTGGCAGAACGTGCGCACGTCGGTCTCGGCCGCGAGTGCGAGGCAGTCCTTGGCGTAGATCTTCGTCGGCTCGAGCAGTTCCTCGCCGAGTGTGCGGCCGAACTCCTCGACGTGTCCGCCGAGATCCATGTGGTTGATCTCGAGCAGCACCTTGCGAGCGAGCGAGTAGCCGTTGGAATGCAGACCGGACGATCCCATGCCGATGACGACGTCGCCGGGACGCACGCGCTCGGGTCCGAGGATCGAGTCCGCCTCCACGACGCCGATGCCGGTGGCAGAAAGGTCGTAGTCACCGTCGGCCATCAGCCCCGGGTGTTCGGCCGTCTCGCCGCCGAGCAACGCACAGCCGGCGATGATGCAGCCTTCGGCGATGCCCTTGACCAGTTCCGCGACCTGCTCGGGTACGACACGACCGACGGCGATGTAGTCCTGCAGGAACAGCGGCTCGGCTCCGCACACGACCAGATCGTCGACGACCATGGCCACGAGGTCGAGGCCCAGGGTGTCGTGCTTGCCGAGGGCCTGGGCGACGGCGACCTTGGTGCCGACTCCGTCGGTCGAGGCAGCCAGGACCGGCTCGCGGTAGTCGCCCTTGAGCGCGAACAGACCGGCGAAACCACCGAGACCGCCCATGACCTCGGGCCTGCTGGCCTTCTTGGCGAGTGGCGCGAACAGTTGAACTGCTCGGTCTCCTGCGGCGATATCGACCCCGGCCGCCGCGTAGGAGGCACCGCCCGAGTGAGTTGCGCTCGTGGGTTGGGATTCCTCGGTCATTCGGCTCCAGCCTGTGTACTCGTTCATGTCAGCGCCCGTAGCGGCGCAGATAGCGCCCTAACGGTACCGGAGTGCCCGCTGGCGGGAAGAATTCACGTGTGCAGCCGCTTGCCCGGGATGGCGGCCAACAGCTTCTTCGTGTACTCCTCCTCCGGCGAGCGCAGAATCTTCCACGGCGTGCCCTGCTCGACGACCTGGCCGCCCCGCAGCACCACCACTCGATGTGCGACGCGATCGACCACCGCCAGATCGTGGCTGATGAACAGGCAGGCGAAACCGAACTCCTGCTGCAGCGCCTCGAACAGGTCGAGCACGGCCGCCTGGACCGAGACGTCGAGTGCACTGGTCGGCTCGTCCGCGACCACCAGATCCGGTCCCAGCACCAGTGCCCGCGCCAGGCTGACGCGTTGCCGTTGCCCACCGGACAGCTCGTGCGGGTAACGCTTGTCGGTGCCGGACGGTAGTTGCACGGCGTCGAGCAGCTCGGTGGTCCTGGCCGCGATCGCATCCTTGGAGCCGTACTTGTGCACGATCATCGGCTCGGCGATGCACTGTCCGACGGTGAGCCGCGGATTCAGCGACGCCGACGGGTCCTGGAAGACGAAGCCGAATCGCTTGCGCAAGGGCTTGAGCTTGCGCTCGCTCACCCCGGCAATGTTCTGTCCCATCACCGTCACGCTGCCGCTGGTCGGCTTCTGGAGCGCTGCAACGCACCTGCCGATCGTCGACTTACCCGAGCCCGATTCGCCCACCAGACCGAGGGTTTCGCCGCGGTGGATGGTCAGCGAGACGTCGTCGACCGCTCGGAATGCCGAGGAGCCGACCCCACCGGAGAACTGCACCACCAGCTGCGAGACCTCGAGTACCGGCTCGCCCGACGTGTCGACGGTCTTGTCCGACTCCACTGCAGCAAGGGTCGGCACCGCGGCCAGCAGCTTTTTGGTGTACTCGTCTTCGGGGGCGTCGAACAGCTGTGCCACCGGCGCTTCCTCGACGACGCGGCCGTTCTGCATGACGACGACGCGGTCCGCCAGATCGGACACGACGCCCATGCTGTGGGTGATCAGCACGATGGCGCAGCCCAACCGATCCTTGAGATCGCGGAGCAGTTCGAGGATCTCGGCCTGCACAGTGACGTCGAGGGCGGTGGTCGGCTCGTCGGCGATGATGACTTTCGCCTCACAAGAGATGGCGATCGCGATCATGACGCGTTGCTTCTGGCCACCGGAGAGCTCGTGTGGGTAGTACGAGAAGCGCTGCTCGGGGTTCGGCAACCCCACCATCGTCAACAACTCGATGGCCCGCGCCTTGGCATCCTTACTGCCCATCCGTTTACCGTCTGCGCGGGTGTGCGCGCGCAGCGCCTCGACGATCTGATACCCGATGGTGAACAGCGGATCGAGGGCACTGCCCGGCTCCTGGAACACCATCGAGATCTTGTTGCCCCGCAGCCTCGCCCACGCCTTGTAGTTCAGCGTGGTGACGTCCTGCCCGCCGAGAACCACGTGCCCGTCGACTCGCGCGGTATCGGGCAGCAGCCCGATGGCGGAGCGGACACTGACGGACTTACCCGACCCCGACTCCCCCACCACAGCGAGAACTTCACCGGGATAGACCTCGAACGAGACCTCGGTGACGGCATCGACTTCGCCGGCATCGGTGACGAACGAAACGGACAACGACTGCACCGACAATGCGGACTCGCGTGGAGTCACGACACTCGATGTCATACCTTCACCGCCTTCTTGAACTTCTTGCGGGTGCGCAGCAGCGGATTGAGTGTCTCGCTTGCACTTTCACCGACCATGGTCAGACCGAGGACCACCAGCACGATGCCCAGGCCCGGGAACACCGACGTCCACCAGATGCCGTTGGAGATGTCCGGTAGGGCCTTGTTGATGTCGTATCCCCACTCCGAGGCGGAGGTGGGCTCGATCCCGAACCCGAGGAAGCCGAGCCCGGCGAGGGTGAGGATGGCCTCGGCTCCGTTGAGCGTGATGATGACCGGCAGTGTCTGCACCACGTTGGCGAGTATGTGCCGGAACAGAATTCGCGGCGTGCCGGCTCCGGTCACCCGCGCGGCGTCGACGTACGGTTCGGTCTTGACGGCGACCGTCGCGTTGCGGACCACCCGGAAGTACTGAGGCACGAAGATCGCCGTGATGGCGATGGCCGCGGAGGCGATACCGCCGAAACTCGACGACTGACCGCCTGCCACGACGATCGAGATGACCACCGCGAGAAGCAGAGACGGGAATGCGTACATCGCGTCCATGAACAGCACGAGCACCCGGTCGAACCAGCGGCCGATGTAACCCGAGGCCAGACCGAGGGGAACGCCGATGATCAGGGACAGCACCAGCGACGAGGCGATGACCATCAATGCGGTTCTGGCACCGTAGATCACCCGCGAGAACACGTCCTCACCGCGAACCGAGGTACCGAACCAGTGATCCGCGGACGGCGCGGCTTGGCGGGCGAAATCCGCACCGGCGTCACTGGTCTGCGAGAAACCGTACGGCGCGAGAATCGGCGCGAACAGCGCCGCGATCACGAACCCCACCATCAGCGCCAACCCGACGATGAGCGTGACCCGCTGCAATCCCGAGGTGGACTTCACGAACGCGACGCCGGGGAACCCTCTGCGGTGCGGACGGGTGGGAGGAACGTCGGACAGCACGACTTCGGTGCTCATCAGAACCTCACTCTCGGGTCGATGAGGGCGACGATCGCGTCGGTGACGAAGCTGACGACGGCGACCACCACGGCCAGGAACGTCACGATGCCTTGCACGGCAACGAAATCGCGGGCCTGCAGATAACGGGCGAGTTCGTAGCCCAGTCCTTGCCACTCGAAGGTCGTCTCGGTGAGTACGGCACCGCCGAGGAGGACGGCGATCTGCAGTCCGATGACGGTGACGATGGGAATCATGGCGTTGCGGAACGCATGTCGCCTCGTCACCGTGCCCTCGCTCAACCCGCGCGCGCGGGCGGCGTCGACGAACGACGCCTGCAACGTCTGAATCAGGTTGACTCGCACCAATCGCAGGAACACACCGGCCGTCAGCAGGCCGAGCGCAAGAGCGGGCAGAACCGCGTGCTCGAGCACGTCGACGGTGTAACCGGTGTCGCCGTACAGGAACGAGTCGATGATCAGAATGTTCGTCTTCGGGGAGACGTTCTGCAGTGCCAGTTCCACATTGGTACTGGCCCGCCCGGCGACCGGCAGCCAGCCGAGCTTGACGGCGAACAGCAGCTTGAGCAGCATGCCGACGAAGAATACCGGGGCCGCGTACGCCAGGATCGCGAAGATTCGCAGCGACGCGTCACCGAACCGGTCGCGATGGGTGGCGGCGTAGAACCCGAGCGGGATGCCGACCGCGAACGCGACGAGCAGCGCCCAGAACGCCAATTCCAGTGTGGCAGCACCGTTGACGAGCAGGACGTCACTGATCGCGCGATTGTCGGTGGCGGAGCGGCCGAAGTCGCCGCGCAACAATCCGGTCAGGTACTCCCAGTACTGCGTCAGGATCGGCCGGTCGTATCCGGCCTCGGCCTTGCGCTGGGCGATCTGTTCGGCGGGTAGTCGACCGCCGAGGGCGGCGGTGATCGGGTCACCGATCACACGCATGAGAAAGAAGACGACGGTGACGAGAATCCAGGCAGTCGGGATGATCAACAGAAACCTGATCCCGAGATAGCGGGCGAGCGCGCCGTATCGTGACGGCGCGCTCGCCTGCTGCGCTTTCTTCTCCCCTACCGGCGTCTGTGCGGTAGCGGGCACCGGTCAGCTCTTGGCGAGAGTGACGAAGCGGAACTTGAACGAGGCGTCGAGGGTCTCGTCCACACCGCTGATCTCATCGGTGGCGACGGCGATCTGCTTGCCCTCCAACAGCGGAAGGGTCGGCAGGTAGTTGGTCGCGAGCTCGGTCTGAATCTGTCCGATGATCTGCATCCGTGCGTTCTCGTCGGCCGTCGTGCGCTCGAGGTCGAGCAGTGACGTGATCTCCGGGTTCTCGAAATGCGACTGGAGGAAGTTGTCCGGTCCGAAGAACGGCGTCAGGTAGTTGTCTGCATCGGGGTAGTCCGGGAACCAGCCGAGCTGGTACACCGGGTACGCGTCGGCGACACGTTCCTTGGTGTAGGTGCTCCACTCGGTGGACTGCAGGTTCACATTGAACAAGCCCGTCGCGTCGAGCTGACTCTTGATCGCGGCGTACTCCTCGCTCGAGCTCGAGCCGTAGTGATCCGGGTTGTACTGCAGGTTGAGTTGGATCGGAGTGGCGACGCCTGCAGCGGAAAGGAATCCGGCAGCCTCGTCTTTGTTCGGTGTCTCACCGTAGACGTCGGAGAAGGCCTTGTTGGAACCTTCCAGACCGGTCGGCACCACGGAGTACAGCGGGGTGTAGGTGCCCTTGTAGACGCCGTCGGAGAGCGCCTGGCGATCGACCGAGGCAGCAATCGCCTTGCGCACGGCCAACTTCTGCTCGGGGGTGTTGCCGGGCATCGTGTTCATGTTGAAGACCATGTAGCGGGACTCGCCGCCGGGGCCCTCGTGCACCGTCAGGCCGTCGACGGCTCCCAGCGATTCGACGTCGGTCGGGGTGAGGGAACGCCATGCCACATCGATGGCCTTGTTCTGCACATCGAGCTTGAGGTTGTCGGAGCTGGTGTAGTACTTCACGTTGACCGACGACGTCTTCGGGGTGCCGAGAATGCCGTTGTAGTCCCCGTTGGCCACGAAGCTGACGAGTGAGTTCTTGCCATAGCTGGAGATGGAGTACGGGCCGGCGAACGGCTTTCCCGCAACCACTGCGTCGTCGTCGAGCACCTTGTCGGCCGGGAACACCGTCTGGTCGACGATCGGGCCCGCGGGTGTCGCGAGGATCTGCGGGAACGTCTGATCGTTGGCCGCTTTGAGGGTGAACTCGACGGTCTTCTCGTCCGGTGTCGCGATGCTGTCGAGATTGGTCAGCAGCGACGCCGGCCCGTTCGGATCGTTGATCGCGACGATGCGGTCGAACGAGAACTTGACGCTCTCGCTCGTCAGCGGATTGCCGTTGGCGAACTTCAGGTCGTCCTTGAGCGTGCACTTGTAGACGGTCGGCTCCGCGAAATCGCAGCTCTCGGCCGCATCGGGCTCGAGCTCGGAGCTACCGGGAGCGAAGTTCATCAAGAAGGGATACGTCTGGTTCATCACCATGAACGATCCGTTGTCGTACGAGCCGGCCGGGTCGAGCGAGGTGACCTGGTCCGTGGTGCCGACCGTGATGGTCTCACCGCCGCCGCCGTCGCCGGATCCACCGGCGTCGGTGCGTCCCGAGCCGCACGCTGCGGCGGTCAGTGCGAGTACCGACAGTGCGGCCACTGCGGCGGTCTTCTTGCCATGCTTACGCACAGCCGTTCGTGATGCGGCGCTGTAGCGCTGCATGCGTCCGTCGTCGGGCGACAGGGTCATCTGAGCCTCTATCCAATCGGTGTGTCCTATGTAACTCGGGACAGTACCGATGGACTGTTTCCAATATGTGGCATTGAGAAAACCCTGCTGTTCCCTAACGGAAAAGACCAGGTCAAGGACGGCTGAGAGCGCTCACATTCGCGTCGTTGTCCACCGGTTGCCCAGCGGCCGACGCCAACAGACCCTCGAGCACGTGCTTGCCTAGTGCATTGTCCGCGGGCAGATCGATGGGGTACTTCCCGGTGAAACATGCTGCACACAAGCGCGATTCGGGCTGCTCCGACGCCGCGATCATGCCGTCGATGGAGATGTAGCCCAACGAGTCGGCACCGATGGCCTGCCGGACGCCTTCGAGGATTCCGTCCTCGGAATCGACGCCGTTGGCGATCAGCTCTGCGGGAGAAGCGAAGTCGATGCCGTAGAAACAGGGCCACCGCACCGGCGGGGACGCGATACGGACGTGGATCTCGAGGGCACCGGCCTCGCGCAGCATCCTGATCAGCGCCCGCTGCGTGTTGCCGCGAACGATCGAATCATCCACCACCACGAGCCTTTTGCCGCGAATGACCTCTTTGAGAGGGTTGAGCTTGAGCCGGATACCGAGCTGCCGAATGGTCTGCGACGGTTGAATGAACGTGCGGCCCACGTACGCGTTCTTCATGAGCCCCTGGCCGTACGGGATTCCAGAGCCCTGGGCGAAGCCCACGGCTGCCGGAGTTCCGCTCTCGGGCACCGGGATGACCAGATCACCCTCGGCCGGGTGCTCCTTGGCGAGACGACGTCCGATTTCCACCCGAGTCGAGTGCACCGAGCGACCGCCGATGACGCTGTCGGGCCGTGCGAGATAGACGTACTCGAACACGCAGCCCTTGGGCTCGGGGGCAGCGAAACGCGAGGACCGAACGCCGTCGGCGTCGATCGCCAACAGTTCGCCGGGCTCGATGTCGCGGACGAACGCCGCACCGACGATGTCGAGTGCTGCGGTCTCGCTGGCGACGACCCAGCCGCGATCGAGGCGTCCGAGGCACAGCGGCCGAACGCCGTGCGGATCACGCGCGGCGTAGAGGGTGTGCTCGTCCATGAAGGTCAGGCAGAACGCGCCTTTGAGCAGCGGCAGCAATTCCATGGCCGCCTGCTCGATGGTGCAGTCGGCCGCCTTGTGCGCCAGCAGTGCCGTCACGACATCGGAATCCGACGTCCCGTTGCCCTGCAATCGATCGCTGATCAGGCCCGCATCGCGAGCCTTGGTGGCGAGTTCGGCGAAGTTCACCAGATTGCCGTTGTGCCCGAGTGCGATACCGGTACCGGCAGTGGTGGTTCGGAAGATCGGCTGCGCGTTCTCCCACGTCACCGACCCACTGGTGGAGTACCGGCAATGGCCGATGGCGACGTGCCCGGGCATCGCGCCGAGCGTCTGCTCGTCGAACACCTGACTGACCAGGCCGAGATCCTTGAACACGAGCACCTGGGAGCCGTCGGACACCGCGATGCCTGCGGCTTCCTGACCACGGTGCTGCAGTGCGTAGAGGCCGTAGTACGAGAGCTTGGCCACGTCCTCGCCCGGTGCCCACACACCGAACACTCCACACTCTTCGCGCGGCTCGTTCTCCGGCTCGTCGATGGGTTTGCCTACCAGAAGATTCGGACTGTCGACCGACAAATCGGCGTTCGTCACGGGCATTGCTCCCTAGGGGGTCCGGGGCGGGGGGCCGTGCCCAGTCTACGGGCACACGGGCTGACTCAACGCATCGTGTGTCCAGGAGATTCCCGCCGATCGAACGGCCACTGAATTCCGGCGGTCAGGTGATGGTCAGCAACGGCAACCACCGACCCACCTCGACGGCCCGACTGCCGGACGCATCGATCGAGCCGTCGCCGAGCGCCTCGGCGAAATCTCGGGTCCCGGTGGCCACCTGAAGCCATGTCAGAGCATCGGTTTCGACGACGTTCGGCGGGGTTCCTCTGGTGTGCCGGGGCCCGACGATGCACTGCACCGCGACGAACGGCGGCACCCGCACCTCCACCGACGACCCCGGTGCGTTCTGACCGAGAGTTCTGGCCGTGGTGCGCACGGCGGCGGCGATCTGCGCGCGTGGCGGCTTCTCGGCCTCACCTCGGATCCAGTCGGCGACGGCCAGAACGGCCTCGCGAACCTCGGCGGGACCGACCTCCTTGTGCGGTGGCATCTCTGATCAGCTCCTCTCACGTTCGGTCGCCGCGAGATGCGCCAACACGGCACCGCTCGCGTTGAGTGCGTAGTGCAGCGCAGCAGGGGCGAGCACACTGCCGCTGCGTGCCCGCAGCCACGAGAACACCACCCCGGCGACGGTCGTCGCGGCGACGGTCCCGGCCACCGAATCCCCGGCGGCGCGGGCGGGACGAATGTGCCACAGTCCGAAGAAAGCCGGCGACAGGGCAGGCGATGCCGCGTCGAGCACACCGCGGAAGAGCAACTCCTCGGTCAGCACCGTCCCCACCGGAATTCGGAACAGCACCCATTCGGCGAGATCGTCCTCGGACGGACGGACGCGTCGACGCAGTGCGGGTACGGCGGCCACCACCGCAGACCCCAGGACGGGTATCGCTGCCGCAGCCGCTCCCCATTTCAGCCCGGATGCGGCGTTCCGCAGGCCCAGCCGTTCGGCATTCGATCCCGACACCGCAGCCACAGCGACGGCGAACGACGCGTTGGCCACTGCCCGCCCGCGGGCTCCGAGCCCGGCCGCAGGCAGCACGTACGTGCTCCACGCCGTTGTCACGAGTCCGGTCAGAATGGGTCGTTCCGCAGGCTCCACTCCGGTTGCCAGAGCGGTTCTCACTTCTCGGGACCGTCACGTCCGGCGAATTGCTCCATGACGCCGCGCACTCGTTCGGTGTCGCGGTCGGTCCAGCCTTCGGGGGCGGCGACGGCCACCCAGCCGTCGAGCACGAGGGTTCCGTAGTTGTGACCGTGGCCGTCGGGGACGCCCGCGGCATTGGTCAGGTCCGCTGCCACCTGCCAGAACGTCACCACCGGGAACCAACGCATGCTCGGCAGTCGGTCCGGCCCCGGCGGCTCGGACAGCCAGTCCGGACGCTCGAACAGCAGGTCCGGTGACCACCAGACCACCGGATCCGACGCATGCTGGACGTACAGGATGCGCGGGGCGTACCAGGGCTGATCCTCCGGCGGGATGCCCGACGAATTGTCGGCGAAGCGAACCGTCAGGCCCTCGGAGTACACCGGCCGAACCTCGGGGCTGCCCGGATCACGCCTGCTGACGAACTGACTCCAGATGCGGTTGTCGTTCGGCGGACCCACCCACAGGACGCCGTCGGTGGTGGCGCGGATGTCCGCCAACCCGTCGAACGCGCCTTCACCGGACTTCGTCCCCAGACTTTCGCCGTAGACGTAGAACTTGGGGCGGGTGGCCTCGGGCTCCTGCAGCCAGCGGTCGTGCACTTTGTCGATCAGCGCCTTGCCTGCCTGGGCGGCTTTGTCGCCCTCGGCGATGAACGAGATCCAACTCGGCAGATACGAGTACTGAGAGGCGACGGTGGCGACATCGCCGTCGAACATCAGCTCCTCGGCCTCGACGGCGGTGGGGTTGACCCAGCCGGTGCCGGTGGTCGGCACGACGATGAGCGCTTTGCGCTGGAACGCGCCGGTGCGTTCGAGTTCGGCGACGACGATGTCGAGTCGTTCGTCCTGAGTCTCCGCGGTTTCCAGTCCGGCGTAGGCCCGAATGGGTTCGAGGCTCGGACGTCCGGTGGCCCGTTCCATCTCGTCGGCTCGCAGGCCGCTGGAGACGAAGTTGCGGCCCTCGAATCCGAGTGTGTCCCACGGTGCCAACGAGTTCGGGCTACCCGACCTCTCGTCGGCGACGGGTTGTTCTGTGCCCTCTCGCGTTTCGTTGTTCTGCAGACTGAACACCGAGTTGGTCACCTCGGAGACCGCACGCAGCAGCACACCCTGAACCAGGGCGACGACCAGAACCACCAGGACGATCACGCCGAGTGCGTTGGCCACTTCGCGTGGCATCTTGACGATGCGATTGATCTGACGGGCGAGCAATCGGACGACGTCGCGTAGCACCCGCGAGATCGAGATGAGCAGTGCGGCAATGGCAATGCTCAACGCTCCGGTGCGGAGGTACCCCGTCGTGGTGGTCCCCTCCGCGTCCATGAGCGCGGCGAGTTCACGCTGCCACTGCGCCGAGACCGCCAGCATGATCATCGACGCAGCGACGGCGACGACGAGTACGACCACCTTGACTGCGAGTTCGACCTTGCGCGGCAACGGCCACCACGAGCGCGAGGACAGCCACCATCGCGTCACCGCCCATCCCACGGCCACCCCGAAGGCGTACCCGATAGCCGAGTTGATGCCGCCGATGATGCCTTGGAACAGCCATCCACGAGGCAGCAGCGACGGCGTCAGTGACCAGCAGAAGAACAACGCGCTGAACGCGATTCCGGTGAAGTCCAGACGCAGCAGGCCCCACGACCACATGACGAACGGATGCTTCTCCGGCGACGGAGCCGAGAACTCCACCGTCGGAAAGTGATACCGATGATGCTGATCCTGCTCGAGTGTGGGCTCGGTCCCCCTTCGACGCTCCGATACCTGTCCCCCCACCTCGGTCAGCCGAAGAGTCTGGGAAGAGTGCTCTCGAACGTCTCCCGCAGTTCCGTCATCGGCACGGAGAACTGCCCCTGGACCTCGATCGAATCCGAGCCCTCGTCGACGACGCCCACTCGCGCCCACGGAAGTCCGCGTGCGGTGCACATGCCGGTGAACCGGGTCTCCTCGGTGCGCGGCACGGCGACCAGCACCCGGCCGGAGGATTCGGAGAACAAGGTCACGAACGGGTCTGCGCCTTCGGGAACGATGATGCGGCAACCGGTTTCGCCGGCCAAGGCTGCCTCGACGACGGCCTGAGCGAGACCGCCCTCGGACAGGTCGTGTGCAGCCGAGACCAGGCCGTCGCGGGAGGATGCGAGCAGGATGTCTGCCAACAACTGCTCCCGAGCGAGATCGACCTTCGGCGGAACGCCGCCGAGGTGATCGTGCTCGACCTGCGCCCAGATGGACCCGTCGAACTCGTCGTGGGTCTCCCCCAGCAGGATGAGCGTCTCGCCGGGCTCGAGGCCGAGCCCCGTCGGGATGCGGCGATGGACGTCGTCGATGACGCCCAGCACTCCGACCACGGGGGTCGGCAGGATCGGCTCCGCGCCGGTCTGGTTGTAGAAGCTGACGTTGCCGCCGGTGACCGGGATGCCGAGGGTGACACACCCGTCCGCCAAACCGCGTACGGCCTGCTGGAACTGCCACATGACACCCGGGTCCTCCGGCGAACCGAAGTTCAGGCAATTGGTGACGGCCTTGGGAGTGGCGCCGGTGACCGCGACGTTGCGGAACGCCTCGGCCAGAGCCAGCTGCGCGCCCTGGTACGGGTCGAGTGCGGTGTAGCGGCCCGACGCGTCGGTGGCCAAAGCGATTCCGCGACCGGTCTTCTCGTCGATGCGGATCACGCCTGCATCGGCGTTCTCTGCCAGCACGGTGTTGCCGCGGACGTAGCGGTCGTACTGCTCGGTGATGAATCGACGGCTGCACAGCTGCGGCGAGCCGATCATCTTCAGCAGAGTGGCCTTCAGCTCGTCCGCGGTTTCCGGACGCTTCAGCGACGCCGTGCTGTTCGCGATCAACGCGTCCTGGGTATCCGGACGCTGCACCGGACGGTTGTACACCGGGCCTTCGTGCGCAACGGTTTTCGGCGGTACATCGACGACGGTATCGCCGTGCCAGGTGATCTGGAGGTGCTCGCCGTCGGTGACCTCACCGATGACCGTGGCCAGGACGTCCCACTTCTTGCAGACGGCCATGAATGCGTCGACGTTCTCGGGGGTCACCACGGCGCACATGCGCTCCTGGGATTCGCTCGAGAGCACCTCGGCCGGAGTCATGCCGGTGGCGCGCATCGGCACCTTGTCGAGCTCGATGTGCATGCCACCACTGCCGGCGGACGCGAGTTCCGATGTGGCGCAGGACAACCCGGCACCACCGAGGTCCTGGATGCCGACGACGAGCTTGTTCGAGTACAACTCGAGGCAGGCTTCGATGAGCACCTTCTCGGTGAACGGATCGCCCACCTGAACCGCAGGAAGCTTCTTGCGGCCCCCACCGGTCTCGTCGCCGTCGAACGTCTCCGACGCGAGCACGGACACACCGCCGATGCCGTCGAGACCCGTTCGTGCACCGAACAGAATGATCTTGTTGCCCAGGCCCGACGCGAAAGCGAGATGCATGTCCTCGACCCGCATGACGCCGGCACACAGGGCGTTGAGCAGAGGGTTACCGGCGTAGGAGGCGTCGAACACCGTCTCGCCGCCGATGTTCGGTAGGCCGAGGGAGTTTCCGTACCCACCGACGCCTGCGACGATGCCGCTCAGGACACGGCGCGTATCGGGTGCATCGGCAGCACCGAATCGCAGCTGGTCCATGACGGCGATCGGGCGCGCGCCCATGGCCATGATGTCGCGGACGATGCCGCCGACGCCCGTCGCCGCACCCTGGTAGGGCTCGACGTACGACGGGTGATTGTGGCTCTCGACCTTGAACGTGACGGCCCAGCCGTCGCCGACGTCGACGACGCCCGCGTTCTCGCCGATACCGGCGAGCATCGGCTTGCGCATCTCGTCGGTGGTGGTCTCGCCGAAGTACTTCAGATGCACCTTCGAGGACTTGTACGAGCAGTGCTCGCTCCACATGACGGAGTACATCGCCAATTCGGCGTCCGTGGGCCGACGACCGAGGATTTCCTTGATGCGGACGTATTCGTCGTCCTTGAGTCCGAGTTCCTTGTACGGCTGCGCAACGTCGGGGGTGGCGACGGCGTTCGAGACAGTGTCTGTGGGTACAGAGCTAGCGGACACGAGGAATAGGTCCCTTCGATGGAGCGAAATGCCAGGGAGAGTCTATAAGGTGCCGCCGACATGTACGGCATCGGACGTATCGGCCTCGTGCGAACATCACCTGATGGACATTGCACTGACCGAGGACGATCTGGACGAAACGGGCGTCATCGACCCGTCGATGGTGGCCAAGGGAGTCGACGTACCGCCGAAAGCCGTCGTCTGTTTCTTCGCCGAGGTGATCGAGAGCATCTGCGCGAAAGGCGACGCCCGAGTGGTGTCGATCATGCGCTCCGAGCACGGCGAACACCCCGTCTACGAGATCGAACGAGACGGACAGAAACTTGCCGTCTTCCATCCCGGCGTCGGCGCGCCACTGGCCGCCCTGTTCCTCGAAGAAGCCATCGCCATGGGCTGCACGCAGTTCGTCGCCGTCGGCGGTGCCGGGGCGCTGTCCGACGACCTGGGCATGGGACACGTCATGGTCGTCGACAGCGCCCTGCGCGACGAGGGCACCTCGTTCCACTACCTGCCACCCGGTCGAGTGGTCGACGCCGATCCCGTAGGTGTCGCCGTACTGCAGTCGGTACTGACCGACGCCGGCATCGACTTCGTCACCGGCCGCTCCTGGACCACCGACGCGCTCTACCGCGAAACCCGCGGCCGAGTCTCGCGCCGCGTCGAGGAAGGCTGCCGAACGGTCGACATGGAAGCGTCGGCCTTCTGCGCAGTCGCCCGATTCCGTGGAGTCCGATTCGCGCAACTGCTGTACGCGGGAGACTCCCTGGCCGCCGACTGGGATCACCGCGGCTGGACCAAGGCAACAACGGTGCGCGAACAGTTGTTCTGGCTCGCTGCCGACGCCTGCCTGCAACTCGATCCGCTCTAGGTCCTCGGGTCGCTGGTCGGGGGTTCGCTTCAGGGTCGCTGGTTCACCCCCCGGATTTCGCAAACGCGAGCGCGTTTGCCGAACGCGAGCGAAACAGCCCCGGAATCGGGCACGAATCCGCGCGCACCTGACAATTGCGCGCGCGTTTGCGACGCCGATCTGGCTCAGGCAGGGGCGAGGAAAGCCGCCAACGCGTCGGCGTATGCCTTCACGTCGCCGGCTCCCATCAACTCTCGGGACGAGTGCATGGCGAGTTGCGCTGCGCCGACGTCGACCGTCGACAACCCGGTGCGCGACGCGGTGATCGGTCCGATGGTCGATCCGCACGGTAGATCCGCGCGATGAACGTAGCGCTGCAACGGTACGTCGGCTTGCTCGCAGGCCAGTGCGAATGCACCGGCACCGGCGGAATCGGTTGCGTAGCGCAGGTTTTGGTTGACCTTGAGTACCGGTCCGCCGCCGAGTTCGATGCGATGTGCAGGCTCGTGACGATCCGGGTAGTTCGGATGCGTCGCGTGCGCCATATCGCCCGAGGCACAGATGGATCCGGCCATCGTGCGCAAAAATTCCTCACGACCGCCGCCGCGCCCGAGCACGATGCGTTCGAGCACGGTGTTGAGCAGGTCCGAGAACGCGCCACGGTCGGACATACTGCCGACTTCCTCGTGGTCGAACAAAGCCAACACGGGAGTGACGTCGGTCGGATTCTCCACTGCCGCAAGCAAAGCCTGCGTTCCGGCGTAACAGGTGCCCTGATTGTCCAGACGCGGCGCACTGACCAACTCGGATTCGACTCCTACCACCGCGCTGGGTGCCAGGTCGTGTGTCATCAGTTCCCAGCCCAGTACCGAACCGGGATCGACGCCTTCTCGCTCGGCGACGTAGGAGACGAAGGACCGTGGCGAATTACCCACTCCCCAAATGGCATTGACGTGTCGCTGCGGATCGAGCGTGACACCTTTGCGGTCCTCGGACAGGTGAATCGCGAGCTGCGGAACTCGGAGGATCGGCTCGTCAACCTTGACGAGTACCTCGCGGGCGGTGTTGCCGTCACGCACGCTGAGCCGGCCGGAGATACCCAGGTCGCGATCGAGCCAGGAGTTGAGCCAGGCACCGCCGTACGGCTCCAGCCCGACCATCTGCCAACCCGCCGACTCCAGATCAGGATGCTGTTTCACCCGGAGATTGGGGCTGTCGGTGTGTCCGCCGACGATGCGGAAGGGGCCCTCACGCTCGGTGCTCCAGGCAACGAGTGAGCCGCCGCGGATCAGGTAGTAGCGGCCCGCTTCCGTCGGCCAGGCATCGGTCTCGTCCAGACGCACGAATCCGGCGTCCTCGAGCTGCACCGACACCGTCCGACACACATGGAACGGGGACGGCGAGACGTCGACGAAGTTGCAGAGACCGGCAGCAGAGGCAGAGGACGACATGGGAACCATTGTGTCAGCCGCCGCGTCGAACACCCCGAGAGCACACACCGACCGGGGGAGAAACATGAAGATCGAGCCGACACCGAACCAACACGTCGCTCACGCAACCACACTCGCCATCGTACGAATGAAAACGATCGAAGCATTTCGTACCCGCGGAATGGTGGTGCACCGTGAGGATGCGACCACGCTCGGCGCGGAGTCGGGTGCACGCTTCCCGCTCGACAACGTGTTCGCCCGCTGCTCGGGTGCGCCCCGGTCGGCGTGGGACAGCATCATCGGCGGCCATGTCCAGGTCATGATCGAGGCGATGCGCGAGTCCGCTCCGGCGTTCATCGCAGGCCTGTCCGACGACGAGTTCCATTCGAAACTCCGTGAACGCGTCGTCGCGCCGTGCGTGTTGGAATCGATGGGTTCGTACAGTTATTCGGTTCCCCTGCTCGCGGCACCCGATGCGCCGAGGCGGGTGTTGAATCTGTCGTCTCCGAATCGAGCTCTGACGTTGTCCGACAGTCACTTCGAGGGGCGCGACATCGACGCTGCGTGGGCTGCGGGTCGCAAGAACACTGCGGCGATCGAGTTCGAGGGAGCGCAGTTGCTCGAACGCGAGGGGGTCTGCATCGAGGTGCTCGACGGCGATTCGATCTATCTCGCGTCGAAGATCGCCGATATGACCACGCTGATTTCGTCGCATCTGGGCGAATGCCTGTACGGCGTACTCTTCGCCGTCCCCAACGCGTACGAATTCGCCTTTCATCGGCCCCGCGACGCCGACGACGCAGTCGCGGCAGCCACCGCACTCGCCGAGCTGGCCGACGTGTTCTCTCGCGATACACCGAGCCCACTGTCGCGCTCGGTGTTCTTCTGGCGAGACGGCGAGTATTGCGACGTGACGCACGGGCCTAAGGGTATCTTCACCTCAGCGTTGACCGAACTACGCGCACGCGCGGCCTGACTGCGAACACGTGCCGACAGACCCGCTATTCAGGCGGCGGAGTGGTCGGTCGTCCCGCTGCAGCGTCGCGAATCCAGTCGGGTACGGGTTGATAATCGCGTTCGGCCATGGTGATGTACGCGCGGGCAGCGGCAGCGGCGACCGTTGGCCGTGGTGCTTTGATGTTGCGTTCGTCGGTGGTGGTCATCGCGGGTCCTCCTGCTCGCTCTCGCCGTCAGTGTCCTCGGTTTCGCGCGGTTTCGCGCGGTTGCGCCAGTGCGCGACGTGCAGACCGGCCCGCAACGGCAAGCAGCACCTTGCGTTCGGTGCTGGCGATGAGAGCGACCCCGACGACGGCCAGAACGCCGACGACGAGGGTGACCCACGATTGGGCGGGCATCCGCTGCTCAGTGCGCCCCGGATACGCAGAACACGTTGTCGTCGGGATCGCTCAGCGTCACCCAGCGAAAGTCACCCATGGTGTGCTGCTGGATCTCGGTCGCACCCGACTCGACCAGCCGAGAGACCTCGTCGTCGAGGTTCTCGGCGGTCATGTCGAGGTGGACGCGATTCTTACCCGGCGTCGGGTCGTCGACCTTCTGGAAGGCCAGTCGATACGGGGCCGAAGCGAGTGCGACGACGTAGAACCAGCCGTCGTTCTCCTCGACGACCGATCCGTCGACCTGTGAGGCCCACCAGCGAGCGAGCGGGCCTGGGCCGGGGGAATCGAACGTGATCATGCCCAGGGTCAGTGTCATGGCGGAAGATTAGACCCACCCACCGACACGAAAATCAGGCGTTGACGATCGCGTCCAGTGCCGAGTAGAAGATGCCGAGCCCGTCGTCGCTCGGGCCGGTCAACGGCTCGGTGGCGTGCTCGGGGTGGGGCATCAGGCCGACGATCCGACCGTTCGCCGACGAGATTCCGGCAATACCGCGCTGCGACCCGTTGGGGTTGCTCCCGCTGTAGCGGAACACGACCCGGCCTTCACCTTCGAGCTCGTCGAGCACGCTCTGCGATGCCTGGAATCGGCCCTCGGCGTTCTTGACCGGAATCAGGATCTCGGCATCCTGCTCATATCGCGACGACCATGCCGTGCCGGCATTCTCGACCTTCAACCACTGGTCGCGGCACACGAAATGCAGGCCCTCGTTGCGCGTCAACGCTCCGGGAAGCAGTCCGACCTCGCACAACACCTGAAAACCGTTGCAGATACCCAGGATCGGCATCCCGCCCTCTGCCGCCTTGACGACGGACTCCATCACGGGAGCGAAGCGGGCGATCGCACCGGCTCGCAGATAGTCGCCGTACGAGAATCCGCCGGGGACGACGATGGCGTCGACGTTCTTCAGATCGGCGTCGGCGTGCCACAGGCTGACGGCTTCGCCGCCGGCGAGAGTCACGGCGCGGGATGCGTCGACGTCGTCGAGAGTTCCGGGGAACGTGATGACTCCTACGCGGGCGCTCATGAGATGCGGGTCACTTTCCAGTCCTCGATCACCGTGTTGGCGAGCAGCGATTCGGCAATCTTCTCGAGTTCGGCGTCGTCGACGGAATCGTCGATCTCCAGCTCGAAGCGCTTGCCCTGACGCACATCGGACACACCGGAGATTCCCAGCCGGCCCAGCGCACCTGCGATGGCCTGACCCTGCGGATCGAGAATCTCGGCCTTGGGCATGACATCGACTACGACTCGGGCCACGAAAGCGCTCCTTGAAATACGTACAGCAAGACAGTTACCGGCAGGTGGGAGTCTACGCAGCCCTGGCCAGCGGAGTGAAACCGCGCTTACTGTGGGGTGCATGCGGCTGACACACTTCGGACATTCCTGCGTTCTGGTCGAACTCAATGGCACCACGGTGCTGTTCGATCCCGGCACGTTCTCTCACGGATTCGAGGGCATCACCGGACTCGACGCCATCCTGGTCACCCACCAGCACCCGGATCATGTTGATCTGCAGCGACTTCCCGCGCTTCTCGACGCCAATCCCCGCGCCGAGCTGCACGCCGATCCCATGACGGCAGGCCAGCTCGGAGGAAAATGGATCGCGGCCCCGGCGGGCAAGGACTTCTCCGTGGGCGGCATCACCGTCACCGGAGTCGGCGGCACGCACGCCGTCATCCATCCGGAACTGCCGGAGATCGACAACACCGGTTATCTGCTCGGTACTCCGGAGAACCCGGGGCAACTGTTCCATCCGGGTGACTCGTTGTTCGTTCCCGAGCAACAGGTCGAGGTACTGGCATTGCCCGCGGCAGCGCCGTGGTCGAAGCTGTCCGAGACGGTCGAATTCCTCCGTGCGGTGGCACCGAGGATGGCGTTCCCCATTCACCAGGCCGTCGTCGCGGAACAGGCGAGGGGCATCTACTACGGACGCTTCAAGGAGATGTCCGACGCCGAAATCCGCGAACTCCCCGAGGAATCGTCCGTCTCGATCTAGCCGGTGACCTCGGGCGGGAGGGTGCCGATCATGGTCACTTGCGTTCCGTCCCACTGGTAGTCGATCGTCGCCGGTCCGCCGGTCGGGTTCGCATTGGCGTCATCGGCGAGTGGCCAGCGGTAGTTCACTGTGATCGTGTCGGAGGATTGCGCCGCCACCGACGTGAACCCGTACGGCTCCAGCGTCGCAGTGCCGAGGTACTCGGCGTCGTGAAAGAAAAGCAGATGTGTCGGCGAGCTCACCGTTGCCCCGGACGGGAGCGCTTCGACCCAGGTGAACGACGCACAGGGATCGCCCATGTCGGTGGCGACCCACGGTGAATCTGCGAACACGAGCGGCAGCGAGTCCACCGCCTGCGGTACCGGCCCCCACGTCAGATCCAGGCACAGCGGCTCGGCTCCCGACGGACCCATGGGAACCAGGTCGCTGGCCTCCTCGGGTGGCGTTCGCTGCGGCTGCGCTCCCTCGGTGACGGTGGCCGGGTCGGGTGTCACCGTCACCGAGCTCGTCGCTGTGGTCGTCGGAACGGCCGAGGACGGTGCTGCCGACGGCGTTCCTTGCTCCGATCCGCCGCACGCGACGAGAGCTGTTGCACCGACTGCGAGGAGCAGAAGTCGTTTCATGAAGACCACCTGGTTCGATTTGCCCGACGCCAGGTATGTCCACTCGCAAACGCGTTCCGTTACATCACATTTCGATCAAGGGGTCGTTACATTCACGGCGCAGGCGATTGTTGCTCCACTCCCCGCCCGGTCCGCGGTATTTCAGCGGAAGCCGCCACAGAGTGGAGCGCCAGTTGCACTCGTCAGTCGAGCCGAACCAATTCCCGCAGTGCCGACTCGTCCACCGCGTCGAGTCCGTCCAAGAATGCAGCAGCGAAGGTACCCGGACGCGACGTCGAGCGAGCCGCAATCTCCGACGCGACCGCCACGTGCGCGTGCGCGGCGGCGGCACCGATCAACGCAGACGGAGAAACGGAACAGTACGCCGCCGTCAGCGCACCCAATGCGCATCCGGTGGCCGTAACTCGTTGCAGCAGTGCGCTTCCGCCGCCGATCTTCACCGTCGAACCTTGCGCGAAGATGTGGTCGACCTCACCCGAGGCCGCTACGACCTCGGCGCGGTCGAGGAGAGAACGCGCCGCGTCGACGGAGTCCGCCACGTGCGCAGACGAATCCACGCCTCTCGATCCACCCTCAGCGCCCGCGAGTCCCATCACCTCGGAAGCATTTGCGCGAATCACGTTGGGCCGATTGGCAAGTAGTTCCACCGCGACCTGGGTTCGCCACGGCAGCCCGCCCGCTCCCACCGGATCGAGTACCCACGGCTTCCCCGCTGTTCGCGCGGCAGCCGATGCCAGACGCGAACTTTCCACCTGCGCGGCCGTCGGAGTTCCGAGATTGATCAGCACCGCGTCGGCGATCTCGGCGAAGCCGGCCGCCTCCTCCGGGTTGTCGACCATTGCCGGGGCCGCACCTGCCGCGAGCAGGGCGTTGGCGACGAATTGCACCGACACCGTATTGGTCAGACACTGCACCAGCGGATTGCGATCACGCAGCAGTCGATGCGCGGCAACGATGTCGTCCAGGGTCACACTCGAGGCATTCATCGCTGTCGAGTCTACGACCGCTCCCACCCCGTTCGCGTCAATGGACCACCCCACCCCCTTCGGATCAATGCGCCATTCTTGCAATCTGAGTGACTGAAAGCCACATTGATCCCAATTGGAGGTACAGAGCAAGCCGGGGGCGGGGCGGGGGTTGGGGCGGGGCGGGGTGAGGCAGCGAGGAGTCAGGCCACGCGAGTTTTGGTGCGCGGGATCCATTCGTAGACTCCGGCTGCGGCGTTGTGGTGCAGGGAGAGGTCGATGGCATCGAGGATTGCCTGTCGCGGCGCGGGGCGTCCGAGTTGCTTGGCGCTGATGGCCAGGCGCACCACTCCCCCGCGTCGGGCGGTGCGACCGGCCCCGAGTACGAGTGCTTTGAACCACCAGGGTTCGGCCTTGAAGCCTTCGCCGATTCCCCAGACCCGGGCGCGGATGGTGCCGTCGCGGTCGAGGTCGTGAATACCGTTGAGTGAGGCGATCATTCGGAATCCTGCATCCGGGAGCGCCTCGATGGCTCCGGGTGAGGCGATCCAGCGCGGAGCGGCGAACACTCGGGTACGCAGGCCGGTCTGTTCCATGACGCGGTCGGCGGCCATCAAGCGCAGTCGAGCTTCGTGACGCGGCAGTGCAGAGAATTCGGAGCGTCGACGCTTCGTCGCGGCCTGGTCGTAGCCGTGCAGAACGATGGCGTCGCCTCCGTCGCGTCGCGTCCGCAGCCATTCCTGGGTGGGCACGTCGGCTGCGAGCCGGTATTTGTCTTTCAGCCGCGGTGCGACGAGCAGCGACAGCGGGACGCCCCGTCCGTCGAGTTCTCGCGCGAACTCGGCGGCGTGCTCGTAGGTGTCGTTCTTGATTCCGCTCACCGACACGATCAGGCGTCCAGACATGACTCGAGCCTCGCACACCAGCGTGAACGAGGCTCGACGTCGATGCAGACAGAAGCTAAACGGCGATCGTTTCCTTCGGCAGGATCTTGTCGATCGCGGCGAGCACCTCGGGTGCGTCCGGCTCGGTGCGCGGGCGGAACCGGTTGGTGACGACGCCATCCGGGGAGATCAGGAACTTCTCGAAGTTCCACTGAACGTCTCCGGCGGTGCCGTCGGCGTCCTCGGTCTTGGTCAGTTCGGCGTAGAGGGGGTGCCGGTTGTCACCGTTGACGTCGACCTTCTCGGTCATCGCGAACGTGACGCCGTACGTGGTGGAGCAGAAAGTTTCGATTTCTTCGGCGGTGCCGGGCTCTTGGCCACCGAACTGGTTACACGGCACCCCGACGACCGACAGGCCACTGGCGGAGTACTCGTTGGCGAGCTTCTCCAGCTTTTCGTACTGCGGGGTCAGTCCGCACTTGGATGCGACATTGACCACGAGGACGGCCCGTCCGGCGTACTCGTCGAGCGAGGTGGGCGCACCACCCAGCGTGTTGATGCCGATGTTCTGAACTTCAGTCATCACCCGAACTTACCTGTGAGTACCGACAGAATGGAACCGACGCACAAAAGCAAGTACGACCCCGCTGGTGGCAGGGCCGTACTTGCGTTCTTCCGAACCGGGCGACGGGGGGATGCGCGTCGCCCGGCAGGTTCTTATGCCTTGGCGGCGTTCTTTTCGATGATGACCTGCTTGTCGGCGGGTCGCTCGTCCTCGGGGAGGTGGTCGTCGACCATGGTCTCCTCGTCGAACGGCAGGTTGCCGTCGAGCACCGTGTTGACCCGATCCTTATCGATCGTCTTGGTCCAGGTGCCGACCAGCAAGGTGGCAACGGCGTTACCCGAGAAGTTGGTGACGGCGCGGGCTTCGGACATGAAGCGGTCGATTCCGACGATGAGCTGAACACCGTCGAGCAGTTCCGGGCGGTGGCTCGACAGGCCGCCGGCGAGAGTCGCCAGGCCTGCTCCGGACACTCCGGCTGCGCCCTTGGAGGCGATGATCATGAACAGCAGCAGCGAGAACTGCTCCCCGATGGAGAGCGGCATGTTCATGGCGTCGGCGATGAAGATCGAGGCCATGGTCAGGTAGATCGCGGTGCCGTCGAGGTTGAACGAGTAACCGGTGGGGACGACGATGCCGACGGTGGTGCGCTCGACTCCGACGTGCTCCATCTTGGCGATCAGACGCGGCAGGGCCGATTCGGAGGACGACGTGGCAACGATGAGCAGGTACTCCCGGGCCAGGTACTTGACCAGCTTGAAGATCGAGAAGCCGGAGACGAACTTGAGAATCAGGCCGAGGAAGAAGAAGACGAAGATGAAGCAGGTGATGTAGAAGGCCAGCATCAGAGTGCCGAGCTGAATCACTGCGTCGAAGCCGGTCTTGCCGACGACACCGGCGATGGCACCGAAGGCACCGATCGGGGCGAGCCACAGGATCATCGTCAGGATGCGGAAGACGAGCTTCTGTACTGCGCCGATGCCCTTGAGGATGCCTTCACCCTGCTTGCCCATGGCCTGCAGTGCGAAACCGACGAGGATGGCGACGAACAGCGTCTGCAGAACAGAACCGGCCGTCAGCGACGAAAGCAGCGATGTCGGAATGATGCCTGCGATGAAGTCCATCGTCCCGCCGGCCTCGTGGGCGGTGTCGGCGAGCTTGAGTCCGGCGTCGTTCGGCGTGATGTTCAGTCCGTCACCGGGCTTGATGAGGTTGCCGACAACCATGCCGATACCGAGGGCGATGGTCGACATGCCGATGAAGTAAGCGAGCGCCAGGCCGCCGACTCGGCCGACGCTGGCTGCGGCGCGTACCGACCCGATGCCGAGGACGATGGTGCAGAAGATGACCGGGCTGATCATCATCTTGATCAGGCTGACGAAGAGCGTGCCGAGGATCGACAGGTCGGACGCGAAATCCTTGGCCACCAACCCGACGATGATGCCGGCGATGACGGCGATGATCACCGCGATGTAGAGCCAGTGCGTTCTGTCGCGCTTCTTCTTCGGCTCGGACGACGGATTGTCGTTCCGCTCAGCGTCGGTGCTGATAGTCATGGACGTTCCTTAGTGTTCCGGTGGTGCGTGAATGTGGCTGGTGGCTTCGTGATCGCCGGAGTGGAGTGAGGTGGGTCACCCCTGCTGAGAGATGATGTTGCTGCACCCAGTGACTGGAGTCACCTATACGTTCATTCTGTTCACATCGATGTTTCTTGTCTGAAAGGAATGTGTTGTCCTCGAAGCGGCCGCTGAGCGTGGCGGGGCAGGTATTGGTCCTGCAACTGGTCGTCATGGCCGTCGTCGTTCTCGCCGGCGGGATACTGACGATCCTCAACGAGAGGTCCAACAGCGACGACGCCACCCGACGTGAGGTGACGGCGATCGCGGTGAGTATCGCCAACGAACCGTCGACGCCGCTGGCCATCGAATCCGAAGACCCGACGTCTCGTCTGCAGCCGGAAACGGAGAAGATCAGGCAGGTCACCGGGGTCGACTTCATCGTCGTCATGGCTCCCGATCGCACCCGCTTCACGCACACCACCGTCGACCTGATCGGTAAACCGTTCAGCGGCAACATCGATCGCGCACTGCTCGGTGAGACGTTCACCGAGACGTACGTGGGCTCTCTCGGCCCGTCCATCAGGGCGGTCACACCCGTCACCGATACCGACGGCGAGATCGTCGGTCTCGTGTCCGCTGGAGTCACCCGCCAGAAGATCAGCGATCAGTTCCTGCAAGGCCTGCCGTTGATCCTCGCCGTCGTGCTCGCGGCCTTCGTCGTCGCTGCGGCCGGTTCGACGCTGCTCAGCCGCCGGCTACGGCGTCAGACATTGGGAATGGCTCCGGCCGAATTGCGGACGATGTACGAGCATCACGACGCCGTTCTGCATTCCATCGGCGAGGGCCTGTTGGTGTTCGGACGCAGCGACGAGGCGGAGTTGGTCAACGACGAGGCCCGACGCCTTCTCGACCTACCGGACGGGCCGGTGTCGCTGACGTCGTTGCCGGAGTCGATGCAACAGATGGACACCGGGATCGTCCGCGGTGAGCTGCACCTGACGAAAGATCGTGTACTCGTCGTCAACCAGGATCCGGTCATGTGGGAGGGCAAACGCCTGGGTAACGTCCTGACGATTCGCGATCAGACCGAGTTGCGTTCGTTGATGGGCGAATTGGATTCGGTGCGCAGTTTCGCGGAGTCACTGCGCTCGCAGGCGCACGAGGCGGCGAATCGATTGCACACGGTCATCACGATGGTCGAGCTCGGTCGGCCCGAAGAAGCCGTCGAATTCGCGACGGCCGATCTCGAACTCTCCCAGACGCTCATCGACCGGTTGATGAACGCGGTCGGCGAGCCTGCGCTCGCGGCGCTGTTGCTCGGCAAGGTCAGCCAGGCTGCCGAACAGGGCGTCGAGCTGACGATCACCGACGACACGGCGATGGAACACGAAGGGGTTCTGACTGCTCGCGAATTGGTGACGCTGGTCGGCAATCTGATAGACAATGCGATCGATGCCTCGAAAGAATCCGACCAGCCGTGGGTCGAAGTGACGGTCCGCGACGCCGACGGTGAACTCGTCGTCCGGGTGGCCGACAGTGGTCCCGGCATGCCACCGGAAACCTTGAAAGCTGCTCTCCTGCGCGGATATTCGACCAAATCCGGATCTCGCGGACTCGGCCTCGCGTTGGTGACGCAGGTGATCACGCGGCACGGTGGCACGTTGACCTCGGAAGTGACGTACGGGTCGGTGTTGGTTGCGACCATTCCGGGGGCGACGTCGTGATCCGCGTACTGATCGTCGACGACGAACCGCTCATCGCCGAGGCCCACAAGACGTACGTCGAGCGGACGCCCGGTTTCGACGTGGCCGGCGTCGCGCACACCGGCGCTGCGGCCATGCGATTCGCCAGCACCGAACCCGTCGATCTGGTGTTGCTGGACATCGGCCTGCCCGACGCCAGTGGCATCGACGTCGCCGCGGCGCTCGGCGGTCTGCGTCCGAGCCCCGACGTCATTGCCATCACCTCCGAACGTGATCTGTCGGTGGTGCGTTCGGCAGTGGCGCACGGCATCGTGCTGTATCTGCTCAAACCGTTCACGTTCGCTGCGTTCCGAGACAAGCTCGAGCGCTATCGCGAATTCCACGATGCATTACCCGCCGGCGAGAACGCGTCCAGTCAGCGAGACATCGACCGTGCGATGGCACACCTGCGCACGGCCGACGAACGCGTCTCCACCCCCAAAGGCATTGCCCCACAGACGATGGACGGCATCACCGCCAGCGTCAAGGAATCCGTCGACGGCCTCAACGCCTCCGAGGCGGCCAAGGTTGTCGGCGTATCCCGGGTGACGGCCTGGCGCTACCTCGAACGACTGGCCGACGACGGCCTGGTCACCCGGCACACCGAATACGGCAAAGCCGGGCGACCGCAGGTCCGCTATGTGTGGCGCTGACGCGCCAGTGGTGTGGTTGAGTGCCCCCTGGGGCGCTTGATCACTCCACTGCGGCGCCAGCCGCACTCACGATCCACGCGTACTCGAAAGCCGCTTCTTTCCATTTCTCGTAGCGTCCGCTGACTCCGCCGTGTCCGGCGCTCATTTCGGTCTTGAGCAGCAGGTCCGAGTCCCCGGTCTTCGTGGCACGCAGGGCCGCAACCCATTTGGCCGGTTCGACGTACAGGACGCGGGTGTCGTTGATGGACGTGATCGCGAGGATCGACGGGTAGTCCTTGGCCTCGACGTTCTCGTAGGGGCTGTACGACTTCATGTAGTCGTACACCTCCTTGTCCGCCAACGGGTTTCCCCACTCGTCCCATTCGATCACCGTCAACGGCAGCGACGGGTCGAGGATGGAGGTGAGTGGGTCGACGAACGGAACGTTGGCCAGGATGCCGTTGAACAGCTCGGGTGCGAGGTTGGCCACCGCACCCATCAGCAGACCACCTGCGCTGCCGCCGTCGGCGACCAGATGCTTCGGTGAGGTACGGCCGGTGTCGATCAGATGCTGTGCGGCAGCGATGAAGTCGGTGAACGTGTTCTTCTTCTGCAGTGTCTTGCCCTGGTCGTACCAGTGCCTACCCATCTCACCGCCGCCGCGCACGTGTGCGACGACGAAGACGATGCCGCGGTCGAGCAGGGACAGACGCGCTACCGAGAACGACGGGTCCATCGATGCCTCGTACGATCCGTAGCCGTACAGCAGCGTGGGAGCAGGCCCCTCGGGGACGTCCTTGCGAGCGATGACCGACAGCGGAATCTGTGTTCCGTCCGGCGCGGTCGCCCACTCTCGGTGCTGCACATAGTCGCCGGCGTCGAACTCACCGAGAACCGGCTGCGATTTGCGGAGCAGCAATTCCCCGCTCGCGATATCCAGGTCGTAGACCTGACCGGGCGTGATGAAGGAGGTGTAGACCATCCTCAGCAGGGGCTGGTCCCACTCCGGGTTCGAGCCGGCTCCGACCGAATAGAGCTCCTCGTCGAACTCGAGCTCGCGGTATTCGCCGTATCCCTCGTCGGTCAGCGGCCAGATTGCCATGCGGGTCAACGCTTCTCGGCGGTAGGTGAAGATCAGGTGGCCGGCGAAGGCGTCGATGTCCTCGACTCGGACGTCGCTCTGATGCGGAACCAGAATGCGCTGATCGAGTGGATCGCTGACCGGGGCCTCGGCGAGCAGGAAGTTCTCGGCCTTCTCCCCCTCGGTGCCCCAGCCGTTGACCGAGCCGTTGTGGGTGATCAGGAAGCGATCCTCACCGGCCACGACGGCGTGTTCGATGCTGTACTCGATGCCGTCCGTGCGCGGCAGCACGACGCGGAATTCGCCCTCGGGATCGGTGGATTCGAGGACGAGGCACTCGGAGGTGATCTTCGAGCCGACCCAGATCATCAGGTACTTCTCGCTACGGGTGGAACCGAATCCGACCCAGTAGCTCTCGTCGGGCTCGTGGAAGACCTTGACGTCCTCGGCCTTACCGAGGGTGTGCCGCCAGACGGTGTCGGGACGCCAGGACTCGTCGACCGTCAGGTAAAAGACATGCGTGGCGTCGGCGGTCCAGGTGGCACCCGGCGCGACGTTCTCGATGGTGTCGGCGAGCAGTTCACCGGTCTCGAGGTTCTTGAAACGCAGCGTGTACCGCTCGTCGCCCTCGGTGTCGGTGGAATACGCCAGCAACGTGCCGTCGAGGCTGATCGAGAATGCCCCGAGCGAGAAGAAGTCGTGACCCTCCGCCTCGACGTTGGCGTCGAGCAGGATCTGCTCCCCCGGCACGTCCACGTCGGAAGACAGCGTCGGCGGTGTCCAGTCGTCGGGAGAGTCGACGGGGCAACGGCATTGGAGGCCGTACGACTTACCCTCGACGGTGCGCGAGTAATACCACCACTGGCCCATGCGCGTCGGCACGGACAGGTCGGTCTCCTGGGTGCGCGATTTGATCTCGTCGAAGATCTTGCCGCGGAGTGCTTCCAGTCCGGCCGTCTGCTGCTCGGTG
This sequence comes from Rhodococcus sp. 3258, assembly GCF_031456475.1. Lineage (NCBI taxonomy): Bacteria > Bacillati > Actinomycetota > Actinomycetes > Mycobacteriales > Nocardiaceae > Rhodococcus > Rhodococcus sp. 3258. The sequence continues at coordinate 844,699 of NZ_JAVDUT010000001.1, forward strand.
TACGCGTTCTCGGCTTCGAGGTAGGCGATCACCTCGGGGTCTTCCTTGGCGCGCAACCACTCGTAGTTGTCGATGAACGTGTCGCCGTGATGGGTGCGCCCCTGCGGCACCTTCTTGGCAATGGGAGGGGTGATCGTCATGGCGTGACCCAATCGTCGAAGTTCAGGCCCGAGATGCGCTCGTAGGCCTCGATGTAGCGGCTGCGCGTTGCGGCGACGACGTCGTCGGGCAACGGTGGCGGTGGGGTGTCGGACGCTCGGTCCCAGCCGGATTCGCCGGTCAGCCAGTCGCGAACGAACTGCTTGTCGAAACTGGGCTGAACGCGACCCTCTTCGTACGAATCGGCAGGCCAGTAGCGCGAGGAATCGGGGGTGAGCACCTCGTCGGCGAGAACGAGGTTGCCGTCGGCATCGGTCCCGAACTCGAACTTGGTGTCCGCGAGAATGATTCCGCGTTCCAGAGCGAAGTTGGCTGCACGCGAATAGATCTCGATGGTGTCTTCGCGGAGTTTGAAGGCCAGCTCGGCACCAACCAGTTCGACGGCCTGGTCGAACGTGATGTTCTCGTCGTGCTCGCCCAGTTCGGCCTTGGCGGCAGGAGTGAAGATGACCTCGTCGAGTTTGCTCGATTCGATCAGGCCGGGCGGCAGTTCGACGCCGCACACGGCACCGGTCGCGTTGTAATCCGCCAACCCGGATCCGGTGAGATAGCCGCGAGCAACGCACTCGATCGGCACCATGTTCAGCTTCTTCACCACCAGGGCGCGGCCGATCAGTTCGGCGGGGATGCGTTCGTCGAGCGGATCACCGGCCAGGTGATTGACGCCGCCGAGCTCCTCGAAGAAGAACACGCTCATCGCCGTCAACACACGTCCCTTGTCCGGGATCGGGGTGTCGAGGATGTGGTCGTAGGCCGAGATTCGATCGCTCGCGACGAGCAGCAGATGCGCGTCGTCGATCGTGTACAGATCGCGGACCTTGCCGCCGGCCAGATGCTCGTAGCTACTCAGTGATGGTCGCACGAGGCTCAACACTATCTGGGCCGGTGCCGCCACGTCGGCGGGCAGGGATCACAATGAGTAGCAATGGCAACGACCGAATCGACCCCGGACATCGGATTCCGCTCCGAACGCGGTCCCATCCTGATCGCGCTGATGCTCAGCTCGTCGCTGGTTGCGCTGGACGCGACGATCATCGCCACTGCGGTGCTCACCATCGTCGGCGACCTCGGCGGGTTTGCGCAGTTCCCGTGGTTGTTCTCGATCTACCTGCTGGCACAGGCTGTCTCGGTGCCGCTCTACGGCAAATTGTCCGATCTGTTCGGGCGCAAGAAGATCATGGTGTTCGGCATCGCGGTGTTCTGCCTGGGCTCGATTCTGTGCGGCCTGGCGTGGAGCATGCCTGCTCTGATTGCTTTCCGCGCGATTCAGGGACTCGGCGCGGGTGCCGTCCAGCCGATGTCCATCACCATCGCGGGCGACATCTACACGCTGCCCGAGCGCGCCAAGGTGCAGGGCTACCTGGCCAGCGTGTGGGCGATCTCTTCGGTGCTCGGCCCCGCCCTCGGTGGCGTCTTCTCCGAGTACCTGTCGTGGCGGTGGATCTTTTTCATCAACATTCCGCTGTGCGCGGTGGCGGCGTTCATGTTGCTGCGCAAGTTCGAGGAAGGCGCTGTCGAACGCGCCAAGCCGAAGATCGATTACCTCGGTGCCGCTCTGCTCACCGTCGGCGCGACGATGGTGCTCCTCGGCCTGCTCGAAGGCGGCCAGTCCTGGGCCTGGGGTTCGCCGATCAGCATCGCGATCTTCGTCGTGGGCTTCCTACTGCTGGCGGTGTTCGCATGGGTCGAGTCCCGCGCCGAGGAGCCGATCCTGCCGCTGTGGGTGTTCACCCGGCGGGTGCTTGTGGTCAGCAGCTTCATCTCGTTGCTCGTCGGCGCATTGATCCTGGGACTGACGTCCTACGTCCCGACCTTCGTACAGGGCGTGTTCGGCACCGGAGCCATCATCGCCGGCTTCTCGCTGTCCACGCTGACCCTCGGCTGGCCGATCGCGGCATCCCAGTCCGGGCGGGTGTACCTGCGCTTCGGCTTCCGCACGACGGCAGTGGTCGGCGGTTCGATCGGGATCGTGGGTACGGCACTGACGACTCTGCTCGACGCCGATTCGCAGATCTGGCACGTCGCGGCGATGTGCTTCGTCATCGGCCTCGGCATGGGGTTGATCGCGAGCCCCACCTTGATCGCCGCACAGTCGAGCGTCGAGTGGCCCGAACGCGGCGTCGTCACCTCCACCAACATGTTCGCCCGTTCACTCGGTAGCGCCGTCGGCGTCGCGGTGTTCGGTGCCATCGTCAACGCCCGTGTGTCCGGAGATCCAGAACCCGAACAACTGTCCGACGCCATCCATCTGGTCTTCATCGGAGTGCTGGTCGCCGCCGTCCTGATGACTGTCGCTGCGGTGTTCATGCCCAGGCGCACGGCCCGATAACTCGCCCACTGGTCCCGCCGCGTACCGCGACCGGAACCCTGCGTCACGGCATCAACGCACCGAACGCGGAAACCAGTGCACCGGTGAGGTCACCGAGACCTTCACGGCTGTACCGGGAGCGAATCGGTCGCAGGCCCGAGCGACGACGCGCAGCCGGAGCCCGGTATCGCGGTGTCGCACAGTGACCGAGCATTCGGGGCCGGTGAACACTTCGTGTTCGACGAGAAATTCGCCGTCCTCGCGCTCCGAGACCACCAACTGTTCGGGCCGGAGCAAGACCTGCCCCATACCCGTTGCCCTGGTGGTGGATTCGAGACGACCGAGAACGGTGTCGACCCAACCGTCGCGCGCGGCAGCGTCGACGTAATAGGCGTCGCCGACGAAGCTCGCCACAGCCGGCGTGGTGGGCCGCTCGTACAGTGCACGCGGCGTATCGACCTGCGCACAGCGCCCGCCCAGCAGAACCGCAACCCGATCCGCGGTGCCCAGAGCCTCGGCCCGATCGTGGGTGACGAGAATCGACGCGGTCTTGCTGGTGAGCAACAACTCTCGCACGTCCTGCCGAATCGAGGTCCGCAGACCTGCATCGAGAGCAGCGAACGGCTCGTCCATCAACACCACCGACGGAGCCGGGGCCAACGCGCGCGCCAACGCGATCCGCTGCTGCTGCCCGCCCGAGAGTTCGCTGGGTCGAACCGCACCGGCGTCGGGCAGTCCGACGAGCTCGAGCATCTCGTCGACGCGTCGGGCCCGTTCGGCTCGGCCCGACAGGTACGGCCGCACGAACCCTGTGCGCAAACCGAATTCGATGTTTCGGCGCACCGTCAGATGTGGAAACAGTCCACCTTCCTGCGGCATCAGGCCTACTCCCCGCTTCTCCGGTGGCACCTGAACACGCCCGGCGACGGAGAGGTCGCGCCCGTCGGCGGTGATGCGGCCCGCGTCGATACGGTGCAGGCCTGCGATCGATCGCAGCAGAGTCGTCTTGCCGCAGCCTGAGGGTCCGAGAACGGCGAGCATCTCACCGTCGCCGAGGTCGAGATCGATTCCGTGCAGCACCGTCGTACTGCCGTACGAGGCAACGAGATCGGACATCACCATGCTCATGACAGTGTCACTCGCTTTCGCGTCGTACGCCGCAGCGCCCGAGTCAGGACGATCGTCGGGACCACAGAGATCAGGATCAACGCGAGGGCGTAAGGGGCTGCCTCGCCGTAGCGGAATGCCTCGGTGGTGGACCACAGCGTGGTCGCGAGCGTGTCCACACCGCGGGGACGCAGCATCAACGTCGCCGGTAATTCCTTGGCGACGGTCAGGAACACCAGGGCGGCTCCGGCCGCGATGCCGGGCGCGGCGACAGGAATCGTCACCCGCAGGTCGGTGCGCACTCGCCCGGCACCGAGGGTCCGTGAAACATCCTCGAGCACAACCGGAGTGGCGTCGACGACCGATCGGGTGCTGCCGACGGCCAACGGCAGGAACAGCACCACGTACGCCAGCACCAGCAGCACCGCGGTCTGATAGAACGACGGCAGAAATCTGATTCCGAGAAACACCGTCGCCAGTCCCACGGTGATACCCGGGAGACCGTGCGCAATGTACGTGGACAACTCGGCGGTGCGCGCACTGCGGGACGTGGACCGGGCCGCGAACAACGCCACCGGCAACGCAAGCACGGCTACCACCAGAGCAGCAGTCGCCGAGTACTGAACTGTCTTGGCGCTGACAGCCAGCACGTCCGCCCAGTCGACGGTGAAGCGCAGCGATCGACTGAGCCATCGCGCCAGGGCCAGAATCGGTACCAGCACCGAAACACCGAGGGCTGCAACGATAACGGCCAGAGCAGGCACGCGCCACCGGCCAAGAACCACAGGCTCGGCCATCCGGTCGGTACCCGATCCCACGCGCGCCGTGGCCCCGCGTCGAGCACGCCGTTCGAGGAGGGTCAACACCAACGCGCCCACCACGAGGACCAACCCGAGAACAGCGGCCGCGGTGCGATCGAGCCCGCCGCGGTAGGCGCTGTAGATGCCCAGAGTGAAGGCGTCGTACCGCATCAGTGCCACCGCCCCGAAGTCACTGATGGTGTACAGCGCCACCAACAACGCGCCTGCTGCCGCAGCCGGAACGACGCGACGGCACTCGACGGTCAGCGCGGTGCGTACAGCGCCTCGACCGAGGGTTCGCGAGACCTCGGCCAACGACGGGTCCGCGGTGGCGAACGCCGCGGACACCGGCAACATCACCAGCGGGAAGCACGACAACGTGAGCACCAGCGCAGCACCGGAAAATCCTGCAAGGGAGGGAAATTCAGCGATCCACAGATACCCGGACACGTACGACGGGATGGCCAGCGGTGCCGCGAGGATCATCGAGAAGATGCGTCGACCCGGTAGATCGGTTCGGACGGTCAACCAGGCGAGCAGCGTGCCCACCACGACGGAGGCGACCACCACGGTGAGCGCGAGCGTGGCCGTCCGGACAACGAGGTCGAGGGTGCGTTGCCGCAGGAGCAGCCGCAGTACCTTCTCGGTTCCGCCGTCGAACGCTCGAACGAACAGGTACACCAAGGGTGTCAGCGTCAGCGCTCCCACGCACAACGCGGTCGTCCCGAGAACGGGACGACCGCCGAAGTGGCGCCGCCGAAGCGGCTGGAGTGCGGACACGAACACCGACTAGATGATTCCGACGTCGGTGAGCAGGGTTTGCGTGGCTTCGAGGGCCGAGAGCCGGCCCAGGTCGAGGTCGGTCGAACCCAGGTCCGACAGCGGCGGCAGGTCGTAGTCGGACGTGACGCCGTCGATGACGGGGTATTCGGCGGTCTCGTTCGCGAAGTAAGTCTGCGATTCGGTCGAGAGCAGCTCACGCACGAAATCGAATGCCGCTTCCTGGTTGTCCGACGCCGCCAGCACACCGGCACCGGCGACGTTGATCAATGCGCCGGGGTCGCCGGGCTCGAAGTAGTGCAGCTCGACGGGAGCGTCGGCACCGTTCTCGTCCTTGAACGGGTACCAGTAGTAGTGGTTGAGCAGTCCCGTGGCGACCTGCCCGTCGTTGACGGCGGTCAGCAGCGGACCGTTGCCCTCGAACGCGACCGGCTCGTTGGCGACGAATCCTTCGAGCCAGGTGCGAGCACCCTCCTCGCCGCGCTGCACGCGCAGCGCGGTGACGAACGCCTGGAACGACGCGTTGGTCGGTGCGTAGCCGATCTGTCCGCGCCAGCGTGGGTCGAGCAGTCCGTCGATACCGGTGGGCAGGTCTGCTGCCTGTACCGAATCGGAGTTGTAGGCCAGCACGCGGGCCCGTGCGGACGTGGCGACCCAGGTGCCGTCGGTGCCGCGGTACTGCTCGGGGACGAGCGCGAGGATGTCCTCGGGCAGCGGTGCGAGCGCCCCTGCTTCGTCGAGGGCCCCCAGTGCACCTGCATCCTGGCCGTAGAAGACGTCGGCCGGCGTCGCGTCGCCCTCTTCGAGGATCTTCGCGGCCTGGGCGTTGGTGTTGCCCGAGTAATCGACCTCGATGCCGCCGCCGATGCGTTCGATCAGGGGGTCGACGAGTTCTTCGCCGCGGCCGGAGTACACCACCAGGGCGGACTCTGCGGTGGCGGACTCTGAGGTGGAGGTGGTGTCACCGGAGTCCGAAGAGCTGCAGGCGACCAAACCGAGGGCAAGGGTTGCACTGCACGAGAGCAGCGCCAGACGGCGAACGGTGAACACGGTTCTCCTGACGAAAACGGGTCAAACGGACAATTCGAGAAAGTACACCACCAAGGTGAGGCTCAGCTACTTTCCCCCCGGATTGAACGACCGGCAGCCCGGGCATTCCCGCCCGATGACCGAACGCGTGCTCGTCACCGGTGCCAGCATCGCCGGCCCCACCGTCGCCTACTGGCTCGACAGAGCGGGATACGACGTCGTCGTCGTCGAGCGCAGTCCGCAGCTGCGTCTGGGCGGCCAGAACATCGACGTCCGCGGTAGTGGACGCGAGGTGCTGCGGCGCATGGGCCTGGAGCAGACCCTGCTGGCCAACGGCACCACCGAGAAGGGCACCAGATTCGTCGACGATTCCGACGCCACCATCGCGGCCTTTCCGGCCGGAGACGGATCACACGACGGGCCGACGGCGGAGATGGAGATTCTGCGCGGCGAGTTCGCGCGGATTCTCGTCGAATCAGCCGGTCCGCGAACCGAGTACCGGTACGGCGATCGCGTCGTCGACGTGGCTCAGGATGCCGACGGCGTCGATGTCACGTTCGCGTCGAACGCAGCGGAAAGGTTCGACCTCGTCCTGTTCGCCGACGGAATCCGTTCCAGTAGCAGAGAACTGGCGTTTCCTGCCGAGGCGGAGACCACGCCGGTCGGCCTGTACACCGCCTACGGGGTTTTGCCGAAGAGACCGAGTGACGACGGCTGGTGGCGGTGGTACAACGCCGCCGGATCCAGGGTCGCCAATCTGCGCCCGGACAACCTCGGCACGACGCGTTTCAGCCTGTCCTGGGTGTCCGACGATGGCGGGTACGAGGGCGCGTCCACCGAACAGGTGGTTGCCGCCTTGCGAGCGAAGTTCGCCGACGCCGGTTGGGAAGTGCCCCGAATTCTCGACTCGCTCGGTCCGGACTCGGAACTCTACGTCGACTACCTCGCGCAGGTGAAGGCTCCGCGCTGGTCGAACGGGAGAATCGGCATGCTCGGCGACGCCGCCTGGTGCGCAACACCATTGAGCGGGATGGGCACCACGTTGTCGGTCACCGGGGCCTACGTGCTCGCCGGGGAACTCGCCCGAGCGCGCGATCATCGCACCGGGTTCGAGGCCTTCGAGGCGCGCATGCGTCCGTTCGTGAATCAGGCTCAGAAGCTTCCGCCCGGCGTGCCTCGCGTCGCGCATCCGAAAACGACTGTGGGAGTAGCTGCTTTTCGCACCGTGCTGCGCCTGGCCGGATCGAAGCCGGTCCAGGCGGTCACGAGCAGATTCCTCGGTCCCGACGCGGCGACGCTGGAATTGCCCGACTACGAATTTCGGCGTTAGAGCCCGACCCGCTCGAGCAGCGCGTCGAACGCCTCGCTGGCTTCCTGCTCGGTGCGGCCGGATTCGATGACGCCGTTGTACACCGCGAGCGCCTCCTCCTGGTACTGCTTGTACTTTTCGAGCCACTTCTCCGAGTCAGCGCGCCAGTAGCCGATGATGTCGAAATACTTGTTGTCGTAACCCAAGTCCTTGCGGAAGTACTTGCGTACCCGACGCGAGGACGACGCCTCTGCGGCGAACCACACGTAGCCGCGCCCCTCGGGTAGCGGGTAGGCGAGCACCGCGTCGTCGAGCACGCTGGCGCTGTCTCCGTTTCCGGATCCGATACGCCAATCGAATGTCACGTCGGCGGCTGTCTCGAACGTCTGGATGTCACCGCGTTCGAGTACCTCGACAATCGCGTGTGCGCGGGTGCCTGCGGGCAACTGTTCGACCAGTCGACCCAGTGCTGGAACTCCGGTCATATCGGCCACCAGCAGCAGCCAATCGACGTCGGCGGGCGGTGAGTACCACGACCGCGGACGGGTGAAGAGCACCGTCTGACCGGGGGCGGCCTGCTGGGCCCAGGTGGCCGCGACGCCACCCTCGTGTGCGAAGAAGTCGATGGTCAACTGGCCGCGGTCGGGATCGACGCGTCGGATCGTGTAGTTCCGGCCCTCCGGCGCGTTCTCGAGGCCGTGGAACCACCACAGGCCGTCGACCTCGGTCATCGGCGGCGGTGCCGACTCGCCTTCACGCGGAAAGTAGACCCCGACGCACTCGTCGGGTGCCCCGAGCGTGCGGTAACCGGCGACGTGCTCGCCGCCGAAGGTGACGCGCACCATGTGCACGGTGAGCTGCTCCACCGCAACGACGTCGGCGTAGTGGAAACCACGCTGCTGATCGGTCATCTTCGTCCTCGATACATCTCTCGTCCGACTGTGCGAGAACCCTCAGGCTAACTCGGCGGCAATTCTGTTCGATTCTAAACTAAGCCTTGCCTAGCCTGCCAGCGGCCACCTTGGGTATCACCAACGGAGTGTGCGATTCGGGATCGTCGATGATGCGGCACTGCAGTCCGAACACCGCCTCCACCAAGTCGGCGGTGACGATCTCCGCCGGTGGGCCCTCGGTGACCACCGCGCCGTCCTTCATCGCGATGATGTGGTCGGCGTATCGACATGCGTGGTTGAGATCGTGCAACACCGCGACGAGGGTGTTGCCGTTGTCCCGATTCAACGTGGCCAGCAGGTCGAGAAGTTCGATCTGGTGCGCGATGTCGAGAAAGGTCGTCGGCTCGTCCAAGAGCAACAGCGGTGTCTGTTGCGCGAGAACCATTGCCACCCAAACTCTTTGCCGCTGTCCACCGGACAGCTCGTCGACCGGACGGGCCGACAGCGACGTCACTCCGGTCGCAGTCATGGCCTCCACCACCGCGGCCTCGTCCGCGACGGACCATTGCCGAATCAACTTCTGATGCGGATAGCGGCCTCGCGCAACGAGATCGGCCACCGAGATGCCGTCCGGCGCGATGGAGGTTTGCGGCAGGAGCCCGAGTCGGCGGGCGACCTCCTTCGCCGGGTACGACGAGATGGACTTGCCGTCGAGCAATACCGTGCCGCCGGTCGGCTTCAGCAGCCGCGACAACGCGCGCAACAGTGTCGATTTACCGCAGGCGTTCGGCCCGACGATCACGGTGAACTTGCCGTCGGGAATGTCGACGGTCAACTTCTCGCTGATGATTCGTTTGTCGTATCCAACGGTGATGCCGTCCGCGTACAGGCGTGGCCTCGTCGTCATTGCTTCCGCCCTTCTCGTGCCAACAACCAGACGAAGTACGCGCCGCCCACACAGACCGTCACCACGCCGACCGGAAGCTGAGTGGGTGCGAACACTCGTTGCGCTGCAACGTCACTGACGATCAGGAGCAGAGCGCCCATGCACGCCGCCGGCACCATCGCCACCGACGAGGTACCGGTGAGTCGCCGAGCCAACTGCGGTGCCGCGAGCGCAACGAACGAAATGGGCCCCGCTGCGGCCGTGACCAGTGCCGTGAGGGCGACCCCGAGAATCACCAGCATCAGACGCGTCGGCTCGACGCGGATTCCGAGCGCTCTCGCCGCGTCGTCACCCATCTCGAGTACCGGTAGCCGTGTCGACAGCGCCGCCGCCACGGGGGTGACGACAGCCAGGGCCACGAGAACGGGAACCACCTGCGGCCACCCCAACCCGTTGAGTGTGCCCGCGCCCCAGACGGCGGCTGCGATTGCCTCGGAGACATCGGCTTTCACCACGAGCCAGGTATTGACGGACGCCAGGACGGCACTGACCGCGATACCGACGATGATCAATCGAAAGCCCTGCACGCCGCGCTTGTAGGCGAGCACGTACACCACGGCGGCGGCCACCAGTCCCCCGACGAGCGCGCCCGCTCCGGTCCGATAGTAACCGCCGCCGAGCGTCAGGATGACGACGAGAGCGCCGGTGTACGCGCCGGTCGAGAAGCCGATGATGTCCGGGCTGCCCAACGGATTTCGCGTCAACGACTGAAAGATCGCACCCGACACCCCCAGGGCAGCTCCGAACAGGAATGCCAGGGCAACCCGGGGGAACCGCGACTGCATGACGACGATCTCGGTGATGCGCGGGGCGTCGCCGAACACCGCCGCGAGCACCTGGCCCGGTGGAACGTGGTAATCGCCGGTGCCGATCGCGAGGACGGCGACAACCGCTGTCAGCAACAGCAGGGCCGCGCAGACGAGGACCGTACGAACGTCGATTCGTGCGCCCAGCACTGTGCGAACGATCCACACCCTTCTGCCGAAGTCGATGTTCCCGGCGCGCGGTGCCCGGATCACAGCCCGCTCGCCCTCTTCCGGCGGACCAACAGGATCAGAACGGGAGCCCCGACGAAGGCGGTGACGATACCGACCTGCAACTCCCCCGGCTCGATGACGATTCGGCCGACGACGTCGGCGAACAACAGCAGCGCCGGTGCCGCGAACACGGTGTGGATCAGAATCCAACGCTGGTCCGGCCCGACGAACCAGCGCACCATGTGCGGCACCATCAGCCCCACGAACCCGACCGGTCCCGCCGCCGCAGTCGCTGCTCCGGCCAACAGGGTCACCGCAACGACCCCGACGGTCCGCGTCCGAAGCGCATTGGCTCCCAACGACCGGGCCAGCTCGTCGCCCAGTGCGATCGCATTGAGCGGACGCGCGACGAGCGCCGCAAGACACAGTCCGAGTACGACGAACGGGCCGGTCGCCGCCGCGATGTCGAGGCCTCGACCCGCCAACGAGCCTGCGCCCCAGAACCGCATCCTGGCGAAGGCGTCCGGGTCCAGCAGCAGCATCCCGGAGGTGACGCCGCCGAGCACCGCACCGAGGGCAATACCGGAGAGCGTCAAGCGAATCGGAGTGGCACCCGCTCGTCCCACCGAACCCAGCGCGTACACCGCGACGGTGGCGAGAACGGCACCGACGAACGCGAACCACACATAGAAGCGAACGTCGGTCACGCCCAACACCCCGACTGCGAAGGCGACGAAGAGTGCCGCTCCGGCATTGACGCCCAGAATGCCCGGGTCGGCCAACGGGTTGCGCGTCATCGCCTGGATCAGCGCGCCCGCGACGCCGAGCGCGGTACCGACGAGCACACCGAGCACGGTCCGCGGAACTCGGAGCTCACGGACGATCACGGCGTCGGTGGAACCGTTCGAAGACCACAGTGCGTGCCAGACGTCACCGACAGCGATGTTCTCGGCTCCCACAGCGATACTCACCAGGCACAGAATCGCGAGGACGGCGACGACGAGAATCAGACCGGCGGTCCTGCCGGCATCGGTTCGGGCCAGACCACCGACGAGAGCCGGAACATCGCTCTGTTCCGGCTCGTCGCCCGCAGTGATACCCCGCCGTTTCACACCACCGAACGCACCCTCGCACCCACCGCGGACTTGACGATCTCACCGCTGCGCACAGCGATGTTGGACAGCAGAGAGGACGTCAAACCGTGGGTGTGCTCGGTGCCGCCCTGCAGGTAGATCGAACCCACTGTCGATCCACGCGTGACGAGCCGGTAGTCCCGCGTCACGCGCGGACCGTGCGCATCGAATTCGACGGCGTCGAACAACGGCCCGAGGATGTCGGGCAGATCGAGTGACGTGAAGCCGGTGGCATAGACGACAGCGTCGCACAGCACGTCCTCGGCCAGTCCTGTCGGCCCGTGTTCCACCGATGCCCGCACGCCCGACGCCTCCTCCGTGACATCGGCCAGTCGGGAGGCTCCGTGCACGAACAGCCGGCGCTGTCCGCTGACCCGCTCGGCGTACTCGCGCGCGTACAGCTCCTCGATCAGGGGCAGGTCGACGGCGGAGTAGTTGGTTCCGCGGTGATAGTGCAGCAGCTGATCGCGCAGGGAATGCGAGGACGAGTAGAAGTCGTCGACGGCGGTCGGATCGAAGATGCGGTTGGCGTAGGGGCTATCGTCGGCCGGGCTGTACCCGTACTTGCGCAGTACCGCATGCACGGACGCGTCCGGATAGGTCGAATGCAGGTAGTCGACCACTTCGGCTGCGCTCTGCCCGGCACCGACGACGACGAACGTGCGGTGAGTGCGCGACGGCAGCCGGTCGAGGTGGCCGAGCAGGTCGTGATTGTGGAATTGCCGCGCCGACGCGCTGACTCCGTCCGGCAGGGCCGCGGTCAGGCCGCCGGCGAGCACGATGTTGCGGCCGCGGACGGTCCCGGTGCGTCGCCCCTCGGTGCGGACGCCGTAACCGTCACCGGTGTCGACGACCGCGGACGCCCGCGTGCCGTAGTGCACCGCGGCGTCGACTTTGCCTGCAGCCCAGGACAGGTAGTCGTGGAACTCGAGCCGGCTGGGGAAGAACGTCTGCAGATTGATGAAGTGGTTGAGCCGGCCCCGTTCGGCGAGATACGACAGAAACGTGTACTCGCTGCTCGCATTGCGCTGGGTGGCAAGGTCTTTGAGGAAGGAGATCTGCATCGTGGTTCCCGGCAGCAACATTCCGGGGTGCCAGGCGAACTCGTCCTTCGACTCGAGGAAGCACGACGTCAGTCGCTCGGCCGGCGCGCACTGTCGATTGTGTTCCTCGATCGCGATGGCCAAGCCGAGGTTGGAGGGCCCGAAGCCGACCCCGACGATGTCGTATTCGCCGTCGAGGTCGCCGCTGTAGTCGTCGCTCGGGCTCATCGGATGCTCGCCCCCGACATCTGATCGAGCGCACCGGGGACCGGTTCGGCAGGGTCCACTCCGAGGGCAACGATGCTGTTGTCCGAGTCGACGTGCACCACAGAGGGACTGTGTGTGGACAGCTCGGCGTTCTCGACCTGACGGAACGACATGATGATCACCAGATCACCCGGAGACACCAGATGGGCCGCGGCACCGTTGATTCCGATCACGCCGGATCCCGGATGGCCTTCGATCACGTAGGTGACCAAGCGAGCGCCGTTGGTGATGTCGACGACGTGGACCTGTTCGCCCTCGATCAGATCGGCCGCCTGCATCAGAGTCGAATCGATCGTGATGGACCCGACGTAGTGCAGATCGGCGTGAGTGACAGTGGCACGGTGGATCTTTCCACCCAGCATGGTGCGGTGCATCAGGCGTCGTTCTCCTTCTTGCGGACGAGATATGGGGCAACGCTGGCGAGCTTCTCGCAGGTCTCGTCGAATTCACGTTCGGGCTTGGACTGGCCGACGATGCCGGCTCCGGCACGCAGCCATGCGGAACCCTGCTGCTCGTAGACGGCGCGCAGCACGAGTGCTGCTTCGAATTCTCCCGTGGACGATGCCTTCACGACGGCACCGGAGTACAGGCCGCGTGGTGAGTCGTCGAGCCGACCGATGGCGTCGATGGCCTCCTTCTTCGGGATCCCCGACGCCGTGACGGCCGGAAACAGGGCACCGAAGGCATCCCAGCAGGACAGGTCCTCGCGCAGGCGTGCGCGCACGGTGGACGCGAGATGTTGGACACTTCCCCGTTCGCGCACGCTCATGAAGTCCGAGACGGCCGTCGACCCCGGGCTGGCGATCGATTCGAGTTCCTCGAACGAGGTACGCACGGACACAGCGTGTTCGGTGATCTCTTTCGGATCCTGTTCGAGATCGGACTTCGCTGCCGAGTCGGCATCGGAACCGAGTCCGAACGCTCTCGTTCCCGCGAGCGGCTCGGTGGTGACGATCCCGTGTGCGTCGACGGAGGCGACCAATTCCGGGCTGAAGCCTGCGGCACGCAGATCGCCGAGATGCAGCAGAAAAGAGCGGGCCGGAGTGTTCGCCGTACGCCCGGCGCGGTAGGTGCCCGGCATGTCGAGATCGAATGGGATACGCACGCTCCGGGACAGAATGACCTTGGCGTAGTCGCCCCGTCGGATTTCCGTTACGGCCTGTTCGACGCGGCCGCGGTAGTCGTCGAGATCTCCGCCGACGTCGAGAGCGTGCACGGTCGGCAGCTCGTCGCCGCCGATCGCGTCGAGCGCGGCCAGTACCGAGGCGCGGTCCTCGTTGCTGCCGGTCACCTCGACGGCATCGTGTTCGCGGCCGAAGCGGACCTCGACGCGGGGCACCACCAGGTGCGCGAGGATGTCGTCGGCGTCGCGCCCGGCGGCAGTGGACCGATCGACGTCGTGCAGGTGCTCCGCGAACCCGAAACCGACGAATCCGTAAGCGTTCCACTGTTCTCGGGTCAGGCCCGTGCACGCCTCGCTCAGAGCCGCTGCCGGGTTACCGGACCAGCTCCGCTCGGTCGGTTCTCCGGCCCCCCAGGTGGTGGTCACGAGGTGGGGCCGAAGCACGATGCGAGCGACCACGCCGCCCGCGAACACCCAGCGTCCCCGGTCCTCGTACACGACGTACTCGTCGAACAATCCGGACTCCGCCAACGCGACGACCGTACGCAGTCCCCGCTGCAGTTCGGTCCCCTCGGCCGTGTCCATCGTCGTTTCTTCGACAACGGTCATTGTGTGTGCACTCCTGACGGTGAATCGGTCCGTGACCGCGCATTGCGCGCAACGTCTGCGGTCGGCATCGGCGCGCGCCTTCGATAGGGAACGCTAACCTAACCGACTCGGCAGCACAACGGCTTCCTCGGTGTCAGCGAACACGGCGTAGATCGAGCACCGAGATACCCCAGCCGACCAGCGTCGACGCCGCGACCTCGAGGCCGGCATCGGCTGCTACGCAGGCAAATTCGGCTTTCGTTCGTACACCGCTGCCGTGCATGCAGAGCATCAGCAGATCGAATTCCGACTGGTCCTCGTTGAACGACCCGTCGTTGGACAGTCGCTCGACGACCACCAATTTTCCGTTGTCGGCCAATCCTGTTGCCGCGTTGCGCAACAGCAGTGCGAGATCGTCGTCTCGATAGTGTCCGGTGACCTCGAGCAACAGATACGCGTCTAATCCGTTCCCGTGCTCCACATGCGGCTCGGACATCACGCTCTGCGGGTGATTAACCACGCGCCCTTCGAGTTCGGGCCATTTCCCGAGGTCGCGTCGAATCAGGTCGAGTTCGCTGGGCAACCCGAGCACACCCGCCGATACTCCGTCGTACCGGGAGAGAACGGAACCGAGCACCACTCCGGATCCTGCCCCCGCCACCAACAGGGTCGAGACCCCGTCGAACGAATAGTCCTGCACCAGAGCAGGGCCCAGGAACGCGGCCTCGTCGGCGATGTGGTTGTGATGCAGTTCGGCGAGCCGCGGGGACGCCTCGAGGTCTTCGGTCAACGTGTTGCCGGTCAGCAGGCTCGCGCTGGCGGTACCGGTCCGCAGGCTGTCCACCAGACCCGTGATCGACAGTTCCACCCGTGCCTCGATCCCGTCCAGGTCCAGCCAGTGCGAGATCCAGTCGTCGCCGAGCATCGCCTCACCGATATCGCCGAGAATCAGATCACCGGTGGAGTTCTCGGCGAGGACGTCGACGGCACGCAGATAGCGCACGAATTTCGCGAGGGCGCGCGCGTCCGTCTCGGTGGCTTCCGCCAGCGATTCGACGGAGCACGCCCCTCGGGACACGTGCAACGGGATACGTAACGTGTTGGCCGCCCTGAAAGCGAAGGGCGACAGTATTTCCGCACGTTCGGCGAGCCTGTCGAACGGCTCGGACTCACCGCCGCTGAGGTCGGGCACCTCGGGATCGTCGGCGCGGGTCAGAACCTCGGCGCGACGCCAGTACCCGGTGACGTCGACCATCTCCGGCGGCAGGCCGCGGTCCTCGCGCAGATACCGACGGATTCCCTTGAGAGCGGTCGCTTCCCCTGCCACCCAGGCGAACACCGTTCCGTCCCACCAGGGTGCCGCCCGCACCGCACTGTCGAGCAAGTCGCCGGTGCCGGCGGTGACGCCGTCACGGTGGACCCACGTGATCTCGGCGTCGGCGGCCGTCGGCAACGGCAACTCTCGCTCGACGTCGGCGACCTCGACGAACACCCGAATTCGCCGGCCCGGCAATGCCTCTTCGAGATACCGAGCGATGGCAGGTAACGCGGTCTCGTCGCCGACGAGCAACACCCAGTCGACATCGGCCGGAGCATGGCCCGACCGCACCGGTCCGAGCAGGGTGATGGAATCGCCGACGCGGCAACGCCGACCCCACGTCGACGCGATGCCGGTGTCGTGGGTGACGAAGTCGAGAGTCACCTGCGCGGTCTCGGGATCGACGCTGCGCACGGTGTAGTTGCGGGTCACCGGACGCGGATCACGCGGCCATTCGACGGTGCGCTCGTGCTGGGTCGGAAGCACCACCGTGCCGTCGGTCTCCGCCGGGAAGAACAACCGAACGAAGTCGTCGAATCCTTCGCTGCGCAACGCCGGGAACCGGTAGTCGCCGCGCGAGAACTCGCGCAGCTGCGGCCCACCCAACACGATTCGGCGCATACCCGAACCCAGCTGACGTGTTTCGATCACCGTTGCCGTGCGCAGGACTTCGGGAAAGACGACCTGAAGTCGATGGGACCTTGCCACGGTGGAACACGCTCCTGTCTTCGAAAGTGAATACGCCTGTGCTCGCGTCGAGTGGGCCGCCCGAGTGCTGTCAGCCCTGAACGTTCTCGGCGGCAGTGTTCAGCGCCGAGGCCACGTCGTCGAGGATGTACGGGATCGTCAGCACCGTCAGGCCACCGAACGCGAAGTTCTTGTCGGCACTGAGGGCCTCGGTGGAGGCGGTACGTCCCTGCGAAAGTACGGGCTGCGAGGCCACGGCGGGTTCGGCCAGGAACCCGGCGAGAGATTCCTTGTCGTACGCCACGACGAACAGCACATCGGACTTCAGCAACGACGCCTGTTCGAGGCTGAGCTCGAAGTACACGGCGTCGGGGTCCTTGGCCGGGTCGGCCTGTTGGATGGTGGGCTCGTTGACGAGACCGAGCTGCTCGAGGAACTCGACTCGTACGTCGTTGTCCTTGCTGACGGCGAAGGTGCCGGGTGCGTTGGGCAGCGCGACGGTGACCGTCTTGCCCTGCAGCGCAGAGTACTTCGTCGCGGCATCGGCAATCGAGCCCTCGACTCCGGAAACCAGGTCGGCGGCCTCCTTCTCCTTGCCCAGCGCCTTGCCCGCGATGGTCAGCTGGTCCTCCCACGACGTGGTCCACTGCTTGTCCGGGTACGCGACGACGGGCGCGATGTCGGAGAGCTTGTCGAACTCCTCCTGGCTCAACCCCGAGTACGGCGCGAAGATCAGATCCGGTGCGGCGGCAGCGAACTGCTCGACCGGAACCGCTCCGGTGCCGTCACCGGAGAGCAGCGTCGGCGCGTCGCCGCCCAGGTCGGCGAGAGCCTTCGCGTCCCACGGCAGAACGCCGCGGTCGTCCGCACCGTACTGGGCACCGTCGAAGGTCGGCATCGCAACGGGTACGACGCCGAGGGCGAGAATCGCGTCCTGGTTCGACCAACCCCAGGTGGCGATCCGCTTCGGCGCCTCGGGGATCGTCGCGGATCCGAGTGCCGAGTCGATCGTGACCGGAAATGCGGACTCCTGCGCAGACGTCGTGGAGTCGGCGGCAGGCGTCTCCTCGGTGTCGCTGCTGCATCCGGCGGCGAGGGCGATGGTCAGCCCTCCGGCGAGCGCGATCGACGCGGCGCTCCTCATCCACTTCGTACGAACCTTCATCGTTCCTCGGAACCTCTCGACTCGACCACGCACTGACTGCGTCCACACCCGACCGGGCGAGGCGACTGACAAGGTAGCACTAATGAGGTTACCCTTGCCTCATTAGGCCGTCCTCGGACTCCCTGTCCTCCACAATTCGACACGCGGCCGACAGGGCCTCCCGCCAGAGCCCGGCCAGTTCCTCCACACCGTCGAGCACTCCTGCCGGCCACGTGTACGTCACACCGAGTACCGACGACCCGTCCTGTTCGTGCACGTAGCTGTCGACGACCAACGCATAGCCGCAGGGCGTCTCGGTGCCGGGCGTGGTGTCGAGACTGCTACGCAATCGGCTGGCCCCGAACGGACCGCCTCTCGCGGTGTCGAAACGGCCCAGATAATTGAATTCGATGTCGGCCGTGGGCATGTGCCGCAGCACCGCACCCGCCTCACCGCTGCACCACCGCAGCATGCCGTACGTCGACCCGTCTCCCGGCACCGAATCCCTCGACCTAGCCGCGTCCGTCGCGATCGTACGCAGAACCGATTCTGCGGCAACAGGATCGGACCGGTGCGACATCAGGGCGCGATGGTCGGTCGCGTCAGCGGTCAGGCGGAGCGGGAACACAGCCGTGAGCCATCCGACCACGGAAGAGCCGTCCATCCGATCGGACGCGATTCCCGACCGCCCGTGCCCCTCCACGTCGACGACGAACGACTGCGGACCCGCCGCACCGCTGTCCATCCATTCGACTGTCGCGGCCGCGAACGTTCCCAACAACAGATGTTCGACGGACACCCCGAGCCGCGGGCGGGCTGCGGCGAGAATCCGCGCGCTTTCCTGAGGGGAGAGCGCGAACGTGGTGGTGCGTACGCCTGCACCGGTATCGATCGACGGATCGACCGGACGCACCATCGGAACCCGTCCCGCCCCGTCGCCGACGCGTGTCCAGTACTCCAGATCGGCGAGCACCTCGGCAGAGCCGGCGAGGCGGTGGATCTCGTGCGCCCACTGCCGCATGGAGGGCCCGATCGGGCCGCGATCCGCCGACAACCGCTGCTGCCACGCAGTCGTGATGTCCGGCAGCAGTATTCGCCAGCTGACCCCGTCGACCACGAGGTGATGCAGCGTGATCAGGAGCTCACCCGAGGAGTCGGTGTCACCGTGGTGGCGCAGCCACACCACATCGACCATCCGGCCGATCCGGGGATCGAGCCGACCACGTGCCGCGCGTGACTGGGCGGCAACACGTTCTGCGAGCAGCGATTCGGTGAGCCCGTCCACATACTCGGTACGGACCCACTCGGCCACGTCGGCAGTACCGTCCGGCAACACGGTGAACACGGACTCGGAGCCGGGACGACGCTCGAAACTCGAATGCAGGATGGGGTGCCTGGCCACCACGAGATCGAGAAGCTCGATCAGCGAGTTCTCGGTCAGATCGGCGGGAGCCTCCAGCAACACCGCCTGCGAGATCTCGTCGACGGACCCATCGAGACTGTCCATCCAGCGGAGGATCGGTGTCAACGGGACT
The DNA here is from genome assembly GCF_031456475.1 of Rhodococcus sp. 3258. Classification (NCBI taxonomy): domain Bacteria; kingdom Bacillati; phylum Actinomycetota; class Actinomycetes; order Mycobacteriales; family Nocardiaceae; genus Rhodococcus; species Rhodococcus sp. 3258. The sequence goes on from NZ_JAVDUT010000001.1 coordinate 863,845, forward strand.
TCTCCGTACGGCGACAGTTCCTCGACGCCGGAGGCCATCGGTTGCGCCGACTCCGCTTGCTGAGCAAGTGCTTCCGGCGTGCGCCGAGCGACGATGTGACGGGGCGAGACCGCCATGCCCACCGTCCGCAGCCGCGCCGACAACTCCATGGCCATGATGCTGTCGCCCCCGAGATCGAAGAAGTCGTCGTCCGCGGAGACCTCCGGCACATGCAGCACAGCGGCTACTGCGCGGCATATCTCCCGCTCGACGTCGGTGCGCGGCGCGCGCCCGGAACCGAGAGTCAGGACGGGGTCGGGTAACGCGGCCGCATCGAGCTTTCCGTTCGGCAGCACAGGGAACGCATCGAGCACGGTCACCGACGATGGAACCATGTACGACGGAAGGAGTTCGCCCAGACCCGCGCGCACGGCGCTCACGTCGATCGTCCGTCCCGGCGCAGCAACGACGTATCCAGCGAGGGTCGCCTGCCCGGTAGCGATACCCGACGTATGCACCAGCACCCGCGCGTCTGCGACGGCATCGATCTCTCGCAATCGACTTTCGACTTCCCCCACTTCGACGCGATGCCCGCGGATCTTGACCTGGTCGTCCGAGCGACCGGCATACCTCAATGTGCCGGATTCGGTCCACGACACGAGATCCCCGGTCCGATAGAGCCGAGTACCGTCCGCGGCGAAGGGATCGGCAACGAAGCGGTGCGCGGTGCGCCCCGGCACGTTGCGATACCCGCGCACCACGCCCGGCCCGGCCAGATAGAGCTCGCCGAGCGCCCCGGGAGGCGCAAGCCGAAGACAGGCGTCCAACACGTATGCCTTCAGGTTGGTCACCGGCCTACCGATCACAGGCTCGGGCGAAAGATCCGTCGATGTGAACACCGCATCGACGGTGGCCTCGGTGGGTCCGTAGAAGTTGTAGGCGACCACAGATTCGTTCGCGCGCAACCTGTTCCACAAGTCGACCGATACCGCCTCGCCGCCGACCCCGACCGACGTGAGTGTGTCGATCGATCCCGACCGCATCATCTGTTCGAGCAACGAGGGTACGACCTCGATGAAATCCACCGACAGCGTTCGCAGTCGCTCGGTGAGTTCTCTCGGGTCGAGAACGACCTCGGGATCGATGAGATGTACTGTGTGCCCGCCGAACATCCACAACTGCGGTTGCCAGGATGCGTCGAAGGCCATCGACCAGGCATGCGCCACGTTCAGAGCGTCCGTGCCCGCGCGCGCCGCCGTCGGCAGATGCACGCTCTCGCGATGGGAGTGATAGAGATTCGCCAGTCCTCGGTGCGGTACCGAGACTCCCTTGGGCACACCGGTCGTACCGGAGGTGTAGATGAAGTACACCGGGTGGTCGGGATGCAATGCGGACCGACGCTCGGAATCGGTGACGGCAATCCTGTCCGTCGACGACGGCGTCAGGGCCTCGACCGCCGATGCCGTCACCGTGATCACCGGCTGCGCATCGTCGAGAATCTGCCGCGCGCGTTCGGTGGGCCAGTTCGGGTCGATCGGGAGGTAGGCGGCCCCGGACTTCATGACCCCGAGGATCGTCGCCATCGTCGTCACGGTTCGTGGGGCCTCGACGGCCACGATATCTTCCGCGCCGACACCGAAACCGAGGAGCCATCGCGCAATTCGATTGGAGACGCGATCGAGCTCGGCGAACGTCAGAGCCGTGGCGGCGTCTGCAACAGCAACGGTGTCCGGTTGCAACGCGACGCGGTCGGCGAACAGGTCCACCATCGTCCCGTCCGGATACCGACGCTGCGAGCCGGCGTACTCGGTGCGGAGAATCCGAGTCGTCGTCTCGTCGACGAGAGACAGTGCGGCGATCGGCGGGTCGCCTTCGTCGGCGAACGCACCCAACACCGAGGTCAGTGCGGACGCCACTGCGCGGGCGCGAGCCACGGGCACCGAGTCGCTGCGGTATTCGACCACCAGCCGCATCCGTTCGCCCGGATGGACCGTCAACACGAGCGGGTAGTGCGTCACTGTGTGGAATCCGGCGACCGACACCGAGAAGTTCTCGGCATCGACACCCGAAGTGTCTGCAGCAGCGAAGTTCTCGAACACCACGAGTGTGTCGAACAGCGTTCCCCGTCCGACGGCCTTCTGAATGTCTGCCAGGCCCACGTGATGATGCGGAGCCACGGCGATCGAGAAGTCCCGCAGACCAGCGAGCACGGTCGACAGACGTGCATCGGGTCCGACGTCGACACGGACGGGAACGGTGTTGATGAACAGTCCGACCATGTCTGCGACACGATCGAGGTCGGTGGGACGCCCCGAAACCGTCGAGCCGAACACGACCGACGGAGAATCCGTGAATGCCGAGAGCACCACGGCCCATGCTGCATCGACCAGTTCGCTCAGCGTCGACGATCGACGACGCGCCGACTCGATGAGCCGAGCGGTGTCCTGCGCACTCCACTCGAGGTCGATCTCGTGCGCCTCGGAACGTACCGACGACGATGCCGATGCCGACGCCGACGCTGCCACCATCGTCGGTGCCACGTCCGCGCCGAGCGCGCGACGCCACGCGTCGACGGACGAGTCGTCGCGGCCCGCGAGCCACCGCAGGTAGTCGTCGAACCGCGCAGGTTCCGGCAGTGCCAGGCCTCGGTAGAGCTTGAACAGCTCGGTGCCCACAGTGCCCATGGACCACCCGTCCACGAGAAGATGGTGGACGGTCAGCACCACCCGGTGACGATCGTTCCCGCAGTCCAGCAGCAGAATTCGGACGAGCGAGTCCTGCTCTATGTCGAACGCACGCCTGTCCTGGTCGATCAGGTCACGGGCGGTAGGCGATGTCGGATCGTCGACGACATGACGGCGGAGTACGACTCGACCCGTATCGCGGATCGCGACGGTCGTCCCGGTGCTCAACGTCAGAAAGCGCGAGCGCAGCGCTGGATGACGGTCGAGGAGCGCGTCGAGTGCGCCCCCGAGACGTCGCGGATCCAGCAGCCCGTGCACCTCGAATTCGGTGGCGATGACGTAGATTTCCTCCACTCCGTCGCCCGAGGCTACGGACTGGAATGCCAAGCCCCGCTGCAGCGGAGTGGCCGGGCGAGCTGCCTCTGGATCGATTCCATGAGAGCCCAATTCGGCTACATCGGCATCGGTCAGCAGCGCTGCCGAACTGTCGGGCCGGTCGACGATCGCAACGGCCCGGGCGCTTCGGCCCCGCTCCACCAGCCCTGCGACCGTTCGACACTCGAAGACGTCTGCGGTGGTGATCGGAAGTCCGGCGGTGCGCGCGTGATGGACGAGGGTGATAGCGGTGATGCTGTCGCCGCCGAGCGAGAAGAAGTCGTCGTCGACGCCGATGGACTGGGCGCTCTCCGCACGGGTGGTGTCTGCGAACAGCGCCGCGAGTGCTCGCTCGTCCTCGGATGCAGCCGGTCGCGATCGGCTGGGACCACCGTCGGGTATTCCGCGCTCCTGCAGAACTTTTCGATCGGCCTTGCCATTGGGGGTTCTGGGAATACTGTCGACGGCCACCCAGAATGCGGGCACCAGATAGTCGGGAACCCGGCGACGAAGCGCCTCCCGCACCGACGCGGTGTCGACCGAGTCGGGAGTCACGTAGGCCACCAGCACACCGACGCCGTCACCGTCGGACACAGCGACCACGGCGCACTCGTCGACCGAAGGGTCACTGGCCGTCCAACTTTCGACCTCACCCAGTTCGACGCGATGGCCTCTGATCTTGACCTGACGATCGTCTCGACCCAGAAATACCAGGACGCCGTCGACGAGACGGGCACGGTCCCCGGTGCGGTACATTCGCGCGCCATCGCCGCCGGGATCTGCGACGAAGCGAGTCGCGGTCTCGGCCGGTTTCCCGGAGTATCCGCGGGCGAGCTGCACGCCCGACACGTACAGGTCGGCAGGAACGGCGTTCCGAACCGGGCGTAGCCGAGAGTCGAGCAGCCGCAGTGTGGTGTTGTCCACCGAGGTTCCGATGACCGCAGGGTCGCCGTCGACCCGCTGCACGGCGACGTCGCCTGCGACTTCGGAGGATCCGTAGGAATTGTCGATCGTGGCGTCCGGCGTCACCGCTCGGATCACGTCGATCATGTGGTCGGTCAACGGTTCTCCGCTGAGTATCCAACCGGTCACCGAAGCGCAGTCCGACGGCGCCGCAGCGGCCAGCGCGGCAGCCAGAGAACCGATGGCGGTGACCTGTTCGGCACCGGACCGTCCGATGAGCGAGGCCACGGCACCCGAATCGCCGTACTGGTGATCCTGCGCGAGTACCACACGTTGGCCCGCGAGAATGCCGGTGAGCAACTCCGTCGCGCCGTCGATGAACGCCAGCGAACTCTTGGCAACTCGGCTGCCCGGTCTGCCCCACCGCGTCACCGCCCACTGCAGCCGGTTGGCCAACGCGTTCCTGGTGCCGACCACACCCTTGGGCGTTCCGGTCGAACCCGACGTGTACACGAGATAGGCCGCGCACTCACCCGGGACGCTGCGACCGAACGGCGGCGTCCAGTCCTGTTGTCGTACAACGGTATCGACGCGGACCGCAGTCTCCATATCCGTCAGTGCCGCGGGGGTCGCATCGTCGATCAACAGCAGGTCGTGCCCGGAATCGGACAGGATCAGTTCGATCCGCTCACGCGGGTAGCGAATGTCGACGGGTACGAACGCTGCGCCGACGTCGATGGTCGCCAACAGCGCCGCCACCATGTCGAGACCTCTGCTCACCGCAACAGCGACGCGGCTTTCGACACCGATGTGGTGCACACGCAGCAGTGCGGACACCTGTCCGACCCGCGTGGTCAACTGCCCGAACGTGATGTGCTCGCCGCCGATCAGCAGTGCCACGTCATCGCGGGACTGCTCGAAGCGCGCTGCCAGAGCGGTCTCGATCGGCACCACGGTTCGGTCCGGTCCGACGCTGCGCCCCTGTCCATGCGGGGCGGCCACCAGTCGAGTGACGTCGATGTCCGACACTGTCGTCATCCGATCGAGCATCTCGACGAACGTCTCGGCGTACATGGCGGCCTGCCGCCGGCCGACAGCGGCCTCGTCGTGCAGTACGAACGCCCACAGAGCAGGATCGGGGCCCACGATCAACGCCATCGGGAAGCTCATGTGCGCACCCAGCACCGTGATCTCGTCGACGGTCCCGCTCGTCTCGGGCATCGGTGCGGGATAGTTCTGGTACACGACTATGGTGTCGAACAGCTCTCCGCCGCCGACTGTTCCGGCGATGTCGGACAGCCCGAGGAACCGATACTCGTCCAGGTCGAGGTGGTCTGCCTGCACGCGTGCGAGCATCTCGGTCGCCGTTGCAGCCGAGTTCCACCGCAGGCGGACAGGCACGGTGTTGAGCAGCAAACCCACCATCGCCTCGGCACCATCGAGATCGAACGGCCGCAGCGACGTCGCCATCCCGAAGGCCACATCGTCGGAACCGGTTCTCGCCGACAGCATCGCCGCCCAGGCTGTCTGCACGACGACGTTCGTGGTCACGCCGGTACGACGCGCGTATTCGGACACCCGCTGGGCCAACGCATCGTCGATATCGACGTCCAGGCGCGAGCGCGTGCCCGCGCTGGACCCATTCGCTCGGTCCCCGGCAACGAGAGTCGCGGACTCGAACCCGTCGAGGTAGTCGGCCCACCGCTGACGCGCAGTGACGTTGTCCTGCAACGCTGTCCACGCGAGATAATCGCCGAAGTCGGGTGCAGGCGGCAACCGCGCCCCCTCGCCCGATTCGTAGAGAGCGATCAGCTCCCTGACGAAGATGGCCTCGGACCACCCGTCCATCAGCGCGTGATGGTAGGTGAGCAGAACTCGCGGGGCGCGCGCAGAAGTGGAGTAGGAGAAGCGAATGAGCGGCTGCTCGAAGAACGCGAACCCGGCCGAGCGGTCTCGTCGGAGATGATCATCCCACTCGTCGTCGACGGCCGTCACGACCGGCGTCGACGCGCGCGGTACCACCCAGACCAGATCACCGTTACGGCGTTGCCGCAGCAGCGCTCTGATGTTCGGGTAGCGATCCAACAGCAGTTCGAGGGCACGATCGAGCCGGCCGCGATCCACCGCGGCGGACAGGTCGAGCACCGTCTGTGACAGGTACGGATCCTGCGCTCGCTCGGCGAGCGTCGATTGCAGGTACATCCCGACCTGCAGTGCGGTGAGTGGGAGTACGGCGGCGATCTTGGACTGCGACGTGGCCGCGGTATCGGTCGTCATGTCTGCTCACATACTGCTTTCGAATTCGTCGAGCTCGTCCTGGGACAGTTCCACCGTGGCGGCGGCGTGGACAGCGGGGCGTGCGTCGGCGTCCGGTGTGAGCTCCGCCCCGAACATTCGCACCGTCCGCTTGCGCATCACCTCACGCGGTGCCAGCGGAATCGAGGCCTTTCGCGCCCGCGATGCCACGGCCAGGCAGGTGATGCTGTCGCCGCCGAGCGCGAAGAAGTCGTCGTCGATCCCCACGCGTCCGACACCCAGAACCGCCGCGACGATCTCGCACAACATCGTTTCCACCGGCGTTCGGGCCGGTACGAACGTGCCTCCGCCCACGGCGTCGACGGTCGGAAGAGCCCGCACATCGAGCTTGCCGTTGATCGTCATCGGAATGCGTTCCAGGGCAGCGAACAACGTCGGCACCATGTACTCGGGCAACGTCGCTGCCAGCCGGTCTCGAATGGAACCGAACAGCACGGACGTGTCGGTCGTACCGCCGTCGCGAGGAACGATGTATGCGGCCAGGGCGCGAGTACCACTCCCGATCTGCACCGTACGCACCACCGCGCCCACCACACCCTCGCATGCGGCCACGGCGCGTTCGACCTCTGCGGTCTCCACTCGATAGCCGCGAATCTTCACCTGGTCGTCCGCGCGACCGAGGTAGTCGAACAGACCGTCGGCTCGAATGCGAACCAGATCACCGGTGCGGTACATCCGTGCGCCCGGAGTCAAGGGGTCGGCCACGAATCTCGTTGCCGTGTCGCCGAATCGGTTCACATAGCCCCGCGCAAGACCGACACCGGAGAGGTACAACTCCCCCACCGAACCGATCGGGACCGGCCGTAGCCACTGGTCCAGGACGGACGCACGTGTGCCCAGGATCGGCGAACCGATGGACGGCCCGACGCTGTCCCTTGTTCCGGTACCGAGCGCGTTGATCGTGTACTCGGTAGGCCCGTACAGGTTGTAGCCGATGCCGTCGAGCCGACTCCACAGTGCATCCGGTACCGCCTCACCACCCAGCAAGACCAGGGGAATTCGATGTCCGTCGCGTTCGTCCAACAGTCCGAGATCGAGCAGATGTCCGGCATACGTGGGCGTCACGTTGACCACGTCGATTCTGTTCTGCTCGCAGTAGTGAGCCAATGCCTCACCGTCGCGGCGTAATTCCTCGTCGCAGATGTGTACCTCGTGACCTTCGACGAGCCACAGCAACTCCTCCCACGACATGTCGAAGGAGAACGACACCGTGTGTGCGATCCGCAGGGTGCGGTCTCCTGCCACGGCGACGGTGGGAGCGAAGATCTCGTTCCGGTGATTGATCTGCATGTTCGTCAGACCGCGATACGGAGTGACGACGCCCTTCGGTGTTCCGGTCGAGCCGGAGGTGTAGATGACGTAGGCGGGGTGCTCGAGTCGGCCGACGGTGCCGGACGCAAAACCGACCGACGCTGTGGCCGCCTCGACTTCCGACGCGTCGATGTCGTACGCCAACTCTGTTACGACCTCAGGGGAGTCGACGACCATCCGTGTGGCGGTGGTGGCCAATCCCCGGCTCTCCGTGTCCACCGTCGTCACCAGAACGGCCGGTTGCGCGTCGGCCAACATGACGTCGAGACGCTCTGTCGGATAGTCGAGTTCGAGGGGCAGGTACGCGGCACCGGTACGCAGCACCGCGAACAGGGCCACCACCATCTCCACCGATCTCGGCAGAGCGAGGGCCACGATGCGTTCGGGAGCGGCACCCCGGCGAAGCAGCGCCAGTGCGCAGGCGTTCACCCGCCGGTCGAGGTCGCCGAAGGTCAGCCGCCGGTCTCCGAACACCAACGCGATGTCGTCGGGAACGGCCGCGGCGCGTGCGGCGAGCAATTCGGCGATCGTGTTGTCCTGCAGTCGTTCCGATCGGCCGTCGAACTCGTTCTCGACGACACTCGGCATGTCGCCCGGGGCAGACGGCCAGCGCGAGATCGGCAGATCGGGCTGCGCTGCAACGGTATCGAGTGCCGATGCGAACGAGTCGAGCAGCGATCGGGCACGCTCGTCGTCCACAGAATCGGGTAGATACGTCACCGACAGGTTCAGTTCATCGCCGGGATCCACTGCGATGGACACCGGGAACTCGGACCCATCGACGGTCGAGATGTGTCGCACGCGGCGCTCGTTCCCCGCCGACGTCGATTCTTGTCGTCCCGCAGGCCCGGCAGCGTTACGCAGGACGAGCAGGGTGTCGAACAGAGCCCCCGCACCGATGGCCTGCTGAATTCCACCGAGACCGAGGGTGTCGTGCGGCATCAGGTCGAGACGCTGATCCTGCACGCGCGCAGCCACATCGGTGACCGAATCGAATCCACCTGCCGTCACCCGGATCGGCACCGTGCTGATGAACGCGCCGATCGCGGTGTCGGAACCGGCCACATCCATGGGCCGACCGGCGACGGCGGTACCGAACACCACATCGGACCGCCCCACCACACGCATCAACACACTCGCCCAGGCCGCTGCGAGAACCGTGAACAGAGTCGAACCGGATCGACGTGCGTGCAGATCCAGCGCGCCGGACACCGCTGCCGTCACTCTGCGTTCGATCCTGCGGGGTGAACCGTCCCCGCGGGTGGCCTCCGCAGCCACCGAGGTCGGGCTGTCGATATCGCCGAAGTACCGCTGCCACGCCTGCTCGGACTCGGCACGGTCGCGAGAAGCCAGCCAACGCAGATACTCACGGTAGCCGTGGTCCGGCGGAACGGGCGTGCCGTTCTCGTCGTGCTGCTCCAGGACTCGAGCCACGAGCAGTGCCGAGGATCCGCCGTCGAAGCACCCGAACCAGTAGGTGGTCAACAGTCGGTCGACCCCTCCGGGAAGGTGCACCAGGGTGACCCGAAACAGTGGCGGCGCAGCGATGTCGAACGAGAGCGCCCGGTCGTCCGCGAGAATCCGGCTCCATCGATCGTCCACCTCGCTCGCCGGGCACGCACGGAGATCCACCACCGTCAACGGTGCCTGCACCGCAGAGAGTAGGACCTGGGCCGGCGCGGTGTCGTCCGGCGTCACGAAGGCCGTCCGCATCGCCGCGGTGGTATCGACGACCGATTGCAGAGCTCGCCTGATCCTGTCGTCGTCGAGGACGCGGTCGACCTCGACGACGGTGCGGACGGTGTACAGCTCGGTGGCATCGGCGTCGACACCTACCTGGAAGACGAGCCCGAGCTGCAGTGGTGACAGTGGCCAGACGTCGTCGATGGATCCGAATTGCTCCCTCAACGAATCGAATTCGGCGGATTCGACGTCCGCGAGTGGGCCGCGGCTCGCCTCGGGTGCGGCCTCGTCGCCTCGGGCACGCCGCAACCGCTCCTGCACCAACCTACGTCTGACGTCGTCGAGATCCATGGGTTCCTTCATCGAGTCGGCTGCTGTTGCGTGCACTGTGTGACGAGCAAGGACTTGTCCACTTTGCCGATGGCGGTGACGGGCAGCGATGTTCGTGTCACCACGCGATCGGGCAGTTTGAATCCGGCGCAGCCGGCCGCCGTCAGGAAGGCCCGCACGTCGGCGACGGTCGGACCGCTTCCGTTCGGCACCACGACTGCGCAGACACTTTCGCCCACAGCGGCATCGGGCACCCCGATCACCGCGACCCGCGCTACTGCAGGATGGGTGAGCAGCAGGTCTTCGAGCTCGTCGGCCGCGACGTTCTCGCCGTTTCGGGTGATCACGTCCTTGATGCGACCGGTGACGACGAGATGGCCGGACTCGAGCTCGCGCACCTGATCCCCACTGCGATAGAACCCATCAGGGGTGATGGCAGTCGTATTATGTTCTGCCGCAGAATAATAGCCATTGATGGTGTAGGGGCCCCGCGTCAGCAATTCACCGACTTCCCCGGGCGATACATCGTTTCCGTCCGCATCGACGACGCGCACCTCGTCCAGATGGGACAACGGCCTGCCTTGCGTTCCGATCACCAGTTCCGGGCTGTCCTCGGCTCGGGTGTAGTTCAGTAGTCCTTCGGCCATGCCGAACACCTGCTGCAGCCGGCATCCGAGCGCGGGCTCGACCAGCTTGGCGACCTCAGGTGCCAGCTTCGCTCCCCCGACCTGCAGCAACCGCAAGCTGGACAGGTTGGCATCCTCCCATTCCGTTGCCTCGCACCACAGATGAGTCAACGTCGGAACCAGCGCCGTGATCGTCACGCGATATCTCTCGATCAGCGCGAACGCGTGGTCTGGGCTGGCACTGCCGGAGAACACCACCGTTGCCCCTACCCCGAGGGCACCGAGCAGCCCGGGGCATGCGAGCGGAAAGTTGTGTGCGGCAGGGAGAACGGCGAGATACACGTCCTCGGGCCCGAGATCGCAGACCTCCGCACTGGCCCTGGCGTTGTATTCGTAATCGTTGTGTGTACGGGCAATCAGCTTGGGCAATCCCGTCGTGCCACCGGAGACCAGCAGTAAGGCAGGATCGGTCGGCCGGGCGCGCGGAAACTGTCGGGGCACCCCGGCCACCGCGGACAGAGAGGTATGGGACCCGCCGCCGTTCGATTCGGGTCGGGAACTGTCGACGAAGACGTGCCGAACACTCGTCACCGACGCGAGGACCTCATCGGCGAGTTCGCAATAGTCGAAGTCGCCGTCCCGATCGGAGATCACGTACGCCACCGCCGATGCGGTGGCGGCGAGATGGGTGATCTCGCGTCGGCGATGTGCAGGCAGCGTCAGCACCGGGATCGCTCCGCATTCGAGCAATGCGAACAGCACGACCGCAAAGTTCACGGAGTTCGGCAATTGCACGACCACCCGGTCGCCCGGTTCGATGCCGCGATCGGCGAATCCGGCTGCGACGCTCCGCACTCGTCGAAGCAGCTCGTCGTACCTCAGCTCCGTGCGATCGTCGACGACCGCCCTCGAAGGGCCGAACTGCGTCGCCCACGTTGCGAACACCTCCGGAAGGGTTTCACCTCGCCACAACCCGGCGTCGAGGTACCTGCGGGCACGCTCGTCGCCGAACGGTACGAAAGCGTCGACGTCGGCGTCCGGCTCGGCAAGTTCGGTCATGTTCTGCACCATGGATTCTCGTCCTCCGGGAATGCGAAGCGGGTCAGGAATGGTGTTCGAGCGCGGCCGACAGTTCGTCCTTCGACATCGCTTCGACCGACAGGAAGATCTCGGCGGTGGCCTCGAGGAATTCTGCGTCACCTTCTGCGCCGATCATCCGGTCCGCGAGCCCGGCCACGGTGGGTGCCGCGAACATCATGCGCACGGTGACCGACGTGATGTCGAAGGACTCGCGAATGCGGGCGACGATGGTCGTCGCCAGGACGGAATCGCCGCCGAGCGCGAAGAGCGTGTCCGTCACACCGATGCCGTCGACGCCGAGTACCTTCTGCCAGATCAGGGCGAGGGCGCTTTCGAGGTGAGTTCTGGGCGCAATCCGGGCATCGACCCGTTCGCTTTCTCCCGCTGCGCGACACAGCCGGACGACGGCAGCGGAGTCGATCTTGCCGTTGACGGTCAGCGGCAGCGCGGAGACCGTCACGATCTGCTCCGGCACCATGTGCGCTGGGAGACGCTCGGCGGCCCTGGCCCTCACGGCCGCTACCGTCTCACGGGGATCCGCGTCTCGATCGGTCGGCACCACGGCGGCCAGCAGGATCGGAGCTGCGGTGCGGTCGACAACGGCTGCGGCACTGGCCACCTCGTGATCCGCGGTGAGTGCCGCTTCGATCTCTCCGAGTTCGATCCGAAATCCGTTGATCTTGATCTGGTTGTCCACACGGCCCACGAATTCGACCATGGAGCCGGTCTCGGCCATCGAGCCGGGGCAGTACCGAACCAGGTCTCCGGTGCGGTACCAGCGGTAGCGGTCGGCCTCGACGAAGCGCTCGTTCGTACGCTCGGGATCGCCCAGATAGCCGTCGGCGAGACCGACGCCCGCGACCCACAACTCACCGGGCACCCAGTCCGGCACCTGGTTCCCACGCGCATCGACCACCCGAAGCGCCATCGACGCGAGCGGCACCCCGAACGGGACCGTGCGCCAGTTCGGATCGACGTCCACGACCTCACAGATGCTGTTGTGGATCGCGGTTTCCGTAGCGCCACCGAGTCCGGCGAACCGACATCCGGGAACCGCCGCCGTCAGCCGCCGGTAAAGGTCGATACTCACCTTGTCGCCGCCGAGCATGACGACCTCGAGCGAACCGCCCACATCGTCACCGGTGGACAGGATCATGTCCAGCAGCGGGGGCACGCAGCTGATCACCGTGACGCGATGCGCACGAATCAGCGCGGCCCAGCGCTGCGGATCCTTGCGCTCGTGTTCCTCGATGAGCACGGCCGTACCGCCGGCCGCGAACACCGAGAACAGGTCGAACGTGCACAGGTCGAAGTCCAACTCGGACAGGCACAATGGACGGTAGCCCTCGTTCAGGTCGAAAAGTTCGACCAGATCCATGATCGTGTTCATCGCGGCTCGATGCGAGACCACAACACCTTTCGGTTCACCCGTGGAGCCGGAGGTGAAGATCATGTACGCGGGCGCGGTGTCGGGGCCGAGGTGCGGGGCGGGCCGAGGCTCACTCAGGATCGCGTGGGACACCGCGAGACCGTCGTCGCCCGACCCGCCGATCGTCACCGTGAACCCCGCTTTTCGGGCGATCAGCGCAGCACGGCTCGACGGTTGGTCGACGCCGATCGGTACGTACACCCCGCCCGCGGCGAGCACACCGAGAACTGCGACCACTTGATCGGGCCCCTTCGGCAGCGTCACCCCCACCGTGTCGCCCACCCCCACGCCGCGATCGGTCAGCGCAGCAGCTACTTTCAGAGCACGATCTCGTAGGTCTCCGTACGTCATCGACCCGTTCTCGCCCCACTCGAGCGCCAGCGCGTCGGGATGCTGCGACGCGCGATCGAAGAAGGCGCGGTGCAGAGTCTCGTTCCCGGCCGACTGCGATGCGTCCGTTCGGGGTACATCGGCTGCCGGAGTTCGCGACATCAGCTGACGCGGTGGAACCAGCTGACCCACAGGCTCCGCCCACACGGAGTCACCGTCGACCACGAGTGCGCGAACCAGCGTCTCGAACGCGTCGAACATCGCGTCGGGAACTCCTGGGAGGAACTCGTTCTCGCGTATGTCCCAGTTGACCAACACGCCACCGTCGAGTTCGGTGATCTGCGCGTCGAGAACCACCTGCGGCCCCTGCGACATGATCCACACCGGATCACCGAAGACCTGCCGCGCGCGAGCGTCGAACAACTCGCCCAAACCGAGCGCGCTCGTGAAGACGACGGGAGCCAGCACCGGCTCTCCTCGACGGCGGCCGAGGTCGCGTAGCACCTCGACTCCGGAATAGTCGGCGTGCGAGGCGTCTTCGTGCAGTCGGGACCGGATCCGACGGGAACGTTCGACGAACGAGAGCGGCTCGCTCAGATCGACTTCCAGCATGACCGACGACGAGAAGTCACCGATGAGATTCTCGACGTCGGGATGCGTCGGAGCGCGATCGAACATGGGCACGTTGAGCAGAAACCGTTGTTCACGAGACCAGGCACCGATCACCTCGGCGAACGCCGTGGCCACTGCCACCGCCGGGGTGACTCCGTGGGCTCTGGCGTGCGTCTGGAGATCGCCGTATGCCGCGGAGTCGAGATGAAATGCCCGACGCAACGCTACCGGAGCGCCCGAATCATGTTCCAGCAACGGAAGAGTCGGCGCACCGGGCAGTGAGTCGACGCGCTCGGACCAGTAGCGTTCGGCCTGAGCACGGGCGCTGCGTCGATCGATCGGGCGATCGGCGAGGTACCGCGAATAGCTGTACTCGATTGCCCGGAGGGGATCGCCGTCGTAGGCCCGCGCCAGGTCTGCAACCAGAATACGGAAACTCACTGCGTCGCCGGCGATCATGTCGATGTCCAGGTGCAGACGCGTGCGACCGTTCGGCAGGAGCGACAGATCGGCCGAGAACATCTCGCCCGCTTCGATATCGAGCATCTGGTGGGTCAGACGGAGCCGCGTTTCTTCGAGGCGGTCGGTCGGGTCGGACTCGGATCGTAGGTCGTGGACCGTCAACCCGCGCCACCCCGAGGTCGGTTCGATGCGCTGCTGTCCGTTGTCCGAAATCCGGGCCCGCAACATCTCGTGCCGTTGCGCGACGGCATCGAGCGCCGCACGTAGTCGATCGGGATCCACTGCCTCGCCGTCGAATTCGGTGTAGAGGTGCGGTGCGACCCCGCCGAACCGCTGCTCGGCACTGCGCCCGATCCAGTAGGCGTGCTGCAACAGTGCGAGATCGAACTCCGACGTGTCCGGTTCGACCAGAGTCGATTGCCGCTCGGGGTTTCGGGAACTCGATTCGGCCGAACCACCGATCAGTTCGGACCAGGCAGAAATGTTCGGCTGCGCAGCGAGCTCGGCAAACGTCACCGTCGACCCCTGCTTGCGGAATCTCCCGACCAACCGCATCAGAACGATCGATTCGAGACCGAGCTCGAACAGATCCGCGTCCATCGACACAGCCCCGGGTTCCGCACCGATCAGTTCTGCAACCACCGCCCGCAGTTCGTCCCGTCCGATTCCCCGCTGATCCATCCGGTGAGTCCCCTTCGATCGACTGTGTTGCGTATGCGCGCGACCAGGCGATATCCAGAGCCCGTCCATAAGGAAAGGCTACCCTCGCTTAGTCGACCCTGAGGAGGCTAGCATCTGTGGGCCACCGCGAGGAGGGTGCCCTCGGCCCCTACCTCGACACCAGGAAGAACGGCGCTCCACTCGACATCGGCCATCTCGGCCTCGACGAAAGCAGACACGTGACACCGACTTCGGGCAGATTCGGCTCCGCACCCCGCGCCCTCACCGGAGGCATCGCGGTTCTCGTGCTTCTCGCCGCTGCCGCGTGCAGCAGTGGCACCACCGGCAGCGACGACGCCGGCACCCAGACCGTCGACCTGAACGCGAACCCCGCCGCGTGCAGTGCGAACGACCGCGTCGATTCGGTCGACCGAGCGTCCGGACCGTTCACGTACACCGACGGCCGCGGACGGACCGTGTCCCTCGATGCACAACCGACCAGAATCATCGCCGACGAGGAATCCGCCGCTGCGCTGATGTCGTACGGAATCAAGCCGATCGCCATCTGGTCGACAACGCCGATGGGCACCAGCCCGATTCTGAGTTGCTCCGATCTGACGGGCATCGAATCGGTCGGCGAGACCTGGGGCACCTTCGATTTCGAGAAAGCCGCCAGCCTGGACCCGGATCTCGTCATCGGTGAGTTCAACCCGAGATTCGGCCAGTTCGGCAAGTTGACCACGACGGCCGATTCGTCCAAGGCCGACACGATCGATCGGATCGCTCCCACCCTGGGGGTCACCTTGGACACGACGTCGACCGCGAAGACCATCGAGAACTACGCCGGGTTGGCGTCGTCGCTCGGCGTCGACCTCGACACCCCACAACTGGCAGACATCAAGTCCGACAACGACGCTGCTGTCACCAACTTCAAGAAGGTTGCGTCCGAACGTCAGGACCTCACCGGAGTCGGCGTCTGGCCACTCGACGTCGCCTACGTACTCGATCCGTCGGCGGATCCCGACTTCAGCGACTACGAAAGCTGGGGCCTGAAGATGTACACCCCCGACGGCACCGACGACGGTTACTGGAAGAAGGTGTCCTGGGAGAACGTGTCGAGTGTCGATGCCGATGTCGCGTTCGTCTACCACGACGTTGCCAACGCATCCGACGTGAAGCTTGCCGACATCCCGAGCCGTTACCCCGGCTTCGACACCATCTCCGCCGTCGAGAAGCAACAGATGGTGCTGTGGGACTACGGCGCCAACAAGAGCTACAGCCGCTACACCAACACCATCGACGTCTACGCCGACGCACTGTCCAAGGCGCAGAAGGTCACTGCCGAGTAAGCGCGGCCGCGATCTCCGCCGCCAGTCGGTCGAGTTCGGATCGATGCGGCGACGACGGCCGAGCCCGCAGGCCGAAGCCGTCGCCGATCATGCGCGGGATGACGTGCAGATGCACGTGAAAGATTTCCTGGCCTGCCACCGTGCCGTCGGCGAGGAACAGATTGACACCCGCAACGCGCGGATTGCTCGCTCGCACAGCGGCTGCCACCTTCTGCCCGATTACGAACAGATGCGCACCGACCTCGGGCGGCAACTCGGCCAGCGTCCGATACTGCTGCTTGGGCACCACGAGCACGTGCCCGGTGGTGAGAGGCCTGATGTCCATGAACGCGATCGCGGTGTCGTCCTCGTGGACGCGCGACGCCTCGGCGGTCCCGGCAATGATCTCGGAGAAAATCGTGTAGGGGTTCACGGCATCGAGCCTAGGCGCGAGCGCTGACTGCACGAACGACACCGCGACTGCTGAAACTGCACGACTGACTCGACCCGACTACTGTTTGCCGATGAGCATCGGCGGGGTTCTCTTCGACATCGACGGCGTACTCGTCACGTCGTGGCAGGCGGTACCCGGAGCAGCCGCGACGCTGAAGTACCTGGACAACAACGACATTGCCCGCGCGTTCCTGACCAACACGACCTCGAAGACGCGCGAGCAGATAGCGGCGGCATTGCGCGACGTCGGACTCGACGTCCATTCCGACGAGATCGTCACCGCCGCGTCGCTCACCGCGGATCATCTACGCGAGAACTACCCGGATGCCCGGGTGGTCATGATCAACAACGGCGAGATCGCGGCCGATATGCCGGGCATCGAATTCGTCGACGAGTCGTCCGGGGATCCGGATGTCGTGGTCGTCGGCGGTGCCGGCCCGGAGTTCACGCACGAGCGGCTCAGTCGCGTCTACGACTGGCTGTGTCGCGGCATTCCCGTCGTCGCGATGCATCGATCGTTGATGTGGAGTACCGGTGGCGGGTTGCGCATCGACACCGGCATGTACCTCGCCGGGATGGAGCAAGCGTCCGGACACGCCGCGAAAGCCATCGGCAAGCCCGCTCCCCTGGGCTTCCGCACGGCGTCCGAGCGGATGGGCGTCGACCCGGACGACGTCGTCATGGTCGGCGACGACCTCGACAACGACGTCCTCGCCGCCCAGGTCGTCGGCATGACCGGTGTTCTGGTGCGCACCGGAAAGTTCCGTCAGGACGTGCTGGATCGACGCATCACCGACGAATTCGCGATGGAACCCGATCACGTGATCGATTCCGTCGCAGACCTGCCCGACGTCCTGATGTGAGTGGAAACTCGTAGCCCACTACGAGTTTCCACTCACAACAGAGAACTCAGAGAATCGGCGACGGGCTGTAGGCCGCACCGGCCGGGAACTTCGCGATCAGCCGCTCCACGGCCGAGACGACCGCACTGACCTGAGCGTCCGCAGCGCCGACAAAGGCCGTCTTGTCGGCCAGCGCCGCATCGAGTGCAGCGCGGTCGAGCGGCAGGCGGTCGTCGGCGGCCAGGCGATCCAGCAGGTCGGGCTCGAGTCCCTGCTCACGCATGGCCAACGCGACGGCGACGGCGTGTTCCTTGATCGCCTCGTGCGCGGTCTCGCGGCCGACGCCTGCACGTACGGCGGCCATGAGCACCTTGGTCGTCGCGAGGAACGGCAGGTAGCGATCCAGTTCCTTGGCGATGACGGCGGGGTACGCGCCGAACTCGTCGAGCACGGTCAGGAAGGTCTCGATGAGACCGTCGATGGCGAAGAACGCGTCGGGCAGCGCGACGCGACGCACGACGGAACAGAAGACGTCGCCCTCGTTCCACTGAGCTCCGGCGAGCTCGGCGGCCATCGATCCGTAGCCGCGAAGCACCACCTGCAGGCCGTTGACGCGTTCACACGAGCGCGTGTTCATCTTGTGCGGCATCGCCGACGACCCGACCTGGCCGGGCTGGAAGCCCTCGGTGACCAGCTCGTGGCCCGCCATCAGGCGGACGGTGTGCGCGAACGACGACGGTCCGGCACCGACCTGGACCAGCGCGGACACGACCTCGTGATCGAGCGAGCGGGGATACACCTGGCCGACGCTGGTGAGCGTGTGCCGGAAGCCGAGATGATCGGCGACGATGCGTTCGAGTGCGACGAGCTTCGCCGAGTCTCCGCCGAACAGGTCGAGCATG
The DNA here is from genome assembly GCF_031456475.1 of Rhodococcus sp. 3258. Lineage (NCBI taxonomy): Bacteria > Bacillati > Actinomycetota > Actinomycetes > Mycobacteriales > Nocardiaceae > Rhodococcus > Rhodococcus sp. 3258. The sequence continues at coordinate 882,150 of NZ_JAVDUT010000001.1, forward strand.
TCCTGCGAGGTGCCCATCGGGCCCTTGATACCGCGCAGTGGGTAACGCGCGATCAGTTCCTGCAGCCGGGACAGTGCGAGCAGCAGCTCGTCGGCGGCCGACGCGAAGCGCTTGCCCAGCGTGGTGGCCTGGGCGGCGACGTTGTGGCTACGGCCGGCCATGACGAGGGAGGAGTATTCGGCGGCGCGTTCGGCCAACCGCTTCGCCACGGCGACACCGTGCGTGTGGACGTGTTCGAGCGAACGCAGAATCTGCAGCTGCTCGACGTTCTCGGTCAGGTCGCGGCTGGTGAGTCCCTTGTGGATGTGCTCGTGACCGGCGAGGGCGTTGAACTCCTCGATGCGAGCCTTCACGTCGTGCCTGGTGACGCGTTCCCGCTCGGCGATCGATGCCAGGTCGACCTGGTCGGCGACGGCCTCGTACTCGGCGATCGCCGCGTTGGGCACGTCGACTCCGAGCGAGGACTGTGCGCGCAGCACGGCAATCCACAATTGCCGTTCGAGCGTGATCTTGTATTCCGGAGACCACAGCTCCACCAGTTCGGGGCTTGCGTAACGGGTGGCCAGGACATTCGGGATGCTCACGAGCATCCAGCTTACGTGGCCCAGTTGTCGGTCTCGGAAGACGACTGCACTGTTTCGAAAGTGGACTGCCGCCACCGACCTCCCGCGATCATCGCCGCGTGGAATAAGAGCACCGCATTCCGATGTTGCAGCCGCCGTGAGCCGAACAGTGAAGGTCGACATCTGGTCCGACATCGCGTGCCCGTGGTGCTTCGTCGGTAAGCGCCGTTTCGAGGCAGGTGCTGCGGAGTTCATCGCCGATGGCGGGACGCTCGAGGTGGAGTTCCACTCGTTCGAGCTGGCACCCGACACACCGGTCGACTTCGACGGCAGTGAGGTCGACTTCCTCGTCTCCCACAAAGGCATGCCGGCCGCCCAGGTCACGCAGATGTTGGGGCAGATGACCGAGCTGGCCGCAGGCGAGGGGCTCGCGTACGACTTCGACGCCGTGCAGCACACCAACACCGTCAAGGCGCACGAACTCCTGCACTTCGCCAAGTCGAAGGGCAAGCAGGTCGAGATGAAGGAACGGCTGCTGGCGGCCTACTTCGAGGAGGGCCGCCACGTCGGACGCGTCGACGACCTCGCCGACCTGGCCGCGGAGATCGGTCTCGATCGTGACGAGGTGGTCGAGGCGCTGAAGTCCGAGGAATACCTGCCCGCCGTGCGCGCGGACAAGGAGCAGGCCATCGCCTACGGGATCAGTGGTGTGCCGTTCTTCGTGATCGACGGTCGCCTCGGTGTGTCGGGCGCACAGGAACCGTCGGTGTTCGCCGACGTCCTGCAGAAGGCCGCGGCCGGCGCATGAGTGGCCCGTTGGAGATGGTCGGCGACGACCGTGGCCCCGTCTGCGAGGACGGTGTGTGCGAGGTGCCGACGATCCGAGACGCAGACTCGGGCGAGAACGACTTCGGGCTGAACACGCCGGCCTGAGGGGGCCTGAGTCAATCGGCCGACACCTGTTCTGCCGGTGCCACGATGTCGATGACGGCCAACAGCATGCTGCGCGCCATTTCGCGCGGATCGGGATCCACCTCGCTGAGCGCGCCCACTACTGCACCGTCGACCACTGCCACGAGTCGTCGTAGCTGCTCTTCCTGCACGGTTCGCCCCGATCGACGCAGCACATCGGTCAGCAGGTCGTCGATCTGGGCACGCAGCCTCAGCTGCACCTCACGAAGTTCCGGATGCCGAGCCGACGCGATGAACCGCTCGTATCTCGCGACCAGTTGCTCATGGCCACCCTGCGGCCCGATCAGCAGATCGACGATGAGGTCGACGGTCGACTCCATCTTCTGCGAGCACTTGCCCTCGTCGTCGATACGTCCGCGCATGACGTCGATCTCTCGGGTCCCGACGACGTCGACCGCGGCGGCCACCAAGTCGCCGAGCGACTCGAAATAGTAGGTGGTCGACGCCAACGGCAGGCCGGCGCGAGCGGCAACCGACCGGTGCCGAACCGCGTCGAATCCACCCTCGACCAGCAGGTCTGCAGCCGCCGACGCCAGAGCGTGGCGGCGGCGCACTCCCTTCGGAGTCGCACCCGACACCTTGTGCTGCGACTCGGTCGGACCTGCGGACATTCCAGTCATCGTGCCAGCTCGCAGCCGTTCGTCGGACTGCTTTCGCGCTATGGAATTGTCAGTGTTCGTGGCTCATCGACCTATCGACCTTCGCTCCGACACCATCACTCGACCAGATTCGATCATGCGACAAGCAATGGCCGACGCCGAAGTGGGTGACGACGTCCTCGATCACGATCCGACGATGGCGGCGCTCGAGGAAAGAGTGGCGGATCTGCTCGGCTTCGAGGCGGCGCTGTGGGTGCCGTCCGGTTCGATGGGCAACATCATCGCGCTGATGCTGCATCTGCAGCGCGGCGATCGATTCCTGGCCCCGGAGCACGCGCACGTCCTGGGCTCCGAGCTCGGCACCGCAGCCTGGTTGGCGGGCGGAATGCCCGAGGCACTTCCCCACGACGGTGGCCCCGGACGCCCCCTTGCGTCGACGGTGCGTGCGGCAGCCGGCGGCGTCGGACCGTACTTCGCCCTGCGGACCACATTGCTCTCACTCGAGAACACACACAATTTCGCCGGCGGTGCCGTGCTAGGACCGGACGAGTGGGCGGAACTCGTTGCTGCCGGACGTGACTCGGGATTGAGAATTCACCTCGACGGGGCTCGGCTGTGGAATGCCGCTGTGGCACTGGATGTTCCGATCGCGTCGTTGACCGCCGGCGCAGACACGGTGCAGGTCTGCCTGAGCAAGGGGCTCGGCGCACCCGTCGGCTCGATGCTCGTCTCCGATACTGCGAGAATCCACGAGGCCCGGCGTGTACGAAAGATGTTGGGCGGCGGCGTGCGTCAGGGCGGGGTTCTGGCTGCGGCAGGGCTCGTCGCCCTGGATCGAATCGGCGATCTCGCCGAGGATCACGCAAATGCCTCGACGCTGGCACGCGGCCTTCGTGAACGGGACTGGGAGGTCGCGGAACCCCAGACGAACATCGTGCTCGCCGCCGTCGCCGATCCTGTTCGGACGGTGACCGAGCTGGCAGATCTGGGCATCGCCGCCGTCACCGTTGCCGGCAAGGTGCGCTTCGTGACGCATCGCGACGTGTCCGCCGCCGACATCGACGAGGTGCTGGAGCGGCTGCGCCGCATGTGAGCGCAGCGCTTTCCTGTCGTTCCGCAGGCTCCACTCCTGCCTCGTAGCCTGCTACGAGTTTCCGTTCACATGCGACGTAGTCGCTCCAACGCTTCTTCGACGTCCGCGGTGGTGCCCGCGAACGAGAATCGCACCGTGTGGTTCCCGCGGACGGTGTCGAAGTCGACCCCGGGTGCCAACGCGACCCCGGTCTCGGCCAGCACTCGGGCGCACCAACTCCGCGAGTCGTCGGTGAGATGCGCAATGTCGGCGTAGACGTAGAAGGCACCGTCGGCAGGAGCCAGATCGGTGATACCCAACGCAGGCAAACCGTCGAGCAGGATCCTGCGGTTGACGGCGTACCGCTCGACGTGCGAATCGAGCTCTCGGCGCGACTCTTCGGTGAACGCCGCTATGGCCGCCACCTGCGAAATCGCCGGCGGGCACACCGTCATGTTCGACGCCAATCGTTCGACGGCCCTGCGCAATCGAGCCGGCAGCAGCATCCAGCCCATGCGCCACCCCGTCATCGAGAAGTACTTGGACACAGACCCGATGGCCACGGATTCCTTCGACGTCTCCCACGCGCTGGACGTGTGCGCGTCGCCGTAGGAGATGCCGTGGTAGATCTCGTCGGAGATCAACAGGGTTCCGTGCTCGTCGCACCAGCGCGCGATGGCGGCCAGCTCGTCGGGGTCGATGATCGTGCCGGTGGGATTGGCCGGACTGGCGACGATGAGCCCGGCAGGCGGCTCGGACAGTTCCTCGAGCATCGCGACGGTGGGCTGGAACCGTGTCTCCTCCACACAATCCAGTTCGACGACGCGACAGCCCAACGCCGCCAACGTGTTTCGATACGCCGGATAACCGGGCCTGGCCATGACGACGGTATCCCCCGCGTCGAACGCAGCGAGGAACAGCAACGTGAATGCGCCCGACGATCCGGTGGTGATCACCACGTCGTCGGCCTCGACGGTGATGCCGTACCGCGTGCTGTGATAATCCGCGATCGCTTGCCGTAGCGGCAGAATGCCCAGCGTTTCGGTGTACCCGAGCAAATGCGAATCCAGAGCGTCTCGGGTGGCGCGCAACACCGGCTCGGGTGCCCTGGTCGACGGCTGACCTGCGGCAAGCGACAGCACATCACCGTGAGTACGCGCCCGCTCGGCTGCCGCGGCGAACACATCCATCACGTGGAACGGCTCGACCTTCGATCGCTGCGATTCACTGTGCATTCCATCGACACTACTGACTAGAGTGTCCACAATTTCGCGGCAGGCATAGGATTGCGCGGGCCGAACAGGCGAGCTCACTGTCCACAATTCCGCGGCAAGCACGGGATCGCGCCTCCAGCGACAAATAGTGGACACTCAGCACAGTGGAGCCGAACAGGCGAGCTCACTGTCCACAATTTCGCGGCAGGCACGGGATCCCGCCTCCGGCCACACATAGTGGACACTCAGCTCAGCGCCTTCCGGCGACGTCGAACGGTCTCGATGATCTGGCGCACCACGGCGTCGAGGTCGGTCATCACCAGCGCGGCCGAGTATCGCAGCACGAGCCACCCGTCGAGTTGCAGTGCGTTCTGGCGCACTCGGTCGTTGGTGAACACCCCCGGCGCGCTGTGGAATTCACGGCCGTCGATCTCGATGATCACCCGGGCTCGACGGTCCAACAGATCGGCGAAGTACTGCCCCACCGCCGCGTTGATCTCGAGAAAGTAGCCTGCCGCGGTGAGTGCGCGGGCCACCAGTCGTTCCGGTTCGGAGAGCGTGCGTGGGCAGCACTGTCGCAGCTGCTTCTTCGCTTCGGTGACTCCTGCCATTCCGGCCGACTTCGCGCATTGCGCCGCCAATCCGCGTTTGCTGACGGACCCGCTGAGCGCTGCGTCGACGAACGGTTCCAGGGCTGCCCCACCGAGTGACGCCGACACGTCGACGATGCACTGCTCGATCGTCACGACAGGGAGGGTGTCGACGAAACTCGTCTCCCGAATGGTTCGACGATACGCGCGCAGCCACGAAGGGCACCGCGCTCGCGTGCTGCGGGGCACGGTGATGTGCACCTGTTCGGGTTCGTCATCGATCAGGTTCCACCACCACGCCGCAGTCAGGTGGCTGAGCACTGCATCCGGTTGCCATAACGTCGCGGCGACGCATCGGTCGCGGAACGACGGCTCTCCTGTGCAGTAGACGCCCGGCAACAGCCGGGTCAGCGTGCCGACCCTGGCCCGATAGTCGATTGCCCCTGCGCTGACGCCACTGTCGAGTAGTTGCTGCCTCGTGAATACCCCCATGGTCGAACAGCTTTGTGCTCGAGAACTGTTCGCGGGAGCCCGATCCGAGAAATGTGGACAACGCGAATGCCTGTGGACAACTGGGCTCAGCGTCCACTCTCAGCCCCGGCGATCGGGATCCCGTGTGCTATGCCAAATAGTGGACACTCAGCACACCTAGCCCCAGCAACTGGGCTCAGCGTCCACTCTCAGCCCCGACGCTCGGGATCCCGTGCACGACGGCAAATAGTGGACACTCAGCACACCTGCTTTGCGTGCATCGACCTACAGCGAGATGCGCCCTTCCACGGCAGCGAGGCCGATGTCGGTGCGGAAGTGACTGCCCGGCAATCGGATTCCGGCGATCCGGGAGTAGGCGTCATCTCGGGCGGCGGTGAGGTCGAATCCGGTGCCGACGACGCTCAGCACGCGTCCGCCCGCGGAGACGACGGCGCCGTCCTTCACAGCGGTGCCGGCATGCAGGACGCCTTCGCCCTCGGAGCCGAGGATCTCGTCACCGGTGCGGGGGCGACCGGGGTAGTTCTCGGCGGCGATGACGACGGTGACCGCCGCGCCGTCCTTCCAGCGCAGAGGCGCCAGTGACGCCAGCGTGCCGGTTGCCGTCGCGTTCAACACCTCACCCAGAGGTGAGTCGAGCAGTGCGAGTACGGCTTGTGTCTCTGGATCACCGAAGCGACAGTTGAATTCGACGACGGCCGGGCCGTCGGCACCCATCGCGAGACCGGCGTACAGCAGACCCGAGAACGGCACACCACGCTTCACCATCTCGGCCGCAACGGGTTTCACCACATCACGGACGATCTCGTCGACGGCACCTTCGGGCAACCATGGGAGTGGGGTGTACGCGCCCATGCCACCGGTGTTGGGGCCGGTGTCTCCGTCGCCGACGCGTTTGTGGTCCTGCGCGGGCAGCAGCGGCACCACGGCCTCGCCGTCGACGAGGCAGAACAGGGACACCTCGGGGCCGTCGAGGAACGACTCGAGCAGTACCGGGTGACCGTTTTCGAGGAGTTCGGCGGCGTGGTCGCGAGCGACGAGGCGGTCGGTGGTGACGACGACGCCTTTGCCTGCTGCGAGTCCGTCGTCCTTGACGACCCAGTTGGGGCCGAATCGGTCGAGGGCGGCATCGAGCAGTGCGGGCGAGTCGACTATTTCGCTGTGTGCGGTTCGCACGCCGGCCTTTGCCATGACGTCTTTGGCGAACGCCTTGGATCCTTCGATGCGTGCGGCGTCGGCCGACGGGCCGAACGTGGCGATGCCGGCCTCGCGCAGAGAATCGGCCACTCCGAGAACCAGGGGCACCTCGGGCCCGATGACGACGAGATCCACCTCGAGCTTCGTGGCCAGTGCTGTCACCGCCTCACCGGATGCCACGTCGACGGCGTGCTGTTCGGCGAGCGTGGCTGTGCCTGCATTGCCGGGAGCGACGAACAGTTTGTCGACCGACGGGTCGGCCTTCAACGCAAGTAGAAGGGCGTGCTCACGAGCACCGGAACCTATGACGAGTACGCGCACAGTGCATCAGACTATCTGCTCGACACCGTCGGGCCCCGCACCTGTCGTGATGCGGGGCCCGTCGGGGATGGCGAGATTACTGCGTCAGGTCGTACAGCGTGACGTTGTCGACGGTGGTCGCGGTGAAGTTCTCGGTCACCCATGCCGAGATTTCGGCCGAGGAACCCGACTCCCTGCCGCCCATACCGCCGCCTCCGATGAAGTAGTGGATTCGGCCGTCGGCCACGTACTGCTGGAACTCGGCGAGGGTCGGCGACGGGTCGGTTCCGTTGAAGCCGCCCACGGGCATGACGGGATCCTCGGTGGCCAGTTGATAACCCGCCGCGGTGTTGGCACCGATGGCCGCCGCCACCCAGGTGTACGAACCGGCGTCCTGTTCGAGCATTGCGGTGACCTCGGCGGTCGGGGTGCTGCCCTCGAGCAGTCCACCCATACCGCCACCCATGCCGCCCATCTCGGCACCGCCCGGCAGCTGGCCGGCCTGACTCGGGAGTCCCGCCGGTGGCTGCATTCCGGCCGGCATCTGTGCACCGGGAGGCAGCTGCATTCCACCCGGCAGACCACCCTGCCCGCGCCGGCCCTCACCCATGCCGCCGAATCCGCGCATACCGGTGTTCGGCCCGGCGGACACGATCGATCCGGTGTGCGGGGTGCCGATCGTGTCCACCGCGTACGCCGTCGGCCCGGCCAGTCCGGCAAACATCACCGCGAGAATCGCGACCGCGGCGAGCCTGCCGCGAGTGAGCGCCGGAATCAGCAGAGCCACCACCGCCACCACACCGACGACCAGGATCGCCCACTTCAGCCACGGCACGAAGCTCGCGCTACGGCCGAGCAGCACCCACGCCAGTGCGACGGTCGACGCCGCCGCGAGCGCCATCGCGATCCGGACCCACAACCGCTGTCGTTCGCGCCAGACCATCACACTGCCGATACCCACGAGCGCAGCGACGGCAGGCGAGAGTGCGACCGTGTAATACGAGTGGAAGATGCCGGCCATGAAACTGAACGTCAGACCGGTGACGAGCAGCCATGCGCCCCACACGATCAGCGACGCGCGTTGCGCATCGGTGCGAGGGGCTTTGCCTCGCAACACCAGTCCCGTCACCAGCAACACCAATGCGGCAGGTACGAGCCAGGCGATCTGGCCGCCCTGGGAGGCGTCGAACATGCGGAGGATGCCGGTCTCGCCCCACATCGACCCGCCGCCGCCACCGACACCGCCCGGGGTGACGCTGCCGGTCTCGTTGCCACTGAGTCGGCCCAACCCGTTGTAGCCGAGAGTCAGTTCCAGAATCGAATTGTTCTGCGAGCCACCGACCCACGGCCGCGAGGATGCCGGCCAGAATTCGACGATCAGCAACCACCAACCGGCCGAGACGATCATGGCTCCGAGTGCGGCGAACAGTTGCAGCACTCGGGTGCCGAGTTTGGGCGGCCCGGCGATCAGGTACGTCAACGCCAGCGGCGGTACGACGAGCATCACCTGAAGCTGCTTGGTGAGAAAGCCGAATCCGACGAACATACCGGTGATCAACAGCCACTTGGTCTTTCCCGATTCGACGCCTCGCAACATGGACCAGACGGCGGCGATCATCAGCAGCACCAGCAACGCGTCGGGATTGTTGAACCGAAACATCAGTGCGGCAACGGGTGTCAGCGCCAGCACCAGTCCGGCGAGCAGCCCGGCGGCCGCACCGAATCGGCGGACGACGACGGCTCGTAGCAGCGCAACGGAGGCGACTCCGAGGAGCGCCTGAGGCACCAGCATTGCCCAGGTGTTCAGACCGAACACCCGCACCGACAACGACATCAGCCACAGTGACATCGGCGGCTTGTCGACGGTGATGGAGTTGGCCGCGTCGGAGGACCCGAAGAAGAACGCCTTCCACGATACCGAACCTGCTTGTATCGCTGCGGAATAGAAGGAGTTGGCCCAACCCGAGGCACCGAGTCCCCAGATGTATGCCACGCCGGTGCCGATCAGCAGAGTGACCAACCCGAGAAGTTCCCACCGCCGGGAGGTCGCCGGCTCGGTCGGCGCGGCCGCGGACGGCCGTTCGATCGTCGTGGTCATCGGTTCTCCTCCAAAGGATCGGACACCGAAAGATCGGACACCGAAAGATCGGGCTCCGGATTACGGAAGACCCACCGCAGTGCGACGAATCGGCACACGGTGGCAACGAGATTGGCGACGACGAGAACGGCCAGTTCGATGTGCCGCGACACGTCCGGGGACCAGGCGTGCAGTATCGCGAGCGAGCCGCTCGTCATCAGCAGCGCGAAGCCGAAGATCGCCAGACCCTGCAGCTGATGCTTGCCCGCGCCCGCGGGCCCTCGGACGCCGAAAGTAAAGGCGCGGTTGGCCGCAGTGTTGAGTACGGCGGTGATCAGCAGTCCCGCGAAGTTCGCGGCCTGTGCCCCGATCATGGGATGCAGCACCAGATACAGCAGTGCGTAGGCCACGGTGCTCGCGACACCGATGATGCCGAATCGCACCAGCTGGCCGATCATTCCGTGCGGTACACCGGCCACCAGCGGCTCCCGTCCCAGGCTTCGACGCAGTTCGGCGACGGGGAGCACTCCGGTCGCAAGGGCACGACCGACGCGCCAGCATCCCTGCAGATCCTTGACGGCGGTATCGAGGAGGTGGACGCTGCTGTCGGGGTCGTCGACCCAATCGACCGGCACCTCGTGAATCCGTAGGCCGACCTTCTCGGCGATGACGAGCAGTTCGGTGTCGAAGAACCATCCGGTGTCTTCGACGAGTGGAAGCAGTTGTCGAGCAACATCGGTGCGCATCGCCTTGAACCCGCACTGAGCGTCGGAGAAGCGGGCGCGCAGCGAGGTGCGCAGGATGAGATTGTAACTGCGCGAGATCAATTCACGTTTCACTCCGCGAACGACCCGGGACGACCGGTTCAGCCGAGAACCGATAGCGAGGTCCGAGTGACCCGACAGCAGTGGAGCGACGAGCGGCATGAGGGCGTTGAGGTCGGTGGACAGATCGACATCCATGTAGGCAACGACGTCGGCGTCGGACGCGAGCCACACCGCTTTGAGCGCCCGCCCACGTCCCTTCTCGTCGAGGTGATGAACCCGAACTCCGTCGATCTCGTCGGCGAGCCGATGCGCCACCGCGAGGGTGCCGTCGGTACTTGCGTTGTCGGCGATGGTGATCCGCGACCGAAACGGGATCCTTTCCTCGAGATGCTCGTGCAGTCGACGAATGCACTGCTCGAGATCCGCCTCTTCGTTGTACACCGGGATGACCACCTCGAGCGTGGCCGTTGCGTTCGAGCCGGGCCGGTGGCCTGCTGCTCGGGCGAGGTAGTTCGTTGTCATGAGGCAACACTCGCGTGTGCAGCTGGACCCACCCTGCGACCAACCTGGCAATCACCTGGGAGGACAGGAGCGCAGCCTGCGGAGTGACCAAGAGGCACAGCTCGTAGGGCATTCTGTTCCCATGGCTTCTATTTTCAGCAAGATCATCGCAGGTGAGATTCCCGGACGGTTCGTCTGGCAGGACGACGACGTCGTCGCGTTTCTGACGATTGCCCCCGTCACTCAGGGACACACGTTGGTGGTTCCGCGTGAGGAGATCGATCAGTGGCAGGACGTCGACGGTGCCGTGTTCGCCAAGATCACTGCCGTCGCGCAGATCATCGGTCAGGCTGTCAGGACGGCGTTCGACGCGCCCAGGGCCGGGCTGTTGATCGCCGGTCTCGAGGTGCCGCACCTGCATCTGCACGTGTTTCCGGCGTACGAAATGGGCAATTTCGATATCTCCGGTGCGGATCCGAACCCGTCCGCGGAGTCACAGGACGAGGCTGCCGACAAGCTTCGAGCAGCGCTACGCCACCTCGGGCACGAGGCTCACGTCCCTAACTGATGCGCCTTGCTCAGCGCAGAGGTGCCAGTAGCCGTCGACGCGTTCGAAGCTGCGTCGATACCGCGTCGGATCGGTTGTCCGGGTCGTAACCCGGTCCGATGTCGGTATCGATGTCGCGTGGGCCGGGTGCGACGCCACACTCGGGGCACAGTCCGAGCGGTCCCAGATCTGTCCCGCAGGTCGCATGCAGAAAACGCCGACGTGTGCCCGTGGGCTTCGGGTTCTGTTCCTCGCCCCAGTAGCTCAGGGCGTAGACGGCCGGCCACAGTCCTTCGAGGGCGTGCGTCGGGACGTAGTCGTCGTGGCCGCCGCCGTGGGCTCGGGCTTGCCGGTCGAGCAATCCGGCGTCGACCAGGGTGCCGAGCCGTTGAGCCAGGACTGCCTTGGAAATGTCGAGGTGGACCTGGAAGTCGCCGAAGCGTCGGACCCCGAAGAAGCTGTCGCGCACGATGAGCATGGTCCAGCGCTCGCCGACGAGTTCGAGCGCGCGGGCCAAGGGGCAGTCCTGGCGGGCGTAGTCGGTTCCGAGTGCCATGCGCCGATCGTACAGTCTGTTGACCGAACCAAGTTGGCCGTTTACAGTTCGATCACCAGACCAGAGAGACGACGATGACCGACACTGCACCCACGCCCGCCGGCACCACGAACGGCACCCGCGCACTGGCCGTCGCCGCATCGGGCACCTTGTTGACGCTGATGGCGTTCACCGCTCCGCTCGCGACGATCAACAGCACCGCGCTGGACCTGATGTCGGACGCAGCGGGACGGACCTGGATTCTGAGCTCGATGAGCATCGGTCTCGCCGCCGCGTTGCTCACCACCGGCACCGTCGCAGACGACTTCGGCCGTCGCCGCACGTTCGTACTCGGAGCAGTCGTTCTGGCCGTCGGCGCAATCGTTTGTGCCGTCTCTCCCAACACCCTCATCTTCGTGCTGGCCCGCATCCTGCAGGGCCTCGGCGGCGCGGCGGTCGTCGCATCGAGCCTCGGCATCATCGCGCACACTCACCCCGCCGGGCCGGTGCGCGCCAAGGCCAGCGGAGTCTGGGGTGCCAGCGTGGGGGCCGGTATCGCGCTCGGACCGCTACTCGCCGCGCTCCTCGACCGGTGGGCCAGCTGGCGTGAGGCGTATGTGGTCCTCGCGATCGCCACTCTCGTGCTCGCCGTCGTCGCGCAGCTGCGCGTCGAAGAATCCATGTCCGACGCCCCGCGCGGCCTCGATCCGGTCGGCGCGGTGCTGTTGGCCACGGGCATCGGCGCACTGCTGGCCGCGCTGGTCGAGGGACGGCAGGGGTGGACCGCCGTGACTCCCATCGTGTTGTTCGTTCTCGCCGCCCTCCTGCTGCTGGCCTTCGTCGCGCTCGAATTACGCAGTGCGAGCCCGATGCTCGATCTCATGTTGTTTCGGCATCCACCGTTTCTCGCCGCCACGGTCGCCGCCCTGGCCACGGGCGGCGGGATCATCGCACTGATGTCGTACATGGCCGGGTTCGTGGGCACCGCTCTGGGCATCGATGCGCTCGGGGCAGCGATTCTGCTGTTCGCGTGGTCTGCGACCTCGGTCGTCACCGCCCTGCTGGCTCGGCGAATCCCGGCCGCCGTCAGCGGCCGCACCCAGCTCGCCGCGGGCCTGATCGGAGTGGCAGTGGGCATGGTGATGTTGACGGGCCTCGCCGCGGACGCCGACTGGCCTCGGCTGCTGCCGGGACTGCTCGTGGCGGGCGTCGCCAGTGGCGTCCTCAACGCCGCGCTGGGACGCGAGGCCGTGGCCAGCGTCCCGCCCGGACGCGGCGGTATGGGCAGCGGGGCCAACAACACCGCGCGCTACGTCGGATCCGCTATCGGGGTCACCGTCGTTGCGGTGGTTGCCGTGCCTGCCGGCGATCATGCCGCGGCAGCTCTGATCACGGGCTGGAACACCGCGGCTCTGCTCACCGCGGCCATTTCACTCGTCGGAGCTGCGGTCGTGGCGATGTCACGCACCCGGCGGTAGCGAATACTCCTGCTCGGGACGACCGGTCGATCCGTACCGCAGTTGCATTCGCAACCGACCCTTGGACACCAGGGTGGCCAGATACCGCTGGGCCGTCGCTCGCGAAATGCCGATGGCCGCAGCAACTTCTCCGGCCGACATCGGCTCAGCCGTTCCGCGCACCGCGTCGAGCACCAGGTCGCGGGTGACCGACTGCGAGGCCGGTAACGGAGCCGCAGCGCGCGGGCGGAGGGCGTCGAGCCCACCGTCGATGTCCGCCTGAGTCAGTTCGTCCGTGCGGTCGAGCGCGCCGCGGTATGCGAGATATCCGGTGAGGCGATCGACCAGCGCCGAGCGTGGAAACGGCTTGATCAGATACGTCCATGCGCCCGCGGTCATCGCCGAGCGCACCGTGTGCTGATCCGCAGCAGCGGAGAGCACCACCGCGTCACACGGCAGCTCTCGCACCAGATCGATACCGGATCCGTCCGGCAGATACACGTCCACCAGTGCCAGGTCGAACGACTGTGTCGTCAGCAGCTCGCGTGCCTGGGCAATACTCGTCGCCACTGCGGCCACTTCGTACTGGTCGAGCGAATTCACCAGTGCCGCATGCAGATCTGCGACCCGGAAGTCGTCGTCGACGACGAGAACTCTCATTGCGTCACCTCTTCGATCACTAGTGCGTCGGGAATCGAGGCGATGAACACTGCGCCTCCGCGATCGTTGTCGGCCGTGATCTGCCCGCCGGCATCGGCCAACGTCACTTCGCCGCCTCGGGTTCGCGCGATCTGTCGGCTCAGTGCCAATCCCACACCTCGGCCACCCGGCGTATCCGCCGTCGACTTGGTCGAGACTCCCTCGACGAACACCTGCTCGGGCGCCAACGCAACGCCGTCACCCGAATCGACGACGACGATATGCAATGTCGAATCCTCCTGCACCAGCTCGACTTCCACTTCGGCAGGTCGACGTGCACCGAGCCGTGCTGCGTCGATGGCGTTGTCGATCAGGTTGCCCAGCACGGTGGTGACATCCACAGGTCCGACCAGTTCTCCACCGACCCAGGTGTTCTCCCCCAACACCAGTCGCACGCCACTCTCGCGCGCGTGTGCCGCCTTGGCCGTGAGGAAGGAACGTAGGTAGGCGTCGGAGACCGCATCGATGCCCTCGACCGCCTCCGATCTCGGTCCGACACCGAGAATCTCGTCGATGTACTCCGACGCCCGATCGGGGTGGCCCTCGTGCAGCAGCCCACTGACCAGATGCATCCGGTTCGCGAACTCGTGTCGCTGGGCGCGCAGCACCGCGGACATCGACTGCACCGCGTCGAGTTGACGCGTCAGCGCCTCCACGTCCGTTCGATCGCGCACGGTGAGTACCGTCCCCAGATCTCGATTGTCACGCAACACCTTTCGCGCCGCCGCGATAACGACGACCTCGTCGACGGCCGCGAGTACCGGCTCGCCCGTCGGCATCTCGATGACCTCGAGCAATCTGGGTGTCAGACCGATGTCCTCCACGCGCATTCCCGGCTTCCCCTCGATCGAGAGCAAGGCGCGCGCCTCGTCGTTGACGACGGTGACGATGCCGTCCGAATCGACGGCCACCACGCCTTCGCCGATGCCGTGCAGCACCGCCTCCTGCTCGCGCACGAGCTCGGCGAGTTCCTCGGGTTCGAGGCCCAGGGTCAGCCGCTTCCACCTGCGCGCCAACAGGATCGAGCCCAGCACACCCAACAGCAGGACTGCTCCGGTGACCAGTGCGCCGTTGATCAGATCCTTCACCAGCTCGGTTCGCACTGCCGTCGTGGAGATTCCGACGCTCACTTCGCCGATCACGACGTCTGCCGAGCCCGGAGCCAGGATGGGCACTTTGGCACGGACGGAGTCGCCCAGCGTGCCGCGTTGGGATTCGACGACCTCGTTGCCCGCCAATGCGCCGGACGGATCGGTACTCACCCGTTGCCCCAGGACGGTCGGATCCGGATGCGCCAGGCGCAGTCCCCGGTCGTCGGTGATGACGACGAACAGAGCATCGGTGCGCTCCCGGGCGCTTTCGCCCGTCCGTTGCAGTGCACCGCCTGCCAGCACTCCCGCCGGCGCAGCATCGGTGCCCGCGGTGTCCGCGGCCGAGAACTGCCCCACGAGCGAACGCACCTCGGGGTCGGAGGCTACGGTCCGCGCGACCGCGAGTGCCCGCTCGCCGTACTCCTCGCTGGCCTGTTCGCCGCTACTGATCGCGAATACTCCGAACGCCACTGCCAGCGCCACCGCAACCAACGCGGCCTGCAGCAGCAGCACTTGAGTCCTCAATCGCACCAGCCAAGGCTAGAGCGAGAGCTGCTCGAGCACAATGCGCAAAAGGCTCTTTACGTTGCTTGCGCGGGTAGTGCGCACAACGGCGAACATGTGATGCCGGTTACGTAACTTCAGTCACAACACGTAGTCCAACCGGACCCACCTCACACATTTCGAGAAGGAGTGCACGATGTTGGTGATACTCGGCTTCCTCATGGTAGCCGCCTTCATGTTCTTGATCTTGACCAAGAGAGCCACGCCCGTCGTCGCACTCACCCTCGTCCCCGTCATCTTCGGTCTGCTGGCCGGCGCGGGACTCGGCATCGGTGACATGATCACCGACGGCATCAAGTCCCTCGCTCCCACCGCGGCCCTGCTGTTCTTCGCCATCATCTTCTTCGGAATCATGATCGACGTCGGACTGTTCGACCCACTGGTGCGCGGCATCCTGCGTGTCGTACGCAACGACCCGATGAAACTTGTTGTCGGAACGGCCATTCTGGCCATGGTCGTCTCGCTCGACGGCGACGGCTCGACCACCTTCATCATCGTCACGTCCGCACTGCTGCCGCTCTACCTGAAACTCGGTGTCAGCCCGGTCATTCTGACGGTCGTCGCCGGACTCGCCAACGGCACGATGAACATCATCCCGTGGGGCGGCCCGACGGTTCGCGCTGCGTCAGCTCTGGGAATCTCCCCGTCCGACGTGTTCGTTCCGATGGTTCCGTCGATGATCGTCGGCCTGATCATCGTGCTGCTCTTCGCCGTTCACCTCGGCATCATGGAGCGTCGACGCATCGGCAAGCTGATCTACGAACCCGAACTTGTTTCCTCGGGCGGCGGCGGAAGCATCCGTAACGGCGGCAAGGGAACCGGCGGAGCGGGAACCGGCGGATCGGACGGCTCCGGCGAATCGGGTCAGTTCTTCGACGGTCTCGACCCCAATCGCGACACGCTGCGCCCGAAGTTGCTGTGGTTCAACGCTGCTCTGACGGTCGTTCTCCTCGTCATCCTGGTCATGGACATTCTTCCCATCCCGGTGCTGTTCATGATCGCTGCCTCGATCGCGCTGACTGTCAACTTCCCGAAGGTCAAGGAGCAGGGCGACGCGATCGCTCGGCACTCGTCCTCCATCGTCTCCGTCGTCGCCATGGTGCTCGCCGCGGCAATCCTGACGGGTGTCTTCCAGGGCACCGGCATGGTCGAGGCCATGGCCGAGTGGCTGCTCAACGTCATCCCGCCCGGCATGGGCCCGTACCTGGCCGTCATCACCGGCATCCTGAGCATCCCGCTGACGTTCTTCATGACCAACGACGCGTTCTACTTCGGCATCCTGCCGGTGCTCACCGAGACCGCCGAGAAGTACGGCATCGACCCGGTCGAGATGGCCCGTGCCTCGATCACCGGTCAGCCCGTCCACCTGCAGAGCCCGCTGGTTCCGGCCATCCTGCTGCTGGTGACCCTGGCCGGAGTCTCGCTGGCCGATCACCACAAGAAGGTGTTGTGGCGAGCGGTGGTCGTCTCCCTCGCAATGCTGGCGGTCGGCATCGTCCTCGGTCAGATTCCGTTCGGCTGATCCCTCACCCCCACCTTCCTGAAGGAGACACCGTCATGACTGTTGGCGTACTGCACAACAATTCACCCGAGGGCCGCGCAGCACTCGCGGCCGCCGTTCGAGAAGCTCGGATCAGAGAGACCGATCTGGTCGTCCTGCACGCATTGTCGGGATCGGCCGAGCCGTCCGCCGAGGCAGGCGAAACCGCTGCGGTCTCCACCTCAGTAGAGACCGCCTTGGCCGACATCGACAGCGCCGAGGCCGTGGCCTGGACCGTGGCGGTGGGTCGCCCCGATCCCGACGCCGTGAACACTCTGCTGACTCTGGTGGAGGAGCAGAAGTCCGAGATCCTCGTCGTCGGCTCCCGGCACCGCTCGGCAGTCGGCAAGTTCCTGATGGGACAGACGATTCAGCGCCTGCTGCTCGAAATTCCGGTTCCGGTTCTACTGGTCAAGTCCGGAGCGTGAATGTTGCCGACAAGGTGACGACCGTAGCGCGGCACAGCCTCCGATGGATCGGCCTCGCGGCCGTATCCGTCGGGGGCTGGGCCCTTTTCGCGAGTCTGGGCCTCACCGCGCCGTCGCTGTTCGCCGCACTCGTCGTCGCCGTGGTGTTCGCATTGACCGGGTTGGGTCCGGCCGCGGTCCCCCGTCCCGCGTCCATGGCAGCGCAGGGCACGCTGGCGGTGACGATCGGACTCATGCTCGACACCGACACCCTCGCTGCACTGGGAGAGAACTGGCTTCCCGCGGTCACCGTCGGGTTGGCAACCCTGATCGTCAGTGCCGGCTGCGGCGCTCTGCTGGCACTGCACCGCGACGTCGATCCGGTGACCGGAGCATTGTCTCTGATTGCCGGTGGCGCAACAGGTCTGGTGTCGGTCGCCCGCGAGCTCGGCGGCGACGAGCGCATCGTCGCCGTGGTCCAGTATCTCCGCGTGGCGTTGGTGGTCGTCACGATGCCGTTGATCGTCACCTTCGCTTTTCACACCGACACCGGTGGCACGTCCGGTACCGACGAGGCGTCGACGACACCGTGGTACATCGGCACGGCCTTTCTGATCGGTGCCGTCGTCGTCGGAATCCTGCTCGCGAAGGCGATCCGACTCCCCGCCCCCGCCACGCTCGGACCGCTGATCGTCGCCGGAGCCTGCGAGCTACTCGGCTGGCCCGTAGACATCTCCGTCCCGGAAGTCCTACTGCCGTTGGCGTTCATCGTCATCGGATGGCAAGCGGGACTTGCCTTCACCGTCGCCAGCCTGCGGGCCATCGGACGCATCTTCCCGTGGGCCGCGCTGCTCGTACTCACGATCGGCCTGATCTGCGCACTCCTGGGCTGGGCGCTGTCCGCCGTCACCGGAGTCAGCATGTTGACCGGTTATCTCGCGACGACGCCCGGCGGACTCGCCGCAGTGCTCGCTGTGTCCGCGACGACGGGATCTGACGTCACGTTCGTCGCCTGCGTTCAGGTGATCCGGCTGGTGTCGATGCTCGTGGCCGCGCCCCTCGCTGCTGCCGCGTACACCAAGATCGCCGAACGCAAGAAGGATCGGTCCATGGCCGGGTGAGCAGATCAGTCTGCGGCCCTGGGTAATTCGACCCGGAACGTGGCACCCGCGCCGGGAGTACTTCGCACGTCCACGGTCCCGTTGTGGGCGGTAACCAGGGCTGCGACTATGGACAGGCCGAGCCCACTGCCCCCGCTCTCACGGGTCCGGGACGAGTCGGTGCGATAGAACCGCTCGAAGACGTGAGCCGCCTCCTCCTCGCCCAGACCGGGGCCGGTGTCTTGCACCTCGAGCACCACCGACTCCTCGGTGGTGCCCACGCACACCGTGATCGACGCGGACTCGGGCGTGTGCCGCACTGCGTTCCCCACGAGGTTGGCCAACACCTGACGCAGCCGGGCATCGTCGCCGGCGACCTCCGGAATACCTGGTCCTGCCGATACCTTCAACGAGATGTCGCGTGCGGGCGAGACGGCTTTCGCATCGTGCACGGCATCGGCGGCGATGGTCAGCACGTCGACCCGACGTACCTCGAGGGGACGCTGGGCATCGAGTCGCGCGAGCATGAGCAGATCCTCGACGAGCAGTCCCATGCGCGCCGATTCGCCCTCGATCCGCGTCATCAACAATGCGATGTCGCTCATAGCCCCCTGCCGGTACAGCTCGGCGAATCCCCGGATGGTCGTCAGCGGAGTCCGCAGTTCGTGGCTGGCGTCGGCGACGAACCGGCGCATCCGATCCTCGGACGCCCGCGCCGCTTCTTCCGAGGCGGCGGTCGCTGCGAACGCCCGCTGTATCTGCGAGAGCATTCCGTTCAATGCCGCCGACAGTCGACCGACTTCCGTTCTCTCGCTGCGGTGGGGCACCCGCCGGTGCAGATCGCCTGCGGCAATCGCAGCTGCCGTCGTCTCCACCTCACGCAACGGCCGCAAGCTGCGCCGCACCACGAAGTAGGCCACGACACCCAACACCACCAATACCGCTGCCCCGATGTACAACTGGAGCACCATCAGTCGGCTGACGGTCTGCTGGTTGGGACCGAGCGGTATACCCACCGTGGTGGATCCGTCACTGTTGGTCACCGTCAACACGCGCCACTGTTTCCCTGGGTCGCTCTCGGAGCCGACCGTCGTCGGGCGATCGGCGGTGACACCGGAGAGATCCGGAACACTTTCTGCCACATCGTTGATGGGACCCCGTACGGTGCCATCGTTCGCCACGGACCGGACGTAGAAATTCGACGGCGGGCGACCGGGATTGGGCTCGCCGATGGGTGGAAGTGGGCGGGAGTCCGGTTGCGCCCACCCCCGAGATGCCTCGACCAACTGCTGATCGAGGCGACGCATCAACGACGTCTCCAACGAGGACGTCACCGCGACACCCGATGCCAGCAGTCCGAGCCCGACCAACAGCAGCAGGGCCGCAACCAGAGTGAAGCGCAGCGGGATGTCCCCCAGCCGTGAGCGGAGGCCGGTCACCGCGGCTGCCGCATGACGTAGCCGACGCCCCGCAACGTGTGGATCAATCGGGTATCGCCCGTGTCGACCTTACGACGCAGATACGACACGTACGACTCCACCACTCCCACCTCACCGCCGAAGTCGTAGTGCCACACGTGATCCAGAATGCGGGGCTTGCTCAGCACTGTTCCGGCATTGACCATGAAGTACCGCAGCAGTGTGAACTCGGTCGGCGAGAGCGAGACCGGCTCGCCTGCCTTCCACACCTCGTGGGTGTCGTCGTCGAGTTCGATGTCCGCGAACGCAACTCGGGACGATTCGGTCTCCTCGGTCCGACCGGACCGGCGCAGAATCACCCGGAGCCGAGCCACCACTTCCTCGAGGCTGAACGGCTTGGTGACGTAGTCGTCCGCGCCGAGCGTCAGACCGGTCACCTTGTCTTCCACGGAATCTCGCGCCGTCAGGAACAACGCCGGAGCATCCACTCCGTCTGCGCGCAGCCTGCGCAGCAGACCGAAGCCGTCCATGCCCGGCATCATTACGTCGAG
Organism: Rhodococcus sp. 3258; assembly: GCF_031456475.1. NCBI lineage: Bacteria > Bacillati > Actinomycetota > Actinomycetes > Mycobacteriales > Nocardiaceae > Rhodococcus > Rhodococcus sp. 3258. Next base: position 902,400 of record NZ_JAVDUT010000001.1, read on the forward strand.
GATCAGTGCCTCGGGCCGAAAGGTACGCGACTTGTCCAGGGCCTCGGGGCCGGAGGACGCCGTCGCGACCTCGAATCCCTGGAACTTGAGACTGACCGCCAACAGCTCGACGATGGTCGGTTCGTCGTCGACGATCAGTACACGCGCTTCGGGGGTTTCGCTCACGGTGTCCATCATCGCGCGCGTTGCTGCTCGTCCGCTGGACTCTCGCTGTGAGGTTGCTGTGAGCCCCGACAGAGAGGGGCCCCAAGAGAGGGCATGATGGAGCGCGATGCTCCCTGCGAACACCGATCGCCGCACGAGGCGCAGGCCGACGGTCACTTCCATGCACGTATTCGCAACTCTGCTCGTGTTGGGCATCGTGACAGGTCCGTACCTCGCCGAGTGGGTCGCTGCCTCCCCTGCCCTGCGAACCGGAGCCACCGTCTTCACCGGGATATTCGTGCAGGCAACGCCGTTCCTGGTGCTGGGCGTGCTCGTCAGCGGCGGCATCGCCGCGTTCGTCTCCCCGGCCGTGCTTCGACGTGTGGTCCCGAGAAACGAGCCCGCGGCCGTCGGTGTGACCGGACTCGCCGGGATGGCATTGCCCGGGTGCGAGTGCGGAGCTGTTCCCGTCTCCCGGCGGTTGATGGATCAGGGAATGCCGACGTCGGCGGCTCTGGCATTTCTGCTGTCGGCACCGGCGATCAACCCCGTCGTTCTCGTGTCGACTGCGGTGGCCTTTCCTGGTGAGCCGGCGATGGTTCTCGCCCGGTTCCTCGCCTCGCTCGCCACCGCTGTGGTGATGGGCTGGCTGTGGACGCGGTTCGGCAAGGCCGAGTGGATCACCGCGCGGCTGGCGGATCGCGGTCACGATCACGAAGGCTCGAGGTGGGAGACGTTCCGCGAGTCGGCTCGTGCAGACCTGCTGCAGGCCGGGGCGTTTCTGGTGTTCGGTGCCGCGGCAGCCGCGGCCCTGCACCTGGTGATTCCCGACCGGGTGTACGAGCACCTGGCCGGTCAGCTGCTGCTGGCCATCGTGGTGATGGCCGTTCTGGCGGTTCTGCTGGCGCTGTGTTCGGAGGCCGACGCGTTCGTCGCGGCCAGTATGTCGATGCTGCCGCTGCTGCCGCGCCTGGTCTTCCTGGTGGTCGGTCCTGCCGTCGATCTGAAGTTGATGGCGATGCAGGCAGGCAGCTTCGGGCGCGGTTTCGTCGTCCGCTTCGCACCACTGACCTTCGTCGTGGCGATCGTGTGCGCCTCGATCGTCGGCGGATTCCTGATCGGCGCGCGATGAAGCGCGAGGTGCAGAACGTCCTGCTGTTCCTCTTCGGCGGAGCGATCGTGAAGATCTCGCTCGACGGCAGCTTCGTCCGGTACGTCAAACCGTCACTGCATCCGTATCTGCTGATCGCGGGCGTGCTGATCGTCGTCCTCGCGGCAGCCTCGATCGTCGCCGACATCCGGCGCGGTGGGCCGACGGACGGTCACGATCACGACGCGCGCCCATACTGGCTGTTGCTCGTGCCGATTGCGGTGATCCTCCTCGTCGCCCCACCCGCGCTCGGTGTCTCGGCGGTCGGCGACCGATCCGTGGACGCCGTCTCGACCCACGAGAAGACACCCTTCCCGCCGTTACCCGACGGGCAGGCCCCCGACGTCCCGTTGCTCGACGTCGTGCAGCGGGCCGTCCGAGATTCGGAGGACAGCCTCGACGGCCGGGAGATCAGTGTCACCGGATTCGCCGTGGCGACCGCGAACGGTGGGTCGCCGCGCGTCGACGGCACAACCGACGGCCTCGACCTCGCCCGTGTCCTGATCATCTGCTGCGCGGCCGACGCACGATCCATCCGAATTCATCTGGACTCCAATTCGACTGTGCTCGAAGATGTTCCGGACGGATCCTGGCTGCAGCTCACCGGCACCGTCGACGCATCGACCGCGACCGAAGCCACCGCCTTCACCCCCACGATGACGGTCTCGACGGCCCGGCGCATCGACCCGCCGACGAACACGTACGCGTACTGACACCGGAAAATTCGCGTCCCCGCCGAAGAAAAATTGGTACCGTCGTACAGGTCACTTCCGACAATCGGACGAGGCGCGCCGTACCCGAACAGCGACAAGACGGTGCCGAGAGGTGATTTCTCATGGCATGGCTGATTCTCGTCGTTTCCGGCGTTCTCGAAGCGATCTGGGCGACTGCGCTCGGAAAGTCCGAGGGCTTCTCCAAGCTCGGACCATCGGTAGTTTTCGGTGTCGCGGTGGTGCTCAGCATGATCGGTCTCGCGGTCGCGATGCGGTCGTTGCCCACCGGAACCGCGTATGCGGTGTGGGTGGGAATCGGTGCCACCTTGACCGTGGCGTACGCGATGATCACCGGTGCCGAAGCAGCGTCGTTCCTCAAAGTCGTACTTCTGGTCGGCATCGTCGGCTGCGTTGTGGGACTGAAGGTTCTTCACTGATTTTCCCGGCTACAAGCAGTTACAGTAAAACGATGAACTGGGTGTCAGCGATCACACTGCCCGCACGGGCCGGCTTGGCCATCGCCGAGCAGGCGATCGGCGTCGCAGAGGTCGCATTGGCGACCACCAGGATGGCGTTGGCCACCGGCGCGTCCGGCACGGCCGGAGTGGCGTCGCTCGCCAATCCGCGCGGCGGCACGATGCAGCTGCTCACCCAGCTCGGCCAGCTCACCTCCGACGATCGCGCGCTGGGCAACGCCCTGAAGGAGGGCGGGCCACTCGACCGCCTGCTCGCCCAGGGCGGCGTCGTCGATCGACTCACGTCCGAGGACGGCACGCTCGAGCGCCTGCTGTCTCCGGGTGGGCCGGTCGAACGCATTCTCGCTCCCGGCGGACCCTTGGACCGACTGCTCGCCGAGGACGGACCGCTCGAACGGTTGCTCGCCGAGGGCGGTCTACTGGACAGGATCACCGCCACCAACGGCCCCCTCGAGCGCCTGACGGCGAAGGACGGTCCGCTCGAGGTGTTGACGCGTCAGGACGGTCTGATCGAACGGGCCATCGCGGAGAACGGCATCCTCGAGACGATGCTGGCCGAGGACGGTGCCGTCGAGCGTCTGGCGGCCAAGGGCGGGCCGCTGGACCAGTTGGTCAAACTTTCCGAGACGCTGACGTCCGTGGCTCCGAACATCGAGCGTATGAGTATCTCGATCGACATCCTGCAGGATTCCGTGGAGATCCTCTCGGCGGCGGTGCATCCGCTCGGCGAGCTGGTCGGCCGGCTGCCGAGCCGCTGGCTCAAGAGCGGTAAGCAGTCGGTGCACGAGCTGCACTGACGGGCCGCAACTTCGGCGCTTTGCCGAGAGTCGTAGGCGACAAATGTTAGCGCTCACACTGCTCACGCGGGGTGCAAAAAGAAATCTTTGACAATGCCGATGTTATCGCTCACACTTTCGTTTTGATGTGATGCGAACCACACGGGACCACCCGACGGCCTCCGCTTCACGGTCTACCTCACAACACAGGGAGAAACGATGAAGTTTCGAAAGCTATCCATGGCTACGGCCGCGGTGGCCCTCACCCTCACGCTCGGTGCGTGCGGATCGAGTACCAAGACCGCAGACGAGGCTCCGGCCGAGGGCGGCAGCACCGCAGGTGCGTTGATCGGCGTCACCATGCCGACGAAGTCCTCCGCCCGTTGGATCGCCGACGGCGACAACCTCAAGAGCGCGTTGGAGGGCCAGGGATACAAGGTCGACCTGCAGTACGCGGAGAACGACATTCCCACCCAGGTCAACCAGATCGAGAATCAGATCACCCAGGGCGCGAAGCTGCTGATCGTGGCCTCGGTGGACGGCACCGCCATCACCACCCAGCTGCAGGAAGCCAAGGACAACGGCATCGGTGTCATCGCCTACGACCGGCTCATCCGCAACTCCCCGGACGTCGACTACTACGCGACGTTCGACAACTACAAGGTCGGCGTCGACCAGGCCACCTCACTGTTGGTCGGCCTCGGGCTGAAGAACGAGGACGGCACCGACAAGGCCGACGCGCCCGCCGGCCCGCTCAACATCGAGGTTTTCGCCGGTTCGCCCGACGACAACAACGCCACCTTCTTCTTCGACGGTGCCATGGAGACCCTGAAGCCGTACCTGGACAAGGGAACTCTGAAGATCGGTAGTGGCGAGTCCGACTTCGGAACCGCTGCCACCCTGCGCTGGGATCCGGCGACGGCACAGAAGCGCATGGAAGACCTGCTGACCAAGACGTACTCCTCGGGCCAGAAGGTTCAGGGCGTGCTCTCCCCGTACGACGGTCTGTCGATCGGAATTCTGTCCGCGCTCAAGAGCAACGGCTACGGAACCGCCGGTCAGCCCTACCCGGTCGTCACCGGACAGGACGCCGAGGTGCCGTCGGTCAAGTCGATCATCGCCGGTGAGCAGTACTCCACGATCTACAAGGACACGCGTCAGCTGGCCGAGGTCACGATCCAGATGGCTCAGGCCATGCTCGACGGTCAGACTCCCGAGACCAACAACACCACCGATTACGACAACGGCGAGAAGGTCGTTCCGGCGTACCTGCTGCAGCCCGAGATCGTCTACAAGGACAACTACGAGAAGCTGCTCGTCGAGGGTGGCTACTACACCGAGGATCAGTTGAAGTGAGTTCGGCGATGACGAGCCCGATTCTGGAGATGCGCGGCATCACCAAAACATTTCCCGGCGTCAAGGCGCTACAGGATGTCACTCTCTCGGTGAATCGCGGCGAGATCCACGCGATCTGCGGCGAGAACGGAGCAGGCAAGTCGACGCTCATGAAGGTGTTGTCGGGTGTGTACGCGCACGACACATTCGACGGCGACATCGTGTTCGACGGTCGAGAGTGCTCGTTCTCCGACATCCGGAGTAGCGAGGCCGAGGGCATCGTCATCATCCATCAGGAACTCGCGTTGAGTCCGCATCTCTCCATTGCCGAGAACATCTTTCTCGGCAACGAGCGGTCCAAGCGCGGGTTTATCGACTGGAACCGAACGAATTCCGAGGCCGCAGCCCTACTGAACCGGGTAGGGCTGCGGGAGAATCCCGTCAACGTCGTGAGCGATCTCGGCGTCGGCAAGCAGCAACTCGTCGAGATCGCCAAGGCACTGTCCAAGGACGTGACCCTGCTCATTCTCGACGAACCCACTGCGGCACTCAACGATTCCGACTCCGCACATCTGCTGGATCTGTTGCGCGGTCTACGGGACGAGGGCATCACGTGCGTGATCATCTCGCACAAGCTCAACGAGATCGCGGCCATTGCCGACCGGACCACGATCATTCGGGACGGCAAGACCATCAAGACGCTGGACATGCGAGACCCGGACGTCACCGAGGATCGCATCATCTCACTGATGGTCGGCCGCGATCTCGAGCACCGGTTTCCGCCCCACGAATCGACTGTGGGAGAGGAAGTTCTGCGCATCGAGGACTGGACCGTGCACAGTCCGACCCAGCAGGGCCGAACCGTCGTCGACAAGGCGAACCTCACGCTGCGGCGCGGTGAGATCGTCGGCCTCGCCGGATTGATGGGTGCCGGCCGTACCGAGTTGGCCATGAGCGTCTTCGGCCGAAGCTACGGGATCGACATCTCGGGACGGCTCTACAAGTACGGCAAGGAAATTCACGTCAAGTCCGTCAACGATGCCATCCATCACGGCATCGCGTACGCCACCGAGGACCGGAAACGGTACGGGCTGAACCTGATCGACGACATCAAGCGCAACATCTCCACCGCGGCGCTGGACAAGTTGGTGACGGGAGGCTTCGTCGACGCCAACCAGGAATACAAGGTCGCCGAGGGCTTCCGCAAGAGCATGAACATCAAGGCACCGAACGTCTCCGCCGTGGTCGGCAAACTCTCCGGCGGCAATCAGCAGAAAGTCGTGCTGAGCAAATGGATTTTCAGCGATCCCGATGTGCTCATCCTCGACGAACCGACGCGAGGAATCGACGTCGGCGCGAAATTCGAAATCTATTCGATCATCAACCAACTCGCCGACGCCGGAAAGGCAGTGCTGGTGATCTCGTCCGAACTTCCGGAACTTCTCGGTCTGTGCGACCGGATCTACGCGCTGTCCGCCGGCCGGATCACCGGTGAGGTCGACCGCGAGGACGCAACCCAGGAATCTCTCATGCATCTCATGACCCGTGGAACAGGAGTACTTCGATGAACCAGCTGTCGACCGTTCGGGGGCTGCTCACGCGAAACCTCCGACAGAGCGGAATCTTCATCGCGTTCGCGCTGATCATCGTGCTCTTCACCGTGCTGACCGGAGGTCAGCTGTTGGTGCCGCAGAACATCAGCAACATGGTGGTGCAGAACTCGTACATTCTCATTCTGGCCATCGGCATGGTCGTCATCATCATCGCCGGCCATATCGACCTGTCCGTCGGATCGGTGGTGGCGGCCACCGGAGCCATCGCCGGTGTCCTCATGGTCCAACAGAACGTGCCGTGGCCACTGGCGGTGCTGATCACGTTGATCGTCGGCGGCCTGATCGGTGCCTGGCAGGGTTATTGGGTCGCGTACTTCGGCATTCCCGCGTTCATCGTCACCCTCGCCGGAATGCTCGTCTTCCGCGCGGTGACTCTCATCGTCCTCGGCAACCAGGGCATCGGGCCGTTCCCCGGACCGGTACGCACACTGTCCAACGGCTTCCTGCCCGGCTTCATGGGCAATGTGGGACTCGGGCCATTGGGTGGGGCGGACATCTTCACGTTGCTCGTCGCGATTCTCGCGGTCGCTGGAATCGTGTTCAGCCAGTGGCGTTCTCGAACGGGCCGGCAGAAGTACGGCCAGACCGTGGACGCGATGCCGCTGTTCCTGATCAAGATGGCGTTCGCCGCCACTCTCGTGCTTGCGATCGCCGTCCAGTTGGCTCGTTTCAAGAACCTGCCGTACGTGCTGATCCTGCTCGCCGTGTTGGTCATGGGTTACTCGACGTTGGCCGGCAAGACCGTATTCGGTCGGCACGTGTACGCCATCGGCGGCAACATTCACGCCGCGTCCCTGTCCGGTATCAAGGTCAAGCCGGTCACGTTCTGGATCTTCGTCAACATGGGTGTCCTCTCGGCTCTGGCCGGAATCATCTTCGCCGGACGCCTCAACCAGGCCGGTCCTACTGCGGGCAACGGCTTCGAGCTCGACGCCATCGCGGCGGCGTTCATCGGTGGCGCAGCCGTACAGGGCGGCGTCGGCCGCATCGTCGGCGCGCTGACCGGTGGACTCATCATCGCCGTGATCAACAGCGGCATGTCGCTGATCGGATCACCCAGCGAGAGAGTGCAATTGGTGAAGGGTCTGGTGCTGCTCGCCGCCGTGGCGTTCGACATCTGGACCAAGCGTCGTGCGGCGAGCGGTAAGGGCGGCAAGGGAGACAAAGCCGCGTCTCCCACCAGTTACCTGGGCGTACCAGTACCCGCTGAGATGTTCTCCCCCGGCGAGCCCGGAAAGCCGGCACCGCCGACCTCTGCATCGATGACGAAAACGACGTGATCCGGGCGGTGACGCGCCGATCCGGTCCGGGCATGCTGAGATGGTGTTCGACCAGCGAAGGAGGATGCGTGCGATGACGCCGACCCGCGGACCGGCCATGACCGACGTCGCTCGGCTCGCGGGTGTGTCCCACCAGACCGTCTCTCGGGTCATCAACGGCCATCCCAACGTCACCGAGGCGACCAGAACGAGGGTCGAGCAGGCGATCGCGGAGCTCGGCTACCGGCCGAACACCGCAGCTCGCGCTCTGGTCACCGGCCGCAGCAGCACCATCGGGATCGTCGGCACCGGCAACGCTCTGTACGGGCCGGTGTCGACGCTCTACAGCGTCGAACAGGCTGCACGACAGGCCGGATACTCCGTCGTCGTCGGCGTCCCCACCTCGTTCGACGAGGTGGCGATCAGCACCTGCGTGCGCAGGTTGCAGAAGCAGGGCGTCGACGGCGTCGTCGTCATCGCGCCGTTGAGCACCGACGGCGGCGACATCGCCGAGTTGGCCGCCGAACTGCCACTGGTGGCCGTCGAAGGATCGCCGGAAGGCGATCTGGCGGTTGTCTCGGTCGATCAGGTCGCCGGCGCGCAATCCGCCACCACACATCTGCTCTCACTCGGTCACCGCGCCGTCTGGCACGTCGCAGGCCCCTCGGGGTGGTACGAGGCGGCCGATCGCGTCATCGGGTGGCGCTCGGCCCACGAGCAGGCCGGTGTCGAACCGCCACTCGTTCTCGCCGGCGACTGGACCGCGAAGTCCGGCTTCGAGGCCGGCTGCCGATTGGCCGAGAACCCGGATGTCACAGCGGTGTTCGCCGGAAACGATGCGATGGCTCTCGGGGTGTTGCGCGCCCTCGAAGTGCACGGCCGAAAAGTTCCGACGGACGTCAGCGTGGTCGGTTTCGACGACGTTCCCGACGCGGAGTTCTTCTCCCCTCCCCTGACGACGATCCGTCAGGAATTCAGCGAGGTCGGCATCCGCAGTGTCGAAATACTGTTGGCCCAAATCGATTCCGGCAACCGCAGCACCCGGCGCTCGCGCATCGAGCCGAGCCTGGTGATCCGGTCCAGCACTGCCGAGGCCCGTGACGCTCACATCCGTAGCTGAATCTCCACCAACAACCGCGCGTCCGGATCCGACAGATCCAACTCCAGAATCTGCTCGACGCGTCGGATGCGGTAACGCACCGTGTTCGGGTGGATGTGCAGCCTCTCCGCTGCGGCACGCACGTCACCGAAGCAGGCCAGGTACGTCTCGAGACTCTCTCGCATCGCGCCGTCGTGGGTGGCGTCGTACCGATCCAGCGCCGCGATCCGCGGGTCCCGTAACTGCTCGTGATTCGAGATGATGTCGACGATCTCGCCCAGCAGCACAGACGTTCTCGACTCTGCGAGTGTGGTGACCCGAACGTCGCCGGTGGTCGCGTCCAATACTCGGTCGACCTCGAACCGGGCTGCGGCCACCCCGTCGAGATCGGCGATCGGCGCGGCCACCGCAGCGCGCAAGCACAGTCCGGTTCGAGTCTCGATGCGCGACACGGCATCTGCGGTCCACACCGGAATCGCCGTCCCCGACGCAGCTCCGGAGAACAGTACGTAGATTCTCTCGCCGATGACGGTCACCAGCGAGTCTCGCCTGAATGCGCTGGCGTGCAACCGGATCGACGGAGCCAGACCAGTGATGTCGAATTCACCACAGGCGGCGAATCCGACGACCGCGGCCGTTCCCGTGGTCGGAATCGACAGCGCCGCGGCCAGCGACGGAATGTCCACGCCGCCACCCCGCGCGCCGAGCAGTCGCTGAATCTGCAGCGCCTCGTTGGTCGGGGCGTTCGCGATGCGGGTGATCAGCCGGGCGGCGACCGCCGACGCTCCGCGCAACACCGCATCGGCGTCCACCGACAGCGGACGCGCGCCCTCCTGAACCCAGATCGTTCCCAGAGTCGTTGCTGCGCCACTGATTCGACGTATCCCGACGGCAAGGCGTCGACGAATACCGAGTTCGGCATCGGCTGGCACGTCGATGACGTCGTCGGTACGGCGGAGTCGATCGAACACCCCACGCTCGTGCAGACGACGAAGGTAGTCGGCCGGTCCCTCTCGCCCCAGGATCGACAGGGTCCGCAACTCGTCGGCCGAGTCGTCCGATGCCGAGTACGCCAATACGTGCGAGCGCTCGTCCTCGATGCTCACCATGCCCTTGGTCAAGGACGCAACCGTCTGCGCCAATTCGTACAGATCGGTGTCCGCTCCGAACAGCCCGTCGTCCGAGGCCGGTGAGCGGGACTGATCGAGGACCCCGCGCATCGTCGACAGCAGCAGTTCCCAGCGGGTCTGGTGGTGTACCGCGACCAAGGCGATTCCGGTCTCTCGGGCGACGTGGGCCAACGCGGTCGAGTCGGCCACCTTGGTCAGCACCGCAAGGGGCCTGTCGACCACCGGACGCAACGCCAGATCGTCGAACCACCGCAGCGCATCGGTCTCGGTGACGCCGACCAGCAGGGTCAGATCGGCAGCCGTTCCCGGTGGTCGACGAAGGTCGTCGCCGTCGAGCAGGGCCACGGACTCGACGGCGATCCCGGTTCCCGCCGGCGCGACCACGAGCTCGACCACGGCGCTGTGCAGCGACGTCAGCAGAGACCGCAGCGTCACAGTATTGGCCATGCGGACAAGTACACCACGAATTCTTTGGCCGATGAGCTGATTGAACGGGACGTCGAGGCGACTTCAATGAGCAGCACACACCCGAGTGCGAGGAGTCACCATGGACGCGGTCACATCAGTTCCCACCCCGGTCAACGAGCCGGTCAACACCTATGCCCCCGGAAGCGCCGAGCGCGCCAGGCTGCGCATCCGCTTGGACGAACTACGTGCGAACCCCGTCCGCATCCATCAGGTGATCGGCGGTGTCCACCGCGACGCCGCCGGCACCGATACCGATGTGGTCGAACCCCATAGGCACGCCTCGGTCATCGGTAGCTTCGCCGAGGCAACGCACCGGGACGTGCAGGACGCGATCTCCGCAGCGACCGCAGCTGCACCGGCCTGGCGCGATCTTCCGTTCGACGAGCGAGCTGCAGTGTTCCTGCGCGCGGCCGATCTGCTGTCGGGTCCGTGGCGCGAAAGGATCGCTGCCGCAACGATGCTCGGGCAGTCCAAGTCGGCCTACCAGGCCGAGATCGACGCACCGTGCGAGCTGATCGACTTCTGGCGGTTCAATGTCGCGTTCGCACGACAGATCCTCGCCGATCAGCCGGTGTCGGCCCCGGGCGTGTGGAATCGCGTCGAGTACCGCCCGCTCGAGGGTTTCGTCTACGCGATCACACCGTTCAACTTCACCGCCATCGCCGGCAACCTGCCCACAGCGCCTGCACTGATGGGCAACACGGTGCTGTGGAAGCCGTCTCCCACCCAGGCAGTTGCCGCGTACCTGACGCTGCAGCTCCTCGAGGCGGCAGGTCTGCCGCCGGGAGTGATCAACCTCGTCCTCGGCGACGGTCCGATGGTCTCCGAAGTAGCCCTGGCCGATCCACGCCTGGCGGGCATCCACTTCACCGGATCCACTGCGACCTTCCAGACGCTGTGGCGCGAGGTCGGCAACAACATCTCGAACTACCACTCCTACCCGCGGCTCGTCGGCGAGACCGGCGGCAAGGATTTCGTAGTCGCGCATAGCTCGGCCGATCCGGACGTGTTGACCACGGCCATGATTCGCGGTGCCTTCGACTTCCAGGGGCAGAAGTGCTCGGCCGCTTCGCGGGCATTCGTGCCGAAGTCGCTGTGGGCTCGCATGGGTGAGACGTTCATCGAGCAGGTGTCGGCCCTGAAGTACGGCGACGTCACCGACCTGTCGAACTACGGCGGTGCCGTCATCGACCGAAAGGCGTTCGACCGCAACGCAGCAGCGCTCGACCGCGCGAAATCCGTGACCGGCCTGACCATCGCCGCCGGTGGAACGTGCGACGACACGGAAGGGTACTTCGTTTCTCCCACGGTCCTTCTCGGCGACGATCCCACCGACGAAGCCTTCACCACCGAGTACTTCGGCCCCATTCTGGCCGTGCACGTCTACGACGACAACCGGCCCGACGCCTATGCCGACGTACTGCGCACCGTCGACACCGGATCGAAGTACGCACTGACCGGTGCCGTCATCGCCACCGATCGCACGGCCGTCGAGCAGGCCCATTCGGCACTGCGATTCGCCGCCGGAAACTTCTACGTCAACGACAAGCCCACCGGCGCGGTCGTCGGTCAGCAACCGTTCGGCGGAGCGCGTGCGTCGGGTACCAACGACAAGGCCGGCTCACCGCAGAACCTGTTGCGCTGGGCATCGGCACGCACGGTCAAGGAAACGTTCGTCCCGCCGACCGCACACGGCTACCCCCATCAGGAAGGCGAGGGCACACGATGACCACAGTGCTGAGCAACCCACTGCGGCCGGCTCTGCTGGCGGCCGCACGCTCACCGAAATTGCAGGCCACCGTGACGCGGCTGCGTGCCACCCGATCGCTCGTCGACCGCTTCGTCGCCGGTGAATCGGAGCCCGCCGTGGTCACCGCCGTCGATGCCCTGCTGGCGTCGGGACGATTCGTCTCGGTGGACTATCTGGGCGAGGACACCACCGACCGCGCGCAGGCGACAGCCACCGTTCAGTCGTACCTGTCACTGATACAACGCTTTTCGACGCGTAGTACCGCCGAGACCGCGCTCGAGGTATCGCTCAAACTCTCGGCCCTCGGTCAGGGAATCGACCGGACGCTGGCGCTCGAGAACGCGCGCGAAATCTGTACCGCGGCAACAGCGGCGGGAGTGTGGGTGACCGTCGACGCCGAGGACCACACCACCACCGACTCGACCCTGTCCATCGTGCGCGAACTGCGGCAGGACTTTCCCGATCTCGGCACGGTGCTGCAGGCGTACCTGAAACGAACCGAGGCCGACTGCCGAGAACTGTCCGGACCGAGATCTCGCATCCGACTGTGCAAGGGCGCGTACAACGAGCCCGCGTCGGTGGCGTTCCAGAGTGCACGGGACGTTTCGGACTCCTACCTACGGTGCCTGGAAGTGCTGATGAACGGCAGCGGCTACCCCATGGTCGCCTCCCACGATCCCGAGATGATCGAGGCGGCGGAGCGGCTCGCCGCGAACGCCGGACGGTCCGCAGCCGACTTCGAGTTCCAGATGCTGTTCGGAATCCGCGACCAGGAACAACGACGACTGGTCGACGCCGGCCAGCACGTGCGTGTCTACGTGCCCTACGGAGAGCAGTGGTACGGCTACTTCATGCGCAGACTCGCAGAGCGGCCGGCCAACCTCATGTTCTTCGCGCGGTCGCTGCTCTCTCGCAACTGACTTCACTCGGATCGGCGAACGTGTGTTCGAAAGTGTGTCGGTGGGTCGCGGTAGATTCTGTTCATGCTTTCGGGGGACGGCGGATCAGGGGTGGACGGCATCGAGACGGTGCCGCCTGCCCCTGACGTGTCCGACCCTGTCTTGGCGGGGTTGGTCGACGCGGTGGAGTCGGCGGTCGCCGAGTTGGCGGGGCAGGCGTCGGTGGCGTGGTCGAACGCCGACCGGCGTGCGGTGATCCAACGCATGGACACTGTGTCGCGGTCTGTGACGGCGTACTCGCACACCTGGCTCAACGAACTGATCGCACAACACGGCCTCGACGTCTATCCGGGTTCGGTGCCGTGCTCGGTGGCATGGATGCTGCGAATCACCCCACGCGCGGCCGGGGCGCGAGTACGTCTGGCCGCGGAGTTGGGTGACCGCACCGCATTGTCCGGCGAAGTGCTGCCTCCGTTGTTGCCGCACACCGCTGCAGCGGTGCGGGCGGGATTGCTCGATGCCCAGCACGTGCAGATGATCCGCGAATTCTTCAAGCATCTGCCGTCGAGTGTCGATCCGCAAACTCGGGATCGCGCCGAACAGCAGTTGGTGGGTCTCGCCTCGACCAGACGGCCCGACGACTTCGCACCACTGGTCGCGCACCTTGACTCGATCCTCGACCCCGACGGCGACGTCGACGAGAACGAAGACGAAGACAAGAACGCAAAGCCGAGGCCACGGAAACGGGATGCGTTCTTCTACCTCGGTGAGCAGGGTTCCGACGGAATGTCCGAGGGAAAGTTCTGCGTCGACTCCGAACTACGCGCCTACCTCGAAGCCCTGTTCTCGAAAGCCGCGAAACCCGGTGTGAACAATCCTGCAGACCCGACATCGATCGTCCACGAGGATGAGACCACCGGCGACGAGGACGGCGGCTGGGACGAGGACGAGGACGAGGACGGCGGCGGCGAGGACGGGGACGGCGGCGGGGACGGCGGCGGGGACGGCAGTGCGGCTACGCCAAAGCCCGGGCCGATGCCCGACGAGGCAGGATCCAGCGATGCTCGATCGCATGACGAATACCTGTGGGATGGGACCGACGACAACGGTGCCAACTTCTACGGTCACGACGACCGCAGTGGCGACGACCGCAGTGGCGACGGCCGCGGTGAGGGTGAGTGCGCCGACAGCAGCGATTGTGGTTGCGGCACAACGCCACACAGCACACCCAACGACACCAACGACACCAACGACACCAATGACACCAATGACACCAACGACGATGCCGGCTCCGACAGCGCTGCTGAACCCGGCGGCCAAGCCGACGCCGACGCATCGGACACCGCTGCTCGTGATGCTGCCGCCGCGCGTGATCGACGCACCCAGAACGAACGCCGTCACGATGCCCTGAAGATGGCGCTCCGGCACACCCTCGCCTCCGGCACGCTCGGCACCCATCGCGGGCTGCCCGTCACCGCCATCGTCACCATGAGTTTGAACAATCTCGAATCAGGCTGCGGCTACGCTATGACCGCCACCGGATCCCGCGTCTCGATCCGCGACGCCATCCGCATGGCCTCGCACGCCCACCACTACCTCACCATCTTCGACGACAACGGCAGAGCCCTCTACCTCGGCCGATCCAAACGCATCGCCTCCGCCGACCAACGCATCGTCCTCATCGCCCGCGACCGCGGCTGCAGCTTCCCCTCCTGCACCCGCCCCGCGACCTGGTGCCAGTCACATCACCTCGACGACTGGGTCGAGGGCGGACCCACCGACATCGACTCCCTCACCTTCGCCTGCGACATGCACCACGCACTCGTCGGCACCGGACCCGGAAAGTGGGCCACCACCAAAACCACAGCAGGACATCGCTATCCGGGCCGCACCCTGTGGCACCCACCCGCCGGAATGGACCCCACACGCCGCGGGCTGATCAACCACGCACACCACCCCGAGGAAGTCCTGTACCCACCCGACCACCACAGCGATAACACCCGCGACACCGGCGACACCGGCGACGAAGAACCACGAAAACCCGCATGACGACCCACACCACCACCACGGCACAGCTCTGCCTTCAACACAGCCTCGCCTCCCACACAGCCCGGCCGTCCCCACACAGCCCGGCCGTCCCCACACAGCCCGGCCTCCAAGACAACCCGGCCTTACTACCCAGCCCCGCCTTCTACCCAGCTCTGTCCGGGAGTGCGCGGCACTGGCTTCCACTTCTCGTAGCGGCTGTGCCGGTAATGCGGCTGGGTTAGGTTGCGCAACATCGGGGCACCCTCACCGCATGGCAAATTACAGAGTTATCGACCCGCACGGAACCGTCGTCGCCACCAAGGACATCACCAGTTCCGAGGACGCGCACGCCTGGTTCAAGGACAGCCGCGCCGACAACGAGGAGCTGGGCTGGCGCCTCGAAGTCGAGCACGACGGCGACTGGGCATTCTTCAGCGACTCGGAAGGCACCAAGGACTAGACCTTGTGCTTTCACACGACAATCGGGCGGTCCCAGTGATTCGCGGGACCGCCCGATCGTTGTGCGGGGGGACGGCAAACGACAGTGGGCAGCCCCTGTGCAGGAGCTGCCCACCTCTTGTCGCGGCGATGTCGCCGCCAGTTCTATTGGTCGGTCGTCGGTCGGGAGGTCGGAATCGTCGACTCGAGGTCGGCAACCTGCAGCAGGCGGGTCACCGATCGGCTTGCCACGATCGACCACGAAGCACCGATCCCAGCCGTGTATTCACGAACTGCATCGAAGACGGTGAGTCCGGCGATGCCGAAGAACTCGACATTGGACAGGTCGAGAGTCAGATGCCGTTTGCTGGACACGCGACTGCAGACGAAATCGGAGAACATCGGCGCGCTGAGCATGTCGATGTCGCCGTGGACGGCGACGACGAGTGAACCGTCGGTGCCGTCGTGCGCGGTGAAGATGGCTCCGGTTGCTGCAACGGACACGGACTTCTCCGCGACGCTCACCGAAGTGGTTCGAACTTTGTTGCCTCGTGATTCAACACTCATGGCAGATCCCATCGATCGGTCGAACTGAAGGGGAAACCGATCTACGCAACGGGAGCAGAATTCTTCGCCTGACCCGGGCGCACACTTCGCTGCGTTTCCCCGTGACCGGCTGTTAGCTCAACCACGGCCAACCCTACGGCACCGGCACGCTCGGAGTCCAGCATTGGCACAATGCGGGCCCCCACCAGCGGTTCGAACATCCCGATGCGAACGCGGGCTACGAGCGGGTGCTGTTTCCCAGGTCGGCGTGATGCTCGCGCATGGCTCCGATGAGCGCTTCGAACACTCGGTGGGCAGCGTCGAGATCCGAATCCGGTAGGTCCTCGAGCGCAGCGCTGGTGCGCGCTCCCAGTGGTCCGAAGAACCCGCGAGCAACCTCCATACCGTGCTCGTCGTAGCGAAGTATGACTTTACGTCGGTCCGACGCGTCGGATTCGCGTCGAATATGACCGGACGCGATCATCCGCTCCACCAGATACGTCATCGCCGCGGACGACAGTCCGAGCATCGTGCCGAGCTCACCCGCGGTGAGGGGCGCACCCTCGACGTCGGCGACCATCACATGCAGCAGAGCGCGAAAGTCGTTGGGCCGCAAGCTGTGCAACGCACCGAATACCTGACCGATCTGTTCCGACACCGATGACAGCGCCCGAAGGTCCGCCGATATCGCGGATTCGAGGTGGTTTCGGTCGGTCATGGCGGTGGTAACTCCTTCGCTGCGGTCATGGTCAGACTACTGCCCACAAGAGATTCAGTTGCTTAATATCTAAGTAAATGAGATTGTTTCTTCGTGGACAGCACCCGTACCGAGACCACCGCAGCCTGGGACCGCATCGCCGCGGCCGTGACGCATCGTCGATCGTGGGCGCTCGCCCTCGCCATTCTGATTCTCTCGATTGCCGTGATCGGGCTCGTCGGTAGCAACGATTCTGCCGGTCAGTCGCCGAACTCCTTGCCGACATCCGCCGAGTCGTACCAGGTGGACGAGCTGCTCTCCCAGTTCCCGGACTCCGACACCGCACCGGTGATCCTCGTTCTGAGCCGCGTCGATGGCGGTGACCTGACCCCGGCCGATATCGAGGCAGCCGCTGCTGCGCAGGCCAGGCTGCTCACCGTCGACCGGTCGGTGACCGACGAACCTGGACCCCCTCCGATCGTCGCACCGGACGGGAAGGCCGCAATCGCGTTCGTTCAGGTGAACTCGGAACTGTCCGGCTTCACCCTGAACGACCTGATCACAAGCCTCCGATCCGCGGCGACGGTCGGCCTACCGTCCGATCTCAACGCCCAGGTCACCGGCGGGCCGGCATTCGGAGCGGACATCGCCAACTCGTTCTCCGGGGCCAATTTCACGTTGCTCGCCGTCACCGCACTCGTGGTGGCAGTGCTCCTCATCGCCACTTATCGATCGCCCATTCTGTGGTTGGTTCCGCTTGCCGTCATCGGTTTCGCCGATCGGTTCGCCTCCACCGTCGGCACGGCCCTCGCCGAGGCGACCGGGCTGTCGTTCGACGGCTCGACCTCGGGGATCACCAGCGTGCTCGTGTTCGGCGCAGGCACCAATTACGCCCTGCTGCTGATCTCTCGTTACCGCGAGGAACTCCGCCGCGAGTCCGATCACCGGCTCGCGTTGCGCCACGCCGTCCGGAACGCGGGACCGGCCATCCTCGCCAGCAATGCCACCGTTGTCCTCGCACTGCTGACTCTGTTGCTGGCCATCCTCCCCAGCACTCGCAGCTTGGGAGCGCTGGCCGCGGCCGGCCTCGTCGTCGCATCGGTGTTCGTGCTGTTCGTACTGCCTCCGTTGTTGGCACTGTGCGGCCCGAAGTTGTTCTGGCCCTTCGTCCCCAAGCCGTCCAATCGCGATACCACCACCGAGGGCGTCTGGCATTCGGTGGCCGCCGGTGTCGCTCGTCGTCCGGTGGCGACCGCCTCCATCACCATCGCCGTATTGCTCGCCTGCTGCGCGGCCTTGGTCGGCACACAGATCGGGCTGTCGCAGACCGAGCAATTCCGGGTGACCGCCGAATCCGTCGAAGGATTCGACACTCTCTCGCAACACTTTCCGGCCGGATCCGCAGACCCGATCACGGTTCTCGCACCCACCTCGGATATCGACGGCGTCGTCGCCACCGTCCGGGACGTCGACGGCGTCGTCTCGGTGGATCGGGTCGCTGATTCCGGTACCGGACTGACCCGGCTGTCGGTGGTCACCGACGCTGCCCCCGCCTCCGACGAATCCTTCACCGTCGTGGAGAACCTTCGGTCCGCCCTTGCGGGTGTCGACGACGCACGAGTCGGCGGCAGCGACGCCAAAGCACTCGACACCACCGACGCTGCCGCCCGCGATCGGATCGTGGTGATACCGGCGATCCTGGCGGTCGTCCTACTCGTGCTGTTGATACTGCTTCGCGCCGTCGTCGCACCGTTAATTCTCGTCGCCACCACGGTCCTGAGTGCCGTGGCCGCCATCGGTATCGGTAGCTGGGTGAGTCTGCACGTCTTCGGCTTTCCCGCGCTCGACGACAACACTCCCCTGTTCGCGTTCCTGTTTCTCGTCGCCCTCGGTGTCGACTACACCATCTTCCTGGTCACGCGGACCCGGGAGGAGACGGTTCGGCACGGCACCAGATCTGCGATCGTGCGGGCGGTCTCGGCCACCGGCGGCGTCATCACCAGCGCGGGAATCGTTCTGGCAGCAGTGTTCTGCGTCCTCGGCGTCCTACCGCTGATCACCCTCACCCAGTTGGGAATCATCGTCGGCCTCGGCATTCTGCTCGACACCTTCGTGGTACGCACCGTCGTGATTCCCGCCCTGTTCACCCTCATCGGCCCGGGGATTTGGTGGCCGAGCACGATCGACAACGAGACGACCGCAACCAAGGAGCGAAATTCATGAAGGTACGTACGATGTTGAGCCGCACCGCAATTGCAGGAGCAGTCGCCGCAGGTGCCCTGCTCGGCGCGGCCCCGGCGCAAGCGCAACCGGTCGGCCCTCTGGGGTCGGTCGGTCTCGAGCCACTGGCTCCGATCCCGTCACTCGATGTCGAACGGTACCTGGGCACGTGGAACCAGGTTGCCGCGGTGCCGCAGCCGTTCAACCTGATCTGCGCCCGTGACACGCAGGCGAACTACCAGATGATCGACGAATTCAACATTCGCGTCGAGAACACCTGCACCACCTGGACCGGCGGTGAGAACCGCATCGTCGGCAATGCTCGGGTCAACGACACCGTCACCAAAGCCCAACTGCACGTGAGCTTCCCGGGCGTCCCCACGCAGGAGAGCCAGGAGGGGCCGACCAACTACATCGTGGCCTACATCGCAGACGACTACTCGTGGGCGTTCGTCGGAAGCCCCAGCCGCACGTCCGGATTCGTGCTCAAGCGCACGCCCGACGTCAGCGTCGAGCAGTTCCGCGAGATCCGCAGCGTCGTCGAATCGCTGGGTTACGACTCCAACTTCATCACCACGACGCCCACCCCGGGCGGCGCGACGACGATTCAGCAGCTCTCGACCGTGTAGTGCGGCGGAGCCGCAGTGGCGTGGTTATGTGCCGCAGAGGGCTTATAACCACGCCACTGCCGGAGGCACTCAGCTCGCGGACAGGATCGAGATAGCGAAGATCAGGCTGTCGCCCTGCTCGATTCCGGCTGCCGGATTGCCGGTCGCGTAACCGTCGGCCGACGTCACCGCTACGGCGACGGTCGAGCCGACGGTCTGTCCGGCGATGGCTTTCTGGAAGCCCGCCACCACGCCGGTCAGTGGGAACTCGACCGGTGCGCCGCGCTCGAAACTGCTGTCGAACGTCGATCCGTCGCGTCCGTTGACGCCCAGGTAGCAGACGGACACGTTCGCGTCGTCGGCGACGATCGGGCCGTCCCCGGCCTTCAGCGTTTTCACCTGCGTCTCGGCGACGCTGAACGGGGCTTCGACGTCGACGGCCGGGGCCGCTGTATCCGTCGATCCGGTGACGGCGATGCTGCCGGTGTCGCCTGCCAGTGTCCACTCCGGGGTGGCCGACGGGTCGGGTGTGCCCGTGGGGCAGCTACTCGAAGCCGTCGCATCGGTGGAGGACGTCGCCGAGGACGTCGTCTGCGTCGTCCCAGAATCCGAGTCGGAACTGCATGCACCCGTCAACAGGACGAGTGAGGTGGTGGCGGCCAGGAACAGGGTGCGGGTCGAGGTGAGTTTCACGGGGCCCACGCTACAAGTGGCATACGGGGCCCCGTGTATCCCGTCAGATCGCGGAGCGGAACACCTCGGCGACCGGGGCGGACGCGCGGCCGATCAATGCCTGCAGGTCACCGGAATCGGTGTCGAGTTCCCCGCGGGAGATACCGGCATCCGCGCTCGCCAGCATGGTCGCCACGAAATCGGGCAGTCCTGCGCCCTGAAGAATCGAGGCGTACTCCGACTCGGTGACGTCCTTGTAGACGACCGGCTTCCCGGAGATGCCGGCGAGAACGTCCGCGAGTTCGGCATAGGTCAGGCGCTCGTCCCCGCCGAGCTCGTAGATCTTCCCGCCCTGGTTCTCGAGAGTCAGCACAGCCGCGGCAGCGGCGGCGTAATCGGCGCGTGAGGCAGCGGCGATCCTGCCGTTCCCGCCTGCACCAAGCCACACTCCACTGTCGATGGCCTGGCCGAGCGAGCCCAGGTAGTTCTCCCAGTACCAGCCGTTACGCAGAAACACAGCAGGAATCGGCGAGGCCGTCAATCGCTCTTCGGTGGCCTTGTGCTCCGGCGCAAGGCTGATGCCGGAGGTGTCGGCAGCGAGCACGCTCGTGTATGCAACGAGGCCCACTCCGGCTGCCTCGGCGGCGTCGATGACGTTGTTGTGCTGAGCAATTCGCTGACCGACCTCCGATCCCGAGATCAACAGCACCTTCTCGACACCTGCGAACGCAGACGTCAGCGCGTCGGTGTCGCTGTAGTCGGCCACCCGCACCACCACACCGCGATCGGCGAGTGCGGCCGCCTTGTCGGCGTTGCGTACGACGGCGACGATGTCGGCAGGCGCGACGCCGCGATCGATGAGTGCGGCGACGACGAGCCCGCCGAGATTGCCTGTCGCTCCGGTGATGGCTGTGGTCATGGAAAACGCTCCCGAGGTTGAAGTATCAAGTTCCGTTTCATCATGCACTTACTTTTCGTGCAGTGCAACATCAAAATTTAGCGCTGCCGGTACGGCCTGCGCTAACATGGAGAAATGTCCGAGGCCGTCGAATCTCTCGAAGCATCCGTCTTCGCACGGGAATGCGGGTCACGGCAGACGCTGCAGAACGCGACGAGCAGGTGGGGAGTGCTCGTCCTGGCGGCCCTCACCGAAAGCGACTACCGATTCAATGCCCTGCGCCGACGCGTCGACGGCGTCAGCGAGCGAATGTTGGCACAGACGCTGCAGACCCTCGAACGCGACGGCCTCATCGTGCGTACCGTGCTCGAGACCATCCCGCCCAAGGTCGAATACAGCCTCACCCCGCTCGGACGTGAGGTCGGATCACGGTTGACCGACCTCATCGAACTGATCGAGGGCTCGATGCCTGCCGTGCTCGAAGCACGCGCCGAGCACGACGCCCGCTAGTCAGCTGGGGGCGTCACTACACACCATTCGTTGCCCTCGGGGTCGAGTAGCACCTGGAACGACCCGGCCGCACTGGTGTGCCGGTCCCCCACCGCCGTCGCACCCAGACCTACTGCCTGCTCGACGGCAACGTCGATGCTGGGAACGTCCACGTCGAGATGTAGTCGATTCTTGCCGGACTTACCCTCGGGCACTCGCTGGAACGCCATCCGGGTGAACCCGGGAACATCGACGAAATGCCACGAGTCGTCGCGCACGACGGGCTGACCACCGAGCACACCCGCCCAGAATCGGGCCAGCACAGCCGGTTCCGTGCAGTCGAATACGACCTCGTCGATACGTCCGATCATGGAGCCATCGTAAGCACCGAGGGTGGGGGAACGCTGTTTACCGCGCTGTGATCATACCGAGATGCACTCGTGACCATGCGGATCTCTGAGCGCGTCGCTACGGGGTAACACTCGAGGAAGGTCGTCGGGGCGCACGAGCATGTCGATCCGGCAACCGCAGGAGCGCGGCACGCCCGGTGCCTGCGCCAAATCTTGGAGGCATCGACCATGTTCCATACCAAGAGAATTCTCGGCGGAGCGGCAGCATTCGGATTCGCCTGTACCTTCGCGGCCCTGGTGCCCGGCACGGCCTCGGCCGCACCGGTCGCCTGCACCACGGCACCCGGAGGGGCCGACGTCGCCGCGCTCGTCGGAGGTTCACAGTGCGACAGCTCCGCAGACGGCGCAAGTGCCGCAGCAGGAGTCGGCCTCGAGGGATGGGGCTCGGCGGAGGCGATGAACAACGCGGCGGCACTGGCCCTCGGTCTCAACGGCGGAACTGCCGTCAGCAACGCCGGCTTCGGCGGCGCGCCTGCTGCGATCGCCTTCGGTCCCGGTGCCATCGCGCAGAACACTGCGGCCGGCCTCGGACTGTCGATCGCCGTGGCTGCGCCGGGCTCGACGATAACCCTCACCCCCGAGGGTGCCGCCTGCAACGGTGCCGGCTTCGCCGGAAGCTTCACCACCCTGCAGGGCTGCATCGGCTGATGCCCGTCGTCGTCGGGGTGAAACACGACTTGCGCAGGCCATATCAGTGCCGCCGGGCCCAGGTTGATCTACAGTCTCACTGACTACAGTCTCGGTACGCGAGCCGGTGACGGCCCGCTGAACAAGGAGTTCGACGGCAATGATGTCCTACCTGCTCTACGACGTTCTGCTCCCCCAACTCGGCCACGACGTCGCGTCGTATTGGGCACACCTTCTGGTCATCGCCCCGATCTGACATTCGGATCCGGTGCTCACGAAAAATCCCCGCTCGGCTGCGTTGGCCGGGCGGGGATGATTCGTATGGGGTGACCGAAGATCAGACAGGCTCGGGCAGCAGCCGCGTCAACACATCCGACAGGGTGACAACGCCGATAGTGCGCGCACTGTCACCCGCCTCGGCCGACGGTTCGACGACCAGCGCCAGATGATGTCTGGTCTCGCGCATCGACTGCAGGGCGACGTAGACCGGTGTCGTCCGATCCAGCGTGTAGGCCGGGCGGGTGATCTCGGCGAGATACTCCGGCTCGGTCAACGTATCCCTCACGTGCACAACACCTTTCACTACGTCGTCGTCACTGACGAGGATGCGCAGATGGCCGCTGATCCGGGACGCCTCCCGCACGTCGTCGATCGACGCCGACGACGGTACCGACGTCGGCGCGCCACTTCCGGCCACCAGGTCACCGACGGTCAGATCCTGCAATTCCAATGCCCCGGATATCTGCGCCTGGTAGCTGGCGTCCAGGGCTCCCACGTTGACCGAGTGCTCGACGAGCTGACGCAGGTCGTCTGCGTTCTGCCCGGTGCCGACGGTGTCGGCCGGCTCGACGCCCACCTTGCGTAGGCACCAGTTCGCCATGTTGTTCAGGGCCGTCAGCACCGGACGCGTGAGAAACATGAACGCGCGCATGGGGATTGCGAGCATCGTTGCCGACTTCTCGGGATGTGCGATGGCCCAGGACTTAGGAGCCATCTCGCCGACGACCAAGTGCAGGAACGTGACGATGATCAGGGCCAGGACGAAGCCGAGGACGTCCGCGAACCAGTAGGGCAGGCCGATGCTCTCGAACAGCGGCGTGAGCCAGTAGTGCACCGCAGGCTTGGTGGTCGCGCCGAGCGCGAGGGTGCAGACGGTGATACCGAGCTGCGATCCGGCGAGCAGCACCGTCAATTCCGAGGAGCTGCGCAGAGCAGCCCGCGCCGCCCGCGAGTTGGGGGCAGCATCCTCGAGGCGATGCCGTTTGGCCGCAAGAAGTGCGAACTCCACGGCAACGAAGAAGGCGCTCGCAGCGATCAGACCGATGGTGACGGCCAGAAAGACCCAGAGGTTGCTCATCGGTGCGCTCCTGCAGTATCGGACTCGGCCGAATTCTCGTCGTGCTCGGTTGTCCGCTCGTCGATGGTGAGGGTCAGTAGTGACGGCACGTGACTGTCGATCTCCTGCACCTCGATCGTGACGAATCGAATCGGCGACTCGTCGTCGTTGGCGAGGTCCGCGTTGTCCGGCGGCAGATCGACCTCGATACGGGTCCCGATGTCGGGTAGCGAACCATGATGGGCGATGGCGAATCCCGCGATGGTCTCGTATTCACCGTCGGGGAGGTCGACGCCGATGGCGCGCTCGACCTCGTCGACGTGCACCTCCCCTGCCATCGTCCAGCTGCCGTCGTCGGCGCTGACCGGGCTCGGGTCGAGTACGCCGTCGTCGTGCTCGTCGGTGATCTCGCCGACGAGCTCTTCGGCCAGGTCCTCGATGGTGATCACTCCGGTGAGACCACCGTATTCGTCGATGACACAAGCCAATTGGTTCCGTGTCGCCCGCAGCTCGCGCATCGCGTCGGGCAGGCTCTGCATCTCGGGAAGGATCAGCGCATCGCGGGTGAGGTCTGCGATGGGGGTCGAATCCGGCGCGGTGGAGGCCAACACGTCGTGCAGATGCACCACGCCCACGATTCCGTCGGCCTCGTCGAGCACGGGGTATCGAGAATGCTCTTGGCCCATCAGTGTTTTCACCTCACCGAGGGTGTCGGTGTCGCGGACCGTCGCCGCACGCGAACGCGGGATCATGGCGTGTTCGACGTTGCGCGTAGGGAAGTCGAGAATGCGATCGAGCAGCGTCGACAGCTCGTCGGGCAGATCCCCGGTCTCCCGCGAATCCGACACGATGTGCTCGAGGTCGCGTGGGCTCGCCGAATGTTCCACATCGTGCACCGGCTCGATCTTGAGTGCTTTGAGCAACAGGTTCGACGACTGGTCGAAAATGGTGATGAGCCAACCGAAGAGCTTGAGATAGATGGTCGTCGACAGCGAGAGCCATCGAGCCACGGGCTCGGGGCGGGCGATGGCGAAGTTCTTCGGAAACAGTTCACCGAAGAGCATCTGTACGAACGTCGCGAACGTGATCGCCAGAACGGCACCGAGGCCGACACCGACTGCTGTCGGAACACCGACGCCGCCCAGTATCGCTCCGAACGACTGCCCGATCAGCGGTTCGGCGACGTAGCCGACAAGCAGGCCGGTGACCGTGATACCCAGCTGTGCACCCGAGAGCATGAACGAGGTCCGCTTGGTGACGGTCAGCGTGCGAGCTGCGACGGCGTCGCCGGCCTCGGCACGCGCCTTGAGCCGGGACCGGTCGACGGTCATGTACGCGAATTCCTGCGCAACGAAGTAACCGGTTGCGACGGTGATGAGAAAAACGACGAGCAGGCCGAGCAGAAGAGTGAGCAGAACGCTCATTCGCCGGACACCGCCTCGCACGTAGTAGCTGTAGTGCGGGGAGCCGTGTCCGGCCCGGGTTTATCGCTGTCCATGATTCCTCGAGGTCGAGTGGTGGGATATTTGTCCGATACTACCGGGTCACGGCGCTTTCACGACGAGGACGGGGACCGGGCTGTCCAACAGAACGCGCTGCACCGTGCTGCCCATCAGGAATTTGCCGACCGCCGATCTGCGCTTGGACCCGATGACGAGCATCCCCGCACCGACGTCGGCGACGAGATCGACCAGTGCGCCGGCCGGGTCGCCGCCATCCGGTTCGACGCGCACAGTCGTCGCAGTTCCGGGGAGAGTCCGCTCCACCTCGGCCTGCGCCGCGCTACGGTCTTCCGCCGATACGGAATCGCGGTCCACCACGGACAATACGATCAGCTCGGTCCGACGCAGCTCTGCCTCCGCGGCACCGCGCCGCAACGCTTCCTGCCCCTCGGGGGTGTTGCTCATCGCTACTGCCACTGCGCTGCCTACCGCTGTGTTCGCTGAAGACACGGTCTCTCCCGTTGCTCGAATCCACCGAAGATCGACCTCGATGTTGTGAACGGGACTAATCGGACAAACTGTATCTAACCTGACGCTGTGACACACCACACGAAAGGTCTCTGATGGCGATACCGCCCACGTTGCTTCGAACAGTCGGTGCCCTGGCGGTGGTGGGAGCGGTGACCGTGGCGGGTATCGACGCCGCTCGCAGTGCCAGCGGCTCCGATGCCCGAGCCAAACTGACACTGATCGCTCCGGCTGCTGCGGGCGGCGGCTGGGATCTGGTCGCCCGCGAGTCGCAGCAAGCGCTGCGCAGCGATGGCATCGTCAACAACGCGCAGGTGGTCAACGTTCCAGGGGCCGGCGGCACGATCGGCCTGAGCCAACTCGAGAACCTCAGCGGTCAGCCCACCACGGTGATGATCACCGGCACCGTCATGCTCGGCGGCATCGCGATCAACAACTCCGACACCACCTTGGCCGACACCGTGCCGATCGCCAAGCTCGCCGAGGACTTCGAGGTGTTCGTCGTCCCGAAGGACTCGCCGATCCAGAATCTCGAGGACATGATCGAGGCATGGCGAGCGAACCCCGGTGGCCTGCCGATCGGCGGCGGGTCGCTCGGCGGCATCGACCACATCGTGGCGGGCCAATTGGCCCAGGAAGCCGACATCGATCCGGCCGCAATCAATTACATCGCCTACTCCGGCGGCGGTGAGGTACTCACGTCGCTGCTGTCCAACACCGTCGGCGTCGCGGTCAGTGGATTCAACGACTTCCGCGATCAGATCGAAGCCGGCAACGTGCGTGCCCTCGCCGTGGCCGCGCCCGAGCCGCTCGAGGGATTCGACGTGGACACGTTCATCGAACAGGGCTACAACGTCGACCTCGTGAACTGGCGCGGAATCGTTGCGCCGCCCGGGATTTCGGACGAGGACCGGCAGACGCTCGTCGACATCGTCACCGAGATGGTCGAGACCGAGCAGTGGGCGACGGCCGTCGACCGAAACCGCTGGAAGGAATCGGTCGTCACAGGAGACGAATTCGGGGAATTCCTCGAGGTCGAGCAGGCACGTATCACCGGAATTCTGGAAGAGCTGGGGCTGGTATGACAACGACGACTCCCGACACCGCAACCTCCCGCTCCTTCTGGACGGGCCGTAGCGGCCTGATCGTTCCGGCACTGCTCGTCGCACTGGGCGCATTCCTGGTCTACGGAACCATCACGATGGATGTTCCTCCCACCGCCACCTCCCCTGGCCCGCAGGTCTTTCCGGCCATCGTCGCCGGCGGCTGCTTCGTGGTCGCCGTGTTGGTCACGATCCAACTCATGGTCAAGCCAGACGTCATCGATCGCGGCGTCGACGACGACGGCGTGCCGCACACCGGTACCGTCAGCAACTGGCGAACCCTGTCGATCACCGTCGGATCGGTGGCAGTGTTCATCGCTCTCCTCGACCCGCTCGGCTGGGTTCTCGCCGGTGCCATCCTCTTCTGGGGTGTCTCGGTCGGATTGGGTGGTCGCCGTTACGTGTTCGACGCGGCAGTCGCACTGCTGGTCTCGAGCGCCGTCCAGATCGTATTCTCCGCGGGCCTCGGCCTGACCTTGCCCGGCGGCGTTCTCGCCCAGATCTTCTGACGGAGCTGAATTTCCGATGGATTCATTGAGTAATCTTCTCGACGGGTTCGGCACCGCGCTGACTCCGATGAACCTGGTGTGGGTGTTCGTAGGCGCACTGCTCGGCACCGCCGTCGGCGTGCTACCCGGACTCGGTTCTGCTATGGCGGTGGCGCTTCTGCTGCCGGTCACGTTCACTCTCGACCCCACCGCGGCGCTGATCATGTTCGCCGGAGTGTATTTCGGCGGCCTGTTCGGCGATTCCATCTCGGGCATCCTGATGAACACCCCCGGCAACAGCACCGCCATCGCCGGTACGTTCGAGGGACATCGAATGGCCAAGAACGGCCGCGCCCCACAGGCTTTGGCGACCTCGGCCATCGCGTCGTTCATCGGTGGCATGATCGCCACGACCTTGGTCGTGTTCTTCGCACCGACGCTTGCGGCGCTGGCGACCAACTTCGGACCCGCCGAATATCTCGCACTCGCGGTGTTCGCGTTCATCGCCACTTCGGCGGTGGTCTCGGACTCCGCCCTCAAAGGTCTGACCGCACTGCTGATCGGTCTCACTTTGGCCGTGATCGGTATCGACGGTCCGTCGGGGGCTTCACGATTCACCTTCGAGGTACCTGCCCTGTTCGACGGCATCCACATCGTCGTCATCACCGTCGCGATGCTCGCCCTCGGTGAGGTCATCCACATCGCGTCGAAGATCGGGCGGCCCGAGGATCGGTCGTTGATCAAGTCGCAGGGACGACCGTGGCTGAGCAAGGCGGAGTTCCGCGAAGCACTCCCGGCCTGGCTACGCGGGACGGCATTCGGTGTGCCGTTCGGCGTCATACCAGCAGGCGGCGCTGAGGTGCCGAGCTTCCTGGCGTACGGCACCGAGCGTCGGCTCGATCGTAAACGCGAGAAGCCGATGTTCGGCAAAGGTGCCATTCGTGGTGTGGCAGGACCCGAGGCGGCCGGAAACTCCACGGCCGGTACGGCCATGGGAGCGCTACTGGCGTTGGGTCTACCGACGTCCGCCACGGCGGCGATCATGCTCGCAGCGTTCCAGCAGTACGGTATGCAACCCGGACCGCTCCTGTTCGAGCGCAGTGGAGACATCGTCTGGGCCCTGCTGGCCAGCCTCTTCCTGGCGATGATCGTGCTGCTGATCCTCAACCTGCCGTTCGCACCACTGTGGGCGCAGCTGCTGAAGATCCCGAAGAACTACCTGTACGCGGGTATCTCGGTGTTCGCCGCCCTCGGCGTTTATGCGTCCAGTGCGTCGATCGTGGATCTGATCTTCATGCTCGGGCTCGGCATCGTCGGATTCATGATGCGGCGCTACGACATTCCGCTCGCACCGGTGTTGATCGCCGTGATCCTCGGCCCACTCGCCGAGGAATCACTTCGACGCGCGCTGGCCGTCAGCGAGGGCGACCCGTCGATTCTGGTCAGTAGCGGCATCACCATCGTGCTCTACGCACTGATGATCATCGCCGTGGTGTTCTCGATCGTCAGCAAGATCCGCGCCCGCAAGACCGCCGACTTCTGAGTGCCCTCCGCGCAGTGGTGTGGCTCTGTTCCCGGGTCGTTCCGCAGGCTTCACTCCTGCGCGCCCGCAGGCGCATAACCACACCACTGCGAAGCACTCAGTGCTGCAGAGCCGGGTAATCCGTGTAGCCCTTGGCACCGTCGGTGTAGAACGTGCTCTGGTCCGGCTCGTTCAGCGGAAGATCCTCACGCCAGCGGTACGCGAGATCGGGGTTCGCGATTGCCGGACGTCCGACCACGACGGCGTCGCCGACGTTGTCGTCGAGCAGCGACAGCGCTTCGTCGCGAGTGGTGATCTCACCGAAGCCGCTGTTGACGAGCACGGCACCACCGAACGCCTGCCGCAGATCCTGTACCAGCTCGCCCGACGGATCCTTGTGCAGCACACTGAGGTACGCCAGACCCAACGGCGCGAGCCGCTCGACCAGCGCGCGGTAGGTGGCACGCACGTCGTCGGAGTCCGTCTCGAGCGCATCCTGAATGTTGTGCTCGGGCGAAATGCGGATGCCGACCTTGCCGGCTCCGAGTGCCGCGGCCACGGCCTCGACCACCTCGGCCACGAACCGCGCCCGGTTCTCCGGCGAACCGCCGTACTTGTCGTCACGCTGGTTCGAGGCGGGCGAAAGGAACTCGTGCAACAGGTAACCGTTGGCACCGTGAACCTCGACGCCGTCCATACCGGCAGCGACCGCATTCTTCGAGGCTTGTACGAAATCGGCAATCACCGAGGGCAGTTCGTCCTCCCGCAGTGCACGCGGGGTGGGGTACGCCTTCTTTCCCTCGTACGTGTGAGTCTCGCCGTCGATGGCGATGGCACTGGGGCCGACGACCTCACGGCCACCCGTCGTCGCCTCGTGGGTCACGCGCCCGGCATGCATCACCTGAGCGAAGATCAGCCCGCCGTCGGCATGCACTGCGTCGGCCACATTGCGCCACCCCTCGATCTGCTCGTCGGTCACCAGACCGGGCTGACCGGGGAAGCCCTGGCCCGCATGGCTCGGGTAGGTGCCTTCACTGACGATGAGACCGAGGGACGCCCGCTGCTTGTAGTGCTCGACCACCAGCGGACCCGGCACTCCGTCACGTCCTGAGCGCACCCGCGTCAGCGGAGCCATCACCAACCGGTTGTCGAGCTTCAGGTCACCGAGCGTCAACGGGGAAAACAACTTCATGGTTCTCTATCTCCTTACGAGTGCGTGCACAGTACCTGCCACTGATCACTCGAACGACCGAGATCCATGAAGCTATTCCGATCCGAGACATTGCTCACTCACAGGATGTACAGCATCTCCTGGTACGTCGGCAGCGGCCAGAGATCGTCGGCCACCATTGCCTCGAGGGTGTCGGCCGCAGAACGGACAGCCGCCATCGCAGGCAACAGTTCGTCCTTGGCGTGGGTGGCCTCGGCCAGAGCGTCGCCGCCCGGATTCGCTTCGAGGGCGGTCTTCAATGTCGCCAACGCTGCCCGCAGCTCCGACAGTGGAGCCGAGACTGCGTGCAGCGCAGTCATGTCCACGTCGTCGACGCCCGCGCCCTTGAGCGCACTGACGTTCTGCGCCAATTCCGTCTGGTAGCGCAGTGCAGCGGGAAGGATCGATGTCTGACCCATTTCCAGCGTCAACCGCGCTTCGACGAACACCGTCAACGCGTACTGCTCGAGCCCGATTTCGTAGCGCGAGTGCATCTCTCGGTGGTTGAACACCTTGTACTTCTCGAACAGTTCCATCGCCGACTCGGAAATCAACTCCGGCAACGCGTCGAGCGTCGTACGCAGGTTCGGTAGGCCGCGTGCCTCGGCCTCGATCTGCCAGTTGTCGGAGTAGCCGTCGCCGTTGAACACCACCGCGCCGTGTTCGGTGATGATCTCGGTCAGCAGATTCTGCACGGCGGTGTCGAAATCGGTGCCGTCAGCGACGGCCGCTTCGAGGTTGGTCGCCATGTAGTCGAGCGCCTCGGCCATGATCGTGTTGATCGTGACCATCGGGCCGTTGACGGTCTGCATCGAACCGGGGGCGCGGAACTCGAACCTGTTGCCGGTGAAGGCGAACGGGCTGGTTCGGTTGCGGTCGCCGGGATCGGTCGGCAGTACGGGCAGGGTGTCGGCACCGATCATCATGGTGCCCTTGCCTTTCGAGGATGTGGCTGCACCCTTGGCGATCTGGTCGAACACGTCGGCGAGCTGGTCGCCGAGGAAGATCGAGATGATTGCCGGCGGTGCCTCGTTGGCACCGAGGCGGTGATCGTTGGTCGCCGACGCCACCGAGGCGCGCAGCAGACCGCCGTACTTGTGCACCGCGCGGATGACGGCGGCACAGAACACGAGGAACTGCGCGTTGTCGTGCGGATTGTCGCCGGGCACCAACAGCGATCCCAGGTCGGAGTTGCCGAGCGAGAAGTTGACGTGCTTGCCGGAGCCGTTGACACCCTCGAAGGGCTTCTCGTGGAACAGGCACTCCATGCCGTGCTTCTTGGCAATGGTCTTGAACGTCGTCATCAACAGTTGCTGGTGATCGGCCGCGATGTTGCCGCGCTCGAACATCGGCGCGATCTCGAACTGTCCGGGTGCTACCTCGTTGTGCCTGGTCTTGGCAGGAATGCCGAGCTTGAACAGCTCACGCTCGGTGTCCATCATGAAGCCGAGCACGCGCTCGGGGATGGCACCGAAGTAGTGGTCGTCGAATTCCTGGCCCTTCGGCGGCTTCGAGCCGAACAGGGTGCGACCTGCATTGAGCAGGTCGGGACGGGCCAGGAAGAAGTGCCGGTCGACGAGGAAGTATTCCTGCTCCGGGCCACAGAACGAGACGATGTTCTCGATGTTCTCGTGTCCGAACAGCTTCAGGATGCGCTCGGCATGTCCGCCCATCGCCTGCTGCGAACGCAACAGCGGCGTCTTGTGGTCGAGGGCCTCACCGGTCATCGAGACGAACACCGTCGGGATACACAGGGTGTTACCGTTCGGGTTCTCGAGGACGTACGCCGGGCTGGTGACGTCCCAGCCTGTGTATCCGCGTGCCTCGAACGTGTTGCGCAGGCCGCCGTTGGGGAAGCTCGACGCGTCGGGCTCGCCCTGAATCAGCGTCTTGCCTGCGAATTCGGCGAGCGCACTGCCGTCACCGACGGGATCGAAGAAGCTGTCGTGCTTCTCGGCCGTCAACCCCGTGAGCGGGTAGAAGACGTGCGCGTAGTGCGTTGCGCCCTTCTCCAGAGCCCAGTCCTTCATCGCCGACGCCACCGCGTCGGCCACCATGGGGTCGAGCTTCTTGCCCTTGTCGATCGTGGCCATCACCGACTTGAAGACCGACTTGGGCAGTCGCTTCTGCATGACGACCTTGCTGAAGACGTTCTCACCGAATATCTCGCCCGGCTTCTCGTCTCCGACGAAGCTGACCGCAGGCGGCACGTACGCCTCGACGTCTTTGATCGCCTGCAGGCGGACGGTATTTCCACTCATGGCTACCCCTTGGCAAGGTGCGCTCCGCACCTGGTGTGTGCGGAGTCCGACTCGGCGACTGTACGAATGCCTCGTGGCGGTGGTGTTTCGTCGCTGTGTCCACTGCAATGCAAAACCGTCGGAAGGCAGGAGTTTCCTTCCACTTAGACGGGGGTAAGTCCGTAGCCAGCGTAATCAACCGGAAAGCGTGGCCCCATGACCGACGAACTGACCGTCCGCCGCGTGATCGACGCTCCTCCCGCCTCCGTCTTCACCGCGCTCGCCGATCCCGAGGTCCAGGCCGCGGTCGATGGCTCGGACATGCTCCGCGGCGCGATCGATCCGACGCCGCTGAACGCGGTGGGCGACACCTTCGCGATGGATATGTATCAACCGGAACTGGGCGAGTACGTCATGGAGAACACCGTGTTCGTGTTCGAGCAGGACCGACGCATCGGTTGGATTCCCAATCGCCGGGGCATGGAACCCCGTGGCACGCGGTGGTCCTGGGAACTCGAGGAGGTCGCCCACGACAGGACAGCGCTGACGCAGGTCTACGACTGGTCCCGCGTCACCGATCCGGAGTTCCGAAAGATGGCCGGCTTTCCGAGGGTGACCGAAGAACAGATCGTCGGCACGATGCGCCGTCTCGCAGAACACCTCGGCGTCACCGTCGAGAACTGATCCATCGAAAGAGAGAACCTCATGGTCGACGTCACCCGAACCTTCACCGCCGCTGTCGCGCTCGACAAGGCCGCGGCATTCCTGCGCGACTTCTCCAATGCGTCGACGTGGGATCCGGGAACCGAGAGCTGCACCCAGGTCTCCGACGGCCCGGTGGCCGTCGGAACCCAGTGGCACAACGTCTCGAAGTTGTTCGGAGTCACCACCGAACTGACGTATACGTTGGTCACCGACGAGCCCGATCACGTCGTGCTCGAGGGGAAGAACAAGACGGCAACCAGCGTCGACGACATCACGCTGACGGCCGAAGGCCCCGCGTCGACCCGGATCGACTACCACGCGCACGTCGAATTCAACGGTGCGGCAAAGGTTGCCGGCCCGTTCCTGAAGGCGGGCTTCGAGGCGAAGGTCGCTCCGGAGACCGTGAAGAAGATGACCGCCGCGCTGGAAAGACTGTGACCTCGGCGCTTCCAAGCTCAGTACCTCTCGGTCAATTTCGTTCCAGCGCGGGCTTTTTCGCGAGGACGGTGAAGTTGTCGGCAGAGGATTCGTGTCGGTCCGGCGCGATGCGTTCGCCGTCGTCGCCGTAGACGGCGATCAGTTCGAGGCCTGCGCCGGCCACCAGAGTGCGGACGTCGTCGAGGGTCGAGAAGTGCATGACGAGTGCGAATTCGTGGGCTTGCAACGGGGCCAGAGCCCACGATCGGTGATCCTCGGCTTTCGACCGATTGACGAGCCAGTTCCGCACGCCGCGCACCTGCGCAGACGGATCGAGCAGACGACGTCCGACGGCGACGAGAAGTGCTCGCAGCGAGAACTGTGGCCGAGTCGTCGGTCGCCGTAACTGAAACGGGCTCTCCAGATACGACCGACCACCTCGATTGAGCGTCGAGAAGACCACGACGCCTGTCTCGTCGGTCACCCGCGCGAATTCGGCCAGTACGCGGCGGCGTTGCTCGTGGGCCACGGTATCGAGTCCGTTGTTGCTGAAGACGACCAAGCCGAACTCACCGTCCTCGAACGCCGCCAGGTCACGAGCGTCGGCGACGTGCGCAGGCAGATCGGGAAAATTCTTCCGGAAAGCGTCGATCATGTTGGGGGCGTAGTCGATTGCCACGTAGCGGTCGGACAGCAATCGCAGCAGCGGCGTGGTGCGGCCGCTCCCCACACCCACGTCCAACACCGGAACCCCGCGGGCCAGGTCTGCGGCGGCGACCAAGGCTGCGGCCTCACCGCGATCGAGAAATCCGTCGGTGGGTCCCATGAATTCCACGTACGTGGCGGCGACCCGAGCATCGTCGAAAACACCCCGGTTGGAGTCGGTGGACATCTCGGACACCTCCCCGTTCACGAGCTGCGGACGTACCGCAACTGCCGACGACCGTACCGACGAATCCTGAGGCGCGCCTGAGGTGCTGCCCCGGCGTCTCGGCACAGGTATGGTCTGGTTCCCCTCGTCCGTGCATCATCGACATATGACGAATTCGTACGACGCGTGGCCCGAACTTCGAGTCGACAGCTGGGCGGACACGCGCGACACGGTGCAACTGTGGACCCAGATAGTCGGCAAGACCCGAATGGCGTTGTCTCCCCCGCTCAACCACTGGTGGGGAGTTGCGCTGTACGTCGACGCGTCGGGCCTGACGACGTCGCTGATGCCACTCGGGGATCGAGGCCTCGAGATTCGCTTCGACTTTCTCGCACACCAGTTGATCCTCGCCACCACCGATGGCGAGCGCCGAACCATGAAGCTCGAGCCTCGAACCGTTGCGGACTTCTACGCCGAGTACACCGATCTGCTCTCCGGGCTCGGCGTGGAGGCTCCGATCGTGGCAGTGCCGGTCGAACTGCCACACGTGACACCGTTCGCCGAGGACGTCGAGCACGCGTCGTACGACGCCGATGCCGTCCAGAAGTTCTGGCGAGCGCTCGTCAGCGCTGATCGGGTGTTCTCGGAGTTTCGAGCCGGCTTCCGCGGCAAATCCAGCCCGGTCCACTTCTTCTGGGGCGCTTTCGATCTCGCGGTCACACGATTCTCCGGAAGGCCTGCACCACAACATCCCGGTGGTGTTCCCAACTGTCCCGACTGGGTGATGCACGAGGCATACAGCGACGAGGTGTCGAGCGCCGGGTTCTGGCCGGGCGGGGCCGCGGAGGGCGCGTTCTACGCGTACGCCTACCCGAACCCGGACGGGTACGACAGTCATCCGGCCGTCACCGCCCCCGCGTACTTCGATCGTGATCTCGGCGAGTACGTACTTCCGTACGAGTCCGTCCGCACCGCCGAGGACCCCGACGCACTTCTGCTCGCCTTTCTCGAGAACACCTACCGCGCTGCCGTCGAGACCGCCCACTGGGACTAGCTCGGGTGGGGCGGTCATCGTTCCCCCCATTCGGGGGTATCCCACGGGTGACCCGGATCACTACCGTTCGTCGCATTCGGTATCGCACATATACCCGATACCCGACAAAAACGGAGGAACCATGACCGCTGTCTCGCCCGAGGATCCGGGCGTCGCCACTCCGACCCCACCGGCGGTGCAGACGAAGACGAGCGTCCGCCGAGTTGCGGTTGCCAGTGGTATCGGCACCACGATCGAGTTCTACGACTTCTTCATCTACGGCACTGCCGCCGCGCTCGTCTTCCCCACGATTTTCTTCCCGGCGCTCGGATCGACCGCGGGCACCGTGGCGTCGTTCGCGACGTTCGCCGTCGCGTTCATCGCCAGGCCCGTCGGTGCGGTGCTGTTCGGCCACTTCGGCGACCGAATCGGTCGTAAGAAAACCCTGATCTCGACCCTGCTGTTGATGGGGGTGTCCACCTTCGCGATCGGTCTACTGCCCGGCGCAGCCACCATCGGAGTCGCAGCCCCGATCATTCTGGTACTGCTCAGATTCGGGCAGGGATTTGCCGTCGGCGGAGAGTGGGCGGGTGCCACGCTGCTCACTGCCGAGTACGCACCGGCCGGCAAGCGTGGGTTCTATGCGATGTTCCCGCAGCTGGGACCCTCGGCCGCGTTCATCTTCTCCAGTGCGACCTTCCTCGCCACCGGCCTGCTGTTCGGCGATACCAACGAGACCTTCCTCAACTACGGGTGGCGAATTCCGTTCCTGCTCAGCGCTGTTCTGGTCCTCATCGGCCTCTACATGCGGTTGGCCATCGAAGAGACCCCGGTCTTTCGAGCCAACAAGCTCGCCGAGGAGCACGCTCCGGCGAACTCGGCACCGACCAAACTGCCGATCTTCGACGCATGGCGCATCCAGAAGCGCGAAATCATCACTGCGGCAGGCGCATTGGCATCCCTCTTCGCCTTCTTCTACATGGGGACCGCATACCTGACGAGCTACGGCACCAAAACCCTCGGGTTCGACCGCCCGTTCGTGTTGGTCACCGGGATAGGCGCTGCGGTGATCTTCGGTATTGCCATCGCCACCTCGGCAACCTACTCCGATCGCGTCGGCCGACGCCGGGTCATCATGGCGGCGTGCATCGTCGCGGTGCCGTGGTCGATAGCACTGTTCCCCTTGCTGGACTCGGGCTCACCGGTCGCGTTCGTGATCGGCATGTGCGTGACGCTCGCGATCTTCGGTGTTGCGTACGGCCCGACCGGAGCTCTGCTTCCGGAGCTCTTCCAGACCCGATTCCGTTACACCGGAGCAGGTTTGGGCTACAACCTCGCCGGCGTTCTCGGTGGCGCGATTCCGCCGATGCTTGCCGCACCGCTCACGGCCGCGTTCGGCAGTATCTCGATCGGCGTGATGCTGGCTCTGCTGTCGGTGCTGAGTCTGGTCTGCACCAAGAGACTGATCGAGACCAAGGATGTCGACATGGCGTAGGGGCCCACAACCCACACACAAAAGAACCGCGGCCACCCGGAAGTCGGGTGGCCGCGGTTCTTACCAGCTGTCCTGGAACGAGACTCAGTCGTCGCCACGGGGCGGCGGCTGAACGTCGACGCCACCGGAGTTGTGCTCCGGTCCCGCCGCGGGGTGCTCGGCCGGTACGCGACCGCGAGTCTTGGCGGCCTCACTGTCCTTGGTGGCACCCTCGGCGAACTTGCGACGCCAGCTCTCCTCGGGACGGTAGGGGCCCGGCTTCGGCCGAACCTTGCCACCCGGGAAGGCCAATCGCGCGATGGTCCGCTGGACCATGCCCCACTGCTGAAAGAACGGCCCGGTGTTGTAGGGCAATTCGTAGCGCTCGCAGATGTCCTTGATCTTCGGCGCGACGTCCGAGTACCGAGTGCTGGGCATGTCCGGGTACAGGTGGTGTTCCACCTGGTAGCTCAGGTTGCCGCTCATCAGGTGGAACAGCGGTCCGCCGTCGATGTTGGCGGCACCGACGAGCTGGCGAACGTACCATCCGCCGCGGGTCTCGTTCTCGACCTCTTCCTGGCTGAACGTGTATGCCTGGTCCGGGAAGTGACCGCAGAAGATGATGGCATTCGACCAGACGTTACGAATGATGTTGGCAGTGAAGTTCGCGACGACCGTCGAGAGGAACGTGCTCTCGACACCGCTGAGGCGACTGTCCAACAGGGCGGCCGTCCGGCGGTTCTTGCCGAAACGCGCGGATCCCCGCAGCTTGGACGCGAGGCGAGACCTCTTGCTCTCGGGTAGACGACCACCCGAGGCGAGCTGCGCCAGCGCGAATGCCCCGGCACTGATCAGCGGCCAGCCCACGTAGTCCTTGACGAACTGCTTCCGTGCCTTGACGCCGATGCCCTTGAGGTCCTCGACGAGCTCCTTGACGGGCTTCTCTCCGCGACGGATAGCCTCGATGTCGAGATCGTGCAGGGCGACGCCCCACTCGAAGAACGCCATCAGCAGCACGTTGTAGAACGGCTGGGCCAG
Organism: Rhodococcus sp. 3258; assembly: GCF_031456475.1. Taxonomy (NCBI): domain Bacteria; kingdom Bacillati; phylum Actinomycetota; class Actinomycetes; order Mycobacteriales; family Nocardiaceae; genus Rhodococcus; species Rhodococcus sp. 3258. The sequence continues at coordinate 940,252 of NZ_JAVDUT010000001.1, forward strand.
GTAGACGGGGCTCCACTTCTGACGTGGATCGATACGCATGATCTCGTAGCCGAGATCCTTGTCCTTGCCGCGAATGTTCGTATACGTGTGGTGCACGTAGTTGTGGGAGTGCTTCCACGAGTTGGCGGTGGACGCGGTGTCCCAGTCCCACACCGAGGAGTGGATTTCCGGATCGTTCATCCAGTCCCACTGGCCGTGCATGACGTTGTGGCCGATCTCCATGTTCTCGAGGATCTTCGCGATGCCGAGGCATGCGGTGCCGGCCAGCCACGCCGGCTTGCTGGTGGAGCCGAGCAACAGCACGCGGCCGGCAACCAGCAGCTGACGCTGGGCTGCGATCACCGAGGTGATGTACTTGCGGTCCTTGTCACCGAGGCTGGAGTACACCTCGTCGTGAATGGCGTCGAACTCCTTGGCGAGTTCGGCGATCGTCTCGTCACTCAGGTGCGCCAGCGGGTTCACCGGCTCATCGGTGTCGGTGACGCGCCTGGTGGTTTCGTCGATAGACATACATTCCCCTGTTCGAATGGAAGATCAGAGTTCGATTTCGATGTCGCCCTCAGCAGTGTTGACACAGATCCGAACCGCTTGCCCCGTAGGTTCGGAGATATCCCCGTTACGTAGGTCACGTAAACGCCCCTTCCTCAGGGTACCTACGCACGTATGGCAGATGCCGATTCGGCAGCCGTACGTCAGATCCAGGCCGGCTTCCTCGCCCGCGGCGAGAATCGTTGTGCCGCCGTCGCACTCGACGTCCTTCTCGCTGTTGACGAAGCGCACGGTTCCGCCTTCACCAGCGTCGTCTCCACCGCCGATGACGGGCTGGAAACTCTCGTAATGGAAGCGTTCCGACTCGCCCTGGTCTTTCCAGTACGAGCGCAGATCGTCGAGATGCTCGCCCGGACCGGAGCAGAATGCTTCTCGCTCACGCCAATCCGGGACCAGTTCGTCCAGTTCCGACGCCTTCATCCGACCTTCGTCACTGGTGATACGTAGCTTCACCGTCAGTCCGCCGTGCTTGGCTTCCAGTTCCTCGAGCGTATCCGCGAACATCAACTGTTCACGGTTGTGCACCGAGTGCACCACGACCACGTCGCGGACCTGGTCGTGATGATCCAGGGATCGCAACATGCTGATGATCGGCGTGATGCCACTGCCGGCGCTGATGAACACCATCTTGTCCGGAACCGGACTCGGAATCGTGAACTCACCCTCGACCTCGCTGAGCCGGACGATGTCGCCGGTTCTGATGGTGCCCACCAGATACGGCGACACGGTCCCCGACGGCACGAGCTTGGGACTGACGCTGACCAACCCGTCCTCGGGGTCAGGATCGGACGTGAGGGAGTACGCCCGCCAGTGATAGCGGCCGTCGATGAGCACCCCGAGCCGTACGTACTGGCCCGGCGTGTGGCCCTGCCACTCGAAACCGGGACGGATGTACACCGACACGGCCTCGGATCCCTCGGGAACCACACGTTCGACTTTGCCGCGGAGCTCACGAGTGGTCCACAGCGGATTGATCATCGACAGGTAGTCGTCGGGCCGGAGCGGATTGAACAACGACCGGACTGCGCGCAGCATCGTCCGTCTCACAAAAGAAACCTGGGGCTTGGCCCCCCGTTCAGCCATACTCAACGGTAACCCCGGGCGGCCTGCCGCGCGCCGGAATTGCTCAGACTCGAATGAGACTGCTACACAACATGAACAGAACCGGGAAATACCGACCGGTCAGCGTGCTCGCGACACTCGGTCTCCCAAGGCGGCACTGACCTTGCCATACCAGCCCAGCGGCCGGGTACCTCGAGTGGGTACATCCGCCAACAACGCCTCGGCTGTTTCCTCGGCATCGATCTTGTTGTCGCCGATGCCACCGGTCGCCCCGCGCTTGGCCCACCCCACCACGTAACACCCGGGCACCGGAGTGCCGTCGGCCGCGGTGACGCGGCCGCCCTCGTTACGGATGGTGCCGGTGATGTCGTCGAACGGGACGCCCGGCGACGGTGTTCCGCGATAACCGATCGCGAGCAGCACCAGCTCCGTCGAGAGAGTGACCGCGTGTTCACCCACTCCCACCTCGATGGACTCCACCGAGCCCTGCCCATGCACAGCAGAAGGTGCCCGCCCGAAGGCGAACACGATGCGACGCCCGTGCGCGCCGGATCCGAGATCGACTCGGGCCGCACCGGCCAGCGCCGATGCGGGAGCGGACAACGGCAGCCGGTCGATCGCGTCGAAAATTCCGTCCGGTCCCGCCACGACGACGTCGACTCCGGCGCGATCGACGAGCGCCTTGCACTCCGATCGTGTGAATGCCGCGAACTCCGGTCCTCGTCGAGCCAGGACGACCACCTCTCGCACGCGATTGCGACGGAGCTCTGCCAACGCGTGTGGGGCGATCTCGGTTCCGTTCAGAGAATCGGGATCGGCCGTGAGAATGCGCGCGGCGTCGAGGGCGACGTTGCCGTTGCCGATGATGGTGACGCGGTCGACGCCCGTGAGATCGATGGCGTCGGCGGGGACGTCGGGATGCCCGGTGTACCAGCCGACCAGGGTGCGCGCGCTGACCGAATTGTCGAGATCGACACCGGGAATCTCGAGCGCTCGATCCTTGTCGGCACCGACGGCATAGACGACGGAGTCGAACTTTCGAGCCAGCTCGACGTGATCGACGTCCTTGCCCACCTCGATGCCGAGCTTCATCGTCACGCGTGGGTGCGCGAAGATTCCGCGAAAGTGCTCGCTGATGCGTCGAGTGCCGAGGTGGTCCGGTGCCACGCCGTAGCGCGCCAGACCGCCTGCGGTCGGCAGCCGGTCGTAGAACGTGATCGTGGTTCCCGGCACGCGCAGCAGGGCTTGCGCGGTGTAGCAGGCCGCCGGACCGGTGCCCACTATGGCGATACTGACCGGAGGCAGCTCGTTGACCGTCGCCACCGGAAAGCGCGGCTCACCCCACTCCGCAACCGCCGGCTTGTCGCGGTAGTAATCCGCGTTGATCTCGGCGTAGATCTGCTGGTCCGGAGTCAACCGGGACACCCGGGTGATCGCGTCGACCGGGCACGCATCCGCACACGCACCGCAGTCGATGCACGATCGTGGATCGATGTACAGCAGCTCGGTCTTACCGAAATCCGGCTCGTCGGGGGTCGGATGAATGCAGTTGACCGGGCACACCGACAGGCAGGATGCGTCGTTGCAACAGTTCTGCGTGATCGCGAACGGCATGGGTTATCGGATGTCCTTCACGGCCTCGAAAAGAGTGGTCAGAGCATGTGCAGACGACGGTAGATCATCTCCGCCGGCTTGGTGATCAAACCGCAGTCGAGAAGAAATGCCATCAGATGCTCGCTCGAGGTGCGCATCATCGTGTGGTGGTGGGCGTTGTTCTTCGCTTCCTTCACCGCACGGTCGACATCGAGGCCCGCTGCTGCGTAGACCTCCTTGTTGACCATGTTGGACACGATCAGTCGAGCGGCGATCGCGACGACGAGCGCGCTGGCCTTGCGGCGAGCCGGACTCTTGCCTTCGATGTCTTCACGCATCTGCGCGCGCGCGAACGTCATGTGCCGCGATTCCTCGACGACATGGATCTTGCTGGTGGTGCGCACGAGGGGCAGGACGTTCTCGCCGCGCATCCAGTCGCGCTGCATGACGTCGAGAACTTCTTCGGCGACGAGGATGCCGCCGTAGGCGACCTCGGCGGATGCCAGGGCCTTGAATCCGCGGCCGAGTTCGATGCTCGACCGGCGCGGCAGGTACGCCTTGATGCCCATCTTCTGGCAGGCCCGAGCGAACATGATCGAGTGACGGCACTCGTCGGCGATCTCGGTGAGCGCGAACTGGAAATCCGAGTTGGACGAGTCCTTGCAGTACTGATCGCGCAACACCATCTGCTGCAGGATCATCTCGAACCAGATGCCGGTGCTCATGATCGAGCAGACCTCGTGGCGAGTGAGCGTGATGCGCTGTTCCTCGCTCATCTCGTCCCACAACTTCGTGCCGTAGAGCGTGCTCCACTCCGGATTGAGACCGTAGAGGGACGGATCGAGATCGGCCTCCCAGTCGACCTCTTCGGCCGGGTCGTACGACAGCTGGGCGGCGGAATCGAGCAAACGTGCGGAAACATCCTCGGGCTCGAGGACATCGTTCCTGGAGAGTGTGCTGGTCATCGCCGTCGTTCCTTTCATCGTCGAACAGGAGTGGTTAGCTGTTACGGAGATTACCAGGTACTTGTCGACACAGATAGTCACTCGGGCAGAATCGCCCGAATTCTTTTCGTCGGGGCACCTAGAGTTCGAGCGTGCAGAGAACGAAGAAGCGCCAGTGATCGCAGCACTGAGGTCCGCCCTCGCCCGCACCCCGATGCGCCTCTACGCGGCGGGAATGGTGTCGGCCAACGCCATCGGGGCGGTCATCGTCTTCGTGTTGGCGCGGTTCATCCTGCCGCTGCCGGTCGGATCGGAGGAGATCCTGTTCTGCTCTGGAGGTCACTCCGCAGGCTGCGCTCCTGACCGAAATTACCTGGCGTTCTTCGTCTACCTACCGGTCGCGATCGGTATAGGGATCGCGCTCGGACTTCGCGTCGCGAGACCGCTCGTCGAGTGGCTGCACACCGGCGGCACGCCGTCGGACGAGACCACGATCGCCGTGATCCGGCTGCCCCTCCGGCAACTCGGCGTGCACGTTCTGTTGTGGGCGCTCGGTGTTGCGGTGTTCGTCGGCGTCAACGCCTCGGCCGGGGCTGCACTGTCGATCATCGTGGCCATCGCCGTCAGCTTCGGCGGACTGGCGACCTGCTCGCTGGGCTACCTGGTGGCCGAACGGACCCTGCGGCCGATCACCGCGGCTGTGATGGAGGTCAGCGAGGTCACCGACGCCGCGGCACTCGGCGTGAAACTGCGCGTCGTCCTGATCTGGGTACTGAGCACGGCCATTCCCATCCTGGGGCTCGGGCTGATCGGACTCGGCCGACTGATCGACACCGTCATACCCCCGGACGTCGACCTGTCCCCCGCGATGGTCTCACTGTCTGCCATCGCCCTCGTCGTCGGCTTCGGCGGCATGTTCCTCGTCGGTCGCTCGGTGTCCGATCCGCTGCAGCAGGTGAGCTCTGCCATGCAGCGAGTGGAGGCCGGTGCCACCGATACCCGCGTCGACGTCTACGACGCGTCCGAGATCGGCAGGCTGCAGAACGGGTTCAACAAGATGGTCGTCGGTCTCGACGAGCGCGAACGACTCCGTTCGCTGTTCGGCCGGCACGTGGGCCACGACGTCGCCCAGCGCGCGTTGGCCAGCGCGCCCCGTCTCGGCGGCGAAAACCGAACCGTCGCCGTCCTGTTCATCGACCTGGTCGGCTCGACCGCACTGGCCGAGCGCGAATCCGCCGCGACGGTCGTGGACCTGCTCAATCGGTTCTTCGCAGTGGTCGTCGAACACGGCGAGCGCAACGGCGGCTTCGTCAACAAGTTCGAGGGCGATGCCGCCCTGCTGATCTTCGGCGCTCCGGTCGATCATTTCGACCCGGCCACCGCGGCGCTGCGCACTGCACGCACCCTCGCCGCCGCGCTTCGCGCCGACGGCGGATTCGAGATCGGCATCGGCGTCACGTACGGGCCGGTGATCGCCGGCAACATCGGGGCCGAGTCCCGTTTCGAGTACACCGTCATCGGCGACACGGTGAATCAGGCTGCGCGGCTCACCGATCTCGCAAAAGACGACCCCGACACCGACGTGCTCACATCGTCGACGGTGCTCGAACACGCAACCTCGGACGAGCGGCAACTGTGGGAATCGGGTCGGTCCGTGACCCTTCGCGGGCGATCCGCACCGACGGTTCTGGCGGCTCCGATACTGCGCGGCGAACAGGCGAGCACACGGTAGAAAATTCGAAGGTTTCCCTTTCGGTGCCGATGGGGCATACCCCCCGAACCAACCCACCCATCGCGCTGGCGCGAGACATTTGCTGGTACAACGTCTCTCGCTCCGAAAGGCACCCATGCCCGCAATTCTGTTCGGCTCCATCAGCACTCTCGTCGACACCTCCGAGCTACAGCGACGCTCGTTCAACGAGGCCTTCGCCGCCCACGATCTGAACTGGAACTGGTCGCAGGACGACTATCGGTCCATGCTCGGATCGAACGGTGGTGCCGACCGCATCAGCGAATACGCGTCGAGCACCGGAACCGAGGTGGACGCGGCCGCCGTGCACGCCACCAAGTCCGAGATCTTCCAGCGATTGATCGGCGAATCCGACGTCAAGACGCGACCGGGCGTGGCCGACACGATCGACTCCGCGAAAGCGAACGGGTTGAAGGTCGGGTTCGTGACCACGACCTCGCGAGAGAACATCGACGCACTGCTCACTGCCCTGTCTCCCGAGCTCACCGCCGATTCGTTCGACATCATCGTCGACGCCTCGTCGGTCGACGCTGGCAAGCCCGACCCCGCGTCGTACGAATTCGCCTTGAAGACGTTGGGCGAGAACGCGTCCGACAGTGTGGCGATCGAGGACAACGCCGGTGGAGTGCAGGCGGCAGCGGCAGCGGGCGTCACCTGTGTCGCGTTCCCGAACGAGAACACTGCCGGTACCGATTTCGGCTCGGCCACCGACACCGTCGATGCACTCGATCCCGAGCGCGTCCGCGCCCTGATTTCAGCCTGAGCGGAGCCTGCGGAGTGAGCATTTTGCCCGATCCTTCATCCATCTCAGGAGCAACAAGTGAGTAATCTTCAGGCCCAGGTCGTCGCCGGCGACCGATCGTTTCGTGTCGAGGGATACGAGCGGATCGAATACGACTTGATCTACGTCGACGGAGTGTTCGCGATCGAGAACACCGAATTGGCCGACAGCTACCGTCCGTACGGGCGCGCCCTGATGGTTGTCGACGAATCGGTGCACGCCATCTACGGCGACCGGATCAGTGCATACTTCGATCACCACGGTATCGCCCTGACAGTGGTGCCGGTCCACATTGCGGAGACCGCGAAATCACTCGAGACGTTCGAGCGCATCGTCGGCGAGTTCGACGCGTTCGGTCTCGTGCGAACCGAGCCGGTCCTCGTGGTGGGTGGTGGATTGACCACGGACGTAGCCGGTTTCGCGTGCGCGAGTTACCGCCGAAACACTCCCTACATCCGCATTCCCACCACGTTGATCGGCCTGATCGATGCGAGCGTCTCGATCAAGGTGGCCGTCAACTACGGCAAGCACAAGAATCGTTTGGGGGCCTACCACGCCTCGCAGAAGGTGCTGTTGGACTTTTCCTTCCTCGGCACGCTGCCCGAGGATCAGGTCCGCAACGGGATGGCGGAGCTCATCAAGATCTCCGTGGTCGGCAACCTCGAGATCTTCGAGTTGCTCGAGCAGTACGGCCCGGAGCTGCTACGCACCCGGTTCGGCCACCTCGACGGAACTCCTGAGTTGCGTTCGGTCGCAGACCGTTTGACGTACTCGGCAATCGCGACGATGCTCGAGCTCGAGGCACCCAACCTGCACGAGATCGACCTCGACCGAGTCATTGCATTCGGGCACACGTGGAGTCCCACGCTCGAGCTCACGCCGCCCGCGCCGTTCTTCCACGGCCACGCGATCAACATCGACATGGCCCTGTCGACGACGGTCGCCGAACAACGCGGCCACCTGTCGACGGCTGATAGAGACCGCGTGCTCGGAGTCATGAGCAGCATCGGATTGGCATTGGACAGCCCGTACCTGACACCCGAGTTGCTGACCGAGGCAACAGCATCCATCCTCAAGACTCGGGACGGGATTCTGCGTGCCGCGGTGCCCGACCCGATCGGCACCTGCCGCTTCCTCAACGACCTGGAACCTCGCGAACTGGCCGACGTCCTGTCGTTGCACAAGAAGATCTGTCTGGACTTCCCACGGGCGGGCGAGGGTCTCGACATGTTCACCGCACCCACGCCGTGACCGATGCAGCCATGACGCCGCGTCCGGTCACCCCGACGACGATCCTGGCGCGCGAGCTCAGCGAGATAGCCTCGCTACTCGACGCCGACGCCGGGGTGACCGACGAGTTGACCACCCGTGTTCATCGGGCCCGCGATCTCGCCGCGGGACTCGACCCGTATCTCGACACCTGCACCACCTCCGAATCTGCGGCACTGGCCACGTTGGCGTCGCGGACCCGCTCTGCGGATTGGGGATCACGCGACGTGGTCTCCGGTTCCGGGCCCCTGGAGATGGAAATGCTCTCCGGCCATGTGGAGGGACGCTTCCTGGCGTTTCTCGTGCACATGACGCGGGCGACTCGGGTGCTCGAGATCGGTATGTTCACCGGTTACTCGGCGTTGGCGATGGCCGAGGCGCTGCCCGCGGGCGGCGAGGTCGTCGCCTGCGAGGTGGATCCGTACGTGGCCGAGTTCGCGCAGTCCTGCTTCGCGGAATCGACTGCAGGATCTGCCATCTCGGTGCAGGTAGGGCCTGCGCTCGACACTCTGCATGGGCTCGACGGGAAGTTCGATCTGGTGTTCGTCGACGCCGACAAGAGCGGATACCGCGGGTACGTGGAGTACCTGCTCGAGAGCGATCTGCTCTCCGACGGTGCCGTGATCGCCGTCGACAACACCCTGTTGCAGGGTCAGCCCTACGCTCCGCAGCCGAACGAGAACGGCCGGGCCATCGCCGAGTTCAACGACTATGTCGCGAACGACCCTCGCGTGGAACAGGTTCTGATTCCGTTGCGCGACGGTGTCACACTGATCCGGCGCACATGATCCGCACCGTTGCGGCGCTGATCGGCCTCACGGTCACCCTCCCCGTCGACCTCGCGGCGGTGGGGGTGGCGGCGCTGCGAGGTACCCGGCCCGTCGCCCATCGAACCGATTCGCCCAGAACGATTCTGATCAGTGGCGGCAAGATGACCAAAGCCTTGCAACTCGCACGGTCCTTCCATCTCGCCGGCCATCGGGTGATCCTCGTGGAATCGGCGAAGTACCGCTGGACCGGACATCGTTTCTCCCGCGCTGTCGACCGTTTCCATTGCATTCCCGACCCGGGTGATTCGGGATATGCGCAGGCTCTGCTGGACATCGTGCGCCGCGAGGGCGTCGACGTCTTCGTGCCCGTGGCAAGCCCGGCTGCGAGTATTCACGACGCCGACGCGCGTGCACTCCTCGATGCGCACTGCGAGGTGATCCACGGCGACGCGGATACCGTACGGATGGTCGACGACAAGTCCCGATTCTCCGAGCACGCAGCGTCATTGGGACTCCGTGTTCCCGACTTCAGGCGCATCACCGACCCCGCCCAGATCGACGAGTTCGACTTCGAGCCGGGTCGTGAGTACATCCTCAAGCGGATCTCGTACAACCCGGTCGGCCGAATGGATCTGACGCGGTTGACGGCGCACACGCCGGAACGCAACTCCGCGTTCGCCCGGAGCCTGCACATTACCGAGAACGACCCGTGGATCCTGCAGGAATTCATCGCCGGACAGGAGTACTGCACGCACGGCACGGTGCGCGAGGGTCGCCTGCAGGTGTACGGCTGCTGCGTGTCGTCCGCCTTCCAGGTGAACTACGAGATGGTGGACAAGCCCGAAATCCTGCGCTGGGTAGAGACATTCGTCTCCTCGCTCGACACCACCGGGCAGCTTTCGTTCGACTTCATCGAGTCCGCCGCCGACGGACGGATCTACGCCATCGAATGCAACCCGCGCACCCACTCGGCCATCACGATGTTCTACGACCACCCCGACCTGGCTGCCGCGTACCTCGACGACGGGCATGCCGAGATCGTGCCGCGTGCGACGGCCCGGCCGACGTACTGGATCTACCACGAGCTGTGGCGTCTGATCACCGAGGGTGATCGAGTATCACGGCTCCGCACCATCTTTCGAGGCAAGGACGCCATCCTCACCGGTTGGGATCCCCTGCCGTATCTGTTGGTACATCATCTTCAGATTCCGTCGTTGCTGATCCGGAACCTCCGCGAGCGGCGTGGCTGGTCCCGAATCGATTTCAACATCGGCAAACTCGTGGAAAACGGAGGCGACTGATGACGTTGTCGGTCGTGGTGCTCGTCGGGTCCTCGGTGGACCGCTTTCACAGTGATCTCTCTCGGGTCTACGCCGGCGGCTTCCTGGGTGCCCTCGGTAACGACCCCGCGTACGGTTTCGAGATCGCGTTCGTCTCTCCCGGCGGCCTCTGGAGTTTCCCCACCGATCTCGAGGATTCGAGTATCGCTGCGGCGCAGCAGATGCCGTTGGCACAGGCGGTGGAGCACATCGCGGTGCGAGACTTCGACGTCATGGTTCCGCAGATGTTCTGCATGCCGGGTATGACGACGTACCGCAGCCTGTTCGATCTACTGGGCGTGCCCTACCCCGGCAACGGTCCGGACCTGATGGCGTTGACGGCGAACAAGGCCCGCGCCCGCGCAGTCGTCGCGGCGGCCGGCGTGCGTGTTCCCGACGGCGTGGTCGTCCGATCCGCCGACGACGTGATGGACCTCGCCCTGCCTGTCGTGGTCAAGCCCGTGGATTCGGACAACTCGATGGGTGTCTCGCTGGTCCACGGTTCCGACGGGCTGGCACCCGCGATTCGAGAGGCTCTGACGTATTCGCCTGCTGCACTGGTGGAGACGTACGTTCCACTGGGTCGTGAAGTTCGGTGCGGGATCATCGTCCGAGACGGCGAACTCGTGTGCTTGCCCCTCGAAGAGTACGCCGTCGACTCCGTCCGCAGTAGTGCGGACAAGTTGAATCGCACATCCGACGGCGATCTCTACCTGGTCGCGAAAGAGCAGACCAGAGCGTGGACGGTCGACGTCTCGGATCCGATCACCGAAAAAGTCTGGGCAGCAGCACGATCGAGTCATGTCGCACTGGGATGTCGACACTACGGCCTGTTCGACTTTCGCATCGACCCGGACGGCGAGCCGTGGTTTCTCGAAGCCAGCCTCTACTGCTCCTATTCGCCGTCCAGCGTGTTGGCGGTGATGGCCGCAGCCGCGGGCATCACCGTCGAAGAATTGTTCGCATTCGCGCTCGAAGAACTGCCGGTGAAGGAGTCGTCGTCATGACGTTGGGAACCGAGATGGCCGATCTGAACTTGGAATCGGTTTCAATAGAGCAACTTCGAGAGCTCCTCGCCGAACACGGGGTGTTGATCCTGCCGAACCAGCCCGTCGACGATCAGCGCTTCCTGGCGTTCCTGCGCCGGTTCGGAGAGTTGATGTTCACCGAAGGCGAGACGCCTGTTCCCGACTGTCCGGATCTGAACGTCATCAGCAACGTCGGCCGTTCCACGCCGCCGAAGTCCACGTTCCACGTCGACACCACCTACATTCCGAATCCTCCCGCCTACACCGCGTTACGCGCGGTCGAAGTTCCCGCGGCCGGAGGCAGTACGTTGTTCAGCGACCAATACGCCGCATACGAGACGCTTCCAGCGGAAGTGAAGGAGCATTTGGCCGGGCGCACGGTGACGCACCGAGTGACCGGCGTGGCGTCGGATTCCGATTCTTCCGCCGACCATCCACTCTTCGCCGTTCACCCGATATCGGGACGCACCGCGCTGTCGCTGTCCGCGCCCGCTCGCTGTGTCGCGATCAGCGGACTGACCGAAGACGAAGCACGAGACACCGTTCGCTACCTCGTGGAGCATTCCACGAGGGAGGACAACCTGCTGCGGCACAACTGGTCCCCCGACGACATGGTGATGTGGGACAACAGGTGTGTGATGCACCGCGCCGATCACAGCGGGGTGGTCGGCAACCGGGTGATGCACCGCGGGATGGTGGCGAGCACCCACCCGACTGCCTCTGTGTGACCGATGACTCAAAGATTTGCCGCCGCGGCTCACGCCCGGAGAATCGAGTCATGACTTCCCCCTTGGCGATCAGCCGCGAAACAGCCGTCGGCGCCGAAGCTCGTCTGTCCTGGATCCTGTCCGGACTGGCAGGCATGGTGGGTGCGGTCGCGTTCCTGCATTCCGCTGGCTACTTCGTGACCTTCATGACCGGCAACACCGAACGAGCCGTCGTCGGACACTTCGGCCATCCGGAGGGCAAGGAGGTGGCGCCTGGGGCGTCACCCTGGGCCGCATTGGCCCTCATGGCCGCGTTTCTCGGCGGCGTGATCGTCTCGTCGATCTGTCGGCGCCGCTACTGGTCCAACCACCCCCATGGAGCGACGGTGTTGACCACCGTTGCGCTGGGAGCGGCGGGTCTTATCGACATCGCCGTCTCCGGGTGGTCGTCGGCAAACGTGAACTTCTACCCGATCCTCCTCGTCGCCTTCGCGCTGGGCGCGTTGAACACCGCATTCACGAAGAAGGAGGAGACGTACATCCCGCTCAGTTACGTCACCGGAACGGTGGTCAAGCTCGGCCAGGGAATCGAGCGTCACCTCTTCGGCGGCGGAACACACTACGACTGGCTCTGCTACGCAACGCTTCTGGGCTCCTTCGCGGCGGGAGGTGCTGTCGGTGCCTTCATCGGCGTCGTGATCACCGGGCCGCAGGTGCTACTGCTCACTGCGCTCATCAGCTTCGGTGCAACGATCTTCACGTTCACCCACACCGAACGGAACTCGTTGCTCGGCTGATCGGTGGCTGATCGGCTAATCGGTGACCATCGGGGATGCGCCGACGATCGTGCGCAGCATTCGGTCGACGACGGGACGTTGCAGCCGCGATCCGATCAGCACCTGCCTCCCCACGAGACCCTCGATCATGACGACGAGCATCTCCGCATCCCCCTGGGGGTCTTCGGATTCCAACGACGCGACTATCCACTGGGTGTACGCGACGAACGCGGCCCGCTGAGAGTCGAACAGATCGCGGATTTCCCGATCGTGTTGCGCTTCACCGAGCAGGATGCTGCGCGCGATCACTCTTTTCGTTGCTTCTCCGGTGGTCATCGCCTCGATGAAGTCGATGATGCGGTTCACGACGATGTCCACGGTGAGTGGTTTGACGTCGACCAGACCACCGAAGGTCGCGCCGGCAGTGTCGTAGTCGCGGGCGAACAACAACTCGAGCGCCAGGTGCAACAGTCGTCCGCGAGTGGGCGCGTGGTAGTTGACCGACCCGGGGCTCAATCCTGCTGCAGCGTCGACCGCCCGGTGCGTCAAGCCGCGAAAACCTTGCGTTGCCAACACTTCGATTGCTGCCGCGGCGATTTCGTCGCGCCGACGCACTCTCGACTCGTCGTCCTTGGGACGGGCAGGACTCATACCACGGAGTCTAGTGCCCCACCATTGACAGTCGCCGAAGTCACGTCGTAGTCTCAACCGATGTTGAGGAACCCCGCCCGATGAGCCGCGGCCCGTCGCGACGACAAATGATGGTGGGTGCCGCCGCGGCTGCGGCCACGGCTGTGTTCGGCCCCGCAGCACGAGCGGTCGCAGCTCCCGGCACCGGTTCGAGCGAACACTGCGGCGAGCGGTATCAGGGCTACCGCGACATCGACCGAGGACGGCCCTATGCCCATTTCTTCGCCGCACGGACGACACCGGCACCGGCCGTCGTGACCGACGCAGTCGGCGGGCCGCCGATAGCGCCCGAGTGGGTCCCGCACTTCGATTCCATCACAACCGATCTCGCGCCGACGGGATATTCGGCGATCGAAACCGGCTACGGACGACGCGCCGACGGCATGACGTTCGTGGCGGTGCGCACCGCGATGCCCCGGGTCACGGCAGCGATGTGGGATTGGTGGTTCGGTTGGCATTCCGCCGAGGCGGCCCGCTACAAACTGTGGCACCCCGATGCCCACCTCCACGCCGCACTCGCCGAGGACCGGACGGCCCACGCGATTCCGGACAAGGCGAAGTACATCGGCAACACATCGTTCGTCGACGAGTACGTCGGCCCGAAGCTTCAGCAGCTGGGTATCGGCTTCCGTGACCCTGTTGCACACGGTTTCGACGTTCCCCCAGACCAGACGGTCGTCTTCGGCCGAGTGGGAAGTTCCATCGCACCGGTGGATCTGGGCTGGCTCGCCCATCAGGTTCGGCCGGTGCAGGGCGGTGCCGAGATGCGCAGCCGGTTCTATCTGAACCTACGGGGATTGCACGTTCCCGATCCGAAGCAGGCCGTGTGCGCAGTTCGCCGGGGTGCGTCCGTGGATCCGGGCGACCTCGTTCTCGGACTCGACCTCGCCCGAGATCTGCTGCTGCACTGCGGACAGGAGATGAACCACCTCGCAGGGTTTCTGCCGGAGCTGCACGCAGAGTTCGGCGGTTGATCCGTCCACGAGGGGCAGCTAGTGGCCCAAGAATACTTTCGCCAGCACGATGAGAGCCGCGACGGCGGCAGTGGCGAGCCCGATCACCAGGGCCCGAAACGTCGGACGGTTCCCGCGAATTCGTTCCGTGACAATCGGTATGGTGGCGATTCGTACGACGATCACCGCACCGGCCAGTAGTTCGGCCCATTGCGCCGGAAGCACCGACAGCCACCCGAGCGCCAGCATGGCCGCCGGAAACGTCCCGGAGCTCAGAATGGGGACTGCATCCCGGAATTCCTCGATGGCCTCGAACGTGCGCTGTTCGTCCGTCGCATCACCGTGCGCCTCCGGTATCTGGCTCCCGGCGACGAAATCTGCGAACACATGCGCGAGAAAGGTCGTTGCCGCAGTGGCCGCTACGAGAACAGCCGCCGTCCCATGCCCGATGGAACTCGGCGTGGAGGCGGCAACCGCGGCGAGGACCAGGATGTTGCCGTAGATGTACGCCGAGAGCCTCCTGGCCGCCCGAACGGGCGTCAAGGGGCCGTCGGACCGGGTGACCAACCGACGGTAGAGATGGGTGCCACCGGGGCGGTGTCCGGGATCGGTCATGGTGCAGATCGTCGCACGTCGCCGGCGATCGGTCGACGAATCATCCCTGCTGGTCGGCCAACCACTGCCGAATATCGTCCGTGACGGGCTCGACCATGTCGTCGTACTCGTGATGTTCGCCGACGAACGCGGCCACCAACGGACAGATCGGGACGGCGTGCTTGTTCTCGGAACGCGTCGCGTCGAGCGCGTGTCGAACGACGATCGTGGCCAGACCACGTCCGCCGTAGGCCGCATCCACTTCGGTGTGGAAGAAGACGCGCCTGCCCTGCTCGTCGTCGGCGAACTCGGTGAAGCCGACCTGTGTGCCCTCGACCGAAATCGTGAACCTGTCTGCCTGCTGGTCGATCTCGACTTCGGCACCGGTTTTGTCGACCGTCATCGACGCTCCCCTTCTCTCGATGGCACGCCCCAGTCGGTTGGGTACGCGGCCGGGTCAGCCTACCCAGCTGTACACCGAAACCCAGTCCAGCAACAGATGCCCGTTGCTGTTTCCGGTGCCGTTGGTCTCGGTCTGCAGTTCCCAGCGCATCGGACCCGAGGGAACCCACTTGGTGCTGTCCAGAACCACGGTGTTGTCGAGGATGTAGCGCACGCGGCCCGGGGACCACTCGATGGTGTACGTGTGCCAATCGGTGAAGTTCGCACCGATGTTCTGGGCGACGTCCTGGCAGCCGCCGACGCACGAACCGGCACCCGAGTAGTGGTGGAAGCCGCCGACCTGCCCCGCGAGACTTCCTTCGGGGAAGTCCATTTCACCGTCCGCAGGCCATCTTTCGGACTGCGGCCACAGCAGCCACGCAACGTAGTACTCGGCCAGAGTTGCCGAATCGACCTTGAATCGCGCTGTGTATCTTCCGTATGTCTGGTTCTGCCCGGCCGCGTTGATCACCGGCGAGACGCTGGCCCCTGCCGGGACACCGTCGACATTATGCAATCCGTAATCGAGCAGGCCGTCGTGCGTGGACAGCACGGCGTCCGCTCGGTACGGGCGCTTCTGATAGGTGTCCTTGTAGCACTTGGGGTACGTGCGCCACTGCTGATTCTGCGCACCGACGTAGACGATCTTGGTGGGATCGCAGTCGTTGGCCCAACTGCCGACGGCGGAAGGCTTCGCGAAGTCGTCGACGAAGATCTGCTTCCAACCGGGTAGGTCGCCCACCGGCGCGGCTACCCCGCTGGGCGTGGTGGACGGAGTGGTCGGTGGCGTCGTGGGCGGTGTGGTCGTGGGCGGTGTCGTCGTCGTGGGCGGTGTCGTCGGAAACGGCGTGGTCGCGGTGATCCACTTCTGAGCAGCAGACCCGTTGCATTTCGCCAACACCGGTCGGTTTCCGTTGACCTCACGCGAATTCTGAATGCACAGGCCGGTCTTCTGCAGCAACGAGATCGAACCGTCCCCACGGATCGACCATTGCTGCGCAGGCTTGCCGTTGCACGCCCACGTCGTCAACGAGACGCCGGCCGCCGCGTAGCCCGATGCCGGCGACAAGCATCGGCCCTGCACTCGAATCGTGGCGTCCTCGGTACCGGTCCACGTCTGCGCGCCGGTACCGTTGCAATCCCAGATCTGGACGGGATTGTTCTGTCCGGTGAGGCCGCCCTTATTGTCCAGGCAGAACCCTGCGGGCGTCTTGATCTGTCCCGAGGTGGCAGCCGCGGCCTGTGGCACGTGAACTACGAAAGCCGAAAGTAATACGGTGGTTCCGAGCGTCACCAAGGAACGCTTCAGAACAGCACGGCCCGAAACAGTCATGGTTTCATCCTTCGAGAGACCGAACATCGCATTGGATACACGGCGGATAAATACAATTGATTGCCGGCATCTCGAATCATAGGGATGATTCAAACATTGCGCAGTGAATTCGCATTCACCCTTAAACGCCTGGTCAGAGGCATAACTGAAAGAAATACGACCGGTACGAATTAGAGATTAAATATTAAACTAGTTGCTCCGAATCGAAAATCTATTCACGCGTATCGAATTGTCAAGCAAATCGTGCATCTGGACTTTTTACGACGTCGTACCGATCATTTTGCTGGCAAACGAGCGCATCGCCAGCCCCGTGCAGGATCCGGCGCGACAATTCGAGGGACGGTGCGCACAGCATCGCGGCTTCCCGAGCACCGGGTCCGGAAAGCGGCACCGAACACCCTCTGTACGGTGGAGCGAAGGACCTCGACCGCGCATCACAAGGGAAAGGAACTTCATGGATCGGCCACAGAGGCTGGAGAAAGACCCGAACAAAGGCTTCGTAGCGCTGCTGGGCTGGAGTTTGGCCGCAGTGGAAGCCCTGGACGCGTTCGATCGACGCTACGTCGTCGTCGCGCCCGAGTGGGCCGAGGCGTACTGCACCGAGCATGACATTCCGTACCTACCGTGGAACTTCGAGCGACTCAACGACAGGTCCCTCGAGATCGCGGAGACTCTCCGAGACAAAGGCGTCGATGTAGCGATACCGCTGTACGAGGAGACAGTCGAGTGGGCCGGTGCCATCAACTCCGTACTGCTGGGCAATCCGAGGTTGTTCGGCCAGGCGATGCTGCTCCGAGACAAAGCGCTGATGAAGCGCCGCGCACAGCTCGGTGGCATTCGTGTCGGCATCTTCGAGGAAGCGCACGATCGTGAGGACGTCATCCGCTTTCTGCGCCGGGTGAACCAGACGCTGCTCAAACTCGACGGTGACCCGAACGACCCCATCCACCTCAAGGCCTTCGACAAGGCAGGATGCCTGGGCCACCGCGTCATTCGGACCCCCGACGAAGTCGACTCCATCCCGGACGAGGAGTTCCCGGTACTGATGGAGTCGCATCTCGACGGCTGGGAGTTCGCTGTCGAGGCGTGGATCCACAACGGAAAGATCAAGTTCCTCAACATCTCCGAGTACGTCACGCTCGGGTATTCGGTGTTCGTCCCCGCGACGCCGGAGCTCGAGAAGTACCGCGAGCAGATCACGGTCCAGATCGAGAAGCTCATCAAGGCGTTCGACATCGAGTTCGGGTTCATCCATCCGGAGTACTTCGTCACCAGCGACGGAGAAATGTACTTCGGCGAAGTCGCCTATCGTCCACCAGGTTTCAAGGTGTTCGAGCTCCTCGAGCGGGCGTACGGCTTCAACGCGTACCAGGGCCTGGCCCTCGCCTTCGACCCGAAGACCACCGAGGAAGAGATCGACGCCTTCTTCCCGCGCGAGGTAGTCGATGCCACCGGTCACGCGGGATGCTTCGGGGTGTACCCACGGCGACGCGTCGTCAGCGATCTCGTCATCCCCGACGTGACTGCCGACGACGACTACTACGAGACCAACGACCTGTCGGCACCGGTCGAGGAAACCGTCACCAAGAGAACGGCTTTCGGTACCCACTGGGGCTTGCTGTACTTCTTCGGCGATGATCCGTACCGGATGCGCGACCTGCTCAAGCAACAGGAAGAACTGGACTTCTACGTGTGAAGCAGCAACTCGGCAACGACCACGAACCCACGACGCAGACGATGAACGACGCTGCACCGATCGACAAGGCTCTGGTGTCGCGGCTGGCGCAACTCGATCACGCCGTCGACGCGCTGGCCGCCGCACCGGAGTTCAGCAAGAGCACCAAGGTGCGACGGGTTCTGGATTCTGTGCACCGAGTGTTGTTGCAGCCCGGCGGTTGTAGCGCGGTACGCGAACGCGCCGCGGTGCTGGAGAACGCCGGGCTGTTCGCCGGTACGGACTGGGCGCAGCCGGACATTCTCGTTCCCGCGTTCGTGGGTCCGAGCCTGCGCAGTGGCAACGACGACACCGTGGTTCTCGAAGCAGCCAGCGAGTTGCGGATGGTCGCGATCGTCGCCGGTGAGTACGAGCATCCCGCAGTGACAGCTGACGATGCGCGACGCTTCCTCTCCCAGGTACTCGCCCTGAACCTCGAGGTGTTGTTCACCCCGCCCTCGGAATCGGAACGAGTCCGTTCGGGTCGGACAGCACATCTGATCCGCGATCTCTTCGGCTACGTTGCCGGGGAAATCGGCTACGACAGTGTGCTGGACGAATTGCTCGAAGAGATCTGGCGGATTCTGCGTCAGCGTCCGATCCAGGTCGACACCATCAAGTCCATGGTCACGCGCATTGCGATCTATCGCGACGACCCGACCGTCGATCTCGGCACGTCCGGTCAAGGACTCGATCGGTTGACCACGGCGTTGTTCGGCACCACCGACGCGTGCCGCGAGGACCCGGGCGTGGAGGTCTACCGGAACCGCCTCGAGGCCATGGACGTCGAGGCACTGCAGTTCGAGGCCCGCGGTTTCGCACGGGCGATGCACGACACCGGTCTCGTTTCGCCGTACCACGCCACACTCACGCAATATCTCGTCGACCACTACTCGTATGTCCTACCCGAGGCCTTGGGGCTGTCCGACACCGGGCGTACGTGCCTCACTCGCTACCCGGAATTGGTCCACCGTCTGATCGAAGAAACCGTGTATCCCGAGACGGCGCAAAGTCTCTACGGATTGGCACTGCTCCTCGACCGCGGAATCCTGCATCAGCCGCCGATCGTGCCGTCCCTGTGGCGTCAACTATCGCTCACCCTCGCGCCCGCAGTGCGAGAACGCTTGATCACCACTTTCGGTCCGGTTCCGGCACCGGAGTCGCGATTGCTCGGTGGGTTGCTCTCCATGCTCGGACAACCGCTCGGTGTCGGCCAGGGCGACAATCCCACGTGCCAGTCGGCGCGCGCGCTGTCGATGTGGGCGTACAACGATCCCGACTACCTGCTGCAGATGGTGGTGTGGGCGGCACGAGACGAAGAGATCGTCATGCACTTCGAGGGCCAGTCGATCTCGTCCGTCGACAGCGAAAGTGGTGTCGCGACCTCGGATCCGGTCGATCTGGACCCGGCATCGCTGATTCTGGTTCCGCACCTGGACCGGATCTACGCCGAGATGGTCCGACGCTGCGCCGACAGACCGGGCGATCCGCATCGCTGGGTCAATCCCGAATTCCACGGGTGGTGGTCGGCCCGCGAGTTCCATATCGACGTGGACGTCGCGACCGGAAATCTGGTCGATCTCGATGGTTTCCTGCGGCAGTTCCATGCCGCTTATCACCCCGAGTACAACGGCCATCAGCCGCTGATCCACCCGCAACCCGCCGGGGTGGCCGTAACCGACAGCGCTGCACGGTATGTGGGGTGGCACGCCATCGCCATTCTGCGTGTTGCCCCCGATCCCGACGGCGTCATGCGGGTCTACTTCTTCAATCCCAACAACGACAGTGGGCAGGATTGGGGTGACGGAGTCGTCGTCGGAACGGCAGGGAACGGCGAACGCGCGGGCGAAGGCTCGCTACCGTTCGAGCAATTCGCGTCTCGCCTGTACATCTTCCACACGGATCCGTTGGAAAAGGGTGAGCCGGAGAAGATTCCGAACGCGGACATCGACACGATCGTCGGTTACATCGAACGCAGTTGGGGTGCCGAGCGCTCGGCGCGGGCCGCGTATCAGCCGTTCCAGGAGTAGACCGAGACCCAGTCCAGGATCAGATTGCCCTCGCTGTTTCCGTCTCCCTTGGTTTCGGTCTGCAGCTCCCATCGCATCGGCGTGGACGGCACGAAGTCGGTCGAGTCCAACACGACCGTGTCGTCGAGGAGGTACCGGATCCTTCCCGGTGACCATTCCATGGTGTAGGTGTGCCAGTCGGTGAACTGCGCGCCGATGTCGAGGGCGGGCGTTTTGCACCCGTCGGCGCACGAGCCTTCGCCCGAGAAATGATGGAACCCACCGACGTTGCCCGACAGCGCACCTTCCGGGAAATCGAACTCGCCGTCGTACGGCCAGTTCTCGGATTGCGGCCAGAGCAACCATGCCGCGTAGTACTCGGACAGATCCGGTGAATCGACTTTCAGACGCGCCGAATATCTTCCGTACGTCTGATACTGGTCGGCACCGATCAGTGGGGAGATACTCGCTCCGGCCGGAACGCCGTCGACCTGACCTAGGTGGTACTGCAGAGCGCCGTCGGCAGTGGACAGCACTGCATCGGGCCGATACGGCCGCTTGTCGTAGGTGTCGGGATAGCACGACGGATACGTGCGCCACCGCTGGCCCTCGGCTCCGGTGTAGACGACCTTCGAGGGGTCGCACTGATTGGCCCAACTGCCGGTGGCGGACGGGGCGGTGAACTCGTCGACGAATATCTGCTTCCAGCCGGGCAGATCCCCGGTGGGTGCAGCAATTCCGCCGGGGTTGTCGGCGGTCGGTTCCGCGGCCGCTACCGGTGTCCATGTCTGCACCGACGAGCCGTCGCATTCGGCCAGCACGGCCACACGCCGAGAGGTCTGCCGTGCGTCGTCCGCGAGACAGAGGCCGGTGCCCGTCAGAGCGATCGCACCGGATTTGCCCGCCGTCCAACCGGCGACCGCACTGTCGTCGCAACTACCGAGGACAACAGGTACACCGGCTGCGGCCTCGCCGTTCTTCGGCACCAGGCACTGTGATTGCGACCGAACCGTGCCGTCGGCCTCGGCGACTACTTGCTGTGCCGGCGTTCCGTTGCACGTCGCGAGACGGACGGTGTCGGTGTCACTTCCATCGAGGCAGAGCTTGTCGGGAGACTCGATCTGCCCGGTGAAGGTCACTGCAGACGGTGTGTCCGCGTCCGTGGTCGAGTCCCCGGAGAACACGCCGCAGCCCACGACGAGTACGGACACGATCGCCAGCGTCCCCGTAGCGACAAGAGTCCTCCCCGTGCGGCAACCGCTACCCCACCGACCGAGACGCGAACGTGCACGAACAATCCGCATCGGGGTCGTCCCCATCGTTGCCTCCAAAGTGACGATCCGTCCCAGCCGAGGGTACAGATCGTCAGCAGGAGCAACTTTCGAGAAGCTTACGGAGCGAGATCAGTCCTTCTTGTCGAGCGATTCGGGCTTGTGCACTGCGTCCTTTCCGGACTTGTCACTTTCGACGCGGTACTGCGGGTCGTCTTTCGAGGCCTTGACCTTGCGGCCGGCGGCTTCGGTCTCGGAGGTGATCTTCTCCTGCACCGTTCCCTCGGTGGTAGTTCCGTGGGTCTGCCATTCGACCTTGTCGCCCTTGTGCAAATCGTCCTTCGACATGTTCCGGTGATCCCTTCGTCGGTGGTCTGTCCATCGACACTTACCCACGAGCGCGTCGGCGCAATCAGCTGGTTCCCAGAGCCGGAGCCAGTGTGGTGAACCAGGCCTCTCGCAACTGGTCCTCGAACAGCGGCCAGGTATGCGCACCTTCGTCGCGCATGGATACCGTCGCCGGAACGTCGGCCCGACGCAGGGCGTCGACGAAGATGGATGTGCAGTAGTTGACCATCGCTTCGACCGCCATGCCGCCGAACGGCGGAACGGCACCGTCGGGAATGCGATCCACGGCGCCGGGCGCACCGCGTGACGAGCTCACGTACACCGCCGTTCCACGAAGTCGTTCGACGTTGAGCGACGGGTCGTGGTCGCGCCATCCCTGACTTCCCGGCAACCCCCACATGTTGAACGGGTTGTTGAGTCCGCCGGCGATCATGGCCGAGATGCCGGCGGTGGCAAATGGATTGGATGGTGCCGGGCATCCGCTGAACGACGCGGCCGCGTCGAACACGTCGGGAGCCTGGATTGCCAGATCCAACGCCGGGCCACCGCTCATCGACAGGCCCGCGACGCCGCGCTTGCCCGTCGAGCCGTAGGCGGCGTCCACGGCCGCGGGTAGTTCCCGGCTCAAATAGGTCTGCCAGAGGTTGGTCCCCAGCACCGGATCGGTTGTCTGCCAATCGGTGTAGAAGCTGAACCGACCGCCGATCGGTGCGACGACGGTGACGTTCTTGTCGAGGAAGAACTGTTCGACGCCGGAGTTGTTGAGCCAGCCGACCCCGTCCTCGTTGCCGAGGGCACCGTTGAGCAGAACAAGCGTGGGCGCGGGCCCACCTCCGGGCGAGTGCAGCACCTCGTTGGAGATGACCCGATTCATGGACGGAGAGAACACGTTCAGCACCGCGCGCGTTGCCGACACCTGGTGGATTCCGACGGCCCCGACCGCCGCGTCGGCCGATCCGGTAGTGCCCGGCAGCGCCTGCGCCGGGTTTCCGGCCAACACTATCGACGCCAGTACGGCCGCCGTCACCACCGCGGTGGATCGAGTCAGCTTCTTTCTCATCTGTCCCACAGGCAACATAAGCACCATACGAGGGTTGCACGAATTCCGCTTTCGACCGCTAACGATCCGATTACAAAACCGCGCGGTCCGTTCGCTGTTTCCAGGTATCTCTACCGACCTGCGGTACGAATTCGAGTGGCGCGCAGCGTCAAATGATGCCGCTCGGCCACCGAGGACGCCGACTCGGCCGCCCGCACGAACAGATCGGCCGCCATCCGGAGATCGCCGGCCTTTTCGTGCAGATGCGCAGCCACCGCGTGGTACCGCGGTACTGCGGAATCGACAGCGGCGAGCGCCGCGAGTCCGGCGGCCGGGCCGTCCGCTTCCCCCACCGCGACAGCTCTGTTGAGCCGTACTACCGGACTGTCGGTGATCGCGAGCAACTCGTCGTACCACTCGACGATCTGTACCCAGTCCGTCTCCTCCACCCGTTGCGCATCGGCATGCAGGGCGGCAATGGCGGCTTGTATCTGGAACTCGTCCAGCCGATCCCGAGCGAGCGCCGCCTGCAGAATCCGAACTCCCTCGGCTATCGAGACGGTGTCCCAGCTCGACCGATCCTGCTCGGCCAAGGGAATCAGCCGGCCGTCGGATCCGGTTCTCGCAGCGCGCCGGGCGTGGTGCAACACCATCAACGCCAACAGTCCAGCGGTCTCCGCGTCGTCGGACAGGGTCGCGAGCTGCCTCGTCAACCTGATCGCCTCGGCCGCGAGATCGACGTCGCCGGTATACCCCTCGTTGAACACCAGGTACAGCACCCGCCGAACCGTCGTGAGGTCGCCCGGAGCGTCGAAACGGACGTCGCGCACCGCCCGTTTGGCTCGGCTGATGCGCTGGGCCATGGTTTTCTCCGGCAGCAGATACGCCTGCGCGATCTGCCGCGTCGTCAGACCCCCGACGGCACGCAACGTCAGCGCTACCGCTGCTGCGGGTGTCAGCACCGGGTGCGCGCAGAGGAAGAACAACTGCAGTGTGTCGTCGACGCCGTGGACACTGCCCGGTTCCGGCTCGGCCGCAACCCGGTTCTCTCGATCCCGTCGAGCCTTCTCCGATCGCTGGGAGTCGAGAAATTTGCGCCACGCCACGGTGACGAGCCACCCCTTCGGGTCGGACGGCGCGTCACCCGCCCCTGCCGACGCTCCCCACACCGAGGCCGCCTGCACCAACGCCTCCTGGACGGCGTCCTCGGCCGCCGCGAAATCTGCTCCACGGTGGACGAGGACGCCGATCACGGACGGAGTCAGCATCCGCAGCGCGTGAGGATCCACGAGTGCCGTCACTCGTCGATCGTGGCGGGGGCCTCCATGAACGGACGTAGCTCGAGCCATTCGCCGATCGGCTCACCACCGGCACCGGGTGCTGCCGAGAGCTGCCCCGCGAGTTCGAGTGCGCGGTCGTAGGACTCGACGTCGATGACCATCCAACCTGCGATCAAGTCCTTGGTCTCCGCGAACGGACCGTCGGTGACCGGGGGCTTTCCGGCCCCGTCCGACCGCACCCACGTTCCCTCGGGGGCCAGGGCCTGCGCGTCGACGAACTCGCCCGTCTTCTCGAGCTCGGCGACGAAGTCTTGCATGAACTGGATATGGTCGTGCACTTCGGCCGGGGTCCACCGGTCCATCGGAATCCAGCCGGCAGGCTCGGGGGCCCCGCGGTAATGCTTGAGCATGAGGTACTTGGCCATGATGTCTCCTAGCGTCGGATGCAGTCATTCTTTCTGCATTCGCCCCTGGGACGGAGCCGGTCGGCCGATATCTACATACTCGGCCGAAAAACTTCACCGCATCGTGCGTCCGACCGAGCCGAGCATCTGGGTTGCCTCGACCACGCGGGCTGCCATGGCCGACTCGGCCGGCTTGCCCCACGATCGGGGGTCGTAGGCCTTCTTGTTGCCGTACTCGCCGTCGATCTTGAGAACCTGGTCGTACTTGCCGATCATGTGGCCCGCGATGGACCTGGTGAACGCGTACTGGGTGTCGGTGTCGATGTTCATCTTGATCACCCCGCTCGCCACTGCCGACGCGATGTCGGCGGCACTCGAGCCCGATCCACCGTGGAAGACCAGATCGAACGGCTTGTCCTTTCCGGTTTCGGCACCGACGACCGACTGGATCTCGTCGAGAATCTCGGGACGTAGATGTACCGAGTCCGGGTTGTAGACACCGTGGACGTTGCCGAAAGTCAGTGCCGTCATGTATCGACCACGCTCGCCTGCACCGAGCGCGGCGATCGTGGCGCGGGCGTCGTCGACGGTGGAGTACAGCTGCTCGTTGATCTCGTGAGACACCCCGTCTTCTTCCCCGCCGATCACTCCCACCTCGATCTCGAGAATGGTGTCGGCCTGCACCGACAGATCGAGCAGTTCGCGTGCGATACGCAAGTTCTCGTCGAGCGGCACGGCGGAGCCGTCCCACATGTGTGATTGGTACAGCGGTGCCAGGCCGCGCGAGCGTCGTTCGATCGCGTCGGACAGCAGTGGGCGCACCCAATCGTCGAGGTTCTCTGCGGGGCAGTGATCGGTGTGCAGGGCCACCGAGATCGAATAGTGTTGCGCCACTTCGTGGGCGTACTGCGCGAGCGCCTTCGAGCCGGCGAAGCGGTTCTGCACGGCATTGCCGGACAGGTACAGCGCGGTACCGACCGACACCTGGATGATGCCGTCGCTCTCGGCTTCGGCGAATCCCTGCAGCGCCGCGTTGAGGGTCTGTGAGCTGGTGACGTTGATCGACGGGTACGCGAACCCGCCCTCCTTCGCGCGGTCCAACATGGCGACGTACTGTTCCGGACTGGCAATCGGCATGGGCTGTTCTCTCTTTCGGGTGCGGCTGGTCTTCAGCGTGTTGCTGCAGCGCAGCCGCACGAATTGCGGTGGGTGAACGTAGTCGGTACCGAAATGGATCGCGGCGCGTCGTCACGGCCTTCGATTCGACCGATCAACAGGTCGGCAGCGGTTCTGCCGATGGTCTGCACGTCCTGCGCGGCGGCCGTCAGGCGCGGCTCGAACAGATCGGACCACTCGAAATCGTCGTAGCACACGAACGCCAGGTCGTCGGGAATCGACAAACCAAGGCCGCGAACTGCTTTGAGGGAACCGATGGTCATCGAGTTGTTCATCGACACCAGAGCCGAAGGCCGGTCCGAACCCGTCAGCAGTCGACGTACCTCCGTCTCGGCCACCTCGACATTGGACCTTCCCTCGAGAATCAACCGAGGGTCGACATCGATTCCCCGGTCGGCGAGCGCCCTGGCATAACCTGCGAAACGCTCTGTGGTGGACGAGATTCCCTCGATGCCGCGGACGATCGCAATTCGGTCGTGTCCGGAGTCGAGCAGATGGGCCGTCAGCTCGTACGCGGATTGCTCGTTCTCCGGGCCCACCTGATCGCACGGGATATCCAGCATACGGTCGATCAGCACCAGAGGTGTTCCGCTGCGCATGATCTCGGGAATCGTCGACTCCTCCGAGCCGGCCGCAGGCGCAAGGATCATGCCGTCGACCTGACGGTCCAGCAGAGAATCGGTGACGCGCCGCTCCGACGTCGGCTCGTCGTGCGAGTCACCGAGAATCAACACGTAACCGGCCTCCGACAACCGCTGCTCGACGGCATAGACGAGGCTGCCGAAATACGGATTGGTCAGCGCCGCGATCGACAGCCCCACCGTGTGGGTTCGACCGGCCGCGAGAGAACGCGCCACGACGTTGCGCCGGTATCCGATCTCGACGATGGCAGCGTCGACGCGTTGCCGGGTCGCCGGGTTGACCTTACGAGTTCCGTTGAGCACGTGCGAGACCGTCGACACCGACACTCCGGCGATCCGAGCGACGTCGTCCATGGTGGGCATGTCAGTCGTCTCCGTGGGTATCGGACGCCGGCGGTCTCATGTCAATCGCAGGATTCGATCGGCGCGCTGGGCGGTCGAACCGATGAGCTCGGCGTTGCGTTCGTCCGAACCCAATGCCCAGAACTGCGCTTCCTCGGGCGATTTCCCGTACGCCTCGTGCCGCGCGACGAGACGCTCGTGCCGAACGGCCGTGTGCGGCGCCAGGAACCACACCTCGTCGATCATCGCCCGTGCAGCAGGCCATGCGTCGGATTGCATCAGCAGGTAGTTGCCCTCGGTGATCACCAACGGAACGTCCGACGGGACCGGTACGGCGGACCCGATCGATTCCTCGATCTCTCGCCTGAACTTCGGTGCGTACACCAGCGGATCGCCGGGGCGTTGATCGTGAATCGCGGCGACGAGACGCGCATAGCCGCCGTCGTCGAAGGTATCGTGTGCGCCCTTGCGATCGAGCCGGCCCAGTTCGATCAACACCTCGTTGGCCAGGTGGAATCCGTCCATCGGAACCAGCACCGAAAGCTCGGGGCCCAGTGCATCCACCAACTGCTGTGCCACGGTGGACTTTCCGGCACCCGGTGCACCGGTCAGGCCGAGTATGTGCCGCTCTCCCGGCACGGCGAGCCGCCCGGCCAGCTCCACGAGTTCGTCGAGGGATGCTTCCTGCACCTGTCGGTCATTGCTCACTGTTGTCGCTTTCGAGTACGTGGGTTGGAAGTTCGCGTAGCCACGCCCTGGGGCCGATGACCGAACAGCGCAGCGCCGCAACGCGAGCCGACCGTCGGATACGTTCCTGCACGGAGCCGAACTGCGTCGAGTAGTACGCGTACGCACCGTGGAAGACGTCGCCGGCTCCCAGTGTATCGACCACGGTGACCGCCTCGACGGCCACGGAGCCGGAGTTGCCCTCGGACCAGAATTCGACGGGCTCTCCGCCGTGGGTGGTGACGACCGTGCGTACGCCCGAGCGCACCAACGTCGCTGCAGTGGCAGCTGTGTCCGACGCTCCGGGCGTGCGAAAGTCCGCTGAGCACACCATGTCCGTGACGAACGGAATCAGCTCGCTCATCACGGGTTTCCAGCGTCCGGCGTCGACGACCGACGTGGTATCCCGCGCCGCCGCATGTTCCACGGCGGCGCGGGCGATCAGGGGGTGGTGGCCGTCGACGAGTACGACGTCGGCACCGGCGAGCACGGCATCGAGATCGTTCGGCGGCGCGGCGTCGGAGTGCACGGCGTCGGCCGAGACGACCGACCGGTCTCCCGTCGACTCGATCACCGTCACGGCCGAGACGGGTACTGCTCTCACGGTGCCCGCGATCGAGTCGATCACGCGCACATCGCATTCCGCAAGTTCTGCCTTGATCAAGGCAGCCACCGGATCGTCCCCGAGCGCAGTGACGAGAACGGCCGTACCACCCAGTGCGGCGAACGTGACGGCGGCGTTGGCGGCAGGACCGCCGGCCGCAACGAACTGCGCGTTCGAGGTGATCTTCTGGTTCGACGCCGGCGGCGACGACACTCGATGAATCACATCGAGTGTCGCCAGCCCGACGAAAACGCCGACCGGACGAGACGCATCAGAGGCCGGCGCGTTCCTCATCGGTCGGCTCCTCCGCGCCGGTCATGAGCGCGACGACCTCGGACATGGTGCGCTTCTTCGGATCCACGACGCCTGCGCGTTTGCCGAGGCGGTGGATGTGGATACGGTCGGCGACCTCGAACACGTGCGGCATGTCGTGGCTGATGAGCACCACGGGTATCCCACGGTCGCGAATCGTTCGGATCAGGTCGATCACCATGCCCGATTCCCGCACGCCCAGAGCTGCGGTCGGCTCGTCCATGATGATCACCCCGCGGCCGAATGCCGCTGCTCGAGCCACTGCGACGCCCTGACGCTGCCCACCGGACAACGTCTCGACGGCCTGGTTGACCGACTTGATCCCGATCTTGAGGTCCTGCAGATGCTTCGACGACTCGTCGCGCATTCTCGGCATGTCCAATCGCCGAAAGATGCTGCCGCTGATGCCTTTGCGCTTGATCTCGCGTCCGAGGTAGACATTCGAGGCGATGTCGAGCGCAGGAATGACGGCCAGGTCCTGATAGACCGTCTCGATCCCGGCCGCCCGGGCATCGCGGGTGTTCTTGAACGACACCGGCGAGCCGTTCATCAGGATCTCTCCCGAATCCGGAATGACAGCTCCGGCCAAAGCCTTGATGAGACTTGACTTTCCGGCACCGTTGTCGCCGATCACTGCCAGTACCTCACCGGCCCGCAGCTCGAAATCCGCGCCGTTGATGGCCGTCACGCTGCCGTAGGTCTTGACCAGACCACGTGCTTCCAGAGCGAGGGGCGCAGTCACTGTGACCTCCTGCGTGCGAATTGATCGACGGCCACCGCGACGATGACGAGAATGCCGGTCGCGACGTTCTGGTACAGGCTGTCGACGCCGGCCTGGGTGAGCCCGTTGCGCAGCACCCCGACGATCAGAGTTCCGATGAGAGTCCCGATGACGGTGCCGCGGCCACCGAACAGGCTGGTTCCACCGATGACGACCGCGGTGATCGTTTCGAGGTTGGCGTTCTGATAGGCGTTCGGGTCGGCATTGGGGATCCGTCCGAGCGCTGCCCATGCCGCGATCGCGGCGATGACACCGGTGACGATGTAGACCGAGAACAGCACGCGACCGGACTTGATGCCGGAGCGGTCCGAGGCCTGCGGGCTACCACCCACCGCGTATATGTGCCTGCCCCAGGATGTTTGGGACAGTGCGTACCACATCACGGCGTACACCAGCAGCATCACCACCACGCCGTACGTGGTGGAGAAGCTACCGATCTTGAACGACGTCCCCAGCAGTGTCAGCGGCCCGCTCGGCACCTGGTAGGTCTCGGAGCCGGCCAGCAACCTGGTGGCTGCCTGGATCGCGGTGAACGTGCCGAGTGTGACGATGAACGGCGGCAGTCGCAGCATCGTCACCAACCCGCCGTTGATCGCGCCGAATGCGACACAGACGGCAAGCGTCGAACCGAGCGCCACCACCGGGCCGTTGGCACCAGCGGTCTGCGCCATAACGATGGTGCCCATCACGGCCACCGCGCCGATCGACAGATCGATACCGGAGGTGAGGATGATGAGCGTCTGGCCGACGGCCAGAATGCCGACCACCACGGACTGCTGCAGAATCAGAGAAACGTTCTGCGGGTTGAGAAACGAGCTCGAAATCGAGCTGAACACGATGATGGCGATGACGAGCGCGGCCATGGGCCCGAGCAGCGGTTCACGCAGGATGGTTCCCACGTTGAACCGGCTCGGAGCCTTGGGAGGCGCGGCGGTATCGGTGCTCACGAATCAGTTCCTGGTCCTCGACGTATTTCTGCGATCAGCCCCAGCAATTCGCTTCGCCCCATGCGGTGTCCTGGGATTCGATTCCGGCAACAGGCTTGTCGGTGACCAGCTGAGAACCGGTGTCGTTGAAGCCACTGGGCTTGGTGCCGTCCTGGGCGAACTTGACCACAGCGTCGACGCCCTGCTCGGCCATCTTCGCCGGGAACTGCAGCACCGTCGCACCGATGATGCCGGACTTGACGTTCGCGATACCGGTGCAGCTACCGTCGATCGAGCCGATGGTGATCTGATCGGCGCGGCCTGCGGACTGAATCGCCTGGTAGGCACCCGCCGCGGCGGGCTCGTTGATCGTGTAGAGCGCATTGACGCCCGGTGCACGCTGCAGCAGGTTCTCCATGGCCGTCTGCGCCTTGGTCTGGTCGCCGTTGGTGTTTTCCTGGCCGACGATCTCGGGAGAGCTGTCGGTCAGGCCCATTCCTTCGAGGAAGCCGTCGTGACGGAACGTGTCGACGGTGCCGCCCGCGGTGCCGTCGAGCATGATGACCTGGGGCGCAGTGGTTCCCAACGTGCCTTTGACCCATTCGCCCTGGCTGACGCCTGCCGCCTTGTTGTCGGTGGCGAACGTCGCGTCCACTGCGTCCTCAGGGTCGGTGGCCGTATCGAGGGCGATGACGACGACGCCTGCGTCGCGTGCCTTCTTGATCGCGTCGAGGACTCCGGTGGAGGAGTTCGGGGTGATCAGAATGCCTTTGACACCCTGGCCGACCAAGTTCTCGATCGCCGCGACCTGACCCTCGTTGTCACCGTCGAATGCACCTGCGAGAGCGACCAATTCGGCTCCACTGGAGTCCGCCTTGGCCTGAGCTGCCTCGCGGAGCTTCACGAAGTACGGATTGGAATCCGTCTTGGTGATGAGTCCGACCTTGACGCTGTCCGAATCCGAACCGCTGCATGCAGTCAGTCCGAGTACGAGGGAACCGGCCATCAACGCGGTTCCGATCGTCAGCGTGGTCTTCCGACGGTGATTGAACATCTGGACTCCCTTGTCCTCGCTCCGCAGGTCGCGTCGCTCGATTGCAGGAGCGTACGACCAATACAAGCGCTTGCGCATGCGCTTTCGCGAAATAAATCCGAAAACTTTTCCGACCGGCCGGCGTCAGCTCGTCACCACGCCGCTCAGCCCCAGTTCCCGCAAACGCGCGCGCGTTTGCCATCCGCGCGCGGAATAGTGCCCGATCGCCCAGCTATTCCGCGCGCATCCAGCGAATGCGCGCGCGTTTGCCCACGCCGATCGGTCTCCGCCCCGGTCTCCGCCGCCCCGGTCCTGCGCGGCCCCGGTCCTCGCAAACGCGCGCGCGTTTGCCATCCGCGCGCGAAATAGTGCCCGATCGCCCCGCTATTCCGCGCGCATCCAGCGAATGCGCGCGCGTTTGCGGAGCCGATCAGTCCCCGCCCCAGTTCCCGCCGCCCCGGTCCTCGCAAACGCGCGCGCGTTTGCGGTGCCGAATCAGTCGCCTCGCGTGCTCGACGAGTCCTCGTCCACCACCGAATTCGGCTCGTCGTACGTGACGGTGATGTCTTGGAATCCTTTGTTACGCTGCGCTTCTGCCTGGCCGGTGTAGGAGTTCTTGTCCCCCTCGGTGAGTTCGACGTTGTCGGTGAACGGCGTCAGCAGAGCCCGGGGATGCAGGTGGTCTACGCGCACGGCGTTGATTTCGATGCACAGCACGATCAGCACCGACGCGACGTACAGGAAACCGAGCAGACCGAGGACGATGGCGAAGATGCCGTTGCTTGCACTCGCGTTGCCCACGACGTAGCGGATGTAGATGCCGCCGAACGACTGCAGCGCCTGCCAGACGACCGCCGCGATCGCCGCGCCGGGGAGTACGTCGCGCACGCTCAAATCGCGCGCGGTGCCGATTCGGAAGGCCGCGGTGAAGACGGCGGCGTTGACCACCACCGCTCCGACGAGTGCGAGCGCACCACCGGCGAACCCGAACACGCCCGAGGACGCGACGCCGTTCAGCACCGTCAGTCCGATGATCGCGGTGCCGACAGTGCTGAGCAGCAACAATCCGCGCAGCCGACCCTTGATGGGGTCCGGTTGCTCGTTGCGCGGCACCGACCACGCGGTGTTCATCGCGTACTGCACGGCCAGCGACACTCCGAGTCCGCCGTACAGCGACCCGACGACGCCGATGACGATGGCTGTCGTGCCACCACTGAGGCGATCCGGTTGACCGAGCTGGTCACCGATGACCGGGATCTGACTCATCGCCGAGTCGATGATGCGGGTCTGCAGCTCCGGGTCTCCGGCCAGCACGATTCCCAGCAGCGTGGTGAACAGCAGCAGAAGGGGAAACAGCGATAGGAACGAGTAGTAGGCAATCAATGCCGCGAGGTAGCCGCCCCGGTCGTCCATGAATTTGTAGAGCACCGCCAGCGGGAAACCTGCCGAGGGGTGCCTGCGCTGGAAGTTGTCCACCTTCGCGACCATCATCGGTCGAATGTAGCCAGCGACGAGCCTGCGGAAACGTCGACGCTCCGGCTTTCGGTGTGACCCAGCTCTCACGATCTGGACGTGCGCTTCGTCGGTCGAGCTCCGACCAACCCTTCGAGAACAACCCGAACCGAGAAAGGAACTCGCCATGAGCTTTATCGACAAGGCCAAGAACGCAGCAGAGGACGCCATCGGCAAGGCGAAGGAAGTTGTCGGCGACGCAACCGACAACAAGGACCTCGAGGCCGAGGGCAAGAAGGATCAGGGTTCGGCCGGCGTCAAGAAGGTCGGCGAGAACATCAAGGACACCTTCAAGTAACCAGCAGCCCCGGAAGGGTCGTCGATCGAATGATCGGCGGCCCTTCGTGCATCCCGCGATGATGCGCCGCGATACTCACCGGACCACCGCATCGCGAACCGTATAAAATCCATTGATCCGGCCTCGAGGT
The DNA here is from genome assembly GCF_031456475.1 of Rhodococcus sp. 3258. NCBI lineage: Bacteria > Bacillati > Actinomycetota > Actinomycetes > Mycobacteriales > Nocardiaceae > Rhodococcus > Rhodococcus sp. 3258. The sequence continues at coordinate 973,357 of NZ_JAVDUT010000001.1, forward strand.
CGGGACAGGGCGTCCAGAAGCAGGCGCACGATCGAGGATCTCGCCGACGCGACGACGTCGACGGTCCACCGCGCGAGAGGATCGTGTGAATGACTGATTCACCGGCCGAGCAAGACACGTCTCGAACGTCCGAAGCACTGTCGCTTGCGCAGTTCGCTCGATCGCTGCGCGACACTCATCGGTCGATGCCGCAGACGTTGAGTGAGATTCTCCGAATGGCGATTCGGCTCATTCCGGGCGCAACCACCGGATGCATCACCACGGTGAACAAGGGTGAGCGCACAGTCGTCGCATCGACGGACCCGATCGCCGAGAAGCTGTGTCGGTTGCAGTACGAACTCGACGAAGGTCCGATTCCCACCGAGGTCCGACACCTCGACGTGGTCGTGTCCTACGATCTGGCAACCGAACCGCGATGGCCGCAGTTCGCTGCGATGGCCATCGAGGCCGGTTTCAAGTCGCTCTCGGCCTTTCAGCTCTACAGCAACGCCGATGACCTCGGGGCCCTGGTGTTGTACAGCGACGTCACCGGAGCGTTCGACGCCGATGCGGTAGCGATCGGGGAGGCCTTGTCTGCGCATGCTGCCATCGCAATGCTCAGTGCCCGCGACACCGAGCAATTCCGGACCGGCTTGGCCAGCCGGGACATCATCGGCCAGGCAAAAGGCATGATCATGGAACGCTACGACCTCGACGCGGTACAGGCGTTCGACCTACTGGCGAAACTGTCGCAGCAACAGAACCTTCCCTTGCACACCGTTGCCCGCAACCTGGTCGACGCCGACCACCCCACGAACTCGACGTTCTGACCCTTCCGCGGTCACAGCCCTGGCTCCGGCTGGCAGTGCGGACACCACCATGTTCGACGTCGATCGGGGTCGTTCGGCACGTCGGCCTCGACACGAATGACGGTCGCGCACCGCAGACACGGTTTACCGGCCCGACCGGCAACCCAGTGGGTCCGGCCGCGACGAGTGTCGCCGGTGGTGACCTGCATGGACCCGGGGGTGCTCGCCGAATGCCGCATCGCCCGCTCGAGCAGAGTCACCAATTTCTCCGCGTCGACGCCTGCCGACGGAGCCCAGGGCCACAGTCCACGCAGAAAACACAGCTCGTTCGCCCATAGATTCCCGGGTCCCGCGATGACCCGCTGGTCCAGGAGGGTAGAGACGATCGGCCGAGACCCCTGCGCGAGGATGTTCGTTGCCGCACGATCGGTGTCGAACTCGGCGTGTAATGGGTCCGGTCCCAGATGCGCGACCAGCGCATTCATCGAGGCCGTGTACCCGTAGTCGACGACCGGCAACAGGATTCCGTACGCGGTCGGCCCGTCCACCGCGGCCAGCCGCACGCGGACGTCGGGCTGCACCCGCCGCGGTATCGAGCGGCCGGCTCGCACCACCGTCCACGATCCCGTCATGCGGAGGTGGGTGTGCAGCGTGGTGTCGTCGTCGAAATCGGTGAACAGATGCTTGCCGTGCGTCCGGTGCGCGACGACGGTTCGCCCGGCGAGATTCTCGACGGCGTGTGCGGGCACGTTCAGTCGCCCTGCCCGTAGGGTGACGCCGTCCAAGGCTCGCCGCAATCGTGCGGCGAGCGCGTGGACGGTGTCACCTTCGGGCATGGTCTCCGAGTATCCCGAGGGCGGCAGAAACAATCGGACCGACCGGCGAGAGCGCGTCGTCCTCCTCGCGTCAGTGCGCGGGCCGCCTGACGTATCCGACCATGAAGTCGACCGCCAGGAAGGCGACCAGGCTGAGCCCCAACAAGGGCAGGAACCAGCCGACGGCCACGGCAGCCGTGGCGAGGAGCACCGCAGAGATCGGCGAGATGCGGCGCAGTCCCCCACGCAGAGGCGGCCGGCCTGCGGTGAGTCCAGCGCTCTTCGTGGGGCGACGCTTCCACCACATCATGTAGCCGCGCACGATGACCGACGCCAAGGCGAGCGAAAGCCCAACCAGGGCAATCTGATTGGCCACGCCGAACAGGGTCCCCATGTGCAACTGAACTCCCCAGGCCGCCAGCTTGGCTGCCACCGGCCAATCGGCGAAGTATTGGGTGTCGATCACCGCGCCGGTGCTGCCGTCGATCGAGATCGAGTTGTTCGACATCACCCAGGGCTGACGGGTTTCGGCGACGACGAACGCCACGTCGTCCGACGTCGGGATCGATGCCTCCACCGCACCGTCGATGCCGTTCGCTGCGGCAGTATCGAGCACCGAATCGATGCGGCCGACGTTGTTGTCTGTCGCCGACGCACCGGCCGACATGTCCATGGAACTGTCGCCGTGTCCGGAGTGATCCCCCGAGCGATCCCCCATGGTCGACGCGTCGGAAGAACCGATGGTCGTGGCGACGGCGGGGGTCGTCCAGCTCAGCGCCGCGCGGAGGTCGGTGACGTTCGCACCCGCGTAGGTGGACCACGTGAGTCCGGTTGCGGAGAGGAAGATCAGACCTACGGCGATCCAGATACCGGCTACGCCATGCCAGTTCAAGGACCGGTTGCGGCCCTTCGATTCACGATCGAAGGTGAGCAGTGTCGCCCGGCCTCGGTTGCGTCGGTAGCGATCGATCCACAGGTACAGGCCGCCGAGCGCGATCACCCACAACCAGGATGCGGCCAGTTCGCTGTAGATCCGGCCCGGTTCACCGAGGTGCAGGTGTCGGTGCAATTCCGAGATCCACGTTCTGACCGGCAAGGCGCTCGAGGAGCCGTAGACGGCAAGTTCACCCACCGGTGACGCCGTGGCTGGATCGACGAAGACGGCCAGTCGTCGCGATTCGCCGAGGGTCGGGTCGGTGAACAGCACTCGGGTGGTGTCGCCGATGTCGGCAGCGGGTCGCACGGCCGACACGGTCAGATCCGGCCTCTCGGCCTGAGCGGCTCGGATCTGTTGGGAGACCGGGACAGCCGGTCCGGTGGAGTCGACATGCAGATAGTCGCGGTAGACGAGCTGTTCGATGGTCGGGGCGACGGCGTAGAGGCCGCCGCTCACAGTGGCGATCAGGATGAACGGTGCGATGAGTATGCCCGCGTAGAAGTGCAGACGAAGAATCAGCGGACGCCAGCTGCGCGGGCCGGCCGGACGGGTGGGCGGGGAAGGATCGGCGACGCGTTCCTTTTCCGGTGTGGACATGAGAGCTCGTTTCGTGAAGGCAGGGGTGGGCGCGCGCCGTGGGCACGGGTCGACTCGATGTCGAGCGAATCGTGCTGTGCGCGTGAAGAAATTGCCGCAGCTCTGCTCGCCCCCGCGGTGCAGGAGCGGTTTTGGTGGGAGGCTGCGGTCAGTACGACGCGGCAGGCGGTCCGCGGTTCCCGGAGCCCGAGAGATCGAGGAGCCGGTGGACGCCGGGTGTGCGATACAGCGGAAGCGGGGCGGCACTCTGCGAGTCGTCGACGACGAGAATTGCCAGTATCGGGAGTATTCGACGAACAACGGTGGCTGCGTGCGAGATCCCACGCTCGGCCCCGTGCACGATCACCGCGCCGACGACGATCGCGATCGCGTGGGCCGCAAGCATCTGCTGTGTCAGCACCGAACCGTGGTGATCGCCGTCGACGATCGTCAGCAGCACGTGTCCGATCGACTGCGCAGCGGCCAGCGTCGCCATCAGCTGCAGGCGAGGCGCGATGACGATCGGCACGGCGGCGGCAGCGTAACCGAGTCCCGCGCACACCAGAGCCAACAGGACGAACGCGGCGTCGGAGGGGAACATACCGCCGCCGACCGCGTGCGCGGTGGCGGTGATCGTTGCCGTCAGAGCGCCGACGGCAGACCCGCGCAGGGCTGCGGATCCGTCCGGGGTCGCGGGCACGAACAGCAGACTACTACCCGTTTCGGTAGACACAGTGACGTCTTGCTTCTGTCGCATGGTTTGTACGCGAAAACCGATCCAGCGGTCTTTTTCAGGTCCGTTATGGTGGTCGCGGGTATCACGCCACGTTCAGAGAGGATTGCCGTGCCGGACAGTTCGGATGTGGCTCAGGCCCGTGTGTTCGCTCTCATGCTCGCGGCCGAAATTGCGTCGACTTCGAGCCGAATCGAAGTCTCCGAGAACTACGCCCACAAGGCCTTCCGGGTGGGCGACCCCCGCAGCGCGAAGTGGCACACCGACGAGGCCCGCGCTCAGAAGCAGGCGCTGTACGAATTGCACCGCCAACTGGACGCACTGCACAGCCGCTTCCAGATCTCGAAGGGTGAACCCGAACCCGTGTGCTGACGTCCGGCTCCGTGTGTGAGGGCGCCTGGTCCGGGGTACCGCGACAAGATGGTTTTCGACAAGACAGACAACGGCTCGGGGGCCGAAAGCGAAGGACAACGAACGATCACGATCGGGTTGGTGGCCGACGAGGGATTCGCGTCGACGATAGCGGCCGCCATCGAACAGGAACTTCCGCCCACCATCACGATCGACGGAACCGATGCCCGACTGGACACGGCCCGGCCCGCAGTCACATTGCCTCCCACCGAGGCAGGTTCTGCGCCGTTGGGTCAGTGGCTGGAGGCCATTCAGTCCACCAACACATTCGACTTGGTGCTCTGCATCTCCGAGGTTCCGCGACGCGTCGGAGCCAGCCCGGTCGTCGCCGAATTGCGTGACGGTTCGACCGGTGCGTTGTACGTACCGTCGTTCGGCACCATCGGTGTTCGGCGTCGCGCCGTGGCGGTCGCGATCGCCATCGTGCACGATCTCCTCCGCAGCGATACTGCCTCGCGGCCACACCTGCGACGGTCGATGTCCAAGTGGGCTCCGGGCCCCGACCCCGACGGTGGCGGCGAGCGAATCCTGCTCACTCCAGGCATGTTCGGCCGAACACGCATGATCATGGGCATGATTCGCTGCAATCGGCCGTGGCGTCTCGTCCCCGCACTGTCGAGCGTGCTCGCGGCCGCGAGCGCCGCATCGGCGTTCGGTGTGTTCTACGCGAGCATCTGGCAGATGGCGGCCTCGATGACACCTGCCCGGCTCACACTGATCGGCGTCGCCGCCATCGTGGCCATCACGGTGTGGCTGATCTTTCCGCACGGCCTCTGGGAGCACCGACGGTTCCGCTCCTCGACCACCGATCGCTGGATATACAACTCTGCCACTCTCGGCACCGTCGTGGCCGGCGTGCTGTGTATGTATGCCGTTCTGTTCGCGGTCGTGTTGCTCTCTGCTGCCGTGGTGATCTCGCCCGAGTTTCTCACCGCTCAGATCGGGCGAGAAGCAAACACGGCGGACTACCTGTCACTGGCCTGGTTGGCGGCGTCGTTGGGCACGGTCGCCGGAGCAGTGGGCTCGTCGGTGTCCGATCGCAGCGACATCCTCAACGCTACGTACGGCCACCGAGAGATGCTCCGGCGCCAGCACAGTGCAGAACGGTCCCGCACCGACGACGCCGGTTCGGCTCAGCCCGAAGCTCGGTCCCAGGCCCAATGACCCAGGGCCGCGACGGCGGCGGTCAGCGCGGCACCGAGCAACACGGGTATCGCGATATCCACCCGAAGTAGCAGCGCACCGATGACGGCACCGACGAACAGCACGAGGATCGCCCAGAGCCTCCGGTTGAACAGCCGACCGGGGCCTTGGCCGACGAACGACTCGCCGGCGAGCGAGGTGATGGTCGACGTGACGACGACGGTCGTCATGTCCTTGACCGCGAGGAAGCGCGCAGCGAGCGCCTGAGCGCCCATGTCGACTGCGATGACACTGGCGATCGCGATACCGAGCGGCGAGTTGCCTTGCACGTCGACCACCAGCAGCGTGACGCCTGCTGCGAGAAGTGCCAGCGTTCCCACTGCGAAGATCGCGGTGACCCGAATGTTCCATCCCGGCGCAGCCGAGCGAAGCGTCACCCCGGCCAGCGCGGCACCGAGCACGAAGGCGAACAGCGCTACCAACGGGCCGACGATCGGCAGTCCGTCCTCACCTGCCACCCCCATACCGAGGATGACGATGTTGCCGGTCATGTTTCCGGTGAAGATGCGGTCCAGTCCGAGGTAGCCGACGGCATCGAGCATGCCGGTCACCATCGTCAGCGCCATCATCGACCACAATCGGAGGTGACCGTTCACGGCCTTGTCGATGCGTTGCCCCACGCTGGGGCTTTCGGAATGTTCTTCGGCCGATACCGACTCGTCGACACTCATGCGGTCACCCACACGCCGCCGTCACTACGTGGGTCCGCGCCCGCGCCGAGCGTTCCGTCGGCTGAAACCCTGGCCACCATGGAATGACCTGCGTCACTGTCCAATTCGGTGCCATGCTTGACGGTGAACACCGTCTGCGAGATCTGTTCGACGGCGGAGTCCTCCAATGTCGGCTCGACCAGTACCGAACCGTTGGGTGTTCCGGCTTCCAATCCGCCGACGATGAATCGAGGCGCGGAGACGGTCTGCTGTGGGTCGAATCCACGCAGCGCCCGCAGAATCAATTGGGTGTGAATCTGCGACTGCGCTTTGCCTCCCATGGTCGAGTGCGCGGACACCGCACCGTCCGCCCAGTCCACGATCACCGGAACAAGTGTGTGCGCGGGCCGCTTTCCGGACTCGACGCGATTGGGCGACGCGGCATCGAGCGTGAAGAACGCAGCACGGTTGTGCAGCACGAGCCCGGTGTCGGGCTCGAGGATCTGCGCTCCGAAGGAATGAAAGACGGACTGTATCAACGACACTGCGGTGCCGTCCTTCGCTACGACGGCGATTCCGACGGTGTCACCGCCCGGACGCGGAGACGCCGTCGAGGTCTGGCGTTCGTCTCCTGCCACCCGGGCTGCCGCCGCCTCGTGAATTGCCGCGAAGCCGGCCGGGGTCAGCTGATCGTGGATATCCACAATGGCACAGCGTGGGTCGGCGAGGTAGGTATCACGATGCTCGTCGGAGTCGTAGAAGATCTCGGCCAATACCCCGGCGTCGACATCGCCCGCAGACGCGCTCCCGGACAAGGCGGCACCGAGAGATCGAATCAGTGTGTAGCCCTGCGAATTCGGTGGTGCCGTGGCCACCGAGAATCCGTCGAATTCGCGCACCAGAGGTTCTTCGACGATCGGACGATGACGTTCGAGATCCTCTCTCGATACCGGCACGTCGAGTTTCTTCAGTCCGGCGGCGAATCGGTCGGCGGTGTGCCCGCGATAGAACGAATCGAGGCCATCGGTCGCCAGGTCCGTCAGGGTTCGGGCCAACTCGGGCTGCACGACGAGGTGCCCGACGGGGATCGGCTGACCATCGACGAAGAACTTCGCGCGCAAGCCTGGATCGGTGATCAGTGCGTCACGGTCGAGCTCGATCATCTCGACGAGTCCGGGGCTGGCCGGAAACCCCTCTGTGGCAAGCGAAATTGCTGGTGCCAGTACGTTGCGTAACGGCAGCGAGCCACCGGCGTCGAGCAGAGCCGCCCACCCGGACACTGCACCCGGAACGGACACCGTCAGCGGACCGTTGATCGGCATCGTCTCGATCGTCTCGAACAGCTGATCCACGGATGCGGCCGAACCGTATGCTCCCGATGCGTTGATACAGGCGGTGCTGCCGTCGCTCCTGCGCAGCAACGCGATGACGTCACCGCCCACACTGCACATGTGCGGGTAGACCACGGTGAGGGCCGCAGCTGCAGCGACCGCTGCATCGACGGCGTTACCACCGGCTTCGACGATCGTGCGGGCAGCGTCGACGGCCGCGGTGTGCGGCGCGGCGATTGCCACGCCGGGTGCCGGTTGCGACTGTTCGGGCATGAATATCTCCTCGAGTGCGGCCGATCCGAAAGCAGGATCGGTCGGGGCATGTTCTGGGTTCGTCCGAAAGTGTTGCGTTGGAGCAGTGTCACGTCATGGAAGTGTCACGTCAGAGCGCTCGTACGATGAGCGTGCGATAGGCACCGTACAGCACCGCCGCGGCGACGATCGACGCCGCGGCCGTCGCACCGAAGAAGGTCAGTTCGGTTGTTGCAGAGTACTTCTGAGCGAGCAAGCCGGCCAGTGTCGAGCCTCCTGCCATCGTGAGGAAGTACAGCGACGTCATCCCGGCTTTGTGCGATGCGGGTGCCAGCTGTGCAGTGGCCGACAGGACGGACGGCACGACGGCTATCTCTCCGGCACCGAACAGCAACATCGCAACGAGAACCAGGACAACCGAATTCGTCGCCCCTGATGTGCCCGCCATTGCCGCGAACATGGCCATCGCCACCGCCAGCAGGCCGATTCCCACGACGATTTTCGTTCCGGGATTGGGCTGCCGGCTGCCCATCCGCGTCCAGACGACGGCATAGATCGGAGCGATGACAGTGGCGAAGAGACCTTCCAACGTGATCACGGTTGCCGCAGGGATCGTCAACGAGCCGACCGTCAGATCGACGCGGGTGTCCATGTACACCGCCAGGGTGGTGAACAACTGGAACAGCAACGTCCAGAACAGCAAGCTACTGAGGAACACCGGAATGTAGGCGAGCACTCGTCGATGCTCGGTGGCGTCGACTTTCCTCGAGGACAACAGCATTGCGAAGTAGGCGATGCTGGCGATCACGATGATCGCGGTCAGCACGGTTCCCAGATTGTCGAGATTCAGGAGGCCGCTGACGGCCGCGGCAACGATGACCAGGGTGACCGATCCGGCGAGAGCTGCGGCCGCGGCCCGACGCGAGCGTGGCAGCGGATTGGGTACCGTTCGGGTGGCCTCGGGCAGATGCTTGTACCCGACCACGTACTGGGCCAGGCCGATCAGCATGCCCACTGCCGCCGCGCCGAAGGCGATGTGAAAACCGGCCGAGCTCTGCAGGGCACCGGTGAGCAGCGGGCCGAGGAATGCACCGAGCGATATACCCATGTAGTACAGCGAGTATCCCGAGTCGCGTTTGGGATCATCGTTCGCATAGAGCATCCCGACCATCGCGGTGACGTTGACCTTGAGTCCGCCGGTGCCGATGACGATCAACAACAGTCCTGCGCCCATACCCACAGTCGTCGTGACCAGAGCGAGCACCACGTGGCCGAGGATGATGGAGATGGCGGAGTAGAGAACAACTGTTCGCGGCGCGACGAGCCGGTCCGCGACCCACGCTCCGACCATCTGCGCGATATAGACTGCGCCGCCGTAGGATCCGGCGATACCGACTGCCACTCCGACGTCGAGTCCGAGCCCGCCGTCGACGAGCGAGTAGTACAGGTAATACGCGAGGATCACCTGTAGGCCGTAGAAGCTGAATCGCTCCCACAACTCCGTGCCGGCCAGCGTCACGAGCCCACGCGGCTGATCACGGAACGTCGAGCCGATCGAGCCGTGATCTCCGCTCGCGTTCGGCTTGTGGAGTGTTCCGTCCGTTGTCATGCTGGTCCACCTCTGGGGTCCATGGGAATCAGTGGTTCAGGAGAATGAGTGACCGTTGTCACGATGTCTTGATCTAAAACTGGTAGGACCAGACCGTCAAGGTGATGAGTGGGATATTTACACGTCAACGGATCTTTACTGGGGAAACAGAGTGAATCTGGTATTTTGGTAGGACCAGATCGTAACCTGCGGGGACGGGGCTTTCCATGACAGCGTGGTCCGAGATAGACGTCGAAGCGGCGTCGGTCCCCGAGCTGCTCAGCGCCAGGATCGCGCAGCTGATCGACAGCGGTCGCGTCGAAGCGGGATCGAAGCTGCCCAGCGAACGCGCCCTGGTGACGATGCTCGGAGCGTCGCGAATCTCGATCCGCCATGCACTTCAGGATCTCGAATTGCGGGGTTATCTGACGCGCAGGCCCCGCGCCGGCCGCATCGTCGCACCACTGGAGATGCGCGCTCTGGCCGAAGGCAGCATCTTCGGAAGCATGAGCAGCGACCAACGCACCGTTCGCGAGGTGATGGATCTACGCACGGTCGTCGAACCACCCATTGCCGAGCGTGCCGCCGTCCGCCACCGCACGTCCGAGTTACATGCCTTACGCACTCCACTCGAAACGTCCGAGCGAGAGCTCGTGAATCGGCCGCCGTCTCTGCAAGTGATGCAACTCTGCGACGTGCAGTTCCATCTCGCGATCGCCGGCCTTGCCCACAACTCCATGCTCACCAGGCTCGTGACCGAGACCAACGAGTGGATGGCACCGTCGAGGCAGGCAAGTTTTCAGACCGAGCAGCGGATGCAACGCTCCGTCGATGCCCACCGCAGCATCTATCACGCTATTGCAGAACGTGATCCGGTTCGCGCCCGGAAGGCGATGCACGATCACCTCGCCGACGTGCTCGAGGCGATCACACCGCTCGCGCACTGACTTCCAGCGCCGTGCGCACCAGCCTGTTGTCCGAAACGGTGCGCGTGAATGCGCTCGATTGGCCACTTCGTCGTGTGCGGATCGGGTGGATTCCGGACAGAATCGAGGTGCTATCGGCCCTGGGCCGATCGACCGCGAACAAAGGAGCTCGACAGTGCCCACCCTCGACCGTGACGTCGCTATCGTCGGGGCCGGCCCTTCCGGCCTGGCCGCAGCAACCGAGCTCCGCAAAGCAGGATTGTCCGTCGCCGTGCTGGAAGCGCGCGACCGCGTCGGAGGACGTACCTGGACGAACACCATCGACGGTGCAAGCCTCGAAATCGGCGGTCAGTGGGTCTCACCCGATCAGGAATCTCTCATCGCGCTGATCGGTGAGCTCGGCCTCGGGACGTTCGACCGATACCGCGAGGGCGAGTCCGTCTACATCTCCGCCGCGGGCGAGCGGACCCGTTACTCGGGTGACTCGTTCCCCGTCGACGAGACCACCGAGAAAGAGATGGACCGACTCGTAACACTGCTCGACGACTTGGCCGCCCAGGTCGGCCCCGAGGAACCGTGGGCGCACCCGCTGGCGCGTGAACTGGACACGATCTCGTTCGAGCAGTGGCTGATTCGTGAGTCCGACGATGCCGAGGCACGAGGAAACATCGGCATGTTCATCGCCGGTGGCATGCTCACCAAACCTGCGCACGCGTTCTCGGCACTGCAAGCAGTCTTGATGGCCGCATCGGCGGGATCGTTCTCGCACTTGGTGGACGAGAACTTCATCCTCGACAAGCGCGTCGTCGGTGGCATGCAGCAGGTGTCGATCCGTATGGCGGCCGCCCTCGGCGACGACGTCATCCTCGACGCGCCGGTGCGAACGGTGCGGTGGAACTCCGACGGCGCAACAGTATTCGCCGACGGTGACATCGAGGTACACGCCAAGCGGGTCGTTCTCGCCGTTCCACCGAACCTGTATTCGCGCATCTCCTACGACCCGCCGCTCCCGCGTCGCCAGCACCAGATGCACCAGCATCAGTCCCTCGGACTGGTGATCAAGGTCCATGCCGTCTACGACACCCCGTTCTGGCGCGAGGACGGGCTGTCGGGAACCGGCTTCGGTGCCTCAGAGATCGTGCAGGAGGTGTACGACAACACCAACCATCAGGACAGCCGCGGAACACTGGTCGGCTTCGTGTCCGACGCCAAGGCAGACGCGATGTTCGAGCTCGACGAGCAGGAGCGCCGCGCGAAGATCCTCGAATCGATCGCACATTACCTGGGGCCCAAGGCAACCGAGCCGGTCGTCTACTACGAGTCGGACTGGGGTTCGGAAGAATGGACCCGTGGTGCGTACGCGGCCAGCTTCGATCTGGGGGGTCTGCACCGCTACGGCAAGGACAGCCGCACTCCCGTCGGCCCGATTCACTTCTCCTGCTCCGACATCGCCGCGGAGGGCTACCAACACGTCGACGGCGCAATCCGCATGGGTCACCGCACCGCCGCGGACATCGTCTCGAGAATCGTTTCCTGACACCCGATCTTCGATCGCACACCGCAGACCCACACCTAGCACCGAGGACACACATGCGCACTGTCACAAAACATAACTCGCCCGCTGCTGCGGCCTCGAACCTCGGGAGGCAGTGATGACGTGGACGATGCCGGCCGAAGGTGTTCGGCACGAACGGACCTGGATGGCCTACCCGTGCGAGGGGTATTCGCTCGGTGACACGCCCGAGGAGCACCACGAGGCTCGCACCACGTGGGCCGAGGTCGCGCAGGCGGTCGCTCGATTCGAGCCGGTCACCGTCGTCGTCGATCCCGCCGAAAGCGCCGTCGCACGCACGTATCTGACCTCCGAGAGCGCTTTCCCCATCGACATCCTCGAGGCACCGTTGAACGACGCCTGGATGCGCGACATCGGGCCCACGTTCGTGCTGTCCGAGGACGGCCGTGTCGGCGGCGTCGACTGGGTGTTCAACGGCTGGGGCGCGCAGGATTGGGCGCGCTGGGACAAGGACTCGAAGATCGGCGCGCTCGTCGTCGAGAAGTCCGGTGCCGAGATGATCGATTCACCGATCGTCAACGAGGGCGGCGGTATTCAGGTGGACGGGCTGGGAACGGTTCTCGTCACCGAGACGGTACAACTCGATCCCGGTCGCAATCCCACGCTGTCGAAGGCCGATGTCGAGGCCGAACTCGCCCGCACGATCGGCGCCACCACGGTGATCTGGCTTCCTCGTGGACTCACCCGTGACGCGGACGAGTTCGGAACCCGAGGCCACGTCGACATCGTCGCTGCCATCCCCTCGCCCGGCGTCGTTCTGGTGCACGACCAACGCAATCCCGAACACCCCGATCACGACATCAGCAAGGCCGTGTTCGAGATCTTCGAGAACAGCACAGACGCACGCGGTGAGAAGTGGACCATCGTGAAAGTTCCGGCACCGGAGATTCTCCGCGACGAGGAGGGCTTCGTCGATTACAGCTACATCAACCACTACGTCGTCAACGACGGTGTGATCGCCTGCAGCTACGGCGATCCCGCGGACGAAGAGGCTGCTGCCATTCTGTCGGCGGCATACCCGGGCCGCACCGTCGTCACCGTCGACGCTCGGCCACTCTTCGCCCGCGGGGGCGGAATTCACTGCATCACACAGAACCAGCCACAGGCTCAGACGGACTGAGTGGACGCGGGAGCAGGTATCGAATACTGCTCCCGCAACTCGTTCTTGCGGATCTTGCCCGTCGGATTGCGCGGGATCTCGTCGACGAGGATGTAACGCTTGGGGATCTTGTACCGCGCGAGCCGACCGCCGAGCGCGTCCGCGATGGCATCGAGGTCGACGTCTGCTCCCTCGACGACAGTGATTGCGGCAACGGCAGATTCGCCCCATTTTTCGTCCGGTACACCGAACACTGCGCAACTGTCGATGCCGGGCAGTTCGAGAAGTGCCGCTTCGACCTCGGCCGGATAGATGTTCTCTCCGCCCGAGATGATCATGTCCTTGAGCCGATCGACGATCGTGACGAATCCCTCCGCGTCGGCAATTCCGATGTCGCCGGTACGGAGCCAGCCGTCGTCGAACACGTCGGCGGTCGCGTCGGGACGACCCCAGTATTCCTTCATCACGTTGGGGCCCTGGATTTGAATTTCACCGCGCTCCCCCGGTTTCACCGGCTGTGACATCGCGTTGACGATCCTGACGTCGGAGAAGGTATGGGGAACCCCCGCGGTACCCATTTTTCGTTCGGCATCAACGGCAGCCAGCATCGTTGCGCCAGGACCACTTTCGGTGAGCCCGTAGCCCTGACACATCTTGATCCCGCGTTCGGAATACGTACGGAGCGTGCGCGGCGGCACCGGCGCCGCGGCCACCACCACCCGGCGTAGCGACGTCAGATCCGTGTCGTCCCACGCGGGATGCGACACGAGCGAGTCCAGGATCGTCGGCACTCCGAATGTATACGTGACCGAGCGTGATTCGACGAGATGGAGCACGCGTCCGGCATCGAACCCTTCCTCGATGACGACCGAGCCGCCCTTGAACAGGATGGGTAACGCAACCATGTCGAGCGCGGCGGTGTGAAACAGCGGAGCGCAGACCAGGGCTACCTCGTCGCTGCACAGGTCCAGATCGAGGACTGCGTTGAGAACGGCGAACAGCACGTTGTCGTGAGTCATCACAACGCCTTTGGGTTTACCGGTCGTACCGGAGGTGTACATGACGAAGCATAGATCCGCACCCTCCACCGATTCGTCGATGCGCGTCGAGGGGGCCGCCGCGATCAGCGATTCGTACTCCTCGCCGAGCGTGAGGCGACGCGTGGGGCCGTCACCGACCGCCGAGGTCGCGACGTCGTGCAAGGCCTCGGAATGCACCAACAACGACAGCCCCGAGTCCTGCACTGCGAAAGCAACTTCCGGTGCGGTCAACCGTGCGTTGAGTGGCACGAAGATCGCTCCGAGCACGCCACAGGCGAACAGTACTTCGAGGTAGGCGGGATGATTGGTGGACAACAGCCCGACCCGGTCCCCGGGGCACACCCCCAGCTCACGTAGACCGTGCGCGAGCCGGGTGGTGCGCTCGTCCAATTGCTCGTAGGTCGAGACCTGGCCGCGGAACTCGAGTGCCGTTGCTCGCGGGCACTGCCTGGTACGTCGACGGATCCACGAACCGACGCCTTGATTACGCATCTGAAATCTGTTCCTCTCGGGTCCGTGATCTCAGTCGAACATGCGGTAGACGGCCTCGACGACGACCGCGGGGCGCTCGCTGCCTTCGAGTTCGATCGTCGCGGCGACGGTCAGCTGAGCTCCGCCCTTGGGCAGCTCCTCGTACCCCTTCAGCGTGGCGGCCAGGCGCACTCGGCCGCCGGCGGGGACCGGGTTGGTGAAGCGAACCTTGTTCAATCCGTAGTTGATCTTCGTGGTGACGCTGTCGACGACCAGTAGCTCGTCCCACATCGGAATGATCAGCGACAGAGTCAGATAGCCGTGCGCGATCGGACCGCCGAAGGGGCTTTCGGCCTTCGCCCGTTCGGGATCGACGTGAATCCACTGATGGTCGTCGGTGGCGTCGGCGAAGGTGTCGATGCGCTGTTGCGGCACCTCGATCCACGAGCTGGTGCCCAGTTCGGTGCCTTCGAGGTTCTTCAACTCGGCGAGAGTGGCGACGCGGGTGGTCATGATGTCTCCTTGGCGGACAGGCCGAGTGCGGCCAGTGCATTGGTCTTGAACACGAGTGGACGAATCTCGTCCTTGATGTCGAGCTCGGCGAAGTCCTTCATCCAACGATCCGGCGTCAGAACCGGAAAGTCCGAGCCGAACAACACCTTTCGCTTCAGCATGGAATTCGCCGCCCGCACCAGTTGGGGCGGAAAGTATTTCGGTGCCCAACCCGACAGGTCGATGTACACGTTCGATTTGTGCGTGGCGATCGAGATCTGCGCGTCCGCCCACGGCACCGCGGGGTGCGCCATGATCATCGTCAGTTGCGGGAAGTCCGCGGCGACGTCGTCGAGCAGCATCGGATCGGAATAGCGTAACTTGATGCCGTGCCCGCCGGGAAGTCCGGCACCGATACCGGTTTGGCCGGTGTGGAAGAGCGCGGGTACTCCGGCTTCGGTGATGGCCTCGTAGATCGGATAGAAGCGGCGATCGTTCGGCTCGAAGCCCTGCATGCTCGGATGGAACTTGAAGCCGCGCACCCCGAACTCCTCGACGAGCCGGTGCACCCGCCGCACGGCGGCCTTACCCTGCCACGGGTCGACCGAGCCGAAAGGGATCAACACGTCGTTGTGGCGTGCCGCCCCCTCGGCGATCTCCTCCACCGAGTTCGGTGAATGTCCCGACGCTGCACCGGCATCGACGGTGAACACCACTGCGGCCATGTTGCGGGCCCGGTAGTACTCGGCGATGGTGTCGATCCCTGGAGTACGGTCCTCGCCCGACTTGAAGTACTTCTCCGACGCGGTCATCAATTCGTCGTCCAGTGCGCGGTGTCCGCACCCGTCGATCTCCACATGAGTGTGCACATCGAGTGCCAGTATCGAGTCGAAGTCGATGGCGCACTGGTATTTCGAGCTCATCGCGCCGGCTCTACGGAGAGGTTCTCTCCGACCGATTCGAGGCTGTCCGCGAACGTCGACGGCCAGACAGCGGCGATGTCCTCGGCCGACCAGCCACCGTCGTGATAACTCGTGGCGATCATGTCCGGGTGCGTCCACAGTGCCAGGCGGTCACCGCCGACGGCGAATGCCTGACCGGTCACGTCTGCACTCGCGTCGCTTGCCAGGAAAGAGACGATTCCTGCGGCGTCCGCTGGGGTCCCGAACCCGAGTTCACGACGGGCAAACGGCGGCAACGGATCCCCGTTGTGCATGGCCTCGATGTACGGCTGCAGGAACGGGATGGTCTCGGTCATCGCCGTGGCCGCCACCGGGCACACCGCGTTCACGGTGACACCTGCACGCTGGAGTTCCATCGCCCAGGTCCGCACCATCCCGACGATCCCGGCCTTGGAACCGGAGTAGTTGGTCTGTCCGAAATTTCCGCGCTGACCGGCAGGAGAGCCGATGCACACGATCCGGCCGCCCTCACCCTGAGCGCGGAAGTGAACGGCTGCTTCGCGTGCGCAGGTGAACGTGCCGCGGAGATGAACGTTCACGACGGCATCGAAGTCGTCGTCGGTCATCTTCCACAACACCTTGTCGCGCAGGATCCCCGCGTTGGTGACCATGACGTCGAGGCGACCGAACGCCTCGACCGCGCCTGCCACCAACTTCTGTGCGGTCTCGGTGCTGCCCACCGGAGCCACGACGGCCACTGCCCGTCCACCCGCGTCGACGATCGAGGAGACAGCCGCGTCGGCTGTCGCCTGGTTCACGTCGTTGATCACGACTGCTGCACCGTGGCGCGCGAGGTCCTGGGCATACGCAAGTCCGAGCCCCTGGCCGCTTCCGGTGACGACAGCGACCTTGTTGTCGAGATTCATAGCTCTCTCCTCTTCGTGGTTACCAGACTGACAAAACCATCAATAATTGAGAAAGTCAATGATTTACGTTTGCTAGAATTACCGCCGATACGAGGAGCCTCATGACCGACATCGCACCCCTGTCCGACGACATCGGATTCCTGCTGACGCGCGCGGGAACGTCGCTGACGGCCGCCGCCAAAACGGCACTGGCACCCTTCGAGCTGCGCGTACGTTCGTACTCCGTGCTGGCCCTGGCCTGCGAGCATTCGGACGGACTCGGCCAGCGGCAGCTCGCGGAGGAACTGGGCTTGGACCCCAGTCAGATCGTGGCGTTGGTGGACGATCTGGAGGTCCGCGAGCTGATCACCCGACGGGTCGACCCCGGCGATCGACGAAACAAGCGCATCCACGCGACCGACGCCGGCCGCGCGCTGTGCGTGGACGCGCAGCGCGCGCTCGCGGCGACCCAATCCGCCACGCTCTCAGCCCTCGGCGACCGCGGTGTCCGAGAGCTGCGGCAGTCACTGCAGTCCATCGTCCGCGCACAGTAGATCGTGCACACGTAGGCCGATCACCGTTCGTAGACAACCCTGCCGCCGACGACCGTCGCGATGATCGGTAGTTCGGGAATTCGATCCGCCGGGCCCATCAGGTCGCCGCCGACTGCGGTGAAATCTGCGGGACCACCGACGACGATGGTTCCGGTTCCGTCGGTCAGACCGGCCGCCGCCGCGGCGTGGGTGGTGTACCCGTCGAGGGCTTGTCGAGCCGAAATCGCCTGCCGGGGTTGACGAGGAGGGTCGGCCGGCAGGCCTGCGGGGCGGCGTAGCCGGGCATCGGCCATCACGACTCGGGGATCGAAATGTGCTACCGGCCAATCGGATCCGAGCGCAACGGTCACACCGAGATCGAGAAGCTCGGCCACCGGCCAACCACGGTCGATACGATCGCGGCCCATGCGCCGAGACCAGTCGTCGGCCTCGTCCGCTCGGGTGTACCTGGTGCAATGGGTCGGCTGCATCGATGCGGCAATACCGGCGTCCGCGATCGTTGTCAGATCCTCGGGACAGACGGTCTCGAGGTGTTCGAGGCGATGCCGAACCCCCTTCCCGAGGGCTGCCAGCGTCCGTACGCAGTGGTGCACAGCGGCATCACCGATCGCATGAGTAGTGGTCGACACTGCACGGCGGTCGAGCTCGCGCACCACGGCCGCATACCGTTCCGGGTCGGTCCACGACGGCCGGGTACCGTCGCCGTACAGGTCCGGGTGACACAACCACGCCGTCCCACCTTCGACGGTTCCGTCCATGAACAGTTTTGCGCCCGCGTATCGCCACCGCGCCCCGGCGGTACCGTGCACCAGCGCAGCCAGTTCTGCGACCCGATCGGCAGGATGATCCGGCTGGACCCAGCCGTACACCCAGAACCGCAGTCCGGCGTCGTCCTCGTCGAGCGCCCGGATCATCTCGACGGTCCCGGGGAGGTCGTCCATGACGTGCACCCCGGTCAGCCCGACCGACGCCATCTCCTCGGTCACGGTGCGTAACAAAGACTTCGCCGCGACGACGTTCTGGGCAGGCATGACCGCCTCCACCAGATGGATGGCCGGCTCCTCGATCAGGTGACCGGTGGTCTTCCCGCCACTGTCCACCGCCACTCGGGCACCGCCGTGGTCGAAGGTCTCTTGGCCGGTCACGCCGGCAATATCGAGTGCAGCCCGATTGGCCAGCGACGAATGCGCGTCGTAGAACCGAATGAGAACAGGGGTCGTGACCGAGTCGGAGATGGCTTCGAAGCTCGGAGCTCGGCCGCCGAATACGTTGTGGTTCAGGCCCCAGCCGCGAATCCAACCGTCCGTCGGGTGCGCATCGTGCAGTACCCGACGCACGTCGTCCAGATTCTCGCACCGACTGAAATCCACGCCGAGTGACATCAACGCGCCTTGCACCACGTGCGTGTGGGCGTCGACCCATCCGGGTGTCAGAGTGCTCCCGGCCAGGTCGATGATCTTCGTTCCGGGACCACTGCACCCCAGGACGTTGTCGGTACTCCCGAGTGCGATCACTCGGTCGTCTCGAACGGCGACGGCCTGCTGCGGCTCGGCACCATCGACCTGGGTGAGCACCGTGGCGTTCATCAGAATCAGTGTCGCATCAGTCATGTCGCACTCCTCGTGCATCATCGGTAGGTAGTGCGGTCGACGGTCCGGCCTGGGTATCGGGCAGTATCTCGGAATCGATGTCGGTCGTCCCCAGCCGTGCGTACACCTGGGGGCGGCGTGCCCGGATCCACAGGGCCACTGCCGAACCCAACGCGAACACCACGACGGATCCGATGGAGGCGACGGTGTTCACCACCGGGTCGGTCGTCAGGGTGGCGATTTCGATCTTGTCGACGACGAGGTACAGAGCGATTCCGATCAGGACGAACGCGGCGATTCCAGCGAGTGCCGCGCCCCGATCCCGTGCCACTTCTCTACCGCGCAGGAAGAACACGGCAACCGAGAGAGAGGTGAGCCATTGCAGCGCAAGGATTCCCACGGTCCCCGTACTCGCCGTCCACGCAGCCAACTGCAGGACCGGATCGACGTCGGCCGCGGCGAAACACGCGATGGCCACTACGGCCGTCGCCGTCTGCGCGATGCTGGCGATGTGCGGAGACAAGTGCTTGCTGTGCACGTGGCTGAGCCGCACCGGGAAGATTCCTTCACGACCGAGCGCATAGCCGTACCGGGTGATCGCGTTGTGGAAGGCCAGCAGAGCCGCGAGTCCACTCGAGACGATCAGCACGCGCATCACATCCGTTGCCGCACTACCGACGTAGGTCTGCATAGCGGTGAAGAAGAAACCGGCAGGATCCGATGCAGCCGCGGCGACCGCGTTCTCGGCGCCGAACGCCATGACCGCAACCCAGACGATGAAGCAGTAGAAGACCGCGAGGAAAATGACCGCGGCATAGGTTGCGCGGGGGACCGTCCGGTCCGGTCGTACCGCCTCGTTGCGGAACAGGGCGGTTGCCTCGAAGCCCACGAACGCGGCGAACGACACGGCCAGTACCGCCCCCATCGATCCGGTGAAGACGTTCTCGGGATAGAACGGCTGCAGGTTCAGACCACTCGCACCGCCCTTGGCGATCACTGCGATCGCCAATACGAGCAGCACCAGCACTTCGAGAACGAGCAGCACGCCGAGGACCTTGGCCCCCACCCGAATCGATCGATATCCCAGCACGGACACGATCGCCGCAGCGACCAACGCCCACAGCCACCAGGGTAGGTCGACTCCGACGAAGTCGTTCATCGTCGCCTTGGTGACCGCTCCGAACAACCCGTAGGTGCTGATCTGCAGGAGGGTGTACCCCGCCACGGCCACCAGAGCGCTACCGAGACCGGCAACTTTGCCCAGACCCATCCGGATGTAGGAGTAGAACGCGCCGTTGTTGTGCACGTGCCGCGCCATCTTGGTGAAGCCGATGGCGAACACCGTGCTGATCAGACCGGCGCACAGGTATCCGGCGGGAGCGCCGATCCCACCGATCAGCAACGCGATCGGAGCAACGGCCACCATGACGGTGAGCGGTGCCGCTGCCGCGACGACGAAGAAGACGATGTCGCGTGAGTTGAGGCTGGAACTATCGAGGGCATTCGGCTGCCCGGAATGTTGGGGGATGGTCATGGCCGGCTCCGTGTGATTAATCCAACGATGTTTGGTTTTGACGTAACGTAGACCACAGAAGACAGTTTGGAAAGACCCCGGCGAAATGGAGTACACGTGGCAAGGCCGAAGACAGCACTACTCGATGTCGATCGCATCGTCGATGCCGCACTTCAGATCACCGACGCCACAGGCGATTTCACAGTTGCACAGCTCGCCTCCAAACTCGCCGTGCATCCATCCTCGCTGTACCACCACGTGTCCGGAAAAGACGAAGTGATCGATCGAATGCGGGCTCGAATCGGTCGCAAGATCGACAACACGGGCTTCGGAACGGGCCCGTGGGACGAGGCATTGAAGAGGTTGGCGTGGTCGTATCGAGCGGCGTTCGCCCGTCACCCCGGGTCCATTCGCTTGTTCGCGACCTCACGCATCCGCGACCGCGAATCGCTGTCCGAGTACGAGCGAATCGCCGACGGTCTGCACGATGCGGGCTTCGCTTGGCCCGAGGTACTTCCGATCATCATCGCGTTCGACAACTTCATTCTCGGCTCGGCCCTCGACATGGGCAGCGGCGGTAACCTCTACACACCCGACCCGCAGATGCACCCGGCCCTCACTGCTGCGGTGGGCGATCCCGAGGAACAGCCGAACCCCACCGACGTCGCCTTCGAGCTGGGACTGTCGGCACTGCTGACGGGCCTGCAACACCGCCTGGGCAATCGCTGACGCACCCTCCGCTCCTCGGGGCTCAGTGCGCCCCGGTGTGTCCGAGAGCCAGGCGACAACTACGGAGGAAGCCGCGGAATTCGTCTCGTTGACGCGGCGACAGATCGGCGACCATGCGGTCCTCCAGGTCACCGATCTGCGCGTCGTACTCTGCGAGCAAGCGTCGTGCTTCCTCGGTCAAGCTCGTGAGCATCCGCCGTTTGTTGGCCGGATCCGTTCGGCGAGTGACCAATCCACGCTTCTCGAGTGCGGCGATCATCTCGCCCATCGTCTGAGCCGTCACGAAGGAATTGCGTGCCAACTCCGCGGACGACAGCCCGTCGCGTCGACGTAGCACCGTCAGCGCGGTGTACTGCACGGCAGTGATGTTCTTCGGCCGCAACAGCGCATCCATCTGGGCCCGCACCGCCAGCTCGACCTGCTTGATGGCGTAGAGCAGCGTCGGCTGCTCGCCTGCCGACGACGGCCTCGATGGCACGTTCACCACCTCGCTTTCCGAACTCGCGTGTGGCTGCAGCCTAATTACCGAATGCCGCCGACCGGCACCTGGATCGCCTATTGCTTTCCGCGCATGCGCGAGGTTGTATATAAGGAACCCTGTTAATCAGGTCACAGCCGGCCATCGAAGCGAGGCGTTCATGACGATCACCGACGACAGCGTCACTCCCACCCGACCCGACGTCACTCCCGGACGGCTCTTCGTCGACGGTCACTGGCGTGACGCTGCCGCAGGTGGCCGATCCGACGTACTCGATCCGTCGACGGGAGCGGTGCTCACCTCCGTGTCCGAGGCGTCCGCTGTAGACGTCGACGCAGCAGTGGCCGCAGCTCGCACCGCCTTCGACGACGGCCGCTGGTCGTCGCTGCCCGGACGCGAACGGGCACGCATTCTGCACCGAGCCGGTCAGCTCATCCGCGAACGCGCCGACGAGATCGTTGCCGTCGAAAGCGCCGATGTGGGTAAGCCGATGTCGTTGTGCCGCCCGGTGGACGTACTGACCTCCGCGGAGCAGTACGAGTACTGCTCCGCACTGGCTCAGACGCTCGGTGGATCGCATCGCGACACTCCGCTGTCTGCGCACGCGTACACGCGCAGAGAACCGCTCGGTGTGGTCGCCGCGATCACCCCCTTCAACTTTCCGCTGATTTTGTCGAGTTCGAAGATCGCGCCTGCACTCGCCGCGGGTAACACCGTGGTCCACAAACCCAGTGAGGACACCCCGCTCAGCGCATTGCTGATGGCTGAAATATTGACCGAGGCGGGCGTACCGCCAGGCGTGATCAACGTCGTCACCGGAACAGGTTCCGTTGCGGGAGAGGCACTTCTGCAGCATCCGGGAGTCGACAAGATCGCATTCACCGGGTCAACGGCTGTGGGCAGGCACGCTGCCGGGGTCGCAGGCCGCAATCTGGTACCGGTGACGATGGAACTGGGTGGCAACGCCGCACACATCGTGTTCGAGGACGCCGACATCGACAAGGCGATCGGAGCGATCATCAAAGGGTTCGTCTTCAACTCCGGGCAGTTCTGCATGGGCGGCCCGCGCCTGCTCGTCCAGCGCTCTCGATACGAAACGGTGTTGGACATTCTGGCCCAGGCGGTTCCCGGTGTTCCCGTCGGCGACCCGTTCGATCCGGCCACGGTGGTCGGACCCATGGCCGGAGAGCGGCACGTGCACAAGGTCGAGGAGTACGTGGACATCGCCCGCCGCGACGGCGGCCGTATCGTCGTCGGCGGGCACCGTCCAGACCTGTCCGGTACGCCCCTCGCCGGTGGCTCGTTCTACTCCCCCACCGTTATCGCAGACTTGCCCGCCACGTCGCGGGTCGTTCGAGAAGAGATCTTCGGACCCGTTCTGACGGTACAACCGTTCGACACCGAAGACGACGCGGTCCGCCTGGCCAACGGCACCGAATACGGCCTCGCTGCCGGTCTGCAGACGACGAATGTGGCTCGCGCACATCGTGTTGCAGCACGACTGCACGCCGGCATCGTGTGGGTCAACGACTGGGCGATGCTCGATCCGGCCGTTCCCTTCGGCGGAGTCAAGAACTCCGGCTTCGGCCGTGAGTACGGCCCCGAGGGCCTCGACTCGTACACCAAGGTCAAATCCGTCGTCATCTCGCTCGACTGAATCGAAGGCTCGACCGAATCGAAGGCCTCGACCAAATCGAAAGGGCAGTGCCATGACCACAACCACAGCGGCAGTAGTCGAATCGGGCGGAGCCGCGTTCACATTGTCCCCGGTCCAACTGGGCGAACCCCGCAGCGGAGAAGTGCGCGTGCGCATCGTCGCAGCCGGCTTGTGCCACACCGATCTGGGCGTCGCCGCGGGCGGGCTGCCGTTTCCGCTTCCCGGCGTCCTCGGCCACGAGGGTGCGGGGGTCGTCGAAGCCATCGGTCCCGGAGTCACCGGCGTGCAGGAAGGTGACCACGTTCTGCTGTCGTTCACCTCGTGCGGTACCTGCGGAAACTGCCGAGCCGGTCATCCCGCCTATTGCGCAACGTGGTTGCCGCTCAACCTCATCGGCGGGGCTCGCGCCGACGGCTCCAGCCCGATCACGCGCAACGGCACTGCGCTCGGAGGCCATTTCTTCGGCCAGTCGTCGTTCGCGAATCACGCGATCGTGGACGAGCGGAGCCTGGTTCGGGTCGATTCCTCCGCACCGCTGGAGATCCTGGCACCGCTGGGCTGCGGGGTGCAGACCGGAGTCGGTGCCGTGTGGAATGTGCTGCGACCACGCCCGGGAGATACCGTCGTGGTGACCGGCGCAGGCGCAGTGGGTCTTTCGGCCATCATGGCTGCCGCTCTCACTCCCGCGGCCAAGATCATCGCGGTCGATCGGGTTGCCGAACGCCTGGAACTGGCCACCGAGTTGGGAGCGACCCACGTCGTCGACGCCACTCGCGAGGACACCGCGGCTGCGTTGGCAGAACTGACCGAGGGCTCCGGCGTCGACGGAGCCATCGAAACCACCGGGAACGTAGGGGTGCTGCGCACCGCGATCGATGCCCTGGCCCCTCGTGGAACCGCCGTCGTCGTCGGCGCTCCGCCCTTCGGCACCGAGGTCCCGGTCGACGTCAACGCCATGCTGCCGGGCCGACGCATCGTGGGACTGACCCTCGGCGACAGCGAAACGCAGACCCTGATTCCGGTGCTGGTGGATCTTGTCGTGTCGGGTCGATTGCCCCTGCAGCGCTTGATCACTCACTACCGATTCGACGACATCAACTCCGCGGTGGCGGACATGATCAGCGGTGCGTCGATCAAACCGGTCCTCCTCTTCTGACCGGGATTCCGACCGGGCTTCCGGCATCCGGAAGTCCGCTCGCACCGGCGGGGTGGCGTGCCACACACTCGATGTCACGATCGCTGACGAGACGTCAAGCGACCGAACGACTTCTACGTGTTCAGGAGAATCGATGACGACAATCGTCCGTAACCAGTGGTATGTCGCTGCGTACAGCAGAGAAGTGGGCCGAGAGCTGTTCTCGCGCACCATTTGCAGCGAGCCCATTCTGTTGTGGCGCACCGAGTCCGGGGCTGTGACCGCAATGAGCGATCGTTGTGTGCACCGGCGGTACCCACTCTCCGCGGCCCCCAGCCACCTCGATGGCGACACCGTGGTCTGCGGGTACCACGGATTCACGTACGGCAGTGACGGCGGCTGCGTCTCTGTTCCCGGACAGAAGCGGGTGCCGAGGACGGCCAGGCTCACCACCTATCAGGTGCACGAGCAGGATTCGTTCGTCTGGATGTGGATTGCCGACCCGGACGATCCGATCGACGGCGACATCACTCGTATTCCCCGGGCCCCGTGGATGGACTCCCCGGACTACACCGTGGTGAGCGGAATGGAGCCGATCTCGTGCAACTATCAGTTGCTCGTCGACAACCTCATGGACCTTTCGCACGAGACCTACCTGCACGGCGGTTACATCGGCACTCCCGAAGTCGCCGACACACCGATCACCACCGAGATCGACGACGATCGCAACGTCATCTACGTTTCGCGGCACATGGACGACGCCGAATGCCCACCGTTCTACTCGAAGTCCA
Source organism: Rhodococcus sp. 3258 (assembly GCF_031456475.1). Lineage (NCBI taxonomy): Bacteria > Bacillati > Actinomycetota > Actinomycetes > Mycobacteriales > Nocardiaceae > Rhodococcus > Rhodococcus sp. 3258. The sequence continues at coordinate 998,495 of NZ_JAVDUT010000001.1, forward strand.
CCGGCATCGACACGCGCATCTCGCGTTGGCAGGACATCGAATACATGCCCCCGTGCCTGTATCTACTGCACAGCCGCATCGCTCCGCTCGGATCACCGCTACCCGCGGACGACGGCTCCGACGCCCACGCGTTCCACAGCGAGATCGTGTACGCGATCACTCCGGAAACCGAGACCTCGACACACGACTTCTGGGCTGTTGCGCGCGATTTCGCAATCGACGACAACGAAGTGTCCCAGTTTCTGGCCGAGAACAATCGCACAGTGGTCATGCAGGACGTGGTGGCGCTGAACATTCTTCAGCAAGCACTGGACACCGAAAAGGCCGGCTACCAGGAACTGTCGATCAACATCGATGCGGGCGGCCTCGGTGCGCGTCGGCTTCTGAGCAAACTCCTCGAGGGCTCGCGAGCAGGTGCCGAGGTGGTGTCGTGACACCGGAACCGAATCGAATGCTGCAGGGCCCCAACGTGCTGCGTGTGGTGTGGGTTCCGGGTACCGACCGGCTGCGCGGCGTCTGCCATTGTGGCTCGTCCCGGCTCGAGGAGGATCCGGCACTGCTGTGGGAGTGGTTGCTCGCGCACCCCATCGGGCACTTCTCGACCGTCGACCCCGGCCATCCCGAGTTGCCCTCGGTGCGAGGCGAACTCGTGAGTCACGTGGGGAGAGCCGAGTGACGCGAAACCTCCCCGAGTGCGACCTGGATCTGATCGTCTCGGACAAGTGCAGCGGCGCGGATGGCGTTGCCCTGCTGCAGTTGCGCAAGCCGGACGGCACAGACCTGCCGAGCTGGACGCCGGGAGCTCATATCGATCTGGAGTTGACTTCCGACATCACCCGCCAGTACTCGCTGTGCGGAAGCCCGGCCGACCGCGACACCTGGCGCATCGGAGTCCTACGAGAACCGGCATCCCGCGGTGGTTCGCTCCATGTCCACGACACCCTTGCCGTCGGCGACACCGTCCGTGTCCGTGGACCGCGCAATCACTTCGAGTTGACCGAATCCGAGAACTATCTGTTCATCGCCGGCGGTATCGGAATCACACCCATCATCACGATGGTGGCCGAGGCCGAGCGGCGTGGGGCCGGGTGGTCGCTGGCGTACGGCGGCCGGTCCCGCGACAGTATGGCGTTCGTCGACGAGCTCGTTTCCCGCTACCCCGGCAACACGACCGTGGTCCCGCAGGACGAAAAGGGACTGCTCGATCTCGACGATCTGCTCGGGACTGCGCGCGTCGGCACGGCCGTCTACTGCTGCGGACCGGGGCCCCTGCTGGACGCCGTGACCGAACGCGCGGGGCACTGGCCCGAAGGAAGCGTGCACCTCGAACGGTTCCGTGCCGACACACTCGATCGGCCGACATCGGGTGCGTCATTCGAAGTCGAACTTTCTCTGAGCCGACGAACCGTCACCGTGCATCCGGACGATTCGGTGCTCGACGCCGTGACGAACTCGGGAGTGCAGGTGCTCTCGTCGTGTAGAGAGGGAACGTGCGGAACCTGCGAAACAGCCGTTCTCGCCGGCACCGTCGACCATCGCGACACACTGTTGACCGAGGAGGAACGCGGTGCCAACGACACCATGATGATCTGTGTGTCCCGGTCGACGGGCCCCCGGCTCGTTCTCGAACTGTAGAGCTCGTTGTACGACATTCCTTACGAATCGAAGCCCTACGAATCGAAGAAAGCACTCCATGACGGCCGAGGGCCCCGCTCGCACCGGTCCGGTGGCCGTACGCGCGCTGACACTGCTGGAGGCGTTCACGCCAGAGCATCCGACCTTGACGTTGAGCGAGCTCGCTCGACGATCGGGGTTCCCGCTCTCCACCACGCACCGGCTCGCGCTCGATCTCGTCGGGTGGGGAGCGATCGAGCGCGATGACCGGACGGGCAGATTCCACATCGGTCTGCGACTGTGGGAGATCGCGTCACTCGCACCGCGGGGCCTGGTCCTCAGGGAAAGCGCGTTACCGGTCATGGAAGATCTCGCCCACGTCACCCAGGAGAACGTGCAGCTGGGAGTACGCGACGGTCACGAGGTCGTGTTCGTCGAGAGAATTCGCAGCCGTGACTCGGTGGCCCTGCGCACGCGCGTCGGCGGCCGTTTCGCATTGCCGCCCACCGGAGTCGGTCTGGCGCTGCTGGCCCACGCGCCCGCCCACGTTCAGGAGGAGGTGTGCTCGGCACCGTTGACCAGATTCACCGAGCACACCATCTGCGATCCGGACATCCTGCGGCGCACGCTGGCCGATATTCGGAGAACCGGTGTCGCCGTCAGCGACAGACAGATCACCTCGGACGCCGTATCGGTTGCCGCACCGATCTTCGACCGCAGTCGTACGATCCGCGCGGCCGTCTCGGTCGTCGTCGATGCCGATACCGCAGCCCCGCACATGCTCGCCCCGTTGCTGCGGGCCGCCGCCCTGAGTATCGAACGCGCACTGTCCCCGCCCGACATATCGGCGCGCTCGTAATGCGCGGAGCACGGTCGGTGTGATTACCCGATCTCGTGGTACCCCTGGAGTATGAGTGAATTCGCGACGGGACCGGTAGCTGCGTCCGACAATCCGCCTTCATCGGTCCCGCCGTCATGGGGACTGGAGTCGACGTTGGTGGACGACGTTCCCGGCTTCACGGTGCCGTGGCAGGGCGCACCTGCACCGAATCCGCGGGTGCTGATCCTCAACGAGGACCTCGCCAGGTCACTGGGACTCGACCCGTCGATGCTGCGCTCCGAGCAGGGCGCAGGCGTGTTGTCCGGGGCTGTCTCACCGGCCGATTCGACCCCCTCGGCGATGGCGTACGCCGGTCATCAGTTCGGCGGATTCGTGCCGTTGCTGGGCGACGGTCGAGCACTACTGCTGGGCGAGCTGCACGACGAACACGGCCGACGAGTCGATCTGCATCTCAAGGGCTCCGGTGCCACGCCGTTCTCCCGCGGCGGAGACGGGCGCGCGGTGGTGAGTGCGATGCTGCGCGAGCACCTGATCAGTGAGGCCATGCACGCTCTGCACATCCCGACCACCCGCTCGTTGGCCGTCGTCACGACGGGTGAGCAGGTGGTTCGAGAGGCAGGTCCGCAGCCCGGCGCAGTGCTGGCTCGGGTTGCCTCGAGCCACCTGCGGGTAGGGACCTTCGAGTTCGCGGCCCGCCGCGAGGGTCTCGCGCAGAACCTCGCCGACTACGCCATCGCACGTCATTATCCCGAGCTCGCCGACCCCCCTGCAGAGGGCGCGGAGAGTCGATACCTCGCATTCTTCGAGGCCGTCGTCGACAGGCAAGCACAGTTGGTGGCGCAGTGGATGTCCGTCGGCTTCGTGCACGGCGTCATGAACACCGACAACACGACGATTTCCGGTGAGACGATCGACTACGGGCCGTGCGCGTTCATCGACGCCTACGATCCTGCAACGGTCTTCAGCTCGATCGATCACGGCGGCCGCTACGCGTACGGCAACCAACCCGCCGTCCTGGGTTGGAACCTGGCACGATTCGGCGAAACACTACTGCCGCTGGTCGATTCGGTTCCGGACCGCGCCATCAGCGCGCTGACGGCGGTGTTGGACTCCTACGGTGATCGCTACCGACAGCACTACGAGAACCTGATGCTCGCCAAGCTCGGCCTCGATGGGATCGAACCGGACGGCAGTCTCCTCGACGAACTGCACGTGCTTCTGCGGGATCATCGTGCCGACTGGACCCTGACCTTCCGCGCGTTGGCGGAGAATCTGCGGGGCAACGACGCAGATTTTGCGTCACTCGTACCGCACGAGGCAGCTGCACCGTGGCTCGAACAATGGCGCGCAGCGGTGCTCGAGCGGGGCCACGACCTCCGGTCCGTCGCGGACGCCATGGACCGAGTGAACCCCGCGTACATTCCTCGCAACCATATGGTCGACGCGGCGCTGGCAGCAGCGACCGAGGGTGACCTCGCGCCCTTCGACCGCTTGTTGTCGGTCGTGACGAATCCGTTCGACGGTCGGGACGAGCTGTCGCAGTACGCCGGACCCGCGCCCGTCGACTTCAGCGCGGGGTTCCGAACGTTCTGCGGGACGTAGTCAGCTGACCGCAGCAGTTGCGACGCGATATTCGCGTCGCAACTGCTGTGGGGCACAGGGAGTTCGGGCCTACTTCTCGTCGGGATCCAGGGCGTCCTTGATCTTCCCCATGACGCCCTTCTCGGTACCCAGTGCGGCCGACGCGGGATCTCCCTTGGCCCCGTCGTACGTCGCGTACAGCTTCGGATCGGGTGCAGGCGCGGATGCCTTCCCGCCCAGAGGCTGCGGATCGGCGAGGAACCCCATCTGCCGTTTGCCGTCGGGCGCAAGCCGATTCGCCCAGCCACCGGTCGAGGAGAACTCACCGTCCGAGAGGTGCCACAGATCGGTTGCGTGCTCGGATGCCTCCTCGTCGAGAAGTGCACTCGGTGCTACGACGTCCTCGAGTCCGTCGGCTTGCAGCTCTTCGATGGCAGCGAGCCACAGATTCTGATGGTGAGTATCGCGAGCAAGATTGAACTGCAGCATGGCCTTGACGCCCGGGTCGTCGGTCATGTTGTACAGACGCGCGGTCTGCAGCCGCCCTTGCGCCTCGGCCGCAACGTTCGCACGAAAATCTGCGAGCAGGTTGCCGCTGGCGATGATGTACCGACCGTTCCACGGGTAGCCGTTGGAATCCGCCGGAAGGGCACCGCCGCCGGACACGATCGCCTGCTGCGGGTCCATGCCGCCCATCACTGCCGCTACCACGGGATCGGTAGCAGCGGCTTTGGTCGACTCGGTGGCCGGTGCACCCTCGAGCAGACGAGCGACCATGGTGGCCAGCATCTCCACGTGACCCATTTCTTCGGTCGCGATGTCCATGATCAGGTCCTTGTACTTGCCCTCCATGCGACAGTTCCAGCCTTGGAACAGATACTGCATGGTCACGGTCATCTCGCCGAATGCACCACCGATGAGCTCCTGAAGCTTGTGTGCGTACACAGGATCCGGCTTCTCGGGCTTGGCATCGAATTGTAGGTAGTCGGTGTGTCGGAACATAGGGACTCCAGTTCGGGTCGAAGTTCGAGCAGGTGACTCGATCCGGCTACCCGCCGAAATTCCCAGCAAACACTTTGCACTGCAAGGGTTTAGAACTCGATACACAGGTCTGGACCGCGACTTCTCCACGCCTCGACGACGGACACCGGCGGAACATCGGAGCACACAAGGCTTTACGCAGCACCGTCCGCACGAGGGCCGCTGCGCTATCGACCTACAGGTAAGTCCCCTGCAGTGCGTCCACTGCAGCGACTCGAGGTCGCGAAGGCGTCGTCGCCGCGCCGACGACCCGACCGAGCGAGCCGGCACGCTCGACGTGCACACGTTCGCTGAGCCGTCGCACATTACGGTCGGCAGCGGAGGTGGCCAGGACGACGGTGAGGCGATACCCACGGCACAACAGCCGATGGGCTGCGTCGACGATGTACTTGGTTGCGGCATCACCGATCTCGGTGACACCGACCAGGTCGACCACCACCGGTCGGTCGGCGAGCACGGACCCCGCCAGGCAGTCTGCCAACAGGCGGGTATTGCCGGGGATCTCGAGTGCGCCCTGCACCGAGACGACGATGGGGCCGTCGTCTCCGCGGTCGACGGACATCGAAAACGACGAGGATTCGGGAATCATGGGCATTGACCTCCACAGATCGAAGACTGTGGCAGGGGAAGATCGTGGTTCGTACCGCAGTCGATTCTGCGGGCGTGGTCTCCACCCAATCACTGTGCAGGATACCTCGACTCGGGCCTGGACGCGACCACCCCTGCGTTCGGCGGGGCCGTTGGCGTGCGCTCGGGACAGGTGCGAATGCACCCGCGAGGCTCTGTATATTATGACCCCGTTCGGTCGAGTCGGGGCCGGGAGTTGACGAGTGGCTGCCTGCTGTCCATGCGGGGGCCCGACCGAAACGAGCCCACCAGATGAGTGACTTTTCCATCGAAGACGACCGTCTTCACGACGCACCGGACGCCTCGGGTTCGGCGTTCGCCCGGATCGGGCAATACATCCAAGCGTTGCGCCGAATCAAGGGGAAGATACTGACCGGTGCCGACGTCGATGCCGTTCTTCAAGCCGTGTGCTCCGAGGTCGCAGCCGTGGTTCCCGACGCGGGTCTCGTCGGCATCACCATGCTCGACGACACCGGCCGACCGCGAACCGTGGCGTCCACCGACCCCGCTGTGCACGACATCGATTCCGACCAGTATCGCGCTGGTCAAGGCCCCTGCCTGCACGCAATCCGCAGCGGACGTATGGTTCGCGCACAGGCGCACGAGGCAGTAGCTCGCTGGCCTCGCTTCGCTGCCGCAGTGGCCGATCTGGGCGTCCACAGCTATTTGTCGGCCCCGCTGACGCCCGACGAGCACCGCCACGGGTCGCTGAACATCTACGGGACGAGTGCCGACGGCTTCGACCCACTCGACGAGGTCTCGGTGGCCCTGCTCGCCACCTCGATCGAGACCGTCATCGCGATCACCGAGCGCGCCCGGTCGGCCGAACGAGAAATCACCGGCCTGCGGACAGCGATGAAAACGAGAGCTGACATCGACCAGGCGAAAGGAATCATCATGGCGATGCGCGGAATCTCCGCCGACGACGCGTTCGCCCTGCTGTCCGAGCAGTCGCAGAACAGAAACATCAAGGTCAGCGAGATTGCGTCGGCGATGATCGAGTCGGTTGCCGAACATTCGAACTCTCGAACCGGCCTGCACGAAGAAACGAACACTGGGTATGATTCGGACAGCGTGGTGTAGCCCCTGCCCGCAGTCGACAGCGCGGCTCGCACCGGGTTCGCCTCGGTTCTGCAATCCTTGCCGGTCTCGGTTACGCCGCAGTGCGCTGTTCGACGAACATGCCACTGCACAGGGTAAGGACGGTGACCCCCTATGAAACACAACGAGTTGCTCGGGCTTGGCATCGCCAGCGAACACCATGACAACGCAATTGTTCTGCGGGTCAACGGAGAAGTGGATCTCGCGACCGCCTCCGATCTCGCCCACCACATCGAACAAGCGGTCACGGCAGCGCCGGCAGCCGTGATCGTCGATCTGTCGGGGGTGTCCTTCCTGGCCTCCGTCGGCATGAGCGTGCTCATCGCAGCTCGCCGAAAGGCATGCTGCTCAACCTCGTTGGTGGTGGTTGCATCCGGGCCGACCACGGGGCGGCCGATGCATCTGGTCGGACTCGATGCTGCGATTCCGATTTTCACCGATATCGATTCGGCCCTCGAGTCCGTCGGTTCGTCGCTGAGGAAGTCCGTAACCGGGGCATCGGGCTCGTCCGAGTCCGGTGCCGGGTGTCCAGAGTGTGCGACCGGCACGTCGACCGCGGATGTACACACTGCGTGAACCGGTCCGATTTCCACCGCCTACCCGTCGAGATCGCACTAGTCTTGGTCGATGACGACGGGTGACGAGGACGAGGACGAGGACGAGGACCACCGTGCGTGGAACGACAAAGCGCGCAACGAAACTCCCACCCAGCAGTTGGATCGCAATTGGTCGTCGTTGCTACAGGAACTCCGTGTCGTACAGACCGGTGTACAACTTCTGACCGGGTTCTTGTTGACCCTGCCGTTCCAGGCCCGCTTCGACGGGCTGTCCACGGCCGGCCACGTGGTCTATCTGATGACGGTGTCGGCGTCGATGCTTGCGACGATCCTGTTGGTGGCTCCCGTCAGCATGCACCGACTCCTGTTCCGGCAGCGTGCAATAGGGGTCATAGTGCGCGTCGGCAACATACTCGCCATCAGCGGTCTCGCCATGTTGGGAGTGACACTGGTGGGTGCTGCCGCCCTGACGTTCGAGATAGTGCTCGGTGTGCGCGCCGCAGCCCCCGCGGCCGCTGTCGTGGCGTCGACGGCCGTCGCGTTCTGGTTCCTACTGCCCCGGATCCACCGCCGTCGATAACGTCTCGTCGACGGTGCCTCAGGGCCGGCAGTCGACGGCCGTGCGCCACCACCGATCGTCCGGCCCCACCGGCATGGCGCGCTTGTGCCGGGTCTTGTCGAACCAGCGCTCGATGGTGTCCACCGCATCGTCGTCGACGGGTCCGCCCTGCAGGTATGCGTCGATCTGTGCGTAGGTGACGCCGAGTGCTTGTTCGTCCGGGAGCGCGGGACGGTCGTCCTCCAGGTCTGCTGTCGGCACTTTGCGCCACGTCGATTCCGGTGCGTTCAGGTGCCGCAAGAGCTGCGCACCTTGGCTTTTGGTGAGACCGCTCAGCGGAGTGACGTCCGCGCCTCCGTCACCGTATTTGGTGAAGAAGCCCGTCACCGCCTCGGCCGCGTGATCGGTACCCACCACCAGAAGATTCTCCTGGCCGGCGATCGTGTACTGCGCGATCATGCGTTCGCGCGCCTTGATGTTGCCCCGTACGAAGTCGGCGATACGCGGAGTATCCAGCGCCGAGGCGGCCGAGCGCGCCGAGGCGTCGACGGCGTCGCGGATATCGACAGTGACCGTCCGGTCCGGCTCGATGAAGTCGAGTGCGACGACGGCGTCGGCTTCGTCCGCCTGAGTGCCGTACGGCAGACGCACCGCGACGAATGTGGCCTGGTTACCGAGTTCCGCAGCCTCGCGAACGGCCAGCCGAGCGAGCTTTCCGGCCAGGGTGCTGTCCTGCCCCCCGCTGATGCCGAGCACGAAACCCGCTGTGCCAATGACTCTCAGATAATCGGCGAGGAAACCGACCCGGCGGCGGATTTCCGCGTCGGGGTCGATCGACGGCCGAACACCCAGCTCGTGCTGAATACGGCTTCGGACACTGGAATCGGTACTCATACTGCGCTCCGATCTCGTTGACGAACAGTTGTCTGCACCCGCCCGGCGTCAGTTACCCGTGGGCCCGTTTCCGCGCGTGGCGCAGCAGGGTATCGAGAGAAAACGCCATGGTCCGGGCCAGAACTTCTTCCGGTTCACCCTCGAAGTGCTTGCATTCGGTGCTCACGTCGCCGCGGTCGTACACCGCTGCCCACACCGTCCCCGGTGGTTGGTCTTCCTGGCTCTGCGGCCCGGCTTCGCCGGTGACGGCGATCGTCAGATGTGCGCCGACCAGCGACGCCGTCGATCGAGCCATCGCCGTCGCGGCCTGTTCGCTGACGACCGGGCCGTCGGGGACCTCGAGCAGCGTGTGCTTCACGCTCTCGTGGTACGCGACGATTCCGCCGCGATACCACTGCCCCGAGGACGGTGCCTTGCCGAGCATGGCCGCGAGATTTCCGGCGGTCAGCGATTCGGCGGTGCCGATCGCGATGTCGTACGTCTGCGCCAGGTCGGCAATCTTCCTACATACCGAGGAGGCGTCGGCCTCGGTCGGTAGACGCTGTTCTGCATCGGTGTCCATCACACACTCTCCGTACCTGATTCGTCGAAGGTGTTCGCCGGATTGTTTCAGCGACTGGTTCTGTGGGCGCGGGGCCGGAGGCTGCAGGGGTTGAACCTCCGGCCCCTGGCTCGACCGCACGGCCCGGGCGCGTACGCCGAGCTGTGTATCGACTTCCACGCACGACGGCAGTCCAAACACGGGGCTTACGACCGATATTCGGGTCCTTATCGCAGATACCGGACCCTTGGCACGTGTTCGCGAGCAGTGCTAATTTCGGATCGACAGTCAGTTCCAAGGAGGTGTGTTATGCCGAATCGACGTACTTCTGCGGGGGCAGAGCGACCGGTAGCGTTCTACTCCGACACAGACCGCGCCATGATCGACTTCGCCCTGAGATGGGTCAACCACGGAGGCGGACCGGACGACGAAATCCGGTCCGCCTTCGCGATGTCGACTCAGGACTACTACCGCACCGTGTTGGAGATCCTCGACCGCGACCCCGGCAGCGTGTTCGGCGAGTTCGGCCTCAGCCCTGTCATGGTGACGCGAATCAAAGCCATTGCCAGAAGGCGCATCTGGCTCACCCGGTGATCGGCTCCGCGCTACCGGACGTCGAATCGATCGTTGTCTGCCAGCTTCGCCCACGCGGCCACGAAGTCGTCGACGAACTTGCCACCGTTGTCGGCCTGGGCGTACACCTCCGACAGCGCTCGCAGTTGTGAATGGGACCCGAACACCAGGTCGATCGATGTCGCTGTCCACTTCTGGCTGCCGGAGCCACGATCCGTGCCGACGTAGGTGCCGTCCTCACTCGTCGCCCATTCGGTGTCGGAGTCGAGCAGATTGACGAAGAAATCGTTGCTCAGAACTCCGGGGCGATCGGTGAACACTCCATGGCTCGAACCACCGTGGTTGGCCCCCAAGGCTCGAAGACCGCCGAGAAGAACCGTCATCTCGGGCGCAGTCAGATTCAGCATGTAGGCGCGATCGAGGAACAACACCTGCTCGGGAGTGCTCTCCCCTGCAGCCACGTAGTTGCGGAACCCGTCGGCTCGTGGCTCGAGTACCGAGAACGATTCGACGTCGGTCTGCTCCTGCGTCGCGTCGGTGCGACCCGGCCGGAACGGGACGGTCACCTCGTAACCGGCGTCGCGTGCGGCCTTCTCGACGGCCGCATTGCCGGCCAGCACGATGACGTCGGCGAGCGAGACCTTCTTGTCACCGGCCGCTGAGCCCTCGAACTTTTCGCGTATACCGTCCAAGATTGCGAGCACCTCGCGGAGGACCTCGGGTTCGTTTGCCTCCCAACTCTTCTGTGGCTCGAGCCGAACCCGAGCGCCGTTGGCACCGCCGCGGTAATCGGTGACTCGGAAGCTGCTGACCGACGACCACGCGACACCGATGAGCTGAGCGATCGTCAAGCCCGAGTCGAGGATCGCCGACTTCAACGCAGATGCGTCCGCCTCGTCGATCAGGTCACCGTGCGGCGATGGAACCGGGTCCTGCCACAGCTGAGGTTCGGGAACCCACGGCCCGAGGTACCGGGACACCGGTCCCATATCGCGGTGCAGCAACTTGTACCACGCCTTGGCGAACGCGAGCGAGAGCTCCTCGGGGTGATCCAACCACCTCCGAGTGATCTTCTCGTACGCCGGATCTGCCCGCATGGAGATGTCGGTGACGAGCATCGTGGGGGCACGGCCCGGACCGCCGAACGGATCGGGAATCGTGCCCGCACCGGCACCGTCCTTGGCAGTGAACTGCCACGCGCCGGCGGGGCTCTTCGTGAGCTCCCACTCGTATCCGTAGAGATTCTTCAGGTAGCCGTTACCCCACTGCGTCGGAGTCTCCGTCCAGACCACCTCGAGCCCGCTGGTGATCTGGTCCTCGGCCTTGCCCTTGCCGTAACCGTTCTTCCAGCCGAGGCCCTGCTGTTCGATGGGGGCACCCTCGGGTTCCGGCCCGATCTTGTCGGCCGGTCCGGCTCCGTGTGTCTTACCGAAGCTGTGTCCACCGACGATGAGTGCCGCCGTCTCCTCGTCGTTCATCGCCATCCGCGCGAAGGTTTCCCGGATGTCGTGGGCCGCGGCCACCGGATCCGGCTCTCCCTCGGGGCCTTCGGGATTGACGTAGATCAAGCCCATGGTGGTGGCACCGAGGGGCTTGGAGAGCTCCCGTTCGCCGGAGTATCGCTTATCGGTGCCCAGCCACTGATCCTCGGGACCCCAGAAGACCTCTTCCGGTTCCCAGATGTCCTCCCGACCGAAGCCGAATCCGAACGTCTCGAACCCCATGGACTCGAGCGCCGCGTTACCGGCGAACACCAGCAGATCGGCCCACGAAATCTTGTTGCCGTACTTCTGCTTGACCGGCCACAGCAACCGACGCGCCTTGTCCAGGTTGGCGTTGTCCGGCCAACTGTTCAGTGGCGCAAAGCGTTGCGCGCCCTGACCCCCACCGCCTCGTCCGTCGAACGTGCGGTAGGTGCCGGCGGCGTGCCAGCTCATACGAATGAAGAGCCCGCCGTAGTGGCCGTAGTCGGCCGGCCACCAATCTTTCGAAGTGGTCATCACCGAGATGACGTCGGCTTTGAGCTCGTCCACGTCGAGCTTCTCGAATTCCGCTTTGTAGTCCAGCTTTTCGCCGAACGGGTTCGATTTGGAGGTATGCGCATGCAGGATGGACAGGTCCATCTGCTCCGGCCACCAGTCCTTGTTCGTCAGCGGTGCGTGCGCCTTGGGCTTCGGCGACTCGATGACCGGATTCTCGCTCTCGCTGGTGCTGGCGGTCTCGGTGGCGGAGTGGGGTGGGCGTGCGTCGGAGGTCACGAATTGTCCTTTCCGATGGGCATTGTGGATGGACGATCGCGGGCTGCGATCGATCGGTCGGATGCACAACTGGGGCACGTTCCCCAGTAGGTCACCTCGGCCTCGTCGAGGACGAAACCGTGATCTCGGGCGGGTCGTGCACACGGTGGCTCACCGGTGGCGCAGTCGGCGTCGACGATGAAACCACAGGAACGGCAGACGATGTGGTGATGATTGTCTGCCACTCTGGTTTCGTAACGTGCCGAGTGACCCGCGAGACGGATACGACGAACCAAACCCGATGCAGTCAACGCATCGAGCACGTCGTACACGGCCTGCTTCGACACCGTGGGCAGGGTGGCGCGCGCCAGTCGCAAGATGGTGTCGGTATCGGAATGCGGTTGTGCATCAACGATATCGAGAACCAACTCTCGGGGACGCGTCACCCTCAGTCCGGCGTCACGAAGCATGCTGGCGGAAGTACTTGCCATGGCTTTCACGATAACCACCTTCGGTCGCATCGTCGATCGTTTCCTGGAATCGGTCGATTGTCGCGGCGCGGGCACGGCCGCCTGCAGACGAGGCCGACCACCGCGATCAACCTGCGTCCTGTGCCACCGGCGAGTTCCACTCGGCAGTAGTGAAACGGGCTGCGTGAGCAGCGACGGCGGCTGCGTCTGCATTGCGCGAGAAGATCCGGCGTTGGCGTTGCGCGCCGTTCCCGAGGTGCGTCAACCGTTCGAGAGAAGTCTGCACGCAGCGGAGGTCGCCTGTGCTGGTCAGCGCCGGTTCCACGTAGCGGACGAGCGATCGGAGCAGACTCGATGCCGACACCGGTTTCCCGGTGCTCGGATCCACTCCGACGCCGGTCAATCCATCCATGCGGGCACGGTGGTATGCCGCTGCGAGGTGATTGCCGGCCACGACGAGTGCCGGCTCGCCGCGGTCGATGGACCGAAGGGCCGTGACGACGAGACCGCGGACCAGTGCAGCGGACAACACCACCTCCTCGGCGACGGCAGGTACGTCGCCGACCCGCACCTCGACCGTCGGCTGGTGGGAGCTGGGCCGTACATCCCAGTAGAGCGATGCTTCGTCGAGAATCATCCCGGTCTCGATCATCGAGCCGACCAGGTCGTCGTACTCCGCCGTCGAACTCAGGTGAGGGGGCGGACCAGCCGTCGGCCACCTGCCCCACACCGTCGAACGCCAACTCGAGTGCCGAGTGTCGACGCCGTCGTGTATCGCGCTGTTGGACGTCAACGCCAGAAGCGTGGGGAGCCAGGGCCGCACGACATTGCATACCCCGATCGCCGTCTCCTTGTCCGGCACCTCGACGTGAATGTGACCCCCACACGTGGCAACGCTCTCTGCCAGTGCCCCGTAGGTCTCGGCAAGACGCCGATAGCGGGAGCCGTCCGAGATGGGCAGGCGGCCACGATCAGCAGGCGCAACCGGCGAGACACCTGCCGCCAGTAAGTGGGCACCCTGCGCCAAGGCCACCGCCGACAGCGTGGCGCGGGTGGAGATCACGTTCTCCCGCAACTCGCGAAGACACTGCAGCGGAGGCGAATTGGCCTCCACCTGCACCTCGGTCAGCTCCGAGACGGCATCGATTCCCGCAGCTCGGGCATGCGCGACGACACCGGGGCCGACCGCCACCGGACGCAGCATGTCGATGTCGGCGAGAAAGAACTCCTCCTCCACTCCGACCGTGGGAACTGCCCCTGCACTCATCGGGCGCTGTCGCCCGGGTGATCGCCGACGACCACCGCGAGATACACCGCGGCGACGATCGTGCGCGGTGCGGAACTGCCGGTCACGCCGACCGCGCAGGCGTCTCGCCTGTGCAGGAATTCGGAACCTCTTCGGATCTCGCCGGTTTCACCGCACTTCGAACGGCGTCCGCGACGCTGCGGACGCACTCCGTACCGAGGTGGACACCACTCGGATCGAGTTGTCGCTGCAGCTCGGGTGTACAGGCGACGATCGCGCGACACCGGTGCGCAGCGAGCCGCAAGGCGGCTGCCGAGAGGACGGGAACCACTGCGGGGTCGACGAATTCGACATCGAGCAGATCCACGACCAGCGACCGCCCGCACACGATGGCCTCCGACACGCATTCGCCTATGACCGGAATTGCCGATCTGTCGATCGACCCGACGATGCGGATGACGACCGGTCCGCCGACGAGTTCGTCCACGGACAGCGCGAATGCGCCGTCCTCGGGATTGTCCGGCCCGCAGAACGACAATCGAATCGATTCCGGATCACTGTGCACCGACCGTAGAAACACCATTGCCCACCTCCACCGGCTCGCGACCGGAGACTGTCGGCTGCCTCTGACACCAGTTCTCGAGAAAACGAGTCTCGGACTATCGGGTGTCGAAGAGCGCGGTCGGGCACATCTCGCAGTCGCTACTTCCTGACTACGGGGCTTCTCCTCAACCGCGTGCAGACAGTGTATACACAATTGCGTCCGGCGAAACCCGCTACGCTGCTTCGATTGTCGGCAGTCGACGGTTGAACCGACCGCAATCCAGTGCACGGTAGCCGTAGCGAACACGCTCCCCGCTTCGGCCGCAAGGGACGTCGGTTCGGCCCGTTGTGAACGCTCCAGCAAGGGCGACGCCCTCGTGTGAGGTTTCGCATTGCGGCTTTACGTAATAGGGTGTTGTTCGACGCCCAGTTGCGATGACCGCTCTGGCCGCGTCTCGAGTACGCTGACTCCAAAATCGGGTCGGCATATCCCACACCCTTCACCGGTGCCGGGCTATGCGCCCGAAAGGGGCCGTGCGAACCCATCAGGGATCGAATCGATATGCACGTTGCGCTTGTCTCCGAACACGTGAGTCCGATAATTGATGCGGCCGGCATCGAGGCAGAACAATCGGCTGCCCAGCTCGATCGGCTGGCCTCGTCGCTGGCCCGCGCCGGCACCCGAGTCGACGTATACACCAGGAAGCAGAACCCGGATCACGAGGACGAGCTGCTCACCCCCGACGGTTACCGGGTGGTCAACCTGTCTGCGGGGCCTGCTGTCCCGATGACCGAAGAGGAATCGATTCCTCACACGAGCGCGTTCGCCTCCGCGCTCCGCGATCACTTGCTCCGAACGAAACCCGATGTAGCACATGCACATTCATGGGTGTCGGGGCTGGCAACCATACTGGCCGCCGGCGCGACGGGCGTCCCCACGGTGATGTCGTTCCACGGTCTCGCCGCGACCGACCGATCCGGGCCCCCGACGGCCGGCACCGATTCGGTGGTTCCCCGGGCGGCTATGGAGAAGAAGATCGCTCGATCGACGAGCCGCATCATCGCGTCATGTCCCGACGAGGCCGACATGTTGACGCGGATGGGCGTCGCCAGAGCCAAGGTGTCCATCGTCCCGACCGGGGTGGATCTGAGTGACTTCGATCCATCCGGACCGACTGCACCACGCAGCGGTGCTGCGTGTCGGGTGGCGACCGTCGGGTCGGACGCCGAGGTATCGACGATCATCGAACTGCTCGGAAAACTCGACGACACCGAATTGGTCGTCGTCGGCGGCGAGCCGCGCGAATCCAACGGCGTGGCGCAGCTACGCACGGTCGCCGCAGCACACGGCATGGCCGGGCGCACGGTGTTCACCGGCCCGGTCCGCCATCGCCACATGTCGTCGCTGTTGAGGTCGGCAGACGTGTTCGTCTGCCTGTCCCCGACCGAATCGGCAGGGATCGCCACCCTCGAAGCCATGGCGTGCGGACTTCCCGTCGTCGCATACGGAGTGGGCTACGCCGGAGAGTTGGTGATCGACGGGGTCACCGGCCGCTCGATCAGGCCGGGCGACCGTCGTCGCTTGGCACGAGAGCTGGCCCTGCTGCTACGCAACGAGTCCAGGCGTTTCGAGCTGGGAGTGTCCGGCTCCGACCGTGCGCAATCTCGCTTCTCGTGGGACCGCATCGCCGAGGACACTTCACGCGTCTACGAGGCAACCGCACAGACCGGGTCGACAGTGAACGCCGGGTCGACCCAGCAAGCCGGCTCGACTCACGACCATCCGGTGCCGCCGACTGCACCCTCTCGTCGGCACACGGTGTGAACAGCCGGCGAGCCTATCTGGACGAGCGTTCCTTGTTCGATTCGGAACCGAGGTCGACGAGTTCTGCGGCCAAGGTGGCCACCGGGACGTTCTGGGTTTGCGACAGCCGTGAAATCAAGTCGAACGCCTGTACCGCATCGATTCCGTACCGCTCCATCAACATGCCCTTGGCTTGGCCGATGATGTCCCGTGAAGCCAAGCCGGACTTGAATTGCTCGGTCTTGTTCGCTGCATACAACGCCACCGCAGCGTGGGTTGCGAGCACGCGACCGAGTTCCTCGTCCTCGTCGCTGAACGCATCACTGGTCAGTGCGAACAGATTGAGCGCCCCGATGGTGTCCTCGTTGGTGTAAAGGCGGAAGGACAGGCTGCTGAGAACCCCTGCTCCCACCGCCTCCGGACCGAAACGTGGCCAGCGGGAATCGGAGCGGAAGTCGTTGCACCGCACGAACAGCTCGCTTCGTGCGGCATCGATGCACGGCCCCTCGTCGAGGCGTTCCTGCATTGCGTCCAGGCGCACCGGCAGCTCACTGGTCGCGGCGTGCGACTGGTACTTCTTCGGCCCCGCCACCACGAGAATGTCGGCGCAATCGACCGCGGGTATCAGAGATCGGGCGCTCTCCGTCACGCCGCGCAGAGTCTCGTCGAGACTGGACGGTGCGAAAAATGACCTCGTCGCTTCGGCAATCGCCTGTGTGAGGTCGCGAGCTGTCATCGATCGATCGGGTCCCATACCTGACGATGCTAGTCAACAGGAATCGACCGCTCGACGGTTGAGTCCACCGGAAGCGGGGCATGCAGAGCGCAGCAACCAACCGACCGACGATCAGGAGTGCTCATGACCATGCCGACCGATGCAGGTGCAGAGATCCCATCCGAAGGCAGCAACGACGGTCCGCGCGAAGAGTCTCCCGACGAGGCTGCAGTCGGTGCTCACGTCGACGAAGAGAACGTCCCACACCCGCCCGAGGACGACACGCAGAACTGATTCACTGGGCGGTCGGGGTCAGGCGGAAGATCGGAAACCGCCTGCCCTCGGCCGTTTCCGTGTATTTCGCGAATCCGTCCGAGGCATCGAGGAACTTCTGCCATTGCCGGTCCCACTCGGATTCCGAAATCTCGTAGGCGTTCACGGCAACGGTTCGAATTCCTTCGTCCCCTGGTGCCTCGATGTCGATTGCCGGATGTGCGCGCAGATTGTGCACCCACGCTGGATCTTTCGGTGACCCGGCAGCCGAGCCGACCACCAACCAGCTCTCTCCCTCCGGAATCGCCATGAGCGGATTGAGCCGCACCGCGCCGCTCTTGGCCCCGATCGTGTGCAGAACGACGAGCGAATCACCGAAGCCGGCCGTGGACACGTGGCCATTGTTGCTTCGGAACTCGTCGATGATGATCTCGTTGAAGTCGGCCATGGGCCCATTATGCCGCCGATGCGGCGCGGCCACTCCGCTTTTCGCCGGCGTTCGACGGTGTCAGTTTCCCGGTATCCCGTCCTCGTGATCGACGAGCAAAGACAACGACTCCCAATTCTCCTGCACGGCAGCGGCCGCGCCGTCCGCGTCACCCTCACTGCACAGCGTGATGATTCGTTCGTGTTGGGCTATCGAATCGCGGCCCACCAGCGAGGCGAATCGTAGCCGTTCGAGTCGGCGCAGGGTCGGCGTCACCTGCTCGAGAACCGTGACGACGACCTGATTCTGACTCGCTTCGACGGCGACTGCGTGGAATGCGTCGTCGCCGGCCAGCGCGAGGTCCACATCGCCTCGGGTGAATGCGGCGGCGAAATCCTTGTTGGCGCGACGCATCGCGGCGATGTCGCGCTTGTTCATCAGCGGTACCGCCGTCCGGACCGCGAGGGCATGCATCGACGCCGCGACCGCCTGCGCGTCCAGCACCGCCTTGCGTTCGATGGTCGACACGATGGTCGAACGCCCGGGCTGGGTGTGTACGAGGCCCGCCAGTTCCAGCCTGGCCATGGCGTCGCGAATAGGTGTACGCGATACCCCGAGCCACTGCTCGAGTTCGGCATCCCGCAGCCGCTCGCCGGGCGCGAAGGTGCCGTCGACTATTGCGTCGCGAATCGAGACGTAGGCGTTGTCGCGCAGCAGGGATCGCTTGTGTTTTCCGAGCTCGACGGGGACCGGCATGCAAAATATCGTAGCCCACCGCTTTCGCTGGCGAGGTGTCCCACGTACAGTATGCGATATATTGCATCCTGCATGACACACCGATCAAAGGAGAACCACGTGGCGATCGCGGACTTCGAGCGTTATCCCCTCACCTTCGGCCCGAGCCCGATTCACCCGATGGAACGACTGAGCGCGCACCTCGGCGGGGCCAAGATCTGGGCCAAGCGAGAAGACGTCAACGCAGGATTGGCCTACGGCGGCAACAAGACTCGCAAGCTCGAGTACATCGTCCCGGACGCTCTCGCGCAGGGTGCCGACACATTGGTCTCGATCGGTGGCGTGCAGTCCAACCACACGCGGCAGGTGGCTGCGGTCGCGGCAAAGCTCGGACTCAAAGCAGTTCTAGTGCAGGAGAAGTGGGTCGATTGGCCGGATTCGGTCAACGACAAGGTGGGCAATATCCTGCTCTCCCGCATCATGGGTGCAGATGTCCGCCTCGATCCGTCGGGCTTCGGAATCGAATTCAAGGACAGCTGGCAGAAGGCCATCGAGGACGTCGAGCGAGCGGGCGGCAAGCCCTACGCCATTCCCGCAGGCGGCTCCGACCACAAGCTCGGCGGACTCGGCTTCGCCAACTGGGCGTACGAAGTACAGAAGCAGGAAGAGGAGCTCGGCGTCTTCTTCGACACGATCGTCGTGTGCAGCGTGACCGGGTCGACGCATGCCGGCATGATCGCCGGGTTCGCCGGGCAGGAACGGCCGCGTCGAGTGATCGGCATCGATGCGTCCGCCAAGATCGCTCAGACCCGCGACCAGGTGGCCCGAATCGCCCGTAACACAGCACAACTCATCGAACTGGGTCGCGATCTTCGCGACGACGAGATCACCGTCCTCGAAGGCTGGGCCGGCGACTACTACGGAATACCCGTCGACTCCACGATCGAGGCGATCAAGCTCACCGGCCGTCTCGAAGGCGTGATCATCGACCCGGTGTACGAGGGCAAGTCCATGGCCGGACTGATCGATCTGGTTCAGAAGGGCGATATCGGCAAGGACTCCACCGTTCTCTACGCACACCTGGGTGGCCAGCCCGCCCTCAACGCCTACAGCGGAATCTTCTGAGCTGGACTTCGCGGTACCGGTGCCCGAGGATCGACAGGTGATCCTCGGGCACCGAACCTGTTTCTGCACCGGCCGACCCGAGTCGGCACGACGAGCGAAGGTGTACGCATGAGGCAGCGCTCCGACGAGTTGGACTCGCTGAGTTGCCGAATCACGGCGGCGCTGCAGGTCAATCCCCGGGCGTCCTGGGTCAGCATCGCCGAGGCGCTCGGTGAACCCGAACGCACCGTCACCCGACGCGGCAAGGAACTACTCGATTCCGGAGACGTGCGCGTGGTCGGCGTCATCGGCGCGACAGGCGCGGTCGTTCTGCGAGCTCGATGTCACGTCGGTATGGCACGTGCCGTTGCAGTCGGGTTGGCGCGCCGCGACGACACGATGTTCGTGTACGCCACGTCGGGGCACGAGGAATGCGTCGCCGAAGTCCTGGTCGACGATGCCCATCTGGCGGATCTGATGCTCGACGACTTACCCGGCATCACCGGGATCAGACGCATTCGGGTAGATCCCATCACGCGGGTCTATCGCTCGGTCCGCGAGTGGCGGCCGGCGATTCTCAATTCGCACCAGATCGCGGCTCTGACGCCTCCCGTACACGAGGGCTACCAACCGGACGGCCGTGTGGGACCGGAGATCTCGACCCTGCACCGCAGCATTCTGCGCGTCCTGGCCGAGGATGCCCGGACGCCCACCTCGGACATCGCGCGCGTCGTCGGCGCTACCGAGAACACTGTCCGACGCCACATGGACACTCTGGAACAGACCAACAAATCCCGACTGCGGGTGGTCGTCGAGCCGGCGCTGCTGGGGTATTCGGCGGAAGCCCTTGCCTGGGTCAAGGTTCCGCCTCGACACCACGAAGCACTGGTCGAGCTCTTGCTCGCACATTCGGAGGTTCGATACGCGGTGGCCCTCGCGGGCTCGGACAGTCTGCTCGTCAACCTCGCGTGCCCGGACCGAATGGCGTTGCATCGCATGACAACTGCCTCGGACTGGGCCGCCCTGGCCGACGCGATCTCGGTCGTGTCGATTCTGCGGGCCACCAAACGCAGCGGCAACCGTCTGCTGGCCGCGGACTCCGCGTCGTACCTGTATTGATCCGGTACGACGCGGCAGTCACTGCGGTCAACGGATCGGTGCGCCGGGGCCGAGCGGGATGCCGAGCATGTACCAGACTGCGAACAACGCCGCCCACACGATCAGCATGCCCAGCGCGACAGGGATGGTGAACGAGGCGAGGGTACCGATGCCTGCATTCTTCTTGTAGCGCTGGATGAGTCCGAGGGTGAGCACGAAGTAGGCCGACATCGGGGTCATCGCGTTGGTGCAGGAATCGGCGATTCGGTAGACGGCCTGGGTGGTTTCGGGGTTGACGTCGATGTACATGAGCATCGGCACGAGAACCGGGGCCAGCATCGACCACATGGCCGAACCACTGGTGACGAGCAGGTTCATCACCGAGATCAGCACCAGCATCATGGCGAACACCACGAGGGGGTGTAATCCCCCGGCTTTCAGCAGTTCCGCGCCCTCGACCGCAACGACGTTGCCGATGCCGGTCCACTTGAAGTAGGCGAGGAACTGCGAAATCGCGAAGAACAGCACCAGGATCGGAGCAAGGGTCTTGATGCCGACGGCCATCGATTCCGGAATCTCACGGAGCTGCCGAAGACTGCCGGTGGTGCGTCCGTACACCCATCCGACCAGGACGAAGGCGATCGCGATGAAGAACGCGATGTTCTGCAGCACGATCGACTGCACGAACCCGCCGTCCTCACCACGCAGCGGCGACGAGGGAGGAAGCAGGGCGGCGACGACGACGGCCACGTACACCGCCAAAGCTGCTCCGGCGCGGCGCATTCCCTTCTTCTCGATCGGCTCGAGATCGAGTGCCAGCTTTTCTGCGCCGTCCTCGACGCCCTCGTCGGCATCGAGATTCATGTGCTTGGCCATCACCAACTCCACCACCAGGGTGATGAAGATCGAAATCACCAGTGACGACGCGAGACTGAAGAAGTAGTTGTCCACCGGGGTCACGCTGTAATCGGCATCGACGATCTGAGCGGCGGAGGTCGTCAACGACGACATGATGGCATCGCTGGGTGTGATCAACGGTGACGCGTTGTAGCCACCGGCGATGGCGACGAACGCCACCATCATGCCCAGTACAGGACTTCGGCCCGCTGCCTTGAACGCCATTGCCGCCAGCGGAAGGACGACGATGAATGCCGCGTCGAACATGACGTGAGACATGGTCCCGGCGAAGGCAACCGAGAACGTCACCCACTTGGCGGGCAGCTTCACGATGGTGGCGCGCAGCAGCGTGGTGAGCACACCGGAATGCTCGGCGACGGACACACCGAGGATGACGGTCACGATGATGGGGAGCGGCGCGAACCCCGCGAAGTTGTCCAGTGCCGTTCCGAAGATCATGGCTACGCCGTCACTGCTGAGCAGGCTGCGAACCATCGACACCTCACCGGTGCTGGGTAGCACCACCCCGGTGCCCAGTGCGGCGAGGATCGCGCTGACCACTGCCAGCACTGCGGCCAGAAGCCAGAACAACAGGAAGGGGTGCGGCAGTTTGTTGCCGACGCGTTCGATGCTGGACACAAGACGGAACAGTGTCTTCAGTCCCCAGGGCATTCGTGCTTCGGGCGCATCCGCAGTTGCCGGTGGACCGTCGATCTGACTGGACATGATTGACTCTCTTTCGCATACCGTCGGATTGCGACCGAGCCCCGGGCTCGGATGTCCTGCTCACTCAAGTCGGTTCACGTTGCCGATATGTTGCATGTGTGAAATTTTCGGCCGTCTGAGCGAAACCGCCAATCCAACGGCGAAAACGCTCAATGGACGACGATAGCCCGGTGGGCTCAGCGCGGTGGTGCAGTCTTGAAACAGGCTTCCGACAACAACTCCGGCCGATCCGGATCGAAGCGAGGAGTTTCATGACCGGCGACATTCAGTCACTGTCCCTGCGCGCGCTCGCGGCACACATCCGCGATCGCGAGATCTCGGCCCGCGAGGCGCTCGAGTCGCATCTGGCTCGCATCGACGACTTCAACCCTGTCGTCAACGCGATCGTGACCTTCGACATCGATGGGGCGACCGAACGTGCGAGTGCAGCAGACCGCGCAACGGTGTCCGGCGAGGCACTGCCCGTTCTGCACGGCGTCCCGATGACGCACAAGGACAATCACCTGACCGCCGGTCTGCGCACGACTTTCGGCTCGCCCATTCTGGCCGACAACATCCCCACCGAGGACTCGGGCATCATCGCCCGCCTCAAGCGCGCAGGTGTCAACACCACCGGCAAATCCAACGTTCCCGAATTCGCTGCAGGCTCACACACTTTCAATCCGCTGTTCGGTACCACCACCAATCCGTACGATCCGACTCGCAGTGCCGGCGGCAGCAGTGGCGGTGCCGCCGCCGCCATCGCCGCCGGGATACAACCGGCGGGCGACGGGTCGGACATGGGCGGGTCGCTGCGCACTCCGGGATCGTTCTGCAACCTCGTCGGATACCGGCCGTCGTTGGGCCGAATTCCGATGCTGCCCGCCAAGAACCCGTGGGCCTGGATCGCTCGGCAGGGCGTGCTCGCGCACGACATCGAGGACGTGCGCTTTCTGATGCGCGCACTCGCCGGTCCGGATTCGTCCAGCCCTCGTGGTCTCCCGCTCGACGACTCGTACCGCTCGGAGGAGGCCGGCTCGCTGCGTGGGCTGAAAGTAGCGTGGACAACGGATTTCGGTCTCGGCGTACCCGTCGACCGTGAGGTGATCGACGTCCTGAGCCGCCGACTGCACGTGTTCGAGCAACTCGGTGCCAGTGTGGACGTCGATTGCCCGGACCTGTCCGACGCGGACGAGGTGTTCCAGACGACGCGTGCCTTCGACTTCGCCACCGCCTACGGGCACCTGTTGGACGAACACCGGCACCGCATGAAGAGCGCCGTGCAGTGGAACGTCGACAAGGGAATGGCGCTCACGACACGAGACATGATCTCCGCCAACACCGCTCGCAAGAATCTTGATACTGCAGTGCGGCAGTTCTTCTCGCGATACGACGTATTGATCGCGCCTGCCGTTCAGGTACTTCCGTTCCCCGCGGACGAGGAGTACCCCGCCGTCGTCGACGGCACCCCGATGAACAACTACCTCGATTGGATGCGGGCCGCTTCGCTGATCTCGGCGACAGGCCTACCGTCACTGTCGATGCCCGGCGGCTTCAGCTCCTCCGGTCTTCCGGTTGGATTGCAGATCGTCACCGCCGACCGCGCCGATCACCTGCTGCTCCGGGTAGCGCATGCATTCGAAGCCGAGACGGCATTCCACCGTCGTGCGCCCGAATCGGCGGCCGCCACCGTCTGACAGATCCGGCGGGCCGAGTTCAGGACCTGGCGACCGCGGCGACGATCAGATCGGTCAACTCCCCGATCGCTTCGGCCGGTGTGAGTGACCCGGATACGGCACCGTGGGACAACGCGTCTGCGGCACCGAAGACGGCGGTCAGAGATGGCGTGGACATGCCGTCGGCATCGGTGAACGGACGCAGAATCTCCCGACACCGCTCGAAGTAGGCGCGCTCGGCGGTGCGCTTGACCTGTTCGAGTTCGGGCGAACCTTCGAGTGCCGCAAGCACACCCGTCAATTCCCTCCCCTGGGCCAATGTGCACCCCACGTAGGAGTCGGCAATGGCCTTCGCCCGACCGCGGACCGTCATGGGTGCCGAGTCGAGAGATTCCTCGAGCATCGCCGCCTGCCTGGCATCGAATTCGGTGAACAGAGCGGCAAGAAGTTCGGCGCGGGAGGCAAAGTGGCTGTACACCACCGGTTTCGCGACACCGGCATGCTCTGCGAGCCGTCCGAGAGTCAACGCGTCGGCCCCCTCGGCGCGTACGAGAGCCCAGGACACCTCGATCAACTGGGCGTTTCGATCGGAGCGCGACAGCCTCGTCCGTGCCATTCCGCCACCTCCTTGCTTATGTACTAATAGTAACCTACTGTTGGTACATAGCCGATCTTCCCCAGCCGAAGGAACAGCCATGAACACGCTCGTCGTAGTCTCCCATCCCGACCCGCACTCTCTGACCCATCAGGTCGCTCACTCCGTAGTCGAGGCCATCCGATCCACCGGCACCACCGTGGAGACCGCAGATCTCGCCGCAGAGAGCTTCGATCCACGATTTTCGGCTGCAGATCTGAGCCTGTTTCGCGGAAACGGAAGCACACCGTCCGATGTAGCCGAGGAGCAGACACGGATCGACCGCGCCGAACACCTGATTCTCGTCTTCCCGATGTACTGGTGGTCGATGCCCGCACTATTGAAAGGCTGGATCGACCGCGTGTTCGTCGAGGGCTGGGCCTATGAATACGGGGACAGAGTATTCGTGAAGAAGCTGGACCGACTCACAATCCATCTGGTCGTCGTCGCGGGAGACGATGCAGACAGCTTCGAGCGCCATGGCGTCCATCAGGCCATTCGAACGCAGATCGAGCGCGGCATCATCGAATACTGCGGTGCCACAGTGGGATCCACGAACTTCGTATACGGGTCGGACACCAGGAGTCGCGCGGAACTCGCTACCGAGATCTCCGCTATCGGCAGCACGGTCGCAGACCGGGTCGCCGCGCAGCGCGCGCTCACCTGACCTGCCACCGCCACGCGGGACGAGGGTGGTCAGCGATTCCGCTTCTGCTCGGCACGGATCAAACCGCCGCCGACGATCAGCCGCTGAATTTCGCTCGTGCCCTCGTACAGGCGGAGAAGACGGACATCTCGATAGATTCGCTCGACGGGAACGCCGCGCATATATCCTGCGCCGCCGTGGATCTGGACCGCGAGGTCGGCAACTGTGCCGACCATCTCGGTGCAGAACAGCTTCACCGCCGACGGCGCGATCCGTCGATCGGTGTTTTCCACCCAGGCTCGGGCAGCCTCACGCACCATGGCCCGGCCTGCCATGACTCCCGTCTGCTGGTCGGCGATCATCGCCTGGACGAGTTGATGATTGCCGATGGGCTCGCCACCCTGCGTGGAAGACGCAGCGTAGGAGACGGATTCGTCCAGGGCACGCTGCGCTTGACCGACGGCGAGCGCTGCGATGTGGACGCGGCCACGCGCCAACGACGTCATCGCCGCCCGGTATCCGATGTCACCGTTGCCGCCCACCAGAGCGTCGGCGTCGACCTCGACGTCGGTGAACGTCACATCCGCGGTTCCTGCTCCCTGCTGACCCATCTTCGCGTCCTTGTCACCGACCTCGACACCCGCAGCGTCGGCGG
This sequence comes from Rhodococcus sp. 3258, assembly GCF_031456475.1. Classification (NCBI taxonomy): domain Bacteria; kingdom Bacillati; phylum Actinomycetota; class Actinomycetes; order Mycobacteriales; family Nocardiaceae; genus Rhodococcus; species Rhodococcus sp. 3258. Next base: position 1,024,289 of record NZ_JAVDUT010000001.1, read on the forward strand.
GGACCAGAAACACCGCGATCCCGTTGCCGCTGTTCGGCTTCGGGTCCACTCGCGCGAACACGACGAACAGGTCCGCGATGGGCGCATTGGTGATGTAGCGCTTGCTTCCGCTGATGATCCAGCCAGTACCGTCCACTACTGCCGTCGTTCTCAGCCCTGCCGGGTTCGAGCCGGCACCGTCCTCGGTCAACGCGAACGACGCGACGACGTCGCCGGCCGCCATGCCGGGCAACCACGTTGCCTTCTGCTCGTCGGTGCCGAACCCGACGAGCACCTGGCCCGCGATTCCGTTGTTGGTGCCGAACATCGACCGCAACGACAGTGTGGTGTAGCCGAGCTCCATGGCAATCTCGACATCCTGAATCAAGTTCAGGCCGAGACCACCGAACTCTTGCGGAATCGCGTATCCGAACAACCCCATCTCGGCGGACTGTCTCCGGAGATCGTCGGGAATCGAATCGGCGTTCATGATCTCGAGTTCACGCGGAACCACCCGCGATCGGACGAACTGGGAGACCTGCTTCTTCACGTCCGCGAAGACGTCGTCGGGTACCTCGGCATTGCGCACGGTCATGGCACCACTATCGACGCTGCCCACGGATCGGACAACCAACAACCGCGAGTAGTTGACACAACAATCATAGTGGGTACCATCGAATACAGTTGACATCGCAACTACTTCGGATGTCCACCCGACGAAAGGTCTCATCGATGACGAAGATCGCAATCATCTACTACTCCGCAACCGGCCACGGATCCACGATGGCGAACAAGCTCGCCGACGCAGCGACGGCGGCTGGAGCCGAAGTACGCGTGCGGCACATCGCGGAGACGCGCGACCCCAGCACCTTCGCCGAGAACCCCGCCTGGTCCGCCAACTACGAGGCAACCAAGGATCTTCCCGCTGCCAGCGGCGACGACATCGTCTGGGCCGATGGCGTCATCCTCGGATCTCCGACGCGTTTCGGTAGCACTGCAGCACCGTTCCAGAACTTCATGGACTCGCTCGGCGGCTACTGGGCCAAGGGTGAACTTGCGAACAAGGCATACGCCGCCTTCACCTCGAGCCAGACCGCGCACGGCGGCCAGGAGACCACGCTCATCGGTCTCTACACCTCACTGATGCACTTCGGCGGCGTCCTGGTTCCGCCCGGATACACCGACGGACTGAAGTTCGCCGACGGCAACCCCTACGGCGTCAGCCACGTCACCGGACCCGAGAACAAGAACGAACTGGACGACGCGACCACCGCAGCGCTGACCCACATGGCCACGCGCGTCGTCACCATCGCCGAGGCTCTGGCGAAATAGAGGCCGGCTCTCCTCACCTCGAGAAGACCGCCCGATTCGCGTTCGCGTCCGGGTCCGCACATCGCCAGTGCGGACCCGGACGTAGTACATGCGTGATGACAAACGGCGTGTTTGTCATCTCGGGCGTGCACCGCCATGCTGTGTGCAGGGAACAGCAACTCCGCTGACTTCTGCGATCGGTCGGTGGCGTCGCCCACCGACTCGTCGCTGCGACGAGTGCGAAACGGACATCGATGAACGATCCCGGCTTCGATCCGCTCGTTCTCCGCGCCCTGTTCGACGAATCCCCCGACATGGTGGCCCTGTCCGCGTTCTCCGGCAGCGTGATCGACGTCAATCCGGTCGGCCTCCGCCTGGTCGGCCTGGAAGAACTACCGTCGTCAGGCCTGTCCACAGCAGATTTCTTCACCGCCCGCGGGCTCGAAGTCTCCGGTGACGTCGAACATGCATTGCAGACGACCGGTCACTGGCAGGGCCGTACCGAATTACGCCACTTCGTCTCCGGCGCGGGCATTCCCGTTGCCCTGTCCACGTTCGTCGTTCGACGTTCCGGGCGAGAACCCGACCTGATCGCCACCATCGTCCGCGACCGCACCCGTGGCCACCAGCGTGATCTGGACCTGCTGGCCGCGGCTGTATCGGCGGAGAGAATCGCAGTCGAGCAACGGGCACTGGCCGAATTGAGCGCACTTGCCGTCACGGCGGACTTCGATACTGTGCTGACCGCGGCCACGAGCACGGCGGCCAAGTTGGTGGGCGTCGAGTCTGCGGCCCTGGCCCGACGTTCGGAGGACTCGACCGACCCGCTTCTGTCCGTCGACGCGATCACCCGCACGCTCCCACACGATTTCGTGCTTGCCACCGGCGACGGGTCGTTGACCGGTTATGCCTTGGCGCGAAGGGCGATCACCGTGTGTTCCGACGTCGAATCCGAAACACGATTCGACACCTCGGCCATGGCTGCCCTGGGCTTTCGCAGCGGTGCCGCCGTTCCGATCACCATCGGTGCCGGGCTGTGGGGCGTACTGATCCTGTTCGGCCGAGAACCACACGTTTTCGGCGACGGAGACATCGCATTCGTCTCCGCAGTCGCCGGAGTGCTCTCCGCTGCACTCGAACGAGTGGAACTCGACCGCGAGCTGCGCTGGCGCAGCGCGCACGATCCCTTGACCGAACTGCCGAATCGGGCGGTGGCGTACGACGCGATCGACACTGCGCTCGCACAGGTCGCGGACACCGGCGGCCGAGTGGCCCTGCTGTTGCTCGACGTCGACGATTTCAAGATCATCAACGACAGCCTCGGCCACGACGTCGGAGACCGCGCACTCGTGCACTTCTCACGCCGCCTGGCCGCGACCGCGAGACCTGGCGATACCGTGGCCAGGCTCGGCGGCGACGAATTCCTGATGATCTGCAATCACATCGACGACGTCGCACATGCCGAACGCGTCGCCGAGTGCATCCGTTCCGCTCTCGCGGCCCCTACCGCGGAAGACGAGGGCGACGACCCGATTCCGGTGAGCGCCAGCATCGGAGTTGCGGTGTCCACTGCGGGCTCGACCCGACGCGAGCTCCTTCGATCGGCCGACCTGGCGATGTACCGCGCCAAGGACACCAGGGCCGGGCACGCCGTCTTCGACTCCAGCGACCTCTACGACGCCGACCGGGTGCGCTCCATGTCGGTGGACCTGCGCCGCGCCGTGGACTCCGGCGACCTCACACTGGACTACCAACCCGTGATCGACGTCGAGACCGGACACATCGTTTCCGTCGAAGCTCTGGCGCGTTGGCAGCACCCGAATCTCGGTCCCATCGAACCGTCCGAATTCGTTGCCGTGGCCGAACGCACGGGTGTGGCAACGCTTCTCGACGATTGGGCCCTCACCACCGCCTGTCGACAACTCGTCGACTGGCGCGGGCTGGGCTGCGTCGGCATGCGCGTCAACATCAGCGCGCTGCAACTGCGCGACCCGGCCTTTCCCGATCGAGTGGCTGCCGCCCTGCTCACCACAGGTGCGCACGCTGACGGCGTCGTTCTCGAACTCACCGAGACGGAATGGCTCGCCGACACCGGCACGGTTGCGTCCAATTTGGCGAGACTCCACGAGATGGGAGTTGCGTTGTCACTCGACGATGTCGGGAAGGGCTACAGCAGCCTGGCCTACCTCGAACGATTCCCGGTGATCGGCAGCTTCAAGATCGACCGAACGTACATCGACGCTCTCGACACCGAGCGAGGACGAGAAGTGTTGACCGCCATCGTGTCACTGGCGAAAGCCTACGGCGTGACCGTCGTGGGCGAAGGCGTCGAGACGCAGGCGCAACTCGACGCCCTCACCGCAGCCGGATGCCATCTGGTGCAAGGATTCCTTCTGGGTCGGCCCGTCGACGCCGAGCACACGGCACTACTGCTGTCCCGTCACAGCGCAGCGCGACAACGCTGAGCGCGTCGAACACGGGTCTCGATCTCACCGCCGTGGGCGCGCCGATGCGACGAGCATCGCCAGACCCATCTCGAAGGCGCGGGTGGCAATGGGATCGTCGGCATCCTCGTGCTGGACGGTCTCGTAGGCCGCGGCCAACCGCGGGAAAGCCTCCTCCTGGCCGGCAGGATCGAATACGACACTCGGGCCGGACATGTCGAGGACACTGCCGAGGATGAACGATTCGAACGCGGTCAGCAGAGGCAACACGTCCCTGCTCTCCCAGCCCACCGCCTCTGCGGCAACAGAGAAATCCTCGTACTCCGCCAACAGCACCGGGGTCGATGCGCGTGTGGTCATGAGGAGGGGAACGGCGCGGTGATGCTCCGCGAACGCCAATCGATAGGACCTTGCCCATTCGACGAGGCCCTCCTCCCACGGCAATTCGCGTAGCGGTGCCGAGTCGATTCGGGCCGAGACCAGAGCTCGGACGTCTTCGATCATCGCCGCGCGGTCGGCGACGTGGTTGTAGAGGGAAGTGGGGTTCACGCCCAATTTCAGCGCCACGCCCCGCATGCTCGCACCGTCGGCTCCGTGCCGATCGACCAGGGCCAATGCGGTGCGGGCGATCAGGTCACGGCTGAGAATGGCGCGAGGTGGTCGTGCCATGGTCGCCTCCTCTCGGGCGGTCGTCGAGTACGGACAGCCTTGCATGTCGGGATTTTTTTCGATTCACCCGTTCCCAAAACCGACAGTGTGTGTTTTAGTTCTGTCATGACTTCTTCTTCCTTCACCGTGGTCGAGGCCGATGTCGCCGGCGTTTCCGCCGCGCTCGCCGAGGGCACTGTGACGAGCGTCGAACTGGTAGCGCGTTACCTCAATCGAATCGGGCACTACGACCGCACCGGCATCAGTCTCAACGCCGTCCCGGTACTGAACCCCGACGCGTTCGAGGAAGCCCGCGCAGCCGACCGGCGCCGGAGCGCTGGGCAGACCCTCGGCCCGATGGACGGAATTCCCTACACCGCCAAGTCCAGCTACAAGGTGCGCGGTCTTCCGGTGACGGCCGGCTCGCCCGCATTCGAGACCCTCGTCGCGACCGACGACGCCTTCGCCGTGGCCCAGCTGCGAGCGGCAGGCGCGATCTGCCTGGGCCTGACCAACATGCCGCCGATGGCAGCGGGTGGAATGCAGCGCGGACTCTACGGACGCGCCGAAAGTCCCTACTCCGCAGAGTTTCTCACCTCGGCGTTCGGCTCGGGATCCTCCAACGGCTCGGGTACGGCGACAGCTGCGAGTTTCGCTGCCTTCGGGCTCGCCGAGGAAACCTGGTCCTCGGGCCGCGCACCCGCGTCGAACAATGCGCTCGTCGCCTACACGCCCTCTCGCGGGGTGATCTCGGTGCGGGGCAACTGGCCGTTGGTGCCCACGATGGATGTCGTTGTGCCGCACGCCCGTACGGTCGACGACCTACTGCACCTACTGGACGTGGTCGTGGCCGACGACGCGGTCACCGAGGGCGACCTGTGGCGCATGCAGGAGTGGGTGTCGATCCCCCCGGCCTCGGATGTTCGGCCCACGTCCTTCACCGATCTGCCGCCACTGCCGTTGCAGGGGCTCCGGCTCGCCGTACCTCGCCTGTACGTCAACGGCGATCCCGACAGCGCATATCCGATCCACACCCGCGATTCGGTGATGACCCTGTGGCAGACCATGCGTGACGATCTGGTGGCTGCAGGAGCAGAAGTGATCGACACCGACTTCCCCGTCGTGGAGAACTACGAAGGCCTGCACCCGAACTCGCAGACCATGGTCGACCGCGGTCTCGTTCCCGCCGAGTTCCTCGAACGCGAGCTGGAAGAACTCTCGGTGTGGGCGTTCGACAGCTTCCTGGCCGCGAACGGTCAGCCGGGCCTGCGCGGCCTGGCCGAGACCGACGGGGCGCGCATCTTCCCGCATCCCACGGGCGCGCTACCCGATCGCTACGGCATTCTGCCGTTCGACACGGCCTACGATCTGGCGGACTACGTTCCCATGGCGAAAGCAGGGGTGACGCCGTTCGATCGCATTCCGTCCGTGGAGGCCGGCATGCGCGGATTGGAAGAGGTCCGCCGCGTCGACTTCGAGAAGTGGTTGCAGGACAACCGCTTCGACGCAGTCGTCTTTCCGGCCGTCGCCGATGTCGGCCCCGCCGACGCCGATGTCGACGTCGCGTCCGCCGACATCGCCTGGCGCAACGGAGTCTGGGTGGCCAACGGCAATCTCGTGCCCCGCCACCTCGGCATACCCACCGTCACCGTTCCCATGGGGTCGATGAGCGACACATCGATGCCGGTCGGCTTGACCCTGGCCGGTGCTGCCTACTCCGATTCGACCCTGCTGCGTCTCGCCCGTTCCGTCGACGCCCTCGGGGCACGACGAGTGGCTCCCGCACGCACCCCGGCACTGACCGACGAGCACGTGTTCGACGGCATCGTCGGTGCCGGTGACTCGGATGCCTCCATCGCAGTGACCGACGTGCAGATTCGGCCGGGCTCCGCGGGCGACGAACTCACCTTCGCCGTCCGGATCGACGGCGGTTCCATCGACGACGTACAGGCTTTCGTCGACGGAGTGAGGGTGCCGCTCCACACGACGGGCAGCGCCGTCACCGGGACAGTGTCGATTCCGCCGGGTTCGTACGACACCCTGCACAGTGAGTGGCGGGCACCGTACGGTCCCCTCGTCGTCGCCGTCGCCCGCTGCGCAGATGGTGGTGTCGCCGGTGCCATGGCGACCACCGACGGATCGCCTCTCTGATCATGACCATTCCACTGACGCCCGACGCCACCCGGCTTCCACTGAACACTCGACGAGCGACGTCGACATTCGGTATGTCCGTACTCGGCCTGCTGACCGCAAACTTGTTGCCGTTCATGGTGATCGCACTCCAGGACTCCCTCGACGTCAGCGTCGCCGAGGCGGGGACCATCATGACGGGCTCGCTGCTCGCCACCGCGCTGGCCTGTATCGCCGTCACCCGACTGGCCGAGGGGTCGCGGCGGATCGCGGTAGCCCGAGTCGGTCTCGTGGTGACCGCACTCGGATTCGGTGTCGCTGCGTTCCCGCTCGGTGCCACCGTCACCGTCGTCGGCGTCATCGTCGGAGGTGCGGGAGCCGGCGGCGCACTGGCCGCGAGCGGAGCAGCTCTGGCGGCACTGCGCAATCCCAACAGGATGTCGGCGGCCAACGGACTCGTCAACCGAGCCGTCGTGACCCTCGTCCTCGCGGTGATCCCGCTGGTCGGGGTCGGCCTGGGCAGTGTCTACGGATTCGTCGCGGCTCTGGCGATCGTTCTCCTGGTGACGTCGGGTTGGTTGCCCGCCGCACCCGTACTCGACTCACCCGACCCGGTGCGACGGGCTGTGGAGCCGCCCGCCTCGGTCGGCACGCGGCGCATCACAGTTGCCGGAATGTCCCTGCTGGTGATGTACGCGGTGTGGGCGATCAGCGAGGATTCACTCTGGGCGATCGCAGGCACCATGGGCGCAGACAATGCGCAGCTGAGCGACGCAGCACTCGGTGTGGTTCTCAGCGCATCCAGCGCAGGGGGATTCTTCGCCGCCCTCGTGCTCATCCTGCTCGGCGACCGGGTGGGCCGCGCACTTCCGATGGCGGTCCTACTGATCGTCGGTGGTGCCCTGAAACTCGGTACGTCCCTCGCCACCGATCCCACGGTGTACGGCGTGCTCCTCGTCGCGTGGAACTCGGTGTACCTGGCGGCCTTCCTGTTCTTCATCGCCACCGCGGCCGCACTGGATGCCAACGGCAGATTCTCGGGTCCCTCGCTCGGCGTGTATCTCGTGGGTACCAGTTTCGCTCCAGCGTTCGGTGGTTGGCTCGTGGAGTCGTTCGGCTACAGCACATTCGGCTGGGTCGTAGGCGTGGCCAGTTGGTTGTTGGTCGTACCGGTCGTTCTCGTCGCACGATTGTCCACCCGCGTCGAACAGGCAGAAAAACAAGCACGGCAATCGGATTCGCTACCGCAGGAGACATCTCGATGACAACCCCGACCACCCGGACCGCACTGGTGAACGGCAGGATCCTCAGTTCCTCCGGCACCCTGGAGGCCGTCGCCGACGGTACCTTGGCCGAGGCCGATCGTGTGGTGATCGACGGCGACCACATCGCCGAGGTGCACCTGCCCGGCACCACACACGCGGCGTCAGCCGACGTCACGGAGGACCTCGAAGGCCGCTTCGTCCTCCCCGGATTCGTCGACTCGCACGTACACCTGTTGTGGCTCGGCGCCGGGCTCAGCAGCGTAGCCCTCACCGACGCAGGCGATCTCGCGGAGATTCGACGCCGGCTGGTCGACGCACGAGAATCCCTCGGCTCCGAGGCGACCATGCTGCGCGGCCGCGGCTGGCTCTTCGATGCCATCGACGGTGAACCCACCGCAGCCATGCTCGACGAGGTCGTCTCGGACATTCCGGTGTTCCTCGACTCCAACGACATGCACTCGATCTGGGTCAACACCGCCGCACTCGAAGCGATGGGAATCGACGCGACGACAACGGATCCGGCCGGTGGTCGAATCTCGCGTCTCCCCGACGGCTCACCCGCCGGAATGCTGTACGAGCGCGCCGCGCACGAATTGGGTTGGGCCTTCCTGTCTTCGGTCACCTCGAACCAGGATCGAGAGCGACACATAGGGCTTGCGCTCGACGCGTTCGCGGCCGCCGGTGTCACCTCGGTCGTCGATATGGGGATGGACGAAGACGGCTGGCGCGCGCTGTGCGGTGTCGCGCAGCGCTCGGGAGGCCGGCTACCGGTCCGTGTCTCGGCACATTGGCTCGTCGTCGATACCGGTGACGCGCAGCGCAATCTGGACCAGGTGAACCGTGTTCTCGAGTTGCGGAACGACCCGACACCGTGGCTCGAGCTCGTCGGTATCAAGCTCGTACTCGACGGTGTGATCGACGCGTGTACCGCAGCGTTGAACTACCCGTACGCCAACGGCACCAACGGAGACCTGCTGTGGAGCGCCGAGGCCCTTCTACCCGTCGTCGTCGCCGCGGATGCTGCACACCTGCGTCTGGCCATCCATGCCATCGGCGATCTGGCCAGCGACATGGCCCTCGATGTTCTCGAGGAGATGATCGACGTCAATCCGCCGTGGGATCGGCGACCGCGGCTCGAGCACCTCGAAATCGTCAGCGATCGGACACCCGACCGAATGGCTCGGCTTGGCATCACGGCATCGGTACAGCCGGTGCACTCCGACCCTGCGATCCAACCGAACTGGCGCGCCCAGTTGGGCGACGACCGCGTCGAACGCGGCTACCCGTGGACGTCGTTCACCGCTGCGGGGGCCCGCCTGGCGTTCGGCACCGATGCCCCGACCGCGCCCCACGAGGCGCTGGCGAATTTGTACATCGCCACGACGAGACGCTCGGCCACCGACCACTCGCTACCACCGAACGAGCCGCAGTTCGCGGTGCCGCTCGACGCCGCCCTACGCCACGCGACATTCGACTCCGCCGCGTCCTTCGATGCCGATTCGCGGGTCGGTCGAGTGCAACCCGGCATGTACGCCGACCTCGTCGTACTGGACGGTGACGTACTCGACGGAGGCAGTCTGTTGGCTGTGTCGGTCGTGCGCACCATCGTCGGCGGCAAGACCGTGTTCGAGAAAGAGACCGAGGAAACCCATGTCTGACACCGTGTTCGACTTCTTCGCCCAGCCCGAGCTACCGACGCCGACCCTCGAGTCCGACGAGGTCCGTAGGCTGATGGACGAAAACTTCGGATTGGCATGCACCCTCACCGAACTCGGCAGCCAGCAGGACCAGAACTTCGTGGTTCGCGACATCGACAGCCGCACCCCGGTCGGCGTCCTCAAGCTCAGCAACCCGGTGTTCAGCGAGTCCGAGATCGAGTTGCAGGACCTCGCCGCAAGCATCGTTGCCGAGCGAGAGCCGACGCTGCGTACCCCGAAGGTGGTCGTCGGCCCGCGCGGACCTATGTCCGCATGGTGGAACTCGTCGCAGGGGCGCATCCACGGCCGGGTCATCGAATTCATCTCGGGCACAACGCTGATGGGCTCGAACTATCTCTCCCCCGCCACGACCGCGCGGATGGGTGAACTCGCAGGAAAGGTGAGCGTTGCACTCTCCGATGTCGACCACCCGGCGTCGGGCCGGGTGCTGCAATGGGATCTGCGCCATGCCGATCGCGTCATCGCGACGCTGTTGCCCGACGAGCCGGACCAGGATGTCAGCGATTTCATCACCGACGTCACCGCCTCGGCCTTGCGCCAGTTGCATTCGGTGTCGGCCGACCTGCCACTTCAACTCGGTCACTTCGACATCACCGACGACAACGTTCTCGCGCCGACGGCACCCGGGTCGCTCCCCGACGCCGTCATCGACTTCGGCGATGTCAGTCGATCGTGGGCGGTCAACGAAATTGCGGTGACCTTGTCCTCGCTGCTGCACCACGACGGCTTCGCGCCGGTCGACGCACTGCCCGCCATCCGCGCCTTCCATGCCGCACGTCCGCTGAGCGAGAACGAGATCGAGGCACTGTGGCCATTGGTCACCCTGCGCGGAGTGGTCCTCGTACTCAGCGGCCGTCAGCAGGTACGCCTCGACGCCGGGAACTCGTACGCCGACTCCGCGCTGGATCGCGAATTCCGCATCCTCACCCAAGCAGCATCGGTGCCCTGCGCCGTGATGACCGAAACCATCCGTCGGGCACTGGGTTTGGACGCCCGGCCGCGACCGACATGGCAGGGCGAACCGTTGGTCGCCGGTATGTCCGACGCCGTGACCATCGACGCGGGCACCACGTCGACCGTCAACGACGAAGGGCGCTGGCTCGACCGACACACCCTGACGGCCGCCGCGCTTGCCGCACTCGATGCAGGCGCTCCCGCCGCAGTGGTACCTGCGTGGTCTGCTCGACTCACCGGTGGACCCAGCCGCACTCCCACAGAGCCGGCCACGATCTCCACTGCGCTGACCATCTGGCTCGCCCAGGACACCACGCTCGACGTGCCTGCAGACTGCTACACCACGCACACCGACGACGGCATCACCGTCACGTTCGGTGACGACGCCGCCCACTTCGTGGGCGTACCGAACTCACCGAATACCCTTGTGCTGCCGGCGCGTACACCGATCGACGTCCAGCTCGCCCGATCGAACTCGGGGCCGATACCACTGCGCGTCGAGCCCTCGTACTCCCACGGTTGGTCGGTACTCGCCGGTGACCCAGCGCCGGCACTCGGGCTGCCCCCTACCGTCGTCGCCCCCGAGGACGACACCCTCGAGCGCCGCGAACGGCTGCTCGCCGAGGTCCAGGAGCACTACTACGCGGAGCCGCCCCGCATCGAGCGGGGGTGGCGTGAGTACCTGGCCGATGTCGACGGCCGGGTCTATCTCGACATGGTCAACAACGTCGCCTCCGTCGGCCATGCCCACCCGAAGGTGGTGGCGGCCGCCCATCGGCAGATGCAACTGCTGAACACCAACTCGCGCTTCAACTATCGTGCGATCACGGAATTCGCAGAACGGATCACCGCGACCCTCCCCGACGAACTCGACACCGTGTTCTTCGTCAACTCCGGTTCCGAGGCCACCGATCTCGCCATCCGCATCGCGATGGCCGCGACCGGACGTACCGACATCGTGGCCATGAAAGAGGCCTACCACGGGTGGACCTTCGCCAGCGACGCCGTCTCGACCTCGATAGCCGACAATCCCAATGCCCTTGCCACCCGGCCGGACTGGGTACACACCGTCGATGCCGCGAACTCCTACCGAGGAAAGCACCGCGGTGACGACGCCTCGAGGTACGCACCCGAGGCCGTACAGTTCATCGACGACCTGGCTGCGGCAGGCACTCTCCCCGCCGGGTTCATCTGCGAGTCCTACTACGGCAACGCCGGAGGAGTCGCACTTCCCGACGGCTACCTCCAGCAGGTCTACGCCGCCGTCCGCAAGCACGGTGGCGTCGCGATCTCCGACGAAGTGCAGGTCGGTTACGGCCGACTCGGCGAATGGTTCTGGGGCTTCGAGCAGCAGCAGGCGATTCCCGACGTCATCGCAGTCGCGAAATCCATCGGTACCGGCCAACCCGTCGGCGTCGTTGTCACCACCCGAAAGATCGCCGACCGCTATCGCACCGGTGGCTACTTCTTCTCCTCCACGGGCGGATCCCCGGTGTCGTCGGTGATCGGTCTCGCCGTGCTCGACGTCATCCAACAAGAGGGGTTGCAGGAGAACGCGCGTGTGGTCGGTGGCCACCTGAAGTCTCGACTGCAGGCCCTCGCGACCGAGCACCCCATCGTGGGCACGGTGCACGGCTCGGGGTTGTACCTGGGACTCGAATTCATCCGCGACCACTCCACCCTCGAGCCCGCCACCGAGGAAACCGAGGCCATCTGCAATCGACTCCTCGAACTGGGAGTCGTCATGCAACCGACCGGCGACCACCAGAACGTGCTCAAGATCAAACCGCCCCTGTGTGTCTCGAAGGAATCGGTCGACTACTTCGTCGACTCGTTGAACAGAGTCCTGACCACCGGCTGGTGATGTGCCAGTCCGAAGTCCTCAGGTCACCAGACCGCGCGCTCGATGCACCGATCACCTTCCGACTACTTTGAGGAACTGCCAGATGCGTTTGATGGTCGGTTATCTCGCCACCCCGAGCGGCGAGGACGGCCTCGTTCTCGGGGTACAACTTGCCCGAAGCCTCGGTGCTGCTCTTGATATCTGCATGGTTCTACCACCCGAGCGCACCGTTCCAACTCGAGTTCCGTCCATCTCCGGCTACGACGACGTCCTGACGACTCAGGGAATGGAGTGGTTGCGTAAGGCGAGGGCGACGGTGCCCGCCGATATCGATGTCGCGGTGCACCTGTCCGTCCACGAATCCTTCGCTCAGGGACTTCTCGATGAGGTCACTCGGTTGAACGCGCAGGCGATCGTCGTCGGTGCCGCCGGAGACGGCCTGCTCGGCCGACACTCCGTTGGATCGGTGTCCACCGAGCTGTTGCACTCGGCTCACGTCCCATTGGCCCTCGCACCACGGGGTATGCGGCACTCGTCGGTCCAGAAGATCAGAGAGGTCACCTGCGCGCTCGGAGCCCGAGTCGGGGCCGATGTGCTGCTTCGCACAGCGGTGCGGACGGCGGAGAGGATCCGCACACCGCTGCGGTTGGTTTCGCTCGTCGCGTTGGATCCGCAGAACGACCTGCACGACGGTCATGACGCGTTCGACACAGTTCGCGAGGCTGCGGTGTCGCACGCGAAGACGACACTCGACGAGGCGACAGCTGTTCTGCCGCAGGGATTTCCGGTGACGGTGTCGATCGCCGACGGATCGACGGTCGAGTCGGCCGTACGCACGTTGGACTGGCAGGACGGCGACCTGGTCATGGTGGGTTCGAGCCGCTTCGCCCAACCCCATCGACTCTTCCTGGGGTCGACTGCAACCAAGATGCTTCGCGTCCTACCGGTCCCCATGGTGGTCGTACCCAAGCAGGACTTCGGATCATGAATCGAACGAACGAAGGTTCCGATATGACGAACGATGCGGGCGAACAGGCCGGGCCTACGAGTACCGTAAGCGCGAAGGGTCTGGCCACGGGGACAGTCGGCACCATTTCCGGTGCCATTCTGGGAATCTCGTCGGTCGCTCCGGGTTGTACGCTGACCGCAAGCATCGGCCTCATCGTTGCGGCCGTGGGTCTGAAGATGCCCGCCATATTCATCGCCGGATTCATCCCGATGTTCCTCACCGCATATGCCTACCGCGAACTCAATTCGGCGTCGCCGGACTGCGGCGCTTCGTTCACCTGGTCGACCAAAGCGTTCGGGCCGTACGTCGGGTGGATGTGCGGTTGGGGCATGGTGATCGCCACCATCATCGTGCTGTCGAACCTTGCTGCGATCGGCGTCCAATTCTTCTATTTGTTCATTGCCAATTTGTTCGAAAGTCCCTCCGTCGCAGATCTTCCTGGCAACAAGTTGGTCAATGTCGGTACCACCTTGGTGTTCCTCGGGATTGCCACGTGGGTGGCCAGTCGAGGTATCACGACAAGCGAGAAATTGCAGGTTGCGCTCGTAGGTTTCCAGATGGTTCTTCTTGCCATCTTCGCCGTGATGGCTCTGGTGCACGTCGGCTCGGGTGACTCCCCCGCTGGACTGAGCTTCGATCTCGATTGGTTCGATCCGTTCACCGGAGTGGCCGCCGGGGCGTTCGTTATCGGTCTGACGGGGTCGATTTTCGCGTTCTGGGGTTGGGACACCTGCCTGACGCTGGGCGAGGAATCCAAGGACCCGAAGCGAACGCCCGGGCGCGCCGGACTGCTCTGTGTGTTGACTGTGCTGCTGACATACTTGCTGGTATCGGTCGCTGCGATGATGTATGCGGGAGTGGGCGACACCGGCCTCGGACTCGGCAACCCCGACAACTCGGAAAACGTGTTCGGCGCACTTGCCGACCCGGTCCTGGGCAAGTGGGGCGGGCTGATGCTGTTCCTGGCCGTGTTCGTATCCTCGGTGGCGAGCCTGCAAACCACCTTTCTTCCCGCGGCGCGCACGATGCTTGCCATGGGTGTGTACGGCGCGTTCCCGAAAAAATTCGCCGAAGTCTCTCCCCGCTTCCTGGTGCCGTCCTACGCCACGCTGGTTGCAGGTGTCGTGACCGCAGTGTTCTACACGGTGGTGACATTCCTGTCGGAGCGAATCCTGATCGATACCATTGCGGCACTGGGAATCATGATCTGTTGGTACTACGGCATCACAGCGTTCGCTTGCATCTGGTATTTCCGCGGCGCACTGTTCGACAGCGTGCGCAACGCATTTTTCCGTTTCGTGTTCCCGTTGGTAGGCGGACTCATACTCCTTGCCGTGTTCGTCTTCTCGTTGGACGAGAGCATGGACCCGAACAATGCCAGTGGCGCGTCCATCGGCGGAATCGGATTGGTGTTCTTCCTGGGATTCGGCGTGCTGCTCTTCGGCGCTGTGCTGATGACCGTCATGAGATTTCGCAGTCCGGCGTTCTTCCAAGGCAAAACGCTCGATCGGAACACCACGGCCCTACGGAACGAGGGCGACCTCTCCGATTACCAGCGACCGGCGACGCTGGATTCCCAGCGCGGCGAATAGTCCGGTCTCCGGCCGACTCGACAATCAACAGGAGTACACACGATGGCTATTGCTCTCGACAGTGAGGTTGCGGCGGCACTGCAGGCGGCCGCAGCGACCTCGGGCGTTCCCACCGCGACCGAGCGAGGCGATGTCTGGACGCTGCGAGCTGTCATCGATGCGACTCTTGCCATCGACCACGGAAAGCTACCGGGCAGCACTGCTGTACGCAGGTCGGATCATGTTGTCGAGGCCGACGACGGATGTGCCGTAGCGATGCGCTGGTACCTGCCGGACAACAGGGTGAGCACCAGTGCCGTCGTCTACGCGCACGGAGGTGGAATGATCAGCGGGTCGCTCGAGCTGTACGACCCAGTCATCGCGCACTATGCCGAGCTGACCGGCGTGGCATTTCTCTCGGTCGACTACCGCCTCGCTCCGGAGGCGACCGGTGATGCCCCCGTCAAAGATGTCTACGCCGCGCTCGCCTGGCTGGTTCGCGAGGCGGATGCACTGGGCGTCGATCGCGAACGCATTGCGATCATGGGAGACAGCGCCGGAGGTGGACTGGCAGCGGGTGCCGCAATCCTCGCACGGGACCACGGCATGGCGTTGGCACACCAGATCCTGATCTATCCCATGCTCGATTCCCGCACTCTCGTACCCGACCCCCATCTGACAGCGACTGCGACGTGGACGTACGACGACAACTTCACCGGATGGAACGCGCTGCTTCCCGAGGGAGTGACGGTCTCGACGCTGTCCTCACCCTCTCACCTCGACGACTTCGCCGATCTTGCACCGACATTCATCGACGTCGGAGACCTCGACATCTTCCGAGACGAAAGCATCGACTACGCGCTGCGCCTGCTTCGCGCCGGAGTGCCGTGCGAGCTGCACGTACGGACCGGTGCCCCACACGCTTTCGAGTGGATCGCACCCGAGGCGGCAATTAGTCGCCGGTCCACCGAAGATCGATATCGAGTCATCGAGGCGCTCTGACGGACTTGCTCGTTGCGACCGGTGACGCGCGATGCCCGACGGTCGCAACATCACCGTCACGTCTCCAACGCGCACTCGACTGTGATGACAGAATTCGCGTATGACGCAACTCGGTCTCGGACTTGCCGCACTCGGACGCCCGGAGTATCTGACCATCGGGCATTCGTGTGCGGTGGACGGGCGGTTCGACCCGGCTGCGCTCGAGCAACATTGCCACGCAGTACTGGACGCCGCCTGGGACAGTGGCATTCGGCACTTCGACGTCGCCCGCTCCTACGGTCTGGCCGAGCAGTTCCTCGGCAGCTGGTTGTCTGCCCGACCGAACCGGCGCGAGGAACTCGTGATCGGCTCGAAGTGGGGCTACGCCTATGTCGCCGACTTCCAGCGGGGCGCGGAGGTACACGAGGTCAAGGAACACTCGGTCGCACGCCTGGCCGAACAGTGGCCGCAGACCGTGCGCGATCTCGGCGGAAAGCCCGACCACTACCTGATTCACAGCGTCACCCCGGACAGCCCTGCCCTTCGCGACGCAGCCCTGCTCGACGATCTACGCGCGCTGGCAGCCGGTGGCACCCGCATCGGCATCAGCACCAGCGGGCCGCACCAGGCCGATGTCGTGCGTGCGGCGCTCGAGATCGGGGTGTTCGACTCGGTGCAGTCGACGTGGAATCCCCTCGAACCGTCCGTCGCCCCCGCCCTGGCGGAAGCACACGAGGCCGGCTGGTTCGTCGTCGTCAAAGAGGCGATGGCGAACGGTCGACTCGTCGCCGAGAACTCCGAACTCGCCGCGAGCGCCGACTCGGCCGGAGTCGGCCGCGACGCGCTCGCACTGGCCGTCGCCCTCGCGCAACCGTGGGCCGATGTGGTGCTCTCCGGTGCCGCCACGGTGGCGCAACTCGAACAGAACATCGCTGCGCTCTCCATCGACCGCGCCGTGATCGCGCCCGGCGACCTGACCATTGCCGACCTGGACATCGCCGAGCCCCCGCGGAGTTACTGGGACAACCGCTCCCGCATGGGCTGGACCTGACCTCTGTCCACCTTCCCGAATCGGCTCCTCCCATCCGAATGTCGGACGCCGATCGGTGTCGCATATTCGAAACCGAGGAGCCGAACCGGCTCGGCATACGAGCATGTCGAGGTAGAGCGGCCCGTCACCCCTGCCCCCACCTGGTGATTGACATCACACGCACCGGCGGCTATCTTTCAAACTGACATCAGTTCAGTTTGATGGAACATTGCAGCCACCTCGAGCACGTGGGTCGAGTCTGCGATCGGATGTCGACACGACTCCACGTCTTACGACGACTCGCCGAGTCCGCGGGAAGTTATCGACGTGCCCGAAAGGAACGCAGGCATGAACAAGTTCAGGACGACGATGGTTGCCGTGGCAGCGACTGCTGCGTTGGTGGGCCTCACCGCATGCGGGGGATCGTCTTCCTCCGCGTCCGCTCCGGTCGAGGGCGATTGGGACGCAGTGGTCGCGGCCGCGAAGGAGGAGGGCAGCGTCATGCTCTACTCGAGCCAGAAGCCGGCCAACCTCGATGCCCTGACGGCGGCCTTCGAGGCGAAGTATCCGGAAATCTCGATGGAGTACGTGCGCGGCACCGACTCCGAAATCAACCCCCGCGTCGAGACCGAGAATCGGACGGGAACCGGCATCGCCGACGTCCACATGACGACCGACGCGTCGTGGATCCAGAACGCCGCCGAGTCCGGGAAGTTCTCGACCGAACTCGTCGGCCCCGATCTCGATGCGGCAGCGTTCGATCCGGCGAAGAGCGTGATGAACGATCGATTCTTCCTGACCAGTGCTGCGGTATTCGGTCTGGGCTGGAACACTGCGGCCGTTCCGGACGGCGTCAGTGCGCCCGAAGACCTGATCGATCCGAAGTTCCAAGGCAAGATCGGCATCGTGAACCCCACCGGATTCGCGTCGTACGTGGATCTGTACAAGTTCTACGCCAAGAACTTCGGTGAGGACTACTGGAACCAGATGGCCGAACTCTCGCCGCGGGTCTACCCCAGCGCACTCGCTGTGGCGCAAGCCCTCACCTCCGGTGAAGTGACGGTCAGTCCCATGGTGCAGCCGCTCGTCACCGAGGTTGCCGCAGGCGCACCGGTCGATTGGGCTCTGCCCGACAAGCCATGGGGAACACCCTGGTACTCGGAGGTTCTCAGCGCCTCGCAGCACCCCAACGCAGCACAGGTGCTCGCGAACTTCATGGTGACGGCCGAGGGACAGCAGGCGCTGAACGGCGGATATGCAGCCGTCCTTCCCGACATCGAGGGAGCGGTCGCGCGAGCTCAGGACATCGCATCTCCCGACATCGACGAACTGACTCCCGAGAAGGTCGACCAGTACTCCCAGGAATGGCAGACCCTGTTCCAGGGCTGACTCTCCGCACACAGCACGAGAACGCAGACCGTCGCCTTGTGCGCGGAATGCGAAATGATTTGTGACAGAGACGAACACCGACGGTCGACGTACAGCGGCCGTCGGTGCACGCACACCGATGCTCCGAAAGCGAGTATGCAATGACCTCTCGATTCGCGGTCTCCGGACTGACGAAGACCTATGGTGCCAACGTCGTCGTCGACAGTCTCGACCTCGAGATCGAGCAGGGCGAATTCCTGGTCCTGCTCGGACCGAGCGGTTGCGGCAAGACCACGACCCTGCGGTGCCTCGCCGGGCTGGAGACCCCGCAGGGTGGTTCGATCTCGTTCGCGGGTCGGACCGTGTTCGATGCGGCGTCGAAAGTTCATGTCCCGGCGCACAAGCGAAACATCGGCATGGTGTTCCAGTCGTATGCGCTGTGGCCACACATGACGGTCGCCGAGAACATTCGGTACCCGCTGACGGTGCGCAAACTGAAGAAGGCAATCGCCGACGGCGCGGTCGAGACGGCCGCGAACATGGTCGACTGCGGTGCGTTGCTCGACCGGTACCCCTCGCAGCTCAGTGGTGGCCAGCAGCAACGTGTCGCGGTCGCTCGCGGGCTCGTGGCGCAACCGGATCTGGTGTTGTTCGACGAGCCCCTGAGCAATCTCGATGCGCGCCTGCGAGATCAGGTTCGATCGCAGATTCACCAGTTGCACCAACAGCTCGGTTTCACCGCGGTGTTCGTCACGCACGACCAGTCCGAGGCGTTCGCGCTCGGTGACCGTCTCGCGATCATGAAGGCCGGAAAGATCGAGCAGTACGACGAGCCCGAGCACGTCTTCGAGAATCCGGCTTCGGAGTACGTCGCCGCGTTCATCGGGATGGGTAATCGGCTCGAACTGCGACGCGGCCACGACGGCTGGGTCACCAGTGGCTCGGACGTCATCGACCTACAGACGGCCACGGTGCGTGAGCGTGCCGACGAGGGCACTCGTGCCGTCGCGCGGTTCCGACCGGACGACGTGCTGTTGCACGACACTGCCGACCAGGTGCCGCCCGGAAACATCGCCCTGCACGCCGAACTCGTCACGTACGAGTACGGCGGTCGGTACTTCGACGTGGCGGTCAAGACCGGCGACGAGCAGTTGACGCTGCGAGCCTCGGCTACCGAACACAGTGCGGCGCTGCGGCGTAGCAGTCCCGGACAACCCGTACTCGTCAGCTTCGCGCCGTCCTGTCTGCGGGTGTACGCGCTGCCCGACGCGTCGTCGGCCGCGAGCTCCGAGCTCGTCGGCTCCGCTGGAAAGACCTCGTGATGGCCACCGCAGTCGACGTCGAACGGCCCCAGACCGCCGAGACGCCCGCCAAGCGCTCACTGACGATCTCGCCGAATTGGCGGGCGCGAATCGGGTACGCCGCCGTCCTCGCTGTGTTGGCCTACCTGGTCGTGCTCCCGATGGTGCGTCTGCAGATGCTCGCGTTCGAGGACGGAGCTGCCGGATACCGAAGTCAGTACGGCCGCTTCGACATCGGCGTCACCCTTCGGACCACGGTGGCGTTGGCGCTGGGTTCGTTGGTCATCGCGATGGTCCTGGGAACGCTGCTCGCCTTCGCTGCGAGCAGGCTTCCCGCCAAGCTCGGTTGGCTGCGTGTCATACCCATCCTGCCGATCGTGATGCCGGCGGTGGCCAGCGTGGTGGGGTGGGCATTCCTGCTCTCCCCCGGGCCCGGTTACCTCAATGTGCTCCTTCGACTGTTGCCGTGGTGGAGCGGATCGGACAGTGGCCCGATCGACGTGTACACCGTCCCGTGGATCATCGTTCTCACGGGCTTCGGTCTGACGTCGTTCGTCTACCTGTTCGTCAGTTCCGGCATGCAGAACATCAGCTCCGAGCACCTCGAAGCCGCTCAGGTCAGCGGATCGTCCACGGTCGGAATCTTCTTCAAGATCGTGCTCCCGCTGCTTCGACCGTCCCTCATCTACGGCGGCGGCATCGCGCTGCTCCTCGGACTCGGCCAGTTCACCGGCCCCCTACTGTTGGGTGCGAACACCGGCGTCAAGGTGCTGACCACCGAGATGTACCGCCGGGTGTCGGAGTCCCCGTCGGACTTCGCGGCGGCTGCGGCCGCGGGCTCTCCGCTGGTGATCTTCGGACTGGTTCTGGTGCTGGCGCAGAAGGCGTTGCTGGGCAACCAGACTCGCTTCGTCACGCACGGCGGCAAGGCATTCGCTCCCTCCACCGGTAAAGCGACGTGGGCCACGGTCACCATCGTCGTGTTCGCGCTCTTCGCCTTGGTCATCCCGCTGGTGGGTCTGATCATCGTCTCGTTGACGCCGTACTGGTCGGGATCGTTGTCGCTGAGTCTGTTGACGTTGGACAACTTTCGGGCACTGATGGATACGACGGCGGTGGTGGAGTCGGTTCTGACCAGCGTGCTGACTGCACTGGGTGCGGTCGCGATCTGCATTCCGCTCGGCTACCTGATGGCAAACCTTCTCGTCCGCGGTCGTCGGTTCAGAATTCTCGCACTGCTCGCAGACCTCATGACCGCACTGCCACTGGGCATCCCGGCCGTGATCTTCGGCGTCGGGTTCCTGCTCACGTACACCGAACCGCCGCTGATCCTCTACGGAACCAGAACGGTGATCATCCTCGTGTACATCGTGCTGATGCTGCCCTTCTCGACGAGGATGCAGATGACGGCCATGCTGTCGCTCGGCAACACGTACACCGAGGCGTCGGCCACCAGTGGTGCGTCACCGTTCGTGACGAATCTCCGAATCATGTTGCCGCTGATGCGTCCGACGATCCTCAGTGCCGTCGCGCTCATGTTCATTCTGTTGACCCACGAATTCGCTGCATCGCTTCTCGTGCGAGCGTCGACGACCCAGGTGATGGGCACGTTGCTGTTCGACATGTGGCAGAACGGCTCTTATCCGCTGGTCGCCGCGATGGCCTTGCTCATGACTGCCGTCACCACGATCGGTGTCGCCGCGGCGATGCTCGTCGGCGGCCGCAACGTGCTCAGCAAGCTGTGACGGGCGTGCAGTCCCGGCTCCGGGACAAGGTCGTTCTCGTCACCGGAGCAACCGGAGGGATCGGTGCCGCGATCGTCGAGCGGCTGGCCTCGGAAGGCGCGGTGCTCGTGGTGACCGACGTCGACGAGGCCGCGTGCGGCGCACTCGTGGCGGACCGGGCCGACAGCGAACGCCATCTCCCGATCGCCCTGGACATCACCCGAGAAGATCAGTGGCACAGCGCTGTCGAGGCCGTGGCCGCGCAGTACGGCCGGCTCGACGCCGTGGTGAACAACGGTGCCATCGGCAGCCTCGGAACCGTCGTCGACGAGGATCTCGACCGCTACAACCGAGTTGTCGAAGTCAGTCAGACCGGGACGTGGCTCGGAATGAAGCATGCCGGCGCGTATGTCGAGCGCTCCGGCGGAGGATCCATCGTCAACATCTGTTCCATCCTCGGCAGCGTCGGCGGCCTCGGCAACAGCTTCGCCTACGCCGCAGCCAAAGGCGCTGTGCGCACCATGACCAAGAACGCAGCCCTGCACTGGGCCACCAAAGGTGTCCGCGTCAACTCCATCCACCCGGGTTTCATCGGCACCACGCAGCTGCTCGAACGCTACGAGGGCTCCGAACGACACAGCGCCATGATCGCGCACACCCCGATGGGTCGACTGGGAACCGGGGCCGAAGTGGCTGCCGCCGTTGCCTTTCTGGCCGGGGACGACTCCACGTTCGTCACCGGGACCGAGCTGTACGTCGACGGCGGCTGGACCTGCGACTGACCGCTCGGCGGGCTGTCGGGGGCGGATGCTTCAGCAGGTGGTGAAGAAGTCCACCCCTTCGGAGGTCCGCACCGACAGTCTGCCGCGCTGGACCAGAACATCGAGGTGCGCCAGCGTCTCGCAGGTCGCCACCATCTGATTGAAGCTGTCCAGAGTGGCGAACGACCGATCGTGCCGAGTCCACGTCAGGCCGGCAGCCACGTCCAACCCGGTTGCGCGAGCAGCCGATTCGACGACGCTCTCGGTAGCGGCGAGACGGCGATCGTGGTGTTCGAGCAGCTGCCGGCAGCGCTCGTGTACACCGGCACCCGGATGGCCGTGCGACGGCAACATCGTCCGGTCGGGTTCGTCGAGCATCACCGACAGAGACGTCAAATACTTGGCCAGCGGGAGATCCCACTCGCCGAGCTCGAACCCGATCGACGGCGTGATCGTGGGCAGAACGTGGTCTCCGGTGTAGCACAGATCCCGGTCGGTGTCGTGAAACACCATGTGGCCCTTTGTGTGTCCGGGAGTGTGTGCAGCGACTACCGCATGGCCGGGAACGTCGAGGGTACCGGGTTGCAACCACGCGTCCGGTAGCTCCCAGTCCGCGGCGTCGAAGGGTTCGGCCTTCCCGCTCTCCGCTGCGATGCGAGCGATCTCGAACGCGCCCGCGCGTTCGAGTTCACGAATCGAGCTGACCGGAACGTTGCTGCGCAATCGACCGATCGCTTCGATGCCCGGTGCCTCGGCGGCACCGAGATGCACCCGCGTCCCGTATCGACGACGCAGCTCGACGGCGAACGTGTAGTGATCACGATGGACGTGAGTGACGTACACGTCGTGAATCTCCGACGGTCGACGCCCGATGCGACGCAACGCGTCGACGAGCTCGTCGTGCGTGGATGCCCGGTGCCAACCGCCGTCGATCAACACCAGCCCCGTATCGGTCTCGAGCACATAGACATTGATCGCACGCAGACCGTCCTGAGGCATCTGCAGAGGGACGCGATGAACGCCGTCTGCCACTGCGAAACAGCCCGGGTCGGCCCACGACGACGTCATCCGGCGTCGCTCGCGAGGGGCACCATCGTCTTCTCGTCGCCGTACCACATCATCCGTCGGCCACCCATGGTCCCGACGTGGTCGACGGCGGCCTTCCACTCGTCACTGGCCAGGGCCGCTTCGAGTGCGTCGCGCGACTCGAAGCTGAGCACCGACAAGCCGTCCCACCCTTGGGATTTGCTCCCGAATGCTTCGAGTAATTCGGTGTGCTGCCAGCGGAGCAAGCCGGGCAGGGGATACGTGACGTCGGCGTGCTCGCCGCGCCACCACGTGATGAACTGCTCGTGGGTCCACTCTTCCGGACGGGCGGCGACGAGTACCAGGTTGTACATATTTTCTCCTAAGTGAATTCTGTTCAGTTTCAATGACAACGAAGAGCCGGTGCAGACCCCGCTCGCGGGCGCTACTTGCGTACGACGCGGATGGCCGCGTCTGTGACCACGTCGGTGATCTCGTCGATCGTCAGGCGACCGTCGGGGCGGTACCACCGCCATACGCTGACCACCAGGGCGAGTACCAGCCGCGCGGACATCGTCGGATTCGACTCGGCGAACTGCCCCGCCTCGATTCCCCGGCCGACCAGGGCGGTCCAATCCCGCTCGATACGTTGGACCAGGGCACGGCACTCGACTCGTTCGGCCTCTTCCTTCGCGGACTGACGTTCCGTCGCCAGGAGGTCCATGTGGTTGTGCAGAATGCGACGCGCCAAGGCGTCCTGAGGCGATGCGGCCAACGATGCGGCGATCGCCGCACGCAGTGCGTCCTCGGCATGCGTGACCCCCTCGGTGGCCGCGACGAACCGGGCGGCGGAGTCCGCGAGTTCGATACGCATGATCGTCAGCAGGCAATGCGCTTTGGACTCGAAGTAGTGGTACAGCGCAGTCTGACCGATACCGACCTCGTCGGCGATGGACGCCCACTTGGTGTGCTCGTAACCCACTTTGCCGAAGTGGTCGATAGCCGCCGACAGAATCCGCGTTCGCTTGGACCGCGGGCTCTCGCGTCGAACGTCGGTTCCTACGGTCATGATTGCCCCTACTGATAGAACGTATGCAGCCTCGGTCTGAGTTTACATTTTTCGATGTGAATTCGAGTCAGTTGCGGCTGCGAGCTGCCTGGCCAGCGCCGTCGCGTCGGGACGGGACAGTTTTCCGACGCGATTCTGCGGTAGGTCGGCGACGGTGAAGACGAATTCCGGCCACTTCGACTTGGGAAAGTCGTCCTTGGCCAACTGCGCGGTGACGTCCTCGAGTTCGAGCTCCTCACCACCGGTGACCACGAGCGCTGCTGCGCGCTCCCCCAGCAGGTCGTCCGGTACCGGTACGACACAGACCTGCACGACGGACTGCAGCGAAGCGATCGCCGACTCGACCTCGTTGATGTCGATGTTGCGTCCACCGCGAATGATGATCTGTTTCTGCCGACCCATGACGCGAATCGAGCCGTCCGATGCGACCTCCACCAGATCACCGGTCGGAAGAAAACCGTCGGGCGTCAGCTCGGGCGGGACCGGTGTGCCGGCCCGGGCGTACCCGACGAACAGCGACGGGCCCTTGACCTGGGCGGCACCGATATCGTCCGCGGGGAGCGGACGGCCGTCCGAGTCGACGGCTCGCACGGTGGTGCCGGGAAACGGCCGACCGTCGCGTCCGAGGCGGATCGACACCGGGTCGTCGAGAGCAGGTGTCGTGTGGCCCAAGCACTCGGACATTCCGAACACTCGGAGGAATGTGGTGTGCAACCACTGTTCGGCCTTGGCGAGCGCGCGCTCGTTCATCGGTCCGCCGCCGACCGTCATGGCGCGCATCGTGTCCAGTGCGCCTTCGGAGTTCGGTGCGACCGAGAGCTGCAGCGCCATGGTCGGTACCAGCATCGTCCAGGCAATCCGGTGTTCCTTCGCTGCCCGCAGAGCCACCTCCGGGGACCACTTCCCGATGGCGACCATCGGACCTCCCAGTAGCGCAGGCAGATACATTCCGAAGCAGAATGCGGCAACCGACGACAGCGGAACGAAGGCACCGATCGCCTCACCCGGACGGAGACCGACGGCATCGATGGTGGATCGAGACGCATATCTGATCGCGTCCTCGGATTGCACCACGCACTTGGGCCGGCCGGTCGAACCCGAGGTCATCGCAATCGCATCGCCTCCGTTCCATCGCGCGACAGAGGCGAACGCACCACTCGTCGCTCGTACGCGGTACGAGCCGAAGGCGGGCTTGTCCACGGGAAATTGCTCGTCGGGCACACCCCAATGACGAAGGGCCTCGGGCGTTCCCACGACGACGTCCGGTCTGATGTCCTCGAGGGCCAGCGCGAACTCCGACTCCGTTGCGTGCGGGCTGACCACCGCGACCACACCGCCTGCGAGACCGACACCGAGGGCAGCCGCCACGGTGCCCCAGGTGTTGTCGGCCTGAATCACCACGGTGGGCGGGCTGGGGTCGATACCGCCGAACACGTCGGCGAGGGATGTCGCCGCCTCGACCACGGTCCGGATCGAGTGGCTGCCGTCCTCGTCGACGACTGCGATGGCATCGGGGGTCTGTTCGGCGCGGATGACCATCTCGCGGGCAAGCCGTTTCACTGGTGTGACTCTTTCCTGGTACGTGATGCGCTCATGTCGAGAACTGCACGGCCGGTGACGGATCCGTCTCGCAACCGGTCGTATGCAGAGATAGCCTCGGTGAAGGGGAAGGTGGTGATTTCGGCGCGCAGCAGGCCGTCCTGCGCTAGTGCGACAACGGCTTCGAGATCGGCATGCGTACCCCAGAACGGTGCATCCACCGTCCATCCTGTGGCCAGACCGACATCCTTCCCGACTGTCAGTCGGCCGCCGGCGCTGCCTACCACCACGACAGAACCCCCGGACCGCAGCAGGGCGGCCGCTGGAGCGGTCGTGGTCGGCGCGCCGACGAAGTCGAGGACGAGATCTGCCCCGTCCAGTGCCGTGAGCCGTTGCGTCGCAGCGGAAACGGACTCGTAGAATTCGTGCGCTCCCGAGGACTCGGCCAGGGCAGCGGCGTCGGCCTTGGAGTCGATTGCGATGATGTGCGGCACGCCCATGGTGCGCAGGATCTGCAGGGCGAGGTGGCCGAGACCGCCGACTCCGATCACGACCACGTTGCTTCGGTCGTCGATCACGGCGGAGTTGGTGCGAATGGCGTGATACGCGGTCAGTGCCGCGTCCGCCAGAGGCGCGGCTCCGAGAGGATCGAGATCACCGATCGGGACCAGTACGCGCTCGGACGGCACCAGCATCAGCTCTGCGATGCCGCCCGGGTACCCCAGACCGTTTCCGATGGGGGCCAGCCGGCCGTCGGGACGCCGAGCGAGGCTGCGACAGTAGTTCTCTCGGCCCCGCAGACAGTTCGGGCACGTTCCGCAGCTCCAGATTCCGTGTACGACCACGGCGCGACCGATCCAGGAAGGGTTTGCCGACGGTCCCGCCGAGACGACCGTTCCGGCCACTTCGTGCCCCAGCGTCAGCGGCAGGTCGTAGTCGAAAGTCTCTGCGCTCGAGTTCATCACGTGCAGATCGGATCCGCACAGTCCGGCTGCGTCCACCTGGATCAGAAATTCGTGCCCGGTCGGCACCGGGTCCGGCACCTCCTGGAACTCCGGTGCGCTCCCCCACTGAAGGACCTGCACGGCCAACATCAGCGAGCAGTCCATCCACCGTCGACCACCAGGGTCTGACCGGTCATGTAGGAGCTGGCGTCCGAGGCCAGAAACACCACGGCACCGTCGATCTCGCCGTCGACGCCGCCGCGTCCGAGCATGGTGTTCCGCCGCACCCATCCTGCGGACTTGTCGTTGGTGAACAGGCCATCGGTCATCTCGGTATCGAACCACCCCGGCACCACGGCGTTGACGCGAATGCCTCGTCGACCCCACTGACCGGCCAGTTCACGAGTGAGGCCGAGCGTGCCTGCCTTCGACGCCGCGTAACTGGCACCGCCGATCGGTGCTGTGGACACCAGTCCGATCACCGAGGAGATGTTGATGATCGACGCTGTTGCCTCGATCGGCATCTTGCCGACCGCATAGGTGGCCAGATGGAACCCGGCGATCAGGTTGACGTCGAGGATGGACTGGAAACCGTCCAGTGTCTCGTCCTCGGCGTTGGGCGGACCGGGCTTGCCCGCGTTGTTGATCACGACGTCGAGCCGACCGTGTTCGTCGAAGCATCGGTCGACGAGAGCTCGCCGGTCGCTGTCGTCGGTGACGTCGCACCGCACGGGCACGATGGCCGGGATCTCGGCCGACAACGCTTCGAGCCGGTCGAGCCGTCGCGCGGCGGCGTACACCGTGGCACCTGCCGCGGCGAGAGCCCGGGCGAAACCGAGGCCGAGCCCCGACGAGGCACCGGTGACCACAGCGACGCGACCGGTCAGCGAGAACATGTCCTGGGTCATGTGTCCACTTCCAAACTGATTGTCGGACAATAGGAGTGATCAGGTCAGTAGACGGCGGTACGGCCGCCGTCGACCGGGATGATCGCGCCCGTCGTGTACCCGGCGTCGTCCGAGGCAAGATGGGTGATCAAGCCGGCGAGCTCGTCGGGCCGCCCCAGCCGCCCGGCCGGGAGCCGGTCGACGATCTTGCCGATGAACTCCTCGTCCCAGTTCTCCGACATGTCGGTGGCGAAACCGCCGGGCATCACACAGTTGACGCGCACCGTGGGCGCGTACTCCTGGGCGAACGCGCGGGTCAGCGCATTGAGCCCGTTCTTGGCTGCTGCATACATCGCCTCGGGTGGGCTGGGTCGCTCGGCACCGATGCTCGAAATATTGATGATGGACCCACCTCCCGCGGCCGCCATCCGGTTCCCGGCCACAGCCATCAGCCGGAACGGACCCTTGAGATTGACCTCGATCGTTTTGTCCCACAGCCCCTCGGTCACCGACACGAGATTCTCCGCCAGCGGCGCGATCCCGGCGTTGTTGACGACGATGTCGAGGCTCCCGAAACGAGAAATGATGTCGTCGACGGCCGGTTCGATGCTGTCCCAGTGCCCGACGTGCAGTGCGTACGGATGCGCGCTGCCCGGGCCCGCGTCACCCAGGCTCGAGACCGCGCTCTCGCAGGCGTCGAGCTTGCGGCTCGACACGATGACCGTCGCTCCCGCGTCTTTCAGTCCGCGTGCGATCGCCAGACCGAGCCCACGGCTCGCTCCCGTCACCAGAGCGACCTTGCCGTCCAATTTCGGTGTACTCATGCGTACCTCTTGACCTCGAGTCGGGCGATGGTCCGCAGATGGACCTCGTTGGGGCCGTCGGCAATCTGCAGAGCTCGGGTGATGGCATAGAGCCGAGCGAGAATGGTGTCGTTGCTGACTCCGGCCGCGCCGTAGGTCTGCACCGCTCGGTCGACGACCTTGTGGGCCACCTCCATCGCAGCCACCTTGATGGCCGCCACTTCCGAACGAGCCGAGGCATTTCCGGCGGTATCCATCAACCAGGCCGACTTGAGCACCAACAACCGGATCTGGTCGATCTCCAGGCGGCTGCGGGCAATCCACTCACGCACCACACCTTGATCGGACAACGGTCCGCCGAATGCCTGCCGCACGAGCGAGCGCCGACACATCATTTCCAGAGCACGCTCGGCCATGCCGATCGCCCGCATGGCGTAGTGCATGCGGCCTGGGCCGAGTCGCCCCTGGGCGATGGCGAATCCGTCGCCCTCCTCTCCCAGCATGTTGGCGGCGGGCACGCGCACGTCGGTGAACTGAACTTCGCCGTGGCCCAGACGATCCTGGAATCCGAACATGGGCAGGTCGCGCACCACCTCTACGCCGGGGGCGTCGGCCGGAACCAGAATCATGCTCTGCCGGCGGTAGGTGGAACTGTCCGGATCCGACTTCCCCATGAAGATCATGAGCTTGCAGTCGGGATCGAGAACGCCCGAGGTGTACCACTTTCGGCCGTTGACGACGTACTCGTCCCCGTCACGAGTGATGGTCGAGGTGATGTTGGTGGCGTCCGAGCTGGCGACATCGGGTTCGGTCATGGCGAACGCAGAGCGAATGGTGCAGTCCAACAACGGCTTCAGCCATTGTTCCTTCTGCTCCTCCGTGCCGTACATGGCCAGAATCTCCATGTTGCCGGTATCGGGTGCCGAGCAGTTGATCGCCTCGTTCCCGATGATGGAACGGCCGACGATCTCGGCGAGCGGCGCATATTCGAGATTGGTCAGTCCCGCACCGAGGTCGTCGTGGGTCATGAACAGGTTCCACAGCCCCAGATCACGAGCGCGTGCCTGCAGATCCCGCATGATCTGCGGTTGCTCGTGCGGATTGTCGTTCGCGGCGATCTGAGCGTCGTAGACACTCTCGGCCGGGTAGACGTGGTCGTTCATGAATGTCTCGAGCGTGGCCGACAATTCGGCCGTCCGCCGTGAGTAGGAAAAGTCCACTTCCGTGTGCTCCTGTCGAGTGATGGTGCGTCAGCGCGCGAGCAGTGCGGTGCCGGTGTCGATCAACCTGCGGATGGTCGCGGGCAGCTTTTCCTGATCCGGGTCGATGTGGCGCCCCTCGCGGTGCCGACGCAGGTTGTGTCCCATGATCGCCGCCATCTTGAGCCGTCCCAGGGCGTCGAACCATGTCATGTCCGGCAGCGCCGGACCGCTCCCGGTGTAGCAGGAGATCAGTTCGTCGGTACTGGGCAGACCGGGAACGTCGCGGCCCACCCCGGGAAAGTTGGTGCCGTCGGCGAATACCAGGAACCACCCCAGTTCGACGCGTGGATCACCTGCGCTCCAGATCTCCCAGTCGATCAGAGCCGCCGGCTCGAGACCGTCGGAAATGATGTTTCCCAACCGGTAGTCCCCGTGGACGAGTGTGGGTGTGATCGCCGCCGGAATGTCCCTGCGAAGCAGTCGAACCAACTCGTCGGCACCCTCCACGAGTTCCACCGGAACAGCTGCGAGCGTCTTGGACCACCGGTCCAATTCGTCTGCCGGCGAGAGGATGTTGCCTGCGTTCGGGATGGTCTCGAGCGGGACTGCGTGCAACGACGGCAATACCTCCGCCGCGCGCCGCATCCGAGCGGCCGCGATACTCGGTTCCACCTCGGGGTCGTCGAGCACCGGTTCGAGCGACTCGCCGACGACGAGCTCCATGGCGAACCAGGCCGGTTCCTGCTCGTCGACCGCCACGATTGCCGGTACCGGCACCGCTGTATCCGCCAACGCGCGCAGAATCGAAGCCTGCCGGAGCATGTCGTGCCGCCCGACCGAGCGCTGCCCTTCGGGGACCGCCTTGACGACGAAGTCGCCGCCGGACGTTCCCACCCGATAGGTCAATCCGGAATGGCCACCGAGGAGCGGTTCGAATGTGCTCACGGTGACGCTGAGCTCGGCGTCCAGCGCGGCGGACACGCGTGTGCGCAGGGAGGATTCGGTCATGGTCGTGGCTCTCTCGGCAGACCGAGCACGCGCTCGGCGATGATGTTGTGCTGAATCTCGTCGGTACCACCGGCAATTCGATAGCCCGGGGCTCCGAGTAGATGCTCGGACCACGCGAACGTGCCCCACCCTCCCGAGTCGGACGTCAGTTCACGCCCGAGCAGCAAGCGCGCGACTTCGGAGGTCCTGGCCATCGTGTCGGTGGCCAGCAGCTTTCCCAGTGACGCTTCCGGACCTGGATCGTTGCCCGCGATGACGGCACCGGCCACTCTCATGTTGCCGATTCGCTGCACGAAACTACGCGTCACCAGATCGGCTACGGCGTCGCGCTCGATCTCGGTCAGCTCGCGGCCGAGGTTCTGGGCAAGGGCCACAGCACGATCCGCGTTCGCCAGGCCGAGGTTTCCGCCGTCGAGGCGTTCGGCCGCAAGCACTGTCAGGGCAACCTGCCAACCCCTCCCGACCGGGCCCAGCCGAAGGTCGTCGCTCAGGTGCACCCCGTCGAGGTACACCTCGTTGAAGGAGCTGCCCCCCGTCATCTGGCGAATGGGACGTACGTCGACCCCCGGCGCGTCCATCGGGATCAGGAACATGGTCAGTCCGGCGTGCTTGGCGACGGTGGAGTCGTTGCGGCACAAAGCGACTCCGTAGTGTGCGACCCGCGCCCCCGACGTCCACACCTTGTGCCCGTCGATCGTCCACGAGCCGTCCTCGGCCTGGGTTGCGCGCGTCCGGACCGCGGCCAAGTCGGAACCCGCCTCGGTCTCGGAGAACAACTGACATGCGATGACGTCGGCCCGAAGCATGGCACGAACGAACCTGGTCCGCTGCTCCTCGGTTCCCCACTGCGCAATGGTGGGCGCAACCAACTGTTGAGTGACAGAGAACATCTCGGTCCTCTTGGGGACGTCGAACGTGTCCTCGACTCGCCGGAAGGCGAGTACGTACGACAGCGGTAGGTCGCGGCCACCGTACTCGACCGGGGAATTCAACGCGCCCCACCCCGCATCGAACTTCGCCTGCTCGTACGCCGCGATCTCGTCGGTGTGCGCCTGCTCTTCCTCCGCGGTCCAATTCTCGAAGACAGCGACCGTATCCGGCCCGTCGCCCCACACGGAGTCGGTGCGCGGCGCGGCCACGGTTGTCAGCCACGCCGTCGCCTGCTCGCCGAACTCGGCGATGTCCGGAATCGTTCGTTGTGTCACTGCATTACCTCTGGTTCGTCTCGGGTCAGACCGTCAGCACGGTGCAGGCACTGATGCCCGGCGCGCCGTACACGTGGGTGAAGCCGACACGCGGATCGCCCGGCACTTGGCGTTCGCCGGCTTCGCCACGTAGCTGGGTCACGATCTCGTGCACCTGGCGCAGACCGGAGGCTCCGATGGGTTCTCCGTTCGCGATGCAACCGCCGTCGGTGTTGATCGGCAGGCGCCCGCCGATGTCGGTTTCTCCGGCCGCGATCATGGCTTCTTGCTCTCCGGGCTCACAGAAGCCGCATTCGGCCATGTGCATGATTTCGGCACCGCTCTCGGTGTCCTGCAGCTGCGCGACGTCGACGTCACCCGGAGCGATACCGGCCTGCTCGAAGGCCGCACGTGCTGCGTCGGCGCTGACACTGGTGGGTTCGCCGTCGCCCTGAACGGAGGGGCTGAAGACCTCGAAGGACCCGAATCGGCGGGTCCGGTGGGTGATAGCGGCAATCTTGATCGGCCGACCGGTGGCTCGCGCGACGTAGTCCTCGCCGGCGACGACGATTGCGGCCGCTCCCTCACCGGGTGAGCAGAACATGTATCGAGTCAGTGGATCGTTGACCATGTCGGCTTCGGCGATCGTCGTGGCATCCATGGCCTCGCGACGCCAGGCGTTGGGGTTGAGAACTCCGTTGCGGTAGGCCTTTTCGGCGACCAGGGCCAGCGTCCGACTCGAGATGTCGTGCTGACGCATGTAGCGAGAGATCTTGGCACCGAAGAACTGGGTGGTCACCATCAGACCGGCCTCGCCGTAGCCGTCGGGTAGTCCCCACTCCGCCGGTCGTGGGTCGAACGCACCACGCGGGTGTTTGTCGAAACCAACTGCGAGCGCGACGTCCGCGGAGCCCGAGCGCACGGCGTTGACGGCCGAGAACAACGCGCTTCCGCCTGTTGCGCAACCGTTCTTGACGTTGGTGAACGGAATTCCGGTGAAACCCAGTTCGGCAACGAGAGTATCGGCCAGGCCCGAGCCGTCACTGCCACCGAACGCGACCTGAACGTCCGGCCAGGCCAGACCGGCATCGCGCAACGCGTTGCCGATCGCGGTGACGGCCATCTGGCGGCCGGACACTCCTGGCTGGCGACCGAACTTGGAGAGACCGGCACCGATGATCGAAACATTCTGTGTCACTGCGTGATTCCTGTCGATTCCGGTTGCGTGCCGAGCGCGTCGACAGCGAATCGGGGCACCGGCGCGGTGGACGTCAGACGCACCGGTGCCCCATCCAGTTCGTCGAAGCTCTCACAGTCGATGATCGCTTCGATCTTGATGCCCTCGGGCAGTTCCACGTAGCCGACTGCGAAGGGAACGAACCCGCCGACCGGTGGCACGTAGGGAGGAGACTTGGGCGAGAAACGCTGAATCGTATAGGCCCACAGGGTGCCTCGCGTACTCAACGTGATGTTCTCCGCAGTGGGTGTGGCGCACCTGCTGCACATCGCACTCGCGGGGAAAGCCACGGTGCTGCACACTGTGCACCTGCTGCCCTCGAGTGCGACGGCCGTTGCCTGCTCCATTGATGCTGCCTTTCGGGCTGTTCGGTCAGAACGCGGACGTGGTGCGGATCAGCGCCCGACCCACTTGGGCTCACGCTTCTCGAGGAATGCGGTGACGCCCTCCTTGCCGTCCTCGGACTGGAGCGCATTGCCGACTGCGAGATGCTCCATGACCATGAGCGACTGGATGTCTGCATCCAGACCGCGGTCGATGCACATCTTGGTCAGCTTCATCATGAACGGGCTCTTGTCGGTGAGGTTCCCGATGAACTCGTCGACGGTCTTGTCGAGGTCCTCGGCCGGCGCGGACGCATTGATCAGGTCGAAGTCGACGGCCTCGGTGCCCGAGAGCAGCTTGCCGGTGAGCATGAGTTCCTTGGTCTTCCGGATGCCGATCATGCGGGGCAGGCGGTAGATGGGGCCGGCACCACCGAACAATGCACGGCGGATGTGGAAGTCGCCAATTCTTGCGTCGTCGGCCGCGATAGCGAAGTCGCACGAGATCATCAGTTCGAAGCCACCGGCGGTGACGTAACCCTCGAGAACCGCAACGGAGGGAGTGTTCATGGAGTACAGACGATCGCACACCTTCGCCGACAGGACGGCGACGTCCATGGCGGTGGTGGTGCCGATGAAGTCCGACAGCAATTCGTCGAGGTCGAAGCCCGAGCAGAAGGTGTTGTTGACTCCGCGAAGCACGAGAACCTTGAGGTTCGGATCGTTGTCCACCTCGACGATGATCTCGTCCAGACGATGCAGCAGCTCTACCGTGACAGCGTTCTTCTTGTGCGGGCGGTTGAGCCAGACGCGAGCGACGTCGCCGTCCTTCTCCAACAGAATGTGGTCGGTGTCGATCATGTGACAGCCTTTCGAGAGTGCAAGTTGAACTGGATTCACTTCAGTATTGATCATCGAGGCGATGGCGTCAATAGCCGATCCCCGGCGACCGCATCAATCGGTCTAGACGGCAAGCAAATCGGCGATCCGCGCCCGATGAGCCCGCGAATCACCCTGCAGCGCTTCGTTTCCGAGAACTCGACGGAAGTAGCTGTGCGCCGAGTGCTCCCACGTGAAACCCACTCCACCGTGCAACTGCACGGCCTCGTGGGCCGCGTGTACCGCGGCATCGCTGCACACCGCACCCGCGACGGCAATCGCCAGCCGGGCCTCGTCGGGATCCTCGTCGTGCACCGCTGCGGCATACCGGGCGGCCGATCTGGCCCGCTCGAGTTCGACCAGCATGTCGGCCAACCGGTGTTTGATCGCCTGGAACGAACCGATGGGACGGCCGAACTGATGACGCGTCTTGACGTGCTCGAGAGTCATCTGCAGCAGGGCGTCGGCGATACCGGTGTTCTCGCACGCGAGAGCCAGCGTTGCCACGTCCTGTATCCGCGCGATCGCGTCGCCGGCTCCGTCCACCGACACCAACAGCGTCGCGGGGGCACGATCGAACGAGATGTCCGCTTGTCGCCTGGTGGAGTCGACGACGCGTCGATCATGCAGTGCGGAAAAATTGTTCGCGGACACTCCGAATAGTGCGATGCCGTCCGGGCAGCGGGCACTGACGACCACAAGATCGGCTGCTCCACCTCCGACGACGAACCTCACCTGTCCGCTCAGAACCCACCCGTCGTCGGTCCGGTCGGCATCGACGTCGTCGGACTCGGCAGACAATGCGCTCACTGCCGCAACCGTGGTACCGCCGAGGATTTCCTCGAGCAGGTCCGAGTTGCCCGCCTCCATCATGGCGCGAACGCCGACGGCCGCATGCTGATAGACGGGTTCGACCGCCAGAGCGCGACCGCATTCTTCGACGATGATGCCGAGCTCGACCATGCCGTAGCCGAGCCCACCCAGCTCCTCCGGCACAGCCATGGCGGTCACCGACATGTCGTCGACCAGGCGTTTCCACAGTTCGACCGAGTAGCCAGGGTCAGAGTCCGCAGACGCGCGCACCTGCTCGATCGTGGAGTACTTGGCGAGGACTCCGCGGATGGCCTCGCGTATCTCGGCTTGTTCGCTGCCGGGCGTCAGCGCCAACGGCTCCGAACGAGGCCAGGGGGCTTGTGCGTCGCGGTGAGATGATGACATGTCGCTCCACTCGAGTTGAATTCAGTTCTTTCTCGAACCATAACCGCTTGAACCCTCGACAAACAGGGTTTACCTGAACTAAGTTCACTTCATGTCATTGAAGATTGTGGAGTACTACGCCACCTTGGATGCCGGGCACCTGGACGACGCGGTGGCGATGCTGTCCGAGGATGTCGAATATTCGATGGTCTTGCCGAGCGGGGCGAGTCGAAAGACCGGACGAGCCGCGATGCTCGAATACCTGTCCGGCAGACCCCCCGTCGACCGCAAGCACCGAGTTCTCCGATCCGCCGTCGACCAGGACCTGCAGTTCGCACACGGTGCAGTGACCGAAGGCGACCGGACCACGGGCTACTTCGTCGGAACCATGCACGTGCGCTCGGACGGCCTGATCGACCGCTACCAGGTCTCGTTCGACACCGAATTCAACCTACTGGTCACCGATGCAGGAGAAGGCCGATGAACTCCGACACGCACCCGACCCCCACTCTGCTCCGCTGGTTCGAATACATGGATTCCGACGACCCGGATCGGGTCCTGACCATGATCTCGGCGGACTTCCGTATGTCCGTGCAGTTTTCCAAGGGACACGGCGAGGCAGCCGAGTTCGTGGGCGACCGCGACGGGCTCGTCGCCTACCTCCAGCAACGCGAGAAGAGCACCCTGATTCATCATCTCGATCGCGGTGCCTCGGTCGACGGCACCGAGATGGTGCTGGGACGGACCACCCGGGACGGAGCCTTCGAGGCGTCGTTCAACGCCTCGGCCCAACTCGACGCCAACGGGCACGTCCGACGGTTGCTCATCGCCCGCACGCCGGAATTGGCGTTCGACTAGGAGCCGATCGGCTCGCGAAACAGAGAAGAAAAGAGCGAGATGCCTGAGCAAGCACTGATTTTCGAGGCCATTCGTACCCCGAGAGGCAAGGGGCGCAACGGATCGCTGCACGGCACCAAGCCGGTGGACCTCGTCGCGGGGTTGATCACCGAACTCCGGGCTCGATTCCCCGATATGGATCCGGCCGACATCGACGACGTCATCCTCGGCGTCGTCTCACCGGTCGGAGAACAGGGCGCGGTCATCTCGCGCGCAGCCGCATTGGTGGCGGGCCTACCGGAATCGGTCCCCGGCACCCAGATCAATCGTTTCTGCGCGTCCGGGCTCGAAGCGACCAACCTGGCCGCCCAGAAGATCGCGTCCGGCTGGGACGATCTGGTGATCGCCGGCGGCGTCGAGTCGATGTCTCGGGTACCGATGGGCAGCGACGGCGGTGCCTTGTTCACCGACCCGGCCACCGCATACGACCTCTACATCGTTCCGCAGGGAATCGGTGCCGACCTGATCGCGACGGTCGAGGGCTTCTCCCGTCACGACGTCGACACCTACGCGGCGGAGTCCCAACGACGCGCCGAGGCAGCCTGGAGTGCAGGCTATTTCAAGAAATCCGTCGTTCCAGTCGAGGACTTCAACGGCGTCACCCTGCTCGACCACGACGAGCACCGGCGCCCGGGAACCACCACGGACAGCCTGGGCACATTGAAGCCGGCCTTCGCCGCGCTGGGCAAAGCCGCGGGTTTCGACGACGTAGCGCTGCAGAAGTACGTCGACGTCGAACGCATCGATCATGTTCACACCGGCGGTAATTCGTCGGGGATCGTCGACGGTGCCGCCCTGGTTCTCATCGGTAGCGCCGCGGCCGGAGCACGCGCAGGCCTGGTTCCCCGTGGCCGCATCGTGGCCACGGCTCAGGTCGGCAGCGAACCGACGATCATGCTCACCGGTCCGACCCCGGCCACCGTCGCGGTGTTGAAGCGAGCGGGCCTGACCGTGGACGACATCGACGTGTTCGAGCTGAACGAGGCCTTCGCCTCCGTCGTGCTCAAGTGGATGAAGGACCTCGACATCCCGCACGAGAAGACCAACGTCAACGGCGGAGCAATCGCGATGGGCCACCCGCTCGGGGCCACCGGCGCGATTCTGGTGGGCACCGTGCTGGACGAACTGGAACGAACCGGTGGCCGCTACGGCCTGATCACCCTGTGCATCGGCGGCGGAATGGGCGTCGCCACCGTCATCGAACGCCTCTGAACCGCCCATCGTCGACACAGAGAAATACGAGAAAACATGAGCGAGAACATGATCGGATGGGAACGCGGTGCCGACGGCGTCGTCGTACTCACGATGGACGACGCAGGCAAGAGCGCGAACACGATGAACGATACGTACATCGCGTCGATGGCCGCCACGGTCGAGCGGCTCGAAGCCGAGAAGGACGACATCACCGGTGTCGTGATCACCTCGGCCAAGAAGTCGTTCTTCGCGGGCGGCGACCTCGACGACATGACGAAAGACCCGGGCGCTGTCGACGAGCGGGACGTTGCGCGCGCCTTGACCGAGCGGATCGACGGCATCAAGAGTGTTCTCCGACGGCTCGAAACCCTCGGCCGCCCAGTGGTGGCCGCGATCAACGGCGCGGCCCTCGGCGGCGGCTTCGAGATTGCGTTGCACACCCACCACCGCATCGCAGCGGATGTGCCCGGCACCCGAATCGGCCTCCCCGAGGCCACACTCGGACTGTTGCCCGGTGGCGGCGGGATCGTCAGAACGGTCCGACTGATGGGACTCGATGCCGCCCTGTCGAAGGTGTTGGCGAAAGGCCAGCAGCACTCGGTGGCCGACGCGAAAAAGCTCAAGCTGATCGACGCAACCGTTGCCGGTGTGGACGAGTTGATTCCGGCTGCGAAGGCGTGGATCGCCGAGAACCCGTCGGCTGTGCAGCCATGGGACGTCAAGGGTTTCGAGATACCCGGTGGCGGACCGACCGATCCTGCCGTCGCTCAGAATCTTCTGGCCGCAACGGCGCTGCTACGCAAGCAGCTCAAGGGCGCACCCGCCCCGGCACCGCGGGCGATCCTCGCCGCTGCGGCGGAGTGCGCGTCGGTCGACGTCGACACTGCGGATCGCATCGAAACCCGCTACTTCGTCTCTCTGATGACCGATCGAGTGGCGCAGAACATGATTCGTGCGTTCTTCTTCGACATGCAGACCATCCGACGCGGCACGTCCCGCCCGGCCGGCCACGATACGTTCACAGCCCGTTCGGTGGCAGTCATCGGAGCCGGAATGATGGGTGCCGCGATCGCCTACGTGTGCGCCAAGGCCGGTATCGAGGTCGTATTGAAAGACCTCGACCAGAACGCTGCTGATCGCGGAAAACTCTACGCCGAAAAACTCGAAGCGAAAGCTCTCGAGCGGGGCTCGACGACGGCCGAGAGGTCGGCGGCACTGCTCGACCGGATCCGGCCGACCGCGGACGCGACCGAGTGCGCCGCAGTCGATCTCGTGATCGAAGCCGCATTCGAGTCCGTGGAGGTCAAGACTGCGGTGTTCGGGGAACTCGACGGGATCGTTCCCGCCGATATTGTCCTCGGCTCCAACACCTCTCAGCTTCCCATTTCTATCCTGGCCGACGGCGTGAGCCGACCCGAGAATTTCATCGGAATCCACTTCTTCTCCCCCGCCGACAAGATGCCCCTCGTCGAAATCGTCCGTGGCCGGCAGACTTCCGACGCGACCGTGGCGAAGGTCGTCGACTTCGTGTTCCAGATCGGTAAGACGCCCATCGTCGTCAACGACAGTCGGGGCTTCTTCACCTCGAGAGTGATCGGCGCGTTCCTCGACGAAGCGATGGCCGCGGTCGGCGAGGGCGTCAACCCGGTCTTCGTCGAACAGGCAGGCGCGCAGGCCGGCTACCCCGTCCCACCGCTGCAATTGATGGACCAGGTGACCTTGTCCCTGTCGCAGAAGATCCGCAAGGAGAACGAACGCGCGCTGGTGAGCGAAGGCAGCCCGCCTCGCCGACACGGCTCCGACGCGGTGATGGACAGGATGGTCGATGAACTCGACCGCCCCGGGCGTGCCGGCGGCGGCGGCTTCTACAGCTACGACGAATCGGGTGCGAGAACCGGGATCTGGCCGGGCGTGCGCACGTCGTTCGACTCGGGCTCGACTCGAATTCCCTTCGTGGACATGCAGGAACGGATGCTGTTCGCCGAGGCGATCGAGGCGGTCAAGTGCCTCGACGAAGGTGTGTTGACGAGCGTGGCCGACGCGAACATCGGGTCCTTGCTGGGCATCGGCTTCCCGCCGTGGACCGGGGGCGTGATCCAGTACATCGACCAGTACGACGGCGGGCTGTCCGGCTTCGTCGACCGAGCACGCGAGTTGGCATCGAAGTACGGGGCTCACTTCGAGCCGCCGCAGTCGTTGGTGAACAAAGCACTACGCGGAGAACGCGTCCATACACTCGTGTCCTGAACGAAAAGAGAATGCTGTGAATGCAGTACGTCGATCGGTGATGTCCGTCGGGATCGCAGCGGTGACCGTCGTCGCTGCGGCGTGCGGGCAATCCTCGCAGGAAGCCGGATCCGCACCGGTGCAGGGCACATGGGACGACGTCGTGGCTGCGGCCGACGAGGAAGGAACCGTGTACCTGTACTCCAGTCAGCATCCCGAGAACCTCGCGCTACTCGAGACCGCCTTCGAGTCGAAGTATCCCGACATCGATCTCGAGTTCACGCGAGGCAGTGACGTCGAGCTCAACCCGCGCGTGGAGACCGAAGCCCGCACCGGCCGTGGAACTGCCGACGTACACATGTCGACCGATGCCGCATGGATCACGAATGCGTCCGAATCGGGAACCTACTCGACGCCGGTGGTCGGGCCGGCCTTCGACGACCCGGCGTACGCTCGGTCGACGAGCATGCTGAACGACACGTTCTTCCTCACGAGCGCAGCGATATTCGCACTCGGGTGGAACACCGATG
Source organism: Rhodococcus sp. 3258 (assembly GCF_031456475.1). Classification (NCBI taxonomy): domain Bacteria; kingdom Bacillati; phylum Actinomycetota; class Actinomycetes; order Mycobacteriales; family Nocardiaceae; genus Rhodococcus; species Rhodococcus sp. 3258. The sequence goes on from NZ_JAVDUT010000001.1 coordinate 1,064,471, forward strand.
CCGTTCCTGCCGGGCTGTCGTCCCCGCAGGATCTGTTGGATCCGAAGTTGAAAGGCCGACTGGGCGTCGTGAATCCTGCGGGGTTCGCCGCCGTCGTCGACGAGTATCGCTTCTTCGACGAGAACTGGACCGGTGGCGGCTTTCTGGACAAGCTCGCCGCGCAGGAACCGCGGGTGTACCCGGGCACGTTGGCCGTGGCGCAGGCATTGAGCTCCGGCGAGATCGCCGCGTCGCCGATGGTTCCCCCACTGGTGCGGGAGAAGGACGCAGGTGCACCGGTCGACTGGACACTTCCCGATCCGGCGTGGGGTGCGCCGTACTACTCCCACGTGCTGTCGTCGGCTCCGCATCCCAACGCCGCGCAAGTGCTGGCCGACTTCATGGTATCGGCCGAGGGGCAACGCGCCCTGTCGAAGGGGTACGGCAGCGCACTGCCCGATGTCGAGAACTCGGTCGGGTCGGCACAAGACATTTCGCTGCCCGATTCGGATTCACTGACGCCCGAGAAGGTCTCGCAGTTCCAACAGGAATGGGAAAGCAAGTTCAACTGAACGTCGGTGGATGTGGTGGCCGGGTTCGCCACTATCGCGGTGCCACATCCACCAGCACTCGCACCTGCGGTTCGGCCGTCAGATGGGAGGCGATCGCGGTCCTGATGCGATGCTCGGGCACCGTCAGCCTCTCCGTCTCCTGGGCGGCATACTCCGACCAGTTCTCGAAGGTGCACAGCTCGACGAATGTCGCTCTGGTGCTGGACATTTGCGCACAGGACCACCGTACGGCCCCGAGTCGGAGTCTGGACGATCGCAGGCGTCCGACATCGTCGACGAACTGTGCAAGCTTTTCCGGATCGACGACATACGTCGTTTCGACGGTTATCCGGCGGCCGTCGAATTCGGTCGAGAGTACCGGCGGACCTGCCCCTCCTGACAGATCCGGTGCTATCGATTCGCTCGGCAGAATTCCCCGTCGGAGAATCTCTACTGCGGAGACGGACATGATCGCCGCCGAGACGATGACTGCGGCAACGAGACCGACTGCGTCGGCCAGAACCCCCCACAGGAGGGCACCTACTGCCTGACTGCCCTGAAAGGTCAGCATCACGAATGCGATGACACGCGACTTGATCCACTTCGGCATCACAGCGTGGGTGGCGATCATCCAGGTGCTCTGGATCGCGACCCACGCCGCACCCACGATGACCAGCAGCACGAAGACCACACTCACCGACGGCACGAGCACGATGCCCGCGAGGACCGCCGCATACGCAATCGAACCGATCGCTACGAATGTGTTCCAGCTCAACCGTGCACGGAGAGGCATCAGTGCGACGGTCCCGGCCACCGCACCGATCCCGATGGCACCCGAGAGAACACCGAACTGAACCGACGATGCATGTAGCCGTTCGTATGCCACCACTGGCAGCAACGCCCACAGGGCACTGGCCGGAATTCCGAACGTGATGACGCGCAACAACAGTCGCCGAGTCCACCGCGAGTGGCGAATGAACCGCACACTCACCCCGACAGCGCGGTGCACGGATTCGGTCTTGGGCTTCTTACCGGACTCGGGCGGCACCTGAGTGAGCGCCACGACGACACAGACTGCGAACAGCGCGGCAACGGTCGCAAATGCACCGCTCGAACCCCACCATGCGAGTATCGCACCCCCGATCACCGGTCCGACTGCGCGCGCCCCGTTGAAAATGGCACCGTCGATTGCAGGAACGACCGCCATCATGTCGGCAGGGACCAGATGAGGGAGCAGGGCCTGCCACACGATTGCCACCGACGCGAGCCCGCACCCGGCGAGAAACACCGCTGTCATCAACGCCGGCGTGGAGGACAGGCCGAGGAGTTGCAACGCCGTCATGACGATCGACGCCACCAGCAGGACGATAGCGGTGCCCGCGAGCAACAACCGATGACCGGCGAACTCCGCGATGGCCCCGATCGGTAGAGCAAGAAGAAAGAACGGCACACTGGCGGCGAACTGGACCGAGGAGACCACCAGCGCAGACTCCCCCGACTCGGTGAGCGTCCACTGGGCAGCGAGAACCAGGATCCACACGCCCACACTGGCGCTCAGCTCGAAGCCCAACATCCGGCGCAACTTCGGAATACGCATCGGCGCAAAGAAACTGATGTGATTCGACGATTTCACCTGTGTCACCTTTCGGACGCGGCCTATACTTGAACCTAATTCAGTTGTGGAAAGATTGTTGCGTTTTCCGCATCACCCGATTCGAAGGAACGTCATCGAAGACCATGATCAGTCGAGTACTCTGCCTCGCCGCCCGTCCCAGCGGAAAACTCACGACCGAGCATCTGGAGCTGGCGGACATCCCGCTCGCCCCACTGCTCGATGGCGAAGTGCTGGTGCGAAATACGTGGCTGTCGATCGATCCGTCGATTCGACTGCGCCTCGGCGACTCGGCACCGTCGGGATATCTGCCACCGCTCCGAATCGGAGATGCGTTGGTGGGGTTGGCACTCGGCGTCGTCGTCGAGTCACGGCACGAGAACTTTCGGCCGGGAGATCTGGTGACGCACATGTACGGCTATCGCGACTTCGCAGTCGTCTCTGCCACCGCCGGCGGATTGGGCGGCGCGGGCACCCTCACCAGAATCGATACCCAGGACTGGCCCCAACAGTGGTTCCTGGGTCCGCTGGGCAGTTCCGGGCTCACGGCCTATGTCGGCCTCTTCGAGGTGATGGACATTCGACCGTCCGATACCGTCTGGATCTCGGCCGCGGCAGGAGCAGTCGGCAGTATCGCCACCCAACTCGCCGCCCACCACGGCTGCACGGTGATCGCGTCCGCAGGCAGCCGGCGCAAGGCCGATCATCTCGTCGATGCCCTCGGAGCCTCCCGCTCGTTCGACTACCACGACGGCGACCTGGACAACCTTCTCGCGCTCGCTGCCCCGGACGGAATCGACGCATACTTCGACAACGTCGGCGGTTCTCACTTCACCGCTGCACTCGACGCACTTCGACCCGAGGGACGCGTCGCGATGTGCGGGGCAATCTCCACCTACGAAACATCGAACACGTTGCCGTCGAACCTGTTTCAGATCACAGCCAAGAGCTTGTCGGTACGAGGATTTCGAGCCGGCTCATTCGGCCATCTCTACGACACGATGCGATCCACCGTCGGAAGCCGACTGGTCGACGGAACCATGATCTACGAGGAATCCGTCTACGACGGCCTCGAGCAGTCATCCACCGCACTGGTCGACCTACTCAACGGACGAACGAGCGGAAAGACACTGTGCCGGTTGTGATCCCTGCCGACTGTGAGCCGGCGGGAAGCGAATCGGCTCCTCGCAACTGAGTGTCGGACGCCGATTGGCGTCGGAAATCCGAAAGCGGGGAGCTGATTCACAACGGCGTCAACGCATCCAGCGGCGTCAGCGCGTTCAGTGGCGTCGAGGCATTCAGTGACGGGTCGCTCTGAATACATCGACCGGGTGGGGCACCCGAGGGACGCCGTCGGCACCACGCACCGATACCGCCGCGAGGTAGGCCCGCACCGGCTCGTGCAGCTCGGGCGTCAACCGGGCTTGCACCGCGAAGTCCAGCACCTCGTCGCTCGCGGCGGAAAGATCGACCAGCGCATCGAGAGTCACTGTGTCGTCGAGGACGATCGCGGCGTCGACGAACGCTTTCTCGATATCTGCACTGAACCATTGCCGATGGCCCTCCAGCGGAGGGGCGAGTACTTCGACGAGTGCGTTGAGCGCGGCCGTCGGCGCAATCGCCACCCACAGTTCGCCGCCGGGTCGCAGCAGGGCGAGCGCGGCATGCAGCGTTGCTCGTAAGTCTGCGACGTAGTACATCGAGTGCACGAACATCACGACGTCGAAAGTCTCGTCGACGGGTGCGTCGTCGAACGATGCGACGTACGCGCTGGCGTCGAGTTCGGTGGCCTCGAGCGCCGCCATCGTGGCGGCGAAGAGCTCGGTACTGCCGATCCAGGGGTCGATGCCGACGTACCGGACCGTACGGCCGGGTGCCCGCAGCACCAGGCCTGCTGCGAGCCTGGCATCGAGTGAGCCGTCGCCGCAGCCCACCGACAGCACCGAAAGCCGTCCGCTCCCCATCCCGGCCAGCCGATCTGCGAAGTGCCGGGCGATCAGACCGCGCTGATCGGAGAGCATCTCGAAGGCGGCATGGTGCTCGGCGTAGGACTCGGGCGGCAGGCCCGCCAGCGCCTCGGCCCCGCGCCGCATCGCCCGCAATCCGTCGATGAGCACGACGGCAGTGTCGGTCGGCGAATTCGGAGCTATGTTGGACATTGGACCGAGTCAACCATGACGCCCCGTCCGGTGCGTCGTAGTTGGCTTCCTAGGAGGAATCTCGTGAGCAGCGGAGACACAGCCGAACGCAGTCTCGAGCACTGGAGCGAGGCGGGCCGCACGGGTATGGAGGCGTTCTACGCTCTGGCCACCGAGGACTATCACCAGCTGGCGTTGGCAGCCGATTGGCCGACGCTGCTCGCCGGCCGGGCTCACGAGGGCTGGTCGCTACTCGACGTGGCCTGCGGCAGCGGTAAATTCCCCACTGCGCTCCGCCGGTACACCGACCTGTCCGCAGTACCCGAGGTCGCCTACGACCTGCTCGACCCATCCGAATTCTCGGTGGCCGAGGCACGCGGAGCTCTGGCCGCGCCTTTCGTCGCCCGGCGCGATCTGGTGATGACACTGCAGGATCTGCCCGCCGATCACGCCGGCTACGACGTCGTGTGGGCCACCCACGCGCTCTACGCCCTTCCGCCCGCGGAGTTGGATGCCGCAGCCGAAAGATTCGTGGCCGCACTGGCTCCCGGTGGTCTCGGTCTGGTCGCGCAGGCTACGGAAGCCTCCCACTACATCGCGTTCTACGATGCCTTCCGCGCCGGCGTACGCGAAGCAACGCCGTACACGACGGCCGAGCAGGTGCGCGACGCGCTGATCCGCGCGGGCGCGGACGTGCGCGATCAGCGCGTCTCGTACACCACCGGAACGTCCGATCGCGCTGTCGCCGAAGGCTTTCTGCAGCGGTGCGCCTTCGACGACTCCGTGTCACTCGACGAGATGGAGGCGGCCCCCGTGCTAGGCGACTACCTCGCTTCGTGCCGCGACGCGTCCGGTTCCTACACCTTCTCGCACGAGGCGGCCCTGCTGTGGCTCTGAACAACCCTGCCACCAACGAGCTTCTGCCCGAACGCAATCGCGAGGGCGGTATCGACCAGGACTGGGCGGGCAACGATCAGGACTGGTGGGACTGGTACGTCACGCTGGCCGCCAACGACGCCGCACCCGCAGAACTGGTCGACGGCCCTGGACTGCCGGATGTCGAGGCCGCCACGGACGAACAAGTCGAGCACGAACTCGCCGAGCCCTACGATCTCGACCCGGCGGCCGTCGACGCATTTGCGCGACACGCCTTCGTGCGGCTGCCCGCGGTGTTCTCGCCTGCCGTCGTACGTCGACTCGCCGAGCGCCTCGAGGAGTTACTGCGAGCCGAGCACGGCGACGACGTTGCGGGCCGGTTCACCGCGCTCGAGCAGATGTGGCTCCACGACGACCTGATGCGTGCCGTGGCGCTGTCACCGCGGATCGGCGGCCTCGCCGCGGCACTGCTCGACGTGCCCGGCGTTCGGCTGTACCACGACAATGCGCTGTCCAAGGAGCCCGGCTGCGGACGCACACCGTGGCACCACGACGCCGAGCACTTCCCGTTGCAGACCACCGACGCCGTCACCGCCTGGATGCCGATGTCGGCCATTCCGGGCCCGATGGGTCCACTGTCGTTCGCGCGCGGACGGGACGTTCTCGGCGAAGTCGCAGACCTCAAATTCGACAAGGTCGGCACCTCCTACGACGAGGCCGTCACCCAGAGCTTCCGCACGCGCAACGTGGCGGTGGAGTCCGAGCCGTTCGCCGTGGGAGACGTATCTTTCCACTCCGCGCTGTGCTTCCACACCGCAGGCCCGAACCGGACGACACAGCCGCGTCGCGCACTGGCCACCACCTACTTCGCCGACGGCACCCGCGTCGTCGAGTCGCCGACCCTGATCAGCGGCACCTGGCGCGAATTCCTCCCCGGCATCGAGCCCGGTGGCCTCGCGAACTCCGAGCTCAACCCGGTGGTCGGCCGCCGGGACTGAGACGCCGATTCTGCGGGGCCAGCAGTTTCAGTGGACGTGCGTACACTGAATCCGGTGGGGACGAAACCTGGACCGGGGAAGAAATCTCGGCGCACACAGGAGTGGGGTGAGCTCGGCGAGCTCACACTTCGCGAGTTGGCGTCGGCTGCGGGTGGCGTTCGCGCGGTCCACTCGGCAATTGCACGACGCACGTTCGCTGCCGTGAAGCTCGGTATCGGTCCCGCCGCCCTGCCGACACAACTGATGCACGACGCGATCGCCGCCGGCACGTACGCGAGCGTCGCGGCCGCCTGCACCGGCGCAGCCAAGATCGTCGGTTCCCTGACCGACGGCTCTCTGGCTGACGGCTCCCTGACCGACGGCGACGACGTGGCCGAGGACGACTCGCGGCCGTCACCGTCGCACACCAGCCGTGGCGCGCAAACCATCGCCGTTCTGAACGGTCTCATCGGCGACGACATGGAGAGAACAGCCCGGGTACTGGCCCATCCGATGTCGATTCGAGTCGACGGACGCCCTGTACCGCCGGAGTACCGAGCGTTGGCCGCGGGGTTTCCTACTGCGGGAGCGCACCTCGTGGTGTTCGTCCATGGGCTGGTCGAAACGGAATACGCATGGCGGCTCGGTGGGCGGCCCACATACGGAGAGCGGCTGGACGCCGAAGCCGGGACGACCTCGATCTTTCTGCGCTACAACACCGGACGCCGAATTGCAGCCAATGGTGCCGACCTGTCGGACTTGCTGGAGCAGCTCGTACCGGCGTGGCCCGTCCGGGTACACCGGATCACGTTGGTCGGACATTCCATGGGCGGGCTGGTCTCACGCAGCGCTGCTCACCACGCTGCCGAAGGCGGTCGACGATGGGTGGATCTGCTGACGGACGTATTCACTCTGGGGACACCACATCTGGGCGCGCCACTTGCTCACGGCGTCCACGTCGCCGCGGCCGCAATGGCACTCGTACCCGAGACCCGGCCGTTCGCGAACCTACTGGCGCGTCGAAGTGCCGGTATCCGTGATCTGATCCACGGAGCGATCACCGACGAGGACGGTCATGCTCGGTACACCGACAGCTTCGATGTCGGTGCAGCCATGGACATCTCGGTCCCGGAACGGGTGCGTCATCATCACGCGTCCGCGGTCGTCACCGGAAGTCCGCGCAACCCGGTCGGAGTCTTCGTGGGCGACGGTCTGGTCCGTACCGACAGTGCCGGAGGTCGAAACAAGGTCCGCAACATAGGACTTCGACCGGACGACGGTCTGGCGATCTACAGTGCGCACCATTTCACCCTCCTCAACGACGAGAGGGTGTACAGCTGGATGCGGCGCAGCCTGGTCGATAACACTGCAGTTCTCGGCCCGGGATTCTGATTCACCAGGTCTGCTCGCTTCGGTTCGCCCGGCTCTACCCGAGTACCGAGGTCAGCTCCGGCCGCTTGGCCGTACGACTGTCCCCCGAGGAGCGTTTACGAATCCGACGAGTCAACCACGGCGCGAGGAACATTCCGGCCCAGGTGAGGTCGGCGCGAACTTTGGAGTGCAGGCGCGGTCTGGCAAGCGGTGCCAACGGAAGATTCCATGCGTCGGTGGCACCCGGTAGACCGAGGGCGTAGGCGGCGGCCGCAGCGAGCCGCGCGTGCCCTGTCTCGTTCAGGTGCAGGCGGTCCCAGCTCCACAGCCGTGGATCGGAGGCCACGTCGTGCTTCTCGAGGTCGATCACCACGACATCGGATTCGGCTGCGACTCTGCGAATCTCGGCGTTCAGCTCGATCATACGCCTGGCGATGACGGCCCTTCCGGGGACCGGGTGAGCGAGGCGGGGAAACGTCATGGTGATCACGGTGCAGTCGGCCGCTCGGAGCGCGGCGAACATTGCGCCCACTTCACCTGCCACGGTCCGCGCATCGAACTGCGGTCGCAGAATGTCGTTGACACCCGCAGCAACGGACGCGATCGTCGGCTTCAACGCCAACGCAGCCGGCAACTGCTCGGCCTTGACCTGCGCGGCTTTACGACCACGCACTGCGAGGTTGGCATAGACGACGTCGTCTGCGCCCTCAGCCATGTGCTGGGCGAGCCGGTCGGCCCAACCACGAAATCCCGTGTCGTCGTTGCCGTCGTTCAGCCCTTCGGTCTGGCTGTCGCCCAGGGCTACATATCGCAATTGGTTCGACTGATCCACCACGTTCACCGTTCTTTCACTCGACGTCAATATACAATAAGTTGTCTAATACCTGGCCCGCCCGCCGCCTCGCGACGGGTACTGTGCTGGATCATGTCGCTACGTGATGCCGTGCTCGCAGCACTGGTCGACGGGGAGATGTCGGGTTACGACCTGTCCAAGGCGTTCGACGCAACCGTCGCCAACTTCTGGACCGCCACTCCCCAACAGCTCTACCGTGAGCTCGATCGGATGGATCGAGACGAGGTGATCTCGGCGCGACTGGTCGAGCAGGATGGTCGACCCAACAAACGCCTGTTCAGCCTCACCGACAAGGGACGCGCAGCGCTGCGCCAGGTCAGCCATCGGCAACCGAAACTTCCTGCGATTCGCGACGAGCACCTGGTGGCGATCCATGCTCTCGAAGCCGGGGACCTCGAGCCGATGACCGATGCGATCCGAGAACGAATGCAGCTCTCACGAGACAAGCTGGCTCGGTACGACCGGATGGCGCACCGCCTGCTCGACGGACGTACCGAGACCGAGTTCCTGGCCACCGCCGATCGCATCGGCCCGTATCTCACCCTGATGCGCGGACGGATGTTCGAGGAGGAATCGCTTCGCTGGGGTGCCCGCGTCCTCGAAGTACTCGACACCCGCGCCGGACGCGGATGATCCCGCCGAACACCCGTTCATAGTCGCAAAGTTGTGTAGTGTTCGGTCACCAGCCGAGGGTGTCTCAGGCCCTGGCCCCACCCAGGAGATGACGCGTGCAGCAGTTCCGACAGGCCGTCGAGGCCAACGACCACGATGCCATGGCCGCCACCCTGGCCGAGGACGTCGTCTTCAGCTCCCCCGTCGCATTCAAGCCGTACCACGGCAAGGAGCTGACCGCGGCGATACTGCGCGCCGTCACCCGCGTCTTCGAGGACCTTCGCTACGTGAAAACCGTCGAAGACATCGGCGGCCGTGATCACGTCCTGTTCTTCGAGACCCGTATCGACGACGTGACCGTCCACGGCTGCGACATCCTCCACCTGAACTCCGACGGCCTGATCGACAATTTCACCGTGATGGTGCGTCCGCTGTCGGCTGCGCAGGCACTCTCCAAAGCCATGGCGACAGAATTCGCCGCCGAAATGGGCTCGATGGGTTCGGCAGACAAGACCGACTGACGCGCATCGGCGGGTGATGCAGGACTTTCGATGTTGGGTGACGGTGTTCGCCAGTGCGCCTCTCGGCAGGTGGCCGCTCGTAGCGGCTGATGGTTGGTACCCGGGGCATTGGGATCGAACACCGTCGATGAAGTCAACGACGACTCGGCTCTTCGTATTCCGACCCGTGGCGATGTGGTGGGCCCGCGGTTGCGCAGCGATGACCTGAATCCACGCCCCAATCGGAATCGACACCTCCTACGAAGGGTGTAAATCCCGACGAAGGGCGTAGATGCGGGCCGTCGACTCGATCAGCTCCCCCGATTCGGATACCTGACTCCGATCGCCGTCGGGTATCCGAAACCGAGGAGTCGATCCGAGACGAAAACGCACAAACTCCGATCCCAGGGACGGGATCGGAGCCAAGAGAGCCTCCTAACGGGATTGAACCGTTGACCGCTCGCTTACAAGTATGTTGCGAAACAACCAGATACGTCCGCATGGAACCACCACAGAGGCTCTGACCTGTGTCGATCGTCCAAGCGGGACCAACCGAATCCACGTCCGTTCGTACCGACATGTGACACGCTCGTGACACCGAGATCCACCGTCTTGGCCTTAGCGAAGGCCCGATTTCAGCTGTTCGGTGGCTTCATATCTACACGCGCGTTCAGGTGAACGTACTCGCGTCCGGCGCAAAAAAGTCGTCAAGGAAGTGCGAATCGCGACTCCCACAGCGGGCACGATGGGCGGCACTCAGCCCCGACGGGTGTCCCATTCCGCACCGTCGAAGAGACGTCGATCAGCATGTGTGCGCCCAGAAATATTGACCAGCAGCCGAAAGTGAAACCCGATCTCGGGACCGTTCGCACGCTCCACCGTCAGACGCCGATCGGTCAACGACTCGAAGACGGCGATCAACGGATCGGGCACCCATCCCAAACGAACTTCTCCGTCGTCGGTGACGAGGAACGCGTGCAGATTGACAGGGTTGTCGCTGTCTCGGACCAGACGGAGGTCGTCGCCGCGCGACAACGACGCAATGCGCTCCTGTTCCTCCGGCGCCAGGTGGCGAACCCCGTGCGTCAAGAAAGGAAAGGACACCAACTCGCCGGGGCCAGCTATCGGGGCGGGAAGCAACTCGATCGTGTCACCGACCCGCTGCCCATGCGAGCGAGCAAGCACCTCGAACGGCGCGGCCGACATCGGCAGACCGAGCGCATCCATGGACGCGTACCGATCCGGCCGACGCGAGGACACGACCCGCTCGGCGAACACTGGAAACAGGTCCGCAGCACGCATTGGAACTTTGATGGCGTGCGTCAGCCCGGGCAATGGACGGAAGTCGTCACGTGCGAGGGCCGACTCCAAGTAGGAAAATTCGTAGCAATCGAGCGTGCGGTGCAGAAACCCGATCGGTACGTACTGGCGCGTGTCAGGATCGCGGACGGTAACGAGAAGCCGGCTCAATGTCTCGGGAGCGCTCGCAGGAACGTGGTCGACCGCAGTGGTGGTCATGCTGTCAACCTCCTCCGGTTCGTGTCCAACAGCGTACGTACAAAGCTACGCCGGAGCTCTGACATTCCGGGAACAGCGTGCACCACGGACTCAACAGCCTCAGCGTCGAGATCCCCAATTCGCTCGATCCACTGTTGCGCATCCGTGCCAGCGCGGGCGACCGCTTGCAACGCCAACTCCACCAACGGGAGGTGCCTGCCGTTCTCGAAACGATGCGCCATACCTCGTTCGGCATACACCGGTGCATTCCCAGTCGCCATGGATTTTTCCTGCACCCCAGAAGCCAGCGCACTGCCATGGTCGAACGACGGCGCGAGGAATCGACTGCCGTCGACATTCTGTGTGAGGACACCCCAGTTGATCGAGTGACGATCGGTGTTGGCGATCCAAGCGTCGAACACCAAGTAGCCGGCGAACAGGTCGAAGCCACTTGTCTCGGAGGCCAATTCGCCGGGGGCCCGAACATCCTCGAGTAGTCGTTGAATGTTGTCGAGGTTGTGGCCAACTCGGTTCTTCGGACGATCGTCGCCGGCGCTGGACAGGTAGCCATCGAACTCTGAGAGCAGAGTATCTCCGGATTCGAGTGAGCAGCCGTCTGGCGTGACGTTTCGCGAGATGATCCCGACCTCTCCGCCCCTTGCTGCAAGCTCGATTCGTGCGGTGGGCATCCCGATCAGTCGTCCTAGCTCGGACGCCATCTTTTCTGACCAGTCGTCGCACCGGCGATAGCTCGCCGCCTTGATCGGTTTGAACAACCACCACGAGGACTGGCCGTCCTTTGGCGCGTCCTCCTGCAGCGCCACCCAGTCCTTTGGGTCGATACCCCGCGCTTCCTGACTGACCACCACCCACTCGGAGATATCCCAAACCGCGAACGGATGACCAAGCGTCGACGCGTCGAGGTGCACCACCAGATGATCGCACCTATAAGGAAGGATGAAGTGAGTCGACACCTGAGCTCTCGGTTGACCATTGTCGCCCACTGTCGGTCCACGAACCGGACACGCGATTCTGACGTCCGATTCGTTCTGCCTTGGTCGTCAACCGTCCGTCCCTCACCGCGCCCACGGAACACCCGGGGCCGGTACTTCACATCACCCCTGAAGGACGAGCGCGGGCAAATACACGGGTTGCGATAGATCGAGAGGATTGGGGCCCTCGAAGAGTGCATTGCCGAAAACAGCCGCCGACGGGAAGACCGAGCCGCTACGCGCGCGACCGACCACCCTCATAACAGCATGTCAGACCAGGACCGTCCTGCTGTTCATCCAGCTCGGCCCGTAGGACAGAATCGCGTATAGGTCTAGTGGCGTCTGCGTGCCTGCCACCCGCTACGGGTCGCGATCCTTGCCGTTCTGGGACCATTCAACCGTTACGTCGAGAAGCCCACCCAGCATCGCCATCCTTCATGCGCGGAGGTTGAGGCTTTCAGGGTACGGCGGTTTCCATCGCACCGTGTGCTTCATGAACGATGACGTGGGCGTCTTCGGCTGCTGTTGCGGATTCGTTGGCGGCTAGCGACCGTTCGAAGCCTGGCCGCCGAGCACAGAGTGAGCTATCAGCGCCGAGGTGCCGTCTTTGGCTCCAATCCCGCACGCATGGCAGTGCCTGCGACATCGATGAAGAAATATTCGCACCCGCCTGCAACAATCAATCCGGTCACACCCCCTCTTCCAATGAAGGGCAGCACGACCACCACAGGTACGAATAATTCAGTTCGTCAACCAAAGTCGGTCACCTGCTGTACCCTCAACTACACAACTTCACATTGCTTTTCCACTTTCGACCGCGTCCCACCGAACGGGGGCCGCAGTCAGACCAGGAGAATCCCATGTTCACCACACAGGTGGAGTCCGCGTACCTCGGACTCCAGAAGCAGGCCGGTAAGGCCCACGATATCTACGAGATCGAACGCATCGATCACGCTCTCGATGAACTTGTTCGCAATCCCGGCAAGTCCACCCCCGCGGCATTTCAGGTCCGCAGCGCGCACTCCAACGCCGCCAAAGTGATCGCTCGCCGCCGCATCCTCGCTCCCCCCTCCTCACTCGACGAAACCGCTCGTGACCTCGACTTCACAGACGGTGGATTTGGCCGAGTCGAGCTCGAGACGTGGCTGGTAGCTGCACCTGTCTCGGCCCCGCACCGAAAGATCCTGCGCGCCATGCTCGAAGGCGCCGAAGCACCGGATCTCGCAGAGTCTTGGGGAATCCCAATCGTGCGGATGCGCGAGCACATCTCCCGAGCACGAAAAGCAGGCCGTCTCGCATATGCAGCGGCAGGACGTTACTGATGGCCACAATGCGGCCCTGGCAGCTCCGACCCTGGCTGATTCGGGCTGTGATCCCGCAAGCGCAGATCGGCACCTATTCGCTCTACAAGAACGGTGTCGTCATCTACGTCGGCCGCAGTGACACCGACCTCCGCCGGCGGCTCGTTGAGCACGCACTCACACACAGGGCGGACTATTTCACCTACGACGTCCACCGGACCGTTCAGCATGCGTTCGAAAGCGAGTGCAGCCTGTTCCACGGCTGGAAAGGGACCTTGACGAACCTGATCCATCCCGCCACACCCGGATACACCGAACACACCTGCCCGTTCTGCCCTCACACCATCGCCTCAGTATTGGCGAATCGGATTCACCTCACGGCAACGCCGCACATCTGATCACCGGGACGGAGACCTTCCCGCCCCAGACACGAGAGGACACCATCATGACCACAACACCCACCAAGGACACCGCCGCAAGCGAGAGCGGTCCCGCCGACATCATCCAGATCGACACAGCTCTCGAATCCATGCGCGACTCCGGATTCGATCTCACTGCCGCATCCGGAGAACCAGTCGACAATTCCATCGAAGCCGGAGCCAACCTCATCCGGGTTGAAAGCCGCTACGGGGAGGGCAAGAAATCGATCGAGGAGCTCGCGTTCGCCGACGACGGCGACGGCATCAAGCCCGAGATCATGGCCCGTGCATTGTCATTGGGATTCAGCACACGTTACGGACAGCGTGGCGGACTCGGAAGGTTCGGAGTCGGCATGAAGTTGGCCGGTTTGAGTCTGGGTAGAAGGATCGACATCTACACCAAACGCCGCAGCAATGACCAGATCTGGCACAGCTACCTCGACCTCGACGAGGTCAAAGGGGGAACCCAGTTCTCCATCGAGGCTCAGCCCGTCGACGCCTGGCCACCGCACTTCGCGGCATTGATGAACGACCCGGTGGGCGAATCCTTCTCTTCGGGAACGCTGGTGGTGTTCGGCAAGATCGACCGATTGACCAGCGGCGGGAACTTCGGAACGTCTCTGGACCAGAAGCTCGCCGATCTGCGGACGTTCATCGCCCGGGCATACCGCTCCTACCTCGACAAGGGGATGGTTATCGAACTTAACGGCCAGCCTGTCACCCTCCTCGATCCGCTGTTCCTGATGGACAACCCTCGGATCATCAAGCGCTACAAACCCGCTACCGTCCGCGGAGAAGTGATTGACGAAGGAGACATTGAGATCGTCGACGGGCACAGCATCCACGTCACGGTCAGTCTGGCACCCGCCGAATTCCGGCACAAGTCTGGTGACGGTGGACGTAACGATCATTTGGGTCGGGACATCAAGGAATTCGATCTCCCCGACCGCGCCGGGAAGATCAGCATGGTCCGCAACGGCCGTGAGATCAATTACGGCATCGTTCCGCGCCTTCTTCCGGCCGGTATCGAGAAGGTCGATCGGTATTTCGGAATCGAAATCCGGTTCCCCGCCGCACTCGACGAGTTCTTCCAGGTCCGCAACGTCAAGCACGGCGCGGTCCCGGTGGACAAGCTGCGCAGTGAACTCCGGGCATGGCTGGACCGTCCTGTCCGCCAGGCGCGTAAGAAGATTCGCGAACACTGGGGAGATGTGGAAACCCAGGAACGCGCGGCGGCAGGCGCACACGATGCCGCCACCGACACCGTCGCCACGGTCGACAAGACCAGTCCGCGTGGGCAAGCGGGGCACGATGTCACCGAAGAGCAGGCCGAGCAGATGTTCACGGATCTTGTCGAGGATCTTCAGCTGAATCAGGACGAGAAGACCGAAGCCATCGACAAGATTCGCGAGCAGGTCAAGGCGAAGCCGATCACCATGGTCGACGCGGCATGGCCGGGATCGGAAATGTTCGACATCGAGCACCTCAACGGCAAGGCGATCGTGAAGATCAACCAGCGTCATCCTCTGTGGCGCGATGTCTTCCTCCCGATCAGAAGGGTTGCGTTGGAAGGGACGAATGGAACAAGTGAAGAGGAACTAATCGCTCTGATCCGTAAGGCAGATAAAGCGATGGATCTGCTCGTCCTCGCCTACGCAAAAGCAGAGAACCTCAACCCCAACCCGAGCATCTTCGAGGAACTGCGTTCCGACTGGGGCAAGTTCACCAAGGCATACCTGACGGAAGCGATCAAGGAAGACTGACAGACAGGTGGGGTGCCTCGTTCGCGGCACCCCACCGATCATCGATTCCGATTGGATCGGTTACGAGTTCGGCGTCTCGACGGACCGAACTAAATCACCGGTTAACTCGCTCCTTCTGGCGCACTGAAAGATTCTTGCGATGCCTCACCACCATCGGCACCGGAACTGGCGGCGTTCCGGAGGCGGGGGCGGAGTCTTACTGTTCTCTTGCTGCATGAGGAAAACGGAACCCCTCTGTACCGCTTCTCAGCAGTTCGCAGGGGTTCCCTTCGGCGGAGGCTTAGGAATTGAACTCCTACCGCCCACTTTCATTGAGGCACAGGCAGGTGGTTGAGAAACTATCTAGCTACGGAAGATCCCTGACGCGCTAGCTGTGACCTAGTCATAGTCCAGGTGAAGTAACGAAAGGCAGTCATCCAGAGAAGCTTCAACCAGATACTGCCTCGTTCCGTTCTTGCTTGGAACCCACCAATCATCCGCGAGCTGCACCGCAGAACTGGGGTTGATCGATAGCGTCGGGATCACACTGCGAAGGATGTATTGAATCGCGAAAAGAAGGCAGGTGGTCCCCAAAGTGGATAGACACACCTGCTCTTTCCCCCCTTGACCCCACCGCCCTTGTCCGGAGTCGACTGTTGCCTCTGGCTGCACTTTGGGATGCCGTACGCCGTGAGCGAAGCTGTGCCGCATCTGAAATCCGACACGCGTCACTATGGACGCCTGAACATGTTTGTCGAGGTCGCCAGTGAATGCCCTCTTAAGTTTCGCGTTGTTCGATAGCACAGGGTCTTGGAGAACGTGGAGCTCAAGGTGGCTTAGAACTTGCATCAAATAAGGCAGGGTGCTTGATTGTCTTTCCACAGCCCTCCGCGTGAGCAGCATTGCTGATTCATCGAGGTCAGGATACAAATGATTCACGATATTTTCGAGGGCGCAGCACACGTAGAGTAGCCTGGTCGCTTCGGTCAAATGCTGAGATGTTGATTCACTTTCTGCTTCGCCGTAGGCGGCGGCGTGAGAGCATAGGTAGCTGTCGCGCCGCAACAGGTTGATCTCGATTTGCGTAAGACCCGCTGCAAGACTAAGCCAATCGACTGCACTATTTAACGATTCAGGTAACGGCTGCCTTCCCATCAGATCCGCGTGTTCAAGCCACTGCAGGAGCGATGCTGCATGGTCTGCCGGGCGTCGCAATGGTGGCCATGGTCGTAGATCGACAACACCTGATTCGATCCACGCTGCGTGTGAACCCTGGCGCTCAAACTCTGGCATTGCATCCCTCTCAAAGACAATCTAGATACTTCCAAGGTTAGAGACTCAGCCCCGCTCTCACCTCGCGGTGCGGCCTTCATCCGTTCATTTGCGATTACGGCGGCTGGTTTCGCTGCGGTTTCACCGCGAAGCCACGAATGAACAGGGACGGAACGCCCAGACTCTCCGACCTACCTCGGTTGGCGATCCTGATCCACTCGCCCTACCATACAAACCCCCCGATCATGCCTCTGCACCCCAACACGCCTGACGGTGCAGGTTGATGTCATACCTGGCCTCACGACAAGCCGCATTGGGGCTGCACGCTGGTTCAGTGGCGAACGTCGCTAGACGGAATCGGCGAGAGTAAGCGACTCACGTTCTTCACCAGCCGAAAAGATGGAACTCATGAAGCTTTCGAGGGAACGCGACGACGCCAGTGATCTCGTATCAGTAGCGCTACGCGCCGTATAGGCTTCCGCTGTTCAACTCACCGAGATCCGACGAAAAACTCGATGGAGCAGACTGGGTGGTAGCTGCTCTAGAGAAGCGAACCAAGGAACTCGGCGGATGCATCGATGATGGTGAATCCGATAGCTAGGCAAAAACTCTCTCATTAAACCAACAAGATCACCGTTACCGATCGCGTGACCGGGAAGCCCGTCATGCGGTACCAGGTCACCGTCGACGCCGGCACCCGCGATGTAGTCACCGAGGACGACGACGGCAACCTCGTCACCATCACCAAGCGCGTTCAGACCCGCAAGCGCTGCCGAACAGAGAAGGAAGCCAGGATGGCTCTGGGCGAGATTCTCGATCAGGTAACGGGGGGCGTGTACGTTACCGCGTCTACACTCACTGTCGAGAAGGCTTGTTCAGATTGGTTGGCGGGCAGAAGAATCCGACCGACCACGCTCTCGGTGCACACGCACGCGCTACAGCCGCTTCGGAATCGTCATGGCACCTAGGCGATTCAGAAGCTCTCCAAGCGACACCTTGACGACCTGGTCTTAGACCTCATCGCAGGGAAGGTTCACATGGCCGACGGTGAGATGGGGAAGATGCGGAGCTCCCAGTCGATCAACCCGATGCTGAACGTTATCTCGGCCGCACTCACCGGCCTGATGAAGCAGGGCCATCTTATTCGTGACTTTGCGGCGTTGGGTGTCCGTGTCCCGAACCAGAAGAAGGAGATGCAGACCTTTACCGAGTATGAGGTCAGAAAGCTCCTGGCTTCTGCTGACAAAGATCGCAACGGGCACGCGTGGCACCTGGCACTGTCCGGCCTACGTCGTGGGCGAGATCTGCGACCTCCGCTGGACTGACGTCGACTTGAAGGCGGCACCGTCACCATCGGCCACAATCGGGTCAGCGAACGGCAAGGCTGTCGACGGCGCGCCCAAGACTGAGAACTCGATCCGCACCTTGCCGTTGACGCCGAACCTCACTGCGGCGTTAAAGGCAGCGAGCAAGCGACAAAAGGCGGAATGTCTGGCACTCGGCGAAAGGAATACGGACCCGGCGATCACGTCGTCTGCGACGAAGCTGAACGGGCGTACCACCCGGACGCGATCTCGGACTACTGGCGAGCGATCTGAACAACGGTGTAGGTCTTCCCTATCCGACTGCACGATGCGCGCCATGCGGCACCCTGATGCATCTGCAAGGTGTCCCGATTGCCGTCATCTCCGCCTGGCTCGGCCACAGTGACAGATCCTTCACCATGCGCACGTGCACACGTTCGCAGGACGATGCACTGAAAGTCGCTGCAGCGAGTTTGCAAGCACTTGTGACTTTTTGTGACACTGACGCCGGGTAGTGACAACGCGAGAAGGGCACCTACTCGGCTTACCGAAATTGTAGATGCCCTTTTTCTTGGAGCCTCCTAACGGGATTGAACCGTTGACCGCTCGCTGACAAGTATGTTGCGAGACCACCAGATCCGTCCGCACGTAACCACCACAGAGGCTCTGACCTGTGCCGACTGTCCAAGCGGGACCATCCGAATCCACTCTTGGAGGTACCGACTTGCGACACCATGTGACATCGAGACCCGAACCTCAGAGACGTGCCGGATAGAACGCGCCGACAAAGTCAGCACGGTCACGAGGTCTGGCCACCATTCAGTCCACCGATCCCCTGCTTCGACACTCTTCAGCGAACCAAGCCCCCACGTCCGCCTTACGATCGAACGGGCACGGTCGCGTCGCGAAAACATCGGTTCGTACCGGAGCAGCTGGCTCTGTCGGTATTGTCTGTTGAGCCACGGACAGGGCGACAAGCTGGAAGCCGTCGCCTGCGGATGAAGAGGAGCCCGTTCCGATGATCGCTGCAGCTGGCTTCAACGGCGTCGTCCGCTTCGACGGTCGATACGTCACCATCGAGCGAAGCGGATTGATGGCCAGACTGTCGGTCGGTGTCGGAGAGAAGCGAATCGCACTGTCTTCCATACAAGCAATTCAATTCAAGAAGCCAACACCGTTCGTCCTCGGGTACATCGAATTCACCATTCCAGGTGGCATCGAGGTGAATTCACGCTTCACATCGGCATCTCGACGAACGGGTGAAAGCGAGAACGCCGTCACCCTGGAGCGCAGGCATGTCCGCGACATGCTGGCATTACGTCAAGCGATAGACGACGCACTGGTAGCACCCACTCCGCCTCCGCCCGCAACGTCACATTCAACGGTCCCGCCGCCCCCGCATGCATCCGCTGGTTGGTACCCGGATCCTGATCGCAACGGAATCCTCCGCTACTGGGACGGAAACGCGTGGACACCGCACACCGCGCCCGCAGGGTAGACACCGGTCACTGACGCGTACCGGTCACGCACGCACTGTTCGACGCTGGTCACTGAGGCTCGCCTACAAGGTCTGCAACGGAGCGGACTTCGTTCGCACTTCGTCCTCGATGCAGTTCGTTGCGACCATTGTTTGCGAGCCGCCCGGCCGGACGACCTGCGACCAATTGCATTGAAAGGCAAAGCGACAACCACCTTCACGACGGTCGTACCGTCGGGTACGTTCTGATCATGGGTCCGACGTGGGAACAGGTCCGAGGGTCGAACTACAGCTCGATCGGACGGAACGTCCTGGCAATCGTTCACCGGTCCGACGGGTCACGACGACGAGTACTGCACACCCCCGACTCGATGTGGCGATACGAGAACGAAGCGGGCGAGCCGACTTTCATCGAAAACCCCACAGGCCGTTGGTCAATCGGTGCAGACGACATCATGGTCCACGCTGTGAAATAACCGAACACCATGTACGCGGTGATGGGCGCCAGCCAACCGTCGGTACTGCTTCGGGCATACGACGCATTTCCGCCCCGCGCGCGGAGTGGATTCGACGATCAGCGATTCGTCGACCCCGGCGTCCCCCGAGCTGTCACCGTTCGCGGCCGCGCCGGTTGGGAAGTCACTGCCCGGGATGAGCACGCGAACGAGCCGGTCACCTACGTGTTCGACGCCCGACTCGGCGTCGCAGTCCGGTGGCAACGTAGCGATGAGTGGATGGAACTCGACAACCCAACTCTCGATGCCGAATTCGACCCTGTCCTGTTCACCTGGACCGGTCCGTCACGGCCCGCTGAGGACGAGATCGCACAGCATCATCGCGAGCATGAGGAACGCCAACGTGCGCTCGCCGAAATCCCGCAGGCACCGCCGACATGGCTGCCGATCACCACGAACACGCAATTGCTGTCCGGTGACCCCCGTACCGGGGAACTGAGCCTGTCGATCAGTGGGCACTCGCCCCAGTTCACACTGCGCCGCTGGGTGACCGCGATCGGCGAGCCCACCCTCGAATGGCCGAACGACGCTACACCGGAACGATATCGACAGGCACTCGAAGAGTGGACCTACGAGATCCGTAGTTACCAGGAGATCGATCCCAGCGACTGCGCACGCATCGTCGAATCGATCGTCCCCGTCGAACCGCCCGAGCGTGCCCCTGCTGAGATCACCGCCGAACTCGCCGCCGAAGAATCCGACCGCCGAGAGAAGGAAGTACTCGCCACCCTCGGAACCGGTGAAGTACTGACAGACCACCTCGGCGGTGAATCCCTGCTGATCCGTATCGATTTCACCGACGACGCCTCGTAGCGCAACATCGCCGTCGCCGCAATGGCTCCCGTTCCGCAAGGTGACGGTACGGAGTTCGCCGCGTACCTCACCTGCATAGACAACCGCGACTACGACGGGTTGACGGTCGACGGGCTCCTCGGGCTGATCGGCGACCCACCGCCGTACTACGCCTTTCTCGTCGATGTGGAGACCGTGACCAACCCGGAGATGCCCATCGTCGCCGTCTACACCGGACCTGACTATCCGGAACGGCCGCGTGGCAGAACCTTTCGGGTCATCCCGACCGAGATGTGCAGCGTCGAGAACAACCTGTCGATCGCGAACATGGACTTTGAGTCCTTCGCGGACAGCGCCGACGACGACGGAATTTTCCGCGGATTTCCGGCCCCGCCGCCTCAACGATTCGTGGGAGTCATCGAACTGGTCGAGGCTGCTGCGAGAAACGTATCGACACCGGCACTTTCGCGGTTTCATCGGACCCTGATCAAATACAGTGCGATCCGCCAACACCAGGTCACTGAAATCGACGAACTCCGACGACTGTTCGAACACTTAACGGAGAACGACTACAGCTCCGTACACGAGCTCGTCGGACACGACGAGCTCGTGCGAGTTGCCGAAGAAGGTGGCCCTGCACTGACTCTGCACCTGAACGTCGACTCGGGTTACTGGTCAGCGGTCCTCGATCCGGCTGGCTTGATTCCCCGAGCCGCAATGCTCGTGCAAATGCCGCTTCCTTATACGGACGTGCGTACGACGGCCGCTACCGTGCAGTCGTGGAATCGTGAGGGCAGATTCGGTGTCCTCGAATCGCCCGACATCGCGGGCGGATGCTGGATGACGTCCCGCTCCATCGTCGACGTCTAAGGGACGAGCAACTTCGAGCTACGCGTCGGGCAGCAAGTCCAGGTCGACTACGTGAGCAACACCAGCCCCGGCATCGCCCATCCTTTCCGGGCCATCGAAGTGCGCCTGGACCAGTGAAGCGGCAGCAACTCAAGGGTCACATCCGATGTAGTCCGACCCATACCTCCGTAACCTCGGCTGCAGCCTCTCGCGCTGTGACGGTCAACCGCGTCTGTCCCGATAGTTGGCTTTCCCAATCCGATTCGGTCGGAGCATCCGAGAATTGCCATTCACCTGGCAGCTTGTTCGTGGGTCCGAACCTCTGATACAAGTCGGCCACGTCCGGCCCGAATGCCCCAATCCGACTCAGTTCCTACAAGTCCCACAGATCACGCGACGCTCGCCAATCACACCAGCTGGCCGTCTTACCCACAACGAACGCGGGCAGGTTGGGCACCGTCAACTCAGCTCCGAGTGCATCCTCGTACCGCTGCTCGAGCTGCCAGTTCTCAGAGGCCATGCTGGGCGACCTTCCGCCGACAGCAACTGCACCTTGACCGCCGTCCAGACTGCGACCTCAACACTGCACCGAGATGCTCAGGCACCTCGCTGATCGCCGATTCCCACACCAGTCGCCCGTGGCTGCGCATGACTGCGCATGACTGCGCGCGGGAGTGCGCGGTCGAGATCACGAGCGACCTCAGATCTGGAACCGACCGCGATTAGATCGATGTCCTCACTGAGACGACCATCGACCAGATGCGTTCGAGCGAAAGCTGTTCCGCCAACGAATAAAACCCGGTCCGCGAAATGCACACTCAGATAGACGCGCCTGTGCTAAATGAGATGATCCCGCTCGACCTGGGTGCGCGCGACACCGAAACACTCAGCCACCGAAGCCAACTCGCCGGGGTTCACCCTCGCTCCCCAACCGATCTTGCAGCCGCGTCAACGTCGTTCGCATCTTCTGAGCCCCAGCGAGCTCGGCCAACACATCTGGATCGCACCGTCGATACAACTGCTCCACCGCCGGCCACATCTCATCCTCGGCGTCACCCAGCCCCGGGCGCCTCACGAGATCCAATACCGTCTGGTCCGCCGTAGTCACCAGCACCGCACCCACTCCACGTCGATCCGCCCCGCATCCAGACGCGCCGTGTCGCGCACGACGAACCGAACCAGCGCCTGACGATCCGCCAACCGAATCGGATCGTGCCGTGTCGGCACAGCCACCACCGCCGTCGCCAACGCCCGCGGAATCGCACCGTGCATACGCGCCGCACTGACCCCCATCACGACGGCACCGTCGGCGCTGTAAGCCGAACCCGCGATACCGGCCGCCGCTGCTTCCAATCCAGGCATCCACCCGGTCCCGAACAGGTCGTCTGGCACCGCCACGTAGAAGCCCGTCGCCACTCGGTGCAGCAGACCCAAGTCCGTCAGCCGCGCAAGCTCGGCCCGCGGTTGCGCGTAGATCTCGGCCGCCGTCGAGGCCCGCACCATCCGCATCGAACGGCGAGCGAACTCGGGAGGTAACCGGTATGACGGCGTCGAACATCGCTTCTCGCCGCAGTCACCTCCGTCGAGTGTCGGATACGTAGGGCCAGGCCTACAGAACTGACACCGCAATTCGGTCCGACAACCTCCCGCATAGTCCGAGCGTATCCACCTACATCCACACGAACGCTCACCGAGGAGTTAGCAACGAGTTGTGACATTCTGTGACACCGAACGCCGAATCGAGCCGACGAACCGGCAAATCCCCAGGTCATAAGTGACACGCAAACCCAGGTGGACGAACCGGGCTCACTCGCGAAACGAGCGGCCACAACAGGCCAAAAAGAGACGGCCCCAACCATTTTCGCTGGTCAGAGCCGTCCGAACGAGCCTCCTAACGGGATTGAACCGTTGACCGCTCGCTTACAAGGCGAGTGCTCTACCGCTGAGCTAAGGAGGCAGTGAAGCGAGCCAAGCATACCGTTCATCGGACGCTCAGCGACAACAGGTACCTTGTCGGTGGATCACCCCAGCAACGTAAAGACGGTCATGACTTTCCTGCAAGACCTGACGGCTTCGCTGAGCCGTCTCACCGGTGAGCGTCGGGCCACCATCGATACACCGACCGCCGCGCCGTCACCTCTTCGCCCTATCGATCTGACGGACGACGCGACGGTCGCCGAGGTCCTCGAGCTGGCGGTTCGTGTCGGCGAGGTGTTGTTGGCGTCGGGCACGTCTGCGGTGGATACGGCGACGCAGGTGCAGTTCATCGCCGCGACGTACGGCCTCGCACGATGCGATGTCGACGTCACGTACAACTCGATCACGCTGAGCGCACATCGCGGTCCGACGCGGCCGCCTGCGTCGACGATGCGCATCGTTCACTACCGCTCGATGGACTTCACACGGCTGGCCGCGGTCGACCGCCTCATTCGCTCGGTGCGCGTCAAGGTGGTCCCGGCGAGCATCGCGCGTGATCGCCTCGACGAGATCACCTCGGCCCCGCACCCGTACAACCGGTGGATCGCGACCTTCGCGTGGGCCGGCATGGCGGCGGCAATCGGTGTGTTGCTCGGCGGCGGCGCGTTGGTCGCGGTCGTCAGCTTCCTGACGACGATGGTGATCGACCGAATCGGCCGCATCCTCAACCGCGCCGGACTGCCCTTCTTCTTTCAGCAGGTGGTCGGCGGATTCGTCGCTGCCACCCCGGCGATCACTCTGTACAACTTTCAGGATCAGCTCAATATCGACATCTCCCCGTCGGTGATCATCGGTGCCGGGGTGACGGTGCTGCTGTCGGGGCTTTCGCTCGTCGGCTCGGTACAGGACGCGATCACCGGGGCACCGATCACCGCGTCGGCCAGATTCTTCGAAGTGTTGATGATGACGGGCGGCATCATTGCCGGCGTCGCCACATCGCTGCGGCTGGCGGCCCTGATCGGGAGCGATCTGCCGCAGATCAGCAACTTGCCTCCCCCGGACATCACACAGGTGCCCACCAAGGTCCTGGCCGGCGCTGCCGCGTCACTGTTCTACGCGCTCGCCTGCTACGCCGAGCGGCGCGCACTGACGGCAGCGTTCATGGGCGGCTTCGCGGGTGCGCTCGTCTACTTGATGTCGCAGACGTTGGCTGTGGGTCCGATCATCGCGTCTGCCATCGCGGCCACGGTCGTCGGATTCGCCGGTGGTCTCCTTGCACGTCGAGCGCTCATTCCGCCGCTCATCGTTGCCGTCGCCGGTATCACTCCGTTGCTGCCCGGTCTCTCGCTCTACCGAGGTCTGTACGCGATTCTCAACGACCAGTTGCTGCTCGGTATCAGCTCGCTCTTCGCGGCGTTCGGCATCGGCTGTGGTCTGGCTGCGGGCGTCACATTGGGCGAGTGGGGTGCGCGGACACTGCGTCGACCCCGGATCCTGGCACGCACCGAGGAACTACTGCGCCCGACGCTTCGCCGCAGAGAAGAACCGCGCCGACCGACGGTTCGTCGGCGGCGCGGTACGAGACCTTCGTAGAAGGCGGAACTCAAGCCTCGGTGCTGGGGGTTCCCTCAGCACCTGCGCGGGCAGCTGCGTCGGCCTCCATGGCCTCACGCAGGCTGCGCGGACGCATGTCGGTCCAGTTCTTCTCGACGTACTCCAGGCACGCAGCGCGGGTGTCTTCACCGAAGACGACACGCCACCCCTGAGGGACCTCGGAGAACGTCGGCCACAGCGAATGCTGATCTTCGTCGTTGACCAGCACGAAGAAGCGTCCGTCTTCGTCATCGAACGGGTTGGTACTCATCTCGCCTCACTCGTCGCGAACGTTTGATTGGTAAGTCTGCACCGTGAGGTGCCACACGACCCTAGCAACGCAGGTCGTGCTCAGGTGGCGTCAGGCCTTGAAGAAGTCGAGCAAGTGCGCATTGACGGCCTCGGGCCGCTCGAGATATCCGTAGTGCCCGGCGTCCGCGATCTCCACGTATCGAGCCCCCGGAATCGCGTCGGCGAGCTCCTTGCCCAGGTAGGCGGGGATCATCCGATCGTCAGCGAACCCGACCGACAGACACGGCACCGACACTGCCCGGTAGGCGTTGGTGCGATCGAAATCGTCGTCCATGCCCAGCTGCGCGCGCACCCCGGCGGAGGGTGAGGATGCCGAGAACTCGAACAGGTCGAGCCAATCGCGAGCCGTTCGCGCATCACGCAACGTGGCGGGCGACAGGTTCATCACCGCCGTCACCGCGGCCGAGTACGTCCCCGGCAGCTCGACGCGCTTGTCGTACAGCGCCCGCTCACCCTGGGCGAGCGTCTTCTGGAACTCGTCGACCCGCGCGTGCCCGGCCAGGAATGCCGCCTTGCGAACCAGATCGGGACGCTTCAGAGCCAACTCCTGTGCGACGCGAGAACCCATCGACGTTCCCACGACGAAGGCCTTCTCGGCACCGTCGCGGATCAGTTCGATCAAGCCCTCGGTGTCGGCGACCATGGCGTCGATGGTGATACCGGTCGCACTTTCCGACGACGGCGCGATACCGCGGTTGTCGAAGGTGCACACCCGGTAGCCGGCCGCCAGGAGGGCCGGTACCTGATGCAGTTCCCACACTCGGCCGGGACTGCCGGTGCCCATTATCAGAACTACCAGGTCTCCACTGCCCTTGACCTGGTAGTTCACGTCGATGCCGTTGATCTTCGCGATAGGCATACGTCTCCTCACTGATGATGCTTTCGTCGGCGATCGTATCGTCCGACGTCGACGTGGGGTTACTCGAACAGCCAGTGGGTACCTGCAGTTACATGACTGACGAGAACGTAGCGGGCGAAGCACGCAAAGGAATGCTCGACGGGATCAAGGGCAAAGCCAAAGAGGTCGTCGGCGCTGTCACCGGCAACGACTCGTTGACGGCCGAGGGCCAGTTGCAGGCCGCTCAGGCTCGCGAACGCAAGGAGGCGCAGGCCACCGAACGCGTCGCCGATGCGCAGGCCACCGAGGCCGCGGAGGAGCTGGCCGACGTGCGGACTGCGGCAGACAGTCGACGCGAGGCCGCGGAAGAGAACGCGGCAGTTGCCGAGGCGAACGCAGACCGCGTTCGAGAGACCCAGGTGGCCGCGGCCGAGCAGAACAAGCGTGAGACCGTGGCGCAGGAACGAGCGGCGGCCGAGGTCGACGCAACGGCCGAACAGATCGAAGCGACCGAGGAGCGCGAAGCCGAGCAGGCCGCGGCAGATGCGGACGAAATGGTGGCTGCGCAAAAGCACCAGGAAGCGTTGCTGCAGGCCGAAGCCGACCGCAAGAAAGCCGAAGAGCTTCGCAACCAGGCTTGACCCACCACTGCTGATCTAGGAGTTCGACTACATGAGTGTTTTGGCCCTACCACTGACCATCCTGAGACTTCAGTACAAGATCGCACGAATTCCGTTGCAGCTCATCGAGACCAACGTCGTCGTGAAGATGGATGCGGAATCACCGGCGCGGCTCGCCTACGAGCACACGCTCGGATCCCTCGATCGTGCTGTCGGAAACCTGTTGGGAGACAGGAGTCTTGCCGATCGCGGTGAGACTCTGGTCGACAGCACCGAGAACCGCGCCGAAGCAGCACGCCTGGACGCCGAGGCACGTGCGAAGAAGACTGCCGCGGACGCCGACCTGAAGACGGCTCGTGAGACCGCCGAGCAGGACCGGCGGGCCGCCGACGCCGCAGCCCAGGAAGCGGCCCGCGACGCGCGACAGGAAGCCGAGCAGCGCAAGCGCGAGGCCGCTAAGGAAGCCGAACGCGAAGCGGCTGCAAAGAAGAAGAAGGCCGACGAGCAAGCTGCCGCGGCGGCCAAGGCAGCCGAGGACCGCAAGAAGACTCAGCAGGCTCAGGTCGACAAGCAGGAGAAGTTGGCTGCAGCACCGTCCGAGGCCGAATTGGCCGAGGCCGCAAAGCGATCCGAGGAAGCCGACGCCAAGAAGGACGAGGCAGAGCGCATCGAGAAGCTGTTCATCGCGGAGAAGAACAAGGACTGACAGCCCGATTCTCTCGAATCGAGCTCAGCTACAACCCCTTCCAGCCCCGCACCGTGTTCTCGGTGCGGGGCTGGTGCGCGCTGCAACCGTTGGGTGCCACACTCTGAGAGCATCGACCGGGGCGCACCAGCGAAGCCCGACTGCCCGGTTTACTGTAGGTTCGCCGAACACATCGACGAGGCGGGTAGATGCGCATGCGACAAACGGGACCCGAGTCCAGTCCACTCAACCGCGCCCGGCACAGACTCTCGCCGCTGTTCGCCACTCTGGTGATCTTCGGGGTTCTAGCCGTCCCAAGACTGGACTTCCCCGGGGCCGGCATTGCGGGCTGGGGACTTGCAATTGTCGCGGCAGCGGCCTGGCTTTTCACAGCATTGCGCCCGCAGCGGTCCAGCCAAAAGAGCTAGGTCGTGCGCGTTGTGCGTACCTCTGAGGGCGCACAACGCGCACGACGGGAGCGGAGCGACGATCAGCTGACGATGCGAGCGAGGAATGCGTCGATATTGTCTTTCACCGTCGCCGTGCGGGTGTCGACGTCGAAGTCCTCCTTGAACTGTCGTCCCAGGGCCGGTGTTTTCTTCTTGCGTGCGTACAGAGAACATGCGAGATCCGAGCAGATGTAGGTACCGACGGTGTTGCCGCGTCGCCCGGACTCCCCTGCCTTCGCAGCGGCCATCAGCGACACACCGCCGTTGGCGTGGGTGGTGAGACAGATGCTGCACATCTGCGCAGTCCGCGGTCCACCCGCTTTGTATCGCAACGCAATTCCACGGAGTCGATCTTCCTGCGGTACGACGATGTAGCTTCGTCCCGCCAGCTTCGGGTCGCCCCAGCCGAGGAAATCGAGATCCTCCCACGGCACTTCGTCGAACATATCGGGGAGGGAAAGCCGAGTGGCGTCACCCTTGGACGAGTTGACGAACGACGATCTGATGTCGCGTTCGGAGATCGGCTTCATGGTTCCTGCCTCCATTGCCGTAGGAGTGTGTCGATTCCGTCGAGGATTCGGGCCCACGACTCTTGTGAGTCGGGTGCACTGTGAGCGAACGAGCCGGCCGCTTCGAGGCTGGCGAAACCGTGAAAGACACTGCCCAACAATCGAACAGCGTGCACCTGATCGGCCTCGTTCAGGTGATACCCACGAAGAATTGCCTTCATCATCGCCGAGTGCCGCACCCCGGCACTGTTGATCGCCGTCTCGTGGTCGAGAGGAAATTGAGTGGCCGCGTACCGGCCGGGATGTTCGCGCGAATAGACCAGGTACGCGTCGGCCACTGCTACCAACGCGTCCTTGCCTGCCCTGCCCGCCAACGCTTCTGCCACCCGGTCGGCCAATTCCTCCAACGCCAGCAGAGCGATGCCGACATTGAGCTGATGCGCGCTCTTCAGATGCGAATACAGACTCGCCACTTTGACGTCGAAGCGTCGCGCCAACTCACTGGCAGTCACGCGATCGAAGCCGACCTCGTCGGCCAGATCCGCTCCTGCTGCCACGATGCGCTGCGCGGTCAATCCTGCGCGTGCCATGTCGGCCTCCTCCATCTTCCGAGGACACCGTAGCCAAAACTAATAGCTATAGGCAAATTGCTATAGCAATCAGCGTCCCTGCCACGCCTCCCACAGTTCTGCGTAACGCCCACCGGCAGCGACCAACTCGTCGTGCGGACCTTGCTCCACGATTTTTCCGTGCTCGAGCACCACGACGCGGTCGGCGGCAGCGGCCTGGGTGAGGCGATGCGCCACGACCAATGTGCTGCGGCCTCTCGTCGCCGCCTCCGCAGCCAGTTCGAGCTCACGGGCACCGGAGCTGCCGGCCTCGGCGGTGGCCTCGTCCAACACCGCGACAGCCGGATCGGCGAGAACCAGCCGCGCCAGAGCCAATTGCTGCGATTGCGCCGCGGTCAACTGGTGACCGCCCTCGCCGACGGCGGTGTCGAGGCCGTTCTCGAGCGCCTCGACCCATCCCCAGGCACCGACGGTCCGCAGTGCGTCTTCCACGTCGTCGCGGCCGGCGTCCGGTGCCGCGAGCAACACGTCGTCGATCAGAGGGCCGGCGAAGACGTGCACTTCCTGGCTGACGATCGCGACATGCCGGCGTAAACCCTGGTGGCCCAACGAGTCCAGCGACGCGCCGCCGACACGAACCGTGCCCGACGTCGACGCCATCGACCCGGCCGCAATGGCCGCGATCGTCGACTTCCCGGCACCGGTGGATCCCACGAGCGCGACCGTCTCACCTGCGTCGACACGCAGGTCGACCCCGTGCAGTACTTCGTGACCCCCGTCGTACGAGTGGCGCAGGTCGACGACATCGAGGGTGGCGTCGGCAGGCACGGAACCGTCGCCCACCGGCCGCTCGTCGGCAATGTCGACGACACCGACCAGTCGGGCCAGAGAAGCTCCGGCAGACTGGATGTCGTCGAACGTGAAGAGCAGGGTGCCGATCGGATTGAACAGGCGATGGAACAGCAGCGCCGCGGCCGTGGTCCCGCCGACGGTCACGTAATCGCCTCGTACCAGCAGGAATCCGGCCAGCAGGATCACCGACAGGCCGACACATTCGGCGCGGTTACTGCGTGAGCCGAAACGGGTGAACAGCCGGAAGACGTCGACGCCGATGTCGCGGGCTTTCGCCGACGCTCGATCCACCTCACCGAGATGCTCCGCTTCGAGTCCGTAGGCGCGCACCGTCTTTGCGCCCTGCATGCTGCTGACGAAGGATTGCGCCCGCTCGCCCATAGCGACTCGTTCGGCCGCGTACAGCGGAGCCGATCGGGGCAGATACCAGCGCAGCGCGAGCACGTACATCGGCAATGCCACCAGACCGGCAAGCCCCAGACGCCAGTCGATTCCGAGCATCGTGATCATGCTCAGGCACACCAGCAGGAATGCTCCGACGAGCTGGGGAATCACTTCGCCGATCGACTTGGCCATCACTGCGACGTCGTCGCCGACGCGGGAGAGCAAGTCGCCCTTGCCCACTCGCTCCAGCGTGGCCACCGGCAGGCGGAGAGCGCGTCGCACGACGGCCTCACGCAGCGACGCCAGGATGCCCTCGCCGAGGGTACTGATCAGGTAGCCGCTGAAACCGGTGACGACACCGCCGATGACCGCTGCCACCGCGATCACGACGACGACCCCCACGATGGTCGACGAGTCGGCCCCGTCGCGGACGCGGTCGACCAGGACGCCGAGCACATAGACCGGCACAAGTGACATCGCCGCGGCCACTGCGCCGAGGAGCAGCGTCACCGCGGTACGGAGTTTGCGCAGGCGCAGCTGTTCCAACAGCCATCGGCCCGACCGGGCACCGGTGGCGATGGGAAGAAGTTCGGGGGCGGTCATCGCAGCACCGTCTCCTTGTACTGCGCGTCCGAGGACGCGAGATCGTGGTGGGTTCCTTCGGCGACGACGCGGCCGTCGTCGACGACGAGCACGCGATGCGTCACCGACAGCAGCGCAGGGCTGGTGGTGATCAGGATCGTGGTCTGCGCGGCGCTGCCGGTGTGTCGCAGCTCGGCGATACCGCGCGCGATCGTGTGCTCGGTGACGGCGTCGACCGCGGTGGTGGGGTCGTGCAGCACCAGCACCGGGGCGTCGACCGACAGGGCCCGCGCCAACGCGACCCGTTGACGTTGGCCGCCGGAGAGGCTGGCACCGCGGTCGGTGACGGCGTGGTCGAGTCCGGCTTCGTGCAGTTCGACGACGTCGGTGGCCGCGGAGGCCTCGAGCACGCGGTCGAGTTCGGCGTCGGGCTGCGCGCGACCTGCGGTGACGTTGCTGCGGACGGTACCGGCGAACAGATCGGTGATGTGCGGCTCGACGAGCACGGTCTCGCGGGCGCGTCGGAGATCGATGTCCCCTGTTGCGATGCCGCCGATCCGTACCGTTCCGGTGTAGTCGGACTCGGAGATCTGACCGGAGAGCACCTGGGCGAGTGCCTCCCCGTCCTGCGGCCGGTAGGCGACGATTCCGAGCATCTCGCCGGGTGCGGCCGAGAAGGTGAGGCCGTCGAGCGAACGGAACCCGACCTCGTCGACGGCGAGTTCGGTACCCGAGGGCACAGCGGAATCCGATTTCGGCAGAACGTGGTCGGCACCGAGTACGAGTGCGAGCCGATCGGCAGAGCCACGCACCATCGCCACCACGCCGGGGACCTTGGACAACCCGGTCAGCGGTTCGATGACGAATTGCGAGAGCCCGATGACGGTGATCAGCTCGCCGACCGAGATGCGACCCTGCAACGCGAACCAGCCTGCGGTACCGGCGATTCCGACGGCGAGCAACGCGTTGACCGCCGCCGCCAGGCCCTGATAGACGTTGTTGGCGCGGGCCAACCTCAGCGTGGCCGCCAGTGCCGTTCGGCTCGACGTCACGAACCGCTGGGTCGCGGCGTCCTCGGCTCCGATTCCGCGCAGCGGACGCACTCCACTGACCAGATCGGTGGCCATTCCCGAGACCCCGGCGATCTCGGCCTGCTGTGCGGTGGCCGCGCGGGTGAGCAACGGGGCGAGACGCTGGAGCGCGATCAAAATCACCGGAGTGCCGATCACGACGGCCAGGCCGAGAGGAATGTCGATGATCAGCAATGCCACCGCGGACGCGACCACCGCCACTGCGGACGCGAAGACTCGCGCGATCAGGTCGAGAATCCACGATTCCTTCTCGGCATCGGACGTCGAGACCGTCAGCAATTCCCCGGCCGACAGATCGGTGCGCAGTCCGCGTGGGTCGAGAACGCGGCCGGCGACCTCCACCCGCACATCGTGGGCCTCACGCTCGATGGCGACGACGATGATGCGGGCACCGATGCGCCAGGCGTAGGACAGTGTGACGAACAGAGCCGCGAGACCGACCAACGAGACGATCATCGCCGTCACGTCGCCGGTGTCGATCGCCCGCGACACGATCAGACCGATCGCGACCGGAACCATCGTTTCGCACAGTTGATGCACCCCGAAGAGCAGGGACGAGACGATCAAGCGGGTGCGACGACGTCGTACGGTGCGGCGCAGAATCGCGCCACCGGTGGCCGGGAAAGGTGCCTCCACCACGTTTCGAGCATGGTGAAGCGAGACAGAATCGGTCATTCGCTGCAGCCTATGGCATCGGGAAGTGGCGATGGGGTGTCACATTTACATAGAGTTGGCTCCAGCGAACACCGAGTAAGTCCAGCAGAGAGTACGGAGATCACCATGCCTGCCAAGACATCGACCGATAACGACATCGCCGACGAAGACATCGTCCCACTCGAGTACGAGACCGCCAGTCAGGCCCAGCGCGTCGTCGCCGCGTATGCGACCGATGCAGACGAGTGCCGCATGTTGTTGTCGATGCTGGGTATAGACCCCGTAGCGAAGACCGACTGACAGGTTTTCGCAGGGCTGATTACCCAGGGATCAACAAGCGGATTGGACAGTTGTGGCTGACGCCTCGCAGGGTTCGGATTTCGTCGTCGTAGCCAACAGGTTGCCGGTCGATCTGGAGACACTTCCCGACGGAAGCACGCGATGGAAGCGCAGCCCCGGCGGGCTGGTCACCGCGCTCGAGCCCATCCTGCGCGCCAACAAGGGTGCCTGGGTGGGATGGGTCGGCGTATCCGACGTCGACGTGGAGCCGTTCGTCGAGGACGACCTGCACCTGCGTCCGGTGCCGATCAGCGAGAAGGAATACACCCAGTACTACGAGGGCTTCTCCAACGCCACGCTGTGGCCGCTCTACCACGACGTCATCGTCAAGCCCGAGTACGACCGCGACTGGTGGAACGCCTACGTCGAAGTCAACCGCCGCTTCGCGGAGAAGACGTCCGAGGCAGCCGCGCAGGGTGCGACGGTGTGGATTCAGGACTATCAGCTCCAGCTGGTGCCCAAGATGCTGCGGATGCTGCGGCCCGATCTCACCATCGGCTTCTTTCTGCACATCCCGTTCCCACCGATCGAGCTGTTCATGCAGATGCCGTGGCGCACCGAGATCGTCGAAGGACTGCTCGGTGCCGACCTGATCGGTTTCCATCTGTCCGGCGGCGCGCAGAACTTCCTCTACCTTGCCCGACGCCTCGCCGGGGGAACCACCTCACGCGGAACCGTCGGTGTGCGATCCAAGCTCGGTGTCGTCCAGGTGGGGTTCCGGACCGTACGCGTCGGAGCGTTCCCGATCTCCATCGACTCCGGTGACCTCGACACCAAGTCGCGCACGAAGGCCGTCCGGGACCGCGCCAAGCAGTTGCGCAAAGACCTGGGCAATCCGAAACGGATCATGCTCGGCGTCGACCGACTGGATTACACCAAGGGAATCGACGTTCGGCTCAACGCATTTCGAGAGTTGCTCGAAGAAGGCCGAGTCGATCCGGCCGAGAACGTCATCGTGCAATTGGCGACGCCCAGCCGTGAACGCGTCGAGAGCTATGTCGCCATGCGCGGTGAGATCGAACAGCAGGTGGGACGCATCAACGGCGAGTACGGCCAGGTGGGCCACCCGGTGGTCCACTACCTGCACCGTCCCATTCCCCGCGAGGACCTGCTCGCCTACTTCGTCGCTGCCGACGTCATGCTGGTCACTCCCCTACGCGACGGCATGAACCTCGTCGCCAAGGAGTACGTGGCCTGCCGCAGCGACCTCGGTGGCGCGCTGGTTCTCAGCGAATTCACCGGTGCTGCTGCAGAATTGCGCCAGGCGTATCTGTGCAACCCCCATGATCTGGACAGTGTGAAGGACGCCATCACCGGAGCGCTCGAACAGGAACCCGAGGCAGGTAAGCGTCACATGCGAGCCATGCGCCGGCAGGTTCTGGCCCATGACGTCGACCGCTGGGCTCGCTCGTTCCTGTCCGCTCTGGCACAACCGGCCGAGGGCACCAACCTCGTCAGATAAATCGCTTTACCCCCACCGTCGACGGCTGTTAGTTTGCCGTCGACGGTTTTGTGCATGCGAGAAGTGAGGAGGTGGGCATCGTGGCCACCTGGACGAGAACACACCCGAGCCCTCACACCTCCTCCACGAAGGACTTCTCGCATGTCTTCTCTACTCGAATACGGACTCGACCAACACTGGCGTGACGAGTTCGAACAGCATTCTCACAGCGCAGTTCTCGCCCGCGTGGTTCGCGTCGACCGCGGTGAATTCGACGCCGTCACCGAGCACGGAATAGTACGCGGCACCGGTACCGCTACCTGCACCGGCGACTGGGTCGCACTCCGGCCACTCACCGGCCGGAACCACGGGCTCGTTGCCGTCCTCCCCCGCCGAACGGCCATAGTTCGAGCCAGTGCCGGATCGACCTCGGCCGCACAGGTTCTCGGTGCCAACGTCGATACTGTCGTGGTCACTGTCGCGTCGGACACTGCCCTCGATCTCGGTCGCGTCGAGCGCTACCTCACGTTGGCGTGGGGCAGCGGCGGCGTACCCGTCGTCGCGATCACCAAGACCGACAGCGGACGCGTCACCGAAGAGTCGGTACTGGCCGCCGCGCCGGGTGTCACCGTCTGCAGCACCAGCGCGGTGTCGGCCGATGGAATCGACTCGCTGACAGCGCATCTGCACGGCACGGTCGCGCTCATCGGGCCGTCGGGATCGGGTAAATCGACTCTCGGCAACGCTCTGATCGGGAGCACCGCGTTCGCCACCGGCACCACTCGCGAGGCGGACGCCAAGGGCAGACACACGACGGTGCGTCGGGAATTGATTCCGGTACCACGACTGGGACTGACCCTGCTCGATACTCCCGGATTGAGATCGGTGGGTGTACAAGGATCGGAAGACGCAGTGGCGAGCGCCTTTTCGGATATCGACGAGCTGGCCGCACTGTGCCGTTTCGGCGACTGCGCGCACGCACACGAGCCCGGTTGCGCCGTTCTTGCCGCCGTCGAGACAGGCGACTTATCCGAACGCCGGCTGGGTAACTACCGAAAGCTGTTGCGGGAGAACGCCTGGACAACGTCGCGCCACGATGCGCGGGCGCGCAGCGAGAAGTTGAGGGAATACAAGCAGATGACCAAGTCGCTACGGCAGAAGTACGCAGCCGACGGTCGGCGGCGCTAGGTCAGCTCTCGTCGAACAGCGAGGGGCTCTCGGACTCCGCCTCTTCTCGGGGAGCCGAGCCCTCGCGCGGCGATGCCTTACGCACTACCTCGACCGTCGTCGTACGGACCGACAGCCGATGCCCGTCGTGATGCTCGAGCAACGCCAACCCCTGACGAATCTCGAGCACCTTCCACGGGCCTGCATGCCCGGACGCCTGAACCAGGTCGCCTGGTGCGATCTCGGAAGCCACTGTTTTCTCCATTCACCGAGCAGGTATCGGGGGTCGAGCAAGCCTGTGACACATACCCTATCGGGCGCCGACCGGCCCGACGCCACTTGCTCGTCGAACAAGTTAGGAGTACTAATGTAATAGTTGTAGATGTACAAGCAAATATGCGGAGGTGCACGTGGCCGAGCTGACTCGACGACACCGATATCTCGTGCTCGGGATCTGCTGCCTCAGCCTGTTTCTCGTCAGCACCGACAACACGATCGTCAACGTAGCGCTGCCGTCGATGCGCGCAGATCTGAATGCATCGGTATCGGGTCTGCAATGGATCATCGATGCATACACGCTGGTCGTGGCATCTCTGCTGATGCTCGGTGGGTCGATGGCCGACAAGTACGGCCGCAAACGCTTCTTCCTGATCGGCACCGGAACGTTCGTGCTCGGCTCGCTGCTGTGCAGCGTCGCACCGTCGCTGGGCTGGCTCATCGCCTTCCGGATGCTGCAGGCCGTCGGCGGCTCGATGATGAATCCCGTCGCGATGTCGATCATCACCAACACCTTCACCGACCCCAAAGAGCGCGCCGGCGCGATCGGCATGTGGGGTGCCGTCGTCGGAATCTCGATGTCCGCGGGACCGGCACTCGGCGGTGTGCTCGTCACCAGCGCCGGCTGGCAGTCCATCTTCTGGATCAACGTCCCCGTCGGGATCTTCGCTCTGGCGATGACACTGAAGTTCGTCCCGGAATCCAAGGCCGAGCACGCGAGGAAGTTCGATCCGCTAGGTCAGTTCCTCATCTTCGCGTTCCTCGCGTCCCTGGTCTTCACCATCATCGAAGGTCCCGCGAAGGGTTGGGGATCACCGCTGATCGTGTTCACGGGTGCCGTCGCGATCGGCTCTCTCGTCGGGCTGCTGGTGGTCGAATCGCGAATCGAGGAACCGCTGATCCAGCTGAAGTTCTTCCGCAGTGCACCGTTCAGTGGCGCTACGGTGATCGCCGTGTGTGCGTTCGCGTCCCTCGGCGGGTTCCTGTTCCTCAACACGCTGTACCTGCAGGACGTTCGCGGCTACTCACCACTGCACGCTGGTCTCTACACTCTGCCGATGGCACTGATGACGCTGATTTTCGCGCCGATATCGGGACGCATCGTCGGCAGCCTCGGGGCTCGCATCCCCCTGCTCGTGGCCGGCCTCGGCTTCGTGATCTCGGCGCTGATGCTCACCAGAACGACGCCGACGACATCCTTCACCTGGTTGGCGACGGCATACGTGATCTTCGGAATCTCCGTCGGCATGGTCAACGCCCCGATCACCAACACCGCAGTGTCCGGGATGCCACGGAGCCAAGCCGGCGTGGCCTCGGCCATCGCGTCGACCAGCAGGCAGGTGGGTCAGTCGCTCGGTGTGGCCGTCATGGGATCGATCGTCACCGCGAGCATCGTCGGAGAAATCTCCGACGGCTTCACTGCCGCCGCCGTGCCCGCCTGGTTCGTCATCGCCGGTGCAGGCGTGGTCGTCACCGTGCTCGCGCTGGTCACCACCGGCCGATGGGCACGATCGACCGCCGAACGTATCGACCAGCCGGTGCTCGTATGACGAGCGAAGCAGCGCAGGTCTGGCGCGAGATGCGAGCGCTGATGCTCGAGGTACACGACACTCGACGGGCCGTCGCGGAGGCCACCGGGATGAGCTTCCTGCGGGCGAAACTGCTGATCAAGCTGTTGGGCGGCGATCGGTCGGTCACCGAACTCGCCGATCTGCTCGCCTCCGACGTGCCCTACGTATCTCTGAACGTGCGCGAACTCGAACAGCGAGAACTGGTGTTGCGCACCGAGGACCCCCACGATCGTCGACGACGCATCATCGGACTCACCGACACCGGACGCCGCCTCGCCGAGAAAGCCCGCACGATCGCCGACGCCCCTCCGCCGGAATTCACGGCACTACCGCCGGAGGACCTGGCGCATCTGCGTCGAATACTGCGACTGCCCTGATGTGGTGGGGCGGCGCTTCGGCTTCTGCTTCGGCTTCAGCGGCGAATGTCTGCGAGCGGGGTTCCGATCTCGACGAGGGCGCGCACGGTGGCGGCCTCCATGCCGGGTGAACCACACACCAGGATCTGACGGTCGGGGAACGGCCCCTGCACCGCGACGACGTCGGCGATAGCACCCTCCCAACAGTGCTCCGGCTCGAAAAATGATGTGCTGGAACCAATTTCCTCGTGAATACGATCGTTCCAGCGGTCCGAAGCCCACGGCTCGTGCAGCTGATCGACGACGGGAACAACGGTCAGCCACGGCAACTCGGCCGCCATCAACCACAGCATGTCGCTTGCATAGAGATCGCGCGGCGACTTGCCGCCGAAGAACAGCGTCACATTCGGCGGCCGCTCCCAGCGCGTGAGATCGAGCAGAATCGCGCGCAACGGAGCGAGACCGGTACCGCCCGCGATCATGACGACGTCACGCCCGGAATCGTCGACGTGCAGACCGCCCTGCGGATCACTGATCTGCCAGACATGACCGGGCCGCGTCTCGTTGACGATCGACCCGCTCACCCACCCCGCGGGTACCGCGCGCACATGGAATTCGAGCTTGCCGTCCACCGACGGCGGCAGGGCGGGCGAATATCGCCGCGTCAGAGCAGTGTTCTGAGGAACTGTCACGGACACCGACTGCCCGGCCCTGAACGGGATCGCGTCGCCCTCGAGCCTGATCACCGCGAGGTCGTTCCGAAGGCGATGGTACTGAACGACTGTCGAATTCCACGCCTGCATGCGCACCAGGATAGGGGTCGATGCCGGGTGTCTCGCAAACGCGCGCGGGGTTCGCCGCTGCCGATGCCGCAAACGCGCGCGCGTTTGCTGAACGCGCGCGGAATAGTCACCGAATCACTGGCGAATCTGCGCGCACCTGACAAACGCGCGCGCGTTTGCGGGGAAGGCGCGCGGAATAGTGACCGAATCACTAGCAAATCTGCGCGCACCTGACAAATGCGCGCGCGTTTGCGGGAAGGCGGCGAACTCAGCGCTGGTGTTTCGGCTTCCAGACCACCAGGGCGTTGCGTTGGATCGGCACCAGGTCACGGCGATAGCTCGCGTGCACGTTCGCTACCTCCTGCGCCAGTTCCGAGACCCGGGCCTGCAGGGCCTCGACCTGGTTGGTGAGCTCGATGATGCGCTTGATGCCGGCGAGGTTGACGCCCTCGTCCTGCGAGAGTCGCTGCACCTCGCGGAGCAGTGCGACGTCCCGCGGTGTGTAGCGTCGACCCCCGCCGGTGGTGCGGTGCGGGATGACCAGGCCCAGTCGGTCGTAGGTACGCAGCGTCTGCGCATGCATGCCGGCCAGCTGAGCCGCGACGGAGATCACGAAGATCTGCGCGTCCGGATCACCTTGTGCCCCACCGGCTTTCGCGGAACCGCCCTCGGGAGGGACCGACATCACACACCTGCCCACCCGGCCCGCGGGTCGAATCCGCTGGCCTTCTCGGCTTCCAGATAGGTCTTCAGAGCGTCGGTAGCAGCATCGTCGAGTTTCTGCGGGACGGCAACTTTGACGGTCACCATCAGGTCGCCTGCGCCGGACTTCTTCGGGATGCCGCGTCCACGCACCCGTAGCACTCGGCCGTCGACGGTGCCCGGTGGCACCTTGACGCCCACGCGTCCTTCGAGGGTGGGCACCGACAGTGTGGTGCCGAGGACCAGTTCGCCGTAGCTGACCGGCACGGTCACCGTGAGGTCGTCGCCGGTGCGGCCGAAGACCTTGTCGGGCTTGACTCGAACGGTGACGAACAGGTCGCCGGACGGTGCTCCGCGAAGCCCGGCCTCGCCTTGGCCTGCGAGTCGAACTTTCTGGCCGTCGCTGATGCCGGCCGGTACTCGCACGGTGATGGTGCGGGTGCGGTTCTGCACACCGGTGCCGCGGCAATCGACGCACGGGTCGTCGATGATGGATCCGGTCCCGCGGCAGTCGTCACAGGGCTCGCTGAAGCCGAACGCGCCTTGGTTTCGGTTGACGACACCTTGGCCGTTGCACTTGGGGCACACCCGCGGGCTCGTTCCGGGCTTCGCGCCGCTGCCGTGACACGTGGTGCACGACGACGGACTGGTCAACCGCAACGGGACCGTCACACCCTGCGCTGCTTCACGGAATTGCAGCGAGGTCTCGGTCTCGACATCGCTGCCGCGTCGGGGACGGTTGCTCTGCGGGCGCTGGGCTGCGCCGCGATTGAACAGACCTCCGAACAGATCGCCGATGCCGCCGTCGCCGCCACCGCCTTGACCGAAGATGTCGCCCACGTCGAAGGTCTGGCCACCGCCACCGAATCCGCCTGCACCGGGCGAGAATCCGCCTCCACCGCGGCTACCGAAGCCACCGGACGCGAACAGCCTCCTGGCCTCGTCGTATTCCTTGCGTTTGGCCGGGTCGGCGAGAACGGCATGCGCCTCACTGACCGCCTTGAACTTGTTCTCGGCCGCGGCGTTACCGGGATTGGCGTCGGGATGGTTGTCCCGCGCCAACTTTCGGTACGCCTTCTTGATCTCTTCTGCAGTAGCGCTGGAGGAAACGCCCAGCTCCTTGTAGAAGTCCTTCTCGATCCACTCCCGCTGGCTCACCGGGCGTTTCCTCCTCTCGCGCTATTTCTTTTTACTGCTCGTCGGACGCGGGTGCGTCCGATTCTTCTGTTGCCGTGCCCTCGGAAGCACTGTCGACCACACCGACCATCGCGGTACGCAGCACGCGCTCGCCGAGCTTGTAGCCCGGACGCATCAGCGTGCCGACGACCGGATTGCTGCCGTCGCCCTCATGGGAGACGGCCTCGTGGATGGCCGGGTCGAAGGCGTCGCCCTCGGCCCCGAAGGTGCTCAAACCGATGTTCGAGAACACCCCCGCCAACTTGTCCGCCACGGACTTGAGCGGTCCGGTTTCGAGATCGCCGTGCTGGCGAGCTCGCTCCAGATCGTCGAGGACGGGGAGGAGCTGGGACACGACGGACGCTTTCGCGTTCTCCGCTCCCGTCTGCTTCTCCCGATCCGTGCGGCGACGGTAGTTGGCGTACTCGGCCGACACGCGCTGCAGATCGGCAGTGAGTTCGGCGACCTGAGTGTCGCGCGGATCTTCTGTGTCCTCCGCCTCGACCACGATCTCGCCTGTCCCTTCGTCCACCGAGCCGGGCTGGGGCGCAGTACCGGTGCCCGCGAGGGGCTCCGGAACTGCGTCACCTTCCCGTACTTCACCGGTCTCGGGATCGATCTTCCGCTTGTCCACGAAAGTGACCGGTTCTTGCTCGGAGTTACCCGACGTCACTTCTTGTCCGTGTCGTCGGCGGGCTCGTCGACAACCTCTGCGTCGACTACACCGTCGTCAGCGGCCTGCGCGCCACCCTCTGCGCCGCCCTGCTCCTTGGCCTGAGCCTCGTAGATGGCGGTGCCGAGAGCCTGCGACTCGCTCGACAGCTTCTCCACGGCGGTCTTCACTGCCGAGATGTCGCTGCCCGCGAGTGCCGTCTTGGCGTCGGCGATGGCGGTTTCGACGCGGCCCTTGAGCTCGGCGTCGACCTTGTCCTCATTGTCCTTGACGAACTTCTCCGTCTGGTGGACGAGGGACTCGGCCTGGTTGCGGACCTCGGCCTCTTCGCGACGAGCCTTGTCCTCGTCTGCGTGAGCTTCGGCGTCGGCGACCATGCGGTCGATCTCTTCCTTGGACAGACCGGAGCCGTCCTGGATCTTGATCGTGTTCTCCTTGCCGGTGCCCTTGTCCTTGGCCGTGACGTGCACGATGCCGTTGGCGTCGATGTCGAAGGTGACCTCGATCTGGGGGACGCCGCGCGGAGCCGGGGGCAGATCCGTCAACTCGAACGAGCCGAGGAGCTTGTTGTGCGAGGCGATCTCGCGCTCACCCTGGAAGACCTGGATCTGCACCGAGGGCTGATTGTCGTCAGCGGTGGTGAAGGTCTCGGATCGCTTCGTCGGGATGGTGGTGTTGCGCTCGATGAGCTTGGTCATGACGCCACCCTTGGTCTCGATACCGAGGGAC
Source organism: Rhodococcus sp. 3258 (assembly GCF_031456475.1). NCBI lineage: Bacteria > Bacillati > Actinomycetota > Actinomycetes > Mycobacteriales > Nocardiaceae > Rhodococcus > Rhodococcus sp. 3258. Next base: position 1,106,367 of record NZ_JAVDUT010000001.1, read on the forward strand.
AGCGGCGTGACGTCGAGGAGCAGAACGTCCTTGACCTCACCCTTGAGCACACCGGCCTGCAGTGCAGCACCGACGGCCACGACCTCGTCCGGGTTGACGCCCTTGTTGGGCTCGCGTCCACCGGAGAGTTCCTTGACCAGCTCGGAGACTGCGGGCATACGCGTCGAACCACCGACGAGCACGACGTGGTCGATGTCCTTGACGGCGATGCCGGAGTCCTTGACCACTGCCTGGAACGGCGCACGGGTGCGGTCGAGCAGGTCGGAGGTGATCTTCTGGAACTCCGAGCGGCTGAGCTGCTCGTCGAGGAAGAGCGGGTTCTTGTCCGCGTCGACCGTGATGTACGGAAGGTTGATCGAGGTGCTCTGCCCGGAGGACAGTTCGATCTTCGCCTTCTCGGCAGCCTCACGCAGACGCTGCAGGGCCATCTTGTCCTTGGTCAGATCGATGCCGTTCTGAGCCTTGAACTTGTCGACGAGCCAGGTCACGATGCGCTCGTCCCAGTCGTCGCCACCGAGGTGGTTGTCGCCGGACGTCGCGCGGACCTCGACGACGCCGTCGCCGATTTCGAGCAGCGAGACGTCGAACGTGCCGCCACCGAGGTCGAACACGAGAATGGTCTGCTCGCTGTCGCCCTTGTCCAGGCCGTATGCGAGAGCTGCCGCGGTGGGCTCGTTGACGATGCGCAGGACGTTGAGGCCGGCGATCTGGCCGGCTTCCTTCGTGGCCTGACGCTGTGCGTCCTCGAAGTACGCGGGAACGGTGATGACCGCGTCGGTGATTTCCTCACCCAGGTAGGCCTCGGCGTCGCGCTTGAGCTTCTGCAGCGTGCGCGCGGAGATTTCCTGAGGGGTGTACTTCTTACCGTCGATCTCCACGGTCCAGTCCGTGCCGACGTGGCGCTTCACGGAACGAATCGTGCGGTCGACGTTGGTGACCGCCTGGTTCTTCGCGGGCTGGCCGACCAGCACTTCACCGTTCTTGGCGAAAGCGACGATCGACGGGGTGGTGCGTGATCCCTCGGAGTTGGCGACGACAACCGGTTCGCCGCCCTCGAGGACGGACACGACCGAGTTGGTGGTCCCGAGGTCGATACCGACCGCACGAGCCATAATGTTTCCTCCTGTTGTTGCGTGGGTTCCAGTCCCTGGGTGAGCGAACTCCGCTCAAGTTTGCACAACGCGATCTATCGCGTCAACTTCCAACTTGAGCCTCATCCACTCAAGGCTGCTGACCTGCACAACGGAGGGTGTGGCGAATTTGTTCCCGAGGGAGCGGCTGCGCCGCATGTGAGTAGGAGTGGAGCCTGCGGAACGACCCAGGTGAGTGAAAACTCGACCCCTGCTACGAAGTTCCACGCACATGGGGCGAAGCCCCTCCACAGCAGTACGCCGCGACGATCGGCGGGGATCGTCGCGGCGCAGCGGGAGAGAAAGTACGGAACGAAAATTTACTCGGCAGGCTCGGTGGCGGGTGCGGGGATGCAGCTGTAGCTGAGCAGTCCACCGGTGATGTTGTTCATGAAGTCGGCATCGAGTGCGCTGGCGAAGGCAGCTGCGCCGGCAGGGCGAGCGACCCATTCGCGATCGGCCGACGGCACGGTGTACGTCATTGCCTCGCCTGCCTTGATGGTCTTCTCGGTGTGCTGACCCTGCAGACCCGGCAGTGCGCCGTAGTTGACGTTGACGTTCGACGCGTCGTCGGCACCCTTGTTCTCGACCTTGACCTGCAGTGCGACGACGCCGCCCTCGGGGGCCTTCTCGACTGCGGTGTCGCAGACAGTGGCCATCGAGACCACCAGGTCGGGGCTTTCGAGAACTGCGGAGCCGAGTGGCATCGCGGGCTCGGTCTCGGGCTCGGCCGAGGCCATGGGTACGAGGACGACCGCACCGATGCCGGCGGCCAGGGCGGCCGTCGAGGCCAGGATCGAAGTGCGGGCAAGACGTCGCATGGACAACTCCTGTGGCTGAGGGGATGTGACCCGTGAGTCTGATGTGACTGAAGGGACAGTTGGTACTTCCTCACTATGACCTATCCGATTCAGACATTCCACACCAGGCGATCTCGATTCGATGACGTTCGCATATCGAACAAAACCGGTCGGGCCGAATGACATTCGTGTGATTCGGCCGACGCTCACCGATCGACGGGCCGGGCCCGGCGCGCCCACTCGCTAGGTTTCGCTGGTCGAAGAAGAGGGGAACCACAACCCTGCGGATCGGCCGCGCCCTACGTAGGGTTGAGGAAAAGCGAGGCTACGGAGGCACATGGATCCCGAAGTGCAGCACGAACCGAGCGAGATCACCTACGACGAAAAGTTCTACCCGGCTCGGCCGAAACCGCTTCGTCCGTCCGTGCGTCGTGCGAACCGAAGTAGTGGTCCCACACCGGACAGCGAGCCGGTCGCGTCCAATCCCGAGTACGTGGACTGGCTCACCGAACAGTCGATGCTGCGAGATGCCAAGCTCATTGCCGAACAGCTGTCGGGCAAGGGCAGCATGTGGCAGAACCCGTATGCCGATCCCGATCCGCGTGCTGCCGTCGAGCGAGCACCCGTCTGGTTCACCGCCTACCCCATCTCGGTGATCAACGCTCCGCAGACCAGCTTCCTGAGCACCCTCGGTGACGAGAAGTTGTGGCAGGCGTTCTCCGAGATCGGCGTCACCGCCGTGCATACCGGACCGGTGAAAGTGGCGGGCGGCATCCACGGGTGGCGTCCCACCCCGTCCGTCGACGGCCACTTCGACCGCATCGGTATGCAGATCGACCCCGCCTTCGGCTCGGAAGAAGAGTTCCGACGCCTGTGCGTCGTGGCCTCCGCGTACGACGGCATCGTCATCGACGACATCGTTCCCGGCCACACCGGTAAGGGTGCGGACTTCCGGCTGGCCGAGATGGCCGTCGCCGACTACCCCGGCATCTACCACATGGTCGAGATCGAGCCGCAGGACTGGCACCTGCTCCCCCGTGTGCGCGCCGGTGCCGACTCGCAGAACATCGACGCCGAGGCCGAGGCCAATCTCGCTCGCGCCGGCTACATCATCGGTCAGCTGCAGCGAGTGATCTTCTATGAGCTCGGCGTCAAGGAAACCAACTGGAGCGCAACACCTCCCGTCGTCGGCATCGACGGCGTCGAGCGGCGTTGGGTGTACCTGCACTACTTCAAGGCCGGTCAGCCGTCCATCAACTGGCTCGACCCATCGTTCGCGGGCATGCGCCTCGTCATCGGCGACGCCTGCCATTCCATCGCCGATCTCGGTGCCGGTGCCCTGCGCCTGGACGCCAACGGTTTCCTCGGCGTCGAACGTCGTGCAGAGGGTCCGGGTTGGTCCGAGGGGCACCCACTCTCGGAGGCCGCGAATCACCTGATCGCCAGTGTGGTGCGCAAGATGGGCGGGTTCACCTTCCAGGAGTTGAACCTGACGATCGACGACATCAAGGCGATGGGTACCAACGGTGCCGACCTGTCGTACGACTTCATCAACCGCCCGGCCTACCAGCATGCGTTGGTCATGGGGAACACCGAATTCCTCAGGCTCACCATGACTTTGGCTCGCGATCACGGTGTGGACACCGCGTCGCTGGTGCACGCGCTGCAGAACCACGACGAGATGACGTTCGAGCTCATCCACTTCGCGACACTGCACGCAGAAGACGAGTTCGCCTACGGCGGCGAGTCGGTCAAGGGCTGCGACCTGGGCGATCGCATCCGCGGTGAACTCACCGATCGCCTCACCGGCCGCTGGGCACCGTACAACCGAACGTTCACCACCAACGGAATCGCCTGCACCACAGCCAGTGTGATCACCGCGTCGCTCGGCATCCGCGATCTCGATCGGATGGACGAGCAGGACATCGAGACCGTCAAACGAGCGCACCTGCTGCTCGCCATGTACAACGCACTCCAGCCCGGCGTGTTCGCACTGTCCGGCTGGGACTTGCTGGGCATCCTTCCGATCGCCGCCGACGAGGTCGAGGATCTCATCAAAGAGGGCGACACTCGCTGGCTCAACCGCGGCGCACACGACCTGATGGGGTATTTCCCCGACGCCGTGCGCTCGGAATCGGGCATTCCCCGTGGACGCAGCCTGTATGGGTCGCTACCGGAGCAGTTGGCCGACCCGCAGTCGTTCGCTCGGCAGCTGGCTCGAATCATCGAGCTGCGCAACAAGTACGGAATTGCCACGGCGCAGCAGATCGACATTCCGACGGTCTCGCACAAGAGCCTGCTGGTGATGGTGCACGAACTCGGCCAGGGCACCATCCAGGCCACGGTGCTGAACTTCTCGTCCGACGAGATCAGCGCAACCATTCAGTCCAAGCACCTGGTGCCCGGCACCTGCGCCATCGATGTGTTCGACGACAACGAGATCGCGACGGTCGACGAACTGCACAGTTTCCCGATGAACCTCGGTCCGTACGAGGGCGTCGCGGTGGTGCTGCGGTGAGAGAGACGACGCAGCACCGCTGACGGATAGACTCCTGCACCGTGGCCGTAGAACCGAACGATCCGACAGCAGGCCGGCCTCGGCCTGCCCGCCCGCAACCACCGCGGCCGGAGCTGTCCGTCGATCCTCTTCGGCCACGACAGGAATCCACCGCAGACTCCCGTCTGCCGAAGATCGCGACCGGACTGTGGGCGGTGACCGCCGCATTGATCCTGGCGCTGGCCGCCGTCATCGCGCTGAACTGGAACGTCGTTCTTTCGGGCGTCGAAACCGCCGTGGCTCAGCAGGATTCGACGGCAAGCGCCGCAGACGTCCGGAACACGGCGTCGGCCACCCTCATCTCGAGCGGTGCTGCCGCCGCCGTGCTGGTACTACTCGGGTTCGTCTCGTTGAACCTGCTCCGCGGCGCAGCCACGTCGTCCAAAGTCTTGATGGGCGCGGTAGGAATTCTGACCATCGGGGCGGCCGTCACGTTCTCGACCTTCGTCTCCGACGCCTCGGCCCTGCTCGGCGGCGTGCTGCAATGGGGTCCGTTCGTCGTGGCAGGCGCTGCCGCAGCCGCCACGGTCGTCGCGCTGCTACCTCGACGCCCCTCACGTCAGTGAGGCGAGAATCCCTTCGGCACTACGTGCGGCGAGGGCACACGAATTCGACGTGAACCGGTCCAGAAGCGGATGCTCCGAGAGGGATCGCCACTTACGCACCGCAGCCAGTGCCGTGTCGCGCTGCTGAGTGTGCCCCGCATCGGGCGGCAGATCGAGACGCTCGGTGGCGGCGATACCGAAGCCGCCGATGATTCGCTGCAGATCGAGCAGTCCTCCGTCGGGCAATGTCGGTGTGACCGAACGCAATCGGCCGAGCAACCGTAGTTCGGCAAACCCGTGCACGTCGGCGAGCATCCTGCCGGCTTCGGTACGCAGCGCATGCGACTCCGGCCGGAACTCCAGAATTCGTTGTAGCGCAACCAGAGCCGAGTGCAGCTTCAGCTGATCCGCACGCTGGCCGAATTGCACGTCGATCACCGATCGAAGTTCGGACAGTCCACTGCGCTCGACCAGGTCGGCCGCCAGTGTCGGCGAATCACGCACACCGAGCCGAATCAGCGTCACGGCCATCCGAATCCCGAACAAGCCGAAGCGGTCGACAATGCTGGCGCGCAGGGCGGCATCGACGGGCAGAGTGCTCTCCGCCCGCACGAACCGATCGGCCGAAAGCATCGCCAGCTGCAGATCCTCGGTCGGTACCGTCGCGAGCATCTGGAATGCGGCGAACTCGCTCTGCCGCAACGTCTCTGCTCCCAACGCCAACAGCCCTGCCACCGGGACGACGGCCTGGCACAGTCCGGTGGCTTCGAGCTCGGACGCGAACCGGGCCGCGACCTCCTTGGCCGACATCATCGCGTCCATGCGGCCCGAGCCGACCTCGTCCGCCCGGGAGACCACCCCGATTACCCCCAGTGGCCCGGAATCACCTCCGACGTGTGCCCCGATCTGCCCGAGAAACGAGACGTCCGTGGCATTGAGGGTGCGCAGCAGGTAGACCACCGCGTCGGCCCCCGACGACGAATTCTCGGGGGTCAGCATCGCCAACGTGCGCGCCGAGACATCGCGAGAGAGCGACGAGGTGCCGGGTGTGTCGATGATCGTCGTCTGCGCCAAAGTACTTGCCGGCCATTCGACGTCGAGGCGATCGACCTGCGCCGCCGTCAACGCACCGAGATCGAACGTCAGCCGCCCGTCGCGTCGTTGCACCGGAACGTTCGCCGCCCGATCGCCGTCGTACCAGGCCGTCACACTGGGTGAGACGCCATTGCGATACCACGTGACGACCTTGGTGCATTCGGTGGCGTCGGTCGGCGCAATATCCTGCCCGACAAGCGAATTGAGCAGAGTGGACTTGCCTGCCTTGAGCGATCCCGCGAGCGCGACCCGGAGCGGCTCGTCCAAACGGTAGAGACATTCGTCGAGCATCCAGGACGCCTCGGCGTCGCCGGCGTACGTCGACCGCGCTGCCGAGATCAGATCGCGCGCTCGGGCCAGTGCCGTCACGCTCATACTGCGACGTCCTTCACCAGACGCGTTGCGCGAGCATTCAATTCCGAGACAAGTCGCATGTCGTTCTCCAGCTTCGCGATCCGGGCGGTGCGATCGGTGTTGTCGGCGGCAGCGGCTTCCTGCGCCGAGCGCAACGACTCGTTGAGCGAACGCAAGGTCTGCTCGGCGATCGAGGTGAAGTGATCTCGCAGCACCCGCTGAATCTGACGCAGCCGATCCTTCGACTCCTTGCCCACCTGGAAGCTGACGTCGTCGGTGAAGCGGCGAATCGCCATCTTGGCCTCGGAACGACGAGCCTTGACGCGATTCTCCTTGTCTTCCTTGTACGCCTTGGTGCCGAGCAGTACGCCTGCTCCGATCGAGATCGGATTGAGCAGACTCAGCCCGACGAACGTAGTGATCAGACCGAACATCAGTACGCCGCCGTAGGATCCACGCATTCCGACCAGAACCTTCTGCGTGATACCCACCCGTCCCGACTCCAGATCGGCCAGGGACGTCACGGGCTCGAGCACATTGTCGAGATCGCCGAGATCGAGATCGGGCAGGGCCGCCGCGCCGGACGACGCGAAGTGCTCGGCCACCAACTCCGACAACCACAGCGCCCGCTCGTGCGCCCACACGAAATTGTCGCCCACCGACGCGGCAATCTGCTCTTCGAGCCATTCGCCCAGTTGCGGCCAGTCCTTCCCCGGATCCCCCTCGTCGACGGTTTCCTCGGCCTCCCGAGTGACGCGTCGCAGTCGGTCGCGCAGGTCGTGATCGATGTCCGACGCGAGATCGGCGATTCCGTCACCGAGCGTCTGTTGCCACTGCGAGGACCTCTTGTGCAGTTCCTCGGCGGCGGACTTGGCGCGCTGGAGCCCGGCGACTGCGGCGGCCGCGCGCTCCGGATCCTTCAGCGCCGCAAGCTCACTGCCGAACGACAGTGTCAGGTGCTCGGTCACCGAGCGGACATCGAGGGATACCGATGCGCGAGCCAGCACGTCGGCTCGTGCCACCACGTCGTCGCGCAGAAATGCGTACAGCTGCTGGAAGCCGGATTCGGCATTGAGTTCCTCGTCATTCAAACGCACTGCGTGCGAACGCAACAACGACGACACCGGCAGCATCTGCACGGTGATGCCTGCACGGTCCAGGTGCGCACGGTTGGCCTCGACGATCTGCCGCCAATGGGGATACAGATCGATCTTGGTGATCAGCACCGCCACAGCCGGGCACAGACCCTGCACCTGCCGCAGGAACGCCAATTCCGGCTCGGTGAATTCACGAGAGGCATCGGACACGACGAGCACGGCATCGGCCGACGGAATCAGACCCAATGTCCCTGCCGCATGAGGGTTTCCGTGGCCACCGACTCCCGGCGTGTCGACCAGCACCAGGCCGTCGGCGAGCAGTGGGCTCGGTACCGCGATGTCCAGCCGCAGCACCTCCCGGCCCTGAGCCCGGGGACTCGCCGGAGTCACCGTGGTGATCTCTTCGAGCGGTACGTCGACCCGAATCGGTTCGTCACCGGGATTCGCGAGCACGAGCTGCGCGGAGAAGCTGTCCGCGTTGGACACCACCGTCGGAATCGCGGTGGTCTCGTCGTCGCCCACCGAGCACACCGTCAGATTCAGCAGCGAATTCACGAACTGGCTCTTGCCCTGTTTGAGGGGTCCGACCACGATGATACGACGGCGAGGGTCGAGCACACGCGACTTCGCTGCCTCGACTCGATCGACCAGATCGGATCGTCCCGCCGATGTCGCTACCTCCGCGGTGCGATCGAGCAGCTCGGCCAGTTCCGTAGATTGCCCGTCCATACCTGTGTCTCCACAACCCATCTCGTCGACTCCCGCGAACCCAACTCGTCCCGCAGGCCGCATTCCCAAACTCTAGCGACGACTCGGCCCCGAGTGTCGTTGAACACTCGGGGCCGACTCGTCACTTCGTCACCTGATCACAGGCAACGCGATCAGGGGTTCAGCGGGTCGATGTCGTGGTCGACGGTCAGCGAGTGGCCCAGCGAATCTGCTGCCGAATCGACCGATCCGTGCAGGTTGCCGCCGGTCTCGCCGAACAGGTCCGTGCTGCTCTCGCTCTGTCCGAAGACATCGGAGTCGACGCTCGACCAGCCCGTGCCCGATGCGTTCGCGCTGGAATCGAAGGAGCTCGCAGACTCGAAAGATCCCTCGGCTCCGGACTGCACTGCACCGGTGACCTGGCCACCGAGCTGCGCGGCGGAGTCAAACCCGCCGGCCACGGAACCCGCAGCGTCCGCACCAGCATCCAAACCCCCGCTCACAGTGGAGGCCAGTCCGCCGCCGATCGAGCCGCCGGCATCCAGTCCGCCGCCGATGTTCGACGCGATCTCGCCGCCCACCGAGGTTCCCGCGTCGACGACGCCGCCCACGGTGCCCTCGAGTCCTCCGGTGACGTTTCCGGCCAGGTCACCCGCGGCGGAACCGGCGAGGTCACCTGCCGATTCGAGTCCTGCACCGACCTGGGTACCGGCGTCGATTCCGCCGTTCACAGCGCCGGTCAGAGTGCCTTCCAGTCCGGCACCGACCTGCGCGGCCGCGTCGATTCCGCCGTCGACGGCACCGGTGAGGGTGCCTTCCAGTCCTGCACCGGCCTGCGCTGCCGCGTCGATACCGGTCGAGACACCGCCCTCGACTCCACCTGCAACACCGCCTGCGATTCCGCCGCCGAGGCTGCCGAGTCCGGCCAGTCCGCCGGTCAGGCTCGTGCCCGCGTCGACGAGCCCGTTCAGTCCACCGGCCACGTCGCCGCCGACGTTGCCGACCGCCGCGAGGCCGCCGGTCACATCTGCTCCTGCGCTGCCGACGGCCGCGAGGCCACCGGTGATACCTGCGCCGACGCTGCCGACTCCGGCGAGGCCGCCCGTCAGGCCGCCGCCGAGGCCACCGAGTCCGGCCAGGCCGCCGGTGAGGTCTCCGCCGACGTTGCCGAGTCCGGCGAGGCCGCCGGTCAGGCCGCCGCCGAGGCCACCGAGTCCGGAGAGGGTGCCTTCCACGGTGCCGGTGAGATCGGCACCTGCGGACACGGCCGTGTCGACCGCACCGGCCAGCTGAGCGCTGAGATCTGCACTCGCGCCGAGTGCGGCTCCGAGGTCGAGTGTGGCTCCGGCGTCGACGATTGCTTCGACGGCCGTGCCGAGCTGTGCACCGGCAGCGCCGCCCACACCGAACGCGGTTCCGAGAATTCCTTCGAGGCTGCCCGTGACTCCGCCGGTCAGCGCGCCGGTGATTCCGCCGGTCAGCTCACCCGTCAGCTCACCCGCCAGTTCGCCGGTGATGCTGCCACCGATGCCCAGACCGGCGCCGAGGGTTCCCTCGATGGCGGTGTCGATGGCCGTGGCCAGGTTTCCGACGACTCCGGCGTCGAGATCGAGGACGCCGCCCAGGGCACCGCTGACGACCGTGCCGATGTTGCCGCCGGCTGCGAGGAGTGCGTCCACGTCGATGTCAGCGAGGGCACCGGCGTCGAGTACTGCACCGAGTGCGGTTCCGATGGATCCTGCGATGGCACCGTCGACGGCGAAGAGTCCGCCGAGGCTGCCACCGATGCCACCGGCGATGTCGCCGACGAGCGCGGCTCCGGCTTCGGCGGATCCGCTCAGGGCTGCTGCGATGTCTGCGGTGAGGTCCGCACCGACCGTTCCGAGCCCGGCGAGAGCGCCGCCGATGCCTGCGGTCAGCGCGGTGCCGAGGCCGCCGACGATGTCCAGTCCGGCTCCGGCGTCGAGCACGGATTCGAAGACGCCACCGACGGCAGCGCCCAGTTCGGCTCCGACGGTTCCGCCGACTGCGAAGAGGGCACCGAGTGCGCCGGACAGTCCGCCCTGGATGTCGGCCAGCGCGGCGAGGTCGACTGCGCCGGTGGCACCGATCGCGGCGTCGAGGGCTGCCTGCAGCTGCGCTGCCAGGTCGGCGCTGATCTCGCCGCCGATGCCTGCGCCTGCTCCGATGAGTCCGGTGAGCGCAGCGCCGAGTCCGACCGTGCCGCCGAGAAGGCCGTCGAGGTCCAGATCGATTCCGCCACCGAGTCCGCCGCCGATGCCCGCACCGGCACCGATGAGTGCGTCGAGAGCGCCACCGAATGCGGTGCCGAGTTCGAGGCCGATCTGGCCACCGACGGCCAGAGCTGCAGCGAGAGCTGCCTGGAGCGACGCTTCGATCTCGCCCGCCACGTCGATTCCACCGGTCAGCGCGCCACCTGCGGCGAGCCCGCCGGCGGCTACCGCTCCTGCGGCAATGCCGAGTCCGGCCGACAGTCCGCCGCCGAGGCTCGCGCCTCCGGCGAGTGCGCCGTCGAGGCCTGCGGATCCGCCTGCACCCAGGATGGCGGAGAGCTGGCTGCCCGCACCGGCGAACAGTCCCGACTCGGCAACCAAGGGGGCCACCGCGACGATGTCCGCGTGGGTGACGCCGCCGAGGCCGGCAGCGGCCAACGTCGTCTCGGGGTTGGCGCAGTAGGCAGCAGCGGCGTTGTCGTCGCGCAGCAGGCCGAGAATGAAATCGAGTACGGCGTTGGTAGCCATGTGAGTCTCCTTGACGAGTGATGCTTCGTGGTTGATCACAAAGCTATGGTCCGAAGAGCCCCCGCCCAACGGGGACGATCCCCCTACTCCCCCGGGGGTCGCCAGGGGACTTGCATTAGGGGATCTGAGCGCTTTAGGGGATTTACCTCGTTGCACGCTCTAACCTGCTGTGAGACGTAACGAATCGGGGCACCGAGCCGACAGTGCGGGTAACGGCGGTGGGAACCAGGGCAGTGCGACAAGAAGGTGGCGGCAGATGAACGCAGGGCTCGGCATACGGATCGGAACTGTGACGGCTGTTGCCGCCCTGGACACCGACCCGGTGACCTCGGTGGTCAAGCGTTCGGCCCTCGATCTTCGTCCCGGTGCGGCCCCCAGTCTCGCCGACCTGTGGGACCGCTCGACGCGCCATCTCATCAGTGGGTTCGCCGATCGCGTCGGTGACCCCGTCGAACTGATCGACGACGACGGCCGCAGTCACCGCGCCGAGGACCTGTACGCCACCGCCACTCGTGCCCTCGTCGCCGACGTCTCCGCCGGTGTCGACTCCTCCCCCTCCGTGGTGGTCACCCACCCCACACGCTGGACCGCCTACACCGTCGAGGTGCTCGGCGAGGCGCTCGATCGCGCAGGCCTGACCGACGTCACGCTCGTTCCCGAGTCGGTCGCCACGATGCGCTGGCTCGAAGTCACCCGTGGAACCCAGTCCGACGGTCTCGCGGTCGTCTACGACCTCGGCGCGACGGCTCTCGACGTCACGCTGATGCGGACCGGGTCCGACGCAGGCGTCGTCGGAACCGGCGTTCATTCGCAGGAGTTCGGCGGCGCTCAGTTCGACCACGAGATCATGCAGTACGTGCTCGACACCGTCTCGGGCAGTCAGTCGTTCGAGTTCGATCCCTTCGATCCCGACACCGTCGGTGCATTGGTCGAATTGCGCGCCCGCTGCGGCGAGGCCAAGGAACAGTTGTCCTACGACACCTCCACGTCGCTGACGGTGGACCTACCGGGGCTGCACACCGAAGTACGACTGGTGCGCTCGGAGATCGAAGACCTCGTTCGCGCATCGCTGCTGGCCTCCATCGGCGTCGTGCGTGACGCGGTCGCGGCCGCAGGCCTCGAGGTCACCGACATCGATCAGGTGGTGCTGACCGGCGGCAGCTCGGCCATCCCGCTCGTCGCCGAGCTCGTCTCGACCGAACTGCGAGTACCGGTCGTGGCCGGGCCGCGCCCCGAACTGACCGTCGCGATCGGAGCCGCAATCCTCGGCAGCGACATCGCCGACGCCACCGCCGCGGACGACGCAGCAGCATTGGCTGCGGTTCCCGCCGCGACCGCCGTTGCCGCGCCGATGCCCCGTCCTACCCCGCGTCCCGCCCCGACCCCGACGGCAGTGGCGTCGGAATCGGGAATGTCCGGACGGAAGAAGGCCGGCCTGGTCGCCGGATCCGTCGTCGTGCTGGCCCTTCTCGCGGGCGGCGGACTGTCGGTCGGAACGGCCCTCACCTCGGACAACACCACTCCGGCCGAATCCAACGCCGAGATCTCGAGCACCGAGACTCCCGGCAGCACGGCCGCGGTGGCAGAAGTCGGGTCCACGACCGGGCCGACCGGTTCTGCAGCAGTCGGGTCCACGGGTGCACCCACCACGGTGATCAACGCCGACGGCAGTGTCACCCAGATCGATCCGGCCACCGGGGCTCCTGTTGCCGGGGCACCCGTCGCCGGAGCGCCGGCCGCTGTCCCCGGCCAGAACGGGGCCGCCACCGTGCCGACCATCCCGTCGATCGCCGCACCGACGGTGCCCAACTACCAGCCTCCGGCCGTGCAGGTCCCGCAAGCACCGCAGTTCACGCCACAACCGCTACCGACGTACCAGGGCCCGACCCTCGGCGACGTCGGGCAGGGCGTCGGGCAGGGCCTCGGCGGTGTTGTCGGAGGTGTGGGTCAGGGCCTGGGTGACGGACTCGGCGGGGTCGTCGGCGGCCTGACCGGTCGATAGACCGACCGTGGCCAACAGCCCATCCGCTCTCGTCGGCGTCGAGCGCGCCGATCGATTCGTTCGTGACGCGTCGTCGAGTACCGGTGTGCATGTTGTCGTCGGGGTGAACGGCTCCGGTCGCTCCGCGGTGCTCGGTGCGGTCGCGGCCGCCGCGACGACGGTGCATGCAGGCACTGTCACCGATGCGCCATCGGGTGCGACGGTTCTGGTCGACGACGCCCATCTGTTGCCGGATCACCGCGTGGACGAGATCGCCGCTGCGGCAACCCGTTCGGACATCACGCTGGTTCTCGCCACGGCCCCGCGCCGATACGATTCCCGGATCGAGAAGCTCGTTGCGTCCGCCGGTGCCGCCCGTCTCACGCTGGTGCCGTTGGACAAGACCTCGATCGCAACGCGGGCAGCCGCCGTCGCTCGGCCGATCTCCGCGTCGCTGGCGAGCGCGATCGCGAAGTCCACCGGAGGGCTTCTCGTCGCCGTCGACGCGGCACTGGCCGCACTCGGGGGCGAACGGTCCGATCCGACTCCGCTGCGTGCGGTCACCGAATCCGTTGCCGAGCAGCATCGCCGACTGCTCGTCGATACCACCGACGACACCCGCGCCGTGCTGCTCGCGGCTCGCTTCGGCGTCGTCCCGGACCCGGTCACGGCGGCGCAGCTCGTGACGCGGCCGGCCGACGCGGAGACGGTCGTCGATATCGCCTGCAGCTCCGGTCTTCTCGACGCCACGGGCGCGTTGATTCCGTCCGCCGAAGGTCCCCTGACCGAGATGATCGGGGAGCGTCGATGCCGGGTGCTGCTCGACCGCATCACCGAGGTTGCGGCGGAATCCGGTCTGCTCGACGCCTCGTCCGCGCGAGTGTTGGCGGCGCACGGGGTCGTACGCGCAGACCTTGCCGATTTCCTTGCTGGACAGGGTGATTCGACTTCCCTAGAGTCCGCTGGCCAGCTGTACGACGCGGCAGCAGCGGCGGGATTCGACCCGTCGGCGCTCGCGGCCCGCCGGGCGGAGGTGGCCGCCGCGACCGGACACCTCGACGAGGCAGGCCGTCGCGCCGACGAGATCCTCGACGCGGCCACCGATCACACGCAGGTCGATCTACGCACGGCAGTCAGGGTCTCGGCGTCGGTCGCCGCGCAGCGCGGAATGGTCTCGCGCAGTGCGCAATTGTTCGCCTGGCTCGGGACGGATCGACTCGGGACCGATGCGGTGTGGGCTGCCTTGTCGGCCGCTGCCGCAGGCGACCGCTCTGCTGCCGACCGCGCACTGAGTGTCGTGGCGTCGCTGGCACCGACGTCGAGTACGGCGTCGGGTGCGTTGCTCGTCGACGGGGTCCTCGGTTCGATCGACTCACGCAGCGCTGCGGCGTCGAGTGCGGCGACGAACGCGCTGATGCGCGCGGTCACGTTGACGGCCGCGCCGTCCGATCGTTGGTGCGCTCCGGATTCGGCAGCCGCGGTGGCCGCTCTGCATGCGGTGCACTGCGGTGATCTCGCCCGCGTCGACTCCGTCATCGCTCGTGCCCTACCCGAACTGCGGCCGGGATCCGAGGCCCACACGCGGCTCGTTCTCATCGGCAGCTGGGCGGCCATGCTGCGAGGAGACGCCGCGCAGGCCTGCCACCTGGTCGACCCCCTCGAGATCCCCGACTCGCACGTGCGCAATCACCTGTTCCTGCACGGCATTCGAGTGGGGTTGGCCCGCAGGTCCGGGGACGCCGGATCTCTCGTCACGGCGTGGACCCAGGCGCAGAACGTCGTCGCCGCGTACTCGATCGACCTGTTCTCGCTCTTGCCCCTCGGCGAATTGGTGCTGGCCGCAACACGAGTGGGCCAGTTCGATCGCGTCGAGCACCTCGTGTCGCAGGCCACGACGCTGCTCGCCGCGTTGGGCGATCCGCCGGTCTGGGCCTCGGCGCTGCATTGGTATCAGGTGCAGGCCGCCATCGTGGCGCAGACGCCCGAAGCCCTGGTGCCGCACGCGAAGGCCCTCGCGTCCGCCGCTCCGACGCACCCGTACAGCTCCGCACTCGCCGCGGCGGGGCGGGCGTGGCTCGGTGTTCTACAGGGCAGGCCCGACGCCGCCGAGGTCGAACTCTCGGCGCGCACCCTCTCCGCGTTCGGCCTGCCGTGGGACGGTGCCCGGTTGGCGAGCGAGGCCGCGCTGACCGTCGCCGACACCGCCACGGCCACCTCGTTACTGCACATCGCCCGGTCGTTGCGTCAGCCCAGCTCGCATCAACGGGAGACCGACGGGACGACGCCGCAGCCGTCGGGATCTCTGAGCGAACGCGAGGCCGAGGTGGCCGAACTACTGGTTCTCGGCGTCACGTACCGCGAGGTGGGCAGCCGGCTCTACATCTCCCCGAAAACCGTCGAACATCATGTGGCTCGCATTCGCCGCAGGCTCGGAGCCGGGTCGCGCTCGGAACTGATCTCGATGCTGCGGGCGATGGGCTACGGAACATCGACCACCTGACCTCGGCACGCTGATGCCCCCTACTGCGGGTGTAACTGTGTGAGGATCCGAAGCGACATAACGACCGAACATCGACTCCGAGCCCAGGACAGGTAGATATCCCCATGACCGAGCAGCCCGCATGACCGAGCAGCCCGGCGGGGCGAGTATCGGCGCACCGGACGTCGGCCTCTATCTGGACGACGACCAGGCCGTTGCGGCCGTGTCGCACCCCATCGCGCCCGGCCCCTCCCTGCATCTGGCGTCTCTGCACTCGACCGTGCTCAACACTCACCCCGACGGCACCGTCTCACTCGGTGACGCCACCGACAACGACTCCGAGGCGTACACGCACTTCCTCGACGCGCTCGGCGACGGCGTCACCGGGAGCCGGGGCACCGTCTTCCCCGCCGAACAGCTGACGTCGATGGCGCTGCTCTGCCTGCTCACCGAGGTGGCGTCGTCGATCGATCTGCGCCCCGGCGATCTCGCTGCGGCCGCCACCTACCCGGCCCGCTGGACCGCCGAGCAGGTGTCCGCCCTGCGTGCGGCCATGAACGGGCACGGGTTGGCGCACGTTGCGCTCGTATCGGAAGAGGAGGCGCTGGCCGCCTGGAACTCGTCGATGCGAGCAACCATGGAGAAGAAGGACACCGCCGTCGCCGCGGCTCGTGGTGCAGCGATTCTGGCTGCCCGGTACCCGGTCGACGCTGTCACCGAACGCCTCGCCGTCGTCGGCGCACCGACCCGCGCCGACCGTCGCCCCCTGTTCACCGCCCCACTTTTCGCCGCCGCGGCGTTCGCGGCGGCGCTGACGGTCGGTGCCGGTGTGATCGCATTGCAGCTCGGCACATCCTCCGAGACTCCGGTGCCCACCATCGAGAACGCTCAGGTGGCGCCCCCGACGACGACGTCGGGGTTCCGGCCGGGTGGGCCGATCGACTTCCCCACCGCCGTCGTCGAACCGGCGGTCGAACTCGTCCCCGCCGTCCCACAGGTGCCGGTCACCACGCCGGAGACCACGACCACGGCGATCGACCCGACCGGAAACCGACGCTCCGAACGCGACGCCGCCGAGGTCGACACGCGACCCGCCGTCGACGTTCCGGAAGACACCGAGACCGAGGACCCCACCACGACACCGCCGACCGACGACGAACCGGTCGGTCCCGAGCTGCCCGGCGACGAACCCGCCGACGACACCGCGACGAAGCCCACCCCCGACGAGAACGCCGACGACACCCAGGCCGGACGTCTCGCTCCCCAGGATCGAGCTCCGGCCGGAGCCACGACGGGCGGCACTCCATGACCGGTGCCGGGCATCTCGGAATCACGATCGGCAACACCAGGTCCGTTGCGGTGTATCGCGACTCGACCGCGTTCGAACCCACCGTCGTCGTGCTGCCGACGACACTGAGGTTCGACGACGACGGCCGCGCCCATCTCGGAGAGTCCGTCGACACTGCGCCGTTCACTCGCTTCGTCGATCTGGTCGGCAAGCAAGAAGATCTCGAACCCGACGCCGACGCGTATCGCGCCGAGGATCTGATGGCCAACGCCGCGAACTGCCTCGTGAGCATGTTCTCCGAGACGTCCGAATCGGCGTCCACGCTCGTCACGACGATGACGTATCCGACGCGATGGCCCCGCGAGAACATCGCTCTGCTGCGCGACGCCCTCGATCACACCGGTCTCACCGACGTCGCACTGGTTCCCGAGGCCAAGGCCGCGAGCGCGTTCGCGCAACCGAGCCCGGGGGCAGCCGTCACGGTGATCGACATCGGTGCCACCGGCACCGACATCTCGACGTATCCGGGCGGCGGCACCGAGCGCACCACCGCTGTCGGCGGCGACGTGTTCACCGATGCCCTGTTCGATCACGTCGTGACCGATCGCGAACACCTCGACCTGTCCGACGCCGCAGTTCTGGCTTCTCTCACCGGTGTCGTCGCGTCCTGCGAGCAGGCGAAACACACGTTGAGCACCGCGGACGTCGCCACGATCGCGGTGGAGCTGCCCGGCGTCTCGGATACGACGACGGTCACCCGCGCCGAGTTCGCAGACCTGATCGCGCCGACGTTGGGCCTGCTCGACGTACCGTCGACCGGCACGGTCGTGCTCACCGGCGGCAGTGCTGCCCTACCTTCGGTGGTCGCGGACATCGGCGAGCGCACCGCAGGCGCGCTGCTCGTCGAGCCGCTCGCTGCGGCTCGCGGCGCACTGAACATCGCCGAGATCGAGGACGTCGACGGCAACTCGTTGGTGACCGGCGCAGCGCCGGTGGTCACTCGCAACGACGGCACGGACTCGCTCGACACCGACGCGATCCCGGTGGTCGCTCCGCCGCCGCCCCTCGCGTTCTCCGAGGCGATACCGGCGGTGGCACCGGTGTTCGGCCCGTCCCAGCTGCGCTCGGAGCCCATCGTTCCGGCCGGAGATCCCGACGGTTCCGACACCGCGACCCAGCAGCACGCCGCAACCGCGTTCGCCGGTGAGGCGACCGAGAACAAGAAGGAACGCAGCGAGCGCTCGCGCACCGTCACCACGATCATCGCCGGTGCCGGTGCGGGCGTGGTCATCGTTCTCGTCATCGCAGCCCTGAGTGGGGTGTTCAGCAGCGGACCCGCCACGACACCGCCCACCGTCACCGACGCCGGATCACCGGTCACCACCTCCGCGCGGGTGCCGTCTACCGCACCGACCACGACGACGGTGCCCGCGGCTGCTCCCGAGGTGGTGCAGGAGCCGACGGCCGAGGAGTACACCCCGCCTCAGCCCGCG
This sequence comes from Rhodococcus sp. 3258, assembly GCF_031456475.1. NCBI lineage: Bacteria > Bacillati > Actinomycetota > Actinomycetes > Mycobacteriales > Nocardiaceae > Rhodococcus > Rhodococcus sp. 3258. The sequence goes on from NZ_JAVDUT010000001.1 coordinate 1,124,656, forward strand.
CCCCTGCCTGCGCCGCCGCCCGCTCCGGTACCGGCCCCTGCTCCGGCTCCGGCACCGGTGGTCACGACACCGCCCCTTGCGGTGACCACCCCTCCGGAAACCACGACGCCGGCGGAAACGACGACTTCCGCCACGACAACGACCACGACGACCACCACAACGACCGCTGAAGTTCCCTGACCAGGGCGAACACTGGTTCGGTGACGCATGCCCTAGGGTGGGGCGCTGATGCCAAGCACCCGATGAAGGGATTTCATGCGTAACTCCGGGGCTCTGCGTACTGCAGTGCTGTGCTCGACGGCTTTCGTACTTCTTGCTTCGTTCTCCGGAACAGCGGCAGCCGAACCTGTGGTTCAGTCGCCCGCCGATCAGCTTCCGCGAGAGCTCGTCGAAGCCGTGCAGCGAGATCTGAAGATCTCCCCGCATGAATACCTCGATCGTGCGGCGCGTGCGCAGGAGCTGTCGGCCTACGCGTCGGACTTCCGTGCGAGCCGACCCGCCGATTTCGCCGGTGCCTGGATCGGGCCCGACGGTAATGCCGTCGTCGCCGTCACCTCTCCCGCAGCCGCGCAGGCCGTCGCCAAGGACGGCTATGCCACCGCGCAGTCGCCGGTGTCCGCGGACGGGCTGGAGAAGTCGCTGGCAGATCTGAACACGTGGATCGCCGGCCTCCCGCGTGAGATCTCGGAGCAGATCAACGGCACAGCCATCGACTTCATCGACAACCAGATCGTGCTGAATGTGGCGAACAGTCCGATCGGCAAGGCCCTGAACCTGCCGACCCTGCTGGCCAACATCAAGGTGATGCTCTCCCCCGGTGGCAACAAGCCGGCCGACCCGGCACCGATGGGCGGCGACACGTATGTCACCACCGCCGGGCCGATTGCCGACGCACCGCCGACCGAGATCAGCATCTGCTCGTTCGGCTTCAATGCCGTCGACGCCGACGGCAGCGCCGTCAATCTGACTGCGGGACACTGCAATCCGAACAAGGCCACGGGCGCCGGCGGAGCACCGGTGTACCTGCCCGATCCGGCCGACATCGCGCGCAGCTCCCAGATCGGCTCGTTCGATCGCTCCAGCCTGGGAGCGCCGGACGGCCTCGACTGGTCGGTCATCGGCCTCGACGCCGCCGGACAGAAGGCCGGGCTGGACCGTCCCACCGTTCGCGGGGCCAACGGCAGCACCGTCACCGTCACCGGAACGGCATCCCCCGTCATCGGCGCACCCGTCTGCAAATCCGGGCAGTCGTCGTCGTTCACGTGCGGAGTGGTGGCCGCCGATCGCGTCGAGACGCAGCTCTTCATGGAGGACGGCACGTCGCGCACCGTGCGCGGCTTCGCCAGCACCGCATGCACATTGGCCGGTGACAGCGGCGGGGCCATCGTCACCGGCACGCTGGCACTCGGCATCACCAGCGGATCCAACAGCGGTGGAGCACCCGACTGCACCGAGGCGAACCTCGCGCTGGCGCAGTTCGGCGGCACCGCCAGCCTGGGCATTCCCATCGATCAGGTCACGAGCGCGACCGGAGCTACTGTCCGAACCGGGTAAAGCGGTACGCACGAGGCCTCCGACCCCCTATAGTTCGTGTGCGAAGTGAACGGCATCACATCGTTCGATGCCCGGGGGGAAGGTCGTTATGCGTCGCCGTGCGTGTGCACTATCGGTCACTGCTGTCTCGTTGCTCTTCATGACGGTGGTATCCACTCCCACTGCCGTTGCGGCACCGCCCGAACCGGCGTCACTGGCCGACGCTGTGGCACGCGATCTCGGGCTCAGCCCTCAGCAGTTTCTCGACCGCGCCGACACAGCGCGCCAGTTGGCCGAGTTCACCGCCGCCGTCGGCCCGGCGGTCCGTGGCCATCTCGACGCGGCCGGGCTGCCGGTCGTCGCGGTCGCCGACGGACCGTCCCACGCGGATGTGGTCGACGCGGCGACGGCCGCCGGATTCGTGATCGACCGGGCTGTATTCGACATCCCGGCCCCCGTCCTCGATGCCTTCGGTCCGCTCCTCGACCGGGTGCCGTTCGATCCCTCGCTCACCGCAGGGCCCATTCGTGCCAGTTCGTATCTCGGCGGCGACAGCTTTCTCGCCGGCACCCCGGCCGGGGCCGGTCTGCGTTGCTCGTTGGGCTTCAACGCAATCGACCCGACGCGTGGTGCCGTCAACATCACTGCAGGACACTGTGATCCGGGCGAGTCGAGCACAGGGTCCGCCGTCACGACGGGTGCGTACCCCATGTACGGCAGCCTCGTCGGCTCCAAGTTCGGCTCGTTCTATCGAACCAGCCGGGCGCACAACGACTATGCGCTCATCGACATCGACGACGGCAACATCGGGGAATTCGAGAGCAACGCGATGCGAGTTCCCGGGTCCGGCCCACTGCTGATCACCGGCACGGTGGATCCGGTCGTCGGCGCGCCGGTCTGCAAATCCGGAGCCACCACCGGATTCAGTTGCGGCACAATCCTGTCGACGGGCCAGCACGTCACCATGGGCGGCAATGTCCTGGACCGCAGCTTCTCCACGTCGATCTGCGCGCTGCGCGGCGACAGCGGTGGCCCCATCGTCAGTGGCACGCTCGCCGTGGGCATCGCGAACGCGTCGAACGTGGGCGATCAACCCTCGTGCGAGATCGCGACCGTCGTCAGCATGCTGCAGGGTCAGCGCCCGGAACTGTTCGCGACGCCGATCAACGACATTCTCGCCGAGAACCCGGGCCTGACGGTCCGTACGTCGTAGGCCGGCGGGTCAGTTCTGTTGTTCCAGCAGAACCGATCCCGACGGCGTGTCCTCCACGACGGACGGTGTCCCGTCCGATTCGTACACCGACACCCAGTCCACATCCACGTTCGCGACGTCGGGTGTTCCCGCCAGGCCGCATTCTCCGACACCCCAGGATTCGAGCTTGGTGCACGCGCCCGCCTGGGCCTGGATGCCCAACCACATCGGCTTGTCCGGGATGGATGCTCCCAGTGGTGTTCGCGCCCAGACTTTTCCGTTGACCAGATACCTGATCTGCTCGGGGTCCCATTCCACTCCGACGGTCTGCCAGTCGTTGGTGTCCAACTGCAGATTCGCCTGTGAGAAGTGACGGTCTCCTTCTGCACCGCTCCAGTGCAGGAACGACGACATCGTCTGTCTGGTCCCGTCGGCGCTCTCGGCGATGTCGATCTCCGGCGGCCACACCTCGTCGGCGGGCCACAGCAGAATGTGGTAGCTGATCTCGTCGGATCGGTCCGCACGCAGCCGCACGTCCCACTTGCCATACCTCTGTGACACAGGCGAATTCGAGACGCCGCCGGTCACCCAGCGGCCGTCCTTCTGCTCGGCGCGCAGCCGGAGTGCGCCACCGGTGACCGAGGCCTGTTCGTACTCCCACCAGCTGGCCGGGTCGCCTCCGGGTTGGCCGTAGTACGCACCCCAGTCGTCACCGAGATCGCACCGGTCGAAATCGTCGACAAAGGTTTGCCGCCACCCCGGCAGGTCCTCCCGGGGCACGGCTTCACCCGACATGACGTCGTCCGCCATGGGGTCGCACCGTTCGCTGCTGACCAACGCGGGTCCGGGTCCGCTCGACTGCGCACTGGACACCGTCGTCGCCACGACCAGTAGGGCCACCGACAGGCCGCGTCCGATTCTCACTCCCAGATCGCGATCTGTTGGAACCGCACGATCACGACCACTGCGGCCAGGAGCAACAACACGATCAGTGTCGCGGAGAGCACCACTGCGCGGTTGATGCGTCCGTTGCCGCCGCGCCCGATCGCTCCGTCGGAGGGCACCTCGCGTTCGCGCAGTACCGACGAGACGATCAGCGCCGCGAACAGGGCACCGAATGCGAGGAAGCCGAGCCACAGATCTGTCATTTGAGCACCACCGGTGGGGTGGACGCATTCTGCAGAATGGTCAGGTCGGCGGTTTCGACAACCACGCGATACTCGTCGGATCCGACCAGCATGCCCAGCTGTTGGTCGACGACCGATTGCGAATATCCGTACTGCAGGTAGATCTGCGCCGACGATTGTCGAGTGGTGAACACGAAGTCGGGGTTCTCCTTTCGGACGCACCCGCTGAGATCGTCGAGGCACTCGAACGATTCCATGGTCGCCACTCTGACGTCGTCGAAGTAGCGTGCGGACACCAGCCCGGCCGCCGTTCCGATGACCATGATTTCCGAGCCCTGCGGAACCGACCGCATCAATGCGTCTCCGTATCGGATCTGATCCTCGTCGGTGTGCTCGAACGAGGTGTTCAACCCGCGAGTTGCCGTCAGTATCAAGGCAATTCCGAGGATTGCCGCGGTCGCGGCGACGGTGCGCGACCAGTGCCGAGGCTGGGCCGATCGACCCGTGAACCGTCGAATGATCGCGAAGGTGCGCACCAACGCGTCCGCGGCGTAGGGCGCGATGAACGGCGACGCCAGCACGAAGCACCGGATCACCACCTCACCGCCGTAGCTCTGCACCAGCACCAAACCGAAGGGCACCATGCAGAGCAAGCCGCCGATGAGCCACGTCTTGCGTCGGCGGTAGGTCAGCCAACCGGCGAACGCGAACATCAACAGCGCGCCCGACGCCGCCAACCGCAGATACTGCATCTTCTGATACAGCGGATCGGCACCGATCCGGTCGCTGACGCCGCCCTGCACCGCGCCCGACACCTGTCCCACATCGCCGAGCACGTACGCGAGGTGGCCCTTCCAGTAGTCGACGGCTCCGTAACTGAACCAGGCCACGAACAGCGCGACCGCGAACAGCCACAGCAGTCGGTACCGCGTGGTTCCGGTGAGCGAGAACAGGAACAGCGCCGCGATCAACACGATGGGCGTGAGCTGGTGAGTGATGACGATCGCCGCGATCATGACGATCATCAGCGCCTCGATCGCGAGGGTGCGGCCGGCACCGACACCGGGAACCGTGCCCAGAGTTCGCCGCGGCACCGTGACGATCCACCGACGCCACGACCGAGGGGCCGGCGGCAGGGGCGCACTGCGCAACTGCCACAGCAGCAAGGCGCAGATGGTCAGGTACAGCATGGTCGCCGTCGGCTGCGGCGCGAAGTAGTCCTGCTGGTACCAGTTGAACGACAGGTAGAGGATCACCGCGATCCACGCCACGCGCCTGCGCCCGGTCAGCGACAGCGCGATCGAGTACAGCGGCAACATGGTCACGCCGCCGTAGAAGAGCGGAGCCCACAGCAGCATCGGAGACAGGTCCGACAGCGCGCCGGCACCCGACATATGTGCTCCGGCAGAGAAGAATCCGGCCCAACTGAATCGCGCGTCCGACGGCGGTGGCAGACCCTGCAATGACGCGATGATGTCGATCAGCCCGCGATGGGTGTACGCCGTCGGGATCGACGTGACGCCGTCGGCCAACGACACGTACATCGTGGTGAACATGATCAGAGCGAGACCGGCCGCGCCGAGTACCACCGGGTCGAGTCGGGCCCGCGAGAGCGCCACGGCGATCACGGCCGCCACGATGGCCAGCGCGACGAGGTAGCTGAAGCCGATGTGGGTGATGACGCCCAACGCCCCGGACGCCTGCGGCCTGAGCACCTTCGTGGCGTGAGCGAACAGCACGACGGCGACGGCCACCGCGCCGAGCAGGACGTACCGGGTCACCACCGCAGTCCGGTCCGGGCGCGGTCGGGGCACCGCAGGCACCAACGTTCGCGACGCCCACAGAATGAGCGCGGCGGACACCGCACAGATGTAGAGCTGCACCGTCACCGGACGCAGATTCCCGGTGACGACCTCGGCCTGCGCGATGATCAGCATCGTCGCGAACGAGATCGAGACCGTCACCGAACCGACCAGTGCCGGCTGTCGGAGGCGCAGCAGCACCGCGATGGGTGCCCCGGGCAACAACGTCACGGCGGCGACGACCACGGCGACCCGCAGCCCGTTGGGTACCGCACCCGCGTGATCGGATCCGGCGAGGATGGCCAGCAGCGTCGACGCGATGGCGACCGCTGCGGCAGCGAACAGCAGCGCCTGCGCCCCGCGGTAGCTCGAGTCGGGACGCGTCGGATCGGCTCGACCTACCGCGTCCTCGGGTGCGTCGGCGGTGTCGGTGATCGTCACGAATTGATCCCGGTGCCGCGAACCGTGATGGCCTTGACGTACAGGAACGGCCCGCACAGGTAGCCGTAGAGCTCGGTGAGCTTGAGGTCGCGAGGCATCGGCGGAGCCCCGTCCGCGAAGCGGTTCTCCTCGGGCGCGAGAAGCATGCGGAATGCGGTCGGGAGCCGGCCGAGCAGTGCGCGGGCCGGAGCTCCGCCGTCGAGGAAGAGTTTGGTGACGATGGCGGCCATTCCGCTTCCGTACCCGAACATCTGCTCGCGCAACGCTTCGTGATCGGCTCGATGATGATGGCCGACGACGGCTGTCGGGTCGTAGACGATCGTTCCCCCGCGCAGTACCGCTCGTCGGAAGAGCTCGAGGTCCTCACCGCCTTTGGTGGGCGTGCCCGGTCCGATCCTCTCGTCGAATCCCGCGAGCGAGTCGAAGGCAGTCTTTCGGAACGACATGTTGTTGCCGCTGCCCATCTCCCCGGCCGTGTAGGGGAACAGTGCTGCGGTGCCGCGTGCACCCAGTTCTTCGTCGATCGATCCGGTCGGCGCGAGGGTCCAGACCGTGCGCGTCGATCCCTTCTCGAACAGCCCCGATTCCTCGAACCACCGCTGCTGATCGGTCTCGACCGCCAGTCCGACGACCCGTCCGGTCACCCCGGCCACGACACCGTCTCGGTCTGCCGCGTACACCTGCGCCACGGCGGCGAGCCACTGCGAATCCGGTTCGGCGTCGTCGTCGGTGAAAGCGATCACGCGGCCCGACGCGTGCCGGGCACCGGTGTTTCTGGCTCGCGAGACCCCGCGGCGCGGCTCACGCACGACGATGCAGCGGGGATCGTCGATCGACCTCAACGCGTCGTCCACCCGTCCCGACGTGGGTGCGTTGTCCACCACCACGATCTCCACGGCCGGATAGGACTGCGCGAGCACGGCCTCGACCGTGCCCGACAGCGACGGCCTGCCCACGGTTCCCACGACGACGGTGATGAGGTCGCCGTCGACGAACGGCTCTGCCGCGCGCAGGGGTTCCGGCGACCGTCTGGGTGCGAGGACCCAGCCGGCCCCGGCCAGGGTCGCGGTCGCAGTCGCGGCAAGAACGGCAACGCCGACCCGCTGCGGGGTGCGGCGGCGCGGGACGCCGGGGGCCATGTGGTCGAGCATCAAGAACTCCGATTCGGTACGAGCGTGTGCGTGCGGATGCCCCGACATCCGCACGGCTGGGTTGCGTCGTCGGCTCCGCTGCAGAGCCGATGCGTCACGTCATGTGATGCGCTTCTTCCCGATTGCTGAACTGTAGATGTCGGCGAAATGCTTCGCGCGATGTTGGGAATCGAATCGCGCGACTGCTTGCCCTCGCGCGGCCTCGGCGAGGGTGGCGGCCAGGCCGCGATCGGTCAGCATCCTGCACAACTGCGTGGCCAGCGAGTCGACGTCGCCGGTTCGGGCAACGAGGCCGGTGCGCTCGTGCGAGACGAAGTCGACCAGGCCCCCGGTGTCGCTCACCACGACCGGCACCGCACAGGCCTGTGCCTCGAGGGCGATGAGCCCGAAGGGCTCGTCCTGTGACGGGCAGGCCAACACATCCACGGCACGCAATGTCGACGCCACCGCGTCTGTGCGGCCGAGGAAACGATGCGCACCGGGCAGCAACCGTTCCGCGGCCTGCTGCAACTCGACGAGGTAGCCACCGTCGTCCTCGCTGGGCGCGCCGACGATCGCCAGATGCGCGTCGACTCCGGACCGACGCACCCGCGCCACGGCGTCGATCAGTACGTCGAGCTTCTTCTCGCGATCGATCCGGCCGACGGCTGCGATCAGTGGAGCATCGGGGTCGGCGGTCATGTCGGCCCGCAGAGCCGGGTCACCGGCACCCGGCGCGAAGGCCGTGGTGTCGATTCCCTGGTGCACCACGCTCACCCGTCCACGCGCACGCGTCGGGAGTTGCTGTGCTGCAGCTGCGCTGACGGCCACCGTGTGGGTTGCCGTCGTCGCGATCGCGGCGAGCAGTGTGCGCCCCGGTCCGGCGGGGACGATGTCGTGAAATTCGACGACGACCGGGGTGCGTGCGAGTCGGGACGCGAGCACCGCGTCGGGATGCAGCAGCAGATGGTTGGAATGTACGACGTCGAAGTCGCGGGCAGCTCGCCGAAGTATCGACACCGTGCGTGCGCTCTTCGGCACCTGTGCCGCGAGCCCGCCGATGGGATGCAGAGACTTCACGCCCTGACGATGGATTCCGATGCGTTGCGGCAGGTCCAGCGGCAAGAACGGCAGGCCGGCTGCTCGCCACCACTGTTCGGTGTCGCTGCCACCGGGCGCACCCAGAGTGACGGTCACGCCCAGGGGCCGCAATGCCAGCGCCACGTTTCGCAGACTGTGATCGGTTCCGCCAACCGACGTCGACAGCGAGACCGCGAGTACTTGCACTTCGCTGACTCCGTCCAAGACTCCGGTTTCCTGTCCAATAGTTTGTTTGACTCCATTACATCGTACTCAGAGTTGGCTGGAATACCCATTTGAGTTCATACTGCTTCTGAGGCTTTCATAAACAAGAAGTAAAGCCGTCTATCGGAAGGGACCTACGCGATGAACGTGGTCTTTCCCTCGCACGTCACGGTTCACGAGACCGATGTCGCGCTTGCGGGTAACTGGACCGTGGTGGCTTTCGGTCCTGTCGATCATGGTGGCGTCGACGGCATCCGCCGGGCGCTACGCACGACGATGAGCATCGGCCCGGCCGCGCGAGTGGGCCTACGTCCAGATTCCGGCACCCGTCGCTGGCGATACGATCCCGACGCCCCGCTGAACGCCGTCCGGGAAGACTCCGCGATCACCGAGGACGACTACGACACCGCGATGTCGCAGCTACTGGCCACGCACGACCCCGCCGAGCCACTGTCCATCACGGTGCGCGGCGACCACGTGGTGTTCTACATGGATCACGGGCTCGGCGACGGTCAGATGATCATCAACCTCTCCCACACACTCGCTGATGCCGACGCTCGCAACGGCATCGTGCCTCGCTGGGCGACATCAGCGCAGACGCGTCACCCGCTCGCCGTAGCAGCGATGCGCTGTTTCGGAACCGATCCCGAGCGAGTTGCGCAGCTACTGCGCTCGCGCGTTCTCCCGGGTATCAGCGTGTGCGGGCGCAAGCATGCAGGCGGCGGGTCGGCCGGTCACGGGTCGGCACAGACGGCATCTACACAGGCGGCACCGACCGCAGGAGGCTCACCCGTCGAGGTGGTGGCCGCGGCCGCCACGATCGAGTGCACCCGAGAACTGGCGAGGTGGCGAGACGAACACCGACCCGGCCAGTCGATCTCGATCCTGTTCTTCGCCGCCCTCGATGCCGCACTGCGCGCCGAAGGACTGGCCGTCGACGATGTCGCCAAAGTGCTGTTCGACGTTCGCCGGTACCTACCACCCGAGCTGACCACCCTTGCGAACCTGTCGGCCGGTATCGACGTCTACCTCCCCGACACGACCGACACCGTTCTCCTGTCCCGCCAATGGCGACGAATCATCGACTGCGGGCACCCGATCGCAAACCTGATGCTGGTCGCACTTCGCTCGAAACTGGCCAGGTTGCGCTCCGGCCGCGCGACCGACACCCTGCCGCCCACCGCACCCGACACCATCCGTCTGGCCTTGTCCGACATGGGCCGGCATGCCCGATTGAACGACATCGCCTTCGTCGGCGAGACACAGGGCTCGTATCGAGTCATGGTGGCACCCGCGAGCCACGGACACATCACCCTGACGACCGCACGGCTACGCGACTCCATTCGCGTCGCCGCATCGTTCCACTCGCACGTCGTCGATGCCGACACCATCCGACGGGCACTGCGCGCCGCCTGCTCGACGCCCATCGCATTCCTCGAAGCCGACGCATCGACCGCAGCCGTCGCCACCAATCCTGCGGCCTGACAACACAAAAGAACCCACGACCTCGACGAGATCGTGGGTTCTTTCGAAGAATGCGCTGTGACTACTTGGCGTACACCGAGGTGCCGGGTGCCGCATTCAGCGTGTTGAGCAAGTCGATGCCCGCGACCACGAGGGTCGGGCCGCCGGCGACAACGGTGCCAATTACCGCTCCAGCCCCGGCGAACGTCGCGATTGTCGGGATGGCGAGAATGCAAGCAGTCGTGGCGCAAGCCAAAGCCCCGCCCGTTATTCCTCCGATTACCGCACCGACTGCCGTTCCGGTAAACCCACCGATCGCGGTCGCGAGAGCGAGCTGCGACTGGAAGTTCTCCTGAGCCGCCATGTTCTCCTCGGGCGAGGCGACAGTCGTCGCGCCGATGCTGCGCGAGTTGGCCGAGGCCTTCGTCAAGTCGAGCTGCGGCACCAGACGCAGGGTCTTGCCGTTGTCGTCGACGTTCTGCTCGTACGGGAAGTTCAGTCCGCCGAGGTTGAACGACAGCGGGAGGGTGACGAGTGTGTTGTCGGCGGCGTCGAGCACGTCGACGGTCTTGCCGTCGTCGGCAACCTTGAAGACGCCCGCATCGATGGTGGTGACGATGGTGCGGTCTTCGAGCTCGACGGAGTAGTTCGTGTCGGGGGTCGTGGCGCTGGTGTCGGGCTGCGCGTAGGCGGTTCCGCTGGCCAGACCCGTAGCAACTGCTACGAGAGCCGAGGTGACGACCAGTTTGCTGAGTTTCATGTGGTGTTGTGTTCCGTTTCTGTGCATGTGCTGCAGTGCTTTTGGCGGCAAACCGTCGAACGCGACATCACCCCGAATGACGTCCTCGCACCTCTGGTCCACAGGCAGTGTAAACCATCAATCAGACCGGTCGTTGTGCTACCGACCCTTTACCGTGTCCGAAAAGTTATGAACAATCACAACGCCCAAATCGGACAGAAAGACCGCACTTTCGTTCGGTTTCGCGGGACTTGTCTTCCACGGCGCAGCCGGCGGCAAACCTCGGACATCGGGCCGATTCGGCCGGGTTAGGTCTGCCTTCTCGCAGGAGTCACAAGCCCGTACGCCTAACGTGATGCGGGCGACAACCTACTGACGAGTTCAGCCCACCCGTCGGACGGTCTCGTGCGCACAACCACCAGCGTCGCTCCATGCGATTCTGACCTAAGTTACCCGTCGGTAGATTTCGCGATCTACTGGCAGGTAACATCGCTGTATTCCTCTCGACGGGCTGGACCCGCGGTAGCTGCTCCAGCTGCCACTGAACGAAAGGCCGCGACATGAACGCCCTGACGATCACGTTGGGCACAGTCGGTGCTCTGCTCAGCCTCGTGTGTTGGTACGCCTTCATTCGTGGCGCCCTGCGCATGTTCAACATCGTGAGGCTGGGTCAGCCGGCACCCGACCGTTGGCGACCGATCGTCCCCCGCTTCAAGCAGATGATCATCGAGTTCGCCGCGCACACCAAGATGGTCAAGTTCCGCACCGTCGGCTGGGCGCACTGGCTGGTGATGATCGGCTTCATGGTCGGGTCCGTGTTCTGGTTCGAGGCCTACGGACAGACGTTCAACCCCGAGTTCCACTGGCCCATCGTCGGCGACACCGCCGTCTACCACCTGATGGACGAGATTCTCGGGCTCGGCACCGTCATCGGCATCACCACGCTGATCATCATTCGCCAGCTCAACCACCCGCGTAAGCCCGAGCGTCAGTCACGCTTCGCCGGCTCCGGGTTCAAGGCCGCCTACTTCGTCGAGGCCGTTGTCCTCATCGAGGGCCTGGGCATGGTGTTCGTCAAGGCGGGCAAGATCGCCACCTACGGACACGCGAACCCCTACACCGACTTCTTCACGATGCGCCTCGCCGAGCTGTTGCCGGCCAACTCCAACATGGTGTCGATCTTTGCTCTGATCAAGCTGATGTCCGGCATGATCTGGCTCTACATCGTGGGCACCCGCATCAACTGGGGCGTCGCGTGGCACCGCTTCACGGCCTTCCCCAACATCTACTTCAAGCGTATGGACGACGGCACCGTCGCCCTCGGTGCCGCCAAGCCGATGATGTCCGGCGGCAAGGTCCTCGAGATGGAAGAGGCCGATCCCGACGTCGACGCGTTCGGCGCAGGCAAAATTGAAGACTTCAGCTGGAAGGGCTGGCTCGACTTCACCACCTGCACCGAGTGCGGCCGCTGCCAGTCGCAGTGCCCCGCCTGGAACACCGGCAAGCCCCTCTCCCCCAAGCTGCTGATCATGTCGCTGCGCGATCACAGCCACGCCAAGGCCCCGTACCTGCTGGCCGGCGGCAAGAAGGACATGGCGGGCGACGAGGTCGGACTCGTCGATGCCGAGGGCAACGTCGACCAGAAGGCGCTCGACGCCATTCCGCAGAATGCTCGCGACGAAGCCGATCGCAAGCTCGTCGCCGACGCCATCGAGGGCGGCATCATCGACCCCGAGGTGCTGTGGAGCTGCACCACCTGCGGTGCGTGCGTCGAGCAGTGCCCGGTGGACATCGAACACGTCGACCACATCATCGACATGCGTCGCTACCAGGTGCTGATCGAGTCCGAGTTCCCGTCCGAGCTCGCCGGCTTGTTCAAGAACCTGGAGAACAAGGGCAACCCGTGGGGCCAGAACTCCAAGGACCGCCTCAACTGGATCAACGAGATGGACTTCGACATCCCGGTCTTCGGCCAGGACGCCGATTCGTTCCAGGACTACGAGTACCTCTTCTGGGTCGGCTGCGCCGGAGCCTACGAGGACCGCGCCAAGAAGACCACGAAGGCCGTCGCCGAGCTGCTCGCCACCGCAGGCGTGAAGTTCATGGTGCTCGGTGCCGACGAGACCTGCACCGGCGACTCCGCTCGCCGCGCAGGCAACGAGTTCCTGTTCCAGCAGCTCGCCATGCAGAACATCGAGACACTGAACAACGTGTTCGACGGCGTCGAGCAGAGCAAGCGCAAGATCGTCGTCACCTGCGCCCACTGCTTCAACGCACTCGGCAACGAGTACCCGCAGGTCGGCGGTGACTACGAGGTGGTCCACCACACGCAGCTGCTCAACCGTCTCGTGCGGCAGAAGAAGCTGATCCCGGTGGCCTCGGTCAGCCAGGACATCACCTACCACGATCCGTGCTACCTCGGCCGGCACAACAAGGTGTACGACGCCCCGCGTGAGCTGATGGCCGCGTCGGGCTCCAACCTCAAGGAGATGCCGCGTCACGGTGAGCGGTCCATGTGCTGTGGTGCCGGTGGCGCTCGTATGTGGATGGAAGAGAACATCGGCAAGCGCATCAACATCGACCGGGTCGACGAAGCGCTTGCGACCAACCCGAAGAAGATCGCCACGGGCTGCCCGTTCTGCCGCGTCATGCTCACCGACGGTGTCACCGCACGGCAGGAAGGCGGCGCACACGAGGGCGTCGAGGTCGTCGACGTCGCGCAGTTGATGCTCGAATCGATCACCCGCGTCGAGTCCTCGGTATTGGCCGAGAACATCAAGGTCATCCCCCGCGAGCAGACTCCCGAAGAGAAGCTGGCCACCGAAAAGGTCGCAGCCGTCGAGGAGAAGGGGCGCGTCGAGGAGATCGAGGTCGCAGCCGAAGGCGGCGATCCCGAAGCCGAGACGAAGAAGGCGCAGCCGGCCAAGGCTGCTGGTGGCCTGAAGATGAAGGGACTTGCGAAAGCTCCCGGAGCCAAAGCACCCGGTTCTGCGCCCGCCAACGCCGAAGCCGACAAGACGTCGGGGCACTCGGCCGATACTGCCGCGGACGCATCGAAGCCCAAGGGCCTCGGTTTGGCCGGTGGCAAGGCACCCGGTGGCAAGGGTCTGCAGATGAAGGGCAAGGCACCCGGCGCGAAGGCGGCTGCCCCGGCACCTGCCGACGCTCCTGCGGCAACCGAAGCACCTGCTCCCGCAGAGGCCTCCGAGTCGACTCCAACCGTCAAACCCAAGGGTCTGGCCGTCAAGTCCGGATTCAAGAAGCCCGGCGCGAAGGCACCCGGCAAGCCCGCCGACGCTGCTCCTGCGGCGTCGACACCCGCCCCGGAAGCGGCCGATGATGCAGCGGAATCACCTTCTGCTGCAACTGAATCCGTAGCCACAGAATCCAAGCCGACCGTCCAGCCCAAGGGTCTGGCCGTCAAGTCCGGATTCAAGAAGCCGGGAGCCAAGGCACCGGGCAAGCCTGCTACCGAAGCCCCTGCGTCCGAGGCTCCTACTGCTGAGGCACCGGCTACCGAGGCCACGGCGTCCGAGGCATCCGCCACCGAGGCTGCTGCAACGGAGCCTGCTGCAACCGAATCCGTAGCAGCAGAGTCCAAGCCGACCGTCCAGCCCAAGGGTCTGGCCGTGAAGTCCGGATTCAAGAAGCCGGGCGCGCGGACACCGGGTGCGGCTGCCGCTGCACCTGCGGCGACACCAGCCGAGCCGGCTGCAGCAGAGCCGGCTGCAGCAGAGCCCGAAAAGGCCGAGCCGACACCGGAAGCAGAGGCACCGGTCACGGAAGCACCGATCACCGAAGCCCCAGAGGCCGAGGTACCGGAAGCAGAGGCTCCGAAGGCAGAAGCGTCGGACACTGCGGCCGAGACCACATCCAACGGTTCGGATGATCGCACTCCGCCCAAGCCGAAGGCCGGTGGACTCGGATTCGCTCCGGGTGCAAAGGTTCCGGGTCGCCGGAAGTAACCTCCCACCCTTGTTACCGACTGCGCGCCCCTGCTCACTTCAGAGCAGGGGCGCGCAGTCGTCGGTAGGGGTGTGAAGTCCCTGCTGGACCCCCGCGGCGGTGGACGAATCGGACATCGTGAGTATGGTCGGAACCGAACTGCATACCCGAAGAAGTAGGAGCAGGCATGACCGACGACGCGGACAAGCTCTTTCGCCGCTACGACGAGTGGTGGACGGCGCTCTCGCCCGACGATCGAGCGCATGTCGAGAAGTGCTGCGAGTCCGGCCGCACCGACGAGCGCCTCTGTGCATTGGTGATCGAGCACAACGGCCCGTCGAAGGCGGCGTTCGAGGCGGGCAGCAAACTGTCCGTCGGCAACAGCAAGTACTGCGCGATCCCCAGCGCGCTGCTCGAATTTCTCGAGGCGAAGCGCGCACACCCACCACTCAGCTAGACGGTCGCCACAGCTCCAGTTCGGGGATTCCGGGTGGGGTGAATCCCATGACCTGCCCGTAGAACGACAGCTCCGATTCTCGGGCGTTCACCTGTGTTTCGAGTTTGCGGAATCCGTGCGACTCACCGGCGTACGTGAGGTAGGCGTGCGGTATTCCCTTCTCCACCATGGCATCTCGGAATCGTTCGGCCTGCGAGGGCGGCACGATGGGATCGTCGAGACCCTGCAGCAGCAGTACCGGGCACGAGAGTCCGTCGACGTTGTTCACCGGCGCGCGGGTGCGATACAGATCGAGGGCCTCGGGTAGCGGCCCGATGAGCCCGTCGATGTAGCGGGACTCGAAATCGTGCGTCTCGGCGACGAACATCTCCAGTTCGGCGACGCCGAAGTACGAAGCGCCGCAGGCGAATACGTCGGACGATGTGAGCGCGGCCAATACCGTCCAGCCACCTGCCGAACCACCTTCGATGGCCAGCCGGTTCGGGTCGGCGAGGCCGGCGTCGGCCAAGCCACGAACTGCGGCGATGGTGTCTTCGACGTCGACCACGCCCCACTGTCCACGCAACCGGTTACGGTATTCGCGCCCGTACCCACTGGATCCGCCGTAGTTCACATCGACGACGCCGATGCCGCGGCTGGTGAAGTACGCGAACACCGGGTTCA
The DNA here is from genome assembly GCF_031456475.1 of Rhodococcus sp. 3258. NCBI lineage: Bacteria > Bacillati > Actinomycetota > Actinomycetes > Mycobacteriales > Nocardiaceae > Rhodococcus > Rhodococcus sp. 3258. Next base: position 1,140,454 of record NZ_JAVDUT010000001.1, read on the forward strand.
ACGCCGGCGCCACGTGTGCCGTCGGACCGCCGTGCACGAATGCGACGTACGGCGGTAGTTCGCCGTCCAACCCCTCGTAGGACGGGTTACGTGGTGCGTACGCGATGGCATGCACTTCGCGATCCGGTCCCTGGAAAGTGACCTGACGCCCCGCGGGCAGGTATTCGACATCCGGTATCGACTCGAAACTCGAACGCACACTGTGTAGTTCGTGGGTGGCCAGGTCGACTGCGAACAGTCCCGACGGCACCTGCGCACCGCCGCCCCGGAGCAGAACCGTCGATCCGAGCCGTCCCCCGAGCCCCACCGATGTCACTCCGTCGAGTTCGATGTCGTCGAGGGTGCCGGTGGCGGGGTCGAGAACGGCGAGCGTATCCGTGCCGACGGTGCGAACGGTCAGCAACGTGCCGTCGTCGAGAACGTCGTACCAGCGGGCTCCGAGTTGCCAGAGCGGGGCACCGAAGTCTGCATCGAGGGTCGACACCGGCGTCGCTGCGCCGTCCAGCGTGACCGAATACAGGTTCCACCAACCACTTCGGTCGCTGATGACGTACAGCGACTCGTCGTCGATCCATTCCGGCTGCAATACCGATTCCTCGGTCGAACCCGCCAATACAGTCCACGACGACGGATCCGCCAGCGATGCGACCCGCAGTTCTGTTCCGTCCCAGGGCATCTGCGGATGGTTCCAGGCGATCCACGCGATGCGGCTGCCGTCGGGCGAAAGCCTGGGGTAGGCAAGGAAATTCGATCCCGAGACCAGTGAGCGCACTCCGCCACCGCCGAGGTCGATCGCGACGATGTCTCGGGTGACAGCTCCGGCGTCGTGGGTCTCGCGGACGGCGATCACGTCGGTACCGACGACCGACAACTCCCCGTACCGAATGCTCGACGCCACAGCCGGGGCCGGGGTGAGCGGTAGTGGTGCGTCGCCGGGGGTGAGTCGGTAGATGCGTTGATCGGAGAATTCCGCGAACACCAGATCGCCGTTCGGCGTTGCCGTCCATGCGCCGCCGCCGTATTCGTGAACGCGGGTGCGGGCATTGAACGGTGCCGGCAGGATCGCCTCGACCTGTCCGTCGACGTGGCGGCAGATCGCGGTTCGGCCCTGTTCGGTGGGCCGCACCTCGGACCACCAGATTTCGTGTCCGACGAATCGTCCACCTTCGACGGGGTGGCCGGCCGACGACAGGTCGGCTGCGGTGATGGGCGAGGGCCAGGATCCGTACGCGAGAGCGGTCACCTGCTCCACCCTAGTGAACTCCACACGCACGTAACGCGCTGTTCATCGCACCTTCAACCGCGACACAGATGATGGTGGGACGCAGCACGAGGGAGAGATCATGCGCCGGACCACCACCCACTCCGTCGACCACGAGATTCTGACGTTCGGTCGTACCTGGCACGGGTACGGCGGCGGCAGTGCCGAGGACATCTACGTGGCGTTCGGGGTCGATGCGTCCACCTACTTCCGGCGACTCGAGCGCATCCTCGATTCCCCGGTGGCCGACGACCTGACTGCGAGCGAACGAGCCGCGATGATCGACATCTGCCGGCACCGCACCGACGGTCAGGGCTAGACCGGAGTCAACAGCTCGGGGCTGTTGTTCTTCACACTGTTCACCGCGGTACTCACCTCGTAGGGCTCGAGCCGTGGCTCCGGTATCGCGGCCAGCAGCTCGGACACCTCGTTCAGGTTCGTCAGAGTCGGATCCAGCCAACTCGCCCGCAGCTCTGGGGGCAGCACAACCGGTGAGCGATCGTGGATGTGCCCGAGGGCGTCCGCAGCAGGCGAGGTGAGCACGGTGGCCGACCAGACCCAGCGGTCCTCGTCGTCGTCGGCCTTGGTGGGGTCTCGCCACAGTTCGTACAGACCCGCCATCGCCAGCACGCCCTGCTCGTGCAGGAAGTACGGCACTTTCGCACCGTCGCGCTTCTCCCACTCGTAGTACCCGTCGGCCGGAATGATGCAGCGCCGACGACTTGCGGCCTTCTTGAACGACGGCTTCTCGGTGATCGTCTCGGACCTGGCGTTGATGAGCCGGGACCCGATCTTCGCGTCCTTCGCCCACGACGGAATCAATCCCCATCGCACCGAACGCAATTGGCGCACGGCGTCGGACTCGGGTTCGTCCTTGGGCGCGCGTTCGAGCACCGTCCTGATGGTCTGGGTCGGGGCGACGTTGTACGACGGCGGCACCTCGTCGCCCACTGTCTCGGCGATGTCGAAGACCGCCTGCAGGTCGCTGTCACTCCGGGTACTGGCATACCGTCCGCACATGGAACGAGATTGTTCCACCTGCCACCGACACGGCCCAGCGAAACGGCGGTGCCCGAACGACAACCTCGTGGATTCCCACGGCACTCACCTGGCACGATGTGACGGGTGAGCACTCCGCAGATCCACCCACAGCCGCGTTATCGCACGTTGCAGCAGTCGACCAAGCTGCAGAACGTGCTGTACGAGATCCGCGGACCGGTACACGCGCATGCTGCCCGGCTCGAGGCCGAGGGCCATCGCATCCTGAAGCTGAACATCGGTAATCCGGCCCCGTTCGGCTTCGAGGCTCCGGACGTGATCGTGCGAGACATGATCGCGGCGCTACCGGTGGCCCAGGGCTACTCGGAGTCGAAGGGCATCCTGTCGGCTCGCCGTGCCATCGTGACGCGCTACGAACTCGAACCGGGCTTCCCCGATCTGGACGTCGACGACATCTACCTCGGTAACGGCGTCTCCGAGCTCATCACGATGACGATGCAGGCGCTGCTGGACGACGGCGACGAGGTCTTGATCCCGGCCCCGGACTACCCGTTGTGGACGGCGATGACGACGCTGTCCGGCGGCAAGGCGGTGCACTACATGTGCGACGAGGAGAACGGGTGGAATCCCGATCTCGCCGACATCGAGTCGAAGATCACTCCGAAGACCGTCGCGCTGCTGGTGATCAATCCCAACAATCCGACGGGTGCGGTGTACTCCAAGGAGGTCCTGCAGGGCATCGTCGATCTGGCGCGCAAGCATCAGCTGCTGTTGCTCGCCGACGAGATCTACGACCGGATTCTCTACGACGACGCCGAGCACACCTCGCTGGCGAGCCTGGCTCCGGATCTGCTGTGCCTGACGTACAACGGTCTGTCCAAGGCGTATCGCGTGGCCGGCTACCGTGCCGGATGGCTCGCGATCACCGGCCCGAAGAAGCACGCCGCGGGGTTCATCGAGGGTATCGACCTGCTCGCGTCGACGCGTCTGTGTCCCAATGTGCCTGCCCAACACGCCATTCAGGTTGCTCTGGGTGGGTATCAGAGCATCGAGGATCTGATCCTGCCCGGCGGGCGGCTGCTCGAGCAGCGAGATGTCGCGTGGGAGAAGCTCAACGCCATTCACGGGGTCTCGTGCGTCAAGCCGCGCGGTGCGCTGTACGCATTCCCGCGACTCGATCCCGAGGTGCACGAGATCTACGACGACGAGAAGCTCGTACAGGACCTGCTGCTGCAGGAGAAGATCCTGGTTGTGCAGGGCACCGGATTCAACTGGCCCGGTCATGATCACGTGCGGATCGTGACGCTGCCGTGGGCGCGCGATCTGGCCGTTGCGATCGAGAGGTTCGGCAACTTCCTGTCCTCGTACAAACAGTGAGGCTCGAAGTTACCGACAAGTAGTTGAAAGTGATGGACAAAACACCGGGGTGATCCCGCCTCCGCCGCGATTCATCTGTACATTGGCGGACGGCACTTCGGTGCCCGCGAGCCCTGTTCGTACCCATCCCCCCCGGGTCGATCAGGTGGTGGCGGGGGACGCCCCCCCTGCTCCCCGCCACCGAGCTCCTCGCCTCGGCCGAGTACCCGGCCGGTACCGATCCGGCCCCGTACTAGCCTTGCACCGTGGAACCACACGGCACGCAACCCTCGGACGGCATCTCGCCGGGATCCACTTCTCATGTGGGTCACGGTCACGGGCACAGCGATGCCCCCGTGCCGTTGGGACCGGTGGCAGCCAAGGTCGTCGTCGGATTGCTGATCGCTATTGCCATAGCCGTCATCGCCGGGGCCTTCGCGCTCTGGCCCAGCAAACAGAGCATCGACATCCCGCTGCCGTTCCAGACCTCGGGTGGCGGTGCAGTGTCCACCGAGGCGGGCACCATCACCTCGCAGAGCATCGGGCCCTGCGGGAGTCCCGACGCAGGTCGAGCATTCACCGGCAACCCGACCCCTGCGGTCAACGACTCGTACGAATGTCAGCGCAGCATCGTCGACATCACCACCGGTGAGGACGCAGGCAAAAGGACGGTACTCGAGATCGCGCCGGGTCCCGGCCAACCGACTCTGAGCGCCGGTGAGGACATCCGGCTGGTTCTGCAGACAGACCCCTCCGGTGGAGTCCGATACTCCTTCAACGACTATTCCCGCGGGCTTCCGCTCGGGTTGATCGTCGGCGTGTTCGCCGTGGTCATCTGCGTCGTGGCCCGCTGGCGGGGCTTCCGCGCGCTGGTGGGCCTGCTCATCGCGTTCGCCGTCCTCGTGGTGTTCATGCTGCCCGCGCTGCTCGACGGCGCTCCGGCCATTCCGGTCGCGCTGGTCGCCGGCGCGATCATTCTCTACGCCGTGCTGTATCTGGCGCACGGCGTGAATCTGCGCACCAGCTCGGCGCTACTGGGCACACTGACCTCGATGGGCGTTGCCGCAGTCCTGTCCTACGTCGCGATTCGGATGACGCACCTCACCGGGTTGTCGGAGGAACAGAACACTGCGGTGCAGACGTACATCGGCAATGTCAGCGTCACCGGTCTGCTGTTGGCCGGCTTCATCATCGGCTCGCTCGGTGTGCTCAACGACGTGACGATCACCCAGGCCTCGGCGGCCTTCGAGTTGGCATCGGTGGACGAGACGGCGTCGCGGCGCGAGATCTTCACCGCCGCGATGCGGGTGGGGCGCGATCACATCGCCAGTACCGTCTACACCCTGGTACTCGCGTACGCCGGTGGTGCGCTGCCGCTGCTCCTGCTCTTCAGCGTCGCCGACCGGTCGATCCAAGACGTGTTGACCGGCGACGCGGTGGCGATCGAAATCGTGCGGTCGTCCGTCGGTGGCGTCGCGCTGGCCCTGTCGGTACCGCTCACCACTGCCATTGCCGTCCTGCTGGCTCGGCCGCTCACCTCGTCGCGGACTCCCTCTTCGCCGCGGCAGGCCAAGCCCACACGATCGCGGGGCTCGGGCCGCCACAGCGCGTAGAGCGGCTTCGCCGCACGTGAGTGGAAACTCGTAGCAGGCACCGATCTTTCGTGCACGTGCGGCGAAGCCGCTCGGTCAGGCGAACGCAGCCGCAACGGTCGCGGACAGCAGCTCACCCTCATGGGTGCTCAGGCCCGCTTTCAGACCGGGGTCCGCGGCGCAGGCGGCTTCCCAACCCTTGTCGGCCAGGGCAACCACGTAGGGCAGGGTGGCGTTGGTGAGCGCGTACGTCGAGGTACGGGGCACGGCTCCGGGCATGTTGGCCACGCAGTAGAAAACGGATTCGTGCACCTTGTAGGTGGGATCGGCGTGGGTGGTGGCCACCGAGTCCTCGAAGCAGCCGCCCTGATCGATGGCGATGTCGACCAGAACCGATCCCGGCTTCATGCGCTGAACCAGGCTGTTCGACACCAGCTTCGGCGCTTTCGCTCCGGGGACGAGTACGGCTCCGATGACCAGATCGGCGGCCAGCACGGCCTGTTCGAGTTCGTAAGCGTTCGACACCACTGTCTTGACGGCACCGCGGTACTGATCGTCGATCGCGCGCAGCGCTCGGACATCGAGATCCAGTACGGTGACGTCGGCGTGCATACCGAAAGCGATTGCGGTGGCGTTCTTTCCGGAGACGCCGGCTCCGATCACGACGACGTTGGCGGGACGCACTCCCGGTACGCCACCCATCAGTACGCCGCGGCCACCTTCACTCGACATCAGGTGGTAGGCACCGGCCTGCGGTGCCAAACGGCCGGCAACTTCGCTCATCGGCGCGAGCAGGGGCAGCGATCCGTCTGCGGCCGTGACGGTTTCGTAGGCAATGGACGTGGTGCCCGACGCCAGCAACGCGTCGGTGCAGGCCTTTGACGCCGCAAGATGCAGGTAGGTGAACAGCACCTGACCCTTGCGCAGGCGTGAATACTCCTCGGCGATGGGTTCTTTGACCTTGAGCAAGAGATCGGCCGCGTCCCAGACGGCAACCGCGTCGGTGAAAATTTGCGCGCCTGCGGCTTTGTAATCGGTATCGGTGAACGACGAACCGGCGCCGGCTTCGGTTTCGATGATCACTTCGTGTCCTCGCGAGACAAGTTCGTGCACGCCTGCCGGGGAGATGGCCACCCGGTATTCGTGGTTCTTGATCTCGCGTGGAATTCCGATTTTCATGACGTCCTCCTGCAGTGGCGGTGACCGAAGCGACGCTCCGTGGGTACGCCAACTATGAATTATGTGCGGAATTGCTGCAATGGATGTGAACAAAATTCTGTATCGTCGGGCCATGGATGCAGATAGTTCATTTCAGCCGGTCGATGAGGGGGCTCGATCGAATGATGTTCGGTCCGTCGCCCTGGACCGAATCGACCACATTCTGCTCGACGAACTGCGTCGAGACGCACGCACACCGAACAATGCGCTGGCGGCCGCAGCAGGGATCGCGCCGTCCACTGCCCTCACCCGAGTTCGGGCGCTCGTCGAACGCGGCGTCATCCGCGGCTTCCACGCCGACATCGACCCCGAGGCCCTCGGGCAGGGCATTCAGGCCATGATCTCGGTTCGGCTGCAAGCGGATGCTCGACGGCGGATCAGCGAATTCGGTTCGAAGATCGCGTCCCGCAAGGAGACGCTGAACATCTACTTCATTGCCGGGGCCGACGACTTCCTGGTGCATGTGGCGACGGTCGACACGGCCACCCTGCGCGATTTCGTCGTCGAGAATCTCAGTGCCGACCCTGCCGTCGCAGCGACCGAGACCATCTTGATCTTCGAGCACATCAGGCCGCGAAACACGAACGCGGACAAATAGAACCGATCAGGGTGCCGGCGGCACGATCGGGGGGAAGCCCGGCAACGTGAAGTCCGGGAAGCCCGGAATCAGCGGCGGCGGCTGCTGCGTCGTAACGGGCGGAACGGACTCGACCGGTGCCGGCGGCGGCTCGACCGTCGTGGTCTCGGTGGTCGTGACCGGCTGTTCCCACGTGGTTTCCGGCTGCTCGGTCGTCGGCTCCACAGTGGTGGTCGGTTCCGGCGCAGGCGGTGGCGGCAACAGAACGGGAGCAGGCGTCGTCGTCGGCACCGTCGTGACCACCGGAGTATCGGTTTGGTCGCGACTGACCGAGGTGTCCACTACCTGCGGAGAGTTCTGGTGGGTGAACATGAAGCCGGACACGGCGACCACCGCTGCCGCGCAGAACGCGAGCACTCCGCCGGTCCGCAGCCTGCGCCGTGCGCGAGTGCGATCGTCTTCACCGTCGTCGTCGTCGTAATCGGCGTCGAGCCAGTAGATGTTCTTCAGCTGGAACGGAACGGGCTTACCGTCCTCGACGGTGTCCGCGGCGGCATCAGTGGCAGCATCGGTGGCGGATGCATGCAACACCGGCTGTACTGCAGGCGCTTCCACGGCGAGAGCAGAGACTTCACCCACGCCGTTCTCGGAAAACTCGTGAACCGCAGTCGATTCCGACGAAGGCTGAGCCTCCACGGTCGACGGCTCGGGAATATCGGCGGGCGCGTCGGCGAATTTCGAGGATTCGAAACCGGTTGCTGCAGAAGCAGATTCGGTAATCGATGCGGCAGCGATCCACGGACGTGCGGGCACGGGACGAGTCGAGCTCGGCGTCGCCACCGGCGGTGCGGCATGCTGCGACTCCGAACGCGCGGGCATCATCGGCTCGGGCGCAGGTGGCACCACAGGCACAGGCGGTGCCACCGGAGCCGGCGGGACAACAGCGGCGCTGTCCGTGTGTCGACGTCTCGGCACGCTTGCCTGCGCGTCGCGCGCAGTACGGTCGGGAGCGGTTCTGGTGCGCGAATTCGGCCGCGCGGCCAATGCTGCTCCGCGTGCGGCCACCGTCTCGGGCTCGGTCGGGACAATCGAGGGCAGTTCGAGCAGTGGGCCCACGCGCTGCTGGACGATGGGCATGCGGGCACCACCACCGATCAACACGACCGCGTCGATCGGCACGTTGGCACCGATCATGACCTCGCGGGCGAACTCGATCGCCTCGTCGAGCAGGTCTGTGATCAGCAGTTCGAAATTCTCCCGAGACAGCAGGATCATCCCGCTCGCGTCGGGCAGGCACACGGCGTCCTGGGTGGACAGGCGTTCCTTGGCGATGCGGCAGCGCTTCTCGAACAGCGCAATGTCGGGGTCGGTCGCCGGCTTACCGAGGCGCTGGAGCTGATTGTTGCGCACGTAGGCGTCGATCAGATCACCGCTGTAGGAGCCGGAGCGCTGGGATGCCGTCACCGTGCGCGCTATCAGGTCGACGACGCTGACCGTCAATCCGGAACTACCGAGGTCGAACAGGGCGACAGAGCCGGCACCTCGCGCCTCACCGGTGACGGCGAGGTATTCGATGACGGCCTCGACCTCGGGGACCAGGTGGTAGTTGTTCAGGTGAGCACCAGCGAAGGCGGCGCGCAGCGCATCGGCCTGACGCGGATCCCGGTAGGCGATGCCGGTGGACAGTTCGGGTTCGACCTCGGCAGCGGCACCGATCGATTCGGCGGCCAGGTGCGGGAGGTCCCCGGTGGCACTGTCGATCAGTTCGTTGCGGAAGAACAGTGGCCGCTCGACGTCGGTGACCAGGGCGGACGAGGTGTCGCCGGAGGCTCCGAACTGGTCTGCTCTGGGCTGCGCCGTGCGCACGGCTCGGGTCCCCATGGACACCCCAAGCAGCACAGTCACGATCGTCGGCCTCACTTCGTTCGGCGGTTTCGGTGAACGCCCCATCGGGAGTCCACCCGCACACGGTACCGTCTCGCGGCGAGCTGCACGAAAGGGTGCCTACGGGCCTGCTTGTTCGGCTTCGGTATCGGTGAAGCCGAAACCGATGTCGGACGCCTCGCCGGGAGGCTGGTACATCTCACCGGTGTACGAATATTGCTCGACGTAGAGCTGCTCGTACGTCAGAGTGGTCGGTCCCGCCGCAGCCGGTTGGTCCGGTGGAGGCGTGTCGGTGACCGGGGGTGCGATCTCGGCGAGAGTCGCCTCGAAACCGGGGTCGGTATTGATCACGGATCTGGGCGCATTGTCGAAATCGGCGAAGAGCGCGAACATCAGCGCGACAACCACGACTCCGACCGACACCGCCACGGCGCCGATCTTGAGTACCGCCTGCCGAGTCCACTGCCTGCCCGAGAGAGTCGACAGGTACGACATAGGAATCGCAGCGACCCCGCGGCGACCGACACCACGGGCTTTGTGTGGCGATGGGTCTTCCCGAGCGAGCTCCGGTTCCGCTTCGGGTTGCGTCGTCGACTCGACCTCGGACGGCGACTCCGATTCCACTACCTCCGCTACAGGCGATGGTTCCACTACCGGATCGGGGGCCTGCTTCGAGCCGATTTCAGCCCTGATCAGCGCGCCCTCGGCAACCGGCGACACCGAGTCGTGGACGGTGAGCGGCACCGGCCAGGTGGCGCGAACTCGCCGCTGGACGAGGGGGCTGTTGGCAACTCCTCCCAGCAACACGATCGCGTCGGGGGTCTGGGGACCGACCCACTCGATCATGTCGTCGATCAGTGGGGTGGCGACCGCCTCGAACTCGTCGCGTTCGAGGATCATCGGGCCGTTATTGGGTGCGCGCACACCGGCCGACGTGGTCAGTAGCTCCCGAAGCTCTCGGAAGAACGTGCGATAGGACGCGACACCCTCGGGCCCTTCCGGTTCCGGCAGGATCCCCTTGGTCATCACCAGGCCCTGCACCACGTCGTCGAGGCGTTCGCCGCCGAACGACTCCGTTCGGTCGTGCCATTCGACGGTTTCTTCGGCGGTATTCAGAACCAAGGCCGACGTTCCGCGTCTCCCCAGGTCGAGCACCAGCACGGTCGTCGCGTCGGCGAGGGTGTCGAGCGAACGCACGAACGCGAGCAGCGCGTAGTGCTCGTCGACCGTCTCGACGGATGCAGCCAGGCCTGCCGACGTCGAGAAATCCGTGTAGCGCAGGGTGCGAGCCTCGCGCCCGGTGATGACGACGGAGTCGAAGGGGCCGCGCGCTCCGATTCGGTCGGACAGGTCGTGCATCGCGCGGTCCGGATCGGTGAGCTCGAGATCGACGGACTCGACGACGCGGCGGTCACCATCGGTGTAGGCGATGCGCAGGGCGTCCGACTCCACGGCCACGCCGCAGACTGGTCCCATCGAGTGTTGTCCTTCGATTGCTTGCCGTATGAACAGACGATCGGAACCTATCGTACGCACGCTCGGTGTGGCCGAAACGAGCAAACGGGCCGAAAACCGACATGCGGGACGTAGGTCACGAAACTTGCACTCGGTATGCGGTATCGGCTTCAAACAATCTGAGATATTGTTTACCCGGGTCTGGGGAGACTGCGGGTCGAAATATTTTCCGTCGGCCCGTACGACTTGCGAGGCCGCCCGGTCTCGCACCCAAGCGATCGGTGGAGGTCCGTCACGATGGAAACACTCAGTACGCAGTTCGACGCACGCATTCGGGACGTGCTGGACAAGCTCGGCAAGATGCCGGTCGCCGCGTCGGACATCGACTCTGCTTCCGACCTCTACGACAGTGGGTTGACCTCGCACGCGAGTGTCAACGTCATGATCGGCCTCGAGGACGAATTCGACATCGAATTCCCGGACTCGATGCTGCAGAAGTCCACGTTCGCGAGCATCGACGCGATCGCAGCTGCTGTCGCACAACTCGCAGGCTGACGACCATGACGGTCTCGTCCGACAGTCGCCCCGCGCAACTGCCCCTCACCGACGTCCTCAAGACCCTCCGCACGTTCGCGGCCGAGGTCGACCGCGAGGGCAGGTTTCCCGCCGAGTCCGTCGACGCTCTGCGCTCGGCAAATCTGTTCGCCGCCGCGATACCGACGGCGCTCGGCGGCGGTGGCCTGTCCCTCACCGAGCTCGCGCGGGTCGCACGCGATCTCGGTGCCGAATGTGCCTCGACGGCAATGATTTTCGTCATGCACCAGTCTCAGATCCTGAGCATCGTCAGGCACGGCGGCACCCCCACATCCGACGCGTTGCTGCGCCGGATCGCAGCCGACCAACCGCTCGTCGCGTCGGCGACGACGGAGATCAACATCGGCGGCGACGTGCGTTCGAGCAGCTGCGCGGTCGAGTACGACGGAGACCGCATCCACCTGGCCAAGACCGCACCGGTGATCTCGTACGGCGAATACGCCGAGATCGTTCTCGCGACGGCGCGGCGCACGGTGGACAGCCCGCCGAGCGATCAGGTTCTGGTGGTGTGCCAGAAGCCCGACGTCACCCTCGAACGCACCAGCAACTGGGACACTCTCGGGTTTCGTGGCACCTGCAGCCCGGGCTTCCAGCTCGACGCCGTTGCCGACCGCTCGAGCATTCTGCGCGACAACTACGGCGAGATCTCCTCGCAGACAATGCTTCCGGTCGCCCATGTGCTGTGGGCCTCGGCCTGGCTCGGTATCGCCGACGCAGCCGTGTCCAAGTCCCGCAAGTTCGTCCGCAAGGCGGCGAGCAAGAGCCCCGGCGTCACTCCTCCCTCCGCCCTGCGGCTGGCCGAATTGTTCGTGGCCCACGAACAACTCGTCGACACCGTGTTCGGCGCAGCGGCGAAGTTCGAGGCCATCGCAGATTCCCCCGAGGAGCTCGGTTCCATCGGTTTCGCCGTCAAGATCAACAACGTCAAGGTGACGGCGTCGACTCTCGTCATCGACATCGTCGGCAAGGCGATGCAGATCTGCGGCATCTCCGGGTATCGAGAAGACGGCGACTTCAGCATCGGACGGCACCTCCGCGACGCGCACGGCTCGGCGATCATGGTCAGCAACGAACGCATCCTCGCGCACAACTCTCAACTCGCGCTTCTCTACAAAGGCAAATGATGACCCAGACACAGGACAAGACCTCCGAACTGGATTCGGCGCGAAGCGAATTCAGGCAAGAGCTCGTCGACGCCGGCTTGCTGATCCCGTCGTCGGTACTCGGTCTGTACGGCCGGTCCGGCGAGTTCGAGGACATCATCGAATCGATCGACCGTCGGGTCGTGGCCGCGAGCGCGTCGGAACACGGAACGGCTGTGCCCAGGTTCCGATTCCCGCCGGTCTTCCCGCGGGAAGCATTCGAGAAGACCGACTACATCGCGTCGTTCCCCAATCTCACCGGTGCCATCAACACGTTCGACGGCGACAACAAGGCCCATGCCGCGTTGCTCGCCGATCGGTCCGAGGGCAAGGACTGGGATCACCACCTCGAGTCGGCCGGGACGATGCTGGTGTCCGCGGCATGTCACCCGTCGTACTCGATGTTGCCGTCCGTACTCCCGTCCGGCGGGACGACGTACGACATCTACGGGTACTGCTTTCGGCACGAGCCTGCCGTCGACCCTGCTCGCATGCAGGCCTTCCGCATGCACGAAATCGTGCGGGTCGGCACTCCGGACGACGCCGTCGCCCACCGGGAGAGGTGGGTGCAGCGCGGCCTGGAGGTGCTGGCCGAACTGGGACTCGAGGCAGAAGCGGTGATCGCCAACGACCCGTTCTTCGGTCGGGCAGGTCGCATGCTCGCGGCCAATCAACGCAACGAGAACCTCAAGACCGAGCTGGTCGTGCGGCTGTACGGAGACCTGGACGACGGCACGGCCGTGGTCTCGTGCAACTGCCATCGCGATCACTTCGGCCACACCTTCGACATCAGCACCGCCGACGGCGAACCTGCACACAGTGCGTGCGTCGGCTTCGGCATGGAGCGTATTGCGCTGGCGCTGTTGCGGACCCACGGTATCGACCGCAACAAGTGGCCGAGGTCGCTTCGTTCGTGACGTCGGTAGCCGACGTCGATATCCCTACCAGCGATCGGAGCGCGCTGTGAACACCACGAATACGGCGACATCCGAGTCCGCCGACAACCGTACCGACGAGCTGGAACAGCTACTGATCACCGAGGCAGGCGTACCGGGCAGACAGTCCACCTGGTTCGGGTCGGCAACATCGCCGCTGCTCGGTGCCGTGCACGTACCCGAGGGATCGGTTGCCCGCGGTGCCGTCGTACTGGCACCGCCGCTCGGCAAGGAGCAGGTCGACTCGTACCGCGGTCTGGTCCTCCTGGCCCAGCGCCTCTGCGCTCGAGGCTTGCTCGTACTGCGCTTCGACTACCCGGGAACGGGCGACTCGTCCGGTGCACAGGACGACGACGGCATCGTCGAGCAGTGGCAACGCAGCGTCGTCACGGCGGTCGATTTCGTTCGTCAGTGCGGTGTTCGCGATGTTGCGGTCGTGGGTCTGCGAGCCGGCTCGCTGCTCGCCGCATCCGTGGCGGATCGGTGCGGTCCTCTGGCGGGAATGGTGTTCTGGGACCCGGTCGTCAGTGGCCGCTCGTATCTTCGGGAACAGCGCGCCCTGTATTCGATGACCGTCGCGCGAGACGACGAGTCGGACCCGCGAGTGTCCATCGTCGGCGCAGTCCTGCATGCCGGAGTGGCCGCCGAATTCTCGACCCTGGATTCCTCGAAGCTGGAACGGCTCGACTGCCCGGTACTGGTTGCCACCCGCAGCGAACGCGCCGACGCCACGCCCGTCCGCAGACTCGTGTCCGCGCAGCAGGCGGACGAGCACACACTCCGCGATCACGACGCATTCCTCGAGCCACCTGCCTGGGACGTGGTCATTCCGCGTCCGGACATCGACGTGATCGCGCGCTGGGTACAGGCCACGTTCGCGTCGACGACCACGCCGGTCACCGTTCCGATCCGACGTTCCGCCGTGGTCTCGACTCCCCGGGGCGACGTCGTCGAAACCATCGAGCGGCTCGGTGACGACGAGCTGTTCTCCATCCGCACCACCGCGGTGGCCACGACGGCCGGCGGTCCTGCTGTGGTCATGTACGGCACCGCGTACGAGCACCGGGTCGGACCGGTACGGCTGTGGGTCGAGTTGGCCCGCACCCTCGCGACGGCGGGCATCACCTCGGTCCGTTTCGACCGTCGCGGTACGGGAGAGAGTGGAGACGTCGGTGCCGACGACGCACCCACGCTCTACAGCGAACTCGGCGACGACGACGCACTGTGCGCCGTTCGATCCGTGGGAACAGCGCCCGACAAGATCGTCTCGGCAGGTCTGTGCTCGGGTGCGTGGTATGCCGGTTACGCCGCCCACCGGGAGGGCCTGAACACCGCAATCCTGATCAATATGCGCGAATGGACAACGCGGCGTGTCGATTTCACCAAGAGATCCACGATCGCCCAGAAGCAGGGATTGACCGCGATCGCACTCGACCGCGCACACACGGCCGCCGTTCGCTTCAAGAACTGGTCGCAACCCCGGATGCCGTACCGACTGTGGCTCGCGCTCGGCCGTCGTGGCTGGATCCAGGTTCCCGAAATCTCGTTGGGAGAACTGCAGCGCAAGGGAGTCGACGCGTCCGTGCTGCTCGTCCCGGACGACAAGCAGTGGTTCCTCGACAACCGCGGCCCCGAGAGCCTGCATCGGTTGCGCCGCCGGGCCGAGCCCGAGCACCCACCCGTGGTGAAGGCGTTCACGGACGGAGATCACACCCTCTTCGGACGCGATGTTCGCGACACGGTCAGGGCCGAGATGCTGCAGACGATCGGTGCTGCGCTCGGAGTCCACATCGAACCGCAGGACCCACCTGTGAAGGTGAACTGGACGCCGTTGTGAAACATCGCGCTCGCCGGGTACCCCCGCCCGATCACGGCCGACTCGACAAGATCACCTACTACCCTGTCGAGCAGGTCCGATGGGACATGGGCTTCAACAGCCGCACCGTGCCTTTTCACGCGGTGCCGCCCGAGTTCGCGGTCGCGGCATCGCAACCCGCCGGACAGCTGTCTGCGGCCGATTCGATCCCCGACGGGGACCCGATGTTCACCGCGGCCGAGGCGTCGGGCACGGCGGTTGCAGGCTCCAAGCCCGCCGGCCGCAATCTCGCACTGAACTCGTTCGCGATGATGTTCTCCACCATTGCCACCGGCGCGCTCGGTCTGGCCTTCTGGGCCGTGGCGGGCCGGCTGTTCCCCGTCGAAGAAGTCGGCAGTGCATCGGCGGTGATCGCGTCGGCGGTGATGATCGCGACGCTGTCCAACCTGAGTCTCGGCTCGATGTACGAGCGGTTCCTGCCGACCGCGGGCGTGAAGGCCAAGTCCTATGTGCTTCGCGGCTACGCTGCCGTGCTGTCGCTGGCGCTGGTCCTGGGATGCGCGTTCTTGGTCGTGGCACCGGTGGACGAGTTGTTCACCACCACGACCGAGATCGCGACGTTCCCGATTTTCGTCGGCGTACTGGCCGTGTTCGCGCTGCAGGATCAGACGTCGTCCGGGCTGGGCTTCGCGCGGTGGGCGGCGGCCAAGAACGTCTTCCACGCGGTCGTGAAGTTGGCGGTCCTGGCCGTCACGTACGAGACCGGCCGTAGTTTCACCATCATCGCGGCGTGGGCGGTACCGGCGGCCATCGCGGCGATAGTGCTGTTTCGCGCGTTCGGGAAGAAGCTCGGCACCGATCCGCGCTACCAGCTCACACCGAACCTGCCGCCCCGTAAAGAGCTGTGGTCGTACTTCGGGTCGGCGTACGGCATCACTGCCCTGGGAACCTTGGCACCCCTGATGATCCCGATCATCGTGGTGAGCACGCTCGGTGCCGAGCAGAATGCCTACTTCTCGCTCACCTGGTCCATCGTGAGCGCCATCTACGTGTTGATCGGGGTACTGGTCGGCCCCTTCGTGGCGGAGGCGGCTGCACATCCCGAACAGTTCTCCAAGCTCGCCAAACGCTTCATCGGCCTGCTGTGCATCGTCGCCGTGGGCGGATCGTTCTTTCTGGCGGTCGTCGCACCGTTCGGACTCGGTATCGTCGGCCCCGACTACCGCGAGAACGGGACCATCATCGTCCATCTCGCTGCCGTCACCATCCCGCTGTCCGTCATCGGGGCCCTGTACGACGGTCTGGCCAGGGTCCGTCGTCGTATGCGGCTTGCGGTGCTCGTCCAGATCGCGGCCACCATCATCATCGTCACCGGGTCGCTGACGTTGTCACCGAGCTTGGGCATCGCGGGCATCGGCTGGTCTTATCTGGCGGCCGAAGCCTTCGGTGCCGTGGTTCTGTTGGTGCCCCTCATCAGGTGGATCGGGGACCTGTCCGGCGGCGCTGGTGCCGAGCATGCCGCGCCGGCTCTCGATCCGCGCGACGAATCCACGTCGCAGGCGACGGGTCGTGAGCACAGCGTACGAGCGTAACCGACATCACTCTCGTTAGCTGGCACCGCAAACATTCTTCGAGTACGTTTATACGCAGCTTGACAATCTCATGGCTTCTTTTAAGCTTCTAGTCAGGAAAAGACAGTGGGTTCGACGGGTAGATCAATCCCGCCGAAACCTACGTGCGAACTCGGCGGGGGTCGTGTCGCATCGGTCAGATACAGCTGCAGTAGCTCGATCAGCTAGTGCCCACCGAACTCGAACATCTGGAATGGATATGTTGAATCGTCAGAATCCCCGCGTCAGTGTCGTCATCCCGACTCTCAACGAGGCCGCGAACCTTCGCCATGTCCTCCCCTTGCTGTCCCACGAATTCGAGCTCGTACTGGTCGACGGCGGATCCACCGACGGAACCATCGAAGCCGCACGCGAGATTCGCAGCGACATCCGCGTCATTCAACAGACCCGCAAGGGTAAGGGCAACGCGCTCGCTTGCGGCTTCGAAGCTGCCACCGGCGACATCATCGTCATGTTCGACGCGGACGGCTCTGCCGACGCGGCCGAGATCCCCCGGTTCGTCGATGCCCTGATCGCCGGTGCCGACTTCGCCAAGGGCAGCCGGTTCTGCGAGGGCGGCGGCAGCCACGACATCACGCCGCTGCGCCGCGCCGGCAACGGTGGTCTGCACCTGGTGGCCAACACGCTCTTCGGCACCCGTTTCTCGGATCTGTGCTACGGCTACAACGCCTTCTGGCGAGACCTGGTGCCGGTCCTGGATCTGCCCGTGGTCGATCAGCCGGGCAGCGAGGGAATGATGCTGTGGGGTGACGGATTCGAGATCGAGACCATCATCAACTGCCGCTTCGCCGAGGCGTCCTTACGGATCGAAGAAGTGCCGAGTGTCGAGCTGGCGCGCATCTACGGCCAGAGCAACCTACGCACCTTCTCCGACGGCTTCCGGGTGCTGCGCACCTTGATGACCGAGCGCATGCGCGCCCGCAGAATCTCCCGCAAGCACATCGCTCGTCCGTCGCGTGAGTCGATCGATGCCCGCACCGACATGGACCTCGAGTTCGAGGTCATGGAGTCGTTCGGCGAGGTCATCGAGCTCCGCGAGAGAACGGCGTGAGTCTGCCGACTTCCTCGGTCGTCATTTGCGCGTACACGTTGGCTCGATGGTCCGAACTGTGCACTGCCGTGCGTGCAGTTCTCGATCAGAGCGTCGCTGCCGACGAGCTGATTCTCGTCGTCGACCACAATCAGCAGCTGGCCGAGCGCGCTCGAGCGGAATTCCTGCCGCTGAGCGAGACCGTGAACGTGGTCGAGAACAGCCACCCACGAGGACTGTCGGGGGCACGGAACACCTCCCTCGACCTCGCCACGGGTGACATCGTCGTCTTCTTGGACGACGACGCGTCCCCACGCACGACCGAATGGCTCGACGCCATTCTGTCCCATTACTCGGATGATGCCGTGTACGCCGTTGGGGGCTCTGCATACCCGGTATGGCCGGACAAGCGTCCGGCCTTCTTACCGGCCGAGGTAGTGGGTGAACCCGGCGAACTCGATTGGGTCGTCGGGTGCACCTACCGCGGGCAGCCGACGGAAACCGCTCAGGTCCGTAATCTCATGGGCGCGAACATGTCTTTCCGCCGCGCGCCGGTCGTCGAACTCGGCGGCTTCGTCTCCGGAATCGGCCGGATCGGACGCGTTCCGCTCGGGTGCGAGGAGACGGAACTGTGTATTCGCCTGCGCCAGACGCATCCCGACGCGCAGATCGTGTTCGATCCCTCGATCGTCGTCGATCACACCGTCAGTGCCGATCGGACGCGACCCCGCTACCTCATCACCCGCAGCTACGCCGAGGGCGTGTCCAAGGCAGCGATCGCCCGACTGATCGGTGCGGGCGACGCACTCTCGTCCGAGCGTGCGTACACGGCCAAGGTTCTGCCGCGTGCTGTCGGCCGTGAGACGAGCGCGGCTGCTCGCGGCAACCCGGCGCGGGCGTGGGGCGCGATGGCTGTGGTGGCCAGCGTCGGGGCCGCGGGAGTCGGTTATGTCCGAGGCAAATTCAGCGTGAGCCGCTAGCGGCACGTGCACGGAACTTCGTAGCCCGCTACGAACTTCCACTCACGACCCTCGGTGCCACCGACGCCCGTTCCACGGAATTCAGGGCCCGAACGTGTCCCCTGGGTTTACCGGTGCCTCGGTTGACGAGTGCGATGGTGCGCGGTTCGTTCGGCGCGAGATGGAACCACGAATCGGACGCGTCGAAGCCGTCGACATCGACGCAGACGTACTGCGCTGCCCACTCCGAAGACACTGTGAGCTCCCACGTCCCGGCTCCGGTAATGACGACACTCGCGCTCAGGCCCACGGTGTTCTGCCGACTCTGCGCCCCGACGAGCGCGGTGTTCCGGGCTATCTCGACTCCGTCGTCACCCGCGAACACCACTGTGATCGCCGAGTACGTCCGACTCCCGAAACGGTAGGCGTGATTGGCATCGGTGAACGACCCCACGATGGAGTCCACCGTCAATTCGGTCGAGCCGTTCGAGTCGACCGATACCGCCCGCTCGAACTGCTGCACGCCCCGCGCGGTGTGCAGTGCCACGCGCAGTGTGCCCGATCGGGCCGGGCCGTCGTTGACGAGCTCCACCGAATAACCGTCGAGACCGTTGTCGCACAACAGCACTGCGGTCGGTGAGCTGGCCCTCGCGAGCGCGTAGAACGGTGCCTTCGGTGCACCGGTGGCGTCGGTGATACCCCACCCGGCACCGGGCACGGTGTCTCGTAACGTCAACACGAGCGCGCCCGCACATCCGGAAGACGCCCGACGCCACCGACCGAACGCTTCCTCGAAAGCCTCGACGAGCACCGCCCTGCCGTAGTCCAGGTAGAGCTCGGCGTCGTCCCGCCGAATCAGGTGCGGGTCGACACCGAAGACAGTGCGTACGTAGTGATCGCGGACGTCCTCGAAATCCCACGACGAACCGCGATCGCGGGGGACCGCGGATTTCCACTCGGGGTGGTGCCCTGCCACCGCAGCAGATCCGAAGAACCTGTCGACCTGCGCACGTTCGGGAGGAACGGAGAAGGCCAGGCATTCCGCAGCGAATCGCACACCCGCGGTACGAATATCGGACAGTGGCCGCAGGTAACCACCCACCCCGAAGTAATGGGCGATACCGTCGCCCACGTGGGTGTGCAATTCGCCGGACGAGCTGGACGGAGACGACGTCACGTATGCGACGTCCGGCAGACGATCGGCGAGAAAAGCAGGAACGATGGTGTCCAGCATATCCATTCGCTGATCCTCGGCCGCGAGACCCAGCATCGTCGGTTGCTGCTGCGTTTCGCTTCCGCCGCTGACGACCATCAGCGCCGGATTGGCGCAGACGATGTCCGCGAACGCGTGCAGCTCTCCGGTGACCGCCGCCGTGTACACCTCGTCGGTGGGCGGGTCGACGGTTCCCAACATGACGTCCTGCCACACCATGATGCCGAGTTCCGCACACAGAGACCAGAATTCGGCCTGCTCGTACACCAGCGTGCCGACCACGCGCACCATGTTCACGCCCGCCGACTGCAGCTGCACCAACGCTGCACGCAGGTCCTGCTCCGACGACCACAGTCGCACCGGATCGAGTGGAGTCCACGTACCACCGCGACAGAAGATCGGGCTACCGTTGACCACCAACTGCGCGCCGCCGCCGGAGCGATCGAGTACGACGGCGCGAAAACCGATGTCGCCCAACGGGTATTCCACCCCGTTCACGTCCAACGCCACGCGGTAGGTCCTGGGCCGTCCGTGCGTGTGCGGCCACCACAGCTCGACGTCCGGCAGCGTCAGAGTCGTATCGATACGATCGACCGTTCCGATCTCGAACACGCTGCCCCCGATCAGGATTCGCGTCGCCGACGCGGAATCCAGCTCGGCGTGGACCGTGACGATACCGTCGGTGCCGCGGACCGTCGTCGACAGACCGACGCCACGAGGGCTCGACATCGGCGTCATCGACACCGGCCGCCACGGACCCACCGGAACAGGCACAGGCCCGTACACCGGTGCCCGGCCCAGCATCGTCGTACGCTCGTGCCGCAGACCCTGCGCAGCGATCATCGAGGATCGCCACCGACCACGTGGCCGTCGGGTCTTCAGATGTACGGCAAGAGATTCGATATGAACTGCAATGGTGACGGTCGGCCCGCAACCGGTCAGATCGAGAGTCTCGGGCACGAACATGGACGTGACCGTTCGCCGATGTACACCGTCCACCCAGATCTGGGCCCGAGTCGCGATTCCGCCGAAGGTCAGCCGCACCTCGGGGTGATCGCCGGTCGGGACGGTGGTCGCGTACCACCAATCGTGGTCGTCCGGAGCACAATCGGTGTCACCGAGCGCGCTCGCCACCGTGCCGGGCACGACGGCGTCGAGCCACTCGAGGTCGGCAGGCAGGTCAGCAGGGTCGAGGATGGATCCGGCGTCGGTTCGGGCCAGCCGCCACGGCACGCCGTCGAGCAGATCGATCACGCGCTCAATGCACCCACGACGATATCCATCGCTGTCGCCCAGTTCTTGCTCATGTCGTTCAGCGGTTCGTCGAGCACCACGGCGCGGCCACGCGCTGCCCGCGCCATCCGGAACTGCACGGCCTTCGCGCCGGACGCAGCGTCGAGGAAATGCTGCGCCGCGTCGCCGGCTCCACGTATCCCGCGGCTCTCGAGGTACTGCACGTAGTTGGCGGCAAGCTCCGCGGTGGCACCGAATTGCCGGAGCAATCCGAACGACCACAGATGAAAGGCGTCGGGCCCGGACGTCTGGACGAGCGGGATGTCGGCCACGATGCGCCGAGCGAGGGCATCGACGGGATTGCCCGGTGCCCTTCTGGACAGATGTGCCCGGGCGACGTCGAGGTCGCGGTCACCGACCCCCGCGTCGAGCACTCCCGCGTCGACTCGAACCTGTTCGACGTACGGCAGCAACACCTCGGCGTGAGGCTCGGGCGCGAGATTGAACACCCCGTCGAAGTCCGCCCCGGTCAGCTCGAAGTAACCCCGGTTGTGGAAGTAGCCCATCACCTTGTCGTCTCGGTTGACGAGATTCGGCACGATGGTGGTCTTGGTGTGCTGATTCCGGTAGCTGGTGCCTGCGGTGTCGGGAAGCCAGAAACCGTCGACCTCCACCGTGACGTGAGTGCCGTCGAGCAGCCCTTCGACGACGTGCTCGAGAACGGGTCGCCATACGTTCATCTCGGCCACGCCGATGCCGTAGAGCGCGCGCAGATCCTCGGGCAGAATTTTCACGAAGTCCCACTGCCGTCCGTCACAGCCGGCGCTGAGCACGAATGCGAGCGCCGGGGTGGGATCGGCACCGAGCGAGTGCAGTACCTCGATCCACAGATCGACGTAGCAGTTGGTCTCGGTCCAGATGCGGTCGTGGTTGTGGATGGGATGAGGCCGGTAGCTGATGGGGTCGAGTTCGAGAACCCGGAGGCCGGTACCGAGCCTCTCCAGCACTGCATCGTTCGACATGACGCGCCTCTCCTACCGGAACAATGTCGGACGGTCCCCGAGCCGCATTTGTCCATATTGCCTGCATCCAGGCCACTCATCGTAGCGAATCGGTTTGTTCTACGCTTCCGATCCGGCGGTAGGATTGTTTTCGACGCAACTGCTATTTACTGATCCACCGTTTGAGCGTCTGCACGACAGGAACCCGAAAACGCGGGCAATCACACAACGAACAGTTGGTTCCGCGGCGGTAATGCTGATGCGCAGCTTGTTCGTGTCGACACTTGCATATCCGCTCTGAGCTGGGCACATGCCGAGTGTAGACAACACCTGCAACATTCATGCCCATCTCGGGCGGACACGAGGAGGCACGAGCGCGATGCGCCGTTTCGTTCGCAGCGCAGCGCTGGTCGTGGGGTGGTGTCTCGTCGCCGTAGCTCTCGGAATGTTTGCCGTCCGACAGGTCGGCGTGACCGAGATCACTTTCGTTGCTTTGGTGGTCGGAACTCCGTACCTCGGAGTCGCCACCGTCGCGGCGCTCCTGCTCTTCGCCGCCGCCCGCTCACGTATCGGATCGGCGGTCGCAGCCGTCGTCACCGTCGCCGTCGTGGGCGTCCAGGTGCCGATGCTCCTGGCCGACGGACCGGACAACTCCGGACCGGATCTGTCCGTGTTGACGGTCAACGTGGCGCACGGTGACGCCGATGCCGGGGCAATCGTCGACGCGGTCCGTGACCACGACGTCGACGGACTCGCCGTCCAGGAACTAACGCCCGAGGAAGTGATCGACCTGCGGGGCGCCGGTCTGGACGACCTGCTGCCGTTCTCCTTCACCGCCGCACTGCCCGTGGCCGACGGCACAGGATTGTGGAGCCGAACACCCTTGACCGACGGCACCCGGCTGAACGACTTCGGCTTCGTACCGGTGCAGGCGAACACCGTCGTCGACGGCACGACGCTGACCCTCGTCTCGTTCCATTCGATGTCTCCCGCGACGCCGCGCCACACCACCCAGTGGGACGCAGACCTGGCGAGGATGCGGGCCATCATGGATACCTACGACAACACTGCCATCGTCGCCGGCGACTTCAATGCCACCAACGATCACCGGCAATTCCGCATGTTGGCATCGGCTCCGTTCTCCGATGCGGCCGACGCTGCGGGGGCAGGACTGTTCCGCACCTTCCCGTCCGAACGTCCGTTGGCGCGGTTGGACCATGTCGTGACCAGTGACAGCATCCGCGCGCGGTCGGTGCAGCCGTTACCGATCCCGGAGAGCGATCATCTGGCGGTACTCGCAACGGTGCAGTTGCCGTGACGATCCCCGGCTAGAAGCGCGGAAGCTGAATGACCGGAGGCGGCGGCAGCTGAATCTGTGGGAGCTGGATCTGCGGCAGACCGGGAATCAGCGGTGCCGGGGCAGGCGCAGGAGCCGGTGCCGCGGGCGGCACGTACTCGGGCTCGGAATACGTCTGAGCCGGAGCCTGAACGGGCTCGGACGTGGGCGGCGGCGTCGTGGTCGGCGGTGGCGTCGTCGGCGTCGGGGTGACCCGGGTCGTCGTGGGACCTGCGGTGATCGGCACCGGTGAATCTGCCGGTGCACTGGTCGGGGCCGGCGACCCACCCCCGTATCCGAGAGACAGGCCGAGGGCGGCGACCGCGACAAGACCACCCGCGACCAGCACGGCACCGCGCACCTTGCGCTTCGAATCCGCAGGCTTGTCGGAGTGGGGTTCCGGAGTCAACCAATCGGGTGCACCGGTCAGCGACGCCGGGTCGGCTGCGGGCTGTCGCCCGCCCGACTGCGGATTCGACTGCGCATTCGGTTGGGGAACCGGCTGACGCGGAGCTTCGGCGACCGGTGTGGCGAGCAGTGCCGCTCCACGGGCCGCAACCGATTCGGGGTCTGCCGGAGTGACGACGGGTAACCCGACCCAAGCATCGAGTATGGCTCCGACCAGCGGTATTCGGGCGCCGCCGCCGATCAGGAACAGCGCGTCGACATGTTTGGGAGAACGCCCGATGACGTCTCGAACCAGGCGAGCGGAGTACTCGATCGGGACGGTCACCAGTGACTCGAATGCCTCGCGGGAGATCAGGATGACACCGCCGTCGCCCGGAAGACATACAGCGCCGCTGGTCGACAATTGTTCCTTGGCGACCCGGCACCGCGCGGTGAACGCGCTCAGTTCTTGGTTGTCGGCAATGTCGACGCCCTGCTTGGCCAACTGGTTGTCGGCGATCAGGCGATCGAAGTCGTCGCCGCTGATGTCGATGGTGCGTTCTGCCAGCAGAACTTGGCCTGTACCGCGGTCGATCACGCTGATCGTCAGACCCGAACTGCCCAGGTCGTACAACGCGATGGTGCCGAAATGCCCCAGCTCGCCCGACGCTTCGAGGTACTGCAGCGCAGCCCGAGCCTCGGGAACGAGTCGATAGTTGTACAGCCGCTGACCGGCCATGGCCTGCTGGATCTCACCGAACTGCTGCTGGTCGCGATACGCCACGCCGGTTGCCTGCACTGGGCCACCGTTGCCCGGTTGCGAGAGCACCACACCGATGGACTCCGCGGCCAGTTCCTCGGCCCGGTCCCAGTAGGCGTCGACGGTGTCGTGGTGGAAGTCGAGGCGTCCCGAATCCTGAGGGCGCAGGTCGGGTCGAGCCATGCGCACCGCGCTGGCCCCCACCGACACACCGAGAACTTCGGTCATTACCTGCCTCTTGTCGATTTCCCCGTCAACACACGCCGAGACTTCATGTCACGAACCAGTCTCGATCCCCCCAATTGATCACTGTAGCGCGTCGGTGCGGCTACGCCGCAGTGGTGCGTTCAGGTGCCCCCTGGGGCACCCAGCCACACCACTACAGTTGCGGCATGCGAGTTCTGTTCGTCTGCACCGGCAACATCTGCCGATCTCCGACTGCCGAGCGCCTTGCGGTCGCCTTCGCCCGTGAGGGCGGATTCGAGCTGACCGCCAGCAGTGCCGGAACACAGGGACTGACCGGGCACGCGATGGACCCGACGGCAGCGTTGGTGTTGTCGCAACTCGGCGGCGATCCCGAGGGCTTCGTGGCTCGACGCCTCACTCCGGCGATCACCGCCGACGCCGAACTCGTTCTGACGATGACCGCGTCGCATCGCGACGCCGTGCTCGCGCTGTCGCCGCGGCACATGCGTCGCACCTTCACCTTGCTCGAGGCGTCGAGCCTGGCCGCGGCGTCGGGCGCACGATCGGTTGCTGCCCTCGCCGACGCGCGGGCCGTCCACAGCGTCGAGACGCTGGATATCGGCGACCCGTACCGGCGCGACCCGTCCGTGTACGAGGAAGCCGGCGAGCTGATCGCAGCATCGTTGCCGAATGTTCTCCGACTGGCGCAGCCGTAACCTTCGACCCACCACGAATTCGCACGCTGCGGTAACGTTCTCGCATCATTGCCGACCACCCGGGTGCGGCCACGGCGTTAGGGTCTGTTCATGCGCGACAAGGTCATCGCGTTGGCAGCAGTGGCGAGTGCCGGAGTCGCCGTCACCGTGGGTCTGGTCATCGGTGCCCTCGGTGGCGCGTTCGACGATTCGAGCCAGGACGTCAGGCCGCCTGCGCTGAGGTCGGACTCCCTCAGTTCGGTCCAGGCGTCTCCGACGTCCGCAATCGTCGTGGTTCCGCCGTCGCCCACCTGGCAGGTCGCGGTGCCCACCACCGCCAAGCCGCCGACAACGACGCCGGAGCGGCCTCAGACGACGACGCGGACACCCCGAACAACCACCAAGCGGTCGGACCGAACTACCACGACCACCACCGACGAGGACTCGACCGACGAGCCCGCGACCGACGAGCCCACGACCACCGAGTCGGGCCGGTAGATCTCACGGACGGCCCGCTGCCAGATCGGGCGCGCTGTCTCCGATTCTCAACGCGGCCACCAGTTCTCGATACAGCTCGTCCGACGCCATGAGCTCCGCATGCGTTCCACGTGCGCGTACCACCCCATCGTCCATCACCAGGATGGTGTCGGCGTCGAGCACGGTGGACAACCGATGCGCGATGGTGACGACGGCAGCATCCTCGGCGATGGAACGGATCACCTCGTGGATCGCCGCCTCGGTGCGTCCGTCGACCTGAGCCGTCGCCTCGTCGAGCAGCAGGATCTGTGGGCGTCGAACGATGGCTCGCGCCAACGCGATTCGTTGCCGCTGCCCACCGGACACCGCCGAGCCGATCAGGTCGGTGTCCAATCCCTCGTCCAGAGCGCGGATGGTCGAATCCAGGTGCACCGACTCGAGCGCCGCCCAGATGTCACCCTCACTGGCGTCCGGGTGACTGAACAACAGGTTCTCCCGCACAGAACCGGGGATCACCGGCGTCTCCTGCTCCACGTAGGACAGTCGAGAGCGCACCTCGTCGATCGTGAGCTCGCTGTACGGCGTTCCGCCGAGCCGTATCTCGCCGCTCTCGGGCGTCAGGAACCGCAGGATCAGCGAGAACACGCTGGTCTTGCCTGCACCGGAGGGACCGACGATCGCTGTGTGGCCGCGCGCAGGGACGTCCAGGTCGATTCCTCGCACGGCCGGCTCTCGTCCCGGACCGTAACGCGCTGTCACACTTCGGAATTCGAGCGCCGGAGCAGCGTCGTCAACGGATCGGGTCGGCGCGGGGGTACCTTCCTCTCCCACTTCGACGACGAGGTCGTCGATCTGACGTATCCGCGCCGCCGCGGCCATACCCGCCTGCAGCGCGGTGATGTTGGTGGCGAGGGTGGAGACCGGGCTCATGACCTGAAATGCGTAGAGCAGAAACGCGATCAAGCTGGATACCGCCAGATCCCCGGTGCTGACGCGGTAGCCCCCGAGGCCGAGAATGCCGATGATGGCCAATTGGACGCCGCCGCCCGCAAAGGTCCACGCCAGTGCCGAGATCTTGACGGCGTGCACGCTGT
This sequence comes from Rhodococcus sp. 3258, assembly GCF_031456475.1. Classification (NCBI taxonomy): domain Bacteria; kingdom Bacillati; phylum Actinomycetota; class Actinomycetes; order Mycobacteriales; family Nocardiaceae; genus Rhodococcus; species Rhodococcus sp. 3258. The sequence continues at coordinate 1,167,285 of NZ_JAVDUT010000001.1, forward strand.
GCCGAGCGGAGGTCCGCGCCTCGGCGATGACGCGTTCGGATTCGCGAGTCTCGGCTCTGCTGGACTTGACCGTTCGGATGGCCCGCAGGGTGCCGTCGAGAATGCCGCCGAGTCGTCCGATCGCTTCCTGTGATTGCCTCTGCGCGATGGCGATCGGAGGCATCAGCCTGGCGAACAACACTGCGATCGCCACGATGGCCACGGCGATCGCGCCCAGCAACACCAGATCCAGAACCGCCATCAGGATCAACGCGCCCACCAGACCCACGACGCTGTTGACTATGGCCACCAGCGCATTCGATGTCGCCTCACGCAGCAGCACCGTGTCCGAGGTGACGCGGGTGACCAACTCACCGGTGGGCCGAGTGTTCAGGCTGCCGACCGTGGCACCGAAATACTTCCGCACGATCGACTTGCGTGCGTCGAGCACGATCCGCTCGGCCAACACCCCGAGCACGATCCATTGCAGATACAGAACGGCCGAGCCGACGACCAACAGGGCCACCAGAACGACGACGGGAACGATCAGCGACGCGTCGGTGCCGAGTCCGTCGAGCACACCCTTGGCGACCATCGGCGTAGCCAACGCCGTTCCGGTGCCGATCAGGCCGAGCATCATGCCCAGAATCAGGGTGCGCCGATGAGGCCGCACGAACTGCCACAACACCCGTAGGTTGGGTACCGTTATTTTCTTCTTCTCGGCTGTCGCGATCTGCACATCGACCATGTAGTCAGTGTGCAGCAACGATCAGCTGGTACCGATCGCGTCCCAGATCATGTGGACCGTGGTGCCGTTCTGGTCCGACGTCACCGCCGCCGTATCGGCCAGAGCCCGCATCAGTGGGACGCCTCGGCCTCGGTTGGGATCGGAATTGCGGGTCGCCCAATCGCCGCGGTCGGTCACCTTCACATCGATCCGGCCCTGCGCACCGCACAACACCCGAATGTCGAGGGTTCCTCGGTCGGTGTGATCGCGATACGCATGTTCGACACTGTTCGCTATCGCCTCGTACGTCGCCAACACGACGTCGTACGCGCGATCCGGGTCGACGCCCAACTCGTTCAACCAGTCACCGAGTTCACGCCGAAGCTCCGACGCTCGATCCGCATCGGCAGGCTCGTCGGTGAACAGCAGTTCTTCCATTCGCGCACCTGCCGTCGAGATCGAACTGTCGGTACGTGAGTCGTCACCTCCGAAGAGAGTCGCCATCATGAGTCCCGTCTACCCAAAACTTCAGGATCTACCCGCATGAATCGCAACGAGCGCCTCGTCGACCGTCGCATAGATGCCGAACACCTCGTCGAGCCCGACCAAAGTCAATGGTCGCCCCGTCGCCGGACCGTCCGCCACCACGGCAAACCCGGCAGTACCGCCCAGTTGCTGATGCGTCGACGCCAACAGCGACATGCCTGCCGATGCGAGGAAACCCACATCACTGAGATCGATGACCACAGCCGACGGCGACTTCTCGAGCACCAGAGCCACGGACTCGGACAGATCAGGAGCCGTCACCAAATCCAACTCACCCGACACCGACAGAACAACATCCTGATCACGCCATTCAACAATCACATCGAAATGCTGGGGTCCGAGCCCCGATTCGTCCGCAGTCACACGAAGACTTTACCTCGCTCCCCCGCCCCGCCACCGCCGCCGAAGTCCACTCGACGTGACATCGACCCCCGAAAAGTCCACTCAACGTGACATTGACCCCCGAAAAGTCCACCGAACGTGACATTGAGTCCCCAGGGGGTCCCCTCGGGGTGGCCTTCGGGTTGGTTCGCCGCCGTCGGCTCACTCAGCCGAGGGGTATCGATCGCATTAGGCTCGTCCAGGTGATCGAGGGCCTGCATTCCATGGACGGTCGCGGTCTGCGTCGTCGCTCGCTCGGGGAGTACGTCGCGGTCGTTGTGGGCGGCGCGGTCGGTGCGGCGCTTCGGTACGAGGTGTGGACGTGGCGGGCGACGCCGCGGTGGCAGTTGTTGTCCACGTTCGGCGTGAATGTGTTCGGCTGTCTGCTCGTCGGCGCTGCGTTGGGGTATCTGTCCGGTCGTCGGGCTCCGGTGACTCGGGCCGGGCTGTTCGGTCTTGCGTGCGGTCTGACGACGTTCGGTCTCTATGCGTTTCAGGCGGTCATCCATCGCGGGGCGTGGAATTCGGTGATCTATCTGGTGGCGACGCCGGTGTTCGCGTTGATCACGATGGCCGTCGGGGCTGCGATCACGAGACCGGCACGAACGAGCCCGACGCTGTGACGACGTTGATCCTGGTGGCGGCCGGCGGCGGACTCGCGGCTCTGTGCCAGTTCGTGTTCTCGTTCGCCCTCCGGTCGAGGCGACGGGCGACGGCACTGAATCTGGTGGCGTGTGCCGCGCTGGGGTTGGTGTTCGCACTCGATCCGCCGAATGCTGTTCGCTCCGTGGTGGCTGTCGGGTTTCTGGCGTCGGTGGCTCCGCTGGCGGGGACAACGCTGGCGACGATCGGGCTTGCGCGAGATCGTCGGTACCGCTCGGCAGCACTGTTCTTCGGCGCGAACGTGGTGGGTGGAATTGCCGCGGTGATGTTCGGGTTCCTGGCGTGGAAGTCCGGTGTGACGCTCTATCACAAGATTCTGTGACCGAATCCGGTCATTCGCTTTCCGAATCCTGGCAGGAGCCCTGCACTCCGGCCTTGACGAACCCTGCGATTTGGTACAGGTACGTGAACTCCCATTCGACGAGTGAGAAGTCGTACGCGCGAGGCGTCGGACGCATCGTGACGGTTCCGTCGAAGCACTGATCGAAGATGTAGCGAGCCCGCGGGAGGTGGTATCGCCACGTGACGACGATGACGTGGTTCCAGCCGCGTTCGCGGGCAAGGGTTTCGGTGAACATGGCTTCACCACGGGTGGTCGAGGGCGACGGCGGAATGCACAACACCTCGAACTGCGACGTGGACGCCGCGCAGGCCTTCCTCATCGTCGGATCGCTGGATCCGTAGGGATCGGACAGCACCACTGTCGTGGCCAGGCCTTGTTGGGCGAGCGAAATGCCGTAGGCCTCACGTCCGTCGTGTTCGCCGCCGAGCACCACGATTGCGTCGGCGGCAACGAGCGGATCCACCCGAGCTTTCGTAAACGCGAGGTAGCCGCCGACACCTACCGACGACACCAGGACAACTGGGATCGCCAGGGCGAGAAACAGCAACCAGCGTCCGCGGAACACCTCACCAGGTTAGGGAAGGCGCTCCGCGAGCGCGCGGTCAGCGACTCATATCACTCGCTGGGCTGCGGCACGGTGACGTTGCAGTCGGTGACCTCGGGGTTGATTCCGAAGTAGTTGAGCGGACCGGCAACGACGGTGAGGGCGATGGTGCCCGCACCTGCACAGTTCTCGGGCGCATTCTCGAAGTCTCCGCGCTGGTACGACGCGAATGCGCCGATGATCAGCCAAACCAGAACGATCAACGTTACGAACCTCATTGGTGCCCCCTTAGGCGGTCAGCCGCCGTTCGGCTGTCGAAGGGCAGGTATGTCCGATTGTGGCAGGCTTCAAACCACGTCACGTGCGCTTCGACAGAGTCTCCGACAGATAATCGTCGAGGGCGCGTTCCTGTACCCGGTCCAGTGCGCGCGCCAGTTCTGCCTGTGCCGATTTCATGGCAAGGCTGCGCATCTTCTCGAACATCTCGGTGGTCTCGGCTACCTCTCCGGACTTGGGCAGCCAACCTGGACCGTGTTTCGCGGCCAGATGGTCGGTCACGCTCCCGACCATCGACTCGGCGATTTCGTTCATTTTCGACGCGGTCCGCTCGTGCTGGTCGAGCAGACGTTCCAATGTGAAGCCGTACTGACTCAGGTCGACGAACACCTCGAGGAGGGTCGGATCGAGAATCTCGCACTGGTCACCGTCGATTCTGATCAGTTTCGCTTCGATCAGTCGGGCAACGATGTCGTCGTTGTCCTCACCGAGAAATTGCGCAATCAGTTCGACGGGAATGACCGTGGTCTCGGCCGACGACCACTTGCGAGTCACGATTTCCTGCAGGCCCAGGATTTCTTCCAGGTCTTTGCCCTGCTCCCAGCCCGACAGGAAATCGGCTATGTGCGCCGAGGTGAACCCCCGCTGAAGCAGCGAGTCGATCACCTTCAATCGAGTCAGGTGATCGTCGTTGTAAATACCTACTCGTCCTCGGAGCGTGGGCGGCGGCAGCAGCCCGCGTTCCTGGTACGCCCGCACGTTGCGAGTGGTCGTCTTGGCCTCTCGGGCCAAGTCGTCGATTCGATACTCCACCGAGCTCCCTACCTCCGCCGCGCGTCGACCTTCAGGATATACGTCGACCACGCGGCGGAAGGAAGAGCCGAATCCGACCGTCATCGAAACGACAAGCGTGCTCTCGAGCGATTCAGGAGTGGGCGACGACCTGTGCCGGTTCCTGCGGCAGGTCGACGCGGCGCGGAACCATGGTGAAATCGCCCTGTTCGACACCTCTGAGTTGGTTGACGTACTGGGTGGCGAAACCCGGGAACATGGTCGCGTTGAAGCCGTCCTCGGTGAGATACCAACTGCTGCAACCGGAATTCCAGGTCGTCTTCGCCAGTTTGCGCTGCATGTCCTCGTTGTAGGCATCCTGGACGTCCTGGCGCACATCGGCGCTGTGCAGATCTCCTTCGAGTACCAGAGAGATCGCCTCGACGATGTAGTCGATCTGCGCCTCCATGTACACCAATGCCGAACTGTGTCCCGGGCCGGAATTCGGCCCGAAGGTGAAATACATGTTCGGATAGCCCGATACTGCAATGCTCTTGTACGCCTTGGCTCCCGCGCTCCATTCGTCGGCCAGCACGCGGCTGTCGCGTCCGGTGATCGGAATGGGTGTTCCGGTGTTGGACACGTCGAACCCGGTCGCGAAGACGATGGCGTCGAACTGATGCTCGACGCCTTCCACGGTTCGAATGCCCTTGGGTGAGAGCGTCGCGATCGGCCAGGTCACCAACGTGCAGTTCGACTTCTGCAGGGCCGGGTAGTAGTCGCTGGTCATCAGCAATCGCTTGCAGCCGGCCCGGAATCGGGGTGTCAGCTGTCGCCGCAGCCACGGATCGCGAACCTGCTGACGCAGATGCGCGCGCCCGACCAGTTCGACGATGCGCGTCAACGGGGTCTTCCACACGACACCGAGGGCAACGGACTCGTGCCCCCAGAACCACAGCGACCGCGCCAGGGCCTGCGTCTGCGGGTACCGGGCGTATCGATGCTTGGTGCCTGCCTGCACCTTTCGATTGATCCTGGGCAGCGTCCAACCCGGGGTGCGTTGGAACACCTTGACCGTATCGGCGATCTTCACCAGTTCGGGCACGATCTGTACCGCGCTCGCCCCGGTTCCCACGACCGCGACCTTCTTACCCTCGAAGTCGTAGTCGTGATCCCACCGTGCACTGTGGATCTTGTGTCCCTCGTAGGTATCGATGCCTCGAATGTTCGGCAGGCTGGCATTGGCGAGCGGCCCCGACGCCATCACCACCGTGCGCGCCCGAACATCGGGGTGCCCGTCGATGCTCACGTGCCAATGCCCGGCCGCCTCGTTCCAGATGATGTCGACTACGTTGTGTCCGAATCGAATACGCGATCCGATGTCGAACTCACGCACCATTGTGTGGATGTAATCGAGAATCTCACCACTACCGGAATAGGTGTGCGACCAGTTGGGATTGGGCGCGAAACTGTACGAATACAGCCTCGACGGTATGTCGCAGGCTGCGCCCGGGTAAGTGTTGTCGCGCCAAGTTCCACCGACGGCGCTGCCGCGTTCGAGGATCGCGACATTCTCGATTCCATTGTTGCGCAGTCGGATAGCGGTACCGATTCCGGCGAATCCCGCACCGACGATCACGGCGTCGAGTACACCTTCGCGCACATCGAAATCGCTCATGCGACGGGCTCGTAGGTCAGTTCCTTGGCCCAGGTGGGCTCGGAATTGAGAGTCTTGGTCGGGTACCGGCGAGTGAGCTTCACCAGGCCATCCGCAACGCGGTGGTATGGATGCTTGCGGTTGATGACAATGCTGCTGTGCCACTGCACGAATCGATACATCGGCACGCGGAGCGCCTCGGGGCTACGCTCACCGACACTGCGGAATCGCTTCATCGCGGTGTAGAGCCGCTCCTCGTCGACACCCATCTCGACGATGTTGTCGCGCATCTTGTTCAGCAGTGGGATGTAGCGCAGCAATCCGACGATGAGGGCCGGGTTCATCCAAGCACCGATGGTCTCGACCACCAGCTTGCGCATCCGGGAATGCCCGAGCAATTCGATGACCGCGAAATCGACCGCCAGATGCCGAGATTCGTCGGAGTTGATCTTCTTGAACACGGCCTGACACACCGGATCGTCGATCTCGTCCATGATGAACTTCACCAGCGCGCCGTCCAGGGCCACCTCGAGCATCGGTATGACGGTGCCCAGCACGGTCAGAGACAGCCCGTCGGAATGCTTGTCGAGCCAGTCGATGACGAGCTTGACGTTGACGTTCGGCTCGGGCATCCGGTCACCGTCGAGCATGCCCCAACGACGCATGAGAGCGAGCTCGGCGTTGGCGTGCTTCTGCTCTTCCGCGTGGAAGTAGCGATAGATCTCCGCGAGAGTCTCGTTCGGTGCCTTGAGCGCCATCGCCGCGAAACCGCGAGCGCCCACGTTCTCGATCCACATCAGATCGGACATGAACGGCTTGAGCTTGGCGTGCAGTTCCGGGCTGATGGTCTCCGCTCCCGGGCCGTCCCAGTCGATGTCGGCGAGAGCCCACTGGCGGTCCTTGATCTTGGTCAGCATGTCTTCGAAATCCATTGCCATGTCAGGCTCCTGTGGTTGTCGAGGTAAGGGTTTCGTTCTTCGCCGGCTCCTGCTCGGCGGGCAGCACACGATTGAGCAATCCGAGAAAGCGCACGTACACGGCAGGCAGCAATCTCTTGAATCGCCATACGGCTTTGGCATCGAACTGCGGTACGACGTAGAGGCGGCCCCGGTCGAATGCATCGAGCGTTCGGGCAGCGATCTTGTCGGGAGACCGTCCGGTCCAGCGCATCGCAAACTCGGCCAGCCGGGACGAACTCGCGGTGATCCGGCCGTCGACGGCAACGTTGGTCTTGACGAACGTGGGACACAGAACCGACACCCGCACACCGGTACCCGAGAATTCCGCCGCCATCGTTTCCGACAGGCTCATCACTGCGGCCTTGCCGACGTTGTACGGACCCATCAGCGGCGCAGCGGCAAAGCCGGCGGCGGACGCGACGTTGATGATCCCGCCCTCACCCGCAGCCCGAAGCCCAGGCGTGAACACCTCGCAGCCGTGGATCACGCCCCAGAGGTTGATTCCCAAGGCCCAGTTCCAGTCCTCGAAACCGATGTTGCCGACGGGCTTTCCGCCGATTCCGACGCCTGCGTTGTTGATGAGCACTGTGGTGGGTCCGTCGAACTCGATGCCGGCACGCAGGGCCAGTTCCTCGACGTTCTCGCGGATCGACACATCGCACTCGACGGCGTATCCGGTGCCGCCGAGGGCGTTCACCATCGCGACGGTCTCCTGCGCTCTCGGCAACGAGATGTCGGCGCACATGACGGCTCCTCCACGTCGAGCCAGTTCCAGTGCGAACGCCCGGCCGATGCCGCTGCCTGCGCCGGTCACTACCGCTCTCGACCCGTACGAGGGTCTTCCGGTCTTGCTTCTCATCGACTTACCTGTCCCTTCGAATCATGTTGTAGGGCTTGATTTTCGAGCGCATCAGCAATGAAAGCGGCTGCATGCTCTAGTGCTCGGTCGGCCTCGGGGATCAACCTCGGGAGAGCTTGGAACACGTGCATCTGATCGGGCCAGATCTCGAGTTCGGCCTCTCCGCCGGCCGCGTCGATCATGGAGTGCAGGTGTCGCGCATCGCCCCTGAGCATCTCGGCTCCGCCCACCTGGATCAGCGTCGGTGGCAGCTCTCGCACACGTCCGAGATCGAGCCGGAGACGCGGGAGATCCGCATCGTGGCCGTCGGTATACAGCGCCACGAGTCCTCGCGCTGCCTTCGCCGAAATCATCGGGTCCTTGCGCGTGCGTTCCATGCGCGCCGATAGCTCGAAGTCGAGATCGATCAACGGCGAGAACAACACCAATGCTCCCGGCTGCGGCGTCCCGGTTCGGTCGTTCTCGATGATCAGGTCGGCGGCCAGGTGTCCGCCGGCGGAGTCCCCGGCGATGACGATGTTCGATGCGTCGTACCCCTGGTCCAGCAGCCAGCGGTACGCGGCTTCGAGGTCGTCGGCTGCGGCGGGAAACGGGTGTTCCGGGGCGAGCCGGTAGTCGATCGTGAACACCGGCAGGCTCGTCGCCCTGGACAAGCGTGCGGTGAGACCACGGTGCGTCCGCGCCGAGCAGATGACGTATGCACTGCCGTGGATGTAGAGGATCACGCGTGGCCCCGGCGACAGGCCGGGTGCTCGCACCCACTCACCGCGAACCGGGCCGTCGGCCACGAGGTCCACTGCCGTTCCTTTCGGGACCGGACCGCACAGGTTCATCGAGGTGGCGACGAGGCGTCGAGAGAACTCGATGCCGCCGCGGGAGGTCGGCAGCAGGTTCGTCATCGGACGCAGAATCAGCCGAGTCATCAAGGCAGCCAGACGGGTTCGCCGAGACCCGGCCCTGAAAGCGCCGCGAGGCAGGTAGTCGTCGTCGGTGGTCGGAGTCACGTCATCACCCTCACCCGCTATTCGCCATTTGTCAATGGCCTATTATTTGGTGGCGAAGTGTGCGACAGTGGCGTCCAACACCGAAAGCGCAAGGGAGCGAGCACACGTGACGATGTTCAGGAGTAATCCACCGGCGGAACTGGATGCGTCTGCCATCGGTCCCGAGGACAGGATCTTCGAGTTGGAGATCGCCGAGGTGACTCGCGAGACCGAAGATGCGATCTCCCTCGGCTTTGTGGTTCCCGAGCATCGAGAAGCGCACTTTCGGTACGATCCGGGACAATTCCTCACCCTCGAGATTCCCTGCACGGACGGCGGCTCGGTGGCCCGCTGTTACTCCTTCTCGAGCTCTCCGGTGCGCAGCCCAGTCCCCACCGTGACTGTCAAGCGAATTCGGGACGGTCAGGCATCACATTGGTTGCACGACAACGCTGTTCGTGGGATGCGGCTCAAGGCATTGAAGCCGTCGGGCATGTTCGGACCCGAGAGCTGGGACGACCATTTCGTCCTGCTGGCCGCCGGCAGTGGCATCACCCCGATGATGTCGATCCTCGAGACCGCCCTGTTGCAGCACGAGAATCGGATCACTCTCGTCTACGCCAACCAGAACCGCGACTCGGTCATCTTCGCAGAGCGACTGACCGAACTGCGGTCTCGCTTTCCCGAGCGACTGAACATTCACCATTGGTACACCTCGGAATCGGGCTTGCCCACTGCTGCGGGACTGGCTTCGCTGGGTGCGAACATTCCGGCCGATTGCGAGGTCTTCCTCTGCGGCCCAGCGCAGTACATGAACGTCGCCGAGGAGTGGCTCGCTCGTACCGGCACGGTGGCGCGCAGAACCCATCGCGAGGTGTTCTCCTCCTTCGACTCGAATCCGTTTCGGCCCGGCGAGGCGACGATTTCCGACGAACCGGGCGCGAACTCCGTCACCGCTCAGGTCGAGATCGACGGAATGGAGACCGAGTTCGCTTGGAATGCAGACACCAAGCTGCTCGACCGACTTCTCGAGTTGGGTCTCGACCCGCCGTACGTATGCCGCGAAGGAACCTGCGGCGGTTGTGCTTACACCCTCACCGAGGGCACGGTGAACATGCTCGCCAACGAGACGCTCGACGAACACGAACTGCAGCACGGCGTCCGACTGGCCTGCCAGTCCGTGCCCGATTCCACAAGCGTTCGTGCGGTGTTCGACCGCTGATCCCGGAGGAGGGCGCTCAGCCCTCGAGCGTCAACGAATGCGGCTTCGAGGCGAACGCCGCGGCGGAGCCGGAGGCTCGTGCGATCCCCGCGATACCGCCCCAGACCATCATGGTGAGGTAGTCGATGAGTTCGTCGACCGTCATGGTCCGGTCGAACATCCACCAGTGCGACGCCAACCGGACCGCACCGATCATGGCGAAAGCGAAGGGCGTCGAGCCCGCCGTCGAGAACTCCCGCTCTCGAAATCTGTCGGCGATGACGGTCGCCAGCAACTCTGCGATCAGTTCTTCCGATGCGGTGACGATGTCCTGATTGCCACCGACGGCATTGTTCGCGTGCACGTAGATGTAGATCTCGGGATCGGTGGCGACCGTCGTGACGTAGGCGGAAATCACTGTGCGAGTGAGGTGATACTCATCGAGGTCCTCGGACATCGCGTCCTGGATCCGCGGCACCAGTGCAGTCTCGACGTATCGAGCCATCGCAGCGTCGGCGAGACCCTTTTTGTCCGCGAAGTGTTTGTACAGAACGGTTTTCGAGACACCGTTCGCTGCGGCGATGGCATCCATACCCACGTCGTGTCCATGCTCACGAATCGCTGCCAGTGTTCGATCGAGCAGTTCACGTCGCCGGGTGATTCTGTGGTCGCGCCACCGGTCGCTCCGCCCGTCCACCTTGACCACCGCGCTCATGCCGACTGCGGTACCGCTCGTGATCCCCTCAGCAGAATCGACGCCACCAGCTCCGGATCGTCCGACATCGGAACGTGCCCGAGACCCGGGTACGTCGTCACTTCTGCCTGCGGAAACGTTCGACGCACCAGCGGTGCCTGATACACCGGCAACACCAGGTCCCGGCGTCCCCACGCGACGGTGACAGGAACGGACTCGTCGACCGGAACGCTGAAGCGCGGCACTGCGTTTCCGGCCGCGTCGATCGCACGGTTGGTGGTGATGCTGAGTGCGTCGATCGTGGCCGTCGCTGCGGGAACTCGCCACGGCTTGGCGTAGAACACGCCGTTGGCGATCGTGCGGCCGACGACCGAACGCATGACGGTAGGTGCGATCGGGCTGATCACTCGAGACAACGCTCGCAACAGTCGGAACACGAGGAGCGCCCGGGTCTGATCCCAGTGTCCGCGAAAGAATCCGGCCGGTGACAGGGCGGTCGCCGAGGCGACCGACCCGCGGGCAGCCAGTTCGAGCGCAAAGTAACCGCCCAGCGAATTTCCGGCCACGTGCGGCTTCTCGCCGTCCACCGCCACGTGCTCGAGGAATCGCTCCAACTCGGCCACGATCCACGGCCCCAGATCGAATTCCTCGGTGGGCAAGTCCGGTGAGGCGCCGTGACCGGGCAGGTCCACCGTCACCACTCGTCGGTGCCGCGCCAATATCTCGACGACACTGTCCCACGCATGTTGTCGGTGCACGATGCCGTGAATGAGCACCAATGTAGGGCCCTCACCCCGGATCGTGTGCGCAAGGGTCAGACCGTCGATGTCGGAAGTCACTGCGTGCCGACCTTTCTCGGCCAGATGCGGTATACGGGCGCGATATCCGCCCCCGCCACACGTGCGTTGTCGGCTCGGCCGAATGTCATCGATTCCGTCAGATCGTCGAATCGTGCGTCGATCCTGTCGAGAATGTAGTTCTGCCGCACCGACCAGGGACGTTCGGTCCCTGATTTGGGTAGCTCGTTCAGGGAACGCGTGACGTATCCGGAGGCGAGGTCGACGACCGGACGAGAGTCGACGGCCTTGCCCTGCCGGTCCGGGATTGCATGGGTGTAGCCGTGAGACCGCATGTACACCAACAGTTTTGCTACTGCCTGCGCCGTCATGTCGGCCTTGAGCGTCCACGATGCATTCGTGTACCCGATGGACCATGCAACGTTGGGTACGTCCTCGAGCATGTGACCCTTGTAGACGAACTTGTCGTGCACTTCGAGCCGCTCACCGTCCAGAGACAATTCGATACCCCCGAACGCCTGGAGCTTCAATCCGGTTGCGGTGACGATGATGTCGGCGGGGATCTCGTCACCGGATTCCAACCGGATCCCGTCGGCGGTGATCTCGGCTATCCGGTCGGTCACCACGGTCGCTCGGCCGGAGCGAATGGCCTTGAAGAGATCGCCGTCCGGCACGACGCACAGCCGCTGGTCCCACGGGGCATACGTCGGCTTGAAGTGTTTGTCGACATCGTATCCACGCGGGAGCTGCGCCTTCGTCATCGCTCGGAACACCCTGCGGGCCGTCTTCGGCGCACGTCGACACAGCTGATACGAGCCGACCATCAACAGCGCATTGCGCCACCGCAGTGCAGTGTGCGCGAGGGTGTCCGGCAGTACACGCCGAGTGAGCGTGGTGAACGGATCGGTCATCGGCAGGGACGCAATGTACGTGGGTGAACGCTGCAGCATCGTCACCGACGCAGCATCGACCGCAAGCGAAGGCACCAAAGTAATTGCGGTCGCGCCACTTCCGATCACGACGACGCGCTTGCCGGTGTGGTCGAGATCTTCCGGCCACTGCTGGGGGTGCACCACCTGCCCGGTGAACTTCTCCATCCCGGGAAGGTCAGGGGTGTACCCACCCGAGTAGTCGAAGTAGCCGGTACACAAGAACACGAATCGACTTCGATACGTCCGCGGAACGCCGTCGGACAGCGTGTCGACGGTCCACAGGTCGGTCGACGAATCCCAGTTCGCCGCAACGACGGAGGTCGAGAAGTGCGTGTGCTCGTCTATGCCGTTGGTGTGAGCGGTATCGACGATGTAGTTGCGAATGTCTTCGCCATGGGCAAGCAGGGTGTTTCCCTGCCACGGCGTGTGCGGAAACGAGAACGTGAAGATGTCGCTGTCCGAACGAATTCCCGGGTACCGGAACAGGTCCCAGGTACCGCCTGCTCGCTCGCGCCCTTCGAGGATCGCGTAGCTGAGCTCCGGTGCCATCTCCTGCAGTCGATACGCGGCTCCGACTCCCGAGATTCCCGCACCGATGATGAGCACGTCCCTGAAGTTGTCGTGGGTCGAACCGTCGACCTCGGGCCAGGTATCTGCATTCATCGACGCGCCTCGCTGTCTCACCGAACACCATCGCCCGGACGCCGACCCAGCAGCGACACCGCGACTAACATCACATAATGTGCCATTGACTGGTGGCGGTGTCAATGGCAGCCTTCGTGACAACACAGACAGGAGCTGTCATGGACCGCTTTCTCTTCGTTGGGTGTACACCCAACGCAACCGGAACCAGTAGCCGATGACTCCCGTGGCGGTCGGGGCTGCGGGAGTCATCGCGCTGATCCTGCTCACGTCGAGAGGGTCGGGACTGGACTTCGACCGGCGCTCGTTGTCGACGGCCTACTCGGCACGTGCGACGCGCGCACGCCGTCGAACGTGGTGGCCGCGTTCGACGAAGTAGTCACAGCACGCCGAGCAGCACAATTACGACTACTCGTCGTAGTGACCCGAAACACCCGTGGTCGGACGTATGTTTCGGACCGTCGAGTTCGACTCATACTTACCGGCGTCGTCCGCGACGTCACCGCTCCGGTTTCCGGAGACGACCTACACGAAAGAGGGATACCGATGGCCGACTTCATCGACAAGGCTCAGCACAAGGCAGAAGAACTGGCCGGGACTGCGAAGGAGAAGGCCGGTGAGGCCACCGGTGACGACAGCCTTCGCGCCGAAGGGGCCACCGACCAGGCCAAGGCCAACACTCAGCAGGCTGCCGACAAGGTTTCCGACGCCGCCGAGAGCGTTGCCGACTCCGCGGCCGGCGCTGCCAAGCAGGCCAAGCACGCAGCTGCAGACGTTGCCGACAAGGCAGCCGACACCGCCGCAGACGTCAAGAGCGCCGTCCAGGACAAGGTCGAGAACGTCGACGTCGACGACGTGAAGGAGAAGGCCTCCCAGGTCGCCGACAAGGCAGCCGAGAAGGCTTCCGCCGTCGCCGACGACGTGAAGACCACGGTCCGCAACATCGACAGCGAGGATGTGGCCGAGGCCGCGAAGGTCGGCACTCCGATCATCGCTGCCATCGCAGCCGCCGCCGGTGCCGTCGCATTCGTGCTGATCCGTCGACGCAACCGTCGCCGCAGCGCTGCACATTTGTTCGTTCCGTCGAAGCGCACCACCCGCAAGCTCGCCAAGAAGGCGCGTAAGCACAGCTTCTGAAGGTGATCACCCGGAAAGCCCCGCCTCGTTTTCAGGCGGGGCTTTCGCTCGTTCTACAGCGGTTTCAGCGCCCGGCTGGGCACCCAGTGTGTGACGGTTTCACTCCGGTCTCGCGACATCAGTTCGTAGGTGACGCGACCCAACCAATCGCCGTCGACGGTGATGGACCATTCGACCAGATCCCCCGGGACCACGCGTCGAACATCGAAGCCTTCCGGATTGAACTTCGACGCGTGATGTGGCGGTAGCGGGTAGAGGACGTTCAGATCGATCCACACCTTGAGTGGTGGTCTGAGCATCTTGAACGGACGCACGGCAGACGCGGGTCGAGGTTGAGCGCGTCGTGCCATCGTTCGATCATACGTTCGATTCGGACGCAGTCATACCTGTCCCCGCAACGAGAAACGGCCACCCGCACACGAGGTGTGGGTGGCCGTCTTCGATCAGGATGAATCAGATGCCGAGCGATCCTGCCAGGAACGGCCAGGACTTGTGCAGGTCGTCCTGCCAGTAGCCCCAGGAGTGGTTGCCGACCGGACGGAAGTCGACAGTTGCCGGGATTCCCAGCTGGTCGAGACGCTTGGCCAGGTTGGACGTGCAGAAGTTGGTGGCCAGCTCGATGCCGCCGCCGACGATGACCTGGTTGGCGAGCGTCGCCGGGTCGTTCTTCAGGCGCGGGTTGGCGAAGGTGTCGTTCGGGATGCCGGGCAGTCCGCTGCCGGTGCTCATGTAGATCTGGGTGCCGCGCAGCTTCTCTGCGTTGAGCAGCGGATCGTTCTCGCGCCACACGGGGCCGTCGAGCGGGCCCCACATGTTCTCGACGTTTCCGCCGCCGTACGTCTCGACGACGAGCTTGACGAACTGCTGACCGATCGGGTCCGAGGTCTGCGCGCAACCGCTGTATGCCGCGACACCGGTGAACTTGCCGGGGTACTTGATTGCGATGTTGAGAACCGACGTGCCCGTCATGGACAACGCTGCCAGAGACTGGCGACCGTTGGTGTCGAACTGCGCATCGATCAGCGGAGGCAGTTCTTCACCGAGGAAGGTGCTCCACTTGTTGCTGCCGAGCTTCGGATCGTCCTGCAGCCAGTCGGTGTAGTAGGACCACTTGCCCTTCTGCGGAGTCACGATGTAGGCGTTCTTGTCCGACAGGAAGGCCTCGGCGTCGGTCTGCGACTGCCACGATGCCGCATCCTCGCCGCCACCTGCACCGTTGAGCAGGTACAGCACCGGACGCGACACGCTCTCGTCGGCGGGGCGCTGCACCGTCACCGGAATGGTGCGGTTCATCGACGCGGAGTACACCTGGAGCTGAACCTGGCGGCCGTCGAGGGTGTTCACCGATTCGATTCGCGAGCCGTTGCTCGACTGAGTCGTTGCGGCGGGTAGTTCGTCCGCGGACGCGACGGGCGTCATCAGCGCGGTCGGAAGA
The DNA here is from genome assembly GCF_031456475.1 of Rhodococcus sp. 3258. NCBI lineage: Bacteria > Bacillati > Actinomycetota > Actinomycetes > Mycobacteriales > Nocardiaceae > Rhodococcus > Rhodococcus sp. 3258. The sequence continues at coordinate 1,182,811 of NZ_JAVDUT010000001.1, forward strand.
ATCGCCACTGCGAGGGCGACGGCCGCAGCCGAACCGAATCGCTGGAAGCCGTGTCGTCGAGATCGTGGCACGCTGTTTCACCTTTTCGTCGAGTTACACCGGTCGAGTTTCTACATCGGCCGAAGATGAGGTGACGTTACCTCGAGCAAACGTCCCGAGCGTTATGGACCGGACGAATCCGAGACGCGATCGTGATGGTCGCGCTCGACCCTCGAACCGACGACGAGACACACCAGGATGACGATCGCCGCCACGACAACGCCGACGGGAAGTGGCGAATTCAACCAGACAATGGGCGGCACATAGACGTCGGATGTCCCGTCCACCCAACCGAACACCCGCGGCGGCACGGGTGCCGACACCGAGAACAGCGTCAGTGCGAACGGTACGAGCGGACCGATGGTCGACGCCACCGTGCGCGTCACTCGTGCCGATCCGATGAGCAATCCGACAGCGATGGGATGCAGCACGCAATAGCACACAGTCCCAACGGTATTGATCGAGTCGTCTCCGATGGGCAGAAGACCGGTGGCCGTCACAACGGTCAGCAGTGCACACGCGGCGGTGGTGAGATCGCGTCGCAGGCCCACTCCCACCGCTCCGACGAACAACACCGCGGCCACGACGAGTACCCACCACGACGCGTCGCCCCACCCGAGCGCATTGACTCCCGATGCCGCTATCGCCAAGCCCGACATCACGTATCGGCCGTCGAGGCCACCGAGGTCGAACGCAACACCGTATGCCACCAAGACGGCGATCGCGACGGCGAAAATCCACGTGCTCGCCGTCGACGTCGTATTGCCCAGATAGATGTAGACCACCAGACAGACGAATCCCAGCACGAGAGCGGCTACTGCGTCGGAGGTTTCGAATCGGCCCACGGATGCCCGCCGGACGGCCACGAGCAGCACGATAGTGGTTGCGAGAAGGAGGAGTAGCGGGACCGTGGATTCCACCAGATACGGCCCCAGCCCGTCCATCCACCGACCCTCACGCGGTCCGCGTAGCCGGGATATCGCGCTGTAGAACAACATGGAGCCCAGCAGTCCTACTGCAAGGCCGCCCGACGGGAGCCTGCGTCCACCGGCGATGAATCCGCAGATGCCGACCAGAGCGCCGGCACCGAGCGCATTGGTCGTCACCGCTTGGTTGGCCGCGATCGGCACGAAGGACGGCAGCGCAACCAGCAGCGAGCCGAGAACTGTTGCTAGGGCGGCCGATATCCGGGGCCGGCGGCGATGGACCGCCACGAGCACGAGCACCGCCATCAGAACCGTGAGAGAACCAGCCCATTGCGCGGTGACGAACGCTCCGTACCACTTCCCCGTCGACTCGATGTGGAACACATCCTGGCCGAGGGATTCACGAATCGAATATCCGGCCACGAATCCGCCGATGGCCGTGGCCACTACGGGCAATACGCGATCCGCTGCAATCACGCGTTCAATGTAGAGGGCTTCCCAATCGACGGCCATGTGTGGTCTATTCGACGCGAACCCAACGTCAGGAGTGCGCCATGTTTCGTCGTATCGCCGTCACGGTTGCTGTCGTCGCAGGTGCCGCCGCACTCGGAGTCGGTACCGCCGACGCCGACGAATGGCCCGTCGCGCCGCCGTACCCGAGCCCGACTGCTCCGCAGGACGTCACCGGAGTGTTCCTCACCCCTCAGGACCCGGACTACTGGAATCCCTTCGTCAGCGAGAATCGACTGACGTCCCCGTACGGCAACAGCACTCGCATCGTGTGCACCGGATTCCATGGCGTACTGCTGGAGTGCTGGCAGGCCGACTCGAACGGCAACCCGCACAAGCTCATTCCGCTGAGTATGGACTACCCGGGTTCGACTGGCCACTTGCTCCCCGGCGGCGGTCCACGGCACTTCGTCTATCCCGGCTACATCCCCGGCATCGGCTGACCCTGTCGACACCGCCGGCAACTGATCTGAGTGTCCACAATTCGCCCTGGTAAGCGGGATTTCGTACGAGGGTGACAATAGTGGGCGCTCAGGTCAGTTGTACGGCTTGCGCGCCGTTTCCGGGTCGCCGTAGGTGATTGCCCGTTCACGTCGCGTTCCACTGAGAAGTGTTGCGCCCCAGTTGATCAGCGTTCCAGCTCGGTTGCGTTTACCGGCCAGGAATGCGATGTGGATGACGCCCCACGACACCCAGCCCAGGAATCCCGACATCTTCAGCGGCCCGGCCTGCACCAGCGCGTGGCCGCGGGCGATGTAGGCGGCAGTGCCCAGGTCTCGATACTTGAAATCCGCACGCACAGAACCGGATACATCTGCTGCGATTGCTGCGCCCGCTGCACGTCCACCCTGCATCGCCACTTCGGCGACACCGGCCAGACCGTTCAACGCCATGATGTCGCCGACGACGAACACGTTGCGGTGACCCGGCACGGACAGGTCGGGTTGCACGGCGATCCGTCCGGACCTGTCCTGCTCGACGCCCAGGGCGTCGGCCAGATTCTTCACGAACGGAACCGCTTCGACGCCTGCGGTCCACAGCACGGTGCGAGTGTCGTGGCGTGTGACGGTCTTCGGTTCGGCCTTGGCCGTCACCTCGACGTCGGTGGCCGTAACGTCGGTGACGTGAACGCCGAGATGCGTTTCGACTCCGACCGTGTCGAGGGTGCGCTGGGCCTTCTTCGTCAGGGAGTCTGGGAACGATTCGAGTACGCGGTCGCCACCGTGAAAGAGGAGCACCTTAGCTTCGGACGGGTGGATCGAATCGAATTCCTTCGCCAGCGCCCGGGTGGCGAGTTCCCTGATCTGCCCGGCCAATTCGACTCCGGTGGGCCCTCCACCGGCGACGGCGAAGGTGAGCCAGGGGCGACGCTCTTCGGGGGTGGGCAGGGACTCGGCCATCTCGAATGCCGAGATCAGTTTTCGCCTGATCGCCAAGGCGTCGTCGAGGGTCTTCATGCCCGGTGCCCACTGCACGTATTCGTCGTGGCCGTGATACGCCTGCTGCATTCCGACGGCAACCACGAGATAGTCGTACGGCAACTCGAACGTCGACCCGTCGAAGCGGCTCGCCGTCACCACTCCGCCATCGCCCACGGTTGTCACCGAGGTCGCTTCACCGAGAGCCACCTTCACGTTCTTCTGCTTGCGCAACAGGTGACGCAACGGGCTGGCGATCGAGCCCTCGGAGAGAAGGCCGGTTGCGCACTGATAGAGCAGCGGCTGAAAGACGTGAGAGGTGCCTCGTTCGAGAACGGTGATGTCGACATCCGAACCGTGCAGCCGGCGGGTTGCATACAACCCGCCGAAGCCGCCGCCGAGGACCAGGACCCGTGGACGTGACATCGTCGATACTCTCCCTCGATCCGACCCGCAGAACACAATTCCTCGCGCGTCACAGCGTACTCGAGGGCAACGGCGTGCAGCCGTCCCCCGCCGGGCCGCACCCCGGTCTGAGGTGCGGCCCGGCAACGTACCGACAACGGATCAACCGAGCATCCGCTGCATCGTGTCGATTTCCTGCTGCTGCGTGGCCACGATCGTGCGGGCCATCTCCTGCGCGTCGGGGTTCGAGCCGTCCGCAATCTCGTTGTTCGCCATCTCGATCGCGCCCTCGTGATGCTCGATCATCATCGTCAGCCACTGACGGTCGAACTCCGGGCCCGACAGACCGGTCAGGGCGTCCATGTCCTGCTGGGACATCATGCCCATACCCGAGCTGTGGTCCATTCCGCTCATCTCGCCCATGTCCGACGGGGGTGCGGGCTGACACCATTAGACGAGCCAGGCCGTCATCCGGTCCATTTCCGGTTGCTGCGCGGCTTGGATCGCCGACGCCAGTGTCACGACGTCCGGATTGTCGGTGCGATCTCGGACCATGTCAGCCATGTCGACGGCCTGCGCGTGGTGCGGGTACATCATCCGCGCGAACATGACGTCGGCGTCGTTGAACTCCGCCGATGCCGATGCCGATGCCGAATCCTGAACGGAAGCCGATGAGGTAGTCGACGTCGACGAATCCGACGTGGTGTCACTGCTGCAGCCGGCGACGAGGAATGCGCTCACCGTGGCGGCAGCCAGCGAAGCGACGAGTGTTGTACGCATGTGAATCTCCTTGAACGAGTGTGCAATACAGGGATCTAGGTATGTCGATCCGCCGGTGGTCGTGCGTCCACCGGGCTCCCTGTCACACTCGCAAGGTCACCGATCTGTCCAACTCCCACAGAGTCCACGGCGGCGCGCGCTCCGATATGGAATGGACGCGCCCACCGATCCCGTCCTCCGACATGACCGAGTGGATGCCATCGACGTTCGTCATCGGGACCGACAGCGCAGCCCACGACACGGTGGTTCCCGCGCACGGATGCATCATCTGATGTGCCGACGGGCAGTCGTGCTCACCGACTGCCACCTGAACCGGGCCCTCGTGGTGGGTCGCCGACGACATGGCCGCATGCTCGCTTTGTGCCGACGTGGTCGGTGTCACCGAATGCATCAGCAGTACCCCGAGGATCGTCAGCGCGATCAGCAATCCGCTCGCCGAGGCAAAGCCCGGGCGACGGCGTCGGATCACTGAATGCATGTCACCGACGATAGCAAGACATACCCCCCAGGGGTAACAGTGAGGGCATTCCGGCTCGAGCCGAGGGACTTCCGACTCTGTCTGCTCTCCAGCGAACCGGCCATGCTCGAGGTGTACCTGAACACGACAGTCAACGAACGGGAATACAACATGAATGCATCGAGTCGGGTCGTCGTCGGAGTCGACGGATCTGCCACATCGCTCGACGCGGTCCGTTGGGCAACGCGCGAGGCTGTTCGACGCCACGCCCCGCTCGAGTTGGTCACGTCGTCACTGTTCGCGCCGGGAACCTACGGCGATGCCATCAGCCTCCGGATCGGCGCGTTCGCAGATCCGGACGTCGAGGCCAAGCGGGTCCTGACCGCTGCGGTCGACGTTGCGCACAAGACCGCGGCAGGCAATTCGCTGATTCTCGACACTCGTCTCGAACATGGCTCGGCTGCACGCAATCTGACGCACTTCGACGTCGCGCCTGCCTTGATCGTCGTCGGTTCGAGGGGCCTCGGTGAGTTCACCGGTGGATTGGTCGGGTCGGTCAGTACCGCCGTCGTGTCACACGCCAAGTGCCCAGTGGTAGCGATCAAGTCGAGCACGGTCAGCGACGGGCCGGTGGTCGTGGGTGTGGATTGCACGTCCAACAGCCAGCCGGCCATCGGATTCGCGTTGCGCGAGGCGTCGATGCGAGGTGTCGACCTCGTTGCCGTACATGCGTGGAGCGACCTCGAGCTCGGGAGCGTGCTGACCCGCGACGAAGAAGGTCCGTGGGCCGATTCCGAACTGGCAGAGAAGACTTCGCTGGCCGAGAGCCTGGCCGGGTGGTCGGAGGACTACCCCGACGTCACCATCCGCCGGGTAGTGGTTCAGGACAGACCCGTTCGCGAACTGGTCCGCGCCTCCGAGAGCGCGCAGCTGATCGTGGTCGGTAGCCGCGGCCGGGGCGGCTTCGCCTCGATGCTGCTCGGTTCGACCTCCCGCGCAGTGCTGCATTCGGTCGATGTCCCCGTCGTTGTCGTACCCACGAACCGATGACCGCGTCCACCACCGAGACCACCTACAGCTCCGATGAACTCGACGCCGATCTGCGCTACTGGGCTGCCGCGAACTACCTGACGGTCGCCCAGATCTATCTGCAGGACAATGTATTGCTACGGCAACCGCTGACGGTGGAACACATCAAGCCCCGGCTACTCGGGCACTGGGGCACCAGTCCCGGGCTGTCGATGATCTACACACTGCTCAATCGCCTGATCTGCCGAACCAACTCGGATTGGCTGTATGTCACCGGCCCCGGTCATGGTGGCCCGGCATTGGTCGCGAACACCTATCTCGAAGGCACGTACAGCGAGATCTATCCCGACATCTCGCTCGACAGCGACGGTGTGCGTCGTCTGTGTCGCCAATTCTCCACTCCCGGCGGCATTCCGAGCCATGTGAGCGTGCAGACCCCCGGAAGTATCCACGAGGGTGGCGAGCTGGGGTATGCCCTGATCCACGCCGCGGGCGCGGCGTTCGACAACCCCGATCTGGTGGTCGCCTGTGTCGTCGGCGACGGGGAGGCCGAAACCGGTCCGCTGTCGGGTTCGTGGAAGATCCCGGCGTTCCTGAATCCGGTTCGTGACGGCGCAGTGCTGCCCATTCTGCATCTCAACGACGCCAAGATCTCCGGTCCGACAGTGCTCGGGCGCAGCACCGATCAAGCGATTGCCGACTATCTCGGCGGTCAGGGTTGGGCACCGATCTTCGTCGAGGGCGACGATCCGCGAGAGGTGTTCCCGGCCTTGCAGTTCGCTCTCACCCGCGCCCACGACGATATTCGGAGAATCCAGCGTGCGGCCCGCGGCGGCGAGTCGCACCACGGAAGTGCATGGCCTGCAATCGTCTTGCGCACCCCGAAGGGCTGGACCGGGCCACACGAGGTGGACGGCAAGCTGATCGAGGGAACGCACTGGGCCCACCAGGTCCCGCTGTCCGGCGTCCGCGAGAATCCGTCGCATCTGGCGCAGCTCGAGCAGTGGTTGCTCTCCTACGATCCCGGATTACTCTTCGACGACAACGGCGTACCGGCGGCGCACATCCGTGAACTCACTCCGACGGGAGACAAGAGGCTCGGGGCCACTCCCCACGCCAACGGCGGTGTGCTGTTGCAGCCCTTGGTCATTCGTGAGCTCGAGAACTACGCTCTGACGATCGACTCCCCGGGACGCGTCTCACACGAGACGACCACCGTACTCGGGGAGATGATGCGGGATATCTACCTCGACAACGCACGACCCGACGGCGGTGGCACGTTCCGCCTGTTCTGCCCCGACGAGACCGCCAGCAACCGTCTGCAGGCCGTGTTCGAGGCCACCGACCGATGCTGGCAGCTGCCGACCACCGAGTTCGACGACAACCTGGCCGCCGACGGCCGCGTCATGGAGGTGCTCAGTGAGCATCTGTGTGAGGGCTGGCTCGAGGCGTACCTGTTGTCGGGCCGACACGGATTGTTTGCGAGCTACGAGGCTTTCGCGATGGTGAGCGTGTCGATGCTGATTCAGCACACCAAGTGGCTGCAGCATGCGGCCACTCTGGCCTGGCGAGCACCCGTCGCCTCGTTGAACGTGCTGCTCACCAGCACGTGCTGGCGCAACGACCACAACGGGTTCAGTCATCAGGGGCCCGGACTGATCGACGCGGTGATCCCTCTGGCACCGGATGTGGTGCGCGTGTGGCTGCCACCGGACTCCAATACTCTTCTCGCCGTTGCCGACCACTGCTTTGGGAGCCGCGGACACGTCAACGTGCTGGTGGTCGACAAACAGAGCCATCCCCAGTATCTGACGCTCACCGAGGCTCGCGCACACGCAGCAGCCGGTGCCTCACGGTGGGACTGGGCCGGTACCGAGAACACCGACAAACCAGGCGACACCGAGATAGTCCTGGCCTGCGCCGGCGACGTTCCGACCGAGGAGACTCTCGCTGCAGCGAACCTGTTGCGTAACTGGACACCCGAGCTGAAGGTGCGCGTGGTCAACGTCATCGACCTGATGGCGCTGCTACCCGTCGCCGATCATCCACACGGGTTCTCGGAGGATCAGTTCGCCGATCTGTTCACCGACTCGGTCGATGTCGTCTTCGCTTTCCACGGCTACCCCCGGGCGGTGCACCAGCTGCTGCACGGCCGTCCGAACGCGCAGAGATTCCACGTCCGCGGCTTCATCGAACAAGGCACCACGACAACACCGTTCGACATGGTGGTGCTCAACAAGATCAGTCGCTACCACCTGGCGATCGAAGCACTCGACCGAGCACACACGGCGCCGGCCGGTGCCGAGGAACTGCGGCAGCACTGCCGGGACCAACTGACCCGGCACGACGCCTACATCCGGAAACACTTCGAGGATCTACCCGAGATTCGCGAATGGCGGTGGTCGTGACGGATCGGTTGCTAACCGCGAGCGATGATCAGCGGACAGTCGACGCGGTGGGCCAGAGACCGAACGGTGGATCCGAGCAGCTGGCCACTGAAACCGGTGCGTCCGCTCGAACCGACCACCACGGCCTCTGCGCGCACCGCCGCGCCGAGGATGCGTTCGACGACGTCGCCGCGCAGCACTGTCTGCTTCACCACCACGTCGGGATACAGCTCGCTCCACCCGGACAGGTTTTCGGCCAACACGGTTCGGCCGTTGGACACAATTGCCTCGGACTTGTCCGACGTCGACGCGTCGGGTGACGAGACGAGTCGATCCGTCGACACGTGGACTGCAACAAGGCCAGTGCCCCGAAGCGAGGCCTCCTCGAAGGCCAGCCGGACGGCCTCCTGGTTGTGCGCCGAGGCGTCGACTCCGAGCACGACCGGTCCCCGTGCCGAATGCAACTCCACGCTGCGCGGCACGATGACTACCGGACAGCGAGCCTGCACAGCCACCGCCGTGCTCACCGAGCCGAGCAGCTCGGCGAAGTACTCGCCGTTGCCGCGTGAGCCGACCACCATCATCGACGCGGTGGCGGACTCGTCGATCAGCGCCTGAACAGTCGGTCCGACAATCGGTTCGATCATGATCGTCAGCGCGTCGGGTTTCTCGACCGCCCGCCGCGCGACGAGGGATGCCGACGTCAGAATCGAATCCGCACGTGCATTCTCCTCGGAGCCGAGTTGCGACGGGAGTGCGACGAAACTGGTGTAGAGGGCCCTGATTTGGTACGCGGACACCAGCTTCAACGGTGCTCCGCGTAATTCGGCTTCGCGTGCGGCCCAGCCGACCGCGTCGAGTGACGAACCGGATCCGTCGACGCCGACGACGATCGCCCTCGCGTTCACGGTACTCATGCGTGCGGCACCACGAGGACGGGGCATTCGGCGTGCCGCAGGACTTTCGTCAACGTGCTTCCCGGCACGCGATCGCGCTCGTGCCCCACCACCAGCAGCTGTGCAGTGTCGGACACCGCGACGAGTTCCGATCCCGAATCGGCCTCGGCGTAGACCGACGCCACCCGCACCGAAGGATAGTCGGCACTGAAGGGTTCCAACCGGACGTCCATTGCCGACTCGGGGTGCAGATGGTCGACCGGACCGCCGATGGCGCTGGCCAGAATGGTCGAGACAGTCTGGGTGTGCACGGCCAACACGGTGGCCCCGCGCATCGACGCTTCGTGGAATGCCTGCGCCACAACGAGATCCGATGCCGAAACCTTCACGTCTCCCAGAGCGGCGACGACCGCGCCGTCGCGCTCGGAATCGAAGGTGTGCACAACGGCCACGGGGTTCGGTGAGCATTCGACCACCGTGCGCACCATGGATCCGAGAACCCGTGCAGCGATCGAATTCTCGGTCTTGGCACCCAATACGATCAGGCACGCAGACGCTGCTTCGGACAGCATCACCGTTTCCGGGACACCCTGTAGAACAACAGCTTCCACGATGACGGTCGGGTCGCTCGCCCGCGCTATGATCGCGGCCTGGTCCAAGACGGTGCGCGCATAGTCACCGTCCACGTCGGGTGCCCCGTATACCGTTTCACGCTGCATCTGGGGTTCGATCACATGTACCAGTCGCAGTGATGTTCCTCGGCCTCGCGCCTCACGCACAGCGAAGCGCACTGCATCGAGCGCGGCCGTCGATCCGTCGATTCCGACCAGAACGGGTCCGGTGGTGTGTGAGATGTTCATCGGGTTCCTCTCGGTGGTGCGACGCAGGATCGGCACCGTCACCGAAAACGCTACGAGCTCATCGCCACTCGCGGTAACGGCCGGAGGTCATCGAAAGAGGTGACCAACGACTGGAGCCGTCAGGGCAGCGGTACCGCCCACGTCACATCGGTGCCGCTGCCGGAAGCACCGGGGCAAACGGTCATGGTCCCGCCGCACTCGGCCGCACGGGCCCCCAGGTTGGACAACCCACTGGTGGTGGTGTTGTCGGGCATACCGATTCCGTTGTCGGACACCACGATTTCGAGCTCGTTCCCCACCGACAGAGTAACGGTCACAGTGTCGCCCTGGGCGTGATGAACGACGTTGCTGACAGTCTCGCGGACAACGGCAACGGCATGATCGGCGAGTTTGGTGTCGACGACCGACAGTGGTCCGAACATCCGCACGACGGCACGGATATCGACGTTCTCGGTGAGTTCGAGTACCGCGCTGTTGATACGTTGCCGCAGCCGTGTTGCGGAGTGGGATGTGCTCTGCAGGTCGAAAATGGTCGTCCTGATGTCCTGCACCGTGTCCTGCAGGTCGTCGATCGTTCTGGACAGACGCTGCCGTAGGTCCGGGGACTCGGTGCGCTGCAGGGTGCTCTGCAGCGCCAATCCTGCAGCGAAGATCCTCTGAATCACGTGATCGTGCAGGTCACGGGCAATACGATCCCGGTCGGACAACACGTCGAGTTGATGCATCCGCCGACTGGCGTCCGCGATCTGCATCACCAGCGCGGCCTGGTTGGCGAAGTTCGAGACCAGTTCGAGTTGGGTCTCGTCGAACGGTCCCCGCCCCGCGGCGCGCAGAACCACCAGGACTCCACTGACGCCCTCTGCCACGCGGAAGGGTGAAATCATTGCGGGTCCGAAAGCAGAGCCCAGTTCCTTGACCCCGTAGTCGAGTCGCTCCTTCCGCAACGCTGTTCGACGCCGAAAGGCTACTCCCGAGCTCGAGCCCTCGATCGGAACGACTGCCCCGACCATTCGATCGGCCCCGAGCCCGTCGCTGACCGTGACGACGAGTTGCGTGACATCCCCGAAGGCTTGGTCTGCGTCCTCGGGTACCGCGATGAACGCCGCATCGGACCCGGTCAGGTGCAACGACTTACGCGCCACCATCTGCAGTACTTCGTCGATGTCCGTCCCGGAAAGGAGCTCGGTGCCGATGTCCCGCGTTGCCTCCATCCACGCCTGACGCACCCGCGAGTCCTCGTACAGTCTCGAGTTGTCGATGGCGATGCCGGCGGCGGACGCCAACGCCTTGGTGACGACTTCGTCGTCCTCGGTGAACTGCTTGCCGCCCTTCTTCTCGGTGAGATAGAGATTGCCGAAGATCTCGTCGCGAACCCGAATCGGCACTCCGAGAAAGGTTTTCATCGGGGGATGGTTGGGCGGGAACCCCACCGATTCCGGGTGCGATGTCAGATCGTCCAGACGTAGCACTTTCGGTTGGTCGATCAACAGTCCGAGTACCCCGCGTCCGGTGGGGAGCGGGCCGATGGCCACCCGGGTGTCCTCGTCCATGCCGTAGTTGATGAACGCACTCAATCCGTGGCCTTCTCCGCGCACGCCGAGCGCACCGTACTGGGCGTCGACGAGCTTGACGGCCGATTCCACGATCGAACGCAGCGTCACCTCCAGATCGAGTCCCGAGGTGATGACGAGCATCGCGTCGAGCAGACCGTCGGCTTGAATCCTCGCATCGGCGATGCGACCGATACGATCCTGCACCTCGGCAAGCAGCTCCCCCAGCCGGAGTTGCGGTAGCGAAGACCGGGTTTCCCCGTGCTGGTCATCCATCCCGGGACCCCGGTTTCCGGTGGGCAGGCGGATCGCCGTCGGCGAGCTTCGACGCATACACCGCAGCTTGGGTGCGGCGTTCCATCCCGAGCTTGGCGAGCAGCCGAGACACGTAGTTCTTCACCGTCTTCTCCGCCAGGAACATCCTGGCCGCGATCTGTCTGTTGGTCAGGCCCTCTCCCAGCAGATCCAGCAGGGTGCGCTCCTGGGGCGTGAGGTGATCGATAGGGCCCGATGACGCCGTCCCGGCTCGCAATTTGTCCATCAACGCCGCGGCTGCACGGTTGTCGAGCAGCGACCGGCCGGAACCGACGTCCTTGATCGCTCGGGTCAGTTCCATGCCGGTGATGTCCTTGACGACATAGCCGCTCGCGCCCGCGAGTATCGCGTCGAGCATGGCCTGGTCCTCGGTGAACGAGGTCAGCATCATGGTCTTGAGGTTCGGCAGTCGATCGAGAAGCTCACGGCACAGTTCGATGCCGTTGCCGTCGGGTAGCCGCACGTCGAGCACCGCGACGTCGGGCTGCAGGGCCGGAATTCGGGCCAGCGCCTGCGCGCAACTGCCTGCCTCGCCGATGACCTCGAGATCGGGATCGGAGTCGATGAGGTCGATCAGACCGCGCCGCACGATTTCGTGATCGTCCACCAAGAAAACCGTGACCACGTCGACACCCCTCTACCTGCGTCCATGTCGAACGCCTCGACTTGTGAGCCTACGGGGGACGGTCGGCGGTGGTCCGACCTTTCGTCACCGAAACAGAGGACCAAAGTCCTCGGTCCAGGTGTTGTTGTCCTGCCGCGCCCGAGGCTGTGCGCGGCGTCTGATGGATGTTCGACACCACGACCGAGGAGGAAATCGATGGGCCCACTTCCGACCATCGTCGGGGTCGACGGTTCGGCGGCGGCTCTGGACGCGGTGCGCTGGGCCGCTCTCGACGCACGATTGCACCTGTCCGATCTCCTTGTCGTCTCGGCGATGTCGCTGCCCAAGGTCTTGACCGGGTTGGGCGTCCTTCCCGATACCGTGGTGCACCAGGCCAGATCGGAAACCGACCGCATTCTCGACGAGGCCCGGGAGACTGCGACTCGTGGGACGGCGATGGTCACCGTCGATACAGTCTCGTCCGAGGCCTCTGCGGTGTCCACATTGCTCGAACTGTCCGAGACGGCCCGCATGGTGGTCATTGCCACGCGGGGGCTCGGTGGCACCGAGCAGCGGTCACTCGGCTCGATCGGGTTCGCCGTCACCACTCATGCTCGCTGCCCGGTCACCGTGGTGCGTGGCTGGACCGACGGCGGTCTCGACCACGCGATCCAACCGGTGGTCGTGGGCGTGGACGGCACCAAGGCGAGCGCTGCCGCAATGACGTCGGCGTTCGAGGAGGCGGATGTTCGATCGGCACCACTGACTGCGGTGCACTCCTGGTCGGACACGGATCTGTCGATCGGCTTCCCGATTCGAGGAATGGAGTGGCCGGACAACCGACGCGCGGCTGCAGATCACTTGGCGCGGCTGCTCGAGCCGCACACTCGACTCCATCCGACGGTGTCGGTGCGGTCCGTGGTGGTCAAGGACAAACCGGTACAGGCACTTCTCGATCACGCCCAAGGTGCTCAGCTGGTGGTGATCGGTAGTCACGGACGCGGCGGCTACGCGGAGATGATGCTCGGCTCGACCAGCCGGTCGGTGCTGACGCGAGCGCACTGCCCGGTCACCGTCGTGCCGTCGCCCGGTCGCCTCGCCGCTGTCACCCACCGGCCCAGCATGTGACTGTCCCCGACCGGACAATGCCGTTCGTCGACCTACGAGGGTCCTAATGCCCTACGACGGCCGAGCCGAGCCGAGCACGCTGTGTTCATGAGCCGACCGGACACCGCCGCCTACGCGATCGAAGTACGCGCACTGAGCAAGAGCTACGGCGGGAAGCTAGTTATCGACGACCTGTCGTTCGCCGTCGAACCCGGCACCGTCACAGGCTTTCTCGGCCCCAACGGATCGGGTGAGTCCACCACGATGCGATTGATCGTCGGATTGGATCGCCCCAGCGCGGGCACCGCACTGATCGGGGGCGTCGAGTACGCGCAGCTGCACCGCCCACTACTCACGGTCGGCACCTTGCTGGATTCCGAGGCCGTCCACCCGGGCCGGACCGCTTACGACCACTTGTTGTATCTGGCTCAGACTCAACGTATCCCGGTCACACGCATCATCGACGTACTGGAGCTGGTCGGTCTACGCGACGTCAGTGGCGGCGCGCATTCTGCACCTGAATCGCTGCATTCATCACTGCTCGATTCCTTGTGAGCACACGCGCTGGTCCAGCGCGTGTCTGCCCTCGAGCAACCCTACGGCGAATCGAGCCGAAGGGGAACACTCATCGAGATCGGAGAGCCCCTCAGAACTCCAAGACCTGACGAGCGGTGACGCGTCCGGCCATCAGGTCGTCGAAGCAGTCGTTGACCTCGTCGAGTTTGCGCGACACCGCCGATACCGTCGTTCGTCCGGCCTCGTGCAATGCGAACACCTCACGAAGATCTTTCCTGGTGCCGACAATCGAGCCGAGGACCGAGATTCCGCCGACCACCGTCTCGAAGATCGGGATCGGGAACACGCCGTGCGCAGGCATCGACACGCACACCAGCCGTCCGCCGCGGCGCAGTGACCGGAAGGCCTGATCGAACACACTGGGGATGACGGCCAGGACGATTGCGACATCGGCTCCACCGAGCGCCTGAATTGCCTCCACCGGATCGGTCGTCGCCGAGTTGACGGTGTGGTCTGCGCCGAGTTTTTGTGCCAGGTCGAGTTTTTCGTCCTCGATATCGACCGCGGTGACGAAGCCGCCGGCGATCTTGGCGTACTGCACCGCCATATGACCGAGCCCGCCGACACCGAAGATGGCCACGCGCTGCGCCGGGGTGACGCCACCGACCTTGACAGCCTTGTACGTGGTCACGCCGGCACAGGTCAGTGGGGCAGCGTCGAACGAGGAGATCCCGTCGGGAACATGGACGACATACTTCGCATGGGCGACAGCGTATTCGGCGTACGCACCGTCGATCGAGTAGCCGCTGTTCTGTTGCGTCTCGCACAGCGTCTCCCAACCCGAGACACAGTGATCGCATTCGCCACATGCCGAACCGAGCCACGCGATGGCGACTCGCTCACCGATTCTGTCCTTCGACACCTGCGACCCGACCGCCTCGATCACTCCGATGCCCTCGTGCCCGGGGACGAAGGGCAAGGTCGGCTTGGCCGGCCAATCCCCCTGCGCAGCATGGATATCGGTGTGACACACACCGCACGTCTCCATCTTCACCAGCACCTGTTCGGGCGCGGGCTGCGGTATCGGGATGTCCTTGACTATTAGGGGCCCGCCGAACTCGGTGACAACAGCTGCTTTCATCGTGAACTTCCTCCAACATCAGAAACCGGTGCCGTTCTCGACCGTCGAGCAATGCACACCGTCGATGATCGGCGCTGCGGCGGCGGGCACGTAGGGCCGGAAGTCATCGACCGGTCGGGACGTCTCCCGAGGTGCGCGTGGGGAGGCAAAAGGCACAGCAGTCATGGACTTTCGTCCCTGGTGACTCTGGCGATCAGGGGCCACACTAGGCACCATGGACACTTCTGCACCCTCCGATTCGAAGACTTGCGAACGATGAACCTGTGGAGAAGACATCCGGGCGTTCGAACCGGTGATGCACTGACCACGGGTGAGCGTGCGGCGGATTACGTCCGAAACGGAATGGGCTCCTGGCCGTTCGTATTCCTGTTCCTGGGCGTGATGGCGCTGTGGGCCGCGTACAACCAGAACGACGGGTTCGATCCGTACCCTTTCATCCTGCTCAACCTGTTCCTGTCGATGATCGCAGGACTGCAGGGCGCCATTCTGCTGATCTCGGCCAAGCGCGCGGACTCGGTGAGCAGTGAGGTTGCCGTACATACACTTTCGAATACCGCACTGCTGCAGGACATGATCGAAGCGAATACCGTCTTGACCGAATCGGTGGCACAATTGGCGGCAGAGATTCACGAGCACGTCTGCCCGTCCGCTCGGCGTGTCGGTGCAGGCACGTTCACGAAGGTCACGAGCCCGGTGTCCCAGCCGTGAGACAGGCAAGGATCTCTCGGGCCCAATTGCACACATGAACCCAGTCCCGGAAGTCTCCGGCAACCGCGCCGGAGTTGTCGAAGATCTGACGTTCGCCCACCGAGAGCCGTTCCGCGTCGAGCCGACCGGGAAATGTTCGATGCGAGGATGCATCCAACATCGATACCGCGCGTGCGGCGTCGGCGGTGTCGTTGACCGGTCGGTCGCTCGAATGCAATGGCCCGCAGGAGAACAGCCACACGGGTGGGTGCGCAGACCCGGAGACCCGCTCGACGAGCCGCTTGGCGGTGGGGACCCACCGATCGGAATAGACGGCACTTCCGATGACCAGGGCGTCGTAGCCACTGATATCGACGACGGAATCCGGAGCGCAGACGTCGACCTCGGCTCCCCCGTGCCGGAACACACGGGCCATCTCCTGCCCGAGCGAGTTCGTCGCTCCGTGCCGTCCGGCGGTCGAGACCAGGATTCTCATGCGATGCGACGTGCGAGGCGGTTCGTGTACGCCGTGATCCGCCACCCTCGGAGGGCGACGAGAACTCCCAGTACGCCGAACATGCCCTGCAGCCAACTCGTTTCGCCGATCACAAGCGGTTGGACCACTATCCAGGCAGCGAGCAGTACGCCCGCCGTGTGGGCGATGGGGCCGGTCTTGCCGCCACCCGCCAGAGCCGACGCCGCCGCCAGTCCCATCGGCACTCCGACGACCAGAACCAACGCGAGGCCGGCGAGCGCCGTATTCGACAGCGGTAGGCGTGCGTGCGCCTCGGTGCTCAGATCGATGGCGCCCGAGGCCAAACCGATCGCGCCACCGAAAGCGTTGATGGAAATTGCGGCGCACACTGCGCCCAGCCACGGCCATCGTCGGTCTTTCGTGGTGAGCGCTCGCGTAGTCGACATCATGAGCTCAGCGTGGCTGCCGAACAATCCGGGAGCTAGGGCACAAGGTCCGCCGCCACGAGGACTTCTCTCCACTTCGTGACTGAACCGTCCACCGCCCCCGCCGTATCGGGACCTTGTGCCCTTACTTACGAGTGCACGGCGTCGGAGACTCGTAATCGACGCCGAACACACGGCGGTGAGGGGTAGGTGACCGCATGCTCGCAGAACTCGCGCACCGGTGGTGGCGTCGAACTCCTTGGTGTTCCAATCCGCTGATGCGACTGCCCGACAGGATCGAACGAACGGCCTACGTCGTCGGTGTCGCGGTCCTTCTGTTGCTGATACCCGTCGCCGCGACGATCGGTTCGGTGACCTACAGCGACCTGTCGACGCGGTCACGTCAGCAACGGGCACACTACGTTCAGGTCGACGCCCGAGTGATCGACACCGCGCAGTCCACGAGTACCGGCAGCGACAGCACCACGCTCGCCACCGGTGTCGCAACGGTGCAATGGAGTGCACCGGACGGGTCGATTCGCTCGGAATCGACCGAGGTTCCCTCGGACGTCCACATCGGTGAGACCACTCCGATTTGGTGCGACGCGAACGGAACCCTCGCGCGTGCGCCCGTCAGCGAAGTCGGTGCCGTCATCAACGGGGCCTCCACAGCCGTGTTCGTGTGGGTTCTCGGCGCGGTCTTGGTCGGATTCCTGGTCTATCTCACCACCGTGGCCGGTGATCGAGTTCGCATGCGGCGTTGGGACAGCGACTGGAAAGACTTCCTGCAGGCGCGAAACCACCCCTCGCGGTAGAGCCGTCGAGCATCCACCGTTCGAGGAGACAATGACATGAGCGATCTCGACACCGAATATCGGTCCGCCCGCATCGACTACGAGCGCAAACTCATGCGCAGCCCTCTGGCGGCGCAGCTGCGTGTTGTCGAGCAGCTGATGAGACTGATGATGGCCGAGCAAGGCGTGCTGCACCCTCGTGATCTCGTTGCGTCGGCGCTGCCGCCGAACATGCACCCGACGCTGAACTCTGCCTGACGTCGGCGGGGTCGTATGACCTTCGAGACGCTCGCCCTGTGTGCCGCGGTGGGTTTGTTCGGCCCACTTCTGGCGCTTCCGCGTGGGCTTCGGATACCGGTCGTCATCGGAGAACTCGTCGCTGGAATTGTCATCGGTCACACAGGCTTCGGCGTCATCGATCCGAGTGAGCAGACACTGAGTCTTCTGGCGCAGGTCGGGTTTGCGCTCGTGATGTTCGTGGCGGGCAGTCAGGTACCGATTCGCGATCCTCGACTGCGGGTCGGCCTCCGGGTGGGCGCTGCGCGGGCTGTGGCCGTCGGGCTGCTGGCTACCGCACTCGGCTGGGCCGTCTCCACTGCGTTCGATCCACCGCACCCCGGTCTCTACGCGGTGTTGATGACATCGTCCTCGGCCGCGGTCATCATGCCGATAGTCGAATCCAGCAAGACGGCCACATCCGGGCTGATGTCCTTCCTGCCACAGATCGCGATCGCCGACGCAGTCTGTATCGTCGCTCTACCCCTGGTGATCGATCCACCGCGCGCTGTTCCGGCCGCGTTCGGATCCATCACGGTCATCGCTGCCGCCACCGCGATCTTTTTCGTACTGCGACACTTCGACCTCACCGGACTGCGCCGTCGAATCCACCATGTGTCTGCCCAGCGTAAGTTCGCTCTCGAATTGCGACTCAACCTGGTTCTGCTGTTCGGCCTCGCGGCCCTCGCGGTCCACACTCATGCGTCGGTGATGCTGGCCGGCTTCGGCTTCGGACTGGCCATCGCTGCGATCGGAGAACCGCGACGTCTGGCGAAACAGCTGTTCGCCATCACCGAAGGTTTCCTGGGTCCGCTGTACTTCGTCTGGCTCGGCGCGTCACTCGACCTGCGTGCACTGGGTGGCCACCCGAGCATGATCGTGCTGGGGCTCGTGTTGGGTCTGGGTGCAATCGCGGTGCACGGCGCGATGCGCGCGACAGGCCAGCCCGTCGGGCTTGGGATACTCGCGGCCGCCCAACTGGGCGTTCCGGTTTCGGCCGTGACTCTCGGGGAGCAGAGCAGCGTTCTGGCACCCGGTGAAGGCCCCGCCATCGTGCTCGGCGCACTGGTGACCATCGCGGCGGCGGCCGTCATATCTCGGTCTGCTGCTCGTCGTCCTGCCTGAGCGGTGGGCCAGAACTGCTGGGCCCAACGGCGGGTGTTCGGCGCCGCAAGGCATTTGGTTGTTTCGAGTCTCCAGGGATGGGGAATAAGCGTTGTGGAACGATCGGCACGACGCGAAACGGATCACGACGATGACGGATGACCAGGTCTGGCGCCTCAAGGGTGCGTGCATCGAAGACATGGATGCATACGACTCGCAACAACTTCCTCGGCACGGACGCAAACGCGCAGAGAAGGCATGGCGGCTGTGCGCCGACTGCCCGGTGTTGCGGAACTGCGCCGAGCAGACGGCTCGCGATATCGAGTCGGGTCGAATTCCGGTCGGCGTGGTCGTCGCCGGCGCGGCGTATCACGACAATGCCAGCAACGGTCGGCGAACGGATGCCTACCGCACCCTCGAACTTCTGATCGGGAGACCTCTGGCCAACCCGGCTGCCTGATAACGAGGCGGTTACGGAACGCTACGTCACCGGTAACGGCTACGGCACGGTCTGTCGCTTTCACCGCGTGTCTTTCGGTCTCTGACCTGCATGGACGTCAGGTGCGCAACAATGTCTGCATGAGCACAGCGCACGTGACGAGGATCGAGGGCCCGCTCGATCTCCAGGACGCGTTGGCGCGTCGCGCGCCTATCGAACAGGCAAAGGGAATCCTGATGGCGGTGCACCGCATCACTGCCGACGAGGCGTTCGCTTTGTTGGTCGAGAGGTCGCAACGTGCCAATCGCAAAGTGCACGACATCGCTCTGGAGTTCGTGCACGAGATGTCCGAGTTGCCCTGACCGACAAGTCGACCCCGCACGCTGTGTTTTCAACGTACGGGGTCTGAGCAATGTGGCAGTCCGGACTACTTCATCACCTGTTGTGCCGTATGCCCTGCCGTGGCTGCCCGAAACATCCAGTACGCACACCACCGGCTCGACGGTTCAGAAGCGCGCGAGAATTGCACGGGCGCAACGGACTACGGTGGCGCGGTCGTACGACATCACATAGTCGAATTCACGATCCGCGTCGGCTTCGCCTCGGTGAAGGTCGATGGCAGCGAGCACTCCGCAGAAATGCGGGCCGAGAACTACCACGTTCCACTCCTCGACGAGTGAGTCCGTCGGGTCGAGCGGGGCGTGCACGATGCCGCCTTCTTGCACGTAGCCCATCCCCACCCCGTAGACGCCGGCGTACGAGATCTGCTCCGCCATCGACACCCACCGCGCACGGCTGGTCGGTGTGAAATGCTCGGCCCGCTGAAAGGTGCCGAGTACCAATGTTTCCGGGCCCGACGCCGACGCCTGCATCTCCAGAGACGTGCTCATGGCCACCAACAGACGCTTGGTGCTCCGCGTCGCGACCTTGCCTACGGCGGCAATTGCGTACGGCGGCTCGAGCGCGGTGGCGGGGGTGCTCCAGGTGGGGAACGGCGGCATGATCTCCGCGGCGTCGGCCGGCAACTCTTCGGTCGTCTGAGCAGCCGGGTACAGCTCGCCCACTCCGTAGGTGGCACCGAGACCGAGTGCCCGGCTGCGGTGCACGGCGGTGTCGACTCCGCTGGCCACGACCACGGCACCGGTTCGCTCCACCTGAGCCGACACCGCGTGCGCCGTACGGGCGGTGGCCAGATCGGGCCGGGTGGAGACCATGGAGGAAGACAGAATGATGACATCGGGTTCGATGAGCGGCAGCAGCGTCAGGGATTGCGGTCGGCGACCGACGTCGTCGACGGCAACCACTTTTCCGTCGCGACGTGCCTTGTCGATCGCGGCCAGAGTGCGCGCCGGGCTGTCCACGAGTGCCGCCTCGGTGACGACGACGATGTCGCGACGCAACTGTTCTTCGGTGGCTTCGTCGAGTGCTGCGAGCGAGTCGACATCCATCGAGACCAGCATCGGTAGCCGAACGGCGCTTTCGAGCCGGGCGACTCCCCACGCGAGAACATCGAGTTCACGCTTGGCATCCATGGCGCGAGCGGCGCGCTTGAGTGCATCGGCGGAGGCGAGTGGACCGTCCTTCGGGCCGCGCAGTTGTACTTCGATTGCCGCGAGCGCACCGTTGTCCAGTCGACAGACCGGGGCGAAATACGGCTGCACCGTCAACTCTCCCGTGTCCGTGTCGACTGTTGAACCTACTTCGGCCAGCGCGAACGTCACACCACAGTTTGACATGAAAAAGCCACCCCCGTCACGCAGGGGTTGCTATCTGTTTCAAACCTCTTCGGGTCGTCTTTTCTCGCTGACGCCAGCTTGAACGACTCAGGTGTCGCCGAAGCAATACGGCGCGTCTCGTTTCGGTAACGAACCATAACGGTTCGATAACGCCACAGATGGGTGTCCGACGCGCCCATCATGCCGACTCCCCCAGAAAAAACGGGCCGAAAACCCATGAAGCACATACCTTCCGAGGTGCCGACCGAAATCAATACCAAGACTTACAACAAACATACCGACCGGATTGTGACTTGTCACTGTCTTGCAAAAGAACATATCCGACATCCATTTCGTCGTCCTAATGTTCGTTTCGGCTGCCGGAGCACCGGAGCCACCGGATGCCCGTCTGGGAGCCGGAAGCTGCTCGGACTTGGAGGATCGATGACGCTCAACCTGCCGTCCCGTACCCGAACGTTCACCACTGTCGCTGCTGCAGTCGCGATTGCCGGGGCCACCCTCGGTGCCGGAAGTGCCGCTGCCGCCACCATCTCACCGGCGAATACCGCCTTCACCGCACCCGGCACGATCGTCGTCACCACACCGGCCTCGTTCGGGGTTCCCGTCAGCTGCTCGATCACCCTGTCCGGATCCACCAGCGCGGACGGCTCGTCGGCGTCGATCACAGACGCGAAGATCAGCGGATCGAACCGCCTCTGCGGCCTGCCGCAGCTGAAGAACCTGCCCTGGACCCTCACTCCCACCAGCTCCACCACCGGTGAGGTCTCGAACGTCGGCTTCTCGCTTCTGGGCTACAACTGCGGGCCCGCAACGCTCGCAGGTTCGTTCGACAACATGACCAACACTCTGACGTCGAGCAACCAGCCGATGTCGGGCAACTGCACGGTGAACAGCCTGTCGGTGCAGCCGAACCCGGCATTCACCTTGTCCTGATCGCCAATTCCTTTCCAGCACAACAACAATATTCAGGAGAGCACGTGAAGATCCGTAACAAAGCCGTCGTCACCGCGACGGCCTTGGCGTCGAGTGTCGCTCTGGCGACCTTGGTCGCCGGCCCGGCCAACGCTGCCGACACCCTTCCCATCACGTTCCAGGCCGACACCACGACCTTGATCGCCAAGACCGGCCAGCCGGTGGTCTTCCCGACCACCGCTCTGGCCACCGACGTCGACCTCGTCGGCGGGACGGTGACCGGCACTCTTGCCTTGCCGCAGGCGTCGGCCGATCTCAAGCTCGGCCCGGCAACGCTCGCCAACTTCACCATCTCGATCGTCGACGCCACTCCGGTCTCCGGCACCATTGCAGCCGGCGGTCCCGCCGAGGCACCGCAACTGGAGCTGAATGTCGCGCAGAGCTTCAAGATTCGCATCGACTCCGTCAAGCCCCTCGGCATCGGCGGCACCGGATCGTCCGGGTCGGCGGCACTCGACCTGATTCCCCCGGGGAGCAACTGCGTCACCAGCGAGACCACCGCCAATCTGACCGGTGCGCTCGACGCGATCGATCTGATCCAGAACAACGAGGCCGACACGCACGTGAAGGGCACGTACACGATTCCTCAGTTCCAGAACTGCGGCACGTACACCTCGTTGCTCAACGGTCTCATCGCCGGCCCCAACAACACCCTCGACGTGCACCTGACCAACCCGGTCTTCGACGTCGGAACACAGCAGGCCATTGCAGCCAAGGTTGCTCTCTAGCAAGACCTTTCGACTCCGCCGACGGCGTTGACCGGTTCCAGAAGTGGGATCGGTCGACGCCGTCGCTCGTCAGTGCGGCTCGCCGGCCGGACGCGACGACCGAGGCTCGCCCTCGGACAGGGCAACGCGGTCGCCGCCGAGCCCCTTGGCTCGGTACATCGCCCGGTCCGCACGACCCAGCAACTCTTCGACTTCGGTACCCGTCTCTCGCGCGTCGACAACAGCATGTGCGACGCCTATCGAGGCGGTCAGTGGGGAGCGATCGGCTGCGTTGCTCAGTCGGATTCGTAGTATTTCCGCACGAGCGGCGACCGAATCGCGGTCATCCACGGCAATGATTGCGAACTCTTCCCCGCCGAGCCGAACCGTGATGGCGGGTGTCGGAAACACGTCGAGGATGCGGGAGGCCGCCAGCCGGATCACGGCGTCCCCTTGCAGGTGACCGTATCGGTCGTTGACGGCCTTGAAGTTGTCGATGTCTATCACCACTGCCGTCACTCCGGTTCCTGATCCCGGCCGTAGCTGCAGGTTGCCGATCGCCGCGTCGAATCCCCGCCTGTTCTGCAACCCGGTGAGGGGGTCGTAGAACGCGCCGGTGGCATCGCGTCGCAACATCATCATGAACGTGTGCACGATCAGTGGTGCCGAGAACATCACCAGTATCAAGATCACCAGGTAGGCCGTGGCCAGTAACCGCAGTTCGGGTTCGGCTACGAAGGCGAAACCGTACAGCACTGCGGTCGTGGTCAAGGCGAAGCCGTAGTGGGCAGTGAGCAGCTTGGGACCGTGAAAACCGACGACGTAGCTACCGATGACGGTGAACAGGGCGGCTGTCGGCAGAACAGTCGTCGGAACACCGATGGTGAGCACCACTGCGGCGAGAACGACGTCGGCGTAGAAGACGAACGCGATCGACATCTGCCAGCTCGGCCAGCCACCGATCCACCAGGCAATTCCGACCGGGACTGTCGTGGCTACGGTGACCCAGAGTGCAGCCGTACCCAGACTGCCCTCGGCGAGGCCTGGTACCACCAATCCGATCGCCGCGGCCGCGCCGAAGAGCCAGCACCAGATTCCGATGAGTATTTTGGTGATCTCGAGCGCCTGCTGCGAGCGCGCGAAGGCGACATTCCATCCGTAGTCGACTGGAAGGGCCCACCATTCGCGCAAACTGTTCACGTATCTCGAGCGGCTTTCCTCGTGTCCCGACTTGGATGAACCAGTGAACCACAGAAGAAACCGGCTGGTTCGCGAACAGCAGATGTCGCCGGTAGGTGCTAGCCGCGCATGCCGTCCGCCAATTCGAGCACTCGGCCGGCATAGGTCCCGACGAACGCGTCGAGTGCCTGCTGCGACAACTCGGGGCAACCAGCTCGGCGAAAGTAATGTTCGAGATCGACCAGCCGGTCACCCATCCCGACGCGTTGACGGTCGAGCGCCTCGAGCTCGGTGACCAGTGCTTTGAGCTCCGCTACCTTGCGCAACACGTCGTCCATCGCCGTCACCGTCCACTCGCTCGGGTGTCATATGTGGGAGCGGTGGAGCAAGGCTTCCCTCCTCGCTCCACCGACTCGAACTCTACTCCTGATCGAACAGGTGTGCGAATCATATCGGCACATTCGCCGGTTTGTACCATCCAACTTGTGCACAAACCCGAGAAGTGACCTACAGTCTGTGCCATGCTCCAGAAAAGGGGTCCGAACGGCGTTCGGCCGCCAGGCTCGACCAGCCCAATCCAGTTGGCACTCTTAGCAATACTCATTATCGCGGCGATCGCTCTTGTCGTACTCGCCATCGCCGAGGGCCGCTTCTAGCCGTTCGCCATCGAGCGTGTGCGGCGATGCCCCGCGTTCACTCCTACCGCTTCGCCACTGACGCTCCGCGGGCTGCGCCGGCATTCTCGCCGACGCAGCCGTTTCGGGTCAGGATCCGAGGATTGCGCTCACTGCGGTACTGCCGCTCTCGGCACTTCCGCTGCCGATGAGCCCGAGGATGACGTCGACGATGATCTTGGCGATGAATGCGTCCATAACTACTCCTGATGTGAAGTACCCCCGACGGGATACAGACGGACCTGCGAGTGCCGTGACCATTCGTGACCGATCACAACGAGTCGGAAGGTAGCAGGCCGATTCGTCCAAACGGTGACGCTGTGACTGCCGCAACAATCCATCCGCCTGATGTACAAATATCTTGATTTGTACACACAGGATACAAATTGCGCGTATTGTCCACAGCACAGTGATCCGCCCTACACGAGGAGTGACGATGACGGCATCGAATGTCGACGATCAGGCACAGGCGCCCGTCGACGAGTGGCACGACCGCAAGCGATACCTCTGGCTCATGGGCCTGATCCCGCCGACGGCGGTGTTTCTGGCAACCGGCCTGGTGTGGGCTTTCAACCAGCTCGGCTGGAACGCCGTGGCGCCGGTCTGGTGGTGGATCGGCGCGCTGCTCGTCTACGGGTTGCTCCCGATCCTCGATCGGTTCTTCGGACCGGACGGCGACAACCCGCCCGACGAGGTGATGAAGGCGCTCGAGGAAGACAAGTACTACCGCTACTGCACGTACGCCTACATTCCGTTCCAGCTCGCCAGCCTGGTGTTCGCCTGCTACCTCTGGTCCGCTGACAACCTCTCGTGGCTCGGCATCGACGGCGGTCTGGGGCTGCTCTCGAAGATCGGCCTGGCCATCAGCATCGGTGTCATGGGCGGCGTGGGCATCAACACCGCGCACGAGCTCGGTCACAAGAAGGATGACCTCGAGCGCTGGCTGTCGAAAATCACACTGGCACAGACGTTCTACGGCCACTTCTACATCGAACACAACCGCGGTCACCATGTACGTGTCGCTACTCCCGAGGATCCGGCGAGCTCGAAGTTCGGTGAGAGCTTCTGGGCCTTCCTCCCCCGCAGCGTGTGGGGAAGCCTGCGGTCGTCCTGGGAACTCGAGAAGACCCGCATGGAGCGACTGGGCAAGAGCACGTGGAGTATTCACAACGATGTGCTCAACGCGTGGCTGATGTCCGTCGTCCTCTACACCGTCCTTGCCGTAGCGTTCGGCCCGATCGTGCTGCCGTTCCTGGTAGTTCAGGCAATCTACGGCTTCTCGCTGCTCGAAACGGTCAACTACCTCGAGCACTACGGCCTGCAGCGCCAGAAGAAGGACAACGGCCGCTACGAGCGATGCACCCCCGAGCACAGCTGGAACTCCGATCACATCGTGACCAACATCTTCCTGTATCACCTTCAGCGACACAGTGATCACCATGCCAACCCCACCCGGCGCTACCAGACTCTGCGCAGCATGGACGGAGCACCCAACCTGCCGAGCGGTTACGCAAGCATGATCTCGCTGGCCTACTTCCCGCCCGTGTGGCGCAAGGTGATGGATCACCGCGTTCTCGATCACTACGACGGCGACATCACTCGCGTCAACATCGCGCCGTCCAAGCGGGAGAAGATCCTCGCCGCATACGGAGCGAAGTGATGGCTGCCTACGAGTGCCCGGTCTGCGAGTTCGTCTACGACGAGACCACGGGCGCACCACGCGAGGGCTTTCCGGCCGGAACTCCGTGGTCCGCGGTACCCGACGAGTGGCCGTGCCCCGACTGCGGCGTCCGAGAGAAAATCGACTTCCGGAGCAAGAAATGAAGCTATACCGCTGTGTGCAGTGCGGATTCGAGTACGACGAAGAGCTCGGCTGGCCCGAGGACGGCATCGAACCCGGCACGCGCTGGGACGACATTCCCGACGACTGGTCGTGCCCCGACTGCGGTGCAGCCAAGGCCGATTTCGAGATGGTCGAGGTCGAGCGCGGGTGACCGCTCGCCAACCCGGCACCGTCGTGATCGTCGGCACCGGGGCCGCCGGGTACACCGCCGCCAAAGAGCTTCGCGCCGAGGGTTTCACCGGATCCATCACGATCGTCGGTAGCGAACCGGAGACCACGTACCGTCGACCGGCTGTCTCCAAGGAACTGCTGCTGGGTACGAAATCGGTCGATCAGGTTCAGCTCGGTGCAGCCATCGACGGGGTCGACGTTCGCGCAGGCGTCACGGCTACCGCCGTTACCGATTCCGAGGTGCACCTGGACGAGGGTGCTCCGGTCCCGTACGACGCCGTGCTGCTGGCAACGGGTTCTCGTGCACGGCAACTCGACCTACCGGGTGCCGCGCACGTGTTCACCCTTCGCACCGCAGCCGATGTCGCCCCGCTGCAGGCCGACATCGCCCGAACGAGATCACTGTTGGTGATAGGCGGCGGCCTGATCGGGTGCGAGGCGGCTGCAGCGGCACGATCGCTCGGTGCCGAGGTCACGGTGGTGGAGGCGGCATCGGCTCCGCTGAACCGGATCGCACCGGCCGCGATCTCGCAGATGTACCGGGACCTGCATGCCGACAACGGCGTCACGATGCACACCGACGTCGCCGTGACCGGCCTGGAGAAGCTGGCCGACGGCACCGTTCTCGCAACCTCCGCGGACGGTCGTTCATGGTCCGCGGGCACCGTGCTGGTGTCTGTCGGCTCGGTCGCGAACACCGAGCTCGGGGCGGACATGGGCCTCGAGACCGCGTCGGGAATCCTGGTGGACGCCGGGATGCGCACGTCGAGACCGAACGTCTTTGCCGCGGGCGACGTCGCCGAAGTTCCCAACTCGGTACTCGGCGGGACGTATCGGAGTGAGCACTGGAACGGAGCCGTCGATCAGGCGACCCGGGCGGCGCGATCCATCCTCGGTCTCGATGTCGGTGCTCTCGATGTTCCGTGGGGATGGTCCATGCAGCACGGCGTCAACCTGCAATTCGCGGGGTGGACCGATGCACACGACGAGTATTTCGTGGTGCGCGGCTCCATCGAAAGCCGTCGGTTCACGGCCTGCGCGGTGCGCGGCGACAGGCTCGTCGGGGCAATCGGGGTAGGTCATCCCAAGGACATCCGGCAGGTCCGCACCCTCATCGCGAGCGCGGGCCCCGTCGATCGGAACAGTCTCGAAGAAGGTTGGCTGGACAGGCCACATGCGGTCGTTCGATAGAGTCGTGTTCATGCCCGCCGCCGAACAGACGTCGACTCCCGGTCGATACCGTGAAGCCGCGTCCACTCTGGCGCGCGATGTGGCGCTCGATGCGCTGCGCGAGTTGTTGCACGAGCGCAACTGGCGCAACGTCACGATGAGCCACATCGCCAAGGCCGCGGGGTTGAGCAGGCAGAGTCTGTACAATGAGTTCGGTTCGCGACGCGGTGTCGCACAGGGTTATGCCATCAGATTGACGGACGCGTTCGTCGCGATGTGCGAGACCGCACTGTACCAACACGAGAACGATGCGTCGGCCGCTCTGAGACAGGGCTTTTCGTCGTTCTTCGAGCTCAGCGGTCTGGATCCGCTCGTCCGGTCCCTGCACAGCGGCGACGCACCGGAGGATCTTCTGCGCCTGATCACCACTGACAGCGAGGTGCTGATCGACCGTGCGGGCGAGCGTCTGGCAGAGACATTTCAGCGTGGATGGGTGGGCGCAAGTCCACGACAAGCCGACGTCATCAGCAAGTCCATCGTGCGCCTGGCCCTGAGCTACATTCCCGAGCCGCCCGACGATGTCGCCTCTGCCGCAGACGATCTCGCCCTGCTGCTGACGCCGTTCATCGACTCCATCGCCGGTGGTGCTCCAGCCGAGTCCTGACCCGTCAGGATTTGTCGGCAGGAACGAGCACGATGTCGAAATCGGCCCGCGCCCATGTCGTGTCGCCCACGTCTCGACCGTCCGGTGTCGGGGTGCCCGCCGGCTGCTCCACGAAGTCCTTGATCAACGAATCCTTGACCCCGAACACCGTGTCGCTGTCCAGTAGTTCGTCACCCCGAACGAAGATGTGCGTCACCAACGTTCGCATCCCCGGTGACGTGACCATGAAGTGCAGGTGCGACGCCCGCATCGGCGAGCGGCCGGTTGCCGCGAGCATTCGACCGACAGGACCGTCGTGCGGAATGGGGTACGGAGTCGGTGTCAGCGCCCAGAATCGATAGCGCCCGTCGTCGTCGCTGTAGAGATGAGCTCGACCGCCGACGCGGGCGTCGTCGTACTGAACGTCGTAGAAGCCGTCCTCGTCGGCCTCCCACACCTCGAGCCGGGCACCGGGAATCGGGTTACCGTCGGTGTCCCGTACGGTTCCTTCTACCCAGCACGGTTGTCCTGCAGCACCTCCCGACGCATCACCACCGTTCTCGATGCGCGGTGCGTCGTCGACGAAGAATGGGCCGAACACCGTCGCTTCGGTCGCACCCGCGTGGGCAGGATTGTTGACGTTGATGGTCTGCATCGACGCACCGAGTACGTCGGACAGCAGAATGAACTCCTGACGACGATCGTCGGTGATGTGCCCGACCTCGGTCAGGAACGAAACAGCGGTGTTCCACTCGTCTTCGGTCAAGCGCACGTCCCGAATGAATCCGTGCAGATGCCGCACCAGCGACGTCATCACCTGTTTCAGTCGCGGATCGGTGCACTCACCGAACGAGCCGATGACGTTGTCCACCAGTCGTTCTTCGACGGTGGTTTGGGCTTCGGAGACGGTTTCGTCGGTCATACTCTCGCTCACTGTTCGCTCTCGATCGGCCGCTCGCCGGCCCATGCTGCTCGAAGAATTGTGGTG
This sequence comes from Rhodococcus sp. 3258, assembly GCF_031456475.1. Lineage (NCBI taxonomy): Bacteria > Bacillati > Actinomycetota > Actinomycetes > Mycobacteriales > Nocardiaceae > Rhodococcus > Rhodococcus sp. 3258. The sequence goes on from NZ_JAVDUT010000001.1 coordinate 1,212,034, forward strand.
ACGGCCTCGCGGGTGACGGGGCGGGGGTTTCCGTACGATCGGCTCGTCGCTTCCTCGGCGATCCGGTCGATGTCGCTCTCCTGCATGCCCAGTTCGGCCAGTGATCGGGGCGCGCCGAGGGTCCGGCACAGGTCCCACAGTCGTCGGGCCGGGTCTGCGGTGCCCGGTAGCGCCCGGGACAGAGCTGCCACCGCTTTCGGCGCGTGCGACTGGTTGAAGGCCAACACGTGCGGAAGCACCACCGTATGAGTCGGGGCGTGCGGCAGATTCAGCGTTCCCCCGAGTGCATGACACAGCTTGTGATGCAACGACATCGTCGTGCTGCCGAGCGTCGCGCCGCAGAGCCATGCGCCGTAGAGGGCGTCGCTGCGCCCCTGTGGGTCGGACGGATCGGCGACGACAACCGGGAGCGCGGATGCGAGTGCTCGTACCCCGTCCTCGGCCATCAGTGCGATGATCGGGCTGATGTCGGGTGCGTACAGCGCTTCCACCGCATGGGCGACGGCGTTGATACCGCTGGTCACCGACAACTCGACCGGAAGACCTGCCGTCAGGTCGGGGTCGTAGAGGACGCTGCGCGGCAATACCGCTGTGTCGCGGCCGGTTTCCTTGCGTCCGTCGGTCGTCATGCCCCACACCGGTGTCATCTCCGACCCGGCGTAGGTGGTGGGCACGGCGACGATGGGCACACGGTGTTTGAGTGCGATGGCCTTACCGAGCCCGATTGCCGATCCGCCGCCGACGGTCACGCAGCCGTCGGCCCCGAGTGAGACGGCCTCCGCGTTGGCTCGGGCGGCAAGGTCGGCCGGGACGTGCATCACGGCGTCCGAACGTATTCCTACACAACGATCCCCGAGGATGGATGCCACCCGGTCTGCGACGCTCTGCTGGCTCGGAGAGCACAGCACCAACACCCGGCGGAGTCCGAGGTGATCGAGTTCGTCGGCCAGGCGCTCCAGCGAACCGGAGCCGAATCGCACTCGCATCGGGTTGGCCTCGTAGGCGAAGTCGCCGATCATCGCGACAGCACCGAGGTCAGAGCCTTCCGAAGTGCACCTTCGGGGTCGTCGACGAGTTCTTCTGCACGCCAACAGATGTGCTTGTCGGGACGCGCGAGCAGCGCGCCGCTCTCGGACACCTCGCGAAGCCGAGCCCAGTCGAAGTACAGATCGGTCACCTCGCGTCCCGGTCCGATGACGACGGCCTCGAGCGGCACACCGAGTTCCTGGGTGATTGCGGCCGCGGCCGCCTCCCACGCCGATCCGGCAACTCCGGTGATGAGCGTGAAGCGCTCGTAAGGCGCAATGTCGAGCATTGCGCGCTTGTTCAGATGATCGCCCACCCAGGCGTGGGGAAGGTGAGATCCGGGCAGGGTGGACACCTGGTAGTACAGGTCGCGGTCTCGTGCAGGTTCGGGCAGCGCCCCCTCCGATACGATGGCCGACGACGTGTAGAACTGCCCCAATTCCACTCCGTGCGCATTGAATTCGTAGTTCTTGGTCTCCATCGCGGCGGCGAGTGCCGTTCGCTTGGCAGCGCCGGCAGGCGTGTTCGCCTTGCGCTCTTCGATCTGTTCGATCATCTCGGCCTCGGTTTTCGCGTCGGTGACGCCCAGCGCGTCGAACAGGCCTGCGAATTCACGACTGGAACGATTGGCCCGCTCGACGATCCGCTTCGCCACCGGGGCCCGCTCGGCACTGTAGGTATCGAGCAAGGATTCACCGGCACGGCCCTTCAGTACCGCGGCGAGCTTCCACGCCAAGTTGTAGGAATCCTGGATCGAGGTGTTGGACCCCAGACCGTTGCTCGGCGGATGTCGGTGGATCGCGTCACCGGCACAGAACACCCGCCCCTTCTGCAGATGTGTGGCGTGGGCTTCGTTGTTGCCCCACAACGAGGTTCCCGTGATCTCGACGTCCAGCTCCGGCATGCCCAGCAGGTTCCGGACGATCGCGATGGCGGCGTCCTCGTCCACCACCGGCGGCGGCACCGAGATGTCGAATCCCCAGACGACGAGCCACTCGTTCCAGGGCCGAACCATCCGCACCAGGCCGGCACCGATACCGCCCACATTCGATCCGGGCTGAATCACCCAGTACAGCACCGACGGTCGATGCCCGACGTACTCGGCGATGTCGGCCTTGAACGTGATGTTCATCGACCCGGCGATGTCCATCGCGCCCTCGAACGGCAGGTCGATGTCGGCTGCGACCTTCGACCGAGCTCCGTCCGCACCGATGAGGTACTTGGCTCGGATCGTGTACCGATTGCCGGTCAGCCGATCCATCACGGACACACTCACTCCCGAGTCGTCCTGCACATGGGAGAGGTATTCGGTCGAGAACTGGGTCTGCGTTCCTCGCATCGTCGCGTTCTTCACGAGAATCGGCTCGAGGTAGGTCTGCGGGATGTCGACGGTCAAGCACGGAGATGCGAGCTGGTAGTCCGCCTCGCGGTCGGCACCCGTTCCCCACGTGCGGATTCGGCCGATCTCCTCGCCCGCGATGGACGTGCAGAACACCGTGTCGCCGACGAGTTCGTGCGGGGTCGCGTCGGCGAGCACCTGCTCGGCGATTCCCACGTCCCGGAAGATCTCCATCGTCCGTTGGTTCGTGATGTGCGCGCGTGGAGTGTTGGCCGTCCAGCGGTACTTGGTGATCATGATGTTGGGAATGCCGAGAGTGGACAGCAGCAGGGCCGCGGAACCGCCCGCCGGACCCGATCCGACGATGAGCACGTCGGTCTCCACCACCGAGGAATCGGGCAGTGCAGTCGCCTTCTGACCGTCGTCGAACACCGGCATCGGATCACCCTTCGTCGTGCCCGACTCTGGTCTCGGGCCCTACGACCGAGTGTCCTGCATCACGTATCGGGATTACCCGAATGCCGGCGACGTCGGCGCAAATCGACAGACATGGCCATTTTTTCGGGTCTCACCCGGCTGCCCTGGTGATCACGGCATCGCGTCGGACATCGGATGCGCGACGGCCGAATCTCGCGACGAACGACCGCGAAAAGTAAGTGGCCGAAGTGAATCCGCACGAAAGAGCGATATCGGCGACCGTCATTGATGCGTCGAACTTGCCGGTGAGCTGCGCATGGGCCCGCTCGAGCCGACGTTCGAGGATGTACTTGGGCACGCTGGTGCCGTCGTCGGCGAACACCCGGGACAGGTGCCGGGCACTGATTCCGACCGCACGTGCCACCTGCGCGGCGGACAGCGACGCGTCGGACAGTCGCTGTTCGATGAACGATCGCGCCGCCGCTCGATGGGCCGAGTTCAGGTCTGCGCGAGCACCGGTGGTCAGCACCGAGACGAGTTCGAGGATCGCGCGCTCGTCCGGCGGTGTCGGGTCGCGTCGACTGGTGGCCCGCCCTACCTGTCGGGCTAGTGCTGCGGCGTGCACGTTTCCGTTCGGCGAGAAGTCGAGCACCGTGGGTTCCGACGGCACAGCCGCTCCCGTTACATCCGCGAACACCGACCGCGGGAGCTTCAGCACCAACTCCTCGAGGCCGTGCGAGAAGCCGCGCATGAACGCCCGGTCTGCGTCGAACACCAGCCCTTGCCCCGGGCCGACGGAGCGAATGCCGTCCGCGGAGTAGAAGAACGCATCGCCGACGAGGCTGAAGTACATCATCACCGAATCCGACGGCTGCTGTCTGATCAGTTCGGCGTCGCGCTCGACCACGTGCGAAGTTCCGATGACCCGAGCCAGGTCGACCGAATCGAGTCGAAGATTGGTACCCGTCGCCTCCAGTTGCTCGACCTCCAGCATGCGGCACCGCAGCCCGATGAGTAGGTCCGCGTTGTGTCCCTCCCAGCGCTCGATCCGCTCCTCGAGCGGAAGATCGAGGGTGGAGAACTCGACGGGAACGGGCATGGGCTCGATTGTCCTCCGCGTACGACGGTTGCGTCGGCGATTTGCGGTCGAGGGTGGTGCGCTCAGTGTCCACAATTCGAAGGCGAAGGCGGAATCCCGTGGTTGGAGTCGAATAGTGGGCGGTGAGCTCAGTCGACATCGATACGACTTCGCGGCGGACCAGCAGGCGCGCTTCTCCCTCCCTCCCGCAGGGCGACCACAGTCCATCCCGCGCCGACCAAAGACAAGGCCAATACAGCTCCAATTGCGATCATGCGACAACAATGGACTGGTTTTACCGTGAATAGTTCAGTCCAGTGTGCGACAGTGGACTGCATGGACTCGTTCGACGCCACCGCGATCTCGGCCCCGGAGTTGGCAGCACGTATCGGCCCGTCGACGCTGCGCAACAGATCCGGTGGTCCGCTCTATCTCGAGATCGCCGACGAGTTGCGGCGGCTGATCGAGAACGGCGAGGTGTCGGCTCAGACGCGGCTACCCGCCGAGCGGGCACTCTCGATCAGTCTGGACGTCAGTCGGGTCACGGTGGCGTCGGCCTATCGCCACCTCCGTGAAGGTGGCTGGATCAGCGCCCAACGGGGCTCGGGCACATACGTTTCCCCGACGGGGTCGATGCCGGCGTGGAGTTCCCTCGCCGGCGACCGTGACAGTGCGACAGTGGAATTGGTCAACGCGTCACCGTCGGCTTCTCCCCTGCTGGCCGATGCGTACAGAACCGCGGCCGAAAGGATTCAGGGCCGATTCGCGTCCGGCGGCTATGCCCCACTCGGGCTGTTCGAGCTCCGCGAATCGATCGCCTCCTACTACCGGGGGCGCGGAGTGTCGACCACGGCCGAGAACATCCTCGTCACCTCCGGTGCCACCGACGCCATCCATGCGGTGTTGGCGACATTCACCGAGCCGGGTGCCCGCGTATTGGTCGAGCACCCGACGTATCCGGGTGTCGTCGAACTCGTCCACTCACTCGGCGGCCGATGCATCCCGGTGCCCATCGACCCGGACGAGACCGAGGCGTTCGTGCCGGCCGCAGACCGGGCCGCACGTCAAAGCGCACCGACCCTGGCCTATTTCATGCCCGACTTCTCCAATCCATCGGGAGCTCGACTCCCCCTCGGCACCCGCCGACAGCTGTCCGCGACGATGCACCGCCACGCAGTACTGACCATCGTCGACGAGGTAGCAGCGGACCTGTCCCTCGACGGGTCGCCCGACATCGAACCCTTCGGGGCAGCAACGCCGGATAGTGCGACGGTGACGATCGGGTCGACGAGCAAGACGGTGTGGGGTGGGCTGCGAGTCGGGTGGGTTCGCGCCGAGGCAGGGCTACTGGCGAGAATTGCCGCCACCTATGCGCGACGCCAACTCTCGACGTCCATTCTCGATCAACTCGCTGCGGTCGAGTTGATGGGCAAATACGACGAGGTACGCCGAGTGCGCGCCGACATATCGAGAGTCGCACGTGATCACACCGTTGCTCTGATACGAGATCGATTGCCCGATTGGCACTTTCGCGTTCCGGACGGCGGGCTCGCATTGTGGTGTTTCCTGCCCGACGGTCTTCGATCCAGTGCCCTTGTCGCCGAAGCTCAGTCGCACGGCGTGCTGTTGGCACCCGGACTACGGTTCGGGACGGGATATGCCTTCGACGACCGTCAACGAATTCCCTTCACTCGTTCACTTCCCGACATCACGTCCGCTGTAGATATTCTCGCGCGCCTGTCTGCGACGGGCAGGCCGACGGAGGTCGTCGCATCGAACAGGCCCGCGACCGTGGTCTGATCGACGCGGGCACCCGCGCCCTCAAGCCGGGTAGTACGTCAGTGCCGAAGAGCCTCGACGATCGACGCGATGCGACGGTCACGGGTGTCGGCGCGCTTGGCGTCGGCGACCGATCGTGCGTGTTCTTTTCTCTTCGACGGAGACAGTGCGTCGAATGCGGCGCGCACCGCGGGGTCGGCGTCGAGGGCAGTGGCGAGCTCGGCCGGTAGCTCGACGGTGCGCGGTTCGGCATCGAGTTCGATGGTCACGTCGACGGTGTCGCCGGCCTCGACTCCGAGCGCGGCGCGCACACTCTTGTTCAGGCCCAGCAGGTTCTCCCCGCCCATGCGCCCGATACGTCCTGCCACCGTCTGCCCACCGATCGTGAACCGCACCGGCGGCGTCTTGGTGCTGCCGAGTGACGCGACCTGGGCGTCGGTCAGCACGATCGCAGCCGCTGGGCCGCGAGGCTCGAGGACCGTGGTCAGTTGAAGAACCGTGGACGTCATCGGCACAGAATAGGCGCGACTACAGGGCTGAGTGTCCACAATTCGCGTCGACAGGGGGAATCCCGCGCGCCGACGCGAAAAGTGGACAACCAGCGCACCTGCCTGTCAGGACTCCGATTCGATGATGCGCTTGATTGCCGCCAGGGTGCGCGGAATGCCGTCGAGCGCGGCCTTGCTGCGGGTGTCGATCTGCTCCTGCGCGGAGTCTCCGAATTTGCGGTGGAAGAGAGCGATGCCGTCGGGCAGGAAGTTCCAGTTCTCGGTCAGTCGGGTGCCGCCGTCCACCGGTTCGAGTGTGTATCCCCAGCGCACGAAGTTGTCGCCGACGACCCACGCGAATTCGCGTCCGGGCTCGGCCGCTGCGACGGTCGAGACCGTTTCCCAGGTGCGGTCGGGAGTGACGTTGCGTCCGGTGAACGTCGATCCCACACCGCCGCCGTCGGGTTCGTTCCACCAGCATTCCTGGCAGATCGGGCTCCATTCACCTGTTCGGGTGACGTCGGATACGACGGCATAGACATCCTCGGGCGATGCGGCGACGACGACGGAATCGGAGAATTCGAGTGTGGTCATGCCTCCATTGTCCCTCGAGCGTCGCGCAGCTCTGAGCAGCGTCGCTGCCGACAGCAGAATCGTTGGCACACAGCGCTATTGGAGTTCACACTCGAACCATGAGCGAGACACCCCGAATGTTCCCACCCGAACTGCGCGACCGACTCCTACGTCATCGAATCCTCGTGCTCGACGGCCCACTCGACGACGACAACGGCACCGTCCTCACCACCCATCTGTTGACGATGGCGGCCGAGAATCCGTCGGCCGATATCGCCCTGTGGATTCACTCCCCTGGCGGATCGGTGCCTGCCATGCTCGCCATCCGTGACGTGATGCATTTGATTCCCTGCGACGTCTCGACGTTGGCACTCGGATTGGCCTGCAGCGCCGGTCAATTCCTGCTGTCGTCGGGAACACACGGAAAGCGCTACGCGCTACCGCATTCGCGGATTCTGATGCACCAGGGCTCGTCCGGCATCGGCGGTTCTGCTGTCGAAGTGGAGGTGCAGGCCAACGATCTTCGTCATACCCGCGATACGGTGCTCGGCCTCATCGCCGACGACACCGGGCAGACACGAGAGCAAATATTCGACGACTCCTTACATGATCGTTGGTTCACCGCAGACGCCGCCCGTGACTACGGGTTCGTCGACGCCATCGTCAGTTCGTTCGATCAGGTCATGCCTGCGCGTCGGGTGTCGTTCGGGATGGAGATGGCCCGATGAGTACGTACACCATTCCCAATGTCGTCACCCGTGATTCGCGCGGCGAACGCGTCGTCGACGTCTATTCGCATCTGCTCAGCGAACGCATCGTGTACCTCGGTACCGCATTGGATGCCGGTGTTGCGAATGCGATGATCGCGCAGCTGTTACATCTCGAGGCCGACTCGCCCGATCAGGAAATCTCGATGTACATCAACTGCGAGGGCGGCGATACTGCGGCCATGTTGGCGATCTACGACACGATGCAGTTCATCGGATCCCCTGTCGCCACAACATGTGTGGGGCAGGCAGTGGCGGCCGGCGCGGTGCTGCTCGCCGCAGGTGCACTGGGTCGACGTTCGGCGTTGACGCACAGCCGGGTGGTGTTGCATCAGCCTGCGGGGCAAGGGCGAGGCACCATTCCTGATCTCATTCTCGCTGCCGACGAGATAGTCCGGGTACGCGCCGAGATGGAGATGATTCTGGCGAAACACACCGGACGCGATGCCGCGAAGATTCGGCACGACACCGACCGTGACCTGGTGTTGACGGCTCCGTCGGCGCTGCAGTACGGCCTCGTCGACCAAGTCCTCGAGGGACGACGTCAGGCAGCCATCAACGTCGCATTGCCGCGGGACAGGTCGTAATGCGCCAGACCTGAAATTTCGGCCATCGACGTGCCGAGTGCCCCGACGACAGCCGCAAGGATCTCACTCGACGGGTCCTTGCGGCCGCGTTCGAGCTCCGAAAGATACTGCGGCGCAATCCCTGCGCGCGCCGCCGTGTCGGCGAGCGTGTCGCCGCGGGAGTGTCTGCGCTCGCGCAGCCGGCGGCCGACCACCTCACGCCACAGCGGTTCCACTGCGCGTGCTGCTCGGCGCTCATCGATTCGTATGACCTCGCCCATGATCGGAGCCTAAGCCTCGATGCCATGGAGGGTCGGCGATTCTGCTCAGAGCAGAGAACCTTCCGATCACCCAGGCTTCGTCCATTCGATGGTGTGCCTGAATCCGACGCGATGTCGCATCGTCGCCCCGGGCAGTATCGCGTCGACCGACCGCTTCACTTCGTCGAAACTGAGCACCGGGTCCTTGACCGGGAAGGGTGCCGGCTGCTTTCCCGCTGGGCTCGGCCAGGGATGGCCGACGAAGCCGATCAGCGGGTTGGTCACGATGGATACGGCGTCCCACAGCAGATCCCGGGGACTTCGTGGCGCAGCCATACCCACGACGAGCAGCCGGCCGTTCGGCGCGAGAACACGCTCGACGTGGCGAAGCGTGTCGTCGATGTCGAGGTGGTGGAGAACGGCGATCATCGTGATCAGATCGACGGATTCGTCCGCCCACGAGTCGAGTTGGCGTTCGGTGACGGCCACATTGGTGACGTCGGAGCACGCAAGACCTGTGCGGCGGCGCATGTCGGAGTCGATGTCGACTCCGGTGACGTGATCGAAATACGGTGCGAGAGAGTGCACGAGACCGCCACGGCCACAACCCACGTCGAGTGCCTCGCGTCGTCGGCTCGGCAGGTTGGCGAGAATCCAGCTGTGGAAGTAGTCGTTGTGACTCCACGGATGCCGCGCGTTCAGCGCTTGTACCCATTGAGCCCCCTTGCCTCCGATCAGCGAGGTTCCCATTCGTCTGAGCATGCGTCGAGTATCCAGGTCGGTCCCCGGCCATTGCGCTTGAACATGTTCAAAAATGGGTCTACCGTCATTTTTGAACACGTTCAGAAAACGAGGTGACCGCATGGCCCGCACATCCGAGACGCGCGACAAGCTGGTCGAAGTGGCTCTTCGGCTGTTTCGCGAAGAGGGGTTCCAGGCCACCACCATGCGCCGGATAGCCGACGAGGCCGGCGTGTCGCTCGGCAATGCGTACTACTACTTCGCGGGCAAGGACGAACTGGTCAACGAGTTGTACGTGGTGATCCAGCGCGATCACCGCGAACGTGCGGAGCAGGTCATCACCCAGGGCGGGTCGCTGTCGGAGAACCTGGCCGCGGTTCTGCATTCCGGCTTGGACGTCCTGACGCCGTATCACGCGTTCGGCGGCGCGTTCCTCCAGCTGGCGCTACCGACGAGGTCCAGCTCCAGTCCGTTCTCCGAGGAATCCTCCGACGCCAGAGCCATGGCCATCGATCTGATGCGCACGACGTTGGATGCATCGAAGCAGAAGGTACCCGCTTCGCTGAACGATGCACTGCCGCTGCTGCTCTGGATGATCTACATGGGCGTCACGCTGCACTGGGTCACCGATTCGTCCGACAACCAGGCTCGCACCCGCACTCTGGTCGACGGGCTCGTGCCCGTCGTATCCAAGGCGGTTCGTCTCGCCCGACTCCCGGTTGCGCGCGGCCTGGTAGCCGATGTCGCCGGTCTCCTGAAACGAATGACCTCTCCAGAAGGGTTGAGCCAATGACCGATTCACCATCGACCGTCGTCCTGTGCGGTGCCTCCGGCTACATCGGCGGGTATCTGCGCAGCTACTACGAGGACCGCGGCATCGGCGTCAGGACGGTCGGACGCGGATCGTCCAGCGATGCACCATGGTCCGACCATCGCGGCCTCGTCGAGGTCCTGAACGGGTCCGATCTGGTGGTCAACCTCGCCGGCCGCTCGGTGAGCTGTCGCTACAACAAGGCCAACGCCGACGCGATCATGTCGTCGCGAATTCAGACCACAGCCCAGCTCGGGCTTGCCTTGGCACAAGTACAGAATCCGCCCGCGCTGTGGGTCAACGCGAGCACCGGAACCATCTATCGCGATGCCCGCGACAGGTCGATGAGCGAACGGAACGGCGAACTGGGATCGGGCTTCTCGGTCGAGGTGGCCAGGTCGTGGGAGCGCGAACTGTTCGACGCCGACGTGTCGATCCGCAGAGTGGCACTGCGGTTGTCGATCGTGCTGGGCGCGGGCGGCGGGGCGATCAATCCGATCATCGATCTGGCTCGAGTGGGGTTGGGTGGCCGCATGGGTGATGGTGGCCAGATGTTCAGCTGGGTTCACGTCGATGATGTCGCTCGGACTCTCGACCATCTGTACGCCACCTCGAACATCGTCGGACCTGTCAACGTGGCGACACCGTTCCCGGTGACCAACGAGGTTCTGATGCACCAGGTTCGGTCTGCTCTCGGTCGCGATCACGGACTGGCGACGCCGGCATGGCTGCTGAAGCTGGGCGCACGGGTGATCCGAACCGAACCCGAGCTGGTCCTCAAGAGCCGGTGGGTCGAGCCGCAGGTGTTGACCGACACCGGGTTCGACTTCCGATACCCGACGTTGGAGGGTGCGTTGGCCGACATCGCATCTCGGACGCGACCCGGCCTGCTCCCCGTCGCACTCGGCTGACGGGGAGCACCGAGCGCTACACCAGGGACGCCGAGAGGCCGCCGTCCAAAATGTAGTGACTGCCCGTGATCCATGTTGCGCGGTCCGAGGCCAGGAACAGCGTCACTTCTGCGATGTCCCCAGGTGTTCCCAGCCGTCCCTGCTTGGCGGCGACCAGATCACCGAACGGGATCTGAGTTGCCGCTTCGAAGTCCGGAACGAGTCGTTCGACCATGGCGGTATCGGCGAACCCGGGGCATACCGCATTCACGCGTACTCCTGCGGCACGCATCTCGATGGCCGCGACGCGTGTCAGCTGAATGACGGCTGCCTTTGTGGCGCAGTACGACCCGAGCAGCGCCGTGCCGCCGACACCGGCCAGCGATGCGATGTTGACGATGTTGCCCTTCGACTCGACGAGCGCACCGATCGCGGCTTTCATCACCAGGAATGTGCCGCGCACATTGACGGCGTAGATCTTGTCGAAACTCTCGGTGGACTGCTGCAGCAACGGAGACGAGACCTCGATGCCCGCGTTGTTGACGACGATGTCCAGTCCGCCCAGAATCTCGACCGCGCCGGCGACGGCTCCCTGTACCTGGCTCTCGTCGGAGACATCGCAGTTGGCGGTGCCTTCGGCACCGATTTCCTGGGCCGTCGTCGCTGCGACACCTTCGTCGATGTCACTGACCACGACGCGCGCGCCCCGCTCGATGAACATCCGGGAGATGGCTTTTCCGATTCCGGCACCCGACCCGGTGACGAAGACTCGTTTGCCCTCGAACTCGCTCATACTGTGCTTCCCTTCGCTGGTGACGGTGCAGACATCGTGCTGCGTACTTCGGTCTTGAGGATCTTTCCCACCTTCGAGCGGGGCAGATCGGTCCATATCTGAATCTCTTTGGGAGCCTTGACACTCCCGATCCGTGCCTTGACGTGTGCGATCAGATCCTCGGGGGACGCGTCGCGACCGGGGCGCAGAAGCACTGCAGCCGTGACTCGTTCACCCCACTTGTCGTCGGGAAGGCCGACGACTGCGCATTCCTTCACCGAGGGATGCGACAGCAGGGCCTGTTCCACCTCGGCCGAGTACACGTTGAATCCTCCGGTGATGATCATGTCCTTGGCACGATCGACGACGTAGAGGTAACCGGCCCGATCCAGATACCCGATGTCTCCGGTGTGGTGCCAGCCATGCGCACCGACTTCGGCTGTGGCGTCGGGATTCTGGTGATATCCCTGCATCACGAGAGGTCCTCGAACCACGATCTCGCCGCGCTCCTCGCGATCGAGCAGGCGGCCGTCCTCGTTCATGATCGCCACCGTCGTCAGTGGCGTCGGCTTGCCCGCCGAGGTCAACCGTTCGACCGCGATGGAACCGTCACTCCGGAAGTGATCGGCCGGTGCGAGCGTCGCGATCATGTTCGGTGCCTCGGTCTGCCCGAAGAGCTGCCCCAGCACCGGCCCGATTCGGGTCAGCGCCTCCTCCAACCGTGTCGGTGACATCGGCGCAGCCCCGTACCAGAGGCATCGGAGCGACAACAGATCCCGCGTGTCGAGGTCGGGGTGGTCGAGTACCCCGTAGACGACCGTCGGCGGCAAGAATGCGTGCGTGATCCGGTGGTGCTCGATGAGCGAGAGAAACTGGCCGATGTCCGGAGCCGGCATCACGACCACGTGGCCACCCAGGCTCAGGATGGGGAATGTCAGTACCCCCGCCGAATGGGTCAACGGTGCCAGTGCGAGGTATCGGGGCCGGTCCCCGAACGGGTAGCTCATCAGTGCCGTCGCCGTCGAGGTCATCATGTTCTCTTCGGTGAGTCTGACGCCCTTCGGTTTTCCCGTCGTTCCGCCGGTTCCGGCGATCATGGCGAGCCCGTCGGCCGGTCGCCTGTCGACGACCGAGTCCGAGCGGTGTTCGACGAGCCATCGGTCGTACGACAGTGCTCCCGGCACGTCGCCGTCCAGGCAGACCAGCCATTCCAGTTGCGGCAGCTGGTCTCTGATGCGGCCGACCAGATCCGCGAATGCTTTCTGGAAGAACAGGAGTCGGCACCCGAACAGATCGAACAGTTGTCGATTCTCGTCGGCCTCGTTTCGCGGATTGATCGGACACCACACTGCGCCTGCGCGGGAGATTGCGAAAACGCAGGTCAGGGCGAGAGGGTCGTTGCCGGAGAGCACCGCAATACGATCCCCGGTCTCGATACCGTTGTGTTGCAACGCTCCGGCGATGGAGACCGTGTCGTCGTACACCTCGCCGTAGCTCTTCGTGGTGTCAGCCATGGTGAGGCAGGGGGCATCTCGGCCCAGGGACATGCCCTTGTCGAGGTAGTCGGATAGCCGCATCGGCCGGGTCCTCAGCTGTGTGCTGTGACGACGGGGTCGAGCACCAGACCGAAGGCGCGGAGCACGCCGAGCAGTTCGCGGTGTCCGAACGCCTGGCAGCTCGAGGCGAATCCGACCTTCTTGGGCGGCCCCTGCAACACGTGTGCCGCTGCGAATGCGTTGAGCAGAGCGGTCTGCTTGTAGTTGCAGTTGCCGTGAATCACCGTGTGCACGCGGCCGAGTGGGCCCGATGCGTAGACCGAGTCGAGGGAGGTGTTGATACGGGGATTCTCCCGCGGCGGTGTCTCACTGCGCACCGACGCCGACACCGTATCGATGATGTCGTACTTCTCGGCGTCGGTCTTGCCTTCCATCTGCGCCATTGCGCCGGCGATGATCTGAGGCACGGCGAGCATGAGCGGCTTGTTCATCACCCCGCCGTAGGCGCGTGCGTTCGCGACTCGGGGATCGTTCTTGAACCACACCGGATGCGACGTACCGCCCCACGGCAGCGCCAAGCCCAGATCGTGCTGGCCCGGCACGACCACCTGGAACACCCCGTCGTCGGGCCATTCCACGTACTCGTTCTGTTCGAGGTAGTACGCCTTGGAGAAGGCGGCATTGGTCAGGATGGTGTTGGTCGACGCGACCGTCGGATGTCCCTTCCAGAAGACCTCGATGTCGAGGGTGTCGAGGCCCGGGGTCTCGAGGCAGATGTTGGCCGCGATCTCGCCGATGCTGTACATCTGCGCCAAACCCGGTGTCAGAACGATGTTTCGGGCGGCGAATTCTGCGCCGTACTTCTTCTCGGCATCGATGATCCAGTCCTGCTCACCGGTGGTGTCGGTGTAGTGCGCACCGATCTCGATGCATGCCTGCGCCACCTCGTGTCCGAACCGCGAGAACGGACCGACCGTGTTGAGCACGATCGCGGCTCCTCGAAACGCTTCTGCCAGTGCGGAAGCCGTGTGCTCGACCTCGACGACATCGTATTCGACCGTCTCGACGCCTGGGACGGCGTCGACGATGCCCTTGACTCGGCTTTCGTCGCGGCCGGCGGCCAGGAAGGGAATGTTGTACTCGCGCAGGTATTCGCAGATCAGTCGCCCGGTGTATCCCGATGCCCCGTAGACGACGACGCGCTTGTCGGTTGGCATGAAGAGTCCTCTCGTGATCGGCCGTCGTCGGACGGGCCGAGGTTGATCGAGCCGTGAAGCACCGGAGGCAGGTGTGCATCCACCCCTCTGACGTGTGCTGCGGATCACACTAAGTTAGAATTTGTACACACGTCAAGGTTTTTCTTGACGACTGCCCAAAATCCGGTTTTCAACGGCTCGGGCATACACTGATCAGCGAAACGCCGCGCGGAAAGGACACCGAACATGACCCAGACGGTAGATCCGCGCGCGCGCATCGAAGAACGCGCCCGCAACAAGTTCGAGTCCAAGCGAACCGAGCTGGCCGAGGCGACGCTCCACACGCTGGCCGAGCTGGGGTACGCCCGCACCTCGTTGCGGGAGATCGCGCAGAACTCCGAGTACTCGCACGGCGTTCTGCACTACTACTTCACCGACAAGCTCGACCTCATCACCCACGCAGTTCGCCAGTACGAGGCCATCTGCGTCACCCGGTACGACGAGGTGGTGGCCAACGCCGTCGACGCCCCCGGCCTGTACGCGGACTTCGAGACGAAGTACTTCGCCACCCTGGTGGCGGACGCCGGAATTCATCGACTCTGGTACGACCTCCGCAACCAAGCCCTGTTCGACGGTTCCTTTCGAGGCGACGTCCTGGACATCGAGGAACGTCGCGAAGACATGATCTGGCGTGTGGTGACGAAGTACTGCGAGCTACGCGGCTCCGAATCCGCCCTCGACCGCCCCTCCGCCTACATCCTGCTCGACGGGATCTTCCAACGCGCCTTGCTGCACCATCTGGCGGGCAACACATCCGAAGTCGACGCAGCCCGAGCGCAATTGAAGGCCGCGTTCACCCTGTTGTAGGACGGCTCGCGTCGGTGGTGCCCGGCCGAATCCCGGTGTAGATACCAGGAACTCGAAAGCGCAGGGGTACTTCTTCGTATTCTTCCAAGGCGTGGGCGGTCCAGCCCACGATGCGAGCGAGAGCGAATACCGCCTCCGGCGTCCCGGGATCGAGATCGTAGGCGTGCGCCAACGTAGCCAGCGCAAAATCCAGATTGGGGAAGGTATCGAACCGTTCGCTGACCTCGTCGACAATGACATCCGCGGCAGCGATCACAGCTGCATTTGCGCCTCGAGACGGTTCACGTAGCAACCGCAGAAGCGCCTCCGCACGGGGATCTCGGTGCGTGTACACGACGTGACCGAAACCTGGCACTCGCGCGCCGGAGCTCAATTGGGTTGCGAGAGCGGCAATGGGGTCATCTATCGCTGTGATCAAGAATCTGTAGACGGGATCGGCGGCGGAGCCGTGCAGTGGCCCGTCTATACATCCGAGCCCTGCCGCGATGGCCGCGTAGATATTCGCGCGAGTGCTGGCTGCGACACGTACCCCGAGAGTGGACGCCGCAAGGCCGTGGTCGGCTGTCAGCCCGAGAGCGGCGTTCAGCACCTTCAGCCCGCCTGGATCCGACGATGCGGACTTCGTAGCGCACCAGACCGATTCGGCTATCGAGCCCGTTACGGCTTCACCTCCGAGAGCAGCCGCGACGGTCGCAAGCAATTGACCGGCCTCACGAACAACGGCCTTCGTGCCCGTGTCGAATCGCATCGGGCGATAGCTGGCTGCAATGTCGACGGCGACACGAATTTGATCCATTACTCGGCACCGCGGTGACATCAACGCGATCGTATCCCGACACCGTTGCACCACAACGGGATCGGTCGCGAATTGAACGTTGTCCAGCAACTCGCCGGTCCACACGAAGTGCGCAACCGACTCGAATGGGCGTGCACTGAGTTCGACTGCGTCCCGGCCACGGTAATAGAGGCATCCGTCCTCGATCAGGGTAGTCCGCGTCCGAATACGCTCCACCGCACCGATATCGGTGCGTCGAGCATTATCACGTGCGGCCAGCAATTCGACCTCTTCGATGTCGAACACACTTCCTCGCACCCCGGGTACTCGACTGCTGGTCAGCAGTCCTCGGCTGACGTACGCGTAAATCGTTTCCGGTTTCACTCCGAGACGGGCGGAGGCCTGAGCGGTGGTGAGGACACCTCGACTGTCGGCATGCGTCATGTTCAGCTTTCATATTGATTCGATCAACATTGACAACAATCAAGATTAGCGCGGATCGTAGGCACTCACCAGCACAAAGGAGTCCGCCATGACTGTTCTCGAAGCGCCTAAAGGGCTGCACAACGTCGTCGTCACCACTACCTCGATCGGTGACGTTCGAGGAGACGAAGGCTTCTACCACTACCGCCAGTACTCGGCGATCGACCTCGCGATGACGAAGACTTTCGAGGACGCCTGGTTCCTCATGGTCGAGGGCCGAATCCCGACCGGTACCGAGCGCGCTGAATTCCTGCGCACTGTCGCACCTCTGCGAACGTTGCCCGACGACGTCGCGGAGGCCGTAGCGACGGTAGCGCGCTCGGGACCAGCGCAACCATTGCTGGCCTTGAGGACTGTGCTGTCCGGGATGGTAGACGCCGTACCACTGTACGAATCGTCCGAGGCGGAGAAGCGCAGAACGACGCTTCGCCTGTGCGCCGTCACACCGACCGTCCTGGCTTCCGTGTACCGAATTCGGTCAGGACTGGAACCGATTCCTCCGCGTGAAGACCTGACCACGGCTCAGAATTGGCTGTTCATGATCACGGGGGAAGTTCCGGACGACGTTCGAGCCCGTGCCGTCGATCGATACCTGACGGCCACGATCGACCACGGTTTCAACGCGTCTACCTTCACAGCCCGGGTGGTTGCGTCGACAGGTTCGGACATCGCATCCGCCGTCTGCGCGGCGATCGGAGCATTCGCCGGACCACTGCACGGAGGCGCACCCGACCGCGCCCTCGACGGGTTGGACGAGATTGCCGACATCGACTCCGCCGATGCATGGGCGCGCTCCAAAATAACTGCAGGCAAACGCATCATGGGCTTCGGCCATCCGGTGTATCGAACCGATGACCCTCGTTCGGTAATGCTGCGAGAGACTGCGCAAGAGATGGGCGGGGAGCTCATCGACAAGGCTGTGCAGGTCGAAAAGGTCATCGCCGCCGCGCTCGCGGATCTGAAGCCGGATCGAAAGCTGTACGCGAATGTCGAGTACTACGCCGGCGTTGTCATGGAACTGTGCGGAATTCCGCGCTCGATGTTCACTCCGACCTTCGCCTGCAGTCGCATGGTCGGGTGGTGCGCCAACATAGTTGAGCAGTCACACGACTCCAAAATCATCCGTCCTATCGCTCGCTACGACGGCCCAGCCCCCGAGCAGGTTCCGGAACGGTAATTCGGCCATACTTCCTCGAGTCCCGCAGGGACTCAAGACTTCTTGATCTTCTCCAACGGGTAACCGCCGACCACCACGACGACGAAGACGTAAGCAGCCAGACCGGCCAGCTCCCAAGTCGTTCTTTCACGATGAAAGTCGGAGCCGATCCATACGATTGGCACCACAGCCATCACGGAACTGACCGTGCACCAGATTCCGACCGATCGATTGGCTCGTGCACGCAGTCGGGGTGTCGATTTCACCGTGTCCGACACTCGTGCACCGTAGTAGTCGGGATGCGTTGCCCTGCCTCGGAATCCGACGGATGCCGCGTACGCGAACACGACGAACCACAGCATGAGCATCAGTATCAGCACTGTGTTCATGGGCTATGTAGCGGACGCTCGACGTCGACTCATCAGTTCGCGATAATTCCGTATCGTGTTGGAGCAAGCCCACGCCGCAATGAGCGGCACCAGGAATCCGGCTGATCCGGTAGCGGTCACGAACACCAGAACAACGACGGCGTAGGCAATGAGTGTCACCACCACCGCGTCGACTTTCCGCCCGATCGACGACCCCGGTGAGACGACGATTCCTGGGAACCTCGGAGAGTCGGCCAGTCCGCGAACTGCCGCAACACATGCAGCGAGACCGCCCACGACCAGGAACGAGAACAGCAGCACTTCACCGAAACCCGTGTCGGCCCAGTCTATTCGTGGGTCGAAGATCCCGTGGATCAGCGATGAGAGGGTCGGCACCGACGGGAAGTACCCCAGATACAGCAGCACAATGGGTCCCGCGAGCCCTGCTACTGCTCCCCGATCGGCCATACCGAACGGTATCAAATTGGGCGACGTCAGTGGGAAGTTACGTCTTTCGTTTCGATCACCGTCGCGAACTCGCCGTGCAGGTTGGTGGCCGTGATGGCAGACAGTGTTGCGGCAGGTACGACTGTCCCGTCGGGCGCGACGCGATCGAAGGTATGCGTCGCGTCTATGACGAAGTAGGTGTCGTAGCCGAGATTCCCGGCCATCCTCGCGGTGGTCTCGCAACAGTGATTGGTGGTGATTCCGCAGATGACCACCTGGTCGATGTCCTCGCCGCGTAGCCATGCGTCCAGATCGGGAGTTCCGTAGAAGCTCGAATTGACGCGTTTGCGAACGAGCAGATCCGGAGTCCCGTCGAGCATGTCCTTGAAGCGATGCCCGTCCTGTGTCGGCGACAACGGCGACTGTGGATTGTCGGAATCGTGCTGAACGAATACCACCGGCCAAGCCCTGGATTGCCAGAACTGAACGAGCTGAGCAATATTGGCCTCGCACGACGGGTTGTCCCGCGGACCCCAGAATTCCGAATCGTCGAAACCGGCCTGCACATCGACGACGATAAGTGCAGGTCGGCTGAGGGACATCGATAGAGCCGTCATTCTGACCAGACTAGTCGCGAACACAGGCGCAAACCATCATGCTGGGTGGCCCCTTACCCACCCTCGTTTCCGTTCGATCAGCACACGGTAGTGCAAGGTATGCTGTGCACCGTTCGGCGTGAATTGTACTGAGCTGCACTGTGACCGAGTGAATGCTCGGAACGCTGCTCACCACGCAGGAGAAGGGCCGGAAGACCGCCGACCCGCGGTACGTGCTCGCCTCGACCGAAAACTACCTACTACCCGGCATGTGGCATGCTATTCGACTAGGTCGAACTCCCAATTGACGCGTTGGATCTCCAAATCCACCAACCGAATCTGCTTGGCAACATCATCTGCGGCAGAACGTAATTCGGCAACCGGAAGAGCTGCGACGTAGACCAATTCCGACCTCAGTTGACGTGGGCCGTATCTGTGCTCCTGGTTGCGTCCCGATGCTGCGTCCGCGGCCGCAGAGATCGCCTTGTGTCGCATACGCAGCACGTCGCGGGACGCGAGCGCATCGGTGATGGTTCCATCCCGCACCGCGGCAGCACTGTTGGTTCGGTTGATCCTACGGATGAGAACTTCGAGACGATCGAGCGCAGAGTTGTACTCGGACAACAAGATCGCTGCATCCTCAGCCGGTGATTCACCGTCTTGATGGCGAGCGTTCGCCAGAATCCGAACCTTCAGATGTTCGGTGCGCTTGATCAGTTCCCCTCGTTCAGCGAGGGCCTCGGCAAGCTTCATGATCTGCACCTCGGTGTAGTGGAACCGGAGGTGGGATAGCTACGGGCGCTCATGCGCCTTTCGACGTGTCGAATGTGTTCATGACTCAAGAAGTACCACAGTTCTGTGGCCGGCGATAGGCCTGCTTTCAAGATCCGGTTGGGAAATCGGAACGCCCCGGGTCGATGCTCGTCGAGCATCCACCCGGGACTTCAGTCGAATTATCGCGTCGCGAGTTCGTAGATCAGTAGTCCGGAGAGCGAGAGGATGGAGAGGAAGCCGAGGCCGCCGATGATGTTCTTCCACCAGGTGTTTCGAAGATCGCCCATCAGCTCACGATTGTTGCTCATGACGTAGAGCAGGAAGCCGAGGAACGGCGCGATCAGCACGGTCAATGCTTGCGCGATAATGATCAGCTGCACAGGCGATTTGGTGAAGATCAGCGTGATGGCCAGTCCCCAGGCAAGGATGGCCGCGCTGGTGCGTTTGGCGGTCATTGTGCTGGGTGACGGGCCCTTGCCGAGTGCGTCCGAGAGCATCGTGCCGCCGGCGGTTGCGTTGGCGACCATGGCCGAGAAGGCAGCACCGGACAGGCCGAGGGCAAAAATGGTCGATCCGACGGGTCCGGCGATGGGCTCGAAAATCTTGGCGAGGCCGACGAGTGTCTGCGCTTCTGCATTCTGTCGACCGAGCACGGCCGCGGCGACGATGATTACCAGAGACGTCATGATTCCGGGAGCGATGATGCCGGGGATGGTGTCTGCGATGGTCGTCTGCTTGTACTGCGCGCGGGTGCGGCCGCGTTCGTGGGTGCCGTACGAGGTGAAGAAGGCGGCGTTGAGCGAGAAGTTGGTGCCCACCAAGGCCACGACGAGGAGCGCTCCTCCCGGGGGGATGCTGGGGACGACACCGCTGACCGCTTCGTACCAATCGGGCTTGGAGATGACGGCACTGATGATGAACGTGGCACCGAGGAGTCCGACGATGACCAACAGGACGCGCTCGACGGTGCGATAGACGTTGCGGAACAACAGGATCAGGCCGACGAATGCGGTACACACTGCCGACCAGATCAGCGGTGATCCGCCGAATACCATCGAAAGCCCGAGGCCGGAGCCGACGGCGTTACCCACCGAGAAGCACAGCGTGATGATGAAGACGCCGAATCCCGCAGCGACACCGACCTTCTGGCCGAGGACGTCTTTGACGGAGCTGATCATCGATTTCGGGGTGCGAATGCCGAGCCGGACACTCATGTCCGCGTACACCAGCATGAACACCGTCGAGAGCACGATGACCCAGATCAGGCTGTAGCTGTACTTGCTGCCGGCTTCGACGGCGCTGGCGAGGTTGCCGGGGCCGAATTGCCATGCACCGGCGATGAATGCGGGGCCGGCCATCGCGATGGTGCTCAGGAAGGCTTTCCATTTGCCGGAGCGGGGTGCGGGAGTTTGCGAAGTTCGCACGGCTGCGGACGGTACCACCGGTGTTGCGTGGTGCTGACTCATTGCGAGCCCTTTCTCGAAGCACTTTTCGAGCCGGCGACGTGGCGCACGTCTGCTGTCGGCCTGATGTGGCAAGGGGCGAATACGTGGGGTGGATCTGATGCAGAGCTCGGCAGTCCAACCGAACGGACTCGACCCGGTCCGCGTGTGCGGTGATGCATGCCGAAAGAAGTGGTGCTCGGTACCCTTCCGGGCCGTAGCGGCTACTACGGAAGGGCACCGAGGGTAGGGAGTGACCGTCGACCGGGTCAGACCAGCGCAGGTACTACCGAGCCGAGGTTCGCGGAATCGAGTGCCGCTGCGATCTCCTCGTGGGCACCCGCAGCGAGCGGAAGCAGTGGTGAACGCACGGTGGCGTGTTCGAGGATGCCGCGGTGCACGAGGCCTTCCTTGAGGGCGACGGTGCCTTCCATGTGGGATCCGCGGTGGTAGACGTTCGCGGTGACGGGCAGCAGACGGTCGTGAATGGCGCGCGCGGCCGGGTAGTCCTTGGCCTTGCCTGCCGCGATGAGTTCGACGAGCGGCTCGGGTGCGAGGCCGCCGTACCCCACCAGCAGGCCGTCGACGTCGAACATGGTGTGCAGCAGGTACTCGTCGTGGCAGCTGAGGATCTGCAGTTCGGGGTTCTCCTTGCGCAGCACCGGAATCTCGCGATCCCAACGACGCATGTTGCGGACACCGTTCTTGGTGGCGAAAACGCCCTCCTGAGCGGCAATTTCGAGCTGGGTGTCGAGGTTGTACGTCGCCTTGGTGACGTCGGGGTACTGGAACAGGATGAGCGGCAAGCCCGAGCCTTCGTACAGTGCCTTGTACCGGTCCTGCGGCGCACCGTCCTGGTATCCGAAACGCAGCCATCCGTGCGACGGGTAGACCAGACCGGCGGATGCACCGGCGTCGACTGCACGCTTGGCTTCCTCGACCGATACGGCTGTGCCCTCACCGGTGATGCCGGCGACGATCGGGAGCTTGCCGTCCACCGAATCGCGGAACGCACCGATGACCTTGGCCTGCTCGGCCTGCGTGAGGAACGTGCCCTCGCCTGCATGGCCGAGGACGACCAGGCTCTTGACCCCGTCGACACTGCCGAGCCACGACCCGAGGCGCGCGATCGCGTCGTAGTCGACCTCGCCGTCGCGGGTGAAGGGCGTGATCGGTGCCGGGCTGAGTCCGCGGAGATCGAGTGAATTCATGGTGACGTCCTTTTCGAGAGGCGGTTGGGAACGTTGTCGGGAACGTTTGCATGACGCTAAACCCGCGACCCCGGATGTGTCAACCATCACTTCTCCGGCCGGGAGGTGACAGGGCTCGCAGACGCCACCGACCCACATGCAACACTTCGTGCAAACGTTCCTGGGACGTTTGCATGTGCGATCAGCTGGGGATCGGTAAGTTCGTTCCTGTCGTGCGATCAGGCCGATCGATCAAGGAGGTGTGGATGCGTCCCACTCGAACCGGGCTCTCGGCGGAACGGACGGACGTCGTCACGCTCCGCGACGTCGCCAAGGCGGCGGGCGTCAGTGTGTCGACGGTCAGCCGCGTGCTCGACGACCGCGTCGCCCCCTCCCGTACCGCGACGGCCGTCCGGGTGCGAGAGATCGCCGAGCAGCTGGGCTATCGGCGCAACACGTTCGCGTCCAACCTCAGGCGCGGTGCAACGGCGACCATCGGAGTGCTGGTTCCGCGCCTGTCCGACACCGTCATGGCCCTGATGTTCGAGGCGGTCGATCGGGCCGCGGGCAAGGACGGCTATCACGCCATCGTCGCGACCAGTGGCGACGACCCCACCGACGAGTGGAACGCCGCGCAGTCCCTGCTCGAACGCAATGTGGACGGCGTCGTTCTCGCCACCAGCCGAACCGACGACCCTCTCCCCAGCCACCTGCGCGACAACGGCATTCCGCACGTTCTCGTCCTACGAACCGACGGCAAGAGTCCGTCGTCCATCGGCGACGACGAGACAGGCGGGTACCTGGCAGTTCGACACCTCATCGATCTGGGCCACACCGACATCGCGGTTCTGACCGGCCCGCTGTTCACCTCCAGCGCCGTCGGACGGCTCGCGGGTGCCCGACGTGCTCTCGACGAGGCCGGCGTGTCACCGAGGTCGGAGTGGACTGTCGAAACCGGTTACGGAATCGAAGCGGGCGCGCGCGCAGGACACGAATTGTTCGACGCCACAGAACGTCCCACCGCGGTCTTCGCGGCCAACGACAATCTGGCCCTCGGCGTGTTATCCGCAGCTCACCGCCACAATCTGGCCGTCGGCGTGGACCTGTCACTCGTCGGATACAACGACATTCCCCTCGCCCAGTTGCTGCCGGTGCCGTTGACGTCGGTGCGTACCGCGTTCGATCAGATCGCCGGCACCGCGATGGATCTGTTGATCAACGGAACCGACGACTCGGCGGCCGTACACAAAGCGCTCCCCACCCTGATACCCAGGCAATCGTCGAGCCGAGCAATCCGCTGACAAAACGTACCGGTCTGTCCGTGTCGAGTTCCTTGTATCAGATACAACGATCTATCGTGTAGGCCATGACGACGTCCAGTTTCCGGCCGCTCTACGCGCGGTCAGACTCGGACGTGCGCGCAGGGAACGCCCAGAAGACGGCCATCCGGGAGACGCAGCCGGAAGTGCACGCGACGGGCGTCGGCCGGCTCGGTTGGCGCTGGTTCCTCGCGTCGGCCATCGCCGCGTGCGTCGCGGTCGTTGCGCACGCCTACTTCTTGGGATGGACGACCCCCTTCGGTCTGTTCGGCAACGGAATCGACACCATCGTCTATCGACACGGTGCGTACGTCGTTCAGCATGGCGAGCCGCTCTACGAGTTCGCATTGTTCGACATTGGCCTACCGTTCACCTACCCGCCCTTCGCGGCGTTGGCCTTCGCCCCGCTCGCCCTCCTCTCGGTCACGAGCGCTGTGACGGTGGTCCAGGCGATCAATCTGTTGCTGATCTACGTGGCCGTGGTCGCGAGCTGGCGTGCGCTCGGATATCGAAGCGCAACAATGTATCTCGTCAGTGTCGGATTGGCAGTGGCACTGACGTGGCTCGAGCCCGTCCGCATGACCATCTGGCTCGGCCAGATCAATATGCTTCTACTGGTTTTCGTTCTGCTCGATCTCACCCGCGGCGAGGGCAGTCGGCTCCGCGGTGTGGGGGTCGGCATCGCTGCAGGACTGAAATTGACGCCCGCATTCTTCGTGCTTCATCTACTGGCACAGAGACAGTGGCAAGCAGCCGTCACCGCGATCGCCGCGTTCACGGTGACCGTGCTTGCAGGACTGATCGTCATTCCCGCAGATTCGTGGAGATTCTGGACGTCGACGATGATCGACTCGGAACGAATCGGCGCACTTGCCTCACCCGCCAACCAGTCGATTCATGGCGTGTTGGCTCGACTGTGGCCGGGCAACACACCTCCATTTGCTGTGTGGCTGGTGCTCGCCCTCGTCGTCGCCGCCCTGGCGCTGTGGGTGGCGGCACGCGCACAGGCAGCCGGAAAGACGTTGCTGGCCCTGACGATATGTGGAATGGCGACGCCGATGGTCTCGCCTTTCGCGTGGGGCCATCACTGGGTGTGGTGCATTCCGCTGACCGTCCTCGCCCTCGACTACGCCAACCGACACCGAACCTGGTGGAGTTGGCTGGCCCCGATCGCCGTGACCACGCCGATGATTGCGTGGTACTTCACCGACTACCGCGGCATCAAGGCCATCGGTATCTTCATGTTCGAGGGCTCCCCCGCCTTCGAGTTCGCCGTCCAATTCACCTATCCCGCGGTGTTTCTGGCGACCCTCGTCGTGGTTTTCGTCGGCCTGAGGATCAGGCCCACTGCGGGCCATGACGATGCTCGCCAATAGGCGCACACGCGTCCGCCCGATGTTGCTGCGTCCATGACCGATTCGTGGAAACTCCTCTGCGCGTCGGCAATTCTTGTTCTCCTCACGGCCTCGTGCGCCAGCGAGATCGGCAAGCCCAGGTCCATGGACAGCGATGAAGTAACGCACAATCTGCAACGCATAGCGTTCACAGTTCCGGATGGCTTCGAGTTCGCGCAGGGTGCGACGCATTCGGAGTTCTCGGGTCAGCCCGCCTGGTCGGCTCGATTCGATGCACCGGACGAATTCGGTGACGGACTCACGCTATCGGCGGCCAACCCGTCTTATCCTCCGCTTCAGCCTTTCGCGTGCCAGACGGTGCCCCCGGGAAGCTGGGCGGGGGTGAACTTCACGTGTGAGTCGGAGATGCTGACCACCTCTGTCGGACCGAAGAGCACGACAGAGGTGGTGACCGTCCTGCTCACCAGGGATGGTCAGCGATCATCTCTGTACATCTACTGCCCAGGACATTGACGCGACATCCGGCCGTGCCCGAGCCCCACCCAGATTTGCAAACCGACTCGTCTGTCGAAATCGCGAGGACAGCGCTACGATCTTCGATACAACGGACCGAGCGGTCTTGGACATGGAGGGACACAATGCCGTATTTCGGTTTGCTGGTCATGCTGCTGTGGGTGTTCTGTCTGATCGACGCGATCACCGCAGACGAGGGTGGCATCCGCTATCTGCCCAAGATCGTCTGGATTCTGCTCATCGTCTTCCTCCCGTTCGCTGGGTCGCTGGCCTGGCTGGTGGCGGGCCGGCCCGTCGGTGCCGGGATCTGGGGAGGTGCCGGCGGCTCCGGTTACGGTCGCGCGAGCAACTCCGCGTACCCCGAGTACGAGACGCGGCCGGGCCGTCAGGCCGCCCAGAACCCGGATGCGGACGCCGAATTCCTGCGGCAATGCCGCGAACGCGCCGAGGAACAGCGACGCATCGAACGCGAGCGTCGTAAGCGCGATCTTGGGTTCTAAGACGCTGCTACTCGACGGGATCGTGGGAATGCGTAGTCGATCAGCGCTGTATCGCAGGCGAGTCGATGACACCCCATCTCGACGGTGGCAGCACGATGAATCTGGCCTTGCCGATCACATTCTCGATGGGGACCGTTCCGCCCAGTTCGTCACGGGAGTGTGCCCTCGAATCTGCTGAGCCGCTTCGATTGTCGCCCATCATCCACAGATTGCCGGACGGTACGGTCACCGGCCCGAAACAGCGACCGGACTGCGGAACTGTTGCGCAGGTGAGTGTGTCCGCGTCGTAGGGGAAGTCGAACGCGATGTAGGGCTCGTCGAGCGGCTGCCCGTCGACCTCGACTCTTCCTTGCACATCGCAACACTGGACGGTTTGCCCGCCTGTTGCAATCACCCGTTTCACCAGGTCGTTCTCGTCGGGCGCGACGAGTCCGGCCCACGATCCCGCGTCCTGCAACGCCTTCACTCCTGCGTTGCTCGATCGGCTCGACGTGTATCCCCTGTTCCACGACTCCGTCGGAGCCTTGAACACCACCACATCACCCGGCTGCGGATCTCCGAATCGAAACGTCATCTTGTCCACCACGATTCGATCGCCGGTACAACCGGGACAGCCGTGCAGCGTGGGTTCCATGGACTGCGACGGGATGAGATAGACACGGCCGACAAAAGTTTGCAGCAGCACACTCAGTAACAATGCGACCACGACCAGAACCGTCAACTCTCCTAACCAGGACGGCACCCGACGACGGGTCGCATCGGAATTCGCAGCGGCAGTCATACCAGCAGCCTAGGGCCACAAGTTTGCGTATCGTACTGAGCATGTTGTTTCTCGGCCTCGTGATCGCCGCCATCAGCGCGGCCATGATGACTGTCGCGACGCTGCAGCTGTCACAGGTGAACGAGGGCCACTATCTGCCGATGACCATAGGCAAATTCGCAGTTCGTTCACCGTGGACAGTGACGGCCCTCCGAGTGAGTGCGCAGGCCATCGCGGCCGTGGGTGCATGGATAGTGGCTGTAGCGGTCTACAACCTGACGACTGCTCCTGCTGCCCTCGTTCTTCCAGCGGCGGCCTTGATCCTGCCGATCGCCATACCGGTATTGGTGATCACCGCCCAACACAACCGGCGCCTGACGACGTCGGGTATCTGACGCCGATTCACCTACCCACCATGCTGTTTCGGTTCATACTGGGCCGGTGAAACTTGTTGGAGTGAGCGCGGTCGCTGTGGTGTTGCTCGCCTGCGCCTGCTCCCCCGTCGAAGTGGACGTGCCGAAGTCGCCGGTCGCATCGATCAGCCCGACGCAATTCGCCTCTCCGCCACCGCCCATCACCGACGATGTGCCGACCGCAGCCCAGTTGACGGCTCTGTTCGCAGCGAGCGTGGACTACTCGATTCGCGAAGAAGATCGAGCTCGATTGTTCGACGGGCCGGCCGAGAACAACGTGCGGCTCGCACGCGCCTGGGGCGCTCAGCCGGATCCGCAACACATCGAATTCACAACCGTCGCTTCGACCGGTCCCGATTCGGTCGAGGCCATGGGTGTCGGAACTTTCCGAAGCATGGAGGGTTATCCCGTCGGACCGATGTCATTCGTGCGATACGACAATCAGTGGAGAGTCCCGCGTGATGTTGCCTGCCGCTTGGTGGGCGCGTTCGACGGCCCTGACGCCTGTCGGTGAGCGTGTCCTCGGCGCGTTCACCGGTTCGGACTGAACCGCTCCAGCCGAAGTCAGTTGACCTCGGGCGCAAGGAAGTACGCGAACACGTAACTGATTGCAGTCAACGCAATCGTCACCATCAGCTGTATCGGCGGCTCCGCGCTGTCCGACGCGACCATCCCCGAGGCAGCGCTGGCCCATGCAGAGAGCCCGGCAACGAACAGTGTCACCACTGCCGCAGTGCACAGGGCAAATCGGTGTCGCCATTGTGTGCGACCGCTCGGTGGCCACGGCACCGCAGTCTTCAGTGCGTACTTGCCGCCGACCACCGCCGCGAATCCCACCAGCAGTCCACCGATTGCACCGAGTACGGCTGGGAGAGTCAGATCCAACCACTTGCCATCGATGACCGGTGCGATGAGTACCGCAGACGTGACTGCCCCACTCCCGGCGGCCACGCTCAGCTCTCTGCCGACCCAGTTCATGGGACTCACCCAAACACATGGCCTCACCACCCTCGAATCGGGTGGATTGGGAGGCAACGGGTGCCCACGCCGAATTGCTCCGGCCGAGTCACGAAACGGGACTGAACCCCGCCGCAAACGCGCGCGCTTTTGTCGAATGGCCCTCTCTGGCGGTCGAAATCAGAGACGAATCCGCGCGCACCTGACGAATGCGCTCGCGTTTGCGCCGCCACGCCGACCCGACGCCGCCCCACGGGCATCAACCCAAGACCGCATCCGTCCGTCTATGCGGCGGATAGCCTTCCATCCCGCAGGAGTAGCGACGGTGCAGATGATCGCGCCGAACATGATTCCCTGACTCAGGGCCGACCAGTGGCCGGGGCTGTCTCCGAACACCGGCCACTTGTAGATGATCGCGAGTACAGCGAGAAAGACAATGGCGCGCATAACTCGAACCTACCTAAACCAACTCTCCGGTATCCTGGCCGAACGGGACAAATCAGACCCATACGAGGAGCCTGAGATGCAGAAGCCATTTCGCGAGTGGGTCATGACCGGCGCGTTGAGCAAGAAGTGCGGCGCAACTCGCGCCGATTACATCAACGCCCTGGCACTCGTCCCGGCCGTCGCAATAGGGTTCTTCTTGCTCCACTTCACGATCAACTCAGGATCCACCGCCCTCGATATTGCAGCAGGATGTCTCGGCGGCACCGCCACCGGATTCCTGTATCTCTATCTGGCGTATCGGGTCGATGCGCGCAAGAAGCAGGACCCTGCTCCCGCACCGATACTGGGAGCACGTCCGACACGACTGTGAGCCACCGACTCCTGCGTGTGAGGCCACAATCCGGCGGCCCGCCTCCTGGACATCGCCCGCACTAGACTCCACTTCGTGAATTCAGACGACGAATCACCCGGCGACACGATTGCTCAGACGTTGCGTGACGACATTCTGTCGGGTCGACGCGTCGGCGGTGAGCGGCTGATCGAGGAGTCGATTGCCAAGGCGTTCGGCGTGTCTCGCGTGCCGGTCCGCGAGGCGCTGGCTCAGCTGCAGGCCGAGGGTTTCGTCACCATCGTTCGCTATCGGGGTGCGACGGTGTCCACAACCCTGCACAAGGAGAACAAGGAACTTCTCGAGGTTCGTCATGGTCTCGAGGTCTTGGCTGCTCAGTTGGCAGCCAAGAACAGGGGCGGTTCCGTGGCCGCCGAACTGGCGTCGGTGGTGGAGCGGGCGCGCCACGGAGCACGATCGGACACTCCCGGCTCCACCGACGGGCCGTCGTTCCACGATCTCGTTGCGACCGCGGCAGGTAACGACCAGCTGCGCGAGATGCTGGCGGGTGTCAATCGCCGGGTCGCGTGGGGCCTCGGCGACGACCCGGGCGCATCCGTTCACGATCATGCTGCTCTCGCGGCAGCCATTCTGAACGGCTCCCCTGTGCAGGCCGGGTTTCTGATGGATGAGCACCTGCGGCGCGACGAGGATGCGTCCGCTGCAACCCCGGGGCCGTCATAGCGCCGTCTTTGTATACAATTACGAGCGATATATGGAGTCCTTAACACGTTCGTAGCGGAAGATAACGGTGACGACACATGGTTTGTATACAAATTAAGCAGTCGTTTCAGAGTGTCACCGGAGGCGACTCACCGGAAAACACCCGTTGCCGGTGCCTGCCAGCCCGCTGGAGCACACCATGTCTGCCTCTACCTCGGAATCCGTCCATCCGACCGACCCTCATCCGACCACTTCCCAGCCGACCGACACACAGCCGCCTGCCCCTGCGTCAGGACTGACCAATGCGCTCGATCGCATCGGTTTCACTCGAGTCCAAGGTGCGGTGATCCTGCTGCTGATGGCCGGACTGTTCTTCGACAGCCTCGAGCAGAACTCGACCGGAGCGATGGGCCCGCTCATCAAGGAATCACTCGGAATCGGCAATGCACAATTGACCCTCATCAACACCGCCACCGTGATCGGCGGACTGGTCGGTCGCCTCATCGGTGGATACATCGCAGACCGCTGGGGTCGCCGAATGGCGTTGAGCCTCAACCTACTCGTGTACACGCTCGGCGGTCTCATCAGCGCTGCCGCGGTGAGCTACGAGATGTTGCTCGCGAGCCGCTTCATCGTCGGTATCGGCCTCGGTGGCGAATTCACCGTCGGCTTGGCCATTCTCGCCGAACTCGTCGCAACCAGGCACCGCGGTTCACTGCTGGCCACACTCAACATCTCGTCCGGCGGCATCGGCAATATCGCGTCGTTCGGCTTCTTCATGCTCGTACTCGGCCCTCTCGGTGGAGTTCTCGGCGGCGACGACACGTCGTGGCGCTGGACCTACGTCATCCTGGCGGTGCCTGCGGTACTCGTGGTGTTCTTCCGGCGGTATCTCCCGGAGTCGCCCCGATTCCTCATGTCCAAGGGCCGAATCGACGACGCGAACCGCAGCCTCACCCGACTCGCCAGCGGATCGATCTCCGGCCTCCGAAACCCGGGCCCGACAAAGCAATTCGTCACCGCAGCGGATGTCCTTCCCGCCACCGGCAAGACGTCGTACGCAGAGGTGTTCAAAGGCCAGAATCTTCGCCGCACTGCCGCCATCGGCGCTGCCTCGTGGATGTCGTTCGGCGCTCAGGTGACGTTGCTGTTCCTCATGCCCATTCTGTTGGTCTCCCGTGGCTACTCCCTCACCGATTCACTCCTGTTCACGATGATCATGAACATCGGCAGTCTCTTCGGTGCCTGTGCTGCATGCTATTTGGCCGGCCGGGTCCGTCGCCGACCGACCGTGATGACCGCCGCCGTGCTCGGATGCATCTCTGCCATCGCTTTCGCCACGCTGGCCCACAACGTTGCGACCATCCTCGTCCTCGGCGCTGTCTTCCAGTTCTTCACGATGATGCTCAACACCATGCTCTCGGTGTGGACGCCGGAGCTGTTCCCCACGTCGATCCGCGGCATGGGCACCTCGGTCGTCAACGGAATCGGCAATGTCGCCGGCGCGGTGATGCCGTTCGCTGCACTGTTCTTCTTCGACATCGCCGGTGTGGCCGGAGTGTTCCTGATGATCGCCGGCATGTACGCCCTGCTCGTCGTCGCGGCGAAGTTCGGCCCCGAGACCTTCGGACGCTCGCTCGAGGCGGTGACCGAAAAAGAACTCGTCGCAGCGTAATCCAGAGCCTCATACGAAAGAAAGAGACACATCATGACCGATTCACTGTCCATCTCCGCCACCGCACACGGCCTGAACTACCTTCCCGAGTACTACGCCGACCACGCCGGACTCTTCGCCGACAACGGCCTCGAGGTCCACGCCAAAGCCTGCGACCCCTGGACCGGCGTGCTCGACGACCTTGCCAGCGGCGCAGCCGATATCGCTCTCGGCGGGTTGTGGGTTCCCGGAATGTACTGGGGCACATCGCGTCAGCTCACCGTGTTCGCACAGTTGAACCACCAGTTCCCCAAAGCTCTGGTCATGCGCGAGAAGCTTCAGGGCCCGTTCGACTGGTCGGCGCTCACCGGAAAGACCGTGCTCGCCCCCGGTATCGGCGGAAGCGCTCCGTACGCAATCACCGCAGGCATGATGCGGGAGAGCGGCGTGGACTCCTCACGAACCACATTCCTCCGCGATCTGTCGACTCCGATGTTCGTGGAGTTGTTCGAGGACGGGCTCGGCGACGCGATCATTCTGGACATCACCACTGCGCAGATCATGTCGGATCGAGGGACCGGCCACATCGTGGTCGAATACGCCGAGGTGGGTGGGCTAGGCCCGAACAGTGTGTATTACTGCCGCACAGACCGTTTCGAGGAACTCGAAGAGCGTCTGGTGAAGTTCGCATCCGGCCTGGACGCAGCCATGGCGACCGTCAAGGCGACACCCGTCAGTGAACTGCAGCCCCTCCTGGTCGAGCATTGGCCGAACATCGCACTGCCGACCCTGTCTGCTGCGTGCACCAAGATACAACAGTCCAGGACGTGGGACACCGTGCGTATCGATGCCGACGCCAGCGATCGTTGGATGCGAATCCTCCAGGAGGAGGGCATGGTTCACACCGCACCTCCGTTCGCAGATCTGGTCACCTCCCGCGTCGTCGATGCAGCAGAACTGACGACGGTCGGCTGACCATGGCCCTGGTACTGCGTCACTCGGAGATCAGCGCCCTGCTCGACCGAACGACGATGTTCGCGGCGGTCGAGCGCGCGTTGGCCGACCTGTCCGCAGGCATCGCTCAGAATCCGGCACCGTCGTCGATGGACGCTGCCGAGGACGGTCGAGTCATTCCGATGGTGGCGCAGTCCGGCACCTCCGAACTCGCGGTGGTGAAGGTGTTGTCGGACCTACCGGGGAACCGTTCCCGCGCTCTGCCTCGGCAGCGTTCGACCATGCTGGTGACGTCCACCCGCACCGGAGAATGTGTCGCGGTACTGGACGGCCGTGCAATCACTGCGATTCGCACGGCCGCTGCCAGTGCGGTGGCCACCCAGCACCTCGCTCGGACGGACAGTTCGATACTGGGAATCGTCGGCGCGGGAAACCTCGCCGTCGAACATGTCCGCGCCATCCACAGCGTCCGAGGCATCGATGGTGTCTTCGTCTGGTCGCGATCAGCCGATACCGTCGAACGTTTTCGAGACGCTCTGAGTGACCTGGACCTGAAGATCGAACACGCGGTGTCCGTGGAACAGCTTGCGCGCCAATCGAACATCGTGTGCACGCTCACCCCGTCGGTCGATCCCGTGCTGTTCGGAGACTGGCTGGTGGACGGCACTCATCTGAACGTCGTCGGTGCAGCGCCGCGCCCCGACGAGCGTGAGGTCGACGGAACGGCGATCGCGCGTTCACGGGTGGTGGTCGACAGCACCGCGACGGCGCTGTCCAAGTCGGGTGACGCCCTACTGGCGATCGCCGACGGAGCCGCGCAGGAATCCGACTTCCAGACCGAGTTGGGGGACGTGATCACCGGACGCAAGGTCGGGCGCACGGCCGACTCCGACATCACACTGTTCGACTCCACGGGTATCGGGCTCGAGGATCTCGCGGTCGCAGAACTGGTCATCGAACGCGCTCTCGCGACCGGAGTCGGGACTCGCGTCGATCTGTCGTCCTGACGGGGGTCAGCGTCGTTTCGACGAGTACATGCGTTCGTCGGCGATGTGCAGTAATTTTTCGGGGCTGACGGGTTTGTCCCAGCTCCATCCGACGCTGACCGATGCGGGTACCGGAACACCGTCGATGAGGTACGGGCCGGCCAGTAGCAACCGCACTCGTGCGGCGAGGCGTTCGACTCCGTCGGCCGATCGGGAGCTACGCAGCAGAGCGACGAATTCGTCGCCTCCGGTGCGGCAGGCGATGTCTCCGGCGCGGAGGTTGGCGCGGATGCGGGCTCCGATGGCGGCGAGCAATCGGTCGCCTACTGCGTGGCCGTATCGATCGTTGACGGACTTGAAGGAGTCGACGTCGACGAACAGGATTCCGACCGGGGTTTCGTCGGCGGCTTCCTTGAGGGCCTGAAGTTCTGCCATCAACCGTCGGCGATTGGCCAGGCCGGTCAGGTCGTCGATCAACAGTTGGCGCTCGAGTGCCGCCTCGGCTCCCTTCCGGGCGGTGATGTCCTGGATCTGGGCGATGATGATGTCGTCGCCGTCGTTGTCTCGAACCACGGTGGCGTTCCGCTGGACCCAAATGGTGGCTCCGTCCTTGCGGATGTATCGCTTTTCCGATGCCACGCTGGTGAGGGTGCCGCCGGCCAATTCGGCGAGGTGTTCGTCTGCCATCGCGATGTCGTCGGGATGCGTCAGGTCTCGAAAGGTTTTCTGCAGCAGTTCTTCCGAGGTGTATCCGAGGAGATCGCACAGTGCTTTGTTCACTTGCAGCCAGCGGCCGTCGATCGTCAGTAGCGCTTTGCCGATGGGTGCGTACTCCATGGCGATCTGGAAGAGGCGGACGGCACGGTCGCGTTCGCGTTCTGCCTCGGCACGGGCACTGACGTCGACGACCATTTCCGTGAATCCGACGACGCCGCCGTCGACGATATCGGGGACGTAGGTGGCCTGGGTGACGCGTACGACACCGTTGACGTCGATGAGTGTGCGGTCGAACTGTTGCTGCTCGCCGGCGAGCGCCCCCGAGATGTAGGGCTTGTTCAGTTCGTACAGTCCCTCACCGAGGAGCTCGCTGATGTGCATACCGACCAGGCGCGCCGGCTCGATGCCGAAGTAGTCGGCATAGACCTTGTTGGCGAAGACGTTGCGCTCCGAGCTGTCCCAGTAGCCGATCATCGACGGCAGCTGATCGATGGCGCGTGCCAGTTGCCCCACTGGATACGTGCGCTGATCGGCCATTGACCACCCCTGGATATTCGTTGAGCCGACAACAGACAACGCTACAGAAAATAGCCCCATCGTGGGGCGTTCGTCGGTGCATCTTCAATAAAACAAACGAGTGCGCAAGTGCGCACGCATATGTACAGTGAACGCATGCTTCGGCACAATCACATTTTCCGACGCCTGTTCACCGCACAGGTGGTCGCGCTCGTAGGCACCGGATTGTTGACGGTGGCGCTCGGGCTCCTGGCCTACGACATCGCCGGCAGCGCCGCCGGAGCCGTCCTCGGCACCGCATTGGCGATCAAGATGATCTCGTATGTGGTTGTTGCGCCCGTTGTTTCGTCACTGACCGGCACAGTGCCGCGCAAGCTCGTCCTCGTCATCGCTGACGCCATCCGAGCGCTCACCGCGCTGGCGCTCCCCTTCGTCGATCAGGTGTGGCAGGTCTACGTCCTGATATTCGTGCTGCAGGCAGCGTCGGCCACGTTCACACCCACCTTTCAGGCCGTCATCCCGTCCGTCGTGCCGGACGCACAGCAGTACACCCGCGCGCTCACGCTCTCCCGCCTGGCCTACGACCTCGAGTCCCTGGTGAGCCCGCTGATCGCCGCCGCACTGCTGACGGTCGTCACCTTCCACACCCTGTTCGTCGGGACGGCGGTGGGGTTCGTCGCCTCCGCAGCAATGGTGGTCGGCACAGCCCTTCCCAGATACGTTGCACCACAACACAAGAAACCGCTCGACGGCATAGCGACGTTCGTCCGGCAGCGGGAACTCCAGGGTCTGCTGGCGCTGAACATCGTAGTCGCCGCAGCCACGGCTCTCGTACTCGTCAATACCGTTGTGTACGTGCGTGATCTGTTCGGCGGTTCGAGCACCCAAGTGGCCGTCGCCCTCGGCTGTTTCGGTGCGGGGTCGATGGCGGCGGCGCTGCTCGTTCCGAGAGCCCTCGAGCGGATCTCCGACCATCGCCTCATGCTCGCCGGTGCCGCCGTCGCGGTCGTCGGCACCGCAGCCGCAGCACTCGTCGCCACCCTCGGCGGCGGGCCGACCGCGTGGACCGCTCTGGCGATCACGTGGTCGATCCTGGGTATCGGCACCTCGCTGATCAACACGCCGTCGGCGAGGATCTTGCGCCGAGAGTCGGACGAACACAGCCGAACCTCGATCTTCGCCGCTCAGTTCTCCCTGTCCCACGCGGCGTTTCTGCTCACGTATCCGTTGGCCGGTTGGGTCGGGGCGCAATTCGGACTGCTCGCCGCGGCGACGGTGCTCACTGCCTTGGCTACACTTGCGGCACTGTCCGCAGCACGCCTGTGGAGTCGCTCCCGAATCCCGGTCGCCGCCTCCGCATGAGGAGACGCCGTCCACAAAGGAGACACCTCGATGCCACCGAAGAAGGAACAGCGCATCAGTCTCCATCACGAGGCACAGCCCGACTCCGCGCGACTGGCGACGGCAACCGACACGTTCCGGATGCTGTCCGATCCCACTCGGCTGCACATACTCTGGCTACTCGATCGCGGCCCCGCCGACGTCAGCGAGCTCACCGCGGCCACCGGCACGTCCCGCACTGCCGTCAGCCAACATCTGGCCAAGCTCCGGTTCACCGGTCTGGTCGAGACTCGCCGCGACGGTCGCAACGTCATCTACAACCTCGCCGACGGGCACCTCGCTCGGCTCGTGCGTGAGGGCCTCAATTTTGCCGACCACAAGGTGACCGGTGAACCCCCGCACGAGTGACCTCCGAACCCCAACGCGCCCACAGCAGCCCGTCGAACATGAGACCATGCAGCATGAGTGACGGTGGCGCACGACCGAAGGCCGATGGCCGCAAGCGGCGGTGGGAACAGCACAACACCGATCGTCGACGCCACATCATCGAGGCCGCGATGACGGTACTGGCCCGTGACATCGCTCCCGGGGAGCGGCTGACCACTGCACAGATCTCGGCCGAGGCGGGCGTTCATCGCACCGGCCTCTACCGGTATTTCAACGATCGCACCGATCTCGACACCGCGATTCAGCGTGCCATCTGCAAGCAGTTGAGCGCTGCGCTGGTCGCCTCGTTCGCGCTGACCGGCACTCCACGCGATGTGGTGCATCGGGTGGTGAGTACCTATGTCCGCTGGGTCGCCGAGCATCCCGCGTGGACGCGTTTCGTCGAGCAGGATGTCAGTGCCGAGTCGCCCAGTCCGCTCGAGGAGACCAATGCCCTGCTCGCCGAGCAGCTGGAGGTCAGCGTCGCGGCGTTCCTCGCGTTGGTGAATGCGGATCTGTCGCCGGAGGATTGGTCGCTGGTGCGCCCGTGGGTCGCGGGCCTGGTCTCCGGCTGCATGGGCGCAGTGCGCAGCTGGAGCGCGCAAACCGAATCACGCACCGGCCTGGATCATTTCGCAACGTTCCTGGCCGACACCATCTGGCTGCAGGTCAAAGGACTTGGGGCATCACGCGGAATCGCGATTCCCCAAGTCCCTCTCGAATCTGTCACCGGCCCCCAGGCAGCTCAGCCGAACGAGGGCTCACTGCGGTAGCGCGACGGTCGTCCGTCGATTCCGAGGGCGCGCCACACGCGCTTGGAGACGCGGTTCATCAGTCCCAGTTCGCCGGCGAGCATGCGGACGTCACCGAAGGTGTCGCGCAATGCCTTTCGTGACGATTCGCTGTTCCACCACACGGCATCCACCACCTCGTCGGGGATGTCGAGTTCGCGTCGCATCTGCTTGCTCGGCTTCATGATGACGTCGCACAGCAGCCGCATGATGACGGGCGTCAGGATCGAGATCGACGCCTTCTCGAAGGGACCGAGACGAGGTGCCTTGTACCGAAGGTACTGATGCGCGAAGCCGATGTGGCGCGCTTCCTCGGCGATGTGGATCTGCATAACGCGCTGGACCAACGGGTGGCCGACTGAGCCTCCGCGCAGAACGCCCTTCTGCATGTGGTCGATCGGCTCTTCGCCCGCGAGGACGCCGACGAAGAATCCGAACGGTGCCGAGCGGCTGGCGAACACCGTGAGCATCGGCACGATCTTGCGGAACCATCCGGGTCCACCCGGCACGTCGATGCCGATGCGGTTCACCAGCTCCTGGAACATCTGGGTGTGGTGGCACTCTTCGGTGGCCTCGTGCGTCGAGTACCGGAATTCCGGTGAGTCGTTGGGCAGCGTCAGGGCGTACTGCATGAGGCCGCTGATGAGTATCTGCTCGAACTGCAGGCCCACCTTGACCATGCTGGCCTGGCGATACATGCCGATGTGGATCTGCCGATCCAGGGGAAGCGACTTGTACCAGTCCGTGTGTCCGAGCGGATCCTCGTCCGGGAGTACCCACCGGGGATCGTTGGGAACGATCGCATATTCGGGCTCATCCCAGGGAATGTCGAGGAAAGCGTCGAAGTGCTGATGCACCGATGCCGTCGACAAGGAGTGCAAGGTGTCTCGGTAGTGCGTTCGTGCGTCGTCGACTGCAGTCATGGTGGTCCTTCCGCCTGCGTCCCGAACAATCTTTACGCTACAGAGCGTCACATATAAATCCCGTTAGTGCAACGGACCGTCGCAGATACTTACCGAAATGTTGCCGAAGACGACGAGAGCCGGCCGACGCGTCGTCGACCGGCTCTCGCCACGAACCCTCACCTCACCAGTGCGGCAGCACCATCAACAGGAAGCCGAGACCGATGAGAACGCCGACCGCTCCGGTGCCGATGGCGAGCGCGGTATCGCTGCGTTCGGCGCGCGCTCCGGAGAGATCCGGGCTTCGATCCGCCCACAGCGCGGACGCGATGGCGATCAGGCCGGCTGCGATGCCGAGACCGGCGGCCCAGAACGACACGATCGACAGAGCGCCGAACATCACGGCAATCTCGGTCACCTGCGTTCGAGTCCGAATATGTCGATTCCACCACCGTGGCGGCACGTCATCCATGTCGTGAGCGTCGAAATCGGGGGATGTCACTGTCACTGTTCTCTCCTTCCTCAGGCTCGCTGAGCTGGGGTTTGGTGCACGAAAGTATGCCTCTCCATTTTGGCACCCGACGTCCGAGAGTGCTAATCCCAAATTAGTTGCATACGCGCTATAACGGCGTAGGCTCACAACAAACATGACGAGGAGGCTCCATGCACATAGATCTCGACGGACGTACTGCCCTGGTGTCCGGTTCCACGCAGGGAATCGGGCTGGCGATCGCTACGGCGCTTGCGCTGTCGGGTGCCCGCGTGGTGATCAACGGGCGCTCGCAGGCCACCGTGGACAAAGCCGAGCAGCAGATACTCGACACCGTTCCGGGCGCGCGTGTCATCGGCGTCGCCGCCGACCTCGCCACCGCCGAGGGCGTCGAGCAACTCACCGCGCGCGTCCCCGCGGTCGACATCCTCGTCAACAACCTCGGCATCTTCGGATCCAAGCCCGCCCTCGAGATCGACGACGACGAATGGCGTCGCTACTTCGAGGTCAACGTGCTCTCGGCCGTCCGCCTGATCCGTACCTACCTGCCCGGGATGATGGAATTCGGATGGGGCCGAGTGCAGAACATCTGTAGCGACTCCGCTGTGGTCATTCCCGAGGAGATGATCCACTACGGCATGACCAAGACCGCGTTGCTGGCCGTGAGTCGCGGATTCGCCAAAGCTGCTGCCGGGACCGGAGTTACGGTCAATTCCGTCATCGTCGGCCCCACCCATACCGGCGGGGTGGAGGATTTCGTGGCCGAGCTCGTCGGCGACGACCTCCCGTGGGATGAGGCTCAGGCGACATTCATGAAGAACCATCGCCCGAACTCGTTGATAGGCAGACTGATCGAGCCCGAGGAAGTCGGCAACATGATCGTCTACTTGAGCTCGGATCAGGCGTCGGCCACCACCGGCGGCGCTCTGCGGGTCGACGGCGGTTACGTCGATTCCATCCTGCCCTGACCGAGCACTGTCAGCGCCTGCGGCGCAGCATCTTTCGGCGGTACATGTCGGCGTCGGCAACCTGGGTCAGCGCCTCGAGTACGTCGGGTCCGGGGGAACCGACGGCGATGCCGTACGTGACCGAGACGACATGCCCGTCGACGAGTTCCTGCGCGAGAGCGTCGATCTGCACCGCGTCGAGGCCGGCGACGAGGACGATGAACTCGTCGCCGCCGAGCCGGGCGATCACACTTCCGGCCGGTGCTTTCTCGGTCAGCGTGTCGGCGAGCCCGATGAGAATGCGGTCGCCCGCAGCGTGGCCGTCCCTGTCGTTGACGGCTTTGAAGTGGTCGACATCGAACACGATCGCGGCGATGTTCTCCGATCGACGAGCCGCTCGGGCAGCGAGATTCGTCGCCGCGTCGACGGCACCGGCGCGGTTGAACACCCCGGTGAGCGGGTCACGGAGAGCGCCGGCGATCAGGGCGGCGCCGAGAGCGCCGAACACCTCGGCGGCAGCGAGAATGCACACGACGTAGAGCGCGCCCCACAGCATCGGTGCCGGTGCGGGCGCGAGCAGCAGCGCCGTGGCCGACAGCAGAGCCAGCGCCACGCACAGGACCCGTGCCACGACGACGGGATACGTCGCGCGCAGGTAGAGCGCCAGAAACATAGCGGGAATCAACGCCCACACCTGGGCAGCGAGATTCTGATGGGTCAGCATCGTCAGCGCTGGAGCCAGTGCCGCACACGCAATGGCGATCCCCTGCCGCACCGGGCCTGGTCGACGAGACAGGATCGCGACGAATCCCACCGCAGCGACCACTGCGGCCCACATCTCACCCATGGCCCCGGCACCGTTCGTGTCGGCCCAGGATGCGATGAACGCGGCCGAATAGAGCACCAGCTGTACAGCGAGAAGGGACGACAGAACGCGGCGACGCGAGTCGATCACCACCGACCCCGCGCTCGCCGGCTGCCTGTTTCGCCGTGGGGACACAGCTCATCATCGCCGCCTACTCGCTGGCGTTACCGGACCGCCCCGTACTTTTCCTGCACCAGCAACACGATCAGCCGAAAAAGCGGGCACGCTGTGGCGGCATTCACCGCCGCCGATGAGCTCGTCCGATGCGAAATTCGTCGCAGGCAACGGAACGGCGGGGTCGTGGTCGAGACAGGTGCCGTGCGCCCTGGCAGGGTATTGGCCATGCCCTCGTTCCCGCACGTTCCGCATCCGAGTTCGGTGCACGGTACGGCGGGTCTACGGACGCGGCTGTTGATGTACTTTCTGCTGGCCACAACCGGTCTCTATGCCGTGGGGGTGATCTTGACCTTGCTGCCTCACGGCGACCGGGTGACCTCCGTTGTCACCGGTGGTGTCATGGCTGTCGGTCTGGGAGCGGCCGGCGTCGTGCTGCTGTGGGTTCGACCCGGTACCGCGGTGGCGCTTCGGCTTGCCCTGGCCGCGGCTATGGTGGCGACACCCGCGGTGATGGCGTTCCATCGGCTCGCGGCGGCACAGAGCCAGTGTCTGATCGCGGCGATGTTTTTGGCGATGTACATCCGTGCGTTCCATCGGGACCAACCCGGCAGAGTGCTGGTCGGCGTGCTCGTGGTGAGTGTGCTGTCGGCGGTGTGGGCTTCTCCTGCTCCGATGTATCCGATTTCGTACCTGATCTTCGGCGTCGCGGTGATTGCCGCAGGCGAGGCGTTCGGTGTGGTGACCAAGGCTCTCATCGTGGCGTCGTGCACCGATCCTCTGACCGGAGTGTTCAACCGGGCGGGATGGGAGATGGCCGCGGCGGAGGTGGCAGGCAACAGGACTGCGGAGCTTCCGGTAGCGGTGGTGATCGTCGACGTGGACAATTTCAAGGCCGTCAACGATTCGGGCGGACATCGTGCTGGTGACGAACTGCTGATCGATCTGGCGCAGTCCTGGACCCGCGCAGCTCCCTCCGACGCCGTGATCGCACGTCTGGGCGGTGACGAGTTCGCGGCGCTCCTGACAGGGCACAGCCGTGACGTGGTCGACGAGTTCGCCCGGATCACCGCCGAGTCGTTGCCCTACGCCAGCGTCGGAACAGCTCAGTCCACGGATCCGCAGGAGTCTGTCTCGGACATTCTCGCCCGCGCGGACGAAAATCTGTACGGCGTCAAACATGTTCGCCGAGAACGCCCTTGAGGAGTCGGTGTCATGGGGGAATCCCCACGTCGCCAAAGCAAATCCCTACCCGCATCGCTGCCGCGTCAGTTCCCGGCTACCTCGGTAGCCCGAGCGAGTCCGTCGACGAGGGTCGGCAGGAAGTACGGAATCGACAGTGCCGTCGGGCCTACTGCGGCCCCGGCTTCCTGCCCGACGAATCCTGCCACTGCTCCCCCGGCGACGGCCGGGATCTGCCGCGTCACCGGTGAACCCGTGAATTCGGCCAGTGCAGCGTCGGTGTCGACCTGAGTGAACACCACATCGGCGTCGATTTTCGAGATGTTCTCCGCCGAGACAGTGGTCGAGAACGTCGAGTCACCGCTCGCCAGGGCCGTCACCGACGGGTCCGAGGTGAAGCCGAGATTCTCGAGCAGCTCCACCCGCGGGTCGGACGGCAGCAGCAGGTAGTAGACATCTGCGGCCTCGGACACGTAAGCGATTGTGCGGCCCTCGAACTCGGGGTGTTGCGAACCTGCGTCGGTGACCTGCTTGTCCAGATCGGCCACGAGATCGCGAGCCCGGTCCGGTACGCCCAGCACGTCGCCCGTGGTGGTGATGACGTCGCGCCACGGCGTAGACCACAGCTCTTCGGGCGGGGCGATGACGGGAATTCCGGCGTCGGTCACCGCGTCGTACTCGGCCTGGGTCAGACCCGAATGCGGGGCGAGCAGAACGTCGGGGTCGGCGGCGAGCACCTTCTCGACCGTCAATGCGTTTGTCACGTTGTCCAGCAACGTCGGAGCGGGGGCACCGCTGGCGTCGATGGCGTCGGAGATCCACGGATAGATCAGGTCGTCGCCGCCGCCGTATTCGGCCGACGGCATGGCCACCGGCACCACACCCAGTGCGAGCACGGCGTCGGTGGTGCCGAAGCCCCACGTGGCAATCCGCTCGGGCACGGCGTCGAGTGTGGTCTCGCCGTACATGTGCTGCACGGTCAACGGAAACGAGTCGGTGGACGACGCGGCGGGGGCGGAAGCGTCGTCGGCGTCGGACGAGCTGCAGCTCACCAGGGCGAGCGAGGTGAGCACCGCGGCAGCGAGGCTGGTCAGTACACGATGAGTCATGAAAAGTCCTGTATGTCGGGGTAGTGACTAGAGGTTAGCCTTAGCTTCCCTGAACCGCGAAATCGCCCTCGCAGGAACCTCCCAGCCGGAGCCCAGGGTTCTCCCCAGATCTCCGCAGAGTATGGGCACTACCGAAACATCCAGTGCCACATCGAAGGAGACAGAGCGCGATGCCTCGCATTCCCGAACCCACGAACACCCCCGACGGACCCGCGTACGAAGGTCGACTGCTCGACCGTCCCGACGAGGAGGTGGTCGATCAGGGTGCCGCGTTCGACATCACCACCCTGTTGACCCGCCGACGCGTTCTGAGCATCGTCGGTGCCGGTGCCGGAGCACTCGCCCTCGCGGCGTGCTCGAGCACGTCGAACGCCGGAAGTACCACCACCACAGCTGCATCGACGACGGCGACCACCGCCTCGGCCACGAGCGAGATTCCGCAGGAGACCAACGGCCCGTATCCCGCCGACGGCACCAACGGCGTCAACGTTCTCGAAGAATCGGGAATCGTTCGTCGCGACGTGACGTCGAGCCTCGACGGCGGCACCACGATCAGCGGTGTCCCACTGTCGTTCACGTTCACCCTCACCGACATGGCGAACGACAACCGCCCCTTCGAGGGGGCAGCGGTGTACCTGTGGCAGTGCGACGCGAACGGCAAGTACTCGATGTACTCCGAGGGTGCCGAGGACGAGACGTACCTGCGCGGTGTGCAGACGGCCGATGCGAGCGGGAGCGCCACCTTCGACACGATCGTGCCCGGCTGCTACTCCGGCCGCTGGACGCACATGCATTTCGAGGTCTACCGCGACGCAGCGTCGGCAACCAACGCGGAGAACGCAATTGCCACGTCGCAGGTTGCCTTCCCCCAGGAGATCCTGAACGACATCTACCAGCTCGACACCTATCCGGGCTCTTCGACCAACCTGGCCCAGCTCGGCAGTCTCGACAACGACAACGTATTCGGTGACGGCTACGACCTGGAGATGGGCACCTTCACCGGCGACCCCACGAGCGGCTACGTCGGCTCGCTGGCAGTCGCGATCGACACCACCACCGAACCCGCCATGAGCGCAGCGCCTTCCGGCGGCGGTGCGGGCGGCGGGGGCGGACAACCGCCGATGGGCGGCACACCCCCGGCCGGCGGACCTGCCGGAACCGCTCCCACCAACTGACCCTCCCCGACACTACCCACCGAAGGAAACATCATGTTGCACAACCTCACTGGATGGCACGCCCTCGTCGTTCTCGCCATCGTTCTGCTCGTGTTCGGTTCGACCAAACTCCCCTCGCTCGCCAAGGGTGTCGGTCAGTCGATGCGCATCCTCAAAGACGAAGTGCGTGAGGACAAAGCGAAGACATCGGCGACGCCCGACGACGTCTCGGTCCCGGTTCCGTACCGACACGCCTCATGACCGCAGCCACCGCCGTGCGGGGTGCGATGCCCCTTGCCGGGCACATGCGCGAGGCACGTCGCCGTGCGATCCGTGCGGCGGTGTCGCTGCTCGTCGGCGTCATGATCGGCTTCGCGACCTCCGATCGG
Source organism: Rhodococcus sp. 3258 (assembly GCF_031456475.1). NCBI lineage: Bacteria > Bacillati > Actinomycetota > Actinomycetes > Mycobacteriales > Nocardiaceae > Rhodococcus > Rhodococcus sp. 3258. The sequence continues at coordinate 1,256,183 of NZ_JAVDUT010000001.1, forward strand.
ATTCTCGACATCCTCCGCGGCCCCGTCGAGGAACTGGCGCTGTCCCGCCAGGCCAGCCTCAACTTCGAGACCGTCACGGGCGCATTCGATCTCCAGCTGCGGATCGCACTGTTCACCGGCGTCATCGTGTCGAGTCCGGTGTGGTTGCGGGAGATCTTCGCTTATCTCACTCCAGGATTGACCCGTCGCGAGAAAAAGTATGTTCTCGGATTCTCCGCGGCTGCTACCCCACTGTTCGTCGCCGGCTGCGCATTCGGGTTCACCATTTTCCCTCGTATGGTGAGCGTGCTCGCGGGCTTCTCCTCCGACGAGGACAGCACCATCCTCAACGCGTCGTACTACGTGGATTTCGTCATGAAGATCGTGTTGGCAACCGGTATCGCCTTCGTCCTGCCGGCAGTGTTGGTGATGCTGAACTGCCTCGGCATCGTCTCCGCAGACAGGCTGCGCAGCAGTTGGCGTGTCAGCGTGGTGGCGATCGCCCTGTTCAGCGCACTGGTCACCCCCGCGGCAGACGTGCTCTCCATGTTCCTCGTCGCGCTGCCGATGGTCACGCTGTTCGGCGCGGCTCTCGCGATCACCGAGATACACGACAGACGATCGTCCAGACGTGCTACTGCACAGGAGAATTCATCATGTTCGGCCTGACATTCGAGAAATTGTTCCTCGTCGCGATCATTGCGGGGTTAGTCCTCGGCCCGCAACGACTGCCCGGCTATGCCCACCGACTCGGACGTGCGGTGCGCACGCTGCGGCACTTCGTCGACAGCACCCGCAGCACAGCGGAGGCCGAGATGGGCGTCCCCCTGCGCCGCAGCGAGTGGGAGTCGTTGGACCTCAAGCAGTACGACCCACGCCGCATCGTCGCCGACGCACTGCGAGAGAACGACGCTCTGCGAGAGAACGACGCGGGGACACCGACCGATCCAGAACTGGTCGCAGAGGCCGCCCGAGTGCGACCCGGTCAAAAGTATCTGATCACGGGACCGTCATCGCATCCGCGTCGCGTGCTCATCGAGTCACTGCCCGAGAACGATCCACGCCGGATCGCTGCCGAGGCATCGACGCGCGAGAATGCATGCTGAGGCGGTAAATTGTCGGCTCAGCAGCCAGGACTACAGGAGTGTGAACGCCGATGTCCGATCACCGTGCAGACGAGTTCGAGATCCCCACGATAGACATCGGCCCCTTCGCCTCGGGCAGTACGGCCGATGCGGCAGCCCGAGCTCGTGTGGTGGCCGAGATCGACGATGCCTGCACCCGTTCCGGATTCATGCAGATCATCGGGCACGGCATCGGAGACGATGTGCTCGACGGTCTGGCGCGGTCCATCGACTCGTTCTTCGCGCTGCCGCTTGCGACCAAGAACGCGTACCGGATACCCGACGCGAATCGCGGATACAGCCCGCCCAAGAGCGAATCATTGAGTCTCAGTGTGGGAGTCGAGTCGGCGTCGCGGATGAACGACTTTTTCGAGGCGTTCAACGTCGGGGTCGAAGCGCGATCCTTCGACGCCCTCGATCTGGACGAGTCGGATTACGGAATCAACGTGTGGCCCGACGAGCTGCCTGATTTCCGCCGCGACGTCGAACGGTATTTCGCCGAGGCGTCTCGGGTTGCCCGCACTCTCACCGGAATCTTCGCTGCGGCACTCGAGCTACCGGTCGACTTCTTCGACACGCTCACCGACCACTCGATCGACGTGCTGCGGATGAACAACTACGCCCTGCCCGAGGGCATGGTCACCCTCGACGGTGACCTCACCGGGATGGGCGAGCATACCGATTTCGGGATCGTGACGGTGTTGTGGGCCGACCAGGTGGCCGGTCTTCAGGTGCTGGGTACAGACCGCGTGTGGCACGACGTCGCTCCTCGCGACGGCGCTCTGTTGGTGAACCTGGGAGATCTCACTGCGCGATTGACCAACGACCGGTGGCTGTCCACTCTGCATCGCGTCAAGCCACCCGTCGTCGACGGCACCATCGTGCGTCGGCGGTCGGCAGCGTTCTTCCACGACGGCAATGTCGACGCGGTGATCTCCACCTTGCCGTCGCACCTGGACGCGGATTCCGGCCTGGCCTACGAGCCGGTGTCGGTACGCGATCACATCGCCGCCAAGCTCGCCGGATCGCGGCAGGGCAAGGCGAATGTCGGCGCGGTCCGCGAGGCTGCACGCGTACGCGCGGCGGAAGGCCGATGACAGACGGACGCGTCGGTCAGTCTTCCGACCTTTTGAGCACGGCGATGCACGTCAGAAAGACGATCTTGATATCGAGCCGGAGGGACCAGTTCTCGATGTAGTAGTTGTCCCATTCCGCACGATCCGCGATGGGGGTCTGACCGCGCAATCCGTTCACCTGAGCCCATCCGGTGAGTCCTGCTTTGACGCGATGCCGCTCGCCGTAGCGTCTGATCTGCGCTGCGAACAGATCGACGTACTCCGGCCGCTCGGGACGCGGGCCGACCAGGCTCATGTCGCCGCGCAGCACGTTGATGAGCTGCGGCAGCTCGTCGAGCGAGGTCTGCCGCATGATCTTGCCGATCCGGGTGCGTCGATCCACACCTTCCACACCGCCGGGTGCCGCTCCCTCGGTCCGGACGAAGTCTGCATCGGAGTCACGTGGTGGCCGCATGGATCGGAACTTCAAGCAGTCGAACGGAACTCCGTCTCGGCCGATTCGTTCTTGCGCGAAAAAGATGGGCCCGGGGGAACTCGCCCGTACCAGCACGGTGAGCACAAGGAACACCGGCGACAGCAGCAGCAGAGCCAGTCCCGCAGTGACGCGGTCCAGCGCGCCCTTGAGGACGAACTGCCACCCCCTCGGGTCGACGTGCCGCAACACCATCAGGGGCAGCCCGCCCAGATGCTCTATGCGCGCGTGCATTCCGACGGTGTCGAACATGCGGGGTACGAGCCAGACGCGGGCACCGGCATGCTGTGCCGCACGGATCGCGTCCACTATTTGTTCGTGCGGAGCCGACGCGAACGCGATCACCACCTCTTCCACCCGATGCGCTCGGAGTATTCGAGTCAGGTCGGTGAGCGGTCCCAGATACGAAAGCCCCTGATGCACAGAGGGGTCGACGTCGGGCGAGGAGTCGACTGTCCCGACGAGATCCATCCCATATTCGGAGGACTGCTTCATTCTGCGCGCCAGTTGCTCTGTGACGGGACCACTACCGACGATGACAGTCGGTGCACTCGCATGGTGCTTCGCGCGAAGCCAGCGCTGCCCCCACGCCCGTGCCAGGCACGCGATCGCGAGCGCAACAGCTGCGCACAGCCACACACGGACCATGACCGCACCTGGGCGATAGGGAGTCTCGATGGCCAGAATCAGGGCGAGCGTGATCAGGGTCGCGAAAGCGACGGCGGATTGCACCGGGCCGATTTCATCGATGAAGTTTCGTCGAAGCCCACGTCGGTAGAGCTTTCTCGACGCGAGCAGCACCAAGACCGTGGGCACGAACAACCATGGGTACCACCCCAATGCAGAGACGCTACCGGAGCGCCACTGGACGCCTTCGGCTACGCCGATGGCGGCGGCGAGCGCGTCGAAAAGAACGGTGAGGATCGTACGAACAGAGTTGCTCCGTATTCGATCCGATACGTTCCTCCCGAAGCGGGCTTTCACTGACTGCGGTGTCGATATCGTCATCGTCGATCCGCGCGAGTTCGACTCGATATCCGGTCCTTCCACGTTTCATGTCCTCAGAGCGGTGACGCCGTTCGGCAGTCGACATTTCGTACAGCGAAGACATATCACCCTTCACGTTCTCCCGGCGTGCAACGCAAGCATTGTCACTGTCGAAACAGCGCTGCTGTCAACGAATTCGCTGTTGAATGAGCCAGGCGATGTCTTCAAGGGTCTTCACGTGGCCCGACGTCCATTTACGTGGCCGGTAGTCCCACACATCCAGCATTCCGACGGTGAAACCCGCGTCGGACTTGATCGGCGCTGCCATATAGGCGATCAGATCCGCAGTCGCATGATCCCTCAATAGCGCATGCTCTCGAATGTCCTGCGCTACCAGCGTTTCGCCGGTTTCCACCACGACACGGCACGCCGACCGTTCCACCGCTACGGTCTGTGGTTGCGCTGCCGTTCCCGATGTTCCGACGCTGGCTTTGATGAATTGCGTGTGATCGTCGACGAACGAGATCGACGCACCCTGTGCTCCCATGGCTCGCAGTGTCATCCGGGCCAGTTTGTCGAACTGCTCGTCACGAGAACTGCCGATCATGCCCGTAGCTCGTACCGCGGCGAGACGGTCGACGTCGCCGATCTGCAGGTACGTCTGCGGAAGCGACGTCGAATCAGGGTCGGACAACTCGATGTTCTCGTACTCGAAGCTGCGGGCGTCCGCGAGCACGGCGGCCACTTCCGGTGAGGACTCTCGTTCGAGTTCGGTGACGAGGCGAGTGATGATTGCCCGACGTGCGTAGGTGTTGAGGGACTCGCCGGCCTTGTCGGCATGGTGCGTCAACAGCCTGTTGATTCGATCTCCGAATCCGGTTTTTCCCAAGTCCACCTATCGGACGGTAGTTCACTACGCGCTGTTGCGCGCAGCGATCGGACGGCGACCCCGGCTCACTGGAGCCTGGCTCGTGTGTTCTTGTTTCGATCCGGTTCAGCACGAATGGGGATGGGTGGTTCTTCGTTGATCGACAATTCCTATGATGAACCGCTTGACTTCTTCGGCCGCCATTTGATGCCGGTCTCGTAGTCCATTGCCGATTGGGAACCTCAGACGAGCAGTGGCACCAATCGCGTTGCAGTCTCGACCATCGACGGGACACAACGCCGCAACGCGTGCTCGTGCTGGGCACTACCGGACAATGCGAGACCGGCGAACAGCGATCCGGATGAGGTTCTCAGCGGCACGGCGATACATGCAGTGCCGAAGGCAATTTCGTTGACCTGTTGTGAGAACCCCTCCGCTCGGACCGTGGTCAACGATGCTGCCAGTTCGCTACGCGTCACTATGGTCGCGCGCGTGATCGCAGCCAATCCGGATGCCGATAGCAGCGACAGGGGGTCGTCCTTCTCGGCGAGAAGCATCTTGCCGAGGGCGCCTGCGTGCAGGTTCCGATTGAGGAACGATTCGTCGTGCTGCAGTGGGTATTCGGGGTCTTCGTCCGCGATCCGGATGCCCGAGTTGGTGAAGTAGGCCAAATGTACGCCGAACCGCACGGTGAGTCTGAATTCGGCGAGCAGCTCCCTTGCTGCAGTGCACACCGTCGGTGCTACTGCTGCGTCGATCAGCACTCCGACTTTGTGACCGAGCGCAAATCCGGACAGGTCCGGCAGACGTACAAGATATCCCTCCCCAGCGAGGATGTTCAGTAGTCGGTACGTGGTGGCCGACGGCAGGTCCAGCTCGGCAGCAACGGTTTTCGCCGTGATACCGGTACCGCCTCTGGCCACGGCCTCGAGAACTCTCAATGCACTCTGGACCGCCTTCGGTTGTCGGCCCGAGAACGAGCTGTCTCCGCCGCTCAACTGCGCACCTCCCACGGACGGTACCGAGATACGACGTCGTCGGCGATTGTCTCGTCGTACACACCCACCCGTTCCAACACCCCGCGTTCGGCCCGCCACCGAACGAGAAGGACTCCGAAACCCGCGGCGATCAGTGCCGAGTACACAGCTGTTCCCACGCCCGACGTGTAGGCCGGCGACACCGCTGCCCACACCACCACCGCGGCCAACAGAAGTGCTGCCCCTCCCGAAACGAGCAAAGGGACAATCGTCAACTCGCCGATTCTGCGCAGAAAGCTCGGTGCAGCGACACACACCAAGATGTACGCAACGACATATCCGTGCGCTGAGACTGTCAACAATCCCAACAGGACCTCTCTGGTCGATGCAGCGAACAGTTGGTAGATCACCGGTACTGCGACGATCACCGGCATCACCACGGCGAGAGCGACATGCGGGGTGTCGAACCGTCGATGTGTGCGCCCCATGGCGGTCGGTGCGACGCCTTCGCGTCCCATCGCGAACAGAATGCGCGACAATGCTGTCGTCGATCCCAGCACGCATGCGAACCATGAGGCAGTGATCCCGAGTTCCATGATGACCGACAGCGCGCCGGCCGCTGCGCCGGACGAATCCGGCAGAGTCAACACCATGGCCAACATCTCGTTCTGGTGCACGGGAGCTGATAGCTGCGCGCCCGCCGCGCCCACGTACAGCACACCGAGCACGATCGGCGTCCACCTGATCGCACGCGGCACCGACGTGAGCGGGTTGCGAGCCTCGCGCGCAACCGTTCCCGCGCTCTCGAAACCTACGTAGGACGTGATGGCAAGCAGGACAACGAATCCGATGCCGGCCGGGCTGCCCTCCCCCGCCGGCGGATCCGGACCTGCCGGAACCCCGCCGACGGTCTGAACGAACACGACTGCCAGCACTACGGCCGCGACCACGATCGCGAATACTTCGACGGCAAGAGTGATGCGAGTGGAAAAGCGGATGCCTCGAATCATCAAGATCAGGGCCACCGCGCCCACGACAACCGACAGGAAGGCCACCGTCGCCGTTCCTGTCTGCACCCCCAGTCGACCGAGAAGAACAGTCGAATAACTGGCTGCACCGAGCACGCTCGCCATAGCTGCTGCGGCATAACCGATGACCGACGACCACCCGGCTGCGAAACCGGGAACTGCGCCGAGCCCCTTGGCAACATAGCTGTACAGGCCGCTCACCGAGACCATGCGCTCGGCGAACACCCCGACGCTGTAGCCCACCAAGGTCACCAACAGGGCGGCAGCAGCGAAGACCGCGATCGTTGCTCTTCCGGCGTCCGGAATCACGAGCGCCGGGAGGGTCACCATCACCGCAGAGGGAGCCACGGCGGACACCGATTGAGCGAGCACCTGCGCGAACGTCAGTCGTGCCCGTCCGAGTCCCGCGACCGGTGAACGAGTCCGTATCGACATTTTCTTGTTCACTGGGCACCTCTTCTCTGGGTCACGATCCGACGCGGCGGTCGATGCTGCACGATAGCCCGTCCGTTGGTTACGAATCTGCGAAAGCAGTGAACGCTTGGTTGCCTCGAATGAGAATGCGAGCGCACCCGGGACGCGAATGCCGCCGGTCGGCACATCGGAAGTGCCCCTGACATGGTCGCGGTGCGCATCTCGAAATGAGAATGCTTCCTGCAGTCGAATGAGAATTACTTCGGGGCACATACTCACTCGAAATTTGCGGTGACCTGGAGCACGCATTGTTCTACTGTCGGTTTCGGGACGCCTGACGAGCCAGGTTATTCAGGCCCAACGACACTCTGCCTCAGTAACTTTCGATCCGACTGTAAGGAAATCCATGACTGCAGTAACGAGCTCACCAACCGGTCTTCGTTCCGATGTACGAGACTTCATCTCCACGCCCAAACAGATGTTCATCGACGGATGTTGGGTCGACGCCGCCTCTGGAGAAACGTTCGAGACGGTCGACCCTGCTACGGGAGAGGCGATTACCACCGTTCCACATGGCCGGGCCGAGGACGTAGATCGTGCGGTCTCGGCGGCTCGCCGGGCGTTCGATTCCGGCGAGTGGCGGCGGGTCACGCCTGCGGAACGCCAGCGTTTGTTGTGGAAGATCGGGGAGGGCATCCTCGCTCGGGCCGAGCAGTTCGCGCAGCTCGAGTCGATCGACAACGGTAAGTCCGTGGCTGTCGCTCAGGCAGTCGATGTCACGTGGGCGGCCGAGATCTTCTTCTACTACGCCGGGTGGGCCACGAAGATCGAAGGACGCACGATTCCGGTGTCGGTGCCGTGGGCTCCGGGTGGCCGATTCCACGCCTACACACTGCGCGAACCGATCGGTGTGTGCGCGCAGATCATTCCGTGGAACTTTCCCCTCGTCATGGCCGCGTTCAAGGTCGCACCTGGCCTGACGTGCGGCAACACCCTGGTCCTCAAGCCGGCCGAGCAGACGCCGTTGACGGCTCTACTGCTCGCCGAAGTCATCGCGGACGTCGGTATTCCCGATGGTGTCTTCAATGTCGTCACCGGTTTCGGCGATGCCGGGGCCGCGCTGTCGTCCCACCAGGACGTGGACAAGGTTGCCTTCACCGGTTCGACCGAGGTCGGCAAGAAGATCGTGCAGGCCGCCTCGGGAAATTTGAAGAAGGTCTCACTCGAACTCGGCGGCAAGAGTCCTCAGGTGATCTTCGCAGACGCCGATATGGAATCGGCCATACCTGGGGTTGCCAGCGGTTTCCTGTTCAACCACGGGCAAGCCTGCACCGCGGGAACACGTTTGTTGATCGAGGATCGAATCTTCGACGAATTCACCGAAGGTATCGCCGATTTCGCACGTTCACAGAAAATCGGGCCGGGCATGGACCCGACCAACGACATCGGCCCACTCATCTCGGGAGAGCAGCTCGGCAAGGTCACCGGTTACATCGACGCAGGTATTGCCGACGGCGCTCGTGCACTTGCAGGCGGAAAGCGCCACGGTGAGCATGGCTTCTACGTCGAGCCCACCTTGTTGGTCGACGTGCGGAACGATTTCAGCGTCTATCAGGAAGAGATCTTCGGACCCGTTGCCGTCGCAGTCCCGTTCTCACCCAGCGAAGGTGTGCGGGCTGCAGCGAACGACACTCCGTACGGGTTGGCGGCCAGCGTGTGGACGCGCGATGTGTCCAAGGCGCACGATGTCGCCGCAGAAATCAAGGCCGGGACGGTGTGGATCAACTGCCACAACGCTTTCGACACCGCCCTGCCCTTCGGGGGCTACAAGCAGTCCGGTTGGGGTCGTGAACTCGGCGAGGGTGCCATCGGCGAATACACCCAGGGCAAGTCGGTGAATATCTCACTCTGAGACGGTGCGGGGTGGGTGATGTTACGGCCGCCTCGATGCGAATGAGAATTCGTCACCCACCGCTCCCGTTCGCTGTCGAGCAACTGTGACGCGCCGGCAATTGCTTCGACCAATCTGCCGACCACGCTTGTGTCCACGAACCTCCTACTCTTTCGAAAGATACGAGAACACCATGACAACAACATCTTCCGCCGCGGGTCGCGCCGCCCCGAACGGGGGCCCGCCGACGTTGAGCGGCACGCTCGGACCAGGTGCCATCGTCTTCATGGTCGTGGCCGCCGCTGCCCCGTTGACCGTCATCGCCGGCACCGTGCCGTTGGGCATCGCCGTCGGAAACGGCGCAGCGTACCCCGCGTCGTACGTCGTGTGCACGGTCGTTCTGCTGCTCTTTGCCGTCGGCTTCACGACGATGGCCAAGCACGTACCTGGTGCCGGTGCCTTCTACACTTACATAACACGTGGTCTGGGCCGCCATGCCGGCCTCGGTTCGGCGTTCCTTGCACTGCTGTCGTACACGGCCGTGCAAGGTGCGGTATACGGATACATGGGTGCCGCGATCAACGACTTCGTCACCACCCACGGTGGGCCCGAAATACCGTGGTACGCATATGCCGTCGCCGTGATGGCAGTGGTCGCCACACTCGGCTACCGCCACATCGACCTGTCCGGCAAGATCCTCGGCGTTCTGTTGATCTGCGAAGTCGGCGTCGTGCTGGTCATCGACGCCGCCGTGATCGCTCACGGTGGCGGAGAGACCGGACTGTCCACCGCCGCGCTGAACCCCGGCGAATTCTTTTCCGGCGCACCGGGAATTGCGCTGATCTTCGCTATCGCAGGCTACATCGGATTCGAGGCGACTGCCGTCTTCCGCGACGAGGCTCGCGACCCCGCACGTACGATCCCGCGAGCCACCTACCTGGCCCTGATCATCATCGGCGTGTTCTACGCTGTCTCCAGTTGGGCCATGGTGAGCGCGTGGGGCGATGACGGTGCCGTCGCGATCGCCACGGACAATCCCGAAGGAATGATTACCGAGACCGCGACCCGCTACGTCGGCGCGGTCGCCGGCGACCTGGTTCAGATCCTGCTGATCTCGAGTCTCTTCGCGGCTCTGCTCGCCTTTCACAACGTGCTCGCACGCTACATCTTCTCCCTGGCGAACAGTTCCGCTCTGCCCGCTCGATGCGGACGTGCCCACGTCAAGCACTCTTCCCCCTACATTGCATCCGTCGTTCAGACCGTGTCCGCGTTGGTCCTCGTGCTGGTTTCGGCAGTCGCCGGGCTCGACCCCGTTACCGAGGTGTTCGCGTGGTTCGCCGGTGTGTCCTCGGTGGGGATCGTCGCCTTGATGACCATCACCTCGGTGGCCGTGCTCGTCTATTTCCAGCGCAACGACGTTATCTCGCGCCCTTGGAACACTGTTGTCGCACCGCTACTGGGGCTCGTTGGACTGGCCGCGCTACTGGTGATGACAGTCATCAACCTGCCGCTGCTGGTCGGCGGCTCGACCACTCTCGCGGCGCTCATCGCCGTACTCCTCGTCGGAGTTTTCCTCGGAGGCGTCGTCGTCGCCGTCCTTCGTCCACACGCTGCATCCATCGACTCCACACGGAACAAGGAACCCGCACGATGACAATGCTCGACTCTGACATCACTCAACGGACCGTCACGCACCCGCTGAGTACGTTGACTGCCGACGAAATCACCACTGCACGAGAAATTCTCAGCGAAGCCGGGCTCGTGACGACGTCGACGCAGTTCGTCTACGTCGGTCTCGACGAACCAGAAAAATCGGTGGTGCACGCCTTCGAACCCGGGTTGGACATCGACCGACGGGTTCGGGCACTACTCCTGGACGGTGCCACCGGAATCGGAACCGACAACATCGTCTCGGTGACCGCAGGGGAAGTCGTCACATCGACCATCATCGATACCGCGAACGACGGGCACGTACCCATTCTCGATGCCGAATTCGACGACATCGAATCGTTCATGCTCGAGAGTGCAGACTGGCTTGCTGCCATGAAACTCCGCTCGCTCGACCCGTCGAAAGTGCGCGCAGTTCCCCTCTCGGCCGGGGTATTCGGGCACGAGGACGAGGTGGGCCGCCGCATCGTTCGAGTGCTGGCTTTCTACCAGGAAGACGAGGCGGATCTGCCCTGGGCGCACCCGATCGACGGCGTCGTGGCCTACGTCGACCTCACCGGACGCAAAATTCTCAAGGTCGTCGACGACGTCGTACTGCCTGTTCCGGCCGAACGCGGCGAGTGGAACGCCGAACCGCACGCCTCCACCACCCGTACCGACCTCAAGCCGATCGAGATCACCCAACCCGACGGAGCAAGTTTCTCCGTCGATGGCAACGAAATCACCTGGGCCGACTGGAAGTTCAAGTTCGGTTTCGATGTCCGAGAGGGACTGACGCTGCATCAGCTCTCGTTCAACGATGGTGGCATCGAGCGACCCGTCATCTACCGAGCCTCGATAGCCGAGATGGTCGTCCCCTACGCCGACCCCTCGCCCGTGCGGTACTGGCAGAACTATTTCGATCAGGGTGAGTACCTGTTCGGCCGCTACACCAACGCCCTGGAACTGGGGTGTGACTGCCTCGGTGAGATCCAGTACTTCGACGTCACCGTCGCCGACGAATCCGGGCATCCCAAGGTCATGAAGAACGCGATCTGCCTGCACGAGGAAGACTACGGAATCCTCTGGAAGCACACCGACCTGTTCAACGGTATGGCCGAGACGAGACGATCACGCCGACTGGTCATCTCGTTCTTCCTGACCATCGGCAACTACGACTACGGTTTCTACTGGTACCTCTACCTCGACGGCACCATCGAGCTCGAAGCCAAGGCCACCGGAATCGTGTTCACCTCGGCCTACCGAGGCGAGGACGGCTTCTCGACCGAAATGGCCCCCGGTCTGGGCGCACCATTCCATCAGCACCTGTTCTCGGCCAGATTGGACATGGAAGTCGACGGGCAGACCAACACGGTCACCGAGGTGGACGCGGTGCCGGTGCCGATCGGCCCGGACAATCCGTGGGGCAACGCGTTTCGTCCCAAGAAGACCACGATTCGCAGCGAGGCCGACGGGCAGCGTCTGGCCGACAATTCAAAAGCCCGGGTCTGGCACATCACCAATCCGGAGAAGCAGAACAGACTCGGCCAGGACGTCGGTTACGCGCTGCATCCCGAAGGTCAACCGGTCTTGCTTGCCGATCCCAGCAGCTCCATCGCTTCCCGCGCAGCGTTCGCGACCAAGCACCTGTGGGTCACACCGTACGACAAGAAGGAACGTTATCCGGCAGGTGATTTCGTCAACCAACACCCCGGAAACAGTGGCCTGCCCGCCTATGTCGTACACGATCGCAATGTCGAGGGTGAAGACTTGGTTCTCTGGCACACCTTCGGGCTGACGCACTTCCCGCGGCCCGAGGACTGGCCGGTCATGCCGGTCGACTACGCCGGATTCAAGCTCAAGCCGGTGGGATTCTTCGATCGCAACCCCACCTTGAATGCGCCGGCGTCCACGGCGAAGCACTGCTGCTCCGAGGAGTGACCATGGAGACGCTTCTCCCCGTTCGCCCCGCCCGAGTATGGGCGGGGCGGGCGGGGTCCGTCCTGGCCGTCGCCTCTGCAGCAGTGCACACGGGAGGCATAGCTGGCCACGGCATCGTGCACACGTCACTTCTTGCCGTGATGGCTCTCGGGTGTATCTACTGCGCATGGCATCTGTGGAAGAGACCGACGCCCACTGGATGGGCCCTGACAGCGATCATGAACATCGCAATGATTGCCCTCCACCAGAACATGAGCTCGACGGGATCTCACCTCGGTCATCATGGAGCGTTAGCGACAGCGCACCCCGTTACGGCTATGCCGGGCTCGACGGCCGCTTTTGCTCTCGCGGCGACCGAAGTGGTGTTCGCTACGGCGGCCCTGTTCGCCACCACACGCCCAACTGCGCCGCCGCAAGCTTCCTGACCGGCGACGACCTGTCCGAGTTCATGATCGGGAACTGGGTGGAACTGATCGCCGACCGACTTCGAGCAGATGGATGGACCGAGGAACAAGCCATCCCGCGGGCAACGCTGTTTCTTGCTCAGATCCGCGGCCTGCAACTGGACCTACTCCTGACGAACGACCACGTGCGCCTGGATGCTGCATTCGAGATCTCGCTCGACCATCTCCATCACGGGACGACGTCGGGGCATTAGCGCACCGGCTCACACCGGACGGAAGCCGGCCCCCGGCGCACCTGATTGATTCAGCAGCCGAACAGATTCCGCCGCCGACGCGTACGCGGTGGGACTGAGCAGCGGCACCCCGGAGGCGTGGCTCGTGATGCCGACGAGGGTGGTGCCGACGACCAGAGGTCCACCGGAGTCGGACCAGACAGTGAGCGCGTCGGACATCAGGTCGCTGCCGCGCGCGTCGACGATGCTGCCGCATGTCACTCCGCTGCCGAGCCCGGTCTTGCAGACGGGCTGCCCCACCGATCCGGTACCGATGTCGGTGACGGTGATTCCGCCCAGACTGTTGACGGGTACGACTTTGGTGGGGTCGAGAACGATGACGCCGTAATCAGGGCCCCAATGCCCGACGGCGGTGGTGCCGACCGGGGCCGTGGGCGAGCCGACGAGCGTGACGGGAAGTCCCGGCCGAAGGATGCAGTGTCCGGCAGTGAGGGCGACCAGCCGGCCCGCGTCGTCGTGCCCGACGGCCGCGATGGAACAGACAGTGAGATCGTCGAGCCCACCGGTGGTGACGAACCCACTACCGGGGCCAACCAAGGGAAGTGGCGCTGCGGCCGCGGTGCCGGTGGTGGCCGCTGTGAACGCGAGAGCCAGGGTGGTGAGCAGTCCACTGACAACACCGAGTCGAGCAATCTTCATGGTGGGCATTCCTCGTCGACGAACATTTGGGGCGGGGCACCTCTTCGCGGCTCGATCGTGGCACAGATGACACGTGCACGCGCGCTGCGAAAGCCTTGCACACGACCAACCCATCTCTGCGGGCCCACACGAGGAGGAGCATTTCTCGCGTTATGCACCAACCGTCAACCGGAATGTCATGGCCATTCCACTAGCTGGGGCGGCCCGATGACCACCCGGACCAGCGCATTGATCCTCGAACTTACTGGTGCCACTGCGGGCGCATAACGTTTGTCTAGTTCCTCTTTCGGGTCAGCGAGCGTAAACCCTCAGCCCACTGTCTGGCCGTATGGAGTCGTCGCGACCTCGGTCGCCATGATTCCAACAGCGGAGCCGATGACCGCCGGAATGGCGCAGCTGCGGTTTGGGTGAACGTTGCCGCGAGCGCTACGACTTCGGCCGAAACTCGCACCCATCCAACCAGTGCCCGGCAACGAATGCGGCTCGTGTGGTGGGTTCTCGGCTTCGTTGCCGTGTGGTTGCTGATCGGCGCGCTCGCCGCCGTGTGGATCGGTCGTGGCATCCGTCGAGCGGATGTCGAGGAGTCCGCCGACGAGTCACCGGGCCGAACAACGTACGAACCACCACCTGAAAAAGACGCCGCGTAATCCAGCGGTGTGAGTCCCGGCTCTGCAAGCCGGCTTCAGGAACGCGTCACGGACGAACCGGTGCGACTACGAATCAACACAGCGATTCCCATCCCTACGAGGGCCAGGATCAGCGGTGCCGCTATCGCCATGTTCGCGCCGATGGTAGTGAACAGGACCAGCGACGCGAGAGCCGCGAGGAAATACACAGCCGCAAAACGCGGTGCCCAGAAAACTGTCTGCATGGATCCTCCGACATCAGAAGCAGATTCACTCGGACCGGACGACGAAAACGAGATGCACACGACCATTGTCGTTAGCCAGAGTACATAGTTGAAAAGTGCAGTCAAGAGTTGCTGCGCAAATTTTCGGTTCGCTTCGACCACCCGCTGGGGTACTTTTGGTCTGTGAGAGTGGTGTCGGTCAACGCTTGGGGTGGAGCGATGTACGACGAGCTCTTACCCTGGCTGCGCGCCGTCGATGCAGACATCGTCTGCTTGCAAGAAGTTACGCGCACTCCACAGAGGTCGGGATGGGCTACCTTCGCAGACGGTGAGAGGACGCTCCCGCAACGGTTGAACCTCTTCGATGACGTGTCCTCCGCACTGCCCGGATACACCCCATATTTCGTTGCTAACGACGCAGGTCCGGTGACCGACGACGAAGGCGTTCGGCTGCGACAGGACTTCGGCATCGCAACATGGGTTCGAGACGACATTCCCGTTATCGGGCTCGACGCCCGATTCGTGCACTCGCAGTTCGTCGACTACACGGACTGGGATGTCGAGGACCGACCTCGCTCAGCACTCACAGTGACAGTCCGAGACCGTCTCGGTGGGAAGACAGTCTCCGTAATCCAGCTGCACGGCCTTCGAGATCCGGCGGGTAAACAGGACACCCCCGCCCGCGCCGAGCAGGCCCGCAGACTAGCGGTGATCGTTGAAGAAGCCTGTGGCACAAGTGATGTCGCAGTTCTCTGCGGTGATCTTAATCTCCTTCCGTCGAGCACGACGTTCCACGTGCTGAGGGAACACGGGATGGTCGACCTCGTCGGCAACGCCGATACCCGGGCATCGAGCTACACCAAACCGGTACGTCATGCCAGCTATGTTCTGGTCTCGTCCACCGCGGCTGTGCGTAATTTCGAGATCGTGGCCGAGCCCGAGGTTTCCGATCACCGCGCACTGATGCTGGAAATCTGACCTGGGAGTACGAGCGCGGTCTCAACATCACTCCGCAGGCGTGTCCCCGGCTTCGAGGGTGAACTGCACAACGTTGATGCGTGAGTTCTTGAATCGCTCCGACGACCCGGTGAGGTATTGCACGTATTTGTCGTAGGTCGCTTCCGACGACAGCGCGATGGCCTCGTCCTTGGACGCGATCAACTTCTCGGCCCACGTGTCGAGTGTCCGTGCATAGTGCGGTCCCAGTGCATGCTCGCGGAGCAACTCGAATCCCGCCTCGGCCGCTTTCGCCTTCACCACCTTGACCAACGTCAACTGCCCACCGGGGAAGATGTCACGCAGAATGAAGCGGGAGAAATGCGCATCCTCACGCGTGAGTCCACCCCCGGAGGCTGGGTCGGGCGGGGTAATGACGATGGTGTGCAACAACATTCGCCCACCCGGCTGCAACACCGAACGGCACTTCGCGAAGAACGCCGAATACCGCTGACGTCGGAAGTGCTCGAACGCGCCGATGCTGACGATCCGATCGACGGGTTCGTCGAATTCCTCCCAGCCCTGCAACCGGATGTCGACGTTGCGTTCGGTCGGGAGGTCGGCGACGAGCGCGCGGCCACGGTCGTACTGGTTTCGGCTCAACGTCAGACCGATGACGTTGACGTCGTACTTCTCCACCGCCCGTTTGACGAGAGCACCCCAGCCGCAACCGATATCGAGCAGTGTCATGCCTGGCTTCAGATCGAGCTTGCCCAGCGCCAGGTCGATCTTGGCCGTCTGCGCTTCCTCCAGCGTCATGTCGTCACGCTCGAAGTAGGCACAGCTGTACGTCATGCTCGGATCGAGGAATAGCGCGAAGAAATCGTCCGACAAGTCGTAATGTGCTCGCACATCATCGACGAACGGCTCCAGTTGTTGGTTCATCACGCCACACCCTTCCCCACAGCATCGGTGCCGATCACTCGGCCTAGTGCACGGGCACCCTGCTCGCCCAGCATGTCTTCGTGTTCCACATCGACCTCTGTCACCGAGATCCGGCCGTCGACCAGAGCCGTCCAGTGCTTCGCGCCGTCCGAGCCGCGGGCAGCGAAGTAGTGGACATCGCCCACGAACACCGCCGGCTCGTACGACGCGGCCCAGCTGGGAGCCGAGACGACCGGTCGATACATGGCGCGCAGGTCGTCCTCGGTGAGAAATGCCAGTTCGGTTCGCGTACTTCGTAATTCCGCAACGATGTCCTCGAAGGACGTCGCCTCGACCCCGAGCTGACGAGCCAGATCGTCGACGCCGAATTCCTCGGCGTCGTCGGGTGCCGCGAGTTGCGCATCGACGAGGGCCAGCAGCGCGACGTCCTCGCCTTCCGACTGCAACTGCACGGCCACCGCGTGGGCGATCACACCGCCGAGCGACCACCCCAGCAGGTGGTAAGGCCCGTGTGCCTGGACTTTTCGGATTTCACGCAGGTAAGCGAAAGCGAACTCCTCGATCGACGACGGCGCAGCGTCACGGTTCGAGATGCCCGGATCCTGCAGGCCGTACACCGGGCGGTCCGTCTCCCCGAGCAACGACAAGTAGCTCCAGGCAATTCCGATGGCCGGATGCACACAGAACAGGGGTGCGCCCACGCCGTCGGTCCGCAGGGGCAACAGCACGTCGAACGCGCCGCTGGATGCGTTGTCGTCATCGCCGGTATCGAGGTGCGCGGCCAGTGCCGTGATCGTCGGATGCGCGAGCAGTGCACTGATCGGAATTCGACGGCTCAGCTTGTCGCCGAGGGCGTCCATCACCTGCACCGCCGAGAGGGAATGCCCACCGAGGTCGAAGAAATTGTCGTCGATACCGATGTCCTCGCCGGCGATGTGCAGCACGTCGGAGAACACGGTGTGTACGAGTACTTCGGTGGACGAGACCGGCGCGCGTCGTTCGGTCGACATCACTGTGGGTTCGGGCAGCCTGCTCGTATCGACCTTGCCCGACAACGTCATCGGCAGTGCATCCACGACGGTCACCGTGCTGGGCACCATGTAGGCGGGCACCGTTCGCGCGAGGAAGTCGCGAGTCTCTCGCGGTTCGACCGCACCCACCACGTAGGCAGCTAAGGAGTTCGCATGCCCGATCACGCTGGCTTGACGCACAGTGGGGTGACGCAGCAATGCCGCCTCGACCTCGGCGAGTTCGACGCGATGGCCGCGGATCTTCACCTGTGAATCCACCCGGCCCAGGTATTCGAGTTCGCGTCCGGTCTCGCGCGACACCCACCGCACCAGATCGCCGGTGCGATAGAGCCTGCCGTCGCCGAAGGGATTGGCGACGAAGCTGCTCGCCGTCAACGCAGCGTCGCCCACGTACCCGTCGGCCAGGCCGGCCCCGCCCAGGTACAGCTCCCCGACGACGTCGGTGCCCACCGGTCGCAGACGGGCGTCGAGAACCACCGTGTCGAATCCGAGGGTCGGTTCGCCGATGGTCACCGCAGCCGATGCCCAGTCTCGCTGATGCGTGGTGCAGGTGCTCATGACGGTTCCCTCGGTGGGCCCGTACGCGTTGAACACCGAGCGATCCTGCGACCATCGCTGCAGCAGTGCAGAATTGGCGGCCTCGCCGGCCATGACGGCCACACGAAGAGAAGCCAGAGCCGCGGAGTCGGTCACCTGCAGCACGGTCGGCGTGAGGCAGGCGTGGGTCACCTGGTGCCGCTCGATGAGCGCTTCGAGCTCACGCCCTCCATGCACCTCGGGCGGCACGATCACCAGGCTCGCTCCGGCCCCGACGGCCATCAGTGTCTCGAAGATCGACGCATCGAAACTCGGTGACGCGAACTGCAGCACCCGTGATGCCGGCTGAACGTCGAACAGGTCTCGTTGGTTCTGAACGAGATTCGCGATTCCGCGGTGCGTCACCCGCACACCCTTGGGTGCCCCGGTGGATCCCGAGGTGTAGACGACGTACGCCGTGCTGTCGACGGAGACTGCGCGTACCTGGAACTGGTCGAGCTCGTCACCATCAGCCGTGAGCCAGTCGTTTCCGGCCGAGTGGAAGTCCACGGAAGCGACTCCCGTGACGGGGGCTGCGCGATCGAGAATCTCCCGTACTCGCGCGGCGGGCTGAGACGGGTCGATCGGCAGGAAGCCGGCACCGGTCTTGGCCACGGCCCAGATCGCGGTGAGGTACTCGACCGACCGCGGCACAGCGATCGCCACCAACGATCCCGGCTCGACGTCGGCCCGGATGAGCTTGTCGGCCAGTGCATTCGATTGCCTGTCCAGCTCGCGGTAGGTCATCGAACGCGAGTCGTCGATCACCGCGATGTTGTCGGGCCAGCTACTCGCCGCCCGCACGAATACTTGAGCCAGTGTGGACTGATCGGCCGTGCCGTCTCGGCGGGACACGACCGCCGATCCGCCCTGACCGAATTCTGCACTGCCGAGCCGAAGGTCCGGTGCCGCGGCGACCGTGTTCAACACCGTGGTCAGACGTTCTGCCAGTCCTGTGACGACCGCCTGGGAGAACCGGTCGGCGGAATACGCCAGAGTGCCCAGCAGCCCGGCATCGGATTCTTCGACGACGAACTCCAGATCGAATTGCGTCGCCGTGATGTCCACTCGACGCGGATTGACGGCGCTCGGACCCAATTCGATTGTGGGCGTAATGATGTCACCGAATGCCAGAAGCACCTGGAACAGTGGGTGCGTGTCGACGGCGCGGGTGGGTTGCACCGCGTCCACTACCCACTCGAACGGCACGTCCGAGTTCGCGAAGGCATCGAGATCCCGGTTGCGTACCTCGGTCACGAAGTCCTCGAACGTCGTCGCCGGATCGACGTCGGTCCGCAGGACGACGGTGCCGACGAACATGCCGACGAGGTGGTCGAGCGCCGGGTCTGCTCGACCCGACACCGGGGTTCCGATGGCGATGTCCCGAGTTCCGCTGGCCTCGGCAAGTACGGCCGCCAGCGCCGCATGGACGACTACGAAGACCGTCGCGCCCAAGCGATGCGCGAGCGACCGCAGACTCGCGAGAGTGTCTGCATCGACGGCAAACTGGACTCCCGACGCCTCCTGCTCGGCGTCAGGAGTGCCGGTGGGCAGGTCGAGGAATTCCGGCAGGCCGGCCAGCGTGCGACGCCAGAAGTCGAGCTGCTCGGACGCCACCGCGTCCAGGACGTCGCGTTGCCACACCCGGTAGTCCGCATAGTCGACGGCGAGTGGAGTGAACGGCGGTGTAGCTCCGGCCGTTCGAGCCAGCAGAGCCGTCTCGATGTCGCGGCTCAGTGGGCGTAGCGACAGGCCGTCGACCGCGATGTGGTGGGCGACGACGGTCAGCACGCGCTCACCGCGACGTTCCGCGAGCATCAGTCGTAGCGGTGCCTCGACGGTCAGGTCGAAGCCCTGCTGTGCCACCCCGCCGATGCCCGCATGGGCGTCGTCCAGTGTCGAGAGCACGATCTGCGGATCGAGGACAACGGTGACGGGCCCGCCGCCCGTCGACGGGTACACCGTGCGGAGCGGCGTATGCCGTTCCAGCACATCGGCAATCGCCGCGCGCAACACCTCGAGGTCGAGGCCGTCCGGAAGCGTCACCTCGAAGGCAATGTTGTATGCCGCCGATGTCGGGTCGTATCGATTCTGCAGCCAGATGCGTCGCTCGGCCGGCGCGAGGCCGGAGTAGGAGCGCGCATCCGCGCGGTGCACCAGCGCGGGGAGCGCGGTGTAGTTGTCGGACAGCACCTCGATCGCCGACGCGAGCTGCGTCGCGGTGGGGGCTTCGAATACCGTCCGCACCGGAACCCGAACGCCGAGCACCGCGCTGATGCGGGTGGCGACGCGGGTGGCCGCGAGGGAGTCGCCCCCGAGGACGAAGAAATTGCTGTCGACGGCCGGCACGTCGACCCCCAACGTGTCGGCGAAGATTCCGAGAATGACGTCCTGCGTCAACGTGCGACCGGCCCCCGGTTCGGAGTCGGGCAACATCGCCGGCAACAAGGCCTCCTTGTCCACCTTTCCGTTGCCGGTCAACGGAATACGATCGATCGACGTGATGACGGCCGGCTGCATCGCCAACGGCAGCCGGTCCAAGAGCCACTGGCCCGCCTCGAACTCGCTGGTTCCCACCACCCAGGCGTGAATTCTGTTGTCGACCACCAGTGCTGTCGCGGCACTGACGTCGGGATGCGCCGTCAGTGCGCTCTCGATGTCTCCGAGTTCGATGCGCACACCGTTGATCTGCACCTGGTCGTCGCGCCGACCGCGGTAGTCGAGCAGTCCCGAGAGTTCACGTCGAACAAGATCGCCGGTCCGGTACATCCGGGCACCGCCGTCGGTTGCGACGAAGCGCGCGGCAGTCGACGCCGGATCTGCTCGGTAGCCGCGAGCCACACCGGACCCCGCGAGATACAGCTCTCCGACGCCACCGAGCGGCACCGGCTGCAACCGGTCGTCGAGCACAAAGGCTCCGACGTGGTCCAACGGTCGACCGATCGTGACGGGCTCTCCGGCGCGCAGAGATTCGGCCAGGGTGGCCACCACCGTGGCTTCGCTGGGTCCGTAGGCGTTGAGCATCGAGCGCCCGGCCGACCACGCGTCGACGACCCCGGCACCGAGCACGTCTCCGCCGACCGCGACGGTCTCGATGCCGTCCACCGTCGGCACCGTCGCGAGTACCGCGGGCGTGGACAGGTAGTGGGTCACTCGCTGCTCGGCGAGGAACCCGGCCATCTCCTCCCCGCCGAGGAGGCCGTGTGGCGCGATCACCATGGTCGCTCGGGCCCCGAACGCAAGCACGAGCTCGAGCACTGCGGCATCGAAGTTCACCGAGTATCCGTGCAGCACCCTGGATGTCGCTTCGACTCCGTAGCGCGAAACGACCTGCTGTGCCAGTGAATACACACCCTGATGCGTCACGATGACGGGCTTGGGCGTACCGGTGGAACCCGACGTGTGGATTACATAGGCCGGGTGCGCAGGGTCGAGCGTCGCCAGCCGGTCGTCGTCGGTCAGTGGCGCGTCGTTGAACGTCTGCGCGTCGCTCTCCTCGACCCACCCCACTCCTGGTTCCGTTCCGCCGAAGCCGATCTCGATGGGCCCCAGCATCTGCTCCCGACGGGCCGCCGGGTAGCGGGGATCCACCGGTACGAATGCGCCGCCGGCCTTCACCACGGACCACAGCGCCACGATGTACTCGGCCGAGCGCTCGAGCGACAACGCGACGAGGGTTTCCGGTCCGACGCCGTGGGCGATCAACAGTCTCGCGATCCGGTTGGATCGTCGATCGAGTTCGGAGTACGTCAGCGATTCCAGGCCATCGATCGCTACCGAATCTGCTGTACCACCGATCAACACGTCCAGGAGCGTGCCAGTGTCGGACTCGACCGGTTGTGTCGGTGCGTCGGCAAGAGCGAGGTCGCCGACGACGAACGCGGGGTCCGACACCGCCGCATGCAGGAGTGCCGTCACCGCCGACGCGAACTGTTCGACGGTGGCCCGCTGATACAGGTCCACCGCATATTCGATCTGTCCGGCGAGACCGGCCGATTCGGCCTGTGCGGCGGAGGATTCCTCCAGCACGAGATTGAGGTCGAACTCGGAGGTACGAGTGGGTATCTCCAGCACCGAGAACGGCAGGTCGTCGACCGATCGGTGCGGTGCGTTGTCGAATGCCAGCATCACCTGGAACAGCGGGTGCCGGTCCAGGGATCGGTCGGTCGTCACGGCGTCGACGATGCGCTCGAACGGCACGTCCGAGTGTGAGAAGGCGTCGAGGTCTGCGGAACGGACGGCATCCAGCAGGTCGACGAAACTGCCGGCCGGGTCCACTGTGACTGCGAGAGGGAGTGTTCCGACGAACATTCCGACCATCTCGTCGAGGGCTTCGTGGCCTCGCCCGGCCGTCGGCGATCCGACCACCACACGGTTCGACGTGCCGAATCGACTCAGGGCCGCAGCCACCGCGGCATGGACCACCATGAAGGTGGTGGCGTTGTTCGACCGCGCCAGCTCACGGATTCCCGCATGCAGGTCCGGCCCGATCTCGAACGGAACCGCATCGGTGGTCATCGATTGCACGGCAGGCCGGGGGAAGTCGGATGGCAATTCCGCCAACGCGGTGTCGCGCTCCCCCAGCACCGAGGTCCAGAACGAGAGTTGTTCGTCGGCAACCGCATCCACCGTCGCGCGGTTCCACACCGAGTACTGGCCGTACTGCGCGCGTAGGCGCGGCCACGTCGGTGCATGACCGGCCGTGCGTGATGCGTGGGCGAAAGCGAAGTCGCGTACGAGTGGGTCGAGGGACCATCCGTCCATCGAGATGTGGTGCACTGCCACGACGACCACCGTGTCGCCGGACTCCTCCACGCTCAGCAGCGCTGCCCGGATGGGCACGTCGGCAGCGACGTCGAACCCCTGCCCGGCAATAGCCGCGACGGCGTCGTCGAGGTGATGCTCGGGCACAGTGCGGGCCGGTACGTCGAGCAGGACGGTGTCGGTGGGCCGCACCACCTGCCGTGGCCCGTCGCCGTCGTCCGGGTAGTAGGTGCGCAGCGCTTCGTGTCGTTCGGCGACGTCGCGCAGTGCCGTCAGAACCAGTGACGCATCGCTACCCGCTGCGACCCGGATGGCAATGGGCATGTTGTAGGCGGGCGATGTGGGGTCGAACTGGTTGAGAAACCACAGGCGCTGCTGCGCATACGACAGCGGGACATGTTCCGGCAGAACGGTATCGAGCAAGTCGAGCGACACTGCACGTTCGGCCGAAGAATCGATGGCGGCCGCGACGGCGCGGACGGTGGGATCGGCGAATAGCGCGGTGAGCGAGACTCCCGAGCCGAGGCGAGCGAGAACTCGGGTGGCGCTGAGCGAATCACCGCCGAGCTCGAAGAAGGAGTGCTCGCGCCCCACCTCCTCGACGCCGAGGACGTCAGCGAAGGCTGCGGCGACAGCGCGTTCGGTCTCGGTCTGCGGCGGCACGTACTCGGTGTCCGTCGGCGCGGTGGGGGCCGGTAGTGCCCGGCGGTCGACCTTGCCGCCTGCCGTCATCGGCAGTGCGTCCAGAACCACGATGTGACGGGGAATCATCCACGCCGGCAGCCGGTTCCGCAGGTGACCGTCGAGCCCGCCGGAGGCACCGGTGACGTACAAGGCCAGCCGGTCGTCGCGGATGACGGCCACGGCCGCGGTCACTCCAGCGAATGAGGTTGCTGCGGCTTCGATCTCACCGAGTTCGAGCCGACGCCCGTGCAGTTGTATCTGCTGGTCGGAACGGCCCAGGTATTCGAGCGAGGACCCGTCGAACGACCACCGGACGATGTCACCCGTGCGGTAGAGCCGCGCTCCGGCCACGCCCGGGTCTGCGACGAACCGCGCCGAAGTCGTACCTGGCTGGCCGTCGTATCCGCGGGCGAGTCCGTCGCCGCCGAGATACAGCTCGCCGACGCCGCCGTGGGGTGTGGGCCGCAGGTGCGAATCCAGTATTAGCGCACGAACACCCGGTAGGGGCGCACCGATCGTGATGCGCTCACCGGCGACCATCGGGGCAGACAGTGTCGCCAATACCGTTGTCTCGGTGGGGCCGTAGGCGTCGAGCATCGTTCGTTCAGGAGTGGCGAACCGGTCGCGCAACGTGGGTGGGCACTCTTCGCCGCCGACGTCGAAGACTTCGATGGAGTGCAGATCCTCCGGATCGAGGGTCGCCAGCACCGTCGGAGAGGTGATCAGGTGCGTGATCTTCTCGCTGGCCAGGAACGCGGCGAGGGCAGGCCCGGCGTAGACATCGGCCGGGGCGATCACCAGGGTGGCACCCGACGCGAATGCAGCGAGAACCTCCTGGATGGAGGCGTCGAACACCGGCGAGGCCAGGTGCAGCATTCGTGAGTCGGCGGTAACGGCATACCGATCGACGACGTTCTCGGTGAGTTGCGCCAGGCCGCGATGAGTGACGCTGACGGCCTTGGGCTTTCCGGTCGATCCCGAGGTGTGGATGACGTAGGCCTCATTGTCGACGTGCAACGCCGGCGGCGCGAGGTCACGTTCGTTCGCGTCGAGCAGATCCTCGATGTCGAACCATTCGATGGTGCTCGGAAGCTGTTCCAGCACATCCTTGGTGGTGATACCGAATTCGATGCCTGCGCCCGCCAACACCGTAGCCAGCCGCTCGGTGGGCTCCGTGGGGTCGACCGGAACGAACGACGCCCCGGCCGTAGAGACCGACCACGAGGCAAGCAGGGATTCGTAGGAGCGTTCCATCGCCACGGCGATGCGCTTCTCGATGCCCGCACCGAGCGAGACCAGCTGGGCAGCAATGTGTTCTGCGACCCTGGTGAAGTCCTCACTGGACTGGTCGACACCCGCGGCACGCACCACCGCACCGCGTCGCAGCAGCGACGACAGCGGCGCTGGCGTGACCGTGTCTACTGGACGTGCTGTCAGCAACGCGGATTCGGCCTGGGCGTCGAGCACATCCAGTTCCGATACCGCAAGGCCCTCAGGGGCATTGACCACAGCACGCAGCAGAGCCAGGAACCGGCGGTGATGGGCTGTGAGTTCGTCGGTGGAGTAGAGGGCCGGGTTGCCGAGGAAGTCGACGCGGGTGCTTGTGCCTGCGACGCCGGGGTAGACGTTGACCATCATGTCGTCGATGGGTCCGCTGGAGAGCACGCGGTATTCGCCGATGACGTCGCCGAGCCGAATTGTGCTGTTGTACATCATGATGTTGACCGTGGGGCCGAACACTCCGCGTCCAGCGGCGGCGCTGCCGGTGCCGTCGCCGGTCTCGCGCTGCATGTCCTCGACGCGGAAACGCTGGTGGCGCAGCGCGCCGGTGAGTTCCACCTGGATGCGTCGCAGGAGTTCTTCGACGGTCACGCCCTGTTCGACGCCGATGCGCAGGGGCACGACGTTGGACATCATTCCGGAGGATTCCCGCAGTTTGGTGGTGGCTCGGCCCGATACCGGCAGGCTGAGCATCACGTCGTCGGTGTCGGTCATGCGCGCGAGATACAGCGCGAACGTGGCGAGCACGACGGGAACATCGGAGCTGTTGTACCGATGTGCCACGGCCGCCACGGCTTCGGTGAGGTCTGCGTCCAGCACGGCACCCACACTCACCGTCACGCCGCTCGGTGCCGCGCGCGTGTACGTGTTGCCGGCCAGTCGGGGTGCGTCGAGGTGGCCGTCGAGTCGGCCGAGCCAGTACTGGCGGTCGGTGTCGTAGCGAGAGGAGTTGGGGTACGCGGCCTCGTAGTCGTAGATTTCGCGGACGCCGATGGCGCGCGTCTTGGGAATTTCGGTGCCGTTGGTCAACGCGGTGTACACCGCGGCGGTGCGTTCCTGGACGGAGATCGCGCCGAGTCCGTCCATGACGATGTGGTGGGCGCGGCTGTACCAGTAGTAGTGCGCCTCATTCACCTGAATGATCTCGGAGGCGATCAACTGATCGCGAACCAGATCGACGGGGCGACGGTACTGCTCGTCCATGTAGCGCTGAGCATCCTTGACGGGATTCTCGCGGTCTCGGAAATCGCGATAGATCATCGCGTACGGCACCCGGAGGTCTCGCCACTGATACGGATGACCGTCGTGCAGTCCGATCCGCACTGCGGGCGATTCGAGTTGCCTGCAGGCGATGTCCGTGGCTCTGATCAATACGGCCGGATCGATATCGCCACGAATTTCGACGTATTGAGCAATGGTGAACGGCACGTCCGGTGCCAGCTGCTGGGCGAGATAGATATTCATCTGAGCAGCGGACAAAGGGAAGCGGCCATCCTCGAACAGCTCACCAACCTCTGGCGACACTCGATGACCTCCTCAACGCATATGCTCCGACGGCGTGAATTTTCGGCTGACGTGCCGCCCAGCAACGTCGATCTACATCGCCCGTGACAAACCTAGTCGACCCATTGTGAATGCTCTACCCGGATCGGACGACAGGTACGCCGGAACCTCCGCTCCCCTTTAGGCTAAGCACTCGACCGACTCCCTATGACCGAGAGGCCACCGACAATGGCGACCAGTTCCACCGATGTTCGTGGTTCTCGATCCGGTAAGAAGCGGCCGATTCTCCTTACGGTAGGGGTGCTGCTGGTCGTCCTGGTCGCGTTTCTGGTGTGGCTGGGGTACGAGGCGTACACCGCGCAGTCCAGCCTGAACGCGACGCGCGCCTCCGCTACGCAGGCGAAAGATGCTCTGCTCGACGGTGATGCGGCCGGTGCCGAGGCCGCGGCCGCGCGGGCCTCGGAATCGGCGGACGACGCGGTGTCGGCAACGACGTCCATCCCGTTTTCGATAGCGAAAGCCGTTCCTTACCTTGGTAGTCCGCTGAAATCGGTAGCTCAGATCACCGATGTGGTGCACGGTTTGGCCGTGGACGTCCTCACTCCCGCATCGACGGCGGGCGAAAGCCTGAACCCGAGCAGCCTCGTCGAAGGTGGCGGCAAGGTCGATACCGCCGCTCTCCGGGACGCACAACCCGTACTGGAGCAGACCGCCGCCGCAGCCGCGGAATTGAGCCTCCAAGCCCAGCAGGTGGACGAGCCCGCATTCCTCGACGTCGTCAGCGATGCACGTACGTCGTTGATCGATCAAACACACGACCTCGCAGGCCTGCTCACCAACACCCGCATCGCCAGTCAACTGTTGCCGTCGATGCTCGGCGACAACGGCCCGCGCAGTTACTTTCTCGCGTTCCAGACCAATGCGGAGGCCCGCGGTACCGGCGGTCTGCTCGGTGGCTACGGCATCATTCGCGCCGAGAACGGTACGGCCCGTGTCGACACTCTGGGTGCCAACAACGAACTCGAATTCGCGAAGCAGCCCATCGACCTGGGCCCCGAGTACAATGCACTGTGGGCACCGCGCAACACCACGACCGACTTCCGTAACTCGAATGCCAGCCCGCACTTTCCGTATGCCGGCCAGATCTGGTCGTCGATGTGGACGGAGCAGACCGGTGAGGTACTCAACGGTGCCATCGCTACCGATCCGATTGCGTTGAGCTACATCCTCGGAGCCACCGGCCCGGTCACGCTGGCCGACGGCGAGCAGATCACCGCAGACAACGTCGTCGAAATCACCCTCAGCACAGCCTATTCGAGGTTCGGTGACGACCAGTTGGCACGTAAGGCGTATCTCCAGCAGATCGCGTCTGCAGTGGTACAGAAGATGACCACGGGCGCTGCCCCCACCAGATCTTTGCTCGACGCGGTGGGCCGCGCCGGCAGTGAAGGCCGCATTTCGGTGTGGAGCGCAGATCCGGCCGAGGAGGCAATTCTGGCCGGTACCAAGGTGGGTCACGTGTTGCCGGACAGCCCGGCTCCCTACGCCAATGTTGTGGTCAACAATGCCGGTGGCAACAAGCTCGATTACTACCTCGCGCGGGATATCAAATATTCGGCCGAATCCTGCACCGCCGGGACCCGTAAGTCGACAGTGACGGCGACGCTGACCAACAATGTGGATCCGGACGGCCTGACGTCGTACGTGGCGAGCACGTTCCAGCCTAACGTCCCTTACGGCACAAACGAGTCGATCGTCTATCTGTACGGCACTCAGGGCGCGAAAATCACGTCCATGAAGGTGAACGGTGTTTCCGGATTCTCCATCCAGGCCGGCACCGAATTGGGCCACCCCGTGCAGGCCGCATATCTGACCATCCCGCCGGGAAAGTCACAGACGGTCACCTGGGAGCTCGAGGAGCCCTCGGCTCCGGGTGAGGCGACGGTGCCTGTGCAGCCGTTGGTCGATCAGCCAACCGTGAGCATCGACGTTCCGCAGTGCTGATTGTCCAACGGTGGTAGCCCAGCGTTGAGACCCCGATGACCCCAGCCCCGCGCGTCTTCGTCACAGAGGGCGCGACGGGGCTGCGGTTGTTCTTCGACTGACTTACAGTTCGGTCCGTGTTCGGAAAACGACGTAGGAACCGAGTCAGGCCACCAGAAAATGCGCATCCATTTGTTTGGATCGCGTTGGTAGTCCTGACGCTTGCACTAATCGTGCTGTTCGTGGTCGCGGAATTCGAGGGTCGCGTCTAGCCTCCAACAGTCGAGAATGCCCCGCCACAGCAATTGTGGCGGGGCATTTCGGGTTGTGGCTGTGAGTAATCTCGGCCGCGCTAGTTCTGTCGGTGGAACCGATTATTTACGGAAACGGGGGTTGTCGGTGCCGTTCGTCGACGGGTCGGTATGCACCTCAGGACGGCGCGCTCGTCCGTATGGAGCCGCGCTGACGGCCGTGCGTGCGGACTCGGTCGGTCCCGAGGGCACCGACTGCGCCGAGCCGGTGGATGTCGATGCAGCCGGCGGCGGCGTGGGTGCAGCGACCGGGCCAGATGGCTCGATCGGGCCTTGCGGTGCCGGTGCGGGCACCGGGGGCACCACCTGACGCGGCAGGTTGGTATCGGCGGTGTAGTTGTACGAGTAGCTGTACATGTCCCCCTTCTTCGACGGGGTCAACGCCAGCACCACGCCGAGGACACGGGCACCGATGGTTTCGAGATTGCCGATCGCTCGCGCGAGTTCGTTGGACTTCGTGTGTCCGTAGCGGGTGACGAGCAGAGCACCATCCGCATGGGTGGTGAGGACAGCCGAGTCGGTGACGGGCAGCAACGGGGCACCGTCGACGATCACGTAGTCGAACCTCGAACGCAGTTCGACCAACAGAGCACGCGAGGCTTCCGAGCCCAACAGCTCGGACGGGTTCGGCGGGATGGGTCCCGAGGCCATGGCCTGCAGACCCTCGTACTTGGTGGGCTGCAGCACCTCTTCTACCGTTGCTTGGCCGGCGAGAACGGTACTCAGTCCGACCGAACCGATGAGACCCATGTATTTCGAGACCCGCGGACGACGCAGATCGCCTTCCACGAGAGCCACATGGTGACCTGCTTCGGCAAGGGCCACAGCGAGATTCACTGCGGTGGTCGTCTTACCTTCACTGGGAATTGCACTGGTGACGACGATGACACGTGGTGGATGGTCGACCTCGAGGAACTGCAAGTTGGTGCGCAGCTCGCGGAACGCCTCGGCACTAGCCGATTGAGTGAGGTCCTGAAAGTCGACGGCCGGATGCGCCTTACGTTCTTTGTCGAACGGAATCGTGCCGACGAGCGCCTTGCCGGAGATTGCTTCGATCTCGCGACGACCCTTGATCGTGTTGTCGAGGCGGTCGCGCAGGACCGCGAGAGCAATTCCGAGCAGAAGGCCGACAGCCGCACCCAGGGCGAGATTGCGCTTGGTCTTAGGGCTGACAGGCGTTGACGACGCCTCAGCCTGTTGGAACGTCTTGACGCCAGCTGCGGGGTCACCGCCATTGGCGGGCGTCTCCAGTTCTCGGACTTGCTCGGTCAGCTCGGTCGCCATCGCATTGGCGATATCGCGAGCCCGTTCAGGCGATGGATCAGTGACCGTCAGATTGAACAGAACTGTATCGGGTGTCGACGACGCCTTGACCTTCGACGCCAGCTGTGAGGCGCTCATCCCTCCGAGCGGAAGGACATTGAGAACCCGAGCCGCCAGCGCCTCGCTGGTCGCCAACTCCGAGTACGAAGCCACGAGCTGCTGCGAGGTCAGGTTGCCCTGATAGGTCTCACTCACCGACGCACCACCAGAGGTGGAGACGAACATCCTGGCGCTGGCTTCGTAGAGCGGAGTCGTCAGTAAGGACGCACCCAGGGCACCAAGGATCGCTACGACCACGGTTACGGCAATGATGATCCATCTCGCCTTCAGGATTTTCAGATAATCCTGTATCTCCATGCTTCGAGCTCCTCGTCCGTTCGTACAACCCCGCAACGGGCTACTGTGTGGCTCAATCGTTACATAAGTATTCGATCGCCGTGCACCGGATCAGTATTGCCTCTGGAGCCAGTCACTCATTCGTTCGATTCACGAAGACCTACTCGGCGAATTCCCTGTTGTGACGTGTCACGACAATCCGTGTCCCCAATTTCGTTTTCAAAATTCACGAACGGGCGTGGAGTGCCGGTAGCGTTCGACCAGCTAGAGCAGGAACCATAAAATGCTTCGCAAACCCGGCCCAAGTCAGGGTGATTCTCGACACTGGAGTCCTCGCATCCTCTCGTTCGAGCTGCGAGACAGCCCGGACCCCGGCGAGCCGCACCTGGACTGCTCTCTGAAGCCTCTAGATCTGCCATCGCCACGGCGGCCGCCTCCGCAACCGCCAGAGCGATGACGCCAGGCCCCGTAGACCACGGCGCTACTGCGCGAACAGCTAGGGCGGACGTCCTTCACCTTCGAGGAACCCCGGCACGCTGGAACAAACCGCGGGTCCCTCGAAAGAACCACAAAGAAACTTCCGGGCTCGCCAAATTGCCCACTAGACAGAATCGATTCTGTTAAGAGCATCTTTCAAAACCGACACCAAGTTCGCGAAATCGGTTTGTGCACGCAATGTTTCGTTTTCACGCGTTGGACGGACAAAAGCGTTGCCGCGTGTATAACATCCCTTTAAAATTGCTATGTCGAATGTCAGGGAATCGACGAGCGCACTGGTATGTCGACGCTCAGTGGGAGCACTATGACTCGTACGGTCGCCATCATCGGCACACGGGGATACCCGAGTTTCTACGGCGGTTTCGAAACCTTGGTCCGACATCTGGCCCCCTACCTGGCCGATCACGGCTGGAACGTGGTTGTGTACGGCCGTGAAAAGGCGTTGAGCACCAACCCGATCGACATGGATCCCCGTGTGCGTTCCGTGGTGACCCCTGGCATCGACAGCAAGTCGGCCAGCACCATCACGTACGGGGCCACGTCGTCGATCCATGCGGTGGCGACGAAACCCGATGCGGCACTGGTAATGAACGTGGCAAACGGCTTCTGGTTGCCGTTGCTTCGGCTTCGCAAAATCCCCACGTTGGTCAATGTCGACGGAATCGAGTGGGAACGGGAGAAGTGGGGACGCATAGCCAAGGCGATCTTCGCCATCGGCGGCCGTGCGACAGCGCGGTACGCGACCACTCTCATCTACGACTCCCGAGCGCTGGGTGTTCGATGGGAGGAACTCTCGGGCCGGGTTGGTGTATTCATTCCGTACGGCGGCGATCCTCGAACCGGAGACGATCCGCCCGACGGTCTAGCGCGCCGGAAGTACATTCTGATGGTGGCTCGCTTTGTTCCCGAGAACACCATCGGACCGTTCTTGGACGCCATCGAAACACTGTGCGAGCGTTGGCAAGTGGTGATCGTTGGTTCGTCAGGGTACGGCGGTGCCCTGGAGGAGCGGGTGGCCGACATAGCCGCCCGAGAGACCAACGTGCGGTGGTACGGGCACATCAGTGACGACGACATGCTGTTCTCATTATGGGAGAACGCCGGTGCGTACTTCCACGGGCACAGCGTGGGAGGAACGAACCCTGCGTTGGTTCAAGCCATGGCCTGCGGTGCGCCGGTAGTCGCACGGGACACCGTCTACAACCGTGAGGTTCTCGGCGACGGAGCGGTGTTCGTCGACCCGGATCCGCGGTGCATCAGCGCCGGACTCGAGACCGTGCTGGACGACAGCGAACTACAACAGGAGTTGAGCACAGAATCGATCCGCCGTGCTCACGACCACTACACCTGGGAACGAGTCTGTGCCGATTACGATCGAGCGCTTCGCGACCACCTGTCGTCGGCGGACGCCGTCAGTGCTCGGAACACCGCGTTGGAGTGACGAGTGAAATCTCCGGCTGCGCCATGCAATTCGGCCGAGCGATGCAACAGAGACTGCAACAGGAAGACGACGGCCCGGAACCGTAGACCACATCCCACCACGAGCGCCCACACGATTCGCTGCAGGCGCGACTCGGCAAGGTCTGCGCAGTAGAACTCGTAAAGATTGAGCACCCAGGCGGAGTTGGTGCCTGCCTCCGGCGCACCATTGCTGCTGCCCACCAGATGTTGTGCATGCGCAAGCGGCTGGATCAACACCACACCCCCTGCGCGGGCTACGCGCCAGCAGAATTCGATGTCCTCGGCGTACATGAACCACCGCTCGGTCAATCCGTCTACTCGCCACCACGTTTCGGAATCGACCATCAGACAGGCACCGGTCACCCAGTCGGTGGAGACCACGCCCTCCCCGACGTCCGAGGGCAGCAAATAGTGCCCCTGCAACCACGTCCGGCCCCGCGAGAGCCGGGAGATCCCGAAATAGTGACTGGCCATCGCCCAGATCGTGGGCATTCGGCCGGCTGCCATCACGCGCACGCCGCCAGTATGGATGACGGGCGCTACAATCCCGCCGTGGGTCGACGGCACCGTCCTCGCCAAAACCAGTACGTCCGCGGCGGCGATGACGGCATCGGGATTGAGCAGCATGATGTTCCGGCCGGTGGCTGCTTCCGCAGCTCTGTTGACACCCTTGGCGAATCCGAGGTTGCGCTCGCCCGCGATCACGCGCACGGCGGGCCAATTCCGCTTGATCAGTGGCACCGTCTCATCCGTCGAAGCGTTGTCGTACACGATGATTTCCAGCTCGCCGTCCCGTCCGTACCCCGCTTCGAGCGCGTCGAGGCATGCAGAGATTACGTGCGCACTGTTGTAGGTGACGATCAGAACCGAGACCTCGGGTCGAGTCATGTGGCGGTGTGTTCGCGGGCCTTGATCAAACGGGCCGGCACGCCTCCTACGATCGTGTAGGGCGCAACGTCTTTCGTGACCACCGAACCGGAGCCGACGATAGCGCCTTCACCTATAGTGACCCCGCGGGTGATCACGCAGCCCGCCCCGATCCACGTGTCCGCTCCGATGACCGTCGGGCTCCGGAGGTAGCCCTGCCTGTTCATGGGCACCGACATGTCGGCGAAACCGTGATCCTCACTGAAGATCGACACATGGGGCCCGATCATGGCGTTGTCCCCGATGGTGATCCCGCCCTGACCCCAGATCACGTTGTACATCCCCACCGCGACACCCTCGCCGATCACGACGCCGACACCGGGTTCCGAGATGACACCCGATCCGTTGATCGACGACCCACGACCCACAGTGGTCCTGTCGCCGAACGTGATTCCATGGGCCGAGTGCGCGTCGATGGCCACGCCGTCGCCGAACACCACGGCGGTGCCCACGCGCAATTTGGCTGCGTGGCGCACCTTCACGCCGCGGCCCCGAAAGTGCAGTGCCGGTCCCCTCAGATAGGGCAGGCCCAGCAGTTGCCCCCTTAGCGCCTGACCGACTCGATCGACCACGAAGGTCAACAAGGCCGTGGAAGGAATGTCGTCGGGCATTCGCCTCCGACGCAGCTTCCAGTAGATGGTGTCGATCAACGCGTGCAGCATCTTGCACTCCTTAGAACGCAATTCGGTGCGCTCACGGTAACCGTCCACGCCAGGATCGGCACCCTGTTCGGACGCTATGCGCTTGGCGAACTACTCTGTCGCACAACATGAACCAGATGGGCATCATCAGTCGGCGGTAAGAAACAACCAACATGAAGGTTAGCGGGCCATTCGCTGGACCACCCTGAAGGCATACCGCCTTCTAACCGCCGTTCGGATCGTTGCCGGTTTCCGTGTTCGCTTACCAAAGCCCCGAATCCGGCTAGTATTCGCTTCACCGACCGGGGTATTCCGGAAGTCACGCACATGCCTCGAGGACTGCAGATGTCACTGCACGAAAGGAAAGCCGGCCGACTGCCGGCTGTTTCGACGCCACCGAGTAATCCCGGCAAGTCCAACGACTTCGGTTTTCTGCTCGACATTCAGGGCTTGCGGATGATCGCCGTGACGTTCGCGATTTTGCATCACGTCGTTCGTTGGCCCGAAGGCGGATACGTCGGCGTGGACATGTTCTTCGTCATTTCCGGGTTCCTCATCACGAGCCTGCTACTGCGAGAGGGAATGCGCTACGGCCGGGTGTCCATAGCGAACTTCTATCGCAGACGTGCCCGCCGGATCCTGCCCCTTGCACTGCTGGTCCTGGGCGCAACTCTCACCGCGTCGTACGTACTGGTTGTCACCAGCAGGTTCGAGGCGATCGTGGTCGATACGTGGTGGTCGGCTGCGTTCATGATGAACTGGCATCTGATCTCGATCGGGACGGACTATTTTCAGACGGCGTTGCCGCACTCTCCGTTGCAGCACTACTGGTCTCTCGCCGTCGAGGAACAGTTCTACGTGGTGTGGCCTCTACTCATGGTCGGCCTGCTCTTCATCGCTACGAGATGGCGAAAGAACCTGCCGCTGCGGCCGTTCGTCGGCGGATTCGCTGTGGTCGCGATTGCGGTGTCGTTCCTCTGGGCCATGGACGAGAGCGTCGCCAGCCCCACCGCGGCCTACTTCTCCACTTTCAGCCGGGTGTGGCAACTCGCAGCCGGGGCGTTGCTCGCATCCATTGCGCCGGTCTTCCACCGGCTGCCCGTGTGGCTGCGGTCCGCCATGGCGGTCACCGGCCTAGTCGGAATCTTCTATTCCGAGTTCACCTTCGAGGTCACGTACACCATCCCTGCGCCCTACGGCGTCGTCCCCGTCGTGGCCACGTGTCTGGTGATCGCAGCGGGTATCGGATCCACCGGCCTGGCGGTGACGAAACCGCTTCGGCTACGACCCGTGGTGTACATCGGTGCCATCTCGTACTCGTTGTATCTGTGGCACTGGCCGCTCGTCGTACTTCTCCTCACCGTCATGAATGTGGGCATCACGTACTACGTCACCGTCATCGTGTGCACCGTTCTGCTGTCCGTGGCGTCCTACCACCTGGTGGAGAAAGCCGTCCTCGACTCGGACTTCCTGGCTCCCCGATCGAGACGCCCCGGGCACCGCTCCGTTGCGAGCGACAGCCACGACGGTCAACGCGTGTTCGTAGCCGCGATGGGGGCAGTCATGGTCTTTCTCCTGGTCGCCCTGTTCAATCAGCCGTCCGTCGTGCTACCCGCGAGCGGGCCCGCCCCGGTTCTCGCCGCAGCATCCGTCGAAGAGGACCGCGACCCGCTCGAGGCCGCCATCGTGGAGTCGCTCGGTGCCACGTCCTTTCCGGTCACAACTCCCCCGCTCGACGACGTCGAGAGCGGTAAGCCGGTCGAGATGAGCCCGGAGGCCGGGTGCTTGGATCCCCCGGAACTGAGCCTCGATGTGTGCAATTACGGACCTCCCGACGCGCCTCGTTCTGCGATCGTCGTCGGCGACTCATTCTCGGCTTCCTGGCTGCCCGCCATCGTCGGAGCGTTGATTCCCAACGGCTTTCGGGTGCACGGCATGGGACTCAACAACTGCCCGTTCGTCGCCTCCGACGTGACCATCGGCGTGGACGAGCAGTCCACCGATCGATGCAACTCCAGCCGCGACGAGATGGTCGATCAGATCAATACCGCCCGGCCCAGCATGGTGGTGATGGTGGATATGGAATACGGAATCCAGGCCATGGTGGACAACAAGGGCTCGGCGCAGGCGTGGACAGCCGCGCGCACCGCGATCATCGAGCGGATCGCGCCCAGCGATGCCGCCGTCGTGATCCTCACCCCGAACCCACTCGGCAAGGCCGCCACGGAATGCGCGGGCAGGCTGGCCGTTCCATCCAATTGCGTCAGTACCATTTCCGAGAACTGGCTGACCAAACGCAGCGCCGACGAGGCAGCCGCACAACAAACGGGAGCCACGTTGATCGACACTCGTTCCTGGTTCTGCTATCGCAACACGTGCCCATTGGTCGTATCCGGCATAGCAATCAGCTGGGATACCGGTCACATCACCCGACAATACGGCGAATACCTGATTCCCAGAATGCAAGAAGCGTTGCTACCGACCTGAATTGTCCCGCCACGAATATCGTTCTTGCACCCGACGAGTCACGTAATGCGTTGCTATGGTTTGCCAATGACGACGGAAGTCACCGATATCGACTCGGTCAGAGGTCTTTATCTGAACACGGTCAAACGCGCCTTGACGGGCGCTCTGGCGGAAGACAACGATTCGGTGCTGGGCGGCGTTCGTTGGCAGGGAAATCCATCGCTACCCAAACGATTGGCGAGCTCCTTCGCCCATGCGGCCGGCCGATTCGGTGTCGAGATTGCGATCAAGAAACCGTACAACGAGCGCGAGCGAGAATCCGGCCTCGACTGGCCGTCCCGGGCGGAGTCCATGATCGGTCTGCGCCGGATGACCAACATCGAGGAGTGCGTCGCAACGATCGTCTCGGACGGGGTCCCCGGCGATCTGATCGAAACCGGCGTATGGCGGGGCGGCGCATCGATTTTCATGAAGGCGAACTTGGTCGCCTGGGGTGACCGGAGTCGGACCGTATGGGTTGCGGATTCGTTCGAAGGACTCCCGCCCCCAGACGCCACCCGGTATCCCGCCGACGCGGGCGATCGCAACCATCAACTCGGCGGCCTCGCGGTGGGCCCCCGCACGGTGCAGCACAACTTCGAGCGATACGGCCTTCTGGACGAGCGAGTGCAATTTCTCGTGGGGTGGTTCAAGGACACGCTTCCGACCGCACCGATCGATGCGCTGGCGCTGATGCGACTCGACGGCGACATGTACGAGTCGACGATTCAAGCTCTGGAGTCGTTGTACCCCAAGCTCTCACCGGGCGGGTTCTGCATCGTGGACGACTATGGAAGTCATTCCTCTCAGGCCGGACAAGCTGTCCGGGACTACCGCCGGGCTCACTCGATTCAGGACAAGATCATCGACATCGACGGTTCCGGCGCATTCTGGCGACGCACCGTTCCCTGATCGCTCGGCACACAACACCGAAGTTCGAGGGTCTGCAGTTCGAGGGAGAGATGCGAATGACAGTTCGCCGGTACGCTGCCGCGTTGCGCGCGAGGTGGCTCGTCATCGTGGCCACGACCATCGTCGGCACCCTCATTGCTGTCGTGTTCTCGCTCGTGTCCACACCGATGTATCAATCGACCACGCAATTCTTCGTCACGACGACGGCGGTGTCGTCCAGCGACGTGTACCAAAACAACTTGGCGTCGCAGCAGCGAGTCGTCTCGTACACCGAGTTGCTCACCGGCCGGGAGTTGGCTCGTCGTGTCGTCGACCAGCTCGGGCTGCCCATGAGTCCGGACGAACTGACCGACTGCATCACCGCCACGGCCAAACCCAATTCGGTTCTACTCGACGCGTCCGTTGTCGATTCGTCTCCGGCTCAGGCCCGCGACATCGCCAACGCCATCGGCGAGCTGTTCCCCACGCTGGTGGGCGAACTGGAGAAGCCTGTCGACGGGGGTACGGCCAGCGCTGCGGTGACCGTGGCCGAGACCGCGGAGGCATCGACCACGCCGGTCTCGCCCAAAAAGGTCCGCAACGTCTCCCTCGGATTCGTCCTCGGACTTCTGGTCGGCATCGCGGGCGCACTGGTTCGCGACAGGATGGACAACACCGTCAAGGAACCCGACGAACTCCAGGCGCTGACCGACAGCGTGCTCATCGGGTCAATCCCGTTGGACAAGAAGATCCGTGACACCCCTCCCATCGACTTCGGTTCGTCCACCGCGCCCATCGCCGAGGCGTTCCGTCAACTGCGGATGAACCTCAAATTCCTTTCGGTCGACAATCCGCCCCGCATCCTGCTGGTCACCAGTTGCATTGCGGGCGAGGGTAAATCGACCACTGCCGTCAACCTTGCCCTCTCCCTCGCGGAATCCGGCAACCGGGTCGTCCTCGTCGATGCCGACCTGCGACGGCCACACATTGCCGACTACCTCGGCATCGTCGGCTCGGTAGGTGTCAGTTCCGTGCTCGCACACGACGCCGGTCTCGACGAGGTGGTGCAGACAACCGGCCACACCGATCTGTGGGCGCTGGGTTCGGGCCCGGCCCCGCCCAATCCGAGCGAATTGCTGGGAAGCTCCACCGCCCAATCACTTCTGCGCGATCTGGGGCGGGCCTTCGACTACGTGGTGGTGGATTCGCCTCCCCTGTTGCCGGTCACCGACGCCGCCACTCTCGCCACGCAATGCGATGGCACCATCCTGGTCACGCGGTACGGATACACCCGCCGCGAGGAATTGACGCGCGCTGCGGCCAACCTCGAGAACGTGGGTGCCTCGTTGCTCGGTGTGGTCATGTCGATGGTCCCGGCAACGGGACGCGGACGAGATCAGTACGGCTACGACTTCGAGCCCGGTCGAGTGCCGACACCGCCGACACAATCCGCACCCGTGCGCACCAACCGGCACTGACCCGATGTTCCTCACCGGGCGAGTAGGCCGCAGAGCAGGCCCATCCTCTGCAGAAATGACAGGACTCCTCTGCGCTGCCTCCGTCGTCGTGT
Organism: Rhodococcus sp. 3258; assembly: GCF_031456475.1. Lineage (NCBI taxonomy): Bacteria > Bacillati > Actinomycetota > Actinomycetes > Mycobacteriales > Nocardiaceae > Rhodococcus > Rhodococcus sp. 3258. Next base: position 1,294,939 of record NZ_JAVDUT010000001.1, read on the forward strand.
ACCTGGCGCTGGCCGTTCCTACGATCGCCTCGATCGCGCTGGCAGCGGCCATTGCTGCTGTCCTCGCTGTCGGATCCTTGAGAAGCATGGAATGGGCATGGTGCGTCTTCTTCTTCGCGTTGTGCTCCAACGGTGTTCAGGTGACGGTCGCAGGGCTGAGCATTCGTCCCGAATACTTCGCAACACCGTTGTTCCTGCTCGCCCTGCACGCCCATGTACGGCGGAACCCGTCCGCGAGCGTCGGCAACTCACTCGGTCCGGGTCTCGTCCTCGGCGGGGCCGGGCTCATCGCAGTCGGACTCGCGTCGAGCATGGTCTTCGCTCTCGACCCCGGAGCGAGCCTGCGCATGGCCATCCAGCTGCTAGTCGCGCTCGTCGCGGTGGTTCCACTGGTCACGTCGGCCCTCGACCTGAGGTTCATCGTCCGTTCCGGCACAACCATTCTCGGGTTCATCTGCGTCGTGAGCATCGCTGCCTTCGTACTCGATCCGAGTACCCGCATCGACGGCCTGGCCTTCGAGTACAACATCATGGGCTGCTTGTGCTTCGGATGGCTGGGCATCGTCTACTACTTCGCCGGTACACCGGCCGTGACGAAACACGTTCTGGTGATGACAATCCCGATCACCATCGCACTGATACTGACGTCCACCAGATCGGCCTGGATTGCCCTTGCGCTCCTCGCCGTCTGCGTCTTGTTCCGTTGCGTCAAGCGTTATCCCACAGCCGTAGTCTCGGCGGTGGCCGCGTTCACCCTCGTCGCCTTCTACCTGCAGGACGTGTATTACCGCGTGGGTGACGAAGACACGTTTCTGTGGCGCGTGGTCCACGTGATCGACACACAGAGCGGGACCGGTGCCTACCGCGTCCAACTGTGGAACAACGCGATCGATCAAATTGCCGCACGCGGCTGGGGCGCGTCGTCGTTCGGAACCGGACTGAACACGTTCTCGCAGTTCAACCCCGTCGACCCGACCAATACCGGCCCCGCGTATCTCAGCTCGATGTGGCTGTCACTTCTGTACGACGTGGGCTTTGTGGGCTCGGCCTTCTTCGCCGTCTTCGCCGTCGCACTGTTCCTGGCCGCCCGAGACAAAGCGCACGCCCTTCCCTTGTTTCTGGGATTGGCGATCTGCACATCCGTGACCAGCGTGATCTGGTTTGCATTCCCCTGGGTCTTCCTCGCACTGACGGCGACCACACCGATTCGGAACGCAGAGACGCATGCCCGGACGCCGGCATCCCACGGATCGCCCCGACGGCGCAGACGGCATCGCCTCGCGGGGTCGCGATGACCTTCACGGCGTCCGATGGTCGACCGCATGCAATCGTGTTGTCCTCGTTCACGGTTCACCCGGACATGCCCAGCGAACCGGGGATCGGCTGGCAGTTCTTGATCGCCACCCTCGAGCACGCTCGAACCGTGGATGCAACGGTGGTCCTGGTGACGATGCGCCGTTCTGCCCAAGCCTGCGCCGGGCGGGTTCCTGCCGAGCTCGAGCAGCACCTCGAGATCGTCACCGTCGAGATTCCACTGGCACCGCCGTTCTTTCGTTGGCACTATCCTCGGTTCACCCGGCTCGAGCACGAATTATGGGTTCGACTGGCTGTCAGACACATTCGCGAGATCGAGCGGAGACACTCCGTGGTCTACGCGCATCACGTGACGTTCGCATCGGAGATACTGTCGACACCGATCACGAGGATGTCACCGAACACCTACAAAGTCTGGGGGCCGGTCGGGGCGGGCGGCGTCGCCGCGGTGTTCGCCATTTCGCCCACCTCGCCCGCATCACGTCGACAGAGGATTCTGCAGACGGTTCGGGACCGTGTGGCATCGATTCCGGCGACGCGCATCGCGCGGCAATGCGATCTCGTACTCGCGCAGAACGGAGCGATGGAAGCGACTGTCGGACAAATTGATACCGAGTTCCGGCGGTTTCCCAACGTCGTGGTTGATCTTCCCACCGCACGGCCGTCTCGGGCCGACCACGACGGAATCGAGATCCTCGTCGTCGGGCACCTCATCACGCGCAAGCGGCAGGAACTGGCGATCGAGGCGTTGGCGTCGACCATGCTGCAGAACGCCCACCTGCACATCGTGGGCTTCGACAGCACGAGCCACGGCGCGTACCTGCACAGAAGGGCAGAGATTCTGGGCGTGCACGATCGAGTGACCTTCCACGGATCCCTGGACCGCGCAGCGGTATTGGACATGATGGTCCATTCGGATGTGCTGATGCATCCCTCGGGTCGGGAAGGTGCGAGCGGCGTGGTGGGCGAGGCGGCCTCGTGCGGGCTCCCGGTGGTGTGCTTCGAGCGAACCGGCGCCAGCTCGGTGCTCGAGGATTCGGGAACGTCCGGGGTCGTGCTCGCTGCCGACCCGACGACCACCCGGGACATGTTGGCGGCGGCCGTCGTTCGGGCATCCACCATGCCGCGCATCAGCACGACGCAGTGGACCAAGCAGCGGTTCGTCGACCTCGCCGCGCAGCTCTACGCCGAGGGCCTGGCGTTCAGCACAGCGATGCCCGGCCGGGTAGGTCGGCCACGATGACCGCGAGCCGCTCGGTGGAGAACTCGACCGTCACCCGAGCCGGGATCCTGGTCCGCACTCTCGACCAAGGCTTGTGGTCCCTCGGCTTCTTCGTCTTCAACGTCACGGCCGGTGTGTCGCTGACGGTAGGCGAATTCGCTTCGCTGTCGGTCGGTGCCGCACTGGGTTTCATCGCCGTCGGGACCTCACGAGCGTGGGGGATCTACGCCCCCATCGTCGACGCAGCACGAATTGGCATCCGCCCCGAGGATTCCATCGACCGGTGGTCGAGTTGGCGCGGAACCCTTGTCTTCGCGACCGTCGTCGGTGTTGCTTCGTTCGCGTGGATACGCCACGGCGGCGATTGGGGCTATGCCGCCGCGGTGGGAGCTCTGGCAGCGACGATGGTGATCTCCGATCTGCCGCGTCAGGTCCTCATCATCCGTGGCAGCTACTCGCGTGCGGCACTGTTGGCGGGGCTCTATGCCGTCGGCGCGCTCTTGGCCGCGGGAACGATCGCACTCGGTGTCGACAACACAGCGCTGCTGCCGATCTGGTTCTGCACGCTGCTGATCGTGCTCGCGGCCGGGCTCGTCTTCTGCGGCACAGCCACCTCCACCAGTAAGTCCGATTCGCACTTCTCCATCGCGTGGCGGATCACCGCAGAGGCCGTCTACCTGGGATTCGGAAGCCAGATCGCCACGCTGCTGCTATATCTGATTCAGGACGACACTGCCACTGCCGGGATCCGGTTCGCCTATTTGTTGGTGTTCGCGCCGGCGTTCGTGATCATCCAGAGCATCCAGCCGTTGATCTTCAAACAGTTCGCCACACTCAGTGCGCAGGGCACCCGTGCAGTACTCGCGGTCTCGGTGCGCTGGAACATCGCGGTGGCCCTCGGCCTCGGCGCGTGTGGGGTGGTGGGTTACACGGCGCTTTCGACGGTGTTCTCCGACATCGGTCCCGCCGCTGCGCTGCCGTACGTGGTTCCGGTGGGTATGGCGATCCTGTCTGCGCAGACCTTCGAGGTGGCACTGATGGCCACCCGATTCTTCGTCGGCCCTGTATTCACACATCGAGCGCGACTGGCCTCGGTGCTCGTCGACGTAGGTAGCCAGGCGATCGGCGTATTCGTTGGCAATGCAGCAGGTTTGGTGTGGACGTTGATAGTCCTGAGCGCGCTACGCATCGCGGTGTCGGTGGCGATGCTCGTCGTACTGCCCCGACGCGACAGAACGGAGACGACATGAGGGTCCTGTTCGACGGGTACTACTGGTTCGACGGTCCGCCCGCCGGCATAGTCATCACACACGAGAAGATCGCGGCGTGGCGACGTGAGTTTCCTGGCGATGTGCTGACCGTCGCGCTGCGGCGCAGTCCCACACCGGCGGAGGCGGCAGACTTGGATCGGCGAGGGGTGCGATGGATCCGCACATACCTGCCGACGCAGCCGCTGAAGAACATGGTGGAGCTGTCGCTTCGGGTACGCCTCGGCCCGTATGACATGGCGTGGGGATCGAATTATTCTCCGCTGCTGGGTAAATCGGCCGTCTTCGTGCACGATGCGCTGTTCCAATCCAACCCGGAGTGGTTCACCCGCATTGAGCGGATCTACCTCTCGCCCATCATGATTGCCGCCCGTTTCGCGACCGTGCTGTTCGTCAGTAGCAACACCGAGGCGGCGCGCATCGTTCAGCACAACCCTCGGCTGACGCCCACGGCGGTCACCGGCTTCGGCATCTCGCAATCCTTGCTCGACGCCGATCCGCAACCACCTCCCGCACTCGACCTCCGTCCCGGCTCCTTCGTGTTGTCCGTCGGTCGATTGAACACCCGGAAGAATCTGGCAACAACACTCTCCGCAGCAGTGCGTTCGGGGGCGATCTCACCCAACCGCCCGTTCGTGGTCGTGGGGCCGGCCAACGGGAAGGCCGATCAGCTCGAACAGGAGGTACTCGCTGCTATCGACGACGGCTCCATTCGCTACACCGGTTTCGTCGAGACCGAGCAGCTGGCATGGCTGTATAGAAATGCCGCACTGTTCGTATACCTCTCACTGAACGAGGGCTACGGTCTGCCTCCACTCGAGGCGCTACGCCTCGGGGCACCGGTGCTGGTGAGCGACCGCCCCATCTTTCGAGAATTGCTCGGTGAGTCGGTGCGGTACTGCGATCCCACCGACATGGACGCGGTAGCGCAGGCCATGACAATGAGCCTGTCCAGCGGTCCGCGCCCACTGCCGTCCGGTTTCGAATTTCCGTCGTGGGAGCACATGGTCCACACGATGCGGGTCGCGATGACCCATCCGAAAGGCGTGTCCTGCCGGCGGTCGATCTCGTGACGCGGTGGCAAGTGGGGGCATCATGACGGGGCGCAGAACGGTGCTCATCTCGATCGCTGTCTCGGTGTTGGTCGTGGCGTTCAGCGGAATCGTGGGATGGCAGATCGGGTCACGGTCCGAGGCTCCCCAGGCAGCAACACCCACACCTGTGTCCATTCCGGATTCCGTGCCCGTGGTCGCATTCCTGGGCGACTCGTACAGCAAGGGCATCGGTGCGTCCTCGAATGGACAGCGCTGGACGACGCTCGTGTCGGCGGCGATGGGGTGGTCGGAGCTCAACCTTGCCGAGGGCGGCTCCGGGTACACCACGACCTATCTCGGGCAGAAGACCGATTACGCGATCAAGCTGGATGTGGTTGCCGCGGCCCAGCCGGACATCGTCGTTGTGTCCGGTGGCCGCAACGATTACGAGGCCGGTACCGCGAGCGTCACCGGTGCCGTTGCATCGTCACTGTTCTCGGCCATCGAGGCCGCGGCACCGAACACGGAACTTATAGTCACCAGCCCGATCTGGGATTCGACCGAACCGCCGGCGGACTTCGCGACCCTGATCGACGGGGTGAAGGCCGCCACAGCAAGCGCAGAGGCCAGATATCTCGATATCGGTGAGACACTGGCCGATCATCCCGACATGATCGACCCCGACGGCCTACATCCGAACAACGGGGGTCACCAAATTATCGCTAGCGCAGTAGTCAGTGCGTTGCTGTGAGACTTGCTCGGCACAGTTGTTCCGGTAGGACGCGCAAGTTCCAATCTCGGGAAAAGAGCATCCACTCGATGTGGATTAGTCAGCCCAACAATGGCTGGCAACGACAGCTTGAATCACAGCCAGAAGCGTCAGAACCAGCACAAGTTCTGTGCTGGCGCTGTGCCAAGACTCCAAGTGCCCGAACGGGCGCGGGCGCAAACGGGAATATGAATCGACACGGATTGACCGAGACAAACGTAGCAATAGCGAACAAGCCGCCGACTCTGATGCGGACTCTGCCCGAAAACCGACAGGGCGACCGCGCACAGCGCCATCACGGCCTGAAGAGCGTACACCAGCAGTCGACCCGTGTCCGTAGCGAGAGGGAGAACCGCGACGCTCAGCACGATCGTCAAGGAACAGTACCGAAGCTCCGGCTGGTCGGGCGTTTCCGCCGCCGCGAAGTCTGTGGAACGCTAGCGCAGCGAAGAAGCCGCCCTGCTTATAAACCGAATGCCAGTTTCACGACAAACCTGACGGAAAACTTCAGGACCAGGGCGGAACCTGGCGCTGACGACTCCACCCGTAGTAGAGCAACCCTATAGACAGAACACACGCCGTCGCCAGCTCCCGCCGCCGTTGACGCCTTAATTAAAACGCAGCGCGTAATACGTGCTCACTAACGGACACCGTGTTGGCCTGCGCGCCAGGGGAAAATGGACCACCAATTGTGTTATGCGCGTCGACTAGCAATATCCACCGCTTTGGGGCCGACCATCCTGGCCCCCGATTGGACGTCCTCGGTCACGACTGCGTGTGCACCGATGATTGAACCCTCGCCAATGACAATCGCGCGGCCACGCGAACCTGCAATATAAGCGTGCGCGCCGATCGTAACATTATCCTCGATAATAACCCTCAACGGAGATCCAGCAACATTAGAAGACGCACCGAAGGTCACCCCATGACCGATGACAACACCAGACCCTATTGTCGAATTCGGGTGAATAACCGTACCTAACCCACGATGCCAGAGGGTAACTTTAGACTTCAACTCACATTCAACTGGAAGAACAGCATGAAAAACTAAGAAGTTAACCATCTTTATTAGCTTTGCACCGACCCTCCATCCGCGATGATGCAATTTGCACGACAGAAACCAAAGTGCTGCGGGGTCCATACCGTCCTCTTTCTACTGGTCACATAAAAAACTAAACAGTTAGACTTAGAGAATCCCGAACAGAACGAATCCATTCGGATCTTCTGGAAATAAATAACATCGCTCCAACTCCGAATGCAAAGCCGAAACCGGCGGCCATACGCGGTAAATCGTCAGTAAGAGCAAGAGAAATTAACGAAAACAGTGCCCCCACAGCTAAACCGACCGAACACAGCAAAATAAGCGGCATAAGGCACACAAGAAACCACTTCCTGAACTTAATATTCAGCAACCGGAGGAACTTTCTGACGTAGAAAAACTCAAGGAACACTATCGGCAACATATTACCCAAAGATATTCCTACAATTCCCAATTGTTTACCCAGCACGACGCATAGCGCAACCGTAGAAACTAGCCATACTAGCTGTAGAGTAAAGTATGCACCCGGCCTTTCCATCGCATTCAACGCACTGATGGAACCAATATGAAGACTATTTACAAACATACCCGCCATCATCAGCATGAGACAGACATCCAACGTCGCGATTGGAACGCCTTCGCCAAGCCATAGTCGTAGAATGTCCTTCGATGAAACTAAGAGCGCGAGGCTGCCGATCCCGCCAACCAGAGTGGAAACAGAAATCACAGCGAGCGAGAATTTGCGATCGCGATCCTGACACAAACTATGAAGTCGTGCCAACGCAGGCACAAACGGTTCGACGACCCAGGTAATGGCCTGCCGCACCGCGAGGTAAAGCCTAAGCACGGCACTGTAATATGCCGCGACCGCTGGCGAAACTATTACTCCGGCTATAATTACTCCCGCCTGTATTATTGCGGTACCTACTGCACCTACTGCGAACACTCGGAGGCTGTACGAGAGCAGATGCTTAATTTGAGCAAAGGAAATAAATTCTCTTCCGAAATCGAATACATTCATGTGCAACACATAGAATGACGATAAGAAGACGGGAATTATAATCGCAAGAGTCTCGACAAGCGCCAGAACCAAGATGTGAGGATAAAATAGGCAGACTGTTACAGTGCCGACAACGCGGATTAAGAGCCCAACCATTTGAAACTTCTTTTCAAGCGACCAAAAACCTAAACCCTGCATCAGTGCAGAAAAACATCTGAGGCCTAGAAGTGAGATTGTAACCGAAGAAAATACACACACGGCCACAAACACCTCGAGTCCTATCCCCGCATCTCTAGAGACCGAGCCCAACCCGAAATAGAAACACAGCCCGGCTATGGGCGCTACAACAACTCCAACAATCGTCATCCACATCAGACTGGAGCAAGAGACTTTGGACAGACCTTCACGATCATTTCTGGAGCGCGCAACAGAGGCGTAGCGAATGACGGCGCTACCCATACCTAAATCTGACTGGTAGAGATACGTCGTCATCGTCGTCAGAATGATCCAGACACCGTATTCGGACACACCTACCCGGCTGAAAATCAGCGGTAGCATCAGAAGTCCAGCCAGCAGCGAAAAAATACCCAATGACGCACTGGACGTTACTGCCCCAAAGACAGTTCGCCGCTTTGCTGCAACCTCCGACGTCACAGCGAACACCCATTTAAACGCTCGTAAATGCTAACAAGGCGGCTCCCAACTTCGGACCATCTCGGTGGCATCGGGAAGGTGCGTTCTGACGTGTGTGATGAGCCGGCCACTAACGAACTAACGGTCGAGACGAAATCGTCTACCGTGTCGAATGGTAAAACGCCGTTTCCATAACGTCTACGCAAATGCTCGGTTGCTGCGCTTTGCCGTACAAGCACCGGTGTGTTCAGAGCTAAGCTGTCAAGGACAACCAAGCTTTCTCCTTCTGACTGACTGTACGATACGGTTGCACAAGCCCGACTTTGCAGCGACCACAAATCAATGTGGCTGACTCTCCCACGCCAAACGATATTTCGCTTAGACCGAAGTATTTCCTCGAACTCTCGCGCTTCCGAACCCTGCAAACTAAGTGGCCCGGCCAGTACAAGGTCCGGGAATTCCGGACGCCAATCACGAATTAGAGCAAGCTGGCCCTTCCTCGCGTTGATTGTTCCCGCACAGACGAAGAACAAGGGGCCCGCGCGGTCCCCGTCGGCAGGAATGGCGGAAGAGCCATTCGGCACTACGGAGACCGACTCACTAGAAACGCTGTACCAACGAATCACCTGCTCACGCTCGCCGTCGTGTAAAGCGACGACGTGATCAGCTGCGAGAACCACACCACGCCTCATACCGCTGGTTGTGGTCGGGCCAATGCGCAGCCTGGAGAGATAACGCTCAAACCTCGCTTGTCTCATGGAATCGAAGACCAAAACCGGAGAAACGACTAGCGGGCACCTATTTATAGTCCAATTTCGCAAGTAGTTCCAATTAGACGGGTCGGCCCCGAACATATGAATGATGTCTAGGGGCTTATCACTCTCGTTAGATGTATGTGAAACAAAAACATCGACCCCCTGTGTTCGGAGGGCCTCCGCAGTCTTGTCGATCTGGACTTCCAAACCGCCACCACCCATGAAAGGGGGTAAGCCCCCCACCAATCCGACCCTCATCGGGACTCCTCCACCACACGAGCTCCTGGCAACACCCGTTTCATGTCGCGAACCGGCTCGGCATCATCGGGCTTCGCCTCCGGACGAAGAGAATATCCTACGGAACCAACTATGATCCCAACCAGTAACGAGTTCGCGTTCTCGATGATCGTGGGTGAAGTGATCATTTGCGTTGCCAGAGCGGCTAAAACAACTAACCCCAAAACCGTGGCGCGATGCAGCCCGCTCGATTGACTAACTGTAAGGACCCTTCTTATTGCCAGCGCACCGGCCAGTAGGACAGCAATCGCGCCAATCAATCCGGTTTTTACCAGAATCCAGAGGTACCCATTGTGGATGTAGGTTAAGCCACGCACACCATCAAATATTTCGCCCCGCGTAAAGGTTCGATATCTCGCACCGAAGCCACTTCCGAAGATCCAGTTTTTACTGAAGTATTCGAGCGCTAATTGGCTCTCCCGTACCCTCCAAAGGGCGCTAGTATCCACCTGTACATTTTCGACAAGAAGTCCGTCCAACACTTTTCCCCGAAAGGCAGACAATGGTTGGAGAAAGTATCTCGCATATTGTGCATCGACAGCATCCAAAAAACCATAAGCTAGCCATGCAAATAGCGTCACAATTAACGCTCCGGTCCCAATACGCACGAATGTCTGTAGCCGCGAACGTGACACCACCGTCATCAGAAGTAGGATTAGCGCGAGGACAAGAAAATGGCCACGCGTATACGACACCAGCCCCACGAACAGTCCTGACCCCACCACCACTAGCCATATTGCCGGCTGGGCGATCGGCGTGTACTTCCATATCAAGCGCATTGATAAGAGGCATCCAACAATAACCACGCAAGTGAGTCCCGAATCGGGAGTAACACGAGCAGTGTCATAGACAATACTTTTGCTAGTGGTGTAGACCGCGGCATTCGACGTTCGGATGTCGAACGCTGAAACGCCGAGGAAAGCGATCGACGCGACTACCACCGCAGTCCAAACGGTTATAAGCGCCGACAAACAAACGAACAGTCGAGTAGCCCTTACGCGATTCAGCACGAACAGCTGATAGGCGACGACAGCACCGGCAACCAGTCTCAACGGCCCCCGGACGTCCGCGAACGCGGCTCCAGGCGTTGCTCCACTTATCAATCCGACGACTAGAAAGAGAGCCGCCATCAAGCAAAAGATGTAGATGCCACCCCTAAGTTTTGAGCTCGTGGCACCTAACATGCAAATTAGTAAGATACCGAGACCACTGATTATATCCGCAAAATACAAGGATCCGCCTGCAAAATATATTGCAGTTGGCACACTAGATGGCAGCGGCGCCAACAATAGAACGACCAATGCGGAGGCAATGATTGCCAAAGATGTGTACGAATCAGTCGTTGCCAACACGACTACTACAGCCAGGCCTAAAACGAAAGGGAGCACCATCGTTGAATGTGTTGCTGCAGCGCCTAGCCCCAGGGAAGCCATGAGCCCCATTGCGAGGAGCGGACTTTTCGTTTGCTGAGGAGTCCGCATTGGTACGACCTTCTTTATCTTCATGGACATCGGCCTAATCACAACACGTTTCCGCGTATTCATGCACCGAAGCACTCGGCCGGGGTTCGTATAGAGCTCCGAAGTTTTCCTTCATTGCGGCTACCATCAACTTAGAGTCGAACTTTGCTCTTACAACGTCTGCAGCCGCCTTGCCGACTTCTTGCGCCATTCCCGGATTTTTTAGGATTTCCAGTATGCTCTTCGCGAACTCAGCACTATTGCCGCTGCCCACAAGAAATCCGTCCGTACCGTGGGTGATGTACTGTTCGGCACCCAAGGTTGCGGTCGCAATGACGGGACGGCCCATTGACATCGCTTCTAGTGCTACAGTCATCCCCGAAAAATGCGTGTTTGGCCTGGTTGGAATGACTACTACATGACTTTGTGCAATCTGGGCCCGCACATCGCGGTGGTTCATTCTCTCCAACCGCGCTGCTCCGGTGGGTAGAATCGTCCCCGGCGGACATTGGATTTTAGCGGATGCGCCCGGTACTCGGGACAAGACCTGGGCTACTGACTTGACCAAAGTCTCACTGTCTCTATCGCGATCAGAACCCAATGAGAGAACTCTCAAAGGTCCGTCCGGATAAGGAACCTCCTTATAGAAAGAAGTGTCGATTCCGAATGTTAAACCCTTTACGTTTGCTGATTCTCCGAGCCACTGCTTGACCAGCGGGATTTGGGCGTCAACCAAACACCAAATAAGTGACATACGCCTCAAGGCGTTTCTAACTACCAGGTTTTTCGGATTAAGCGGCTGCCGCAATTGCTCATCGATGCACCATATTGCACCGGATGCACACGCTTCTATGTCCGGGTTTTGGTCCAGCATGTGCACTGCTCGTAATTCGTCCCACGTGAAGTGAAGACCACTCGGTGGTGGAAGCCGCGTTGACTTCTTCGGGACAAACGATCTTCCAAAAGACCGCACCCGGCCGAGATGACCGAGCTCACGCAACTCTCTTGACTGCACATGGAACCGCGCCCCATCGTCGAGCGAGTCGAGTCCGTACAGCCAGCGGTCGGGAACCTCACCAGCCGAATGCCTGGCTTCCCACTGTGATGTCCCGTGACCAGGCGGGGTGTGCAGAACAAGCGGGATCATCGCAGTTGCTCCTTCGAAGCATTGGACTGAATTTCGCGCCCGATAGGAAAACTACGGAAAGTCCGGGACGCGATCAGCCGTAGCCACAGGGGAAGGAGGTATATCGCAAACGTACCCCCACAGTCGACCACGTACCGTCGGAATAGATGCCTAGGGTCTTGTGATGCGCGGAACAGCCACTCAAGGCCAACTTTAGCGATGAAATTTGGGGCTCGGCGTTTGTTCCCGACAACCATATCGATCGCGCCTCCGACAGCGACTATACAACTGCCACCATTCCTCTCAGCGATCTCGGAAGCTAGGATATCCCCCCAGGGAGGAGAGACCGCAATGAGCAACACGTCCAATTCGTGGGCGGCTATTCGCGCCGATAGGGTCTCGATCTGCCAATCGTTTCTTTGACCGTGTTCGCGAAAGGCCAGTTCAGATGCGTGATTTGTTAAGAGCGTAGTAAATGCGTCGCCAGCGGATTCTGACGCTCCAAGCAGTCCGACCTTCAGCCCCCGCGTTCGAGCGTTTCGCACCAGGTGCTCCACGAAGTCTGCACCTGTAACCCTCTGGGCACGAATTCCGGCCAATTTTAGCGTGAGTACCACCGGCCAGCCATCAGCGGTCAGGTGATTGGCAGCGTAAAACGCAGCCCGAAAGCCCGCATTTTTTCGCAAAAGTGCGACATGATGCAGATTGACGGTCTGAGTACGACCGAGCTTTCGCTCGAGTGCCAAGTTCAGAAACTCCTGGTCAGTCGTGATGTGTTTATTGAAAAATTCGCCTACAAACTGTCCATATCTCATCGTGATCACCGCGCTATTCTAGATAGGATATCGGTGATGCAAACAGAGTCCGCGTGGCTATTTTCGTGATTGTCCTCGTTCATTTTAGCTATGGCGGCACCGCCATGCTGATAGAAGTCGACTACTTTTTGGACAATCTCATCCAGGGTGTCCGCACTGATAAAACCGTCAGTGAGGCCCGCGTCGTCGGCCATTACCCTCGTCGATATAGCTGTTACCCCGTGCTCTACAGCTTCTAGTAACTTTATGCTGACTCCGGTGGTCTGTGAAGTTCGTGGGACAACAACCAAGTCGATCTGGGAGTAGAAATCTTCGACGTCGTCGATTGCACCCAGCACCCGAACACCCTCGTTCCCATCCCAGTGCTCGCTTCCCCGGCCCGCAATTACTAGTGAAGGTGCCCTGCTTGGCATCTTCTCTCGAACCGCCGGCATGACAGTCCGGACAAGATTTGTGATCGCGTCCTTGTTCGGCGGCCAAGATGCCTTCCCTATAAAGCCGATTGCCCAGCGACCGGATCTCCTGCTCATACCAGAAGGAGGTTTGATGATTAGATGGTTCGCATTCAGACCCCACCCGCGTATTCGTTCTGTATCCGTAGCAGAGATCGCAAGGACCTCAACGCAATGTTGGAGGAGCTCTTTTTCCCGTTCGGCCATTCGCCTAAAGTTTCCAATAACGCGGAGTGGCGTAGGGTCGTACAGTTCCGACAGTACACTGTCGACGTTATGCGCTATATGTAGTACACCGTGTAGTTTCGCGTCAACAGCCATAAGTAAGGCGGGCCATTGACTGGTTACTATCACATCGGGTTTGAACCAATTAAGTTCGTCAACTAACTTACTTTTCTTTGAGTTCCATGCAGGTGACCACTTAAATTTCGCTTCTTGATAGCACTGACGTTGCGTCAGCATTTGCCAGGCAGTCTTAAGAAGCGCCGTGAAACTTCCCCGCACTTCGAGCGGAACAGGTGTCTCGTCAAGAGTATTCACAATCGGGAACACAGACACGTCGAAATTTCGTCTTAGCTCGTCCAGCACTCTGGCGTCCACCCACGAAGCTCCGCCGAGATCTTGCCTGTCATGCTCGTAGGTCGTGAGGTAGAGGAGTTTACCTATCATTTGGATCACCATCATTTTCAAGCCTAATATTTGCCAAAATCGACTTAATCGCCCTCGCATCGTGGGCGAAGTGAGCCGTTGGAAAGTTATGGGTGTAATTGTCAAATATTGACTTTACTTTGCCATAGTTATTATCGAGCACAATGTGCTCTCGCCCCAAGAGTCCCGATAGCACGTGGACATGGAGTCGGTCTGTGACAATTACATCCGCAGAGCTCACCATTGATACGCCAGAGTCCAGATTGAGTCGACGCATAGAGGAATACCCCATACGGAGTAGAGGATATACAGCTCTGCCTATTCGCCGACTGCGAAGTCGGCGCACCATAGCACCGGGTATTCTTGCCAGCTTCCACTGTAAGTATGCTGGCCCAGTCAATCCCCAATCTACACTCGGCGCATCCACCAAAGAAAGGTCTGCGGCTTTCTCGTGGTCAGTACGCGCGATAACTAAGCACCGGTATTTGGCACGACTACGTTGTCGACCGCGGAAGTTCTCGATGCCGAGTGCCATGTCTGGACAATAAACAACGTTCACGTCGGGCATGTGTCGCCTGACTGTGTCTAGAGAGCCTAGGTCTCGCACCATCAATATGAAGTTGGGGTGCTTGCCAAATATCTCATTTGCTCTTACCAGACCTGATTCGTCGCTGAATTTGACCGTCTGCGGAAGCTGAACGATCCGACGATGAGGAAACTTGCCAACGACTTCTTCGCGAAACTGTTGGAAGCCACCCCATACATCCCCGAAATTCCCGCCTCCGTGAAGCAGCACCGTCGCGTCTGCCGCGCTCTCTTCGAGCGTCTGTGGGTCGAACCGCGCTTGATCTGCTTCGTATACTACATTTTTTCTAAGGCTACGAAGATATTGAAGCTCGCCCTCCCAGATCATCGTGTCTCCGACGTTCATGTGCGTCGGTATGTCGAGAAGCGCGACTTCGTCCGTCGGTATATGTCGAGTCAAGAGTGAGCGCGTTTCTGCCCGGATTTCGGCCAACCATGCTCCGTCGGTGATGCCTTGATTAGCTGACCTCAACGTTGTCTCCGATCAGCACATGTATTGCAGAGAAGCGGTCTTCTCTGCCGAGTGGATTGGCCTTTAACAGTTTTATGACTGGTCGTCGGCTTATTTGGACGGTCACCCCTAGTAAGCCCCGTCGCTCCCAGCTACTGCCTTCATGGTCTTGGCGATAATGAGTAGATCCCCCACCATTGACCAGTTCTCTACATAGGAAAGATCAAGGCGCACGGTCTCTTCCCAAGAAAGATCCGATCGCCCACTGACTTGCCACAAGCCGGTGACTCCCGGCTTGACCAACAATCGCCGACGAACCTCACCGTTGTAGGTCTCTACCTCGCGGCGCAGTGGTGGTCTCGGCCCCACGACGCTCATCTCACGCCTAAGGACGTTGATGAACTGCGGGAGCTCATCGAGACTGAAGCGCCGCAGGATCTTGCCGACCGGCGTTACCCGCGGGTCATCGCGCATCTTGAACAGCACCCCGCCGGCACCCTCGTTCCGGTCGAGCAGATGTGCAACCTGCTTGTCCGCATCGATGGTCATGCTGCGGAACTTGATCATCGAAAACGGTTTGCCGTCGATGCCCATCCGTTCCGACTTGTAGAACACCGGCCCGCGACTCGTAGCTTTGACTGCAATCGCTACCGCAAGCAGGATTGGCGAGATCACCACCAGCACCAGCGCGGCGAACGTCAGGTCGAAGGCGACCTTGCTGAATCGCGTCGCACCGTTGTACTGCGGCTTTTCGACGTGAATCAGAGGGAACCCTGCGACTGGCCGCATCACCAAACGAGGGCCGGCAACATCAACGACGCCGGGCGCGACCACCAGGTCGACGTTCTTCTTCTCCAAGTCCCAGATCATCTTGCGAATGCCCTTGTGCCCGAGATGTTCGGTGGCCGTCACCGCGACCGTATCGGCACCGCACTCGTCGATTGCGGCGAGGACGTCTCTTTCACTACCGAGTACCGGAATATCTGCACCCTCGACGTGAACGATTCCATCACTCGGCACCTCGTAGCCAGGCATGCACATTCCCACCACTGCGTAGCCTGAGGAGGGCGAACGCTCGAACGACTGCGCCATCGAGACCGCGGCCGATCGGCTTCCGACGATCAGCACCGACGTCTTGTACTTGTCTTCGCTGCGGAGTCGAGTGACCACCTTGCGCCACAGCCAGCGACTGACTAGTAACGCCACCAATCCCACGGGAAGCGCGATGGCCAGGTACAGCCGTGCAAAGTCGATACGGAAAAGCAGGGAGACGATGGCGATGACACCGAAGAGCCGGAAGGTGGCCGACACGATGCGGCGGTACTCCTCGGCACCGTTGCCGATCACCCGCGTCGACCGGGTTCGGAAGATAGCGAGAAACGCGATCCAAACGCTAGCCACTGCAACCGACACGCCGGTATAGATCGCCGAGTTTGTTAAACCGGTGGTTTCGACCCCTCCGAAGCGAACGATCTGGGCGAGGGCAACGGACAGGACGACTGCCAGTACGTCGGTCACCCGAAGGCGGGCGATGTACTGGCGCTCCCACACGTGCCGCGACGTGAGCTTGCGAGTCTTCAACTCCCCGGACCGCGAGGATCCCCAGAGTGAGCGTGGTGCCGCCCCGACAGATGCCACCTGCTCCCCTCCTTCTGCGCTTCCGCGACCACCTTCGGTGGACGCTGGTCTGACATCCGAATCAATCCGGAATGCGACTGGTATCGAATTGGAATAGTCCCACGCTGCAATAGGAAGCACCACGCGAGCGGCGCAGATCACAGACACATAACAGCGTCCGTTCGGTTTACCACACATACGCTGACTAGGCGAAACGGGTGACTGGGACTTCCAAGGTGTAACCGCCGCGGGGTCCAAAAACGTTACACACGAGCACGATCGACGCACTTTAGTGACCACTCACAGTGTTCACCGCTGTTTATCGGGTGATTTACCCGTCAACCGCGGTGTCGACCGCTTTTAACAAACATCAGCACTTGTCGACGAGTGCAAAGCGAGGCGTTCGCCTCATATGTCAGTGTGCGTGAATGCGAATTACAGATACCTGCAAGCACAACGGGCCGACAGTTCATTCCATTGAATGAATTGTGCGATCGATGTGCCTGGTCGCGCTCAGGGACGACCCAGGCCTCGGTAGTTCCACCCTGCCGCCCGCCACTGCTCCGGGTCCAAGCAGTTGCGGCCATCGATCAGCTTCTTGCTGCGCACCACTCCGTCCAGGTCGCTGGGAACGAGAGCTTTGAACTCTTTCCACTCCGTCAGCACCAGCACCACGTCTGCACCCTCGCAGGCCTCGAGAGCGGTGTTGTTGTAGGTCAGCGTGGGGAACAGCGCCCTGGAGTTCTCCATCGCCTTCGGGTCGTACACGTTGACCGTTGCACCCTGGAGCTGGATCTGACCGGCCACGTTGAGGGCCGGTGAATCACGAACGTCGTCGGAGTCGGGCTTGAAGGCCGCACCGAGCACAGCCACCCGGGCACCGAGTAGCGAGCCGCACGCTTCCCGCGCCAACTCGACCATGCGGGTGCGTCGTCGCATGTTGATGTTGTCGACCTCGCGGAGGAACGTCAGCGCCTGATCGGCACCGAGCTCTCCGGCCCTGGCCATGAACGCCCGGATGTCCTTGGGCAGGCAGCCACCGCCGAAGCCGATACCGGCGTTCAGGAATTTGCGGCCGATTCGCTCGTCGTGGCCGATGGCGTCGGCGAGGACGGTGACATCCGCTCCGGCTGCCTCGCACACCTCTGCGATGGCGTTGATGAACGAGATCTTGGTGGCCAGGAACGCATTGGCCGAGGCCTTGACCAGCTCGGCCGTGGCCAAGTCGGTCACCAGAAAAGGGATCTGCTCCTCGAGCAGCTGCGCGTAGACCTCGCGGGCCAGCTCCTCTGCCCTGCCCGGCCGCTCACGATCGACACCCAGCACCAGGCGGTCAGGGCGGAGCGTGTCTTTGACGGCATAGCCTTCGCGAAGGAACTCGGGGTTCCAGGCAACCTCGACGCCGTCGCCTGCCGGCGCTAGTTCGCGGGCCATGCTGCCGAGCCGCTGGGCGGTGCCGACGGGAACGGTGGACTTGCCGAAGATCACGGCGGGCTTGGTGAGCAACGGTGCGAGCGTCTCGATAACTGAGTCGACGTACTTCATGTCGGCGGCGTACTCGCCCCTTCGCTGAGGAGTTCCCACACCCAGGAAGTGCACCTCGGCGAACTCGGCAGCTTCCGCGTAAGACGACGTGAAGCGAAGACGGCCCGCCGCGATGTTGCGCTGCAGAACCTCTGTCAACCCGGGCTCCCAGAACGGCACCTCACCGGATTCCAGCTTGCGGAGTTTGGACTCGTCGACGTCGACTCCGAGTACGTCGTGTCCCAGCTCTGCCATACACGCCGCGTGGGTAGCGCCCAGGTACCCGGTTCCGAACACTGTGATGCGCATACGTCGGCAATCTCCTCGGTCTCGAACGCAACCCTGACGGTTCCGCAGTATCGGGTCGACATTGTGAGCGCCCAAAGACAACTTCCGGACAATGCCGGCTGAATGACAAATGAGCGTTGAGGAGTTACCCGGGAGTCGGGGAGCCAAACTGAGTGACTCGCCAGGCCCGGCCAGACTACGTCAGCAGCGGAGGGAAGGCACTATCGTCGGACAGGGAACTGCGGGTTCTCCGGCTCCTCGACGGCCTCGGCGCAGCGGTGGATGAAATCGCTGAGCTCGGCGCGAACCTCCGGGTCCAGTAGATCCAACGGCGACTCGGTGCCGTGATATTCGGCGAACGCCGCGGTGTAGGCATCGACACTGTCCGAGATCACTGCATGCAATGACGTCGACCTGTTCAGATGAACCCGCGCTATTCGGTCGATGCGATCGGCCAGAAAATCGTGAAATGAATTCTGCGCCATGGCTGCATCACGTCCGTTCTCCGAAACAGTGGTCATTGCCGAATGATACGAACAAAACCGACCCACTGCAGGGTGAATACGGCCTGTGTGGTCAGTACGCCCCTTCGCTGCCCAGCACAGCCACCGCCGTCTTCGCGATGATGAGCAAATCGCCTGTCATGGACCAATTCTCGACGTACGAGAGGTCCAGACGCACGCTCTCTTCCCACGAGAGGTCCGATCGGCCGCTCACCTGCCACAGTCCTGTGATGCCCGGCTTGACCAGCAGCCGTCGCCGTACTTCGCCGTCGTACGTTTCGACCTCGCTGCGCAACGGTGGCCGCGGACCCACCACGCTCATCTCGCGTCTGAGAACGTTGACGAATTGCGGGAGCTCGTCGAGGCTGAACTTGCGCATCACCTTGCCCACGCGAGTGACGCGGGGGTCGTCGCGCATCTTGAACAGCACCCCGCCCGCACCCTCGTTGAGGGCAGCGAGTTCCTGCACCCTTTGGTCTGCGTCCTGAACCATGCTGCGGAACTTGATCATCTGGAATGGCTTACCGTCCATGCCCATTCGCTCGGACTTGTAGAAGATCGAGCCCTTGCTGGTGAACTTGATGATCACGGCGAGCGTGATCAGGATCGGCGAGATGAGCAGCAGGACCGAGGTGGCGAACAGGAAGTCGAACGCCGTCTTGCTGAACCGCTTGGCTCCGTTGTACTGCGGCTTCTCGACGTGGATCAGCGGGAAATTCGCCACCGGACGCATCACCAGACGGGGGCCGGCCACATCGACCACACCGGGCGAGACGACGAGGTCCACCTTTTTCTTCTCGAGGTCCCACACCATCTTTCGCAGCCCGTGATGGCCGATGTGCTCGGTGGCCGTCACCGCCACGGTGTCTGCTCCGGAGATCTCGATGGCCTCGACCACGCTGTGCTCGTCGCCCAGTACCGGGATCTCGACGCCGTCGATGGTGAACGAGGTGTCGTTGCCGGGCTCGAAGTTGGGTAAGCAGACGCCCACCACGCTGTAGCCGGACTCGGGTGAACGCTCGAACGACTGCGCCATGGACAGCGCAGAACTGCGACTACCCACGATGAGCACCGACGTCTGATAGCCACCACGAGAACGCCTACGCGACACTACTTTCCGCCACGCCCACCGGCTCAGCAGCAGTCCGATCAAGCCGACGGGGAACGCGATGGCGAGATAGAGACGTGCGATATCGAAGCGGAACAGCAAGGACAGGATCGCGACTGTGCCGAACAGTCGGAACGCGGCCGAGACGATACGACGGTATTCCTCGGAACCGTTGCCGATCACTCGCGGCGAGCGAGTACGGAAGATGGCGAGAAACGCCAGCCACAGAATTGCCAGCACACCCGAGACACCGATGTAGCCGGCGATCGACCACGGGCTACCGAAGTCGATCTCACCGAACCGAATGATCTGCGCGACAGTCACCGCGCCGAGCACAACCAAAGTGTCGGTAACCCGAAGGCCTTCGGTGTACTGCGTTTCCCACTCGCGACGCGACGTCACCTTGCGCAGCCGTCTGGCATCACGGCGCGACACGACGGAACTCTGCATTCCCAGATCGCTGATCGACACGTTTCTTCCCCTTGGTACTTCTGCGTTGTCGAACCCCTGCGTGATCGACACTGCACCGTGCCACCCCGTTGAGAAGCCTATCGTCGGATACTTACTGTGTCACTTGGTAACAACCATGTTGATCCTGTGTGTTGATCGAACGGAATCCGCAGGTCGTTACATGTTTCCCTCGCATTAAGTACTCGCGTCCACGGCATTGCGGATGCCGCCCGATGTGGTGTGAAAGCCCGCCCCTCGGACCATTAGTGCTGGCGTTCGTTGCCGGTGTCAAGCCGTGTCGGTCGAACGGCGGACATTCGATCGCATGCCCGCAAAGGCGTCCCACATCCGCCGGCCCAACTCCCGCTGACCGGCCGCGTTGTAGTGAATTTTTTCTGTCTCACTGTTGTAGAGACTCCTCGGCCCGGGGACGTAGGCCACCGAGGCCCGACGCCGCGGGGTATCGGCGTGCACCGCGTCGATCACGGGGTAGTTCGCGTGCCCGCTCTCTATCTCCTCGGGCACCATCTGACCCAGGACGAACGGCACCTCCCCGAAGTGCGCCCGTACCGTGTCGATCAGCAGATCGAGCTTCTCCGCATACGTCGGCCCCGTCAGCAGCGGCACGTCGCTCTCACCCTGATGCCACAGCACCGCGGCCAGCTCGTTGCCGGGCACGATGTTCAGACCGGACCGGATGCGCGTCATCGCATCGCGGAACAGATTGACCCGGGCACCGATGTCCGAGGGATCCCACGAGATACCGTGAATGCGAGCGAACCCGGAATCACCACGCGCGTACGGCACCAACAACACCGGCCTGCCGGTTGCATCGGCGAGATGTCCTGCGAAGGTTGGCCCGAATCCGACTGCTTTGGAGGGCACTTCGTGGAACAGCGGGTTACTTCCCGCGACGACGGTGTTCTTCGACCTACCCGAGGCCGCCCACTGATGCACCCGCGGATGCGGGGCGTCGAGCCCGTCGCGATCCAGCCCCACCCCAGCCCCGTGGGCATTGGACTGCCCCAGTACCGCGACCACCAGATACGGCTCGTCGAACACCTCCACCGGGATGCCACGACCGAGACGTCTCTTGACGACATCCTTCGCGCGAACCACCAGGTCCTGTCGTAACCCCATGAGTCCCCCTCACTCGCAATCGTTGTGTGCCGACGTTCCGGCGAATCGATCGGCGAGCCACTGAGTGACGGCGTCGCCGTTCACATCTCCATGTCCCCGCCCCGCCTGCCGGTCGATGGTGATCACGTCTCCCAACGCACAGGCGCGCGCCAGTGCGTCGTCCGTCCACGCCGCGTCGATGTAGGTGTCGGAATCTCCATAGGCCACCAACATCGGTGCCGACGCCGGTCCCTGGGGCACAGCCATCGACGCCAGCTCGTCCCGCAGCGTGGCGGCGGCCGCCGGAGACGTCGGCGCAAAGTCGTTGTTGCCCAGTTGTTTCACTGCATCGTCTCGGGCACCGGCCCGGTCCGGCGTGCATCCCGAGAGCGCGGTCCAGTCCTGAGCCGCAGTGCCGCTGCGATAGTCGTCGAGATTCACGCGCGGGTCACGTCGAGCCCACGATTCGAGAACCCACTGCAGCAACGGCCCCTGGTCCGTCGTCAACGTACCCGCGGCGGCCTTGTCCACCAGACCCACCATGTTCGCTGCCGGGGCCAGAACCGCAGCACCCACCAGGTCCAGTTCCGGTGCATACGTCGCGGCGAGTTCGTTCGCCGCCCACGCCGCGCCGCCGCCCTGCGATCCACCGAATGCGGCCCATCGCGTTCCGACGTCAGGGAACACAGTGCGCAGGGCACGCACCGCGTCGATGACGTCGTATCCGGCGGTGATGTTGTCCAGGTACGCATGATGTCCGGCGTGGCCCAGGCCCTCGTAGTCGGTGATGGCCACCGCGAATCCCGCTGCGGTGAAACCCTGTACGAGGGCCGAGGCACCAAGCAGAGAACCCGACCTCGACGGAGCGCACTCCTGCTCGATGCCCGTCGTGCCGTGGGCGTAGGAGATGATCGGCCATCCGCCGTCGGGGGCATCGCCGTCTGGGGTGAAGACCGTGCCCGAAACTTCCCGCTCCCCTGCATCGGTCTGCGAAGACCGGTACACCACGCGTGCTGCGTGTACACCCGAAAGACGCACCTGTACCGGCAGATTGGGCATGGTCTCGGCACTGACGACGGAGCCGCTACCCGTACCGGGATCGGCGATCACCAGCGGCTCCGGGGCCGATCCTCGTACTGCAGCGGCCACTGCTCCCTGTACCTGAGCGCCGATCGGCACCGCGGCGGCGCATCCACCGAGCAGCGGCAGCACCAGCAGCGCTGCTACCGCGCGACGTGGGATGCGCATGTATCTACTTGCTGGCCTTGAATCTACGTGCATACGTCAACGCCGGCTTCTCGATGAACCGGTACGTCAGCGAGCCGAACGCAATGCTCACGACGGCTATGACGAGGAAATTCCAGGCCATGCCGGGAACGCTGTCGCCGGCCAACCACCCGAAGCGTCCGATCACGATCAACACCGGGAAGTGCCACAGGTACACGCTCAGCGAGATCATGCCGACATAGCTCAGCGGTGCCCAGTCCGCCCGCTCGGCCAGTGCGGACTTCTCCCCACGTGCGAGCGGCACGATGATGAACAGGATGAGCAGCGCGGAACCGAAGGCAACGGTGGAACTCTGCCAGCGTGAGTTGTCGTCGATCAGCTTCAACGAGATCACCGCCGTCGGAATCATCGCGATACCGGTCCACCACCGCATTCTGGTGGCGATCGCGCCCTTCAGCATGCCGTTGTCGATCGCGACGAACACGACGGCCGCGAGCATTCCGTACGTGAAGTTGTCTGCCAGCGACCAGAAGCTCCGGCTCAGTACCGCAATCTCGTTGGGGCCCCAGTCGAGAAGCTTCGGATCGGTGATGCCCGACGGCCCCACGCGTGAGGCGGTGTAGAGCTTGCCGGTGATGCCGACGACGAACATCACCACCACCGGGATCATCGCGAGTACCGGTGCCGGTATCGACGTGCGCTTGCGGAGGAAGAATGCGATACCGGTCAACAGCGGCAGTGCAATGTAGAACGCGAACTCGAGCGACAGCGACCACGACGGGTTGATGCCGGTCTGCAGCATGCTCGGAATGTAGGAGTGCACCAACGTCAGGTTGGCCAGCAGCGTCAACGGATCGGTGAGCACACCCAGGCCGTTGTCGGTGAAGTGACGCTCGGCCACGGCCGCGTTCTCCACGAACACCGCCCGCATCACGAAGTTCGCGAACAGGAAGATGAACAGATATGCCGGAAACACTCGGAGCAGGCGATGCAGCGCGTAGCTGACGTTGTTCGGCATCGGCTTGCCAGCGAACAACTTTCGCACCATCGGCAGGAAGATCAGGAATCCCGACAGGGCGAAGAAGAAGATGAGCCCCTGCCCCAGCAGCCCGAGCTTGTACGTCGCCACGGTCTGCGGTGAGTAATGGCCGCCGACGTGCACGGCGAGCACGCACAGGCATGCGAACCCGCGTGGTCCGTCGAGACCGAGAATGCGTGCCGGACGCTTCGGCGCAACAACCTGTGGGGTGGCCGGCGTTGTCGCTACTGGATCGACGGCTGCGGCTGCGGTGCTGTCTGGTGTCGCGGTCATGGGTACCTACTTCGAGGTCACGGTGCCGGCGGTGAAGCCGGGCAGAAGTTGACGGCCGGAGTACCGGCGAACCGGTCGTTCAGCCATCCGAACGCAGCAGCACCGTCGATGTCTGCGTGACCGGAATTGGGTTGTAGTACAGATTGAATGGTGTCGCCGCTGCCACACCCGGCAGCGATGGCGGCATCGGTCCACGGCTGCGAGATCAACGTGTCCTGGCCACCGTAGATCACCAGCATCGGAGCCGCAGCAGGAGACTTCGGCAGGCTCATCTGTCGCAGGTAGCCCTCGAGCACCGCGGTGGCTTCCGGCGTTGCCGGGCGCAGATCGCCGTCGTCGATCTGCGCGGCGAGCGAGGTCCGATCTGCCGCGAGCGCTCCGCCGCACGCGGAGAACTCCTCCCACTTCTCGGCGACGATGCCCCTGCGGTAGTCGTCCAGATCGAGCTCCGGATAGGACTTCGACAGGCCCACCAACACCCACTGCAGCAGGGGCTTCTGGTCTGCAGTGAGTGTGCCGTTCGCTGCGGCCGCCGCCAGCCCCGTGATGTCTGCTGCCGGTACCAGGCTGACCGACCCGACCATGTCCAGGCCGGCTCCGTAGGTGGACGCGAGTTCGTTTGCCGCCCATGCTGCTTGGCCACCCTGCGAGCCGCCGAACGACGCCCACCGCGTCGAGGTGTTCGGTACCAGCTTGCGAGCGGCACGTACCGAGTCGATCAGGTTGTTTCCGACGGTCCGCGCGTCAAGGTAAGGATGATACGAGCCGTCCAGACCGAGACCCTGATAGTCCGATACCGCCACCACGTGCCCGGTACGCACCAGCGCGGCGACGATCTGCGAACTCCCGAGCAGTTCCGGATCCGTCGACGGACCGCAATCGGGCAACACTCCCGTGGTGCCGTGACCGTAGGCGATGATCGGCCAACCGCCCTCGGGTGCAGTGCCTTCCGGGGCGAAGATGGTGCCCGATACCCGCTGCGTCGAACCGTCGACACCCGACGTGGACTCGTACACCACCCGCGCGGCGATGGAGGAGATACCGCTCAACCGTCGGTCGATGGTGAGCAGCTCTTCCGCGCTGTCGAGAGATCCTGGGCCGTCGTCGCTGAAATCGGCCGTCAGCGACGCACCGAATGCCGCCGATTGCGGGTCCACCGCGGGTGCGTCCGACGAGCAGCCCGCTGCCGCCAGCACCAGTACCAACACACCCGCCCCGGTGGCCCTGCGCAACAGCGGTATTCGATCCTTCGTCACAGTCTCTCCCCCATGCTCTGCTTCACGATGTCCTCCACCTGATCGCGGTGGACTATCGAATCCCCTGCGATGCCGCGCGCCAGCACGAGCACGCCGGACACCATGATCCCCGCGACGGCCCCCAGCATCACGTTGTTGCCCACGATCGGGGACGACACCGAGCTCGGTGTGGTGGCCGCGTCGACCAACGTCACCGCCGATACCGGCCCGTTGTTCCCCAGATCGATCTCCCCGACGAGTTTGATGAGTTGTACTGCAACCGAATTGGCGATGTCGCGCGCA
Source organism: Rhodococcus sp. 3258 (assembly GCF_031456475.1). Classification (NCBI taxonomy): domain Bacteria; kingdom Bacillati; phylum Actinomycetota; class Actinomycetes; order Mycobacteriales; family Nocardiaceae; genus Rhodococcus; species Rhodococcus sp. 3258. The sequence goes on from NZ_JAVDUT010000001.1 coordinate 1,320,493, forward strand.
CGCTCCGCATCGGCGTTCACCACCGAGATGTCGATGAGCGCCGAACCGGGGCTCGGCACCACGGTGATGTCGTTCTTCAGGTCCGCCGGTTCCACCGGTAAGCCCTGCGAGGCGATGACCCGGCGCAACACCTGCTCACCGGTGGCCAGCTGCACATACGATTCCACCCGGACCAGCGAGCTTCGGTTGCCGTCGAGCGAGTTCTTCGGTGACACCGGACCCGGCGCAGTGACGAACACGCGCGAGGTGGCGGTGTACGACGGCTCCACCAGATACGTCGCCAGCCACGCGGCACCGGCCGACAACACAGCGGCCGCGAGGATCAGTGTCCAGCCGGACAACAGCATTCGGCCGTAGTCCTTGAGTCTCGGCACACCGACAGGAGCGATCATCGATTCAACTCGCACGTATCGACGGGGCGCTGTCCAGCGAACATGCTCTTGACCCACGGCAGCGACCTACTGCTGTCCAGATCACCGTGGCCCTCTCCCTGATGCAGCTCGTATTCGACGACGTCGCCCGACGCGCACGCTCGCTGGAGCGCCTTCTCCGTCCACGGCTGAAGAATCAGATCGTCCTCGCTGCCGTACATGACCAGCAGCGGAGTACTCGAACCCTGCTGCGGCAGTGCCATATCCGAGAGGTATCCGCGCAGACGATCGGTCGCCTCGACGCTCACCGGCTTCAGATCCGCGGCCTGCACCCGCGTCTGCAGGTCCGGAACGTCCAACGACCCGGGCGGGACGCACTCCATCAGGTCATCCCATCGCTCCCGGGCGAAGCCGGATCGATAGTCGTCCAGGTTCATCTCGGGATGCGAGATCGCCAACGAATGCAGGGCGTACATCAGCAATGGATACTGGGCCCGGGTGAGGGTTTCGTTGGCGGCGGCGTCGGCCAGACCCGTCATGTCCGAGACCGGCACCATGGCCGCGGTGCCGACCAACTCCAGCCCACCGCCGTACTCGGCATTGCGATCGCTCGCTGCCCATGCGGCCATCCCGCCGAGCGAGACGCCGTACGCCGACCACCGTGAACTCAGCGTGGGCAGGAAGTTCCTGGCGGCCCGCACCGCGTCGATCATGTTGTAGCCGAACGTCTTCGCGTCGAGGTAGGGATGGTACGAGCCCTCGAGCCCCAGACCCTGATAGTCGCTCATCGTCACGGCGAAGCCGTTGAGGACGAGCGCGGCCACGATGGGTGCGTTGCCGAGCAGGTTCGCATACAGGGAAGGGCCGCACGCATTGAGCACTCCCGTGGTGCCGTGCCCGAACGACACCACAGGCCACCCGCCCTCGGGAGCAGTGCCGGCCGGAACGACGACGGTCCCCGAGACCTCCGTCGGCTGGCCTGTGACGCCCGACGTCGACCGATAGACCACCCGGGTTGCCGTCGCACCCAGTTCGCTGATGTCGACGGCGATGTCTCGAATCGGCTCGGCCGAGATCAACGACCCTGGCTCTGTACCACCGAAGTTCGACGGTGGCGGTGGTTCCGACGCGCGCGCCTGCGCGGTGACGGGAGCCGTGGGGGCATCGGGAGGGAGCACCACCGACGGCTGCTGAGAGCAGGAGATCGACACTGCAGCGGCAATCAGGACGACACCGACCCGCACCGCGAACCTCGGTGACATCGAGCTAGCCTCTGCTCGCCGACGGGCTCGCAGAATCGCTCGTTGCCGCGGCGTGCCGACGTGCGGTGGAGTAGGGCTTCGCGGATGACGTTGCAGTCGAACCACTGTCGTCGGTGGCCGCGGGGGGTGCGGTCTTCGACGACCGTCGCGTCGAGGGCTCGAACGTGGTCACCACACCCAGCACGGTGCCGCCGACGCCGTCGAGCACCTTGATCGCACGTCGAAGCTTGTCTCGGGTGGTGCGGCCCGTCCGCGCCAGAACCACTGCGCCGTCGGCCAATGCGGTGAGAATCGCGCCGTCGGTGGCGTCGAGCAGGGGTGGGGTGTCGACGACGACGTAGCGGTAGTCGCCGCGCAGCGACTCCAGCAGCAGCTGCGCTCGATCCGATCCGAGGAGTTCGCTGGGGTTCGGCGGCACCGGGCCCGACGGCAACACCGACACGCCACCGAACGCGCCGGGAACGATGGCGTCCTCGACGTGGTGTTCACCGGAGAGCACCGTCGACAGGCCCCTGTCCTGGTTCAGACCCAACCGGGAGCCCAGGGCAGCGTCGCGCAGATCGCCACCGACGAGCAACACGGTGTGTCCCGCCTCGGCGAGAATCGCCGAGAGATCGATGGCCGTACTGGTGCGGCCCTCCCCGGAGGAGGCACTGGTGACGGCGATGACCCGGGGCGGGGACCCACCGCCCAGGAATCGAATGTTGGTGCGCAGAGCGCGAAGCGGCTCCCCCAGCTCGGTCATCGAGGCCACTGCAGAACCGGGTCGCGTCGTGTCGACCGGAAGTCCGCCCAGCACGGCCTTGCCCGAGATCTCTTCTGCCCGAGTCCGATCGCGAATCGAGCGATCGAGCAGCCCGCGCAGCAGCGCGAGCGCCACCCCGAGGACGAACCCGATGGCACCGCCGAGTCCGAGTGCGGTGGGTAGCCCCATGCCGATGGGCGTGGACGGCACGTCGCCCTGGTCGACGATGGTCGCGCCGGCCGCGGCGCTGCCCCCTCGTTGCGACGTTTCGAGTTCTTGAATCACCTGGGTGAGCTGCCCGGCGACTGCGTTGGTCAACACCTGGGCGACCGCGGGGTCGGGGTCGGTGGCGCACAGATCGAGCAGCACGGTCTTCTCGATGGGTGTTGCGGTGACGCGCGAGCGGAGGTCGTCGGCGGACATCTGCAACTGCAATTGATCCACCGCTCGCTGGGCAACCTGTGCGCTGGTGGCCAATCCGGCGTAGGACGTCACCCGTTCCTGCGAGAACAGGTTGTTCTGGTAGGCCTCACCGACCGAGCTGCCGCCTTCGGTGGTGACGAACAATCGGGCGCAAGCTTGATACTGCGGCGTCGTGAAGAGTGTGTAGGCCCATCCCGCGGCGATGCCGAGGACCGTCGCCAGTGCCACGATCCACCAACCCGCGCGAAGAATGCGGCCGTATTCTCGAATCTCCACGCGATCTCCCATCGAAAACCTTCGGTAGTGGCAAAGAATAAAGCGCAGCGAAGGATTCGGCACGGCGTACGTGTTGCGAGCGAATGAAACCGTGACAACATCAGAGCCCATGAGCATCACGCCACGACTTCACGCGGCAGCCATCGTGGCCGTTCCCGTGGTCGTCACTGCCGCCATGATCGTGGGCGGAACCGCGGCCACCGTGGGTGTGTTCGCCCTCGTCGTACTGGCCGTCGGCGTGTACATAGGCCTACGTCATCCGCTGTATTTGTCTCGTGCGCTTGCCTTCTCGCTCGGAGCCCTGCCCTTCGGCTACGTGCCCGGCGTTCACGTACCGTTGGTGTTCGCGTTGGGTATCGCCGTCGTTCTCGCGACAGTGATTCACCGCACAGCGGTGAGCCGCATCACATGGCCCGAAATACCGATGATCGCGCTGATAATTCTCTCGGCGTTGTCGTTGTTCGCGACGAGTGGTGCGCTGGTCGATTACGTCGAATTCGGCCAATGGCTCGTCTCGACCCTCGTCGTGATCTGCCTCTTGCGCTTGCCGCGTGAGGAATTGGCGCTGTTCGGCAGAATTTACGTCTACGCGGCCTCGGCCGCTGCGGCATTCGCTCTCATCGTCTTCGTCGCCGATCCCGCCGGAAAACTCATTCGCTATCTGTCGATATTCGGCTACGGGGTCGAGGAGGAAAGCACTCGGTTCGTCTACAGCAGCTCGGGTGCCGCCACCGTTCGCCTGGCCGGGACGTACATCGACCCCAACGCAGCCGGTATCGGTTTCGTGCTCGCGTTGATGCTGTGCATCCTGCTCCTGCGGGGACAGCTACGCACTGTGCTTGCGGCACTGCTGTTTCTGTCGATCGTGTTGACGCTCTCGAGGGCCGCGCTGTTCTCGGTGGTGTTCGGGGTGGTGCTGATGCTGCTGTTCCAGCAGCTGCGCACCCGTGAGCGGCTGGCCATCGTCGGAGCCTTCGCCGCGGCCTTCGTCGGCGCTCTCGCGGTTCCCAGTGTCCGGAGTCGCGTCTTCTCCTCGTTCGGCAACGAAGACGCCGGATCGAGTGCACGCGGTGACGCGTTGGTCGAGTTCCCCGGCCACATGCAGGGTCACTGGATGTTCGGACTCGGCTGGGGCCGTGCAGAATTCAAAGACCCCACGGTCGCTTTCGAGGTGAACTACGTCGCCAACACCCCGCTGCTGACCATCTACCGCGGCGGCCTCGTAGCCGGAATTGCCTTCGTCGCCATCCTCGTCGTCATCGCGATCGTGGGCTACCGACTACTGCGGTCACGACGCTGGGAAGACGGGTTCTACGGCGGCGGAATGATCGGATTCGCAGTCGTCGCGTTGCAGCTCGACTTCCCCGTGGTCACCATCCCGGCCACCACAATGGCGTTTTCGGTGATGTACGCATTCCTCGTCCACGCATGGGAAAAGTCGTCGGAAAACAAGGTCGACGCCGAACCCAACGTGCCGTCGAATTCGAAAAGCTTGCTTTCACGGCACAGCACTCGACCAGCGGTTTCTTAAGAATTCGGGATCTCGTTCCAATTTGCACGAAAGCGTGTTCGTAGTGCAATGATTCAGCACACCGGCCCGTCGAATTGTTGGTACGGACCCCTGGTGGAAAGAATTCGAGATGGTTCATATTCGCGGCCGCATTCGCACAGCGATCACGGCAGCAGCCGTTCTGATCGTCGCTGCCGGCCTTGCGTCCGGAGCGACCTCGGTACTGACGCCACCCGACCACCTCGTCGGCGGACAGTCACGCGCGGAGGCTGCCCCGACGCCGCCCGGTGTCGGCATCTCCGACGGCGGCGGACTGCTGTGGGCGACGGACGCCGAACTCGACACCACCGTGCAATTCGTGACCGCCGCGGGCATCAAGTCGATGCGCGTGGCCATCCCGTGGTCGACCGTCGAATTCACCAAGAACCAGCTCGACTGGACGGCTGTGGACCGCGTCGTGAACAAGCTGCGCGCCGCCAACATCTCGATGCTGGGCATCATCGCGTACACCCCGCCGTGGGCGACCTCCCCGGTGAACCAGACCATCGGTACCCGTCCCGCGTCCCCGGCCGCCTTCGGTGATTTCGCCGGCAAAGTCGCTGCCCGGTACAAGGGCAAGGTGGCCGACTACGAGATCTGGAACGAGCCCAACGGCTCGATGTTCTACGCACCGCAGCCCGACCCGGCCGGCTACACCGCGCTGCTCAAAGCGGCGTATCCGAAGATCAAAGCGGCCGACTCCGCAGCCACCGTCGTCGGCGGCGTGCTCGGTGCCACCGAGGACGGGTACGGCAACGTCAACCCCGTCACGTTCACCAACCAGATGTATTCCGCCGGTGCCGCAGGCTCGTTCGACGCCCTCTCCTACCACCCGTATCAGTATTCGCTGAAGTTCTCCGAGGGCCCGTACGTCGACCACGCCCCGGCCCGCCAGGTGCTGGACATGCGCGCGGCCATGGTCGCCAACGGCGACGGCAACAAGAAGATCTGGGCCACCGAATACGGGGTGCCCACCTCGGTGGCGACCGAGGACCAACAGAACGCGATGATCACGGACTTCGTCACCAAATGGCGGGAGCTGCCCTATGCCGGGCCGATCTTCCTGTACCAGCTGCGCGACAAGCAGACCGGTAGCAACGACCCGGAGATGACCTTCGGCCTGCTGCACACCGACTGGTCGGCCAAGCCGGCACTGTGGGGGCTGATGAACCTGCTGCAGAACAACATTCCCCGTACGGCCGAATACACCCGCTTCGCGGCCGCACCGAACAACTCCGGTGCCGTTCTCGGCCCGGTGTTCCCCGTCCGCGACACCTGGGCGCAGTACCGCCAGGACGCGGTGCTGTACGAGCGGCCCAACGGCTTCGTCGCCGTACCGCGCGCTGTCGCAGAAGCGGTGCGCCCGACCGGGTTCCTGCCCACCACTCCGTTCAACGGCACGTACCAGGATTTCGACAGCCCCTACGGCCTGCGGGTGTTCTCCACCGCCGTCGGCGGTACCCACAACATCGGCGGCGGCATCTTCGCGGCCTGGGACCCCACGCTGGGCCCGGCGACCAGCGACGAGATTCCGCAGTACGGCGGAGGAGTGCGGGTGACGTTCCAGTACGGGGCCATCACGTGGACACCATGGGTCGGCACCACCGTCACTCGGTGAATTTCTCGCCCGTTCGATCAACAATTCATCTATCCGATGAATGGTGAAATACGTTCTCACCGGTCATTTCTCGACGCCTCTATTGCGTCCGCGTTAACTCTGGGCGAAGGTGCGGTTTCCGCTACGCCGCCGAGTTATTTTGCGTTGTGAACCACCTCACTTAACGCTTTCTATTTGTCCGTAAACCGGATATTCATAGACCACGAACGAATGACCCTTCGTGGCAGGATCGTGTCCATTCGTTCGCAGTCTCGTCGGGGGACACTCTGAATTCGACGCCCACCGTGCATCGGCGCACGACGGGTGTCCATTCGGCGTCTGACGCGCCCTAGCTCCATTCGAGATCGGTTTGCAACGATGGGTTTGTAGATGAAGATCAATAATGCTGATTCGCAACCTTTTCGGCCACGTGAACACGCGGACTCGGCATGACCGACACCGATGGCGTCCGTGTCGCGATCGCCCACGATTACCTGACACAACGCGGCGGGGCGGAGAAGGTCGTTCTGGCCATGGCTCGGGCGTTTCCCGAGGCCCCCATCTACACAACGTTGTTCGAGCCGTCGACCACCTTCCCGGAGTTTTCCGGGCTGGACGTTCGGCCCTCGACGTTGAACCGGGTCGGGTTTCTCCGCAAGAACCACCGCGCCGCGCTTCCCCTGCTCCCCTTCGCATCGAGCTCCATCGAGATCGACGCCGACGTGGTGCTCACCAGCACCAGCGGCTGGGCGCACGGATTCCACACCTCGGGCCGCAAGTTGATCTACTGCTACTCGCCCGCCCGGTGGCTCTACGAGTCCGAGATGTATCTGGGCGAATCCCGTAGCCCCACGAAACGTGTTGCACTCAAGACGCTCTCGTGGCCACTGCGCAGATGGGACCGCAAGGCCGCGTTCACGGCCGACCGTTATCTCGCGATCTCCACCGTGGTGCAGCAGCGGATCGCCGATGCCTACGGCATCACGTCCACCGTGGTGCCCGCCCCGTTCACCGTCGAGACAGCACCTGCGGAGCCGATACCCGACGCCGCCGCCTGGCTCGACGGTTCCGGCTACTACCTGTGCATCTCGCGCCTGCTGCCGTACAAGAACGTCGACAAGGTGATGGCCGCGTTCGACGGAACCGACCGCACACTGATCGTCGTCGGCCGCGGCCCCGAGGCGGACAGACTGCGAAAACTCAAGTCCGACAACGTCCTCATGCTCAGCGATCTGACGTCCGGTCAGATGACGTGGCTCTACCAGGGCTGTAACGGATTGATCGCCGCCAGCTATGAAGATTACGGACTGACCCCCATCGAAGCGGGTTACCACGGCAAGCCCAGTGCAGTGCTTCGCTGGGGCGGCTTTCTCGACACCGTCGAAGAAGGCGTGTCCGGTGTGTACTTCGATGAGCCGCAGCCCGATTCGATCCGACGGGCCGTCACCGAACTCGAAGCGACCACCTGGGAGCCGTCGAAAATCAAGGAACACGTCGAACAGTTCGGCGAGGACACCTTCGCTGCCGAACTGAACGCTGCAGTAACCGAGCTCCACACGGGAACCATCGAGAGGGCGGCGTCGTGACCAAGCGCGCATTGATCACCGGAATCACTGGACAAGACGGCCTCTACCTTGCCGAGCTGCTACTGAGCAAGGGATACAAAGTGTTCGGTCTGCTACGCGGACAGAACAATCCGAAAGCGACGATGCTCGAGCAGGTGCTGCCGCAGGTCGAGATCCTGCACGGCGACCTGCTCGATCTCTCCGCGCTGATGCGGGCCTTCGCCGTGGCCGACCCCGACGAGGTCTACAACCTGGGAGCGGTGTCGTTCGTGGCGTACTCCTGGGAGAACGCCCGCCTGACCACCGACGTCACCGGCGGCGGAGTGCTCAACATGCTCGAGTCGACGCGGCTGTACGAGCAGGTCGCCGGCAAGCAGGTGCGGTTCTATCAGGCGTCGAGCAGTGAGATGTTCGGCAAGGTGCAGCAGGTACCGCAGCGCGAGGAGACGTTGCTGTGGCCGCGCTCGCCGTACGGCGTCGCCAAGGTCTACGGCCACTACATGACCATCAACTACCGCGAGTCCTACGGCATGCACGCCAGCTCGGGCATCCTGTTCAATCACGAATCACCCCGCCGTGGACCGGAATTCGTCACCCGCAAGATCTCTCAGGCCGTCGCCCGCATCGCCCTGGGGTTGCAGAGCGAGATCTCGCTGGGCAATCTGGACGCCAAGCGCGACTGGGGCTTCGCCGGCGATTACGTCGAAGCCATGTATCTGATGCTGCAGCAGGACGAGGCCGACGACTACGTCATCTCCACCGGCGAGACCCACTCGATTCGGGAGCTGCTCGATCACGCCTTCGCGGCCGTGAACATCGTCGACTGGGAGCCCTACGTCAGGATCGACCCGCGCTACTTCCGGCCGGCCGAGGTGGACCTGTTGGTCGGCGACTCCGCCAAGGCGCACGCGGCACTGGGCTGGAAGCCGAAAGTTGCCTTCCCCGAACTGATTGCGATGATGGTGCAGAACGACCTCGCCGAGCAATCGCCCGACACGGCTGCAATCGCGTGAAACCCGGGCAGTGCCCCACCGCACTGATCACAGGGGTGGGCGGCCAGGACGGCAGCTACCTGTCGGAGTTGCTCCTCGAACGCGGCTGGTCGGTACACGGCGTCGCCAAGCCCGGCGCGACACCCGACACGGTCGGTACAGGCGTGACGCGACACGACGTCGAACTGAGCGATCACGGGATCACCCGCGCACTGATTCGCGACGTCGCTCCCGACTACGTCTTCCACCTCGCGGGCATCTCGTCGGTGTGGCGATCCTGGAACGACCCGGTGCTCACCACCCGAGTCAACGGAGTCTCCGCGGCCGCCCTGCTGGATGCGTGCTTCACCCAGCAGGAGGCGTCGGGCAGACGCGTGGTGATGATCAACGCCTCCAGTGCCGAGATCTTCGCCGGATCGGGCGTGAGCCTGCAGAACGAATCCACCCGGGTGGCACCGACGTCACCGTACGGTGCGTCGAAAGCGCTGAGCCACAACATGGTCGAGGTGTATCGCTCTCGGGGACTGGAGGCGACCAACGCGATTCTGTTCAATCACGAATCACCTCGTCGACCCGACAGTTTCGTGACCCGCAAGATCACCAAGGCAGCCGCGTCCATCGCCCGCGGCAGTGTCGACTTTCTCGAGCTCGGCAATCTCACCTCGGTCCGCGACTGGGGTTGGGCACCGGACTACGTGGACGCGATGGCGGCGATGGCCGAGTACGGCAAGGGCGACGACTTCGTCGTGGCCACAGGCCGGGCGCACAGCGTCGCCGATTTCGTGGCCGCGGCCTTCGCGGCCGTGAACATCGACAACTGGCGCGACTACGTCCGGAGCGATTCCGAGATGCTCAGACCCGCCGATTCGGCCAGGATGGTGGGCGACGCCACCAAGGCCCGAACTCTGCTGGGCTGGGCACCGACCAAGGACTTCGACCAAATCGTCCGTGCGATGGTCGAATTCGACATGACCGAGGAGATGGCAGCATGACAGCGGTGGAACGTCCGACGGACACCGAGCCCGAGATCTTCGAGGTGTCGAACTACAAGATGCAGGACATCACGTTCAAGCGGAAGCTACGCAATCGCGTCGGCACCCTCGGCTTCAACATGATCGTCACCTACATTCCGTCGCACTGGATTCGGCAGAACTTCCTGCGCGCGTTCGGTGCGACCATCGGCAAGGACGTGTCGATCTTCCGCGGTACCACCATCCTCGATCCCGAGGGCCTCACCATCGGCGACGCCTGCTCCATCGGGTTCCGGTGCATGCTCGACGCCCGAGGCGGAATCACAATCGGCAGCAACGTCGTCATCGCCAGTGACACGCACATCATCGGCGGCTACCACGACCACAACTCCCCGGAGTTCACCCCGATCCTCGAACCCTGCGTCATCGGCGACTACGTGTGGATCGCCAGTCGCAGCACGCTGTTGAGCGGAGTCACGCTGGGCCGCGGTGCCGTCGTCGGCGGCTGCTCGATGGTCCGCGGCGACGTCGGCGAACTCGAAGTCGTTGCCGGCGTTCCGGCCAAGGTGCGGGCCATGCGAGACCCGAAGGCCCTCGCTTACCGCCCGAAGTATCGGCCCCTGTTCTACTGATGATCCTGCGCGACTGCCGACTCGTCTACATCGCTCCCCGCTCCGGGGTCGGCGGTGTGGGCGACTATGCCGACGACTTCGCCGCGGCCGTACGACCGCACTTCGGCGAAGTGGTCGAGTACCGCCACGACGGACCCGGATCGCACTCGGTGCGCGATATTCTGCGGCACCGCAGAGCAATTCGAGAGCTCGTCGACTCCGAACCTGAGCGGACGATCGTGCACTGTGAGTTCAGCGGCGGCTCGGTGATGCCGTTCTGGGCCACGGCACGGCTCACGGGAAATCCCATGGTGACGGCCACCGTGCACGATCCGCCCGGCATCGTCTGGTGGCCGGCGCGCACCAAGTTCCTGGCGAGAAAGAAGGTGCTCAACCACGGCCTGCACTATCCACTTCGGAAGGCGTGGCGTCGCCTCGAACGCAGCATCGTGGGCAGCCGAACCCTGTTCGCACTCACCCGCTCCGGAGCCGATTCGCTCGAGCGCGCCTACCCGGACGTCACGGCCGAGGCCGTCATGCACTTCGTTCCCGAACGCCCCGACCTGACTCCCGCCGAGGACCGACCACTGGCCGTCGGGCTGTTCGGGTTCGTCTACCGGGGTAAGGGATTCGATCAGCTGCAACAGCTTCGGGATCGCCTGCCGAAGGAGATCGCCATCCGGATCGCCGGACGAGGTACCGAACTACTCGACCCGGTCGACGGTGTCGAGATTCTCGGCGAGGTGAACGGACCGGACGAGGATGCGTTCTTCGACTCCATCCGTGCCCTGGTGGTCCCCTACGGCAAGCGGTCCGTCTACGGCGATGCCTTCCCCGCCTCGGGATCGGTGAGCCGCGCCGTCGCCTACGGAACCCCGGTGGTGTGTCTCGAGGAAGGCGCACTGTCCGAAACCGACGGTGGCGCCCTGGTTGTCGCCGGCGCGACCGACGAGATCGCCGACGCCACCGCCCGCCTCGTCACCGACCGCGCGGCTCTGACCCGGCTGCGCCGCGAAGTGGAGACCCTACGCAGCGCCAATGCTCCTCATCTCGTGGCCGAGAACTTCGTATCGGTGTGGTCGAAGTGAATGGCAATCTGCTCAAGGCCGGGGTCGCGGCACTGTGGACGTACGGGGGCCGCGGCATCGGTCTGCTGTGGACCATCGCACTGATCGCCAAGCTTGGCATCTCCGATTACGGCCAGTACGCGATGGCGTTCGCGCTCGCCGCGATACTCGCAGCGCCGCTGGATCATCCGTTCACCGTGCGATCCATTCGCGTCGCAGAGCGAGAGTTTCTGGGCGAGCGCACCACTCGCGTTCTCACCGGTACCGCTCTGATCGTGGCCGGGTTGTGCCTGATTCCGGTGAGCTACATCGCCTGGTTCGCGCTCGTCATCGGCGGCGGCGAACTGGTCTTCAACGCCTACAAGAGCCAAGCCCTGCGCGACGGCCGCCCCGATCTCACCCAGCGCATGGACACCACGCGTCAAGCCACGTCCATCGCGCTCGCCACGGCGTATCTGTTCGTGATCCCCGAGCCGACATTGGTCGTGGCCAGCCTGCTGTACGCGGCACCGTATTTTGTCATCGCCGTACTGTCCGCACTGCGGTCCCGTGGGGCGGCACCGCGGCTGCCCGGCTCGTGGCGCGAGATGTCGATGTTGTTCTCGGAGAACCTCGCCAATGCCGTCTACATCCAGGGTGACGTGTTGCTGCTCGGTTTCCTCACCGACTCCACCATCGCGGGCTACTACTCCGTCGCCTCGGTGACGGCCTGGGCAGTGGCGTTCGTCGGTCAGGCCTTCGGTCATACCTTCCACGAGAAGCTGCGTGCAGCAGACGGATCGGTCACTGCCGGTCCGGCGTTGAAGCACACGACGATGCTCGGGTGCGCCGCGGGATCGCTGCTGCTGGCGGCGGGCGTCGTACTGCTCTTCACCCCGGCCTCCCCTCAGGTGGCGGGTGCGCTGATGGTCATGTCGTTGTTCGTCGTGATGCGCGTGCTCAACCACGTCTTCACCACCGTGCTCTACCTCCAGCATCGAGACCGCACCCGAGTGTTGGCTGCCGCGACGTTGGCACCGCTGAAGATGGTGCTCGTGCTGTGCCTGTTCCCCTTCGGTGCCGTCGGTGCGGCCATCGCGTCGGTGATCACCGACGCCGTTCTGCTCGTCTGGTTCATGCGCGCCCTGTATCTCGATCCGGTGAAAGAAGAGGTGCGGCAATGAGACGCGCAACATTCTTGCTGTCCAAGGACCCCGTCACCGAGCACGGCGGCGACATCGCACTGTCGCGGCTGATGATGCAACTCGCCCGGGAGGCGTTCGAGGTTCGCTCGATCTGCCTGTCGAAGGAAACCGATCTCGTCCCCGACGTGGTTCGCGTACCCAAGCCGAAGGTCGACGCCCGGTTGCTGCTGAAGTCCCTGCGGCCGACCCGATCAGTCGTCCACGGCCGCTACGACGTCGACGCCCTCCGCGACGCCATCGACGCCTCCGCGTCCGATGTGTATGTGGCCGAACACAGTTACATGGCCGAGTCGTTTCTGCGGTCGGCCAAGTTCGGATCACCGTTCGCGATCAACACCGTCAACACCGAATCCCAGGTGTGGAAGGTGACGCGCGGGTCGATCGGCCGCATCGAGGCACCCCGCATCCTGCGTGACGAGATTCGCGTCGCCCGCGCCGCGGATGCCGTCGGAACCTACGATGCCGACGAGGCACAGATGTACCGGGACCACGGGGTACGGGATGCTCGGTGGATCGATCTCACCCTCGAACCCGCGCCGCAGCTCGACCTGTCCGAGACCGCGAAGCGACTGGTGTTCATGGGAACCCGTGACTGGCCACCGAACCAGGAGGCGTTCAAGATCGCGCTCGACTACTGGCCGGCGATTTCTGAAGGCATCGAGGGTGCCGAACTGTGCATCATCGGTGCGAAGGCCCCGGGTGCCAAGGATCCCGTCTACCCGGCGGGTGTGCGAGACCTCGGCTTCGTCGACGACCTACAGGAATTCCTCGGCACGTGCCGTGCTCTGATCGCGCCGGTCGCCACCGGCGGCGGGGTGCGCGTCAAGATTCTCGATGCGGCCAGCAAGGGCCTGCCGGTCGTCGGTACGTCGGCGGCCGTCGGGTCTCTCGATTCCATCTTCGAGCTCCCCACGTTCGACGACACAGAGCAGTTCATCGCCGAGTGTCGCCACTACTTGCTCGACCGCACCGCTGCGGTCAAGGCGGGCGAACGCATCTACGAACTCAATACCGCTCGCTGGCACGACCGCGTCCCCCATACGACAGTCGAAGCCCTGATCAGCGCGCCGCTGACAACGACCAGAGGATGACCGCATGACTTTTCGCTCCCGCGTGCTGACCGTTGCCGCGGCCGCTGTTGTCGCCGTAGGGCTCTCGGCTCCCGCCGCCCATGCCGCCCCGCCTGCGGGTCTCGGGTTCACCAGCGGTGCACCCTTTCTCGGCCTCGACGACGCCACCTTGAACAACGAGTTCGGAGCCGGCCGTGAGATCGGTGCCTCGTGGGTGCGAGTGGTCGTCAACTGGGCGGCAATCGAAGCCGCACCCGGGGTGTTCGATTGGGGCAACACCGATCGCGTGATCAATGCTGCAACAGCGCAGGGCTATTCGGTGCTCGCCGTCCTCGGCGGTACGCCCGGTTGGGCTCAGGGCGGCGTGGCGTCGCCGCTGCCCGGTGCAGTTCCGCTCGACCCCAACACCTTCGGTGCCTTCGCCGGTGCCGCAGCCGCCCATCTGGGCGATCGCGTCGACAGCTACGAGGTGTGGAACGAGCCGAACATTCCCACGTTCTTCGCACCTGTCGACGCCGCTCGTTACACCGGCCTGCTGCGTGCTGCCTACCCTGCAATTCACAACGCCGACTCCGACGCGACGGTGCTCAGCGCCGGGCTTGCCACCACCATGGACTTCGGGTCGTGGACCGTCGCCCCAGTGACGTTCCTGCGGCAGATGTACGCCGCCGGGGCAGCCGGATTCATGGATGCTGTTGCGCTGCATCCCTACACGTTCCCCTTCACCGTCGAGAACGACCCCAACGGTCAATGGGCGCAGGTGGATCAGGCCTACGCCACCATGGCCGCCAACGGTGACGGGGGCAAGAAGATCTGGATCACCGAGCTGGGCGCACCCACCGGCAACGGCCCCATGGCCGTGTCCGAGGACGCGCAAGCAGCCATTATCGGATCGAGCCTGAACAAGGCGTCGACCCTGCCCTACATCGGACCGGTCTTCGTCCACTCGCTGCGTGACTCCGGAACCGACCCCGCCGACTCCGAACAGAACTTCGGACTGCTGCGGGCAGACTTCACCCACAAACCGGCATTCGACGTGGTGCGGGGATCGTAGCGCTGCAACTCTCGCTCCACTCTGGGCCCTATGTCGCGGAATCCCGGCTGCAGAACCGTCGAGTGGAGCGTTCTGTGCGACGACCCTTTCTGCATGCGTCGCGTCGGATCATCCCTACTTCGTGAATTGCTCGATCGGCCGGCGGGATCGGTGCAGCGGGTGTCGCACTCGAGCTTCGACGGCGGCGGCGCGATCTGACCGCGCCCGGATCATGCCGAGCAACACGAGCGCAGCGGCTACCGCGGCGATGGCGAACCCCGCTACGGTGACTCCGGTTTGGAACGAGGCCGCTTCGTCGGCACTCCACGTTGTGGACGAGATATTGCCCGTGAAGAGCGCCGCAAGGATGGTGCCGGTGACAGCGATCCCGATGCCGGTGGCGACCTGGCTCGACGTATCGACCATGGCGGCACCGATTGTCGTGCGATTCTCCGGAAGGCCGGTCATGACATTGGTACCTGCGACGACACCCACGATGCGCATCCCGACGGCGACGAGAACGAGGGCGAGCGCGATCCAGATATAGCCGAAACGGCTACCCCCGGCGAAGACGGCGAGGCCCAGAACGACCGCCGCCGCGCTGATCCAGGCTGCGTGGTTCATCCCCACCCTGCGCAGGAATGGTGCGACGAGTCGGCCGCTGAAGAGCAACACGATGACCTGAGGGAGCATCCCTATCGATGCGAGAGCCGGCGACCAGCCCCATGCGAACTGCAGCTGAAGGGTGACCATGTAGCCGAGGCCTGCGATTGCCAGACCGGAAGCGGCTTTGTAGGCGAGGCCGCTGGACACGAGGGGGAGGGCCACGATCTTGAGGTCCAGGAGCGGGAACGTAGCGGTGCGTGCGCGGACGACGAAGAGGACTGTCGCTGCCGCGGCACCGGCAGTTGACGCCCATGGCATCCACGAACCTGCGCTCTGTTCGACGAACAGGGTCGGCGCTACGAGCGCCAGGACGATGGTGGCCGTGCCGAGGAGTGCCCCCACAACGTCGAGAGGGTCGCGGTGCAACTCCTCGGGGAGGTCTTCGGCTACGCCCATGCGGATTCCGATGAATGCAAGGATCGCGATGGGTACGTTCATCAAGAGTAAAACCTGCCAGGGTGCGAAGGCCAGAACGAATCCGCCAACGGTCGGCCCGACCGCCAGCCCCACCAGGCCAACCGTCGAGATGAGGGTGAGCGCCCTCACGCGTAGCGACTCCTCATCGAAGAGTCGGAAGGCCAGCGCCATGGAACCGGGGGTGGTCATCGCCGCAGCGACACCCATGACGGCACGGACTGCGACGAGTTGCTCGGGTGTTGTGACGAGGACGGTGGCAGCGCTGGCGACGGCCAGCAGCGTCAGTCCGAGCAGCATCACACGGCGTCGGCCGAATTGGTCTGCGATGGCGCTGAACAGCAGCATCAGTCCGCCGAATACAACCGCGTAGGCACCGGTGACCCACTGGAGCGCGGTGGTCGACGCGTCGAGTTCACGCCCGATGGTGGGAAGAGCAACGTTGAGGATGGAGTTGTCGAGCATCTCGAACAGGAACACAGCCGAAAGGCCGGCTAGAGCTGTCGCCGCGGCTTTCAAAGTGTGCGGACGGTGCCGCGGCGAGGGGATGTGCGCCTCGTCAGTATTGTTTGTGGCTCGCTCTTTTTTCGGGCTCATGGCACCTCTCCGGTCAAGGGAGAAGTGGCGGCTCGATGGAGCGGCGTGCGAACGCGGCTGACAGCCAGCGCTTTTACTTCCGGTGCAGTCAAATTAGCAGGCGATCGGGTCAGCAGCAACCGAACATGCCATCTTCACGGACCGCTCGCCTCGGCTCGGCTGACCACGGACTTACCGCCCGCGTTCGCCTTCGATTGCCGTACCGTCACTCAACCACCGCCGACGAGCGCCTGAAGCGGGCACCTCAGACCCCTACAACGTGAAGGGTCTCAATGCGAGAGCACAAGGTGGGCGGAGACGCCCGATAATCGAATACGTGGATGTCGGTGACGCGAATAGTGCTCCCGTTGAATACACTTCGAGCAGGGGCCACCGCGCCCAGAGACAGGGTTGATGCGAGCACCGCCTCGCCGCCCGAACTCTGTGCAAGGAGATCGATAATGAGCGCAACCACCGTGGGCTTCGGCCGCATCGCAGCCACGATTCCCGTCACCGACATACAGCACTCGATCGAGTTCTATCGCGACGTGCTCGGCATGACCGTGACCTTCACCAACGGCAGCCCGCCCGGATTCGTCATCATCCGGCGAGATGCCGCCGAACTGCACCTGACCTTGGTGAGCGGACACCGAGCTGGAACCTACAACGTTGCGCACCTGATGGTCGAAGACGCAGTGGGCCTCTACGAGCACCTGGTCGAACACCAGGTGCGCATCGTCAAACGTCTGCGCGACGCCGACTACGGACTTCGTGGCTTCGTTTTCTGCGACCCGGACGGGAATCGAATTGACGTCGGGCAGCCTCTCCAGTAGCGGCGGATCGCGTGATTGCCGCTTCGGCCCGCCGACGGGAAGCTGAAAGTGATCACCTCTAGGTGGGCGACGATGTCAGAGATGATTGTGCGGGGAAAGCGGCGCGCCTCGCTCAGTAGTAGGTACCCTTGACGGTGCGGACTTCGTCCAGGGTCTGCTCTGCAATCGCATTGGCGCGCTGGTTTCCCTGGCGCACTACCGACTGCACGTAGCCGGGGTCGGCGGCGAGCTTTGCCCGTCGACGGCGATGTTCTGCAAGGTACGAGTTCACCGCCTCGGTCACAAGGGTTTTCAATGCGCCAGCCCCTGCGGAGCCGATTTCAGCAGCTATCGCGTCCGGTTCCCTGCCCGTGCACAGGCCCGCGACGTTGAGCAGTGCTGACACTCCCGGTCGCGTCTGCGGATCATAGGAGATGTGTCGCTCAGAGTCCGTGGCCGTTCGACGTACCACCTGAGCTGTCTGGTCCGGTGTCATCGACAGCGTGATCGCGTTGCCGAAACTTTTCGACATCTTGCGCCCATCGAGGCCTGGAACGTCGGGACTCGAGGTCAGCAGTGCTTGTGGTTCGTCGAACACCGCGGCGTATCGGTCGTTGAAGCGCCGTGCGATGACCCTCGCCATCTCGATGTGAGGGAGTTGGTCCTTACCGACGGGGACTACGTTGGCCTTGCAGAACAAGATATCCGCCGCCTGGTGCACCGGATACGTCAGCAACAGACCGCCCAGGGCGCGGCCACTGGCGGCCAATTCGGCTTTCACCGTCGGGTTTCGGTGAAGTTCGGCCTCGGTCACCAAGCTCAGGAACGGCAACACGAGTTGATTGAGGGCGGGTACCGCCGAATGTGTGAAGATCGTCGACCTGTCGGGATCGATCCCCGCCGCCATGTTGTCCAAGGCCGCGTCGTGCACGTGCCGTCGCACGTGCCCGATTGCATCGCGGTCCGTAATCACCTGGTAGTCGGCCAAGACGATCATCGTCTCGACACGGAGATCTTGCAGTCGCACGCGTTCTCGGATCGTCCCGAACAGGTGCCCGAGATGCAGTGGCCCGGTGGGCCTTTCCCCGGTCAACGTGCGATACCGGCCCGGATCGGCCGCGACATTCGTGGCGAGCACGTTGCTGCGCTCGACACTGGAGATGTAGGTGTGGGTGCTCATTCGAAGACCTCTCTGCACGAACGGAGCGGGCTGCATCAGCCGCGCGTCTGGTCCGTACGAAAGATCAGCGGGCTGAGATACAGCCCGCAGGACATGGTCGACCGGGCTGCTAGCGCAGCCACCACCAAGCCTGATGAGTGTCGATCACCCCGACAGGCTAGCAAGCTCGACCGAAGTAGATCGATCACAGCGTCGACGGCGTGGAGCGCCGCGGCGTTCCATTCGGGGTACGTCCGTAGGGAGGCCGGCACTGCCCGCAGGCGGGATGTAAGACCGTTGGCCGACGCCGGTGGGGTGGCCACCTCCCGGCCGTCAAGATGGTCGGATCTCAATGCGGGAAGCAAATGGATGATGGCACGCTGGAACTTGCAGCCACCGGGAAACTCCAATGCCGATGGATAGCTACTAGCGTCGCAGCAAATCTCGGAGTTTTGGCGCGAGTGTCAAAGCAGCCGCGATGATTTGGGCAGATCTCGGCGCACTCATTGGCTCTGCATCGAGCCGTATCCGCACAGAACGCGGCGCCGACGAACTGTGAGGAGCCGCGTGGCGCGCCTAGACATCGCATGTCTGCAGCCGAGTGCGATGACGGTGTAGGCGTGCCATGCATATTCCGGTGTCCTGCGCCGGTTGAACTCGCCTGAGTGAGCATCGCCCCGGGCGGCACTGATCGCGGCCATGACGACGACCTTCGCTGTCGCAGGTCGTGGCTTCGCCTGTCAGCCAACGACATTTGGATCGAGACCGGCTCAGGACAGGTCCGATCGCGGGTCGCGTTGCCGGAATCGACTCGGCGCGAGCCCGGACCAACGTTTGAACGCGACACTGAAAGCACTCTCGGACCGGTAACCGAGCTGCGTTGCGAGTTCGGTTACCGATGACGATCCATCGTCCAGCGACCGTTCGGCCAAGCGCATTCGCCACCTGAACAGATAGGTGAGAGGAGGAACGCCGGCGGTCGTGGTGAACCGGTGGGCGAAGCTGCTCCGCGACATCGCGCACGCCGCAGCAAGTTCGGAGATATGCCAATCTCTGCCCACATCGGCGTGCATGAGCTGCAATGCCGGACGCAACCGGTCATCGGCGGCGGCACGGACCCACCCTGATGGCAGCTCATCCGCCGCTGCCACCCATGCCCGAAGAACCTGCACCAACAGCAACTGCGTCAGCTGAGACGAGGCAGCCGTGCGACCAGCGCGTTCGTGGGCGAATTCGTCGAAGAGCTCCTCGAGGACCCAGGCCGCAGTCGTCGCCTCGCGCGCTCGACCGTGTAGATGCAGGACGGGTGGGATTGCGTCTCGAAGGAAGTCGTCGGCGGCGTCGAACAACTCGATGTGCGCGGTGACGCAAACGTGGTCGGCGTCGCGATCGATCGGATGAACCGGGTCGTTCTCCCGCAGCTGTACCGGCGATTCATGCAGATCGCTTCCCATGTCGAAAGACGTGCGGCCGTCCACCACCAGAACCTCGCCCGCGTCGACCCTCAGGTCTGCTGGTTCGGAGTCGAGCCGAAACCACAGGGACCCGCGGATGACCCCCAGAATTTTGATCCGTCCCGGGGCCGGGGACCGTACTGCCCACGCACCTGATCCGGAGATACCGCCGGACAGCACGCATCGCGCGTGGGAGATCCGGAGAAGATCGGACATGAGATCCATACACACAATCTAGGACTCTGGCGAAGGTATTGCGGCGTCTCGATGATTCACAATCCAAAGTCTTGACGTCAGACTGGACAGGACCCACTTCTCGCCGATTCGAGCTGCGGCGGGCAGGCACACAGCGCGCCTGACGGTCATCCATCCAGCTCACCGAACAATCGGAGTTCCCCATGGCCTTCACTGTCATCCTGCACGCCCAAGCCAAACCCGGCCGCAGTCACGATGTCGTCGACTTCTACCGCGAGACCTTGGCCGCCACCCGCTCACGGCCCGGCTGCATCGGCGTACGGGTGGTGCGCAGCGCCGACGACGACACCGCATTCGCACTGATCGAGCAATGGGACGACAAACGCGACCAAGAGGCCTATGCCGCATGGCGAGCCGAGACCGGCGGCGAGGTCATGGCGCAATTCGGCGAACTACTCGCCGCACCTCTCAGGATCGAGTTCTACGAAGAGATCAACGCCTGAGCTCGAATCCGCCGGCTCACCGGCATCGGGTTCCCATGCCCGAAACCATCCACAGCAACCGAGCCGACACCACCGCTGACCGTAGGAAAAGGATCCATTGTGCGCATTGTCATCTTCGGAGCCACCGGCATGATCGGGCAAGGAGTACTGGAAGCCTGCCTGCGTGACGAGCAGGTCACCGATGTTCTCGCCGTAGGCCGTACACCCACCGGTCGGGCCCACCTCAAGCTCCGCGAACTTCCCCACGATGACTTCGCCGACTTCACCACCGTTCAGAACGATCTGGTCGGGTTCGACGCCTGCTTCTACTGTCTGGGCACCTCTGCCTTCAAGATGAGTGAGACGCAGTACCGCCGGGTCTCCTACGACTTCCCCCTGGCCGCCGCCCGGGCACTGCTGACCACCGATCCCGATCTCGTCTTCACCTACGTCTCCGGCGTCGGCACCGACAGCACCGGCACGACCCGCATGATGTGGGCGCGCGTCAAGGGCGAGACGGAGAACGCTCTGCTGGCACTGTCACCACGCGCATACATGTTCCGCCCCGCGTTCGTCCTCCCTCTGCCCGGTACAACATCGAAGACTGCGTTGTACGTCGTGCTGTACAAGGTGCTCGGCCCGCTCTACCCCGTGCTGCGGCGAATCGCCCCACGCTACGTCACCACGAGCCTGCAACTGGGTCACGCGATGATTCGAACCGCAGGCGGCGGCATGCCCCGTCATGTGTTGGCCACGGCCCACATCAACCAACTCGCGGCCTCCTGACGCTCACTTAAAAGTCCGCATGGGCGGGCTGCGGCGCAGAATACGAGCAGCAAACCTATTCGGGTGGAGTCCGATCCATCGTCCCTTTCGGTTAGCGACGACTCGTCCTCACTCCTGCGAATGTGCCCACTCGCTCGCGGTTGCATCTATGCAGCCACAGATGCAACCCCGAGCGGGCCACTTGGCCGCCATTCACGTTGGTCACGCAGTAATGCCCAGAGAACGTCGACCAGTCTGCGAGCGAGTGCGATGGTGGCCTGGACGTGTCGTTGGTGTTCGGCGCGTTTACGTTGGTAGAACTCTCGTGACGGTCCTTCTCTTTGCGCACTGCTGAAGGCCGCCATGAAGAGGACGTGTCGTAGTCGTCGGTGGTAGCGCTTGGGACGGTGCAGGATTCCGGTGCGGGTTCCGGAATCGTTGGGAACGGGAGCAAGCCCTGCGTAGGCGGCCAGCTTGGCGGCGGTGCCGAATGCGGCGAGGTCACCCGCGGTGATGGCAAGGAACTCGGCTCCCAGGCGCGCGCCGATACCGGGGACGCTCTCGATGATGTGGGCCTGGTGGTGACTGCGGAAGCGTTCGACGATCTGTTTGTCGAGAGCTTTGATCTCGTGGTCTAGGTCGAGCAGCTGCTCGGCGAGACGAATGACGAGTTGTTCGGTGGTCGATTCTGCTTGTACTGCAACGGTTTGCGCCTCGGCGGCGGCGAGCGCTTTGGTGACCATACCGGGGATTGTCGGCCGTCGGACACCGAGTTCGCGGAGATGGGTACCGATCTCGTCGGTGCCAGCGGTGCGGATCGCGGCTGGAGTGCAGTAGCGAGTGAGCAGGGCCAGTCCGGTGCGGGTGGTGTAGTCGAAGGCACGCTCGAGTTCAGGGAAGATCCGCAGTAGAAGTGCACGGAGTCGGTTGATGCGGGAAACCCACTCCCCCATCAGATCCGCCCGGTAGGCGGTCAATAGTCCGAGTCCCGCGACAACGTCGTCCGGGGTCGTGATCGTGGTCAGGTCGCGGCGTAGGCGAGCCGTTTCGGCGATGACCACGGCGTCTTTGGCGTCGGTTTTGCCTTCACCGGGGAAGGCACCGGTCATGCGGTTGACGACTCGCCCAGGCACGTAGGTGACCGTCTGGTCGGCTGCGACGAGGACAGCGAGAAGCAGAGCTGATTCGGGTGATGTCAGATCCACCGCCCGCCGGATCACGGGTGAGCCGTCAGTCGTGCGCGCCTTGTCGAGGAGACGTTCGATGCTGTGTTGGTCGTTGTGGACGCGGACCGACCACAGTTGCCGGCCGGTGTTGTCGATCGCCGCGGCCTGATGGTGAGTCTTACCGATGTCGATACCGATCCACACCGCTTGCGGTTGTGCTGTCACAGAGTCCCTTCCGTCGAAGTGCCCCGACTGGGTGGACGGCTCCGCCGGCATTCCTCTAAGTAGCGACTCTTTCGCAGATACGTGTCTCAATCAGCGGCCGGAGTGTCCGCGACGGACGAGGTGGCCATCCCACCAAAGCCACACCAACGGCGGGTGATTGTCAGCCTCGCCTCGAACGTCGTCGGGCACCTGAAGTGATCACCTCCAGGTGGGGACGATTTTAGAGAGGATCTCAATGCGGGAATGCAAGCAGCGGTGGATCGCTAGACGCGATTCCGTCGACACTGACGTGCGGCTCATCGCGTGGAGCTAGGAGTAGCCCCATGTGCGAGATCTGGTGTCCGAGCAGTCGGGGCAGTAGCGCTCGTCATCGCCGTGAGTCCAGCCGGGCTGGGGTGTTATCGACGTCAATGAAACGTGGCCGCACCCTGTGCACCAGAGACAGGGGACCGGGTCACTGCCTTGGATACCGTCGATCCGATCGGCTCGTGCAATCGACTTTCCGATCAAGACGGACAGCGCCACCGAACTCAGCAGAAACATTGTCGTGCCCGCTACCGCGGCCGTGATCAACACCCGTTCACCCCTCGTAGCGTTGGACGTCGTTGAGCTCGGTACCGAATCCACTGAGTTCGCCATGGAAGTTCCTGCAAGACTTGGAGGTAACTGGCGGTGGTCGGGATTGTTGCGCGGCCTGTGTTCGGATGCTTATGCGCGCCCGGAGTCGGCCGGCTCACGGCGGAGGATTCTCCACGGCGGATCGGCCAGTCGCGATGGCGTGGACGGTCTCCACGACAATGAGGGCGGGGATGGCGAGGGCGAGCACTGCGACGGAGACGACGAACGCGGGTACGAGCACGGTGTACACGGGATCTGCCCTTTCGGCGGCGCATGAGTATGGCGGTCGGTAGGTCAGCGCAGGACTTCGTCGATGAGGGCGGCGGTGACAGCTCGGGCGCGTGGTTCGCTGATGTCATCGCCTGCGGTGGCGATGCGGGCTGTGATCACCGCGATGAGCAGATCAGCGATGG
Organism: Rhodococcus sp. 3258; assembly: GCF_031456475.1. Lineage (NCBI taxonomy): Bacteria > Bacillati > Actinomycetota > Actinomycetes > Mycobacteriales > Nocardiaceae > Rhodococcus > Rhodococcus sp. 3258. Next base: position 1,344,154 of record NZ_JAVDUT010000001.1, read on the forward strand.
TGGTGGGGTCGCGATACGGCGACCGGTGTGTTCGAGCAAGAGCATCGATCAGCTGGTGCCGCAACGGTTCTCGTGTGGCAGCGCGTGCGGCGCGCGCGAAGTCGCGGTCTGTCCACAGCGTGCATGTTGCGCGCAGGATCCGGTCCGCTGCGAGCCGGTCGAGAAAGTCCTTCATGATCGCTGCAGCGTCCCGGTGGCGTTCGACCGCCGCTTCGGGGGCGTAGGCGGCGCGCAGTTGTTCATCGGCAGCGTCGATAACGCCGAGTATCAGTTCGGTTTTGGAGTCGAAGTGAACGTAGACGGCTCCGCGGGTGAGGCTCGTTCCCGTGGTGAGGCCGGTGATGGTCACCGTGCCGTCGATGTTGATCAGATCTGCCGCTGCAGTGAGCAGAGCCCGGCGGGTGCGCGCCGAATCTGACTGTCCGACAGATGATGTGATGCCGATCTTCGACGGTTCTGTGTCGGTCATAGGTTGGATCTCCTATCGGGATCGGCCGGTAATGCCGGTGCGGTGATGATCCGCCACGCTCGGTCACCGAACGTGGCGGATCAGAGCTCCACCGTTGTGGCGGGGCTTGGAGGGGCGAGTCGTTACTGAGTCGGGCAGGTGGCAGCGGGGGTGCGGGCACTGTCGAGGAAGGCGACGATGGCGGCGGAGCACGGACCGAACAGTGCTGATCCGTGATTTCCGTCGTCGGCGGTCATGACGGTCGCGCCGGCGCGCTCGGCGGCGACTGTGGTCCAGCGGTAGGGGGTGACGGTTTCGTCTCGGTGGCCGACCAGCAGGAGCGGGGTGCCGGTATCGGAGACCGCGAACGGAGATCCGGGTGTCGGCCATCCCGAGCACAGACTGGCACCGGGTAGCTCGGAATTGGCCGGAGTGGGAAGCCTGCCGTCGATCGAGAGTCCGACGGCGCGCGTAGCGGAGACGTGGTCGGACCACTGCACGTCTGCGGGTGGGAGTGCATCGAGCGCGTTGCAGATGTACGCGGTGCGCGTCGAGAGCGTGAGCTGGTTCAACGGATCCGTCGGCACCGGCAGCGCCGAGGGTTCGGTGTCTGGTGCCGCATCACCATCGTCGCTATCGACCTGTTCGGATGGGTCGCCGCCGACGGGTTCTGCATCACGCTCGACCGCGAGGGCTGCCGCGAGGTCGCGGTCCTGCTCTGCTGCAGATGCGCCGAGGTAGACGGTGCTGTCGAGGACCATGGTGGCGAGGTGTTCGGGGAACAGTGTCCGGTAGGCCAGTCCGAGTGCGGTGCCCCAGGACACGCCGAAGTAACTGATCCTCGGAACGCCGAGCGCTGATCTGACCTGCTCGAGATCGGCGGCAGCGGTGGCAACGGTGAAGGTGGACAGCATAGGCCCGTCGATATCGGCGCATGCCCGGTTGGCGGCGGCGATCACGTCGATGTACGCCCGGGCTCGGTCCGCGAGGACCTTCTCCGAAGCCTGTTCGGGTGCACTGTCCGGTGGAGTGAGGGCATCGAGGGCGGTGCATGAGGGCCGGGGACTTGCCCCGGTGCCGCGAACATCGACACCGATGATGTCCCACTCGCTCATTCCGGCGGTGTCGCCGATGAGGGCGGGCATGGATCGACCTTCTATCCCCGGACCTCCGGGGTTCACGAACAGCGTTCCGCGGCTGTGTTCCGACGCGGCAGGCAGACGGCTGATCGCGAGCTCGATCGAGGGGCCACCGAGATCGCTGTAATCGGCAGGCACACTCACCGAGGCGCACTCGAGGCGATCGACTGCGATGGCGTCGGGATACGTCGTCGCGAATGCGGACTCACAGTTGCCCCATGTCACCGCTTCCGAGGTAAAGGTCTCGATAGCGGTCGCAGTGTCGGAGTCGGTGACGCTGCAGGACGACGCTGTCATCACAGTGACGGCGAGGGCAGCGGACACCATGGCTCCTCGCTTCCTCATCGCTGGCCGTCCCGGTGCGCGGCATCGCTGTCGAGGACCGTCAACGCTGAGTTACGGCCCCAGAAGAACCAGCCCAGAGCTCCGAGGAGCGGTAGAGCGATGATGACGAGAATCCACAGAGCCTTCCCGGCTGTGGTGTAGCGCTGCGAACGCAGAATGCTCACCGCAGCGGCGATCCAGAGAATCGCGGCAGCGGCAGCGAGAACGAGCAGAACGATCACCACACCGACGGTGGCCGCCCTGTCGGTGTCGACGCTCTCGGTGGCGGCGACAACGGTGTTGTGCAGGTACGAACGAAGCATGGGCTCGATCCTCGAAGTAGGCAAATATCAACTGTCGAATCTCGATTTTATTGCGCAACAACAGAGTTGAAATCAACCCGTCGCGCGAGATTCGCCTCCTCCTCACGGCGTCGCAGACGCGACACACCCCATCCCCGGGATGTATGTCAGGCCGATCGGCTCGTCCGTACGACCGATATTGCCCGGCGCAGCATCGACTGATGCACCTGCTGTGGTGTAACAGTGAAGACATGATCCGCGACCCGCTCCGCCTTCCGAGTGCTTCGCGGCGAACCGCCTACGCCGACTGTGCGGTCGCCGCCGTATGTGTGATCGCCTTACTGCTCGAGGCCACCACGGTCGCGGCTCTGGTCGCCGGGTCCATCGCGGCGGGCGCGGCAGCCCTGCGCACTCACCTCCCAACTGTTGCGCTGCCTCTGATCGTGGCATCGGCTCTCACCCAGATCGTCTCCGGTGAGGTGCTGCTGTTGACCTGGATCGCCTTTGCTGCGTCGATCTATTACTGCGCCTCTGATCCCCGCGGTGCGCTCAGGTGGGGGTCCGGCGTCGTCGTCGTGGCATTGTGCTTCGCCGCCGGATGGCGGCTGACCGACGCGGTGGCCCCAGGAACAGCGCTGGGACAAAGCTCCGAGGGCGAGATCCTCGTTGCGTGCGTGGTGTTGCTTGCGGCACCGGCGCTGGTGGTGTGGGCGTTCGGGTATGTCGGGTTCCAGCGTCGCGCCGCAGTGGCGTCGGAGTTTCGTGCACGCCAACTCGACGCGGACCGCAAACGAGCCGTCGAACGCCTGGGTGTGGAGGAGGAACGCAACAGCATCGCCCGCGACATCCACGACGTCGTCGCCCATTCCCTGACCGTCGTCATCGCCCAGGCAGAAGGCGCGAAGTACTCATTCGACAGCTCACCGGACGCCGCCCGCCGCGCACTGGAGGTCATCGCCCAGACCGGCCGCGCGTCTCTGACCGACGTACGCACCTTTCTCGAGCGGCTGCGACACCGCAACATTCCCACCGACGGACGCAGCTACCGCGAGAGCCGTGACTTCCTCATCACCCAGATTCGAGCAGCCGGAATGAACGTGGAGCACACATGCACCGGGGAACCCGGCGACATGTCCGCCCTCGTGTCGATCACCATGTACCGGGTGCTGGCCGAGGCACTGACCAACGCTCTCAAATACGGCGACCTGACGCGCCCGGTGCACGTCACCGAAACCTGGAGCGCCACAGCGCGGTTGACGGTACACAACGCCGTCGCCGCCTCACCTCCCACCGCATCGAGCGCCGCAGCGGTCAGCGACGGAACGGGCATGGGTCTGGCCAACATCACCGAACGCATCGCCCTGGTGCGCGGCACGGTCACCGTCGGTGCCGTACCGGGTGGTTGGGAACTCGATGCCCGCTTCCCGATCGACCGCAGCTTTCACGACGACTCCGAGGGTGAACGATGATCCGGGTAGCGCTCGTCGACGATCAAACTCTCTTTCGCAACGGCATCGCCATGGTCGTCGACAGTCAACCCGACATGACCGTCGTCGCGGAGCTCTCCGACGGGTCAACGGTGACCGACATGGCGCGAGAACACTCCCCCGACGTGGTGGTGATGGATGTGCGAATGCCCGTCGTCGACGGCATCGCCGCGACCTCCGCCCTGCGACGCGAACTGGGACCTGACGGCCCTGCGGTACTGGTACTGACGACTTTCGACATCGAAGAGGCAGCCCTGTCGGCGATCGAAGCCGGTGCCGACGGGTTCATCCTGAAGGACGCCGAGACCGAATTTCTCCTCTCGGCAGTTCGTGCGGTCTATACCGGCTCACAGGTGGTCTCCGCGTCGGCGACTCGCCGCCTGTTCGCCCAACACCGAACCCGCGCCTTGACCCGGCCCGGACCGGAATACGACGCTCTCACCGAACGTGAGCGTGACGTCCTGATCGAGATCGCGCAGGGCAAGTCCAACTCCGAGATCAGTCGCGATCTGTTCATCTCCGAAGCCACCGTCAAGACACACGTATCGAAACTGCTCGCCAAACTCGATCTGCGAGACCGCATCCAACTCGCGATCTACGTCTACCGCACCAACCTTCTCTGACTCCGAGAATCGGCAAAACCCCTCAGGGACGACCGACGTCAAGTCGAGAACGACTACGCCGAGCTCGGCAGACCATTGTCTCGCCGCATAATTCGCTACGCCCGCCCGTACTCCGCGAGCATGCGCGACAACGCTATTGGCGACTGTCGTTGCTGTTCGATGAAACCCGAGACCGAGGAACTGACGCATGCAGACGAACTGGCTCGTTTACCCGACAGCGATGGTGTTGGTGTTGTCGGTTCTGTGCGCTGTTGTCGGAGTGGCCAGAGTGTGGCGTGATGCCCGACGTCCGTCGAACGGCATCTGGATCACGGCAGCGGGTCTTCTGCTGTGGTTGACGGCGGTGATCGCATGCTTGAGCATCGAATCCGCTGATGTGCCGACGTGGTTGATTGCGGCGGTGCTCTACCCCGTGCTCGGAGTGGTCGTACTCTCCCTCGTGCTGGCGGCGTTCCTGATGGTGAACACCATCGTGGTCACCCGCCGGGAACGTCTACATCTCGCAACCCTGGTTCCTTTCGGAATCGGTGCCCTCATAGTCGCCATGCACATTTCGTGGGTTCTTCAGTTCGTCGCGTTGGTCGCAAGTGACACCCCCCAGGGGTGGTGGGTGGTCGTGCTCCTTCCGATCGTGGCGGCTCCGGGACTGGTTCTTCTCTTCGAGCTCGTGGCCTACACGGGATACGCGCTGTTCTACTCCCGGGTCAGAGGAGGGGGTACCGCCGACGTGATCGTGGTCCTGGGCTCCGGCTTGTCCGGGGACCAGGTGACGCCACTCTTGGCGTCCCGATTGGATGCTGGTATCGCTGCTTTCGAGCGCTGCCGTGAAGCTGGATCGGACGCCACCATCGTGGTCTCGGGAGGAAAAGGCTCAGACGAGAGCAGATCCGAGGCTGCGGCGATGGCGGAGTACCTCGAGGACAAGGGGCTGCCCTCCGACCGAATCATCGAAGAATCATCATCGACCACCACCAGAGAAAATCTGGAATACACGGTTGCCCTTCTCGCCGAAAACAACATCCCGTGGACGACGATGGCGATCGCAACCAGCAACTTCCATGTGCTCCGGGCTGTATCGCTCGCGCGAATGCTCGAGATCCCCTCGGTACCTGTCGGCGCTCCCACTGCTGCCTACTACCTACCCAGCGCGTTTCTTCGCGAGTTCGCCGCGACCGTCGTCCACTTCCGTCGAGGCACGACCCTGGCGTCGCTGGCAGTGATGGTCTGCTGGCTGGCACTGTCGTGGTACGCGCTGACGCTCATGAGCGGTGTCCTCGCCGACCAGTCCGTCTGAAGGCCCGATTGCCCACCAGCCCCCCCGCCGTCCGATGCTCTGACGTGCCCGACCTCCATTGCTGGCGTAACGAAGCAACGTGGCCAGCTGGCTGAATGCCTGACGACACCAGCTCATGCGGCTACCGGTGCAGAGCGGGTGTCCCCACGACTGGGAACGGTACGGGTCCACTCGCGATCATCGCGGATCAACGCCCACACGACGTCGACGAGGCGGCGAGCGAGCGCGATCAAGGCATGGACGGCTGATCGTTTCTCAGTCCGTTTGCGTTGGTAGAACTCTCGTGATGGGCCGTCGCGTTGGGAGCTGTTCAGCGCAGCCATGTAGAACACTTTCCGGAGGCCACGGTGGTAGCGCTGCGGTCTGCGCAATGTGCCGTGACGGTTCCCTGAGTCGTGCGGCACCGGCGCGAGACCGGCGTAGGCGGCGAGTTTGGCGGCTGAGCCGAACGAGGCGAGGTCACCGCCGGTGATCGCGATGAGTTCGGCACCGCTTCGGGTTCCTATGCCGGGTACGGATTCGAGAATGCGTGCGTACCGGTGTCGACTGAAGACCTCAGCGATCTGTTTGTCCAGATCGGTGATCTGCCGGGTGAGCAGGATCAGCGAACTGGCTGCCTGCTGGACCAACGCTGCGGTGGTTGCTTCACCGGCCAGTGCAATGCGCTGCGCCACCGCTGCAGTGCGGGCTGCACCGATCATCTTAGGAATGGTGGGTCGCCGGACCCCGTGGCCGCGCAAGTGATCGTAGATCTCTTTGTCGGAGGCCGCGGTGATCGACGACGGCGTGACGAATTTCGTGACGAACGCCAAACCGGTGAGGGTCGAGTAGTCGAAACACCGCTCCAGACCAGGGAAAATCCGGGTCAACAGGACACGCAGTCGATTGATGCCGCGGGTGCGTTCGGCTACGAGCTCGGTGCGGTGGCCGGCCAGGAGCTCGAGCTCGATCGCGACATCGTCGGGTATTGAAACCGGGGCGAGGTCGGTGCGCAGACGTGCGGTCTGTGCGATGACCACTGCATCGCGTGCGTCGGTCTTGCCTTCACCGGCAAAAGCGCCGGTCATACTGTGGACGACCCTGCCGGGGACGTAGCGCACCTGCTGATGGTGCGAGTGCAGCACTCCACGGAGCAAGGCCGACTCGGGCGCGGTCATGTCGATCGCCCAGACCACCGACTCGACGTCTGCGACTCGGTCGAGCAGTGTCTCGATTTCTGCTTGGTCGTTGCGAATGCGGCGTGACCACAGCACAGCGCCGCTGTCGTCGACTGCGGCGGCGTGATGTGCTTTGCGGCCGACATCGATTCCAACCCAGACCTTTTCGACCATATGCACTCCCTTTCGGACACGTGGGGCTCGTCAGGGCTGTTTCGCCGGCACACCTTTACACAGCGACATAGTTCGCGAACACATCTCAATCAGCGGCCGAAACGACCCGTCACGGTCCGGGGTGGCCTTCCACGCGAAGCCACCGGGGCAGCAGGTGATTGTCGAGCCACGCCCCGGACCGCCGACGAGCGCCTGAAGTGGTTTACCTCAGGCTCCTCCAACGTAAAGGTGATTGTGCGGGAGAGACTGAGATCGGCCAGGCTCGGTGTCGCGGTAGCGTCGAGCATCATCCTCGGCAGGAAGCGGGGATCCGGCTTTTGGAAAATTGTGTTGCTCGTTTACTTGTGCCAGGGATTGCACCAGGGTTTACTTGCCATCCTGGAACAAATCGTTGGGTTTACGTCGGTGAGAAAAGCGTGACGGTCGATCCCTCATGAAGGAGTAACCGATGCGGTGTTTCCCGACCCACCGAAGGGTTTGCCGAGCGGTGTTGACTGTGCTGATGACAGTGTCGCTCGGTGTCCTGGTTGCACCCACAGCCTCTGCGGACTGTGTGGGATTCGGATCGGAAACAGAACGGGTGACCTTCGCCCGCGATCGAGCTGCGATAGCTGCGATAGCGACTCCGACTGCTGTGGAGACGACCCCTCGCCCTCCGTCGGGTGGACTTCCGGTGGCCGTGTACACGTTCGCCATCGACACTGGCATCAAGGGTGTAGAAGCTAACGAGATTGTGAAGGTTGCTGCACCTCAGGACAATTCGAATGCACGCACTTTCGATATCGGCAAACGATACTTCCTCGCTCCGTTCGCGTCGGGCGAGGACTCCGGGAGCGGCGATCTCACTCGTTTGGCTTCCTACGCGGACGGTGCGTGCAGCCCGACAGCAGCTCTCGACGAGCTGAGTCCAGCATTCGCCGACCAATGGCCGACGACGTCGACGAGTTCCACTGCCGCGCCTACCGGTAGTGAGACACCGTTGGCGATCGAAGGTGACATGGTCGACGACGGCAGCACGGGTGACGACGGGGCGGGGACGATTCTTCTGGGTGTGGTCGCAATGGTGATTGTCGTCGCCGGCGGTTCTGTTCTGCTCGTGCGTCGACTACTTCGGTAACGATCACCTGTCGTGGATGAGATCTGTTCTGTTCTGGTCGATTTCGAATGGATAGTCAGGTATACGGTTCGATGCAGGAGTTCGGCCAAGGCGATCGTCCGGGCATTGCCTGCGGTGCCTTCCATGGCAGTGGTCAGCGTTCATGAATTCGCACAGCACAGTGCCATGGAAGGCACCAACCCACGATTTGCTGTGGCGCTGCAACCGAGATCCCCACGGCACCAACTCGTAGTTCCCCCCGAACGCATCGTGATGGAGCTGCGATAGCTGGACATCATCCACGTCGAAGCGGACTCGGAAATCGATAGCCATGCCGAACAGCATAGAAATGCTGACGATAGCCCGCATTCAGGCATGGAACGACGTTCCAGTTGTGACAGGATCGGCCCATGCCAGAGAAGAAGCCGACACCCGCGCGACGTTCCGACGCCCTGTCCAAAGGGCGCATCGTGCAGGCAGCGATCGAGATGCTCGACGAGGGTGGCACCGATGCTTTGACGTTCCGCACTCTCGCCGCACACCTGTCCACGGGCGCCGGAGCGCTCTATCACCACGTCGGGAACAGGGAAGATCTGCTCGCGGCAGCGGCCAAAGCCGTCATGGCGTCAGTGTTGGAATCCTCGCCCGAGATCGAGTCGACAGAGCAGGGCGTTCGCGGCGTGATGATGAGGGTGTTCGACATGATCACCACGCGGCCATGGGTGGCGACGCAACTCGCCGGCGCACCGTGGCAGCCGGCCGTCATGCATCTGTTCGACCGCATCGGAACCGAACTGGACGTCCGCGGAATTCCGGAGAATGAGCAGTTCGACGCCGCGTCCGTGCTCATGTACCACGCTCTCGGGGCTGCGAGCCAGCGCAATGCCGGGAGGCAACTAGCCGCCACGGTGACGGACCGCGCGACATTTCTCGACTCCACACGCTCGGCGGTGACGGATACCGGCGACTATCCGTTCCTGACCCGAATCGCGTCACAATTCGCCGAACATGATGATAGAGAACAGTTTCAGGCCGGTGTCGACATCATCCTGGCCGGCATCGACCGAACTAGCGCAAGACGATGAAGACAGCGCACAGGAGAAATACTCCGGCGGTGGTTCGGTCCACTATGCGTTGACCGCCGCGGTCGAAGAAGCGCCGAAGGCGCAATCCAGCGAGACCGTAGAGCCCGATGATCACCGCCATGACCGTGGTGAGGGTGAGTCCGAGCAACAGATAGTCGTCGAGGTGCACTTGTGTGAGGTCGATGACGCTGGGAAGTAGCGCAACGTAGAAGCCGATGGCCACGGGATTGGACATGGTGAGCACTATTCCGAGGCCGACACTGTGAGCTCGGCGGGGCGTGTCGAGTGCGGGCACTGATAGCGCCGGCGCTCCGGCTGTCCTCCACTTCTTCGCGGCGAGGTAACAGAGATACCCAGCGCCGGCCCAGGTGAGGACGCGAAGGATCGGCTCGTAGGCCGCCGTCGCCGCGGCGAGTCCTGCCATGGCCATGCCGAGGAGAGTCAACTTTCCGACGACGATGCCGGCCGCCAGTCCAGGAACGCCCCGGAACCCGGAGTCGAGGGATCGAGCCATCACCGCAACAACTTCGGGGCCGGGGGTGGCAGCCGATGCCGCGAACACTCCGGCGAACAGCGCGAGATCGGCGATGCCGATCACTGCCCGCCGCCGTCGACAGTGCGCGATGCGATCCGCGTCGGTGCCGTCTGCCGGGGGTGTTGATCGAGCCAGTCGAGGACGGTCTGCGCGTGGCGGTCCGGTGGGAACACAGGGTAGAACACGTGCTCGATGCTTCCCCCGGTGATGACGAGAGCAAGTCGTCGGTAGACCGTGAGATCGTCTGCGCTGAACGTCGGTAGTCCGATCACGTCGTGCAGAATCAGTTCGCTGTCGGTGAGCAGCGGATAGGGAAGTCGCAGTGCCCCAACCAGTTCCGATTGATATTCGACGGGTTGACTCGACAGTCCATAGACCGCGCTGATCCCGGCCTGCACCAGCTCTGCATAGTGATTACGCATGTCGCAGTTGTGCGGGCTGCATCCGCGGGCACCGGGGATGGCGTCCCAACCGTCGGGCATGTCGTGCCCTGGTGCACCGGTCATCGGAAATACATAGACCAGGACACGGCCCGTTCCGAGAGCGGCGAGGTCGACGTGACCACCGTCGGTGGACGGCAACCGGGTCGTCGGCATTGCCACCCCGCGCAGATGATCGGTCGCTCCGTCGTCGTGTGGAACGTCGAGGTCGGCCGGCAGCGGGGCGAGATTGGGATTGTGCGCATCGGCGGTGGCCCACTCGTCGGCCATCCGTGCGCTTGCCTCGGCGAGGTTGGCGACCAGCGCGACGCGTTGGCGATCGAGGTCGTCGATGGCCTGTTCGACCCGCTGGATCGCCCGGCGATACCCCGACAGCGAGGCGGGGCAGGTGTCCGCGTGCAGACTTCCGGCGTTCAGGCAGTCGACGAACGGGTGCATGTCCGCGAGCGGAATTCCGAGTGCATTCAGCCGGTGGATCTGCGCGACGACTCGAATCTGGTGGCGGTCGTACATGCGGTAGCCGTTGGTTGCCCGTTCGGGGACAACGAGATTCAGTGCCTCGTAGCCACGCAACGCCTTCGACGAGGCACCGGTCTCGCGGGTCACATCTCCAACACTCAGCAGGTCGTCCATCTCCGTACCGTAAACCCGGCCCCCAGGGGACAGGTCAAACGCGAAAGGCGACCGAGGGCGTCCGCCTACTTGACAGCGTTGGAACAGTGTTCCATTCTTACTTGGAACAACGTTCCAACAATGAGCGGAGACATACATGAAGACATCCATCTCGATCATCGGTGCAGGACTCGGCGGCCTGGTGCTGGCACGAGTACTGCACGTTCACGGAATCGCCGCCACGGTGTACGAGGCCGACGCCACGGCCGATGTGCGCACTCAAGGCGGGCAGCTCGACATCCACGAGGAGGACGGGCAGGTCGCCCTCGCCGCAGCCGGGCTCACAGAACAGTTCCGCGCCATCATTCACGAGGGAGGCGAAGCGACTCGCGTCCTGCGTCCGAACGGCGAGGCTCTGCTCGACGAAGCCGACGACGGCACCGGCGGTCGACCGGAAGTGCTGCGCGGCGACCTGCGACGCATTCTGCTCGACTCACTGCCGGCCGACACCGTTCAGTGGGGGCACAAGCTCACCTCCGTCCGTCCCTTGGGCAATGGGCAACACGCACTCGAGTTCGCGAACGGAACCATCGCGGTCAGCGATCTGCTCGTCGGTGCCGACGGCGCGTGGTCACGAGTCCGATCCCTGCTCTCGGCTGCCCAACCCGACTACGTGGGCACCGTCTTCGTCGAGACCTATCTCCACGATGTCGACGCACGTCACCCCGCCACCGCCCGCGCAGTCGGCGGCGGTGCGATGTTCGCCCTCACCCCGGGTAAGGGAATCTCCGTGCACCGCGAGGCCGGCGACATCCTGCACACGTACGTTCAGCTCAATCGCAGCGTCGACTGGATCGACGCGATCGACTTCACCGACGCCGCCTCGGCCAAAGCGACGGTCGCAGCCGAATTCGATGGATGGGCACCGGAATTGACGGCGTTGATCACCGACGGCGAGACCGCGCTGGTTCCCCGAAAGATCTTCACGCTACCCAACGACCACCGCTGGGATCACACGCCGGGAGTGACCCTCGTGGGCGATGCCGCGCACCTGATGCCTCCCTCCGGAGACGGCGCCAATCTGGCGATGTTCGACGGCGCAGAACTCGCTCGCGCCATCGCCGATCACCGCGGCAACATCGATGCAGCCGTGTCCGTCTACGAGAAGGCCATGTTCATCCGAAGTGAAGCGGTGGCCATCCAGTCACACGAAACGCTCGACCTCTGCCTCGGGGAACGCTCCCCGTTCGGAATGATCGATCTGATCACCGGCGTCACCCCTGTGAGCTCGGGTGATCGTCTCTCGCAATAACAGATTCACTGTCCGACGCCGTATCGAGCGCAAGGGCTGCAAGCAGCCGCAGGCCGTCCTCGCTGGCACTGCCGGCCGCGGCGCTCAGGACGATCATCTCCATTCCCGGCTCACCCGGCAGAGCGAAGTTCTCCTGATGAAGCTCCAACAAACCCACCAGCGGGTGACGGTAGGCCTTGCGCCCGTGGGTTCGAGCGCACACATCAGCGCGGGCCCACAGTCGACGGAATCGGTCACTCCTCATGGACAATTCACCGATCAGTGACGCCAACTGCGCGTCGTCCGGGTACTGCCCCGCAGCGAGCCGAAGGTGTCCGACCACATCCATGGTGCAGGTGTTCCAGTCGTCGTACAGCCCCCGCTCGGCTTCCTCGAGAAAGATGTGGCGCGCAGTGTTCAACCCCGGGATCGGCTGGCCGTACAGCACCCGCGCAAGTCGGTTGCCCGCAAGCACATTCATACGGTGATCCATGATGAACGCAGGCGCTCCCTCGACCAGATCGAGCACGCGTAGAAGTTCGGGGCGCACGCGCCCCTTCGGGGTCTTCGCAGGTCGACGACGTCGACGGGCAAGCCGATCCAGGTGCGCCCGCTCGGTGTCGTCAAGAGCGAACACCCGCGCCAGCGCATCGAGAATCTGCTCGGACGGCTGTGTGGCACGGCCCTGTTCGAGACGAACGTAGTAATCGATGCTGACACCCGACAGGTGAGCGACCTCCTCGCGCCGCAGCCCGTCGACGCGGCGATACCGGTCGACGGGAATTCCGACCGACGCCGGATCGACACGGGACCGCCGAATTCTCAAGAAGTTCGCCAAATCGTCCACACCTGAAGTATCCCCCGGATTCGTCGGTCGAGAGTGGTACCGCCGATACCAGGAACACCGACCACAGGACATCGCGCCCCTGAACGAGACGGGCAGAACGAGACAGGGTGAAGGCGTCACTCGAACACAACTCGACAACAGGGAGCACCCGTGAAGACGCTCATCGTCTATGCCCACCCAGAACCACAGTCGCTCAACCACTCCCTCAAAGATCTGGCCGTCACCACGTTGGAAGCCGCAGGCCACGAAGTGCAGGTGACCGATCTGTACGGATCGAAGTGGAAAGCTGCACTCGACGCCTCGGACTACGGCCCTGCCGCGTCCTCGCCACTGCGGGTGGCTGCAGATTCCGGACGGGCTTTCGACACCGGCACTCTCACGTCCGATGTCCGCACCGAGCAGGAAAAGCTGTTGTGGGCCGACACCATCATCTTCCAGTTCCCGCTGTGGTGGTACTCGATGCCCGCGATCCTGAAGGGGTGGGTCGATCGAGTGTTCACCTACCACTTCGCTTATGGCGTCGGCGAACACAGCGACACCAAGTACGGCGAGCGCTACGGCGAAGGAACCCTCGCCGGCAAGAGAGCGCTGCTGTCGGTCACCGTGGGCGGCCCGGAAGCCCACTACTCCGATCGGGGCATCAACGGCCCCATCGACGACCTGTTGTTCCCCATCCACCACGGCATCCTCTACTACCCGGGCGTCGACGTTCTGCCTCCGTTCGTCGTCCACGGATCCGATCGATTGACGGCCGAGGAGTACGCGGTTGCAGCGAAGAACTGGGAACGGCGACTACTCGAACTCGAGACAACCGAACCAATTGCGTTCAGAAAACAGAACTTCGGCGATTACGAGATGCCGTCCCTTCGTCTCCGAGAGGGCCTCGAAGAACACGGGCAGTCGAGCTTCGCCTTGCACGTGCGGTCGTGATCACTTGCCGCCGCGCGCATTTCTGCGCTGCCGATGGTTGGCCACGTTGATCCGGCTACCGCACAGATCGGGCATGCAATAGCGGCGTCGACCACCGCGACTGACGTCGACGAACACGCCGTTGCATGTCGGTGACGCGTACGCACGGAATCGCTCGAACCCGAGAATTCGCAGAGCACTCAGCAGGGCGTAGCCCGTGAACACGGTCAACTCCTCCGCAAGTGTGCCGACGCTCTCGGTCGTTGCTTGCCAGCGCCACACGTTGCCGTCGAGCTCGACGAGTTCGACGTGATGCTGAACCGTCGACAGCAGCTCGTGCGCGAGGCCGCAACAGTCCGTCTGGACGGACTGTTAGCATTCAAAGATGGATATCGCAGCCACCGCGCCCCCGTGGGCATCGGACGACGAAGCACTGGCATTGCGGGAGACCGCCCGGAAGTTCTTCGAGACCGTAGCCGTTCCGAACCAGAAGCGCTGGGCTGAGCAACGGTTCATCGATCGGCAGTTCTGGCTAGAGGCGGGAAAGCTCGGCCTTCTGTGTCTGGCGGTACCCGAGGAGTACGGCGGAGGAGGGGGCTCCTTCGCGCACGACATGGTGGTGCTCGAGGAGCAGAGTCGTATCGAAGAGCCAGGTTTCGGCAATCACGTCCACAGCGGCATCGTGGCACCGTATCTGCTCGCCTACGGAACCGAGGAGCAGCGCCACCACTGGCTTCCCCGCATGGCGTCGGGGGAGGTCGTGGCCGCAATCGCCATGACCGAGCCTGGTGCAGGGTCGGACCTGGCGAGTATGTCGACTCGGGCAATCCGGCAGGGCGATGGCTATCTGATCGACGGTGCGAAGACCTTCATCACCAACGGCGGCTCTGCAGATCTGATCCTGCTCGCCGCCAAGACGGACCCTGCCGGCGGAGCGCACGGAGTGTCTCTGTTCTTGGTCGACGCGAACGACTGTCCCGGCTTTCAGCGCGGCCGGGTGCTGAACAAGCTCGGCCAACACAGCGGAGACACTGCGGAACTGTTCTTCGACGGCGCGCGAGTACCCGTTGACAGTCTTCTCGGCGGCGTCGAAGGAATGGGATTCGTTCAGCTCATGACTCAGCTGCCGCAGGAGCGATTGCTTCTCGCGGTTGCCGCGGCGGTGAGTGCACAGCGAGCGGTCGACCTCGCGGTCGACTACACCAAGAACCGCAACGCCTTCGGAAAGCCGCTGTTCGCGAAGCAGCATGTGAAGTTCGAGCTCGCGGAATGCGCCACACTCGCCCGAGTGGCCAAAGTGTTCGTTGACGACTGCGTCGCCAGACACCTCGACGGCAGCCTCGACGTAGCGACCGCATCGATGGCCAAGTACTGGACAACCGACATCCAGTGCCAGGTCGTCGACCGTTGTCTCCAGCTTTTCGGAGGTAACGGATACATGCGCGACTATCCCATCGCCGAGATGTACGCCAACGCACGCGCCCAACGTATCTACGGCGGGGCAAACGAAATCATGAAAGAACTCATCGCTCGCTCGCTGTAACCGGAACAGGTGAAACCATGACCGAAAAAACAGTGCTGATCGAGCGAGACGGACCCGTCACCCTCATCGGCATCGACCGCCCGCATGTCCGCAACGCAGTCGATCGAGCCACTGCGGAAGCTTTGGCCGATGCATTCCGCGCATTCGATGCCGATTCCTCTGCCTCTGTTGCAGTGATACACGGATCAGATGGAACCTTCTGTGCAGGAGCCGATTTGAAAGCAGTCGCATCCGGAGGAGGAAATCGGTTCGCACCCGATGGTGACGCCCCGATGGGTATGACCCGCATGCGCTTGTCGAAACCGGTGATAGCCGCGATCGAAGGCCACGTCGTCGCCGGCGGGCTGGAGGTTGCGGCCTGGGCCGATCTGCGAATTGCCGGGCAGGACGCGATCTTCGGTGTTTTCTGCCGCCGATGGGGTGTGCCCCTGATCGACGGCGGCACCTACCGTCTCCCACGGCTGATCGGGACCAGTCGCGCGATGGACCTCATCCTGACGGGGCGTCCCGTCGACGCCGACGAGGCCTTGCTGATAGGGCTGGTCAATCGAGTAGTGCCCACCGGAGAGGCGGTCGAAGCGGCGCTCGTACTCGCCCACGAGCTGAGCGCTTTCCCCCAGACGTGTATGCGACACGACCGCATGTCACTGCTCGAACAGGACGGTATGTCCGAAACAGACGCTGCCGCAAACGAATACCACCACGGACTCGTCTCGATCGGCAGCGACGCCATAGCAGGTGCCAGCCGGTTCGCCGACGGTGCCGGACGCCATGGATCGTTCGACGCAACGACAAAGACAAGGACAACGACACGATGAACACATTCACCGGCAAGACCGCACTCGTCAGCGGGAGCGGACGCGGCATCGGGGCCGCCATCGCACACAAGCTGGCAGCGCACGGAGCCAACGTGGTCGTCAACGACCTGGACCCCAAAGCTGCAAACGCCGTGGTCGCCGACATCGAAAGCGCCGGCGGCACCGCCATCGCCTGTGCAGGCAGCGTGACCGACGACGGGTTCGCCGAGCAATTCGTCAACACGGCCCTCACGTCGTTCGGCGGGCTGGACATCATCGTCAACAACGCCGGTTACACCTGGGACGGCGTGATACAGAAGACCAGCGACGAACAGTGGGATGCGATCCTCGACGTCCACCTGAAAGCGCCGTACCGGATCCTGCGAGCCGCTCAACCCATAATCAGTGCCGCAGCAAAGCGTGAAAGTGCAGAAGGACAACGCATTACCCGAAAAGTTGTCAACATTTCCTCGCTCGCTGGGCTGTACGGAAACGCCGGACAGGTCAACTACTCCTCGGCGAAAGCAGGCATTCTCGGAATGACCAAGGCCATGGCCAAAGAATGGGGCCGCTATCGGGTCACCGTCAACGCAGTGGCGTTCGGCCTGATCAAGACCAGACTCACCGAAGCCAGCGCCGATGGTGACGCCACCGTCGACATCGACGGCCGCGAGATCAAAGTCGGTGTCAATCCGATGATCCTGCAAGCAGCGCAACACGTCGCCCCGCTCGGCCGTCTCGGCACCCCGGAGGAGGCAGCCGGTGCCGTCTACCTGTTGTGTCTCCCCGAGTCCGACTACGTCACCGGCGAGATCCTCGCATGCAGCGGAGGGCTGATCGGCTGATGCGCACCTTCGATTCGGTCGATTCCCTCGATGCCGCAGTGGGACAAGACCTGGGCACGACGGGATGGATCACGGTGCATCAGAGGACGATCGACAAATTCGCGGACGCCACCGGTGACCATCAGTGGATTCACACCGACCCCGAACGCGCACGCAGCGGACCCTTCGGCACCACCGTCGCACACGGTTACCTCACCCTGTCGATCCTGGCCAGACTGCTCCCGGAACTATTCGAGGTTCACGGCATCTCGATGGCAGTCAACTACGGGCTCAACAAAGTTCGCTTCCCCGCGCCGGTTCCGAGTGGAGCACGAATACGCGCCACGGCCTCAGTTGCGGCGGTGGAACCAGCGGCGAACAACGCCGTGCAGCTCACCTTGACCGCGACGATCGAGATCGCCGAGACCGCCAAGCCTGCGTGCGTGGCCGAAGCCGTCATCCAGCTCTACCGATGACGCACCCCGACCGATCCCATCAACGGCCGGCGGGCTGTGGCTGCGCCATGGCGCACATCGCCGGGAAAACCGAGCGCCACGCGGAGATCAACTCCTTGTCCCGACCGGGATTCTCACGAAGAACCCCGGTCAGTGCAAGGCCCCGGAACATCTGAACCAGCGACTCGAACGCCGTCGGAAACCCCGGCAGCGCAGACAACTCGGGCCCGAAGATCATCACACCCAGCTCGCGCAGGTTCTGCCCGACCGACCGCTCGTAAGGAGTGAGAACCGAACGTAGATCGCTGTCCGTTCGCGCCGCCATCCACAGTTCGTAGCCGGCCAGATACAACGGCCCCGACATCGCCTCGTGCAACACCTCGAACGCGAAGTCCAGTCGATCGGGTCCGCTGATGCTGCGCTCTGCCGCCGCCCGTATCGCCAATTCCTGTTGTTCCCCAACATGCTGTACTGCGGCGAGAAACATCGCAGGTTTGCTCGGAAAATGATGTAGCAGAGCCCCCCGAGACACCCCCGCCTCGACCTGCACCCGCTGCGTCGTCGTCCCTGCATACCCGTGCTCGACCAGGCACTCGACGGTAGCTTCGACCACCCGCCGACGCACAGCCCCCGGATCTATCCTCCGCGTCGACATCGCAACAGCTCCTACTCTCACGCCAAACAAGCATCGATTGTCTCACCAGGAACCCAATGAGCCTCACTCGCCAAGTCAAGAAACAAATGCACGTCACTTCTGAACACGTGCAGTCGTCATTCGAAACCGACACCCGCACCCCGGGTCGATGGCGTCTCGATAGCTCGTCTGCCACCATCTCGCCTCGAATCGAAGAGAGGATGGGGCCATCGCCGGATTCCGAAACCAGTGGAGGTTGTCATGGCAAGACTTCGCGACGTTCTACGTTCCGTAGCCATTCGAGAAGGTATCGACCGCAGAACGTAGGACAGCACAATCGAGCGAAGGTGGTTTAGATTAGGGCATCCAAACTACGCTCGAAGGAGACTCGATGAATCCCGTGGTGAATCGGCGGACTGCGTTATCGATGACGTTCGTGTCGGTCGCCGGTCTCGTTGTTGCCGGCTGCGCTAACGGCTCGGCGGAACGTTCGGATGGTTCGAGCTCGACGGCGAACGTCGAGAGCGGCGCGTTCCCTGTGACGATCGAGCACAAGCTCGGTTCGACGACCATCGACTCCGCTCCCACCCGTATCGCCGCGGTGGGCATCGGCGACTCCGACGTGCTGCTCTCGTTGGGTTTGACGCCTGTGGTGGTGCCGGTATGGAAGGGCTCGACCGACGACGGCATCGGCATCTGGGCCGAACCGACAGTCAAAGGTGACGAACCGGTCGCACTGGCGAATGCGACGACCGAGTTCGATGTGGAGACCATTGCGGCCGCTGCCCCCGATCTGATCATCGCCGTCAACAACGCGATCGACGAGGACGTCTACGCGCAGCTCAGTGCGATCGCGCCGACGGTGCTGCACGCTGCGGGTCAGACCGATTGGGTGCTTCCCTGGCAGGAGGTGACCACCAGAATCGGACGCTCCGTAGGTTTGCCGCGTGCCGCTCAGGCCGAGGTAGATCGTGTCGAAACCCTTGTGGCGCAGGCTCGAACCGACAATCCGCAGTTCGTCGGCAAGACAGCTGCATTGGTCATCAGGTGGAGTGACGGCAAGCTACGGGCGTTCAGTCCCGACTCGGCGCGGGCCCAGCTGTTGACCACACTCGGCTTCAAGGCACCCGCCGCATTGGCGTCCCAATTCGAAGGCAAGCTGAACACCGAACTATCGGCGGAAAGCTACAGCTTGCTCGACTGCGACTACCTCTTCTTCGACAACTACGAACTGCACCGCGAGTCCATGGAATCTCAGGAGACGTTCACCAACCTGGGCGTCGTGCGCAACGGTGGATTGATCGCGCTGGATCCGATTGTCTCCGACGCAGTGTCGATGCCGAATCCGCTGACCATCCCGTTCGTGCTGTCTGCGTTCATCGACGACATCAAGGCTGTCGACGCGGCCAGATAGCGTCGGACATCGAGGACCACACACCGAGCACGACGGCAGGCGCAGCGATGCAGCCGGCGACCACCAACCATGGGATCGCCGCTGCAACGCTGCCGTCGTCGAGTCGATCGTAGAGATACCCGACGCCGATTGTGCCGATCAACGACAGACATCCACCGATGGTGTTGAGTAGTCCAAAATGTGCTCCCAGATAACGTTCTCCGGCAATTCGAGCGAGCGTGTCTCGCATCGAGGGCACCATCAACATCTGCCCCAGATGCAGTAGCGCAATCCACGCTGCAATCTGCACGTACGGCCACACCGAGTCGGTGATGGTGCCTGGTCCTACCGCCGGAATCACGAACGACGCCGCCATGACGGCCAAGCCGATGGTTGTTGCGGCCCGCGATCCCATCCGTGCGGCGACTGCCACCATCGGCCGCTGCCCGACGATCACCAATACCGCTGCCCCGACGTAGAACCAGCCGAGCAGATCCTGCGAGCCGATGCGTAGTGAGAGTTGCTCGGGCAGCACCAGATACAGCTGAGCGAGTGCGACGAACTGTGCGCTGCACAGCGTGGCCAGGACGACGTAGCGTCGATTGCCCAACACCACACGCCAGACCCGGGTGATGGAAGTGCCGACGACACTGCCGGTTTCGATTGTCTTGGGGAACAGAAAGTAGAACCCGAACCACATGCCGGCGAACAAGATTGCGGCCACGGCGGCGGACGCCGAGAACGGGAACACCAGGAGCACCGCCCCCAACGCGGGCCCGAGCACGGTGCCGAGCCGACTGCTCATCTGCTCATAACCGAACAGTTCGGTGCGCTTGATAACGCCCGAGTCTTCGAGCTGTCGACCGATATCGGCGTTGGCCGATTCCACCGCGGGCGCGAACAATGCTGCGGCGAAACCGATCAGCAGAATCCCGACGATCACAGCGGGGAGGCTGCTCGCAAGCGCCAGCACAACGAACCCGACGATGCGTATTGCTATGCCCCACAGAATGACCGGTCGACGACCGAAGCGATCGGCGATGCTGCCGCCGAGAAAGAACATGCCCTGCTGACTGAACGTGCGCAGACCCAATACGAGCCCGACGATCCAACTTGCGAATCCGAGTTCTTCGGACAGATGCACCGCCAGAAACGGAACCACCAGATAGAAGCCGACATTGAACAGCACCATCGATGCCAGCACGAGCTTGACCACCGACGGAAGGTCTCGTAGCCGACCTCGCGCCGACGCACCACCGACTCCAGGGTTGATCGTCACGAACGTCGACACTACTGGCGCGAGGGCCGGTGCGGTCTCCTCCGTCTCGGACCGGGCCGAATCCTCCGCCGAATCGAGGTTAACCAAGTGGTTACGCGGCGCGATTTCCTATATTCCGCCTGAAACCAACCAGCAACAAGGTGGTCGTAGATTCCTTGCTAGCTGGACCGTGAGCACCACTTGTCTTTCGTGGCGACCGAATGCGGGAACCAGACTCAACTATCGACCATGGGGAACATATGACAAAGCCGACGAACAAGGTATCTCTCGAAGTTGCCGACTCCAATCGAATGTCATGGGAGACACTGACGGTCTCGCAGATCGGTGCGGAAATTCCTTTCAAGTCACTGTTTGCGGATCCCGACACGGGCATGCAAGTGATGCTCCTACGCTATGCCGCCGGTTTCACCAATACCTGGCACACGCACCCGTGCGCACACGGAATGTACGTCCTGGACGGCATCCTGAAGACCCACGAAGGCGAATACGGGCCGGGCAATTGGGTGTGGTTTCCAGAGGGCGGTTGGATGGAACACGGTGCGACAGAGCACAACGACGTCACCTTCTTGTTCGTCACCAACAAGCCGTTCGCAATCTGCTACGAGTCCGACTCCGACCACCCATACCCGATGGCCGTGACCGCCGACTGACGTTTGTCGGCCCGGCGTAGATGCCAACCGAGCATCGGGAGTCTGCCACGATGTACCGGTGCCATCTATCGATCCGTTCCATGCCCTCGTTCTGATGAACGCCGTATTTGCCTCAGCAGCATGGTCTCTGGCCAGGCCGTCCTGGCCCGCGGCGATATCACTGGGCGTCGTCTCGGTGCTGTGGCTGTTCTTCAACGCCCCCATCGAAGGCAGAACTTTGTACGTGGTCGACGCAGAGAGAGGTCTCACCGAGTCCGACTTCCTCACACTCGCTGGGCTGGTGCTGGCCGCAGTGACGATTGTCAGGGTCCGGCGCGGACGGCCCGATCACGCACCGAACAGCAGGAACAATCCACCGAATGTGTAGAGCACCATCACGACCATCATGGCGAGCTGTCCGGTAGCCGCGTGCTCTTTCGGCAGTGTTCGCAGCGACGCGTCGTGGGCGAGGGTGATGCCCACCAGGTGCCCCACCACGACCGCCAGGACGGCGATGCCGGCGACGACCGACGGGTGGTTGGACAGGACGTAGGAGACCGATGCATCCTGCAGCCCGAGTACATTCGCTCCGTTGCCCAATGGATCCGATAGCGAAATGATTGTCTGCTGGCCCTTTTCGACGAAGTACGTGAGGTAGTGAGCCGTCATGTAACCCACCACGATCGGAATCAGGGAATGGGCCAGGAGCCCTGGAAGCGCGGTACGGCGAACACGCGACACTCCCCCGGTGGCACGGGCCGCAGACCAGAACGCCGCTCCGACAACGCAGATGACGGCAATCAACCCGAGGGTTCTGGTCGGCACCGATCCGAGAGCGGATTCGTCGACGAGCGAACGCCATGCCGATATCTGCCCGATGCTGTCGAAGGCGGTGGACCCGAGCAGAACGGCGAGCACGGCCACTGTCCCCCGCTGCACCGGCAGGCTCACCGCACCGTCGAGCGGTGACCGCAGCGCCAGCACGCCGGACGCAGCATCTCGGGTGAGTGGAGACAACCGAGATACCGTGTCGCTGTACACCTCGAAAGGATCTGCCCGAGAGAACCATTCGTCGCCGAAGATCGCCGCACCCACCGCCATCACCAGGACGTACACCGCGCACCACAGACGAACGGCCGACACCGAGCCCGAGTCGGGCGAGGCCAGTTCGAGCCAGACGAACGCGAAGAGACCGACAACTGCTGGTACGCAGCCCCATTCGCGACGGTAGGCGACTATCGCCGACGACGTCGGACGACGCAACAGGCCGCACACGACGCGGTGTACTGCCCGCATCGGAGACACGATTCGCCAGAACGGCCCGAACACCAGCGACGCCGGAACGATGCCCACCCACACCAGAACGTAGAAGGTGCCGAGCAACGCGTTGCTGGAATCCTGTGGCCCCCACACCGATGCTGCGAAGACAGTGCCCGCCAGCAGCACCGACAAGGTCCAGATGAGACCCCGGACGATCGCCGAATCAGCCAACACCGTCGTCCGCGGCAACGCCACGACGACACGCGTGGGGTCGAGTCTGGGGCGACGCCACGCGAACAGCAGCAGCACGAACGACGCCGCCAGCGCCCACGCCCCTCCGATCAGGGCGTAGGTGACCGGGATCGGCAGATCGGTCGACCCACCGAGGCCGTGGGCGAGAATCACGGACGAACGACGAGCGTGGCGACAGTGCGATCGCTGTGATGCAGTTCGACATCCACCTGCCCAGGCACATCGACGGTGAACGTGAACAGCTGATCTTTGCCCGGCTCGATCTCGAAGGTGTGCTCGGGAACCGAATGCACGTGCAGCTCGTCGGTGATATCACTGCTGATCGACATCGAAATCGATTGCCCCACGGACGCGTCGAGGCGTTGATTGGTCGGTTCGACCGTGCCGCCGTCGATCGAGACATTCATCCGCAGGGTATCGGGCTGCGCGGAGACCGACGGGGTGGAGTCGGTGCTGGGCACCGGTTCCGCTGTGGTGGGCGACGTACCGCCCGACGACGATCCGCAGCCGGCCACCAGCGCCACCGCTGCACATCCGATGACCGCTGCCCGCAGCGTCGACAGTCCCATGTCAGTGCTCTCCTTCTTGTTCGAGTTTCTCTGCGCGCTCGGCCCGGCGGTCCCTCCTGACGACGTACAGCACCGCGGCCACGATGATCAACGCAGGCGCGACCGCCGGAATGGCCAGCACCACAGAGTGATCGGCGAGATAGACGACGTCGGATGCTGCCGTCATACGGAGCTCGAATCCAGCGTCCTGCGTGACACCGATGCTCCCGGGGTCTCGGTACTGATGCGCACTGCGCCCCACGACAGAGCCCAGATCAGAGCCAGAGTGCAGACGAGCACAACCAGTGATGCGGCACCGAACAGCCACGCCGGGTGATCGAAGCTCCGCTCACGCTGCAGCAGCGCAGTCTCGCTCTGCAACTGCCGCGTGAACTGGGCGTCGGCCGAGACCTCGGACGCGCCGATGCCGGGATCGGCCGCCATGAAGATCGGCGTTCCGGTCAACATTCGACCGTCCTGGATACGCAGGAACGTCTTCCACGTTCCGTGCGCCGGAACCGGACGGGTCGACCGATACATCCCCGGCCCGGTCCGTTCGAGACGATCGACGACCAGACCACGCAGAGTGTCACCGGCACCCTGCCACGCCAGGATCGCCACCCACTCGGGGTCGTCGGACACCAGATCGGCTGGATCGAGACGGACCGTCGCCGTCACCATCCGGCCACCGTCCTGCGGCGCAGCATCGGCGAGAGTGACCGTCGCCGTTGCGTTGTCCGGTACGTCGATCATCAAACCGTTGGCTGTTGCGCCGCCGAGGACGAGTACCAACGCGACGACGATCGTGCGCCGGACGGCAGGTGCCGGCAGCCCGTCCCCGCTGAGCAGTTGCGCGAACAGTCCCGCCGTCAGCCCACACATGACGCCGACGGGTACTGCCATCGCAAGTGCCTCGACCCACATCGACGTCGGCCACGGATACACGAATACCGCATCGATCCACAACGATTCGAGCCACAGGCCCACGGTTGCGGCAGCGAATCCAGCGAGTATTCCGAATCGAAGTCTGTGCACCACGAGCGGAGTGAGACCGACGAGTTCGACCACCACCGCGATTCCGAGGAACAGTGCGAAGACGTTGTGTGGTTCACCCAGCACCGGACCGACGACGAATGCCGTCAGCTCACGAATGACGGCGGCGAATGCGACGACGAACAGAGTCGCGCCCCGTCCCACGACCAGTCGTGCTGCGACGAGCGCGAACGCTCCGGCACCGACGATGAGCATCGGTTGGAATACCAGCCGGAACTGCTCGACTCCGAAGTCGAACTCGATCTGGAACACCGACAGTCCGATGAGGAGACCACCGAATGCGCTGGCTTTGAGAACCCAGGACAACACCGAGCGTCTGGGTCCCTGCGCAGTTTCGTCCACCTCGTCGGGGGACGTCTGCTGCGCCGCGGCCAGCGCCAGTCTGCCTTCGTGCTCGAGCAGCAGGACTCCGATGAGAGACAGTCCGGCACCGCCGATCAGCATGAGGTGAGTCGGCCCCCACAGCGTGACGTCCTGGCCGAAGATGCGGTGCCAGATGTCGTCCAACGGAAAACCGATGAGCGCATACAGTCCACTGCCCGCGATCAGCAGACCGCCCGTGGGCGCATACCAGGTGCGGGTGATCTTGACGGCCGCACGACCGGGCTTCTCGTCGAGCGGCAGGATGATCGCCAGCGCGCCTGCGATGAACAGGAAGAACAAGCCCACCAGGATGAAGTAGTGGGCCGGGTTGGCCAGTGGCCCCTCGTCGCGCCCTCGTCCGATGTGCAGGCTGACGTCCCAGATGAACCCGAAGAATGCCGTCAGGATCGTCGAGACAAACAGGACCAGAGGCAACGCAGCCCAGCCGGGTAGGTTCAGCTTCGATCCCGCGAAGTCCGCCAGCCTCGCCAACCACGTGATGCGGCGAGTGCGGTGCATGAATGCCAGATACAGCAGAAACAGCGAGACGACGGCCGCGGCTGCCGTCATACCGAAGACCTGGTCCAGCGCCGCGCCTCCGCTTTCCGACTGAGCAATGACGTTACTCATCGTCACACTTACTTTGACCATAGCGAGAGTATGAACCATGGCGCGCTGTTTCGGTGAAATTCGGAACAATCGGTGGCTCGCTGCTCTGCGATCTAGTCCTACAGAGTGATGTGCGCCCGAGCCTTCGATGATTGACTCTCGTGCGGAAGGGAGCCGTCCGATGAGTAAGTCCGTCCCACGCGACCGCTGGTCGCTCGTTCTGTTGGCATGTGCAGGAGCACTATTGGTGGCCGCGTTCGTTCTCGGACCGGCCGCGCTGCTGCGCGGAAGCTACCCGCAGTTCCAGGATCAGTCCGCCATGGGCCCACTGCTCGGCCGTGGATTGGTCGAGTACTGGGGCAGCGGTGTTCGCACCTTCCCTCCCGGCTTGGCGGAGATGGTGGACTACTGGTTCGCCTGGCACGCCATCAAGATCGTCATCTCGATGCTATTGACCGTCGTTCTGGGTCTTTTGGCAGCGACGCTGTGGAGGCGATCCCTGACTGCCGGACTGGGTCACGTGATCGCTGCGACCAGCGCAACGGTGCTGTCGCTGTTGTCGGCGTTCGTGGCCGTGATCAACATCCAGTCGACGGTCGCTCCCGTCGTCGCCCTGCTTCCGATGCTCTCCGATGACGACGCGGACGGGAAGACGGCTCAATCACTGATCGAAAGCGGTGTGCGGAGCGGAGATACGCGGCCGCCTCTGCTCGAGCTGCTCACACAGGTCGAGCACTACAACTGGGCGGTCGTTGTCGCGACGGCCGTGGTGATCGCCGTTGTCGCTACCGGAACCGTGATCGCGTTCCGTCGGTATGTGAAGACGGACTCGGAAGATCGCCCCCACCGTCGGATGTTCGCCACCCTCGGGTCACTGGGCGCACTGATGACGATCGGGATGGCACTGCTGTTCATCGCGGCCGTCGTGGCCGTCGTCGATCCGGGAGAAGCGCTCCTCGGATCAGTCGGCTTGTGACTACTGCCGGCTGCGATCGCGGGCACGCGCGCGGAATTGTCCGATGGCGAGGATGGTCAACGCGACCCCCAGCAGGGTGAGCGGGATTTGGGCGCGGGGCGCGTCGATATCGAGTACGAGGATCTGCCACACCACCCACCCGATGGTCACCAACCCCACGAACACGACACACGTCGGAGCGTCGTACGCATCGACGAGCACAGCAGCAACCGAGATCAACGATCCGAGTCCGAGAAAAATCAACACGAACAGCCCGGAGATGCGGTAGTCCCAGGTATGCCACGCAGGGAGCATGTCGACATCCAAGCCCAGTGACCGCCCGGTGGGGTCGGAGGTCAACGACATTCCATTGAACGTTCCGGCTGCACCCAACAGGATCAGCAGTGCCACCGTCGAGAGCTTGTTCACGGTGACGTCATCGTTCGTCGTCCTTCGGTCGCGGGAGCAGCGTCGACCCGAGTTGTGACGGGCCCGCACGCATGACCGTTGATTCTGCCAGAATCGGGCCGATCGGTCTTGTTCTTCAACTGCAGCCCACGGCTACCGGGTCCGTTGATCGACGCAATGCCGCTGTGCACGGTTATCGCTGCGTGATTGCCGCTGGGTTTGTATCGAAGTAAATTTGCGGGAACGGCCGAGCCCGCGCCGCGTTTGGCCGTGCGATCACCATCGGTGGCGTCGGTCTACGGAAGTGAGTGGTGCGTGATGACAACCGAATCGGTAGATCGAGGTAGCAGCAGCGAGCCCGCACACTTGCGCGACGCAGCGGCCGTCTCGTCCGAGGTCGCAGGCTACGCACACGCGCTGGAGAATTTGAGATCGAAGCTGATGGCCCGGATGGACCTGTCCGTGATCCTGCAGGCCATGTGCACCGAAGTGGTTCAGGCCCTGACCACGGCGGACCTCGCCGGAATCACACTGGTCGACGAGGACGGCGGCCATCCGGAGACAGTCGCGTCCACAGATCCCCGCGTCAACGACGTCGACGCCGATCAGTACCGCAGCAACGAAGGTCCGTGCCTGGAGTCGGCACGAACTCAGCAAATGGTCCGGCTGTTGGTCAGCGATGTCGAAGATCGCTGGCCGCGGTTTGCGAACAACGTGTCCGGTCTCGGCGTCGAGAGCTATCTGTCGGCCCCTCTGACTGTCGACGACCGCCACCTCGGGGCCCTGAACATCTACAGTTACGACCCGCACGGCTTCAGCGAAATAGACGAGGCCCTGGTAGGGCTGTTCGTCAGCTCGATCGAAACCGCCGTGACGATATCTCGACGAGCGCGACATGCAGAAGTGGAAGTCGACGGGCTCCTGACCGCGATGAAGACCCGTGCACGAATCGAACAGGCCAAAGGAATCATCATGGCGATGCGCGGTATCGGCGCGGACGAAGCCTTCGCGTTCCTCTCCGAACAATCCCAGAACCGCAACATCAAAGTCACCGACATCGCCGCCACGTTGATCGCCTCGATCAATACCGAATCGCGCTGACTCCATTCGGCACCCCTCGACCGGCAGACTCACCACAACACTCACCGAGCACCTTCAGGAAGACATGACGACTCGATCCGCTGCGATTACGACGCTGGCTGCCGGATTGCTCGCTGCCACAAGCATTCTCACGCCCATCGCCGACGCGGCACCGGCAACGTCCATCGATGTGCTTCCGCGGCTGATCGACGGTGCCGCAGCGGGTTACGCACTGTCCTACACAACCACCGACGAGCACGGCCGTCCCGCGATTGCCCACGGACAGGTCTACCTCCCCTCCGGCACACCACCACCGGGAGGATGGCCGGTCGTGTCGTGGGCCAAAGGGACCGTCGGCGTGGGTGATTCATGCGCCATGAGCACAGCACTCGACGACGGTGCTGCCGAGGACCCCCTGGCCGTCGAGCTGTCCAAGCCCCTGCTCACCCAGCTGCTACGAAGCGGCACGGCCGTTGTCTCGACGGACTACATCGGGCTCGGAACCGCCGACGCCCACCACTACCTGAACAGCATTTCGGAGGCGAACGCCGTCACCGACATCGTCAGCGCTGCCGCAGACGAACTTCCCGAGCTGTCGCGCACCTGGGTTGCCGCCGGACACTCTCAGGGCGGCGCAGCAGCACTCACCACCGGGGTTCGCGCCGACATCTACGGAGAACGGTCGGATTTTCGCGGAGTGATGTCGTTCGCACCGTCGTCGAACCTCGAAGCCGTCCTTCCACTGCTCTCACCCACCACTCCCCGAATCGCACCTCTCGACAACATCACGGCCACCATGATCTACGTCCTGTACGGGCTCAGGGACTCTCGGCCGGATCTCGACGTGAACAGCTATCTCAGCGAACTTGGGCGCGACTACCTGGCGCATGCAGAGGACAATTGCATCAGCGACCTACGACAGAAGGCCAGTGCCGTTGCACCACAACAGCTCCTCGCTCGATCGCTCTCCGACCCCGCCATGACCTCGGCTATCCGCGACTACCTATCCGTGCCGACCACCGGTTACACACGGCCGGTGACCATCGAGCAGGGGCTTGCCGATACCGTCGTGCCGCCGGCTCTGACGACCGCCCTCGCTGCGGAACTGGCGGCACAGGGCATCCGCGACGTGACCTACCTGCCCGTGCCCGGTGCCACTCATTACGACGTCATTGCCGCAACCGTCGACGACGCCCTGCCCCGCATACTCGACATGTTGCGCTGATCAGCCACCGACATGCGGTGGACGACGATCACTGCCGAGCACGTCGTGCATTTCCCCGAGCAGTCGTCGCAGTAGCGATTCCAACTGCTCTTTCTCCCGAGCAGTGAGGTTCTCGAGCAGCTCCGCCTCCCGTCCCAGTACCTCGTCCACGAGGCGTTCGACTGTGCGATGGCCGGATTCGGTCAATTCGACGTCGACCTGCCGTGTTCCATCGGAACGGGGATGACGGACGACCAGACCCTGCTGCTCCGCACGATCGACGCGTTGGGTGATCGCCCCAGCCGTGACGAGCGCCGCGCCGGCGAGATCCCTGGTGCTGAGACGGTACGGAGGCCCGGCTCGGCGAAGCGTCGACAACAGATCGAGGATGGCCGAGTCGGCTCCGGACTGCCTCAGCAGACGCGACCGATCGTCACCGAACAGCTTGGCTACGTGAGCAATACGAGTCACGATGGCAATCGAGTCGACCGGCGTATCCGGGCGCTCCCTCGTCCACGCCATCGCTATCGCGTCGATGGGATCATCCGGATCGAGATCGGTCACTGTTCGCTCCCCGCTGTCATGTGCTGTAGCTTCGTTTAGGTCTAAACGAAGTCTACAACGTCGAGGAGATCGAAGTGACACGAACAGTCGTGGTAACCGGAGGCGGCACCGGCATCGGACGCGCGATAGCAACCCGCTTCGCAGAAGACGGTGCGCGCGTGATCATTACAGGCCGACGGCTGACCGCTCTCGAACACGCCGCCCGAGACATTGCCGGAAACGTCGAAGCGGCTTCGGTCGATGCAACCGATGCAGAGGCCGTGACGGAGTTCGCAGCAGCAGTCGGGCCGGTCGACGTACTGGTCAACAACGCCGGCGGCAACACCGACTTCGACCGCACATCGCCGAACGGCCTGAGCGACATTGCCGATTCGTGGCGAGCGAACTTCGAGTCCAACGTGCTCACGGCCGTCCTGATGACCACCGGCCTGCTTCCGCGAATGAACGACGGCGGTGCCATTGTCACCATCGGGTCGATCGCCGCAGACAAAGGATCGGGCTCGTACGGCGCGGCCAAGGCCGCCATTGCGTCATGGAACATCGACCTCGCACGGCAACTCGGTTCGCGATCCATCACCGCGAATGTTGTTGCACCCGGCTACATTGCCGACACCGAATTCTTCCGCGACGTCCTGACCGACGACGCGAAGGACGGTATGGCCGCATCCGCCATGACCGGACGCGCCGGAGCACCACGGGACATAGCCGAGATGGTGGAATTCCTGACATCCGATCGCGCCCGTCAGATCACCGCCCAGACATTCGCCGTCAACGGCGGTGAGTGGCCATCCCGTTAGGTCGACGCATTGGCCGCACGAAGGACCGCGTCGAGAGTGGCGGACAGAACGGAGCGATCGATCCCTGCCGCCCATCGAGGGCCAGTGGCAGTGCGATATTCGAGCATCGAGACCGCATCACTGTCGTTGCCGGCTCGCACACTCGTCTGCGTCAGACCGAGGATGTCCACGTGCCTGCCATGAGCAGACAACGCGTCGACGAGTGCCTCGACGGGTCCGACTCCCGTGTGTGAAGTCTCGAAGGACGTGCCGTCGATCTTCAACGTGATGCAGGTGTCGGCGGACCCGTCGTCGTCGTGAGAGTCGAAACCGATCAGGGTCACGCCGGGTTCGGCGACACCGATGTACACCTCCTGGAAGACGTCCCAGAGTTGCTCTGCCGACAGTTCGGTGCCGATCGAATCCGTGCGGGCCTGCACGTGCCGGGCGAGGTCGATTTGCAGGCGACGCGGAAGTTCGATGCCGTAGTTGGTTTCGAGGAGATACGCGATTCCTCCCTTACCCGATTGCGAATTGACGCGAATGACCGCGTCGTACGAGCGACCGATGTCGTCGGGGTCGATCGGCAAGTACGGCACCCGCCATTCGATATCGCGCTCGGAACGGCCTTCGCTCAGCGCCCGACCGCGATGCTCGACGAAACCCTTCTTGATGGCGTCCTGGTGCGTACCGCTGAAGGCGGTGTGCACGAGGTCGCCGACATACGGATGCCGCGGGTGAATCTCGAGCTGGTTGCAGTATTCGACGGTGCGTCGAATCTGATCGATGTCGGAGAAGTCGATCATCGGATCGACACCCTGAGCGTGCAAATTCAACGCGAGAGTGGCGATGTCGACGTTTCCGGTGCGCTCGCCGTTGCCGAATACGCAGCCCTCCACCCGCTGCGCTCCGGCCAGGACGGCCAGCTCGGCGCAGGCAATGCCCGTCCCGCGGTCGTTGTGTGGATGCACCGACAGGATCACGCTGTCTCGTCGCGCAAGGTTGTCGTTCATGTACTCGATCTGGTCTGCATAGACATTCGGCGTCGCGACCTCCACTGTGGCAGGCAAATTCAGGATGACCGGCCGCTGCTGCGTCGCGTCCCACAGAGTCGTCACTGCATCGCAGACATCGAGGACGTAGTCGGGTTCGGTGAGATTGAAGACCTCGGGTGAGAACTCGAATCGCACGTTGGGCAAGTCGCCGGCAAGTTCGAGAACGTCGGCCGCGCCCGAAAGTATGAGTGAGCGAAGCTCGTTGGCCTCCCGGCCGAGCACGACCTCGCGCCACGTAGGAGCCGTGGCGGTGTACATGTGGATCACGACGTCGTTGGTGATTCCGCGGATCGACTCCACGGTTCGCTCGATCAGGTCGCGTCGAGCCGGGGTGAAGACGACCACGGTGACGTCGTCGGGTGCCAGATCGGTGTGTGCCAGCAGCCGCACGAAATCGAAATCGGTCTGCGATGCCGAGGGATACCCGACTTCGATTTCCTTGTAGCCCATCGCAACCATCAACTCGAAGAACTGCTTCTTGCGGGCAGGATCCATCGGCTCCGGCAACGCTTGGTTGCCGTCGCGCAGATCGACCGGCACCCACAGCGGTGCCTCGGTCAACCGTCGCTCCGGCCAGCGACGCTTGGTCAGCAGAATGTCGACCTTGGCGTAGACGTCACGGTAACGATGCGACGGCATCTGGGAGTGCCGCTGCCGATTCCAGGTGGGCGCGCCGGCGGGAACGGGTCCGGCGGGAGTGGACAGAGTGGGGAAATCTGTGCGCATACGAGCAATGTAGCACCACTCCTCAGACAAGCTGAGGAGTATTATTCGACTGTGACCGCGATACGCCGAACCTCGCTGGCCGATCAGGCCGCCGAACTGTTGCATGCCAAAATTCAGTCCGGTGAGTGGCCGGTCGGCACCAAACTGCCAGGTGAAACCACCCTTGCCCCCATGTTCGACGTCGGCCGATCGACGATGCGCGAGGCCATCAGACAACTGGCGGGGCGCGGAATTCTCGTCACCCGGCAGGGATCCGGAGTCTTCGTCGAATCGGTCGACGAGGCGCGGACGGACTGGGACAAAGTTCTCCAGCGCTCACACATCACCGTCGTCCTCGAGGCCCGCCTCGCCATCGAAGGTGAGGCGGCAGCTCTCGCCGCGGTCCGACGCACTCCCACCGACCTCGACGCCATCCGTCGCTCACTCGAGCTACGCAACACCGCTCGCGCCGACGCGGTCGATCTGGTGGAGGCGGACATGGCTTTTCACCGCTCCATCGTGGTCGCGTCGCACAACGACATCCTGCTCGAACTCTTCGACTCCATGGCCCCACGGTTACGGACCGCGATGATCGACATGCTGAAGATCAGGGGCGCGTTCGGAGAGGACTCGGACCACGACACCCACGCCGACGTCGTCGAGGCAATCGCCGCACGCGAAGAGCACCGCGCTCACGCGCTCACCCGCACACATCTACTGGAGTTGTCGACGACCATCGCCCCTCCGACGTGAGCACCGGCCGGTCAAGCCTTGTCAGCTACTAACACCGTCCGAGTACAGAATCCGGTGCAGCTGACCGCGCTCACCGCGGTCAGCTGCACCGGATTTTCACCGTTGCGTGGTTGTCCTCGTGGTGTCCGCCAGCGCGCCGACCCTGCTGTCGATCGGTGCCCTCATCGTCCTTGCCGTCGTGCTGCACAACTCGCTGGGCCTCGCGGTGGGCTACGGAATCGGTAGGGCATGCGGACTCGATGTCGCCAGCCGCCGTGCGATCAGCGTCGAAGTCGGTATGCAGAACTCCGGCTTGGCAGCGGCACTGGCCTCGGTCCACTTCTCACCCGCTGCAGCACTCCCCGCGGCGATCTTCTCGGTGTGGCACAACGTATCCGGATCGCTGCTGGCCAGCTACTGGTCCAGACGGTCGACGGGTGCCGATCACCGCCAGGACAGTACCGTCACACGGGACTGAGTCTTGGACGCAGCAAACAGAATTCGTTGCCTTCCGGATCCGCCAGCACGTGCCACGACTCCTGGCCGGTCTGGCCGATATCCACTCGTCGGGCACCGAGGGTGAGCAGTCGTTCGAGCTCGGCGTCCTGATCTCGATCGGTTGCATTGACGTCGATGTGCAGCCGAGGTTTCGCCGGCTCGGGATTCTCGCTAGGGATGAAGATGATGGTCGGCTGCGAGCCGCCGAAACCGTCGCGCGCACCGATCTCGACGGAACCGTCACCCTCCCTGTCCAATACGACGAAGTCCAACACCTCACACCAGAACGATGCCAAGGCCTCGGGATCGCGACCTTCGAGTACCAATTCGCTGATTCGACATGCCATGGGCGGGAATTTACACCTGCCCCGGCGTCGGACATGCCGTGTTCACGGCCTTTTCGCGCGAGAAATGAATCCCCGTCGTCCGAAGGCTCGCAGGCGGTCCTTCGCAGTACGCGAGCGCAGGGACGTGGTGGACGCACCCGCGTTGTCGCGCATACCCTGAATGACCTCTCGGGCCACGTCCGGACCATCGATTCGCGGAGTCCAGTCCAGGTCCCGTCGAGCGCGGTCGGTGTTCAACATCGGGGTGGCGAACGCGAGATCGACCCAACCGTGATGGACTGCGGACACGTGGGTCTCGAAGCCGAGGCGCGCAGCAGCAGACAACACCCGAGAGGGCACAGGCACGATGCGCGCACCGAACGCGTCGGCCACGTCGTGGGCTCGCACGGGCGTCGGGCCGCCGAGGTTGTAGGGCCCGGTTGCACGCCTATCCAGCACTCGCACAATGGCATCGGCGACATCGTCGCTGTGTGCGGCCGGAACGGCGAACGACCTGTCGATGGGCAGGATCGGCAGATGATCGACGATTGCCGACGGCACGAGATCGGGCAGGGCGTAACGCAACAGCGCACTCCCGAACTCGTACTGGCCGATCAGACCCGGCCTGATTCGAGCGACCGCGACGTCGGGATGTGCTGCCTCGAACTCGTCGTGCACATCCTCGGCGGCAGCCTTGTCCATGCTGTAGGTCGACGAGGACACCCCCGTTCTCGGCCACGACTCGTCGACCTTCTCGCCGTACGACCCTGGTGCGTACACCCCGCCGGAAGACATGTGCACCAGATGAGGAACTCCGGCGTCCGCACAGGCAGTTGCCACCGTGCGCACTGCGTCGACATTGACTGCCCGCAGATAATCGCGATCACGCATCGGCTGGAAGGCGATGGCCAGATGAACCACTGCGTCTGCGCCGCGGCACAACGCGCGTAGCTCGTACGTTGCGTGTTCGCCGGTGAGATCCAGCGGAACCCAGTCGACTTGCTCGGCAAAAGGATTGAGGCTCGGCGGACGCCGCGCTACGGCGACAATGGAGTTGCCCGGATGCTCGTCGGTGAGCCTTCGCAGCAGGGCGGTGCCGACATTGCCGGTCGCGCCGATCACTACAGTTCGCATCTCTACCTCCGAAAATCGACCACAGTCGAAGTGCCCCCTGCACATCGATCGAAACCACACTGGCTCAGGAGTTTGAGCCGCCATCCTCCCGGGCATCGAATCACCATGAGTGAAAACAACGAACCGACCCTCGACGACGTCATGATCCCCACCGAGGAAGCTCACCCCGACCACAAAGAGCACGCCAAGACGCCGAAGCATCTCGACGACAGCGACCTCGACGCGCGTACCGAGCACGAGCGCAACGAAGTGAACTGACGGCCGAATCGAACGACCGTCATGGCGGTCGCATTTCCCGGTTTCCACCGAAAAACCCCGGGTATGCGATCGCCATGGCCGATTCAGCAGCATCACCCGCACCCACCGAGGCAGATCCGGACGATCCGCGCAAAGCGGATTCACCCGCCGATCTGACCAAGCCGTCGTGGATCTATGTACTGAAGAAAACCGCCCGTGAGTTCTCCCGGGATCAGTGCACCGACCTTGCAGCTGCTTTGACCTACTACGCCGTGCTCTCGCTCTTCCCCGCCATCCTGGCCATCGTGTCGTTGCTGGGTGTGTTCGGCCAGGGACAGGCCACGGTCGACGGCGTGCTGCAGATCGTCGGCGATCTCGGCCCGCAATCCGCTGTCGACACGTTGCGTCCCACCATCGAACAGCTCGTCCAAGCGCCCACTGCCGGATTCGCGTTGATCATCGGTATCGCAGGCGCACTGTGGTCTGCATCCGGCTACGTCGGCGCATTCGGCCGCGCGATGAACCGCATGTACGAGGTGGACGAGGGACGGCCCATCTGGAAGCTGCGCCCCGTGATGCTTCTGGTCACGCTCATCGCCTTGACCCTGATTGCGCTCGCCGCCGTCATGCTGGCCATCAGTGGCCCCGTGGCCAAAGCTGTGGGCGACGCCGTCGGACTGGGCGACACCGCACTGACGATCTGGAACATCGCACGCTGGCCGCTGGTCCTGATCGTGGTGGTACTCGCGGTCGCGATTCTGTACTACGCAACACCGAATGTGCAGCAGCCCAAGTTCAAATGGATCAGTTCCGGTGCCGCGGTCGGCATCATCGTATGGATTCTCGCCACCGTCGCGTTCGGCTTCTACGTCGCCAACTTCTCCAGCTACAACAAGACCTACGGCTCCCTTGCCGGAGCCATCGTGTTCTTGCTGTGGCTGTGGATCACCAACTTGGCCTTGCTGTTCGGTGCCGAACTGGACTCCGAACTCGAACGCGGCCGCCAACTCCAGGCCGGGATCGTCGCCGAAGAACGCCTGCAACTGCCGCCCCGCGATACCCGGGTATCGGACAAGAACGACGAAAAGGATGCGCAGGCTGTCGAAGAGGGTCGCAAATTGCGGGAGGAACACAACCGGACTCCGTGAACATCCCGGACGCCACCGACCGATCGATGAAACAGATCCGCGTGGTGCGCTGATCCGGTGTGGCGGTGCGAATGACGCAGAGAGGCAGGGCAACGTGGCCGAGGAAGAAAATACGGAAGAGTCCCGACGCGTGCACGCCCCGGACTCGGATAGCTTCGGCGCATCGATGTACGGACACCATCTGGAGGGGGTTGCACGAGTCAGCAAGAGGTGTGTCACCGACGCCGGCGTGGACGGAGCCGCGGTCGCCATCCTCACCGACGATGCCGATGCTCGGGATCTGCTGTACGCCACGAACTCCGAAGCTGCCCGCATCGACGAGCTCCAATTCACCACCGGCGAGGGCCCCTGTATCGATGCCTTCGTCACCGGGGTGCCGCAACTGCACCCGGACATCGGTAATCGGCCCGATACCACGGGATGGCCATCGTTCGCGTCGGAAGTTCTTCAGGAGCTCGGCGTGCACGGGGTGTATGCGTTCCCATTGCTCAGTGGCGGTGCTCGACTCGGGGTCCTCGAGCTCTACACCCAGAAGTCCGGAACTATGACGGCACAACAGATCACTGCTGCCCAGGCCGCAGCCTCGACCCTCGGTGACATCGTCGTCAGTGAAGTCGCAGCCCGACCGGACTTCTTCGACGAGTCGACACTTCGCCCACCCGACGGCCCATTCCGCTTCGCTCGGTCCGACATCAACATCGCAGTCGGTGTGTTGGCCGAACGTCTGCATGTGTCGCTCGACGAGGCAACCGCGCGGCTGCGTGCCCGTGCCTACGCCGACGCCCGCTCGATCTCCGCCCTCGCGTTCGACATCGTCCGCGGGGACGGCTTGTTCTACGACGACCCGGGGAGCGCGTGACATCGAAGCCCACCGTCCATCGACCACGAACGTCCGAGTTGACAGCTCCAACAACGAAAGAAGGCCGAACATGCCACCCATCCCTCGCCCGGATCAATCGTCGCCGGCACCCAACGGCCCGACCGGAGCTCGCGATACGAGAGCCCAGACCGGTGATTTCCTGACGACTGCGCAAGGCGTACGTCTCCCCGACACCGATCATTCGCTCAAGGCGGGCGATCGCGGCCCGACGTTGCTCGAGGACTTCCACCTCCGCGAGAAGATCACCCACTTCGATCACGAGCGAATTCCGGAGCGCGTCGTGCACGCACGCGGTGCCGCCGCACATGGAACGTTCGAGTCCTACGGGTCGGCGAAGACCGTGACCAAGGCAGGATTCCTCGCCCAGAAGGGCAAGCGGACACCGGTTTTCGTCCGCTTCTCGACCGTTCTCGGATCGCGTGGTTCCGCCGACACCGTCCGCGACACCCGCGGTTTCGCGGTCAAGTTCTACACCGACGAAGGAACCTTCGACCTGGTCGGAAACAACATGCCCGTCTTCTTCATCCAGGACGGCATCAAGTTCCCCGACATCATTCATGCCGGCAAACCGCAGCCCGATATCGAACTGCCGCAAGCTCAGTCGGCACACGACTCCTTCTGGGACTTCGTCTCGCTGCACACCGAGGCAACTCACCACGTCATGTGGAACATGAGCGATCGAGGTATCCCGCGCTCGTATCGCACGATGGAAGGCTTCGGCGTCCACACGTTCCGCCTCGTCGCCGAGAACGGCGAGACCAGGCTGGTCAAATTCCATTGGAAGCCGCTTGCCGGAGTGCATTCGCTGGTATGGGAGGAAGCCCAGATCGCAGCGGGCGTCGATCCTGACTTCCATCGACGCGACATGTCCGACGGCATCAAGGCCGGTGCCCCACTGGAATACGAGTTCGGAATCCAGGTCATGCCCGACGATGGCACCGAGACCTACGAGGGCATCGATCTGCTCGATCCCACGAAAATCGTTCCTGAAGAACTGGTTCCGGTGCAACCCATCGGCAAGCTCACCCTCGACGCTAACCCCACGAACTACTTCGCCGAAACCGAGCAGGTCGCGTTCCACACGGGCCACCTGGTGCCGGGCATCGAAGTCACCAACGATCCACTGATGCAGGCGCGTCTGTTCTCCTACCTGGACACCCAGATCACGCGTCTCGGCGGCCCCAATTTCTCGCAACTGCCGATCAACCGGCCGCATGCACCTGTCAACGACATGCTGCGAGACGGCATGCACCAGACCGCCGTCCACACCGGCCTGGCCCCGTACCTCAGCAACTCCGTCGACGACGGAGAAACAGCGGTAGCAGGTGAGAAGGACCACGGTTACGTGCAGACCGAACGCCTCATCGAAGGACGCGCAGTACGAGCGAACCCCGCATCCTTCGACGACCACTTCACCCAGCCCACCATGTTCTATCGCAGCCTCAGTGCCGTCGAGCAGGATCACCTCGTCGAGGCATTCACGTTCGAGTTGGGCAAAGTGTTCGAGCAATCGATCAAGGAACGCGAGCTCGAGGTTCTCTCGAATGTCGACGCCGATCTGTGCGAGCGCGTCGCCGCCGGCCTCGGCCTGCCTGCACCAGTCGGCACACCCGCTGAGGACGTGCTGCTCTCCCCCGCACTGTCTCAGATCGTCGAGGCTCCAGGACCGATTGCCGGACGCAAGATCGGCGTCATCGCCGACGCCGGATCGGACCTGTCCGGAATCGGCAAGCTACGGACGGCAGCCGCGCGCCGCGGTGCCACAGTGCACGTCATCGCTGCGGCCGGCGGCATCCTCGGTAAAGGCGTGCGCACTCAGGTGGTCGAGCGAACATTCCTCACAGTTCGTTCGATCGAGTTCGACGCTTTCGTCGTCGCGGGCGGAACAACACCGACGAACGACATCAAGCTGATCCTGCTGCTGCAGGAAGCATTCCGTCATTGCAAAGCGATGGGTGCCTGGGGCGACGGAGCGGCACTGCTCGAGCAGGCCGGAATCGGTGCCGACGACGCAGGCGTCGTCATCGGCGAGACAGCGGTGAAAGCGTTCAACGACGCGTTGCTCGCTGCGGTCGGATTGCACCGAGCCTGGGATCGTGCCCCCGCGGTGATGGCGTCGAACATCCCGCCTGCAGTCCCCGACAAGCCTGCTCGTAAGCGGGCAGCCAAGGCCAAGGCCAGGAAGTAGGGCTACCCCGACTGGGGCTCGGTCAGCATCGCTGCCATGTCGTCCAACTCGAAGTACTGGGCGATTGCGTGCGCCGATCGAGCCCCGGCTGCGGGGTCCGCGCCTGCCTTCAGCAACATCCTCACAATGGGCGTCGACCGACGAAACACCGCGGCCGCCAACGCTGTTTGACCGTTGTCGTTCACGCGATCCACCGCAGCCCCCAGCGTCAGAAGCATGCTCACCGCACCTGGTTGTACGTGATACGCCGCCAGAATCAACAGTGTGTCGCCCTTGTCGTTGGTCAGGTCGACGGACCCTCCGGCCTCGAAAAACGACTGCAACCACGAGGCATCACCGCTGCGCGCGCAGTCGAATGCATGCCGAAACACAGCCAGAACATCGTCGTCCAGAACATCGTCGTCGTCCACCAACACATGATTCCCCGAGCGACGAGATTCAACCGAGGCATCGTCCGATCCAAGTCGACGGTGAACGGCACGCATCGTGGTCACCGGTCCAAAGTGAAGTACATCAGCGTGATGCGTCGCCGCATGACAGTGAGGTACATCGCGGCAATGAACACCCCGGGCCCCATCGCAGCTGCTTCGCCGGTGATGAGCCGAACCGGCCGAGGGTTCGTACGCTGGTCGTAGTCCAGTGCTGCGTGGTGCCCGTCCTGGGCGGTCGTGATCGCGAAGTCACCGAATGTGCGGGGTCGTCGGCGACCGATCCACAGGTTGGTTCCAGTGTTGCCGTCGAATCTCTTGCCGCGCCATATCGGGCGCGCGAGCATCGCGACGATGGAGGTGATCGGAGTGCGCAGCATGCCCGGAAGTCGTTGCAGAGCAATCAAAGACACTATTCTTCCGGTGTAGTCGCCGGCAAGGACGACGGGTGACGGCGAGGCGTTCATCAGCGACGCCAGATCGGCGAAGCCGAGACCGTCACGAGATGTCGGTATCGGAGCAGTGGCGTCGACGAGGCTGTGCAAGCGAATTGTGTTGTCTTTCATCGGATTCTCCTGACAGGTGTTCTAGAGCCCAGAGGTTTCTGGGCATCGGTGGATCTGGTGGCTGATGCGTTCGGCCATTGCGGCGATGGTCATGGCGGGCGGAATGCCCGGCGCGGACGGCAGTATCGACCCGTCGGCGACGAAAAGTCCGGGATAGTTGTGAACCTGCCCGGAGGTGTCGACCACGCCGTTCGTCGGCGACTCGGCCATCGGTACTCCACCGAGTGGGTGGACCGAAGCCAGACGCGTGCTGCCGCGACCGAAAGGCGCATTGACGATCGTGCGTTTCGCCCGGTAGCCCGACGCGATCGCCGTGGCGTGCTCGGCGAGTCTCTCGAACAATTCGGAATCGTCGTCGCGGTTGGTGCCGAGGTGAAGATTGCGCCCGTCGTAGGTGGCCTCCGACGCGATACGGTCCGCGCCCATACCGATCAGCAGGGCAGTTCGTGGCAGCAATCTCGCCACCGCGGCGGACGGGGCCATGTGGTGCAGGCGAAGCCCCACCTCGGCAGTGAGGAAATCACGTCGGCCCTCCGCGGTCAGATACGCAGTGATCGGCGGTC
This sequence comes from Rhodococcus sp. 3258, assembly GCF_031456475.1. Taxonomy (NCBI): domain Bacteria; kingdom Bacillati; phylum Actinomycetota; class Actinomycetes; order Mycobacteriales; family Nocardiaceae; genus Rhodococcus; species Rhodococcus sp. 3258. The sequence goes on from NZ_JAVDUT010000001.1 coordinate 1,385,003, forward strand.
CTGCAACGGAATCGACTCGCTGCGCGGTCCGATGAACCACGGTCACCATGTCCCCGTTGGGGGTGAAGCCACGTCCCAGGGCGGAGCTGACAAGGGGCAGCGTTCCGAGCCGGTCGCGAGCGTCGAACAGGAGCCGCATCGTTCCCAGCGTTCCCGCCGACAGGATCAATCGAGGTGCAGATTCGACATAGCTGCGACCGCGTTCGTGGTCTCGGTACCGCACCTGCCATCCGCCGTCGGGTGTCTGCGACATGGCGACGACCTCACTCATGGCCCGCAACTCGGCTCCGTGACGCAGCGCCATCGGCAGATAGGTCGTTCCCATCGTCGCCCTACTCGGTTTGCCATGGGGATGGCTCGTGAGAGCCAGATCGGGAAAATGCACCGGGCCCAGTCCCGCTGCGGTCACGGCGCGGTCGAATGCGCGCGCCTTCTGCGGAATCGGCGCAACCGGACGTGGGGCGAGCATTGTTCGGACCGCGTCGATATGTGGCCGCATCTCGGCTGCGTCGATGCAGTCGGGGAAAGCGTCGAGGTAGGCGTCCGGTGGTGGCACCTGCATGTCGGTGTAGACGAGAGATCCGCCGCCGACCCCGCTGGACACCACACAGGTCAACCGGTCGAACTGATGTAGCTCGTACAGTCCGTGACGGCGGACTCCGACAGACATACTGCGTGACCGAGTGGAATATCGGATCCCTCGCACCATATGCAATGGGCCCGTCCGACCCGATGTGGGAACCCGGTCGCCATCCCACCATGCCCCACGTTCGAGAATCAGAACCCGGTGGCCGCCTTCTGCCAGTCGTGCTGCAGTGACCGCACCGCCGAATCCAGACCCGACGACTATGGCGTCCCACGTGGGCTTCGTCATGAACCCACACGACCGTTCACGCTGCCCTGCGCGGTGAGAGCACGACCGTCGAATCGATCGAACTCGTGCCACACCTTCTTCGGGGACACCCGCCGTCGCAGTGCCAACGACAACGCCGAGACAACGGCCCCGACCAAGTAGGTTCCCCCGACAATCAGTTCGTCGACCACGCGACTTCCCGGTACCGAGTGCCCGCGCATCCGGCGAATCAGCGCTTCTGCGGTGTTGCCGGATACGTTCAGCAGCGTCATGAATCGAACGACGGTATCGAGGTCACGGATTTGCTGTGGGCTGTACCGGTTTTCCATCCGACGTTCGAGCACCTCGTCGGCACGACCGAGACCGTTCGCCGCTCTGCTCTGCGCCCACACCACCGCGATCAAGACATCGTCGGTCGCGTCGGCCGGATCCAAGCCGACCAGCCGCGCCAATCCGTCGCGGTCGGCACCGGAGGTGATCGCGGCGTCGTCGTGCATGAAAGCGCAGAACTTGCAGTCGTTGACCATCGCAACGGCGAACATGACCTGCTCACGCAGCAGCGGATCGACGCGGGTCGGTGTCCAGACGGTGACAAGGCTGCGTCCGCGCCTGAGCAGAGTGCCGACATCACGCGTCATGGCGGCCGCAGTGAACGTGCGTTTACGGAAAGGGGGCACTGCATCGGTGTGCCGACCGGGTTGAGCTTCCATGTTCGCCACTTCCTTCGATCGATGTGAAGCGAAATGTAATCACCGATAACATTTTGATCGGTGATCGCACAGTAGGCGCTGCCTGCCTAGACTGTCAACGGGGCACGGGAAGACAGGATCGGGAGGAGTGGTCACAGTGGGCGGAGCAGCTGCACCATCGCGTCGAGAAGCACGGCGTCGGGAGACCGTCGACGAGATCAAGACGCGGGCTCGTACGCATCTGGCCGAACACGGGCCAGGCGGGTTGTCCCTACGTGCTGTCGCACGGGAAATGGGAATGTCCTCGGCGGCGATCTACCGGTACTTCGACAACCAATCGGCCTTGATCGGAGCGCTCTGCATCGACGCATACACCGCGCTGGGCGACGCCATCGACGCCGCTCGAACCGACGTAGACTCACATGATCTGCAGGCCCAGTGGTGGGCCATGGGCCACGCAATCAGACAGTGGACGCTCGCACACCCCCACGATTTCGCGCTGATCTTCGGCACCCCCATCGCCGGCTTTCACGCCGACGCCGCAGTGACCGGCCCGGCAGCAAGCCGCGCACTACTTTCACCGATGGTGGTCTATCTCGCTGCGGTCGAGAACGGATCGGCAGACCTGACTCGGTGTCAGATCCCCGAACTGCTCGCGCCCGGAGATCTCGGGGCCTACTTACTCGATTTGCAGGAGACCGCTCTGGCGAAAGATATCGATCGCCAACATCTTCTGCGCATAGCGGCGGTAGGACTCAACGCCTGGGCGTCGATCTTGGGTTTTCTCGTCTCCGAACAGTTCGGCAATTTGCCACGCCTGGTCTCGAGTGTGGACGCGCTCTACGACTCACACCTCCGGACGGTGTTGTGCGGGATGGGGTTCGACGTGCTACCAGCGACTGCGTGAGTGCCGTGCACGGAGCGAGACCTCGCGTACGGACCCAACGACGTGGGAGAATCGTGTGGTCCACGGACATGCGGCGTCTGTCGCGTCCGACAAGGTTGGGGGGAGCATCATGACCGGTCCGGTTGCTCAAGGTAGTGCGATGAAGCGGCGAAACCCCGTTGTCGTGTGGATCCTGTTGCCGCTCATCACTCTCGGCATCTACCACTTCGTCTGGTACTACCTCATCCACCGTGAGATGGCGGACTTCGACCGACGCAAGGTCGACCCGCCGGTCGTCGGACCACTGCTGGTTCTGCTCCTCCTCGGCTGGACCATCATCGCGCCGTTGATCAGCTACTACAACACAGGAAACCGCATCGCCGACGCCCAACGCGCGGCCGGCCTTCAGCCGACGTGCAGCTCGGTCGTCGGACTTCTGCTCACGTTCGTCTTCGGCCTGCAGTCCCTGTACTACCAGCTGGAACTGAACAAGATCACGGCCCGATACAACGACGTACCGCCGGGAACCGTTGTGCCGCTCGCGGTGTGAATCGCGAAACCGAAACCACGAAAAGGACCCGATGACCACCCTCCATCACGCACCGCTCTCACGCGTCGATCCGAGCACTCTGTACCGCATCTTGGCCCTTCGAGTCGCGGTATTCGTACACGAACAGAAGATCGTCGACGAGGCCGAACTCGATGGCGCGGACCTACTACCGACGACCGAACTGTTCTGGATCCAGGACGAGAACAGCGAGGTGTTGGCCACTCTCCGAGTGCTCGTCGACGACACGGTCCACATCGGCCGCGTCGCGACCGCGACTGCCGGCCGTGGCCGCGGATATGCCGGACAGCTCGTCGAGGCCGCCCTCGAGGCATACCCCGGGGTGGTCGAGATGTCCGCGCAAGCACACCTCGAAAAATGGTACGGCCGATTCGGATTCACTCGAGTGGGAGAGCAATACCTGGAAGCGGGAATCCCGCACGTGAAGATGTCCACCCATCCCAGCTGAATCAGCCCAGTGTCGGTGCGTGTGCAACTTGTGCTCCACTCTGCGCCCCGAGTCGGAGAATCCTCGCGACCGAGGCGTCGAGTGGAGCGTCAATTGCTCAGGGTCGGCTCCGCGGATGCGAGGCTGCAACGATCGATCCCCCGAGCACGAGTGCATTGCCGAGCAGAATGCCCGTCACCCCGAACGGGCCGGCAAGCGCGCCGACCGTCAGTGGGATGAGGATCTGCGCAGATCTGTTGGCCGACATGCGCAATCCCAGCGCCTCCCCCTGCGTGGATTTCGGCACGATCGACACCACCCACGACATGGTCAGTGGCTGCGGAATACCCAACGCGATGCCGAGTGCAATCATGACTCCGATGGCTCCGACGGCCTGTACGAACGGCAGCACGGCGAGAGCGGTCGCGCCCGCCGCCAGCGAAACATTCAGCAGCACAGTGCGACCGAACTTCGCGTCGAGTCTGCCCAGCCCCACTCGGCTGACCACCGACACCCCGGCACGCAACGCCAGCAGCCACCCCACCGTCGTCACCGACACCCCACGCTCGACGGCCCACGCGGGCACGAAGGCATAGAGCAGATCGACCGTCACGAGCACCGCGCCGCTGACCGTCAACGATTGCCACATACCCGGCAGCTTCAGCAATTTCAGCCCCGACGCTTCCCCTTCGGCAGGCTTCTCGGCACGAATGTGGTTGCGGCCGACCATCAAGAACAGTGCGGTGGGGAGCGCGACCGCGGTGAAGGCACCGGCAGTGAGGATGCCTGCCGTCGTGTTCGGGCTCTCGATGCTCGCGCCGCCGAATCTCGACGCGACGGCCGTCACGGCGAGCGGCCCCACCAACTGACCCATCGACGCGGCGGCAGTCAGTGCGCCGAAGGCACTTTCGTTCTTGCCGTCGACGTGGGCGTGTGCAACGAACGCCTGCTGCCCGATCATGATGAGCAGATTGCCCAGTCCGAACGCAGCCGTGCACACGAGCAACGCCCACATTGCCGAAAACGTGACGAGTACACCGGTTGCGATCGAGCACAACACGATTCCCGAAACGATCACCACCGGCCCGCCGAACCTGTCGGCGATGCGCCCGATCGGCAGGGCCGCCAATACTGCGGGCGCAGCGAAGAGTGCCGCAATCACCGCAAGCGTTCGAGTGTCGGCACCCTCGGCGATCGCCCGATAGCCGATCATCAACCGCACCCCGACCCACCCGGCCTGCGCAGTCGTCGCCTGAACGGTCAGAGCAATGGAGTCACGAGAAGGCATCAGCGCAAGGGAATTTCGTCGGTTCCTCCGACCAACCTCGACACGTCGTTGATGTCGTCGCGCACCGCCCCGTATCGATCGGGATCCAGGTGGAAGATGGCCAACTGCAGCGCGTACGCAATGGCGATGGGAATGATGAGGGTGTTGTATTCCGAATCGTCACCACGTTGGGCGACGAGCAGATGCGTCGGCGCGGGCCTGAAGTGATATCCCGGCGCGTCGCTGATCAGGATCGACGTGCCGCCGCGTCGTTCCGCTTCACGGACCAACGCGGGCAGCTGAGACGGTGCCTCGCGCAGTGCGAATGCGATAAGAACGGAGCCCTCAGTGAAGCTGACGAACCGCTCGGCGAGGTCCTTCCCTCCGAGCCCGAGCTCGACGACCACCAGGCCGAGTCTGCGGAGCCGTCGTGCCAGCATGTCCAACGCGGGCCGCTCGTCGGCCTTGGAAAACAGGTAGACCACCCGCGAACGGTGAATGGCTGTAGCCACCTCCACCAACTGCTCCTGTGGGATGAAACTCGACAATCGTTCGAGAGCACGCGCCTCGTCGCGAGCGAACACGGCAAGCTCGTGACCGGTGTCGCTCCTCATCAGTGCCGATGCCGCAACCGGTTCGAGGCTGTCGCGCTCCAGGTCGGCACGAAGGTCGGGGAAGCCGCTGTAGCCGAGCTTCTGCGCAAGACGCACTACCGTCGACTCATGCGTCTGTGCACGGGCTGCGACCGGGGCCGCCCGCAGACTCGACGGTTCAGGCTCTCCGAGAAGTACTGCGATGACACGTTTTTCGGACGCGCTGAGCGATTTCCCGCTACTGGCAACCACTGTTCGGAAGCTCATACCCTCCACTTTCCACTGTGTCTGTTGACACACTCAACCACAATCCTGTAAACCTGTGCAAGATTGCAAGTGACGTGAAGCACAGCAATCCGGCCGACCCCTCCAGGCCACATCCGAACATATCGTCAGAAAGGCAGCCGGCCGTGAAGATACTGCTCGGCACACAACACACGATCGAATGGATCGTGCTCGGCGCGACGCTGGTCGTCGGCTTGGCGACCGTCACCATGGCAACCGGGTACGGCATCGCCGCCGAACCCGGCGTCGGCGCGGGCTTCCTGCCCCTGGTGGGCGGCCTCGGAATGATCCTCGGCGGCGCGATGTGGGCGATACAGCTCGTCCGAGCGCCGCGGGTGACGGCACCCGAACCGGAACTCGAATTCGAACCCGCCACCTCTGCGGCCGTCGCGTTCCTCTCCAGCGACAACGAGGAAGACGCCGACGAGACCGAACTCCCCGACCGCGCCGGCTGGACCAGAATCGGAGTGGTCGTCGCCGCGATTGCCGGCGCGGCACTGGTACTCCCCACCCTCGGCTACACGCTCTCGATGGCGCTGATGCTCGCCGTCGTGTTGACGTTCGTCGGGAAGCGCACCCCAGTGGTTGCCATCGGCGTCGCAGTGGCCACCACACTCGCCACCCGACTGGTGTTCGACGTCTGGCTCGGCACCGCACTGCCGGCTTCCTCCATTCCGTTCCTCGCCGATTGGGGGTTGTGAGTCATGGGATTTCCCGATCTGATGGCAGGCTTCGTCAACGTCCTCACTCCGACGCATCTGCTCTTCGCACTCCTCGGCTGCGTACTGGGCATGCTCGTCGGCGTCCTCCCTGGGTTCGGCCCCGCCGCCGCGGTGTCGCTGCTGATCCCGATCACCTTCGGCCTCGACGCCACCACGGCGCTGATCATGCTCGCCGCCATCCTCTACGGCGCAGCATTCGGCGGCACTGTCACCGCGGTCCTACTGCGCATTCCCGGTGAGGCGTCGTCCATCGCAACGACACTCGACGGCTACGAGATGGCCAAGAGCGGACGCGGCGGTCCCGCCCTCGTCGTTGCCGCACTCGCGTCGTTCGTCGGCGGACTGGTCGGCGTCGTCGGATTCGTCGTCGTCGCCCCGTTCAGCCGATTCGCACTTGAATTCGGTGCTCCCGAACTGTTTCTCGTCGCACTACTCGGCATGGCCCTGATCACCAGCTTCTCGGGCAACAACCCCGCGAAAGCGCTGATCAGTGTGGGGCTCGGCCTGGCCATCGCGTCGGTGGGCATCGACTCCGGCCAAGGCATCCAGCGGTTCACGTTCGGCATGCCGGAACTGTTCGACGGCGTCGCACTCGTGGCCGTTGTGATGGGCTGCTTCGGTCTCACCGAAATTCTCATCCAAGCCCGCTCGGCGGGCGGTGCCGGCCGACGACCACTCGCCGTCGGAAAGCTGCTGCCCACCAAGACGGACATCACCAGGTCTGCAGGCCCCACGATGCGCGGCTCCGTCATCGGCTTCTTGATGGGCCTGCTCCCCGGATCTCCGGGTGCTGCAACCTCATTGGCGTCCTATGCGATGGAGAAGAAGCTCACCAAGCGTCCCGGGCAATTCGGTAAGGGTGCCGTCGAGGGTGTCGCCGGACCGGAATCGGCCAACAACGCACTCGCACTGTCGTCGATGATTCCGCTCTTCACCCTCGGCATCCCCACCTCCGCGACCGTAGCCATCATGGCCAGCGCCTTCACCATCAACGGTCTGATCCCCGGCCCACTGTTGTTCCGCGACAACCCTGAAGTGGCCTGGACCATCATCGCCAGCTTCCTCGTCGGCAACATCATTCTGCTGATTCTCAACGTGCCACTGGTTCGCCTGTGGATTGCCGTACTGAAGATCCCGTTCCACTACCTGATGGCGATGATCCTGGCCTTCATGTTCCTGGGCGTCTACAGCATCAACGGCAGCGTCTTCGACATCTTCATCATGCTCGGCGCAGGCGTCATCGGATACCTGTTCCACCTCACCAAGATTCCTCTGACTCCACTGGTGCTGGCCCTGATCCTCGGGCCTCTGCTCGAGGAGAACTTTCAGCGTTCACTCTCGCTCTCTCGCGGGGACTACGGCGTCTTCGTCGAAGGTCCCATCAACAAGGTTCTCCTGCTCGTCTTCATCGCAGCCGTTCTGTTCGGAATGCTGCGCCCCGTCCTCGCTCGCATCCTCTCCCGCCGCGCCACCCAAACCCAGCCCATCAAGGAGCCCGTCTCATGAGAACACTGCCCACCCTGGTCGCGGCCATCTCCGCTGCCGCCCTGATTGCCGGATGCGGCTCGAGCACAACCGATTCCGGAGCGCCGTTCCCACGGAACGGTGCCACCGTCGAATGGGTCGTCCCGTCCGCCGCAGGCGCAGGCAACGACATCCTGGCCCGAATCATGGCCCCCGCCATGGAGACCGAACTGGGTGTACCGGTCAAGGTCGTCAACAAGGAGGGCGGCAGCCAGGTCGTCGGACTGAACTACCTGGCCAACGCCAAGCCGGACGGTGAGACCATCGGCTTCACCAACATCCCGTCGATCCTCGGGCGATACCTCGACCCGAGCAAGAAAGCCGGGTTCGATCGCGAAAGCTTCTCGCCCATCGGTTCGTTCGCTTCCAACGACATCGTGATCGGGGTCAACAAGTCCAGCCCGTACAAAAACATTGCCGAGCTCTTCGACGCCGTCAAGGCCAACCCGGGGTCCATCACCGTGGGCACCGATTCCAGGGCCGGCGACGACCACGTCAACCTCCGCACCCTCGAAGACACCCTCGGCCTGGACTTCAACATCGTCCACTACAACAGTGGTGCCGACAAGATCTCGGCCCTGGTCTCGGGTGAGACCGACTTCGCCCTCGGCGGAGTCTCGAGCTTCTACGGCCAGTTCGCATCGGGGGAGGTGAACATCCTCTCGGTACTCACCGAGGAGCAGAACAAGCTCATCCCCGAGGTACCGACGCTGGCGAGCGAGGGATACGACGCCCCGTTCATGACCAACAACTTCGCCATCAGCGCTCCCGCGGGCACCCCGGACGCGACGATGACCACGCTGCAGAATGCCCTCGAGACTGCACTGGCCGATCCGGCGGTCGCCGAGAAGCTGACCGGCGCAGCGACGCAGCCCGATTGGGTCTCCGGTGCAGACGTCGCGACCTTGTGGGAACAGCGTGAAACCGAGATCGAACCGATCATCGCCGAACTGCTCGCCGACCAGCAATAAGTCACCCGAAAGGCATTGATCTCATGAGTACCGAAACCTATTCCGCCACTGCCGTATCCGACGACATGATCGAACGCTTCTCTCGAGTGCCCGCAGCCAACGTAGGCGATGCCCAGGAGCGCTTCGGCATAATCGCCGGACTGCGGCCCATCTGGGCCGGAGCAGCAGTCACCGGCCGGGCGTACACCGTCTGGACTCGATCGGGCGACAACCTCTACATTCACAAGGCTCTCGACGACGCCCGCCCCGGCGACGTCATCGTGGTCAACGGCTCAGGTGACGACACACGCGCCCTCATCGGCGATCTCATCGGTATTCGCGCCAAATCGCTCGGCATCGCCGGCTTCGTCATCGACGGTGCCGTGCGCGATGCCGACGCCTTGGCCGAGTTGGGTCTGCCCGTATTCGCACGCGGTGTCACACCGGCGGGTCCCTACAAGAACGGGCCGGGCCGACTGAACGAGCCGGTCGCGCTCGGAGGAGTCGTCGTCTCACCCGGTGACCTCATCGTCGCCGACGCCGACGGAGTGGTCGTCGTCAAGAGTGCCGATGTGGACGACGTCATCGTCGCGGCCGAGGAAGTGGTGGCGCGCGAGGCCTCGAAGCGAGCGAGCTTCTCGTCGTAGATGCGCTAGCCGGGTCCTCCACGGCGTGAGCAATGTCTGCTCCACTCCTGAGCCCCGGTGGCGGGATTCCCGCAGCCGGGGCCCCGAGTGGAGCAGACCTCCCGCCAGCGAAGCGAGATCATTTCTTCTTCGGGTCGTGGCCCCAGTTCATCAGTGAGTAGCGCCATTTGGTGTCGGTGATGTCCCCGTCGGGCCGCTGCGCAAGGTGTCGTTTGCAGTAGCCGACGACCTTTCGCATGTGCTCGTAGTCGTCGTCGGACAGGTCCGCCTTCTTCGTCTTCAGGATTTCGACGATGCGGCGGCCGCTCTCGTGGCCCGTCGACTCGCCGCCGTCCTTCTTTTGCCCGACGTCCTTCGAGTCGTCGGTGCCGAGAAACTCGTCGAGTTCCTTCGCCGTCATGTTGACGAGGTCATCGAACTCCGTCTTGATGTCACTGTCGTCATCGGCCATCGATCCGTCTCCTTCGATTCACCCTCAGTGGTGGTGCCGCGTGTCTCCCGTTCGACCGCATCGGCCTTTCTGAACTTGTCTTGTTCCTGCCATACCCACAGTTGGGCGGTACTCAACCTGCTGGTCAGATCCGATCACAGCGCAGCAGGGCGGCCCACTCGGAAGCCCTGCAGCAGGTCTGCCCCGATCGACGCGGCCGCTTCGAGGTCGTCGTCGGTCTCGATGCCCTCGAACACGCACCTCGCCTCCGTTTTTCGCGCGAACTCGAGCACCAGTTCAGCCAAGGCAGACTTGACTCGATTGCCTTTCATGCCGTGAACGACGAACGCGTCGAGTTTGATGATCTGCGGCTCGAGCACGACGAGCTGCCGCATACCTGCGTATCCGGATCCCACATCGTCCACTGCGACAGCGACGCCGCCGCGTCGAAGTTCGGCCAACACTGCGATCACCGCATCCTCGTCGTCCTGGGCGGCATGTTCGGTGAGCTCGATTACCAGTGACCGTCGTCGGCCGAAGTCGAGCAGCACATCCACGAGGGCAGCATCGACCAGTAGCGTTGCAGCACTCAGGTTCACGGCAACGAAGCAACCATCCGGCAGACGCGCTGATTCTCCCAATGCCTTGACGGCCGCAGATCTGTCCAGAGCAGGACCGAGGCCGCACTGCGCTGCATCGGCGAACCACGCCTCGGTGTCACCGCCGCCCGCCGGGAAACGCGACAGGGCCTCGTATCCCTCGATCACCCCATCACGTGCACGGACGATCGGCTGAAAGACGATGTCCGGGCCACCGCCTGCAATCGCAGCCTCCACCCGACGCCGTGACCGCAACAGGGTCGAGCGTAGCGGTGTCGACGCTGCCCTAGTCGACGGCACGATTCCACACCCGCACCACCGGGTGAAGCTGAACCGGAGCTGCAACCGGGCGCATCGCGGCAACGACTGCATCAGGATCCCGATCGCCGAAGCTGCTGATCAGCACCCGAACTCGTCGTGTGTCGCGAGGCCAAAAGGCGCCGAAAGATTCGGCTATCGCGACATAGTCAGCGGCGCGTTGCTCGGCGCTCAGGCGTGCGGGACAGCGGTGGCGGAGTACGAATTCTCGCACCAGCCGCCAGCGCCTGCGGCCGCCGATCAGTCGATGGAGCATGGTGCCATGGGGACGTCGGCGAACCGATCCATCAGGAACGCTGCAGCGGCGCCGCCGTACCCGTCGATCAGCTGTGGCCCGAAGTGGTTGGGCAACACAGCACCCTGCAGGATCGGCGGCAACGGGTTGGTTCGGAACTCGACCGTGGCACCTCGCCCACACCAATCCTGAGCCAACTGCCGGGCCTGACCGTACGGCACGGTGTCGTCGTTGAGTCCGCTGGTGATCATCACCGGTGCGTTCGGAGTACTGCGACCGATCCGCTGAGCCTCGAGGATGCGACCCGCCTGCGGAATGGTGCCCAAGTTCTCGAGCATCGACTTGCCGTCCGCGGTCAACGATTCGGTTCGCAGGAACGGGTACTTCAGAATGGTGTCGCCGATGCACTGCGTCGACAGATCGTTCAGCACTGCCTTGCCGTGATCGGTGAGTCGCTCTTCGACGAGCGGCAGCAAGCTCGGATCCCGCTCTACGAACCCGTTGAGGGCATAGCCGATCACCCCTCCGATCAGCGTCCCGTCGACGGTCTTCAACACCTCGAGCAAGTCCGCTGTGGGAGCTCCGGCCCACGTACCCTTCACATTCAGACCTGGTGCGTACTCCGAGGCGAGTTCGGCCGCCGCGGCTGCCGCCCCACCGCCCTGGGAGTACCCCCAGATACCAACGGGTGCATCGGTATCACCGAGAAGCTCGTTCGCGGCACGAGCACCGTCGAGCACCGCATGAGCCTGCTCGACACGATTGACATAGGTGTGCACACCGGGCGTTCCCAACCCGATGTAGTCGGTCACGAACACGTTGGCACCCATCGATCCCCACAGAGTGGAAGACAACAACTCCTGATTGAACGAGATGGACAATGGTTGTGTCACAGCGTTGACAGTCGTCGGAAACGCACGAGAAGGAGCGCACTGATCGGCTTGACCCACCGTGCCGGGCGCGACGACGATGGTCGGCCGCGGGCCTGCACCACGCCAGGGCACCTCGGTCTCGATGAACGTGCCCGACACGCCCACCGGCGTATCGTCCTGCGTCCGTGACGTGTACAGCACCCGCTGCGCCTGAACGGGGTAGGCACCGTCCGCACCGGGCAGAGCCGCGAACAGTGACATCGGCTGCGTCCGCAACACGGCCCCCGGGTCGTCGACGACCTGAGCCGGAGGGACGTAGAATTCGTCGACGGGGTCGGCATTCGCTGCCGAGCCTCCAAGCACGGTCAGGGAAGACGCGAGCACGGCGGTGACTGCGACGCCGATCATGTTGCGGTACAGATGCATCGGTCTCTTTCTGGTGGGGGTCAGATAACGGTGCCGATGTCGTCGGCAACGATGTTGTCCAGCGCACGTTCGGCCAGTGCGGCGATGGTCATGGATGGGTTGCACGCTGCGGTGGTGCCGGGCATGAGTGCCCCGTCGAGGACATACAGTCCTCGCTGGCCGTGGACACGACCGTCAAGATCACATACTGCGCCCATGTTGGCCCCACCCAACGGATGCCAGGTGGACGGGAACAGTGCATTGGTATCGGTGAGAACACTGCCCGATCCGGCGATACGACGCACCGTCGGATCGATCGAACCGTCCTGAATCAGGCTGTCGCCGTTGGCCGGCCAATGTAGTCGCACCTGGTCCATGGAGGAGTCGTAGCCGAAATGGCCGCGGCCGCTGCTGACTCCGTACCCGACGAGCATCGTGCTGTGGGCATCGAACGACAACGGCGGTATCGAGGCCTGGATGACGGTGTGCGCAGTGTTCGGGTCGTCCCAGTTGAGGCTGCCGAACACCACCGGTCCGCCTTGGGGTGCACCGAATTGCTGCTCGATGCTCGACCACACGTAGATGCGATCGGCATTGGTGCCCCAGCCCTGCCCCAACTCGTTCGGGAGATCGGGAATGCCTCCGGTCGCTCCGGCGCGGACGAGCAGTTTGGTGGTGTTCAGGCTTCCGGCTGCCATGATCAGCGTGCCGGCGGTGAGAACCTTGTTCTCCAGAACCGTTCCGTCGGAATCGATTCGATCGACATAGACCGTCCAACGGCCGTCGGCACGCCGCTCGACACTCGTGACATCGTGCTGCGTCGCGACCGTGGCCAGCCCCGTCGCCTCGGCGGCGGCGATGTAGGTGACGTCCACGGAGTGCTTGCCGCCGTTGTTGACTCCGAATGCACCGGACCCATCGGTGTACGACGGTGCCATCACCCCGCGCGTCTCGTCGAGGGCGAAGTTCCAGTCGATCGGCATCGGGATCTTGGACACCGGCAGACCCGCTCGACGAGCATTGGCCGCAAACACCCGTGCTGCTTGATAATTGGGCGTACCGATCAACTCGTCGGGGGCCTGCTGGAGCTGCAACATCCGTGCCACGCGTGGGTAGTGCACCCGATTCAGAGTCGGCCAATCCAGTCCGGCCGGAAAGTGTTCCTCGAACACCGGCTGCGATGGCTGCAGTGTCATTCCCTGGTAGATCAGGGATCCGCCTCCGACACCGGCCGCGCACAGCGCAGTCATGTTGTCTCCGGGCACCGCCTCGAGGAGGCCGACGTACGGATCGAAAGGAACTGGCCTTCCGAACAGGTTAGGACTCGAACCGTGCCACAACATCCGCTTGTCCGGTGACGTGGCATCGGGAAACGTGTCCGCATTCGGGCCTGTGTTCCAACGCCTTCCGCGCTCGAGCACCAGAACCGAAACCCCGGCTTCGGCCAGGCGCAATGCGGCGACGCCGCCGCCGAACCCCGATCCGATGATCACCACACGATGATCCTCGCGGGTCAGCGGGATCTGGACGCGTCGCCCGCCCGCTGCTCGCGCCACCCCCGCGCCCGACAGTGCGGCCAATCCAGCAACAGCAGTCGCGCCGAGAAACGACCGGCGATTCAAATTCGACACGTACCCCCCAATGGTGTGCAGCAGCGCGCACCGAGACCTGTGTCACGTGCACGTGCGAAGCAAAACTAGACAGAAGTGGCTTTCGGTGTCAAGTTTTACGGGTCAGCTCAGAGGGATGAGCGGAACCAACCAGCGCCGCAGGTACGCGCGCAAGCCGTCGTCGTCGCGAATCTCCGCGTCGTCGAAGAGAACTACCGATAGCCCGTTACGCGCGAGCGTGGCGTCGATCCCGTCGAATCGAGTGGAATCGAAATCGGGATGGCGTTCGATGTAACCGTCGAGAAATTGACGCACGACGGGCGTGGCTCGATCCATCATGTCCGGGTCGAACAACGGATTCGCATTGCCCGAACGCAGCAGCGAGTTCAGCACCGGTTCCCGGCGAATGAGATCGCGCGCAGCCACGATCGTCTCGACGACGAACTCCGCCGGCGTTTCGGCCTGATCCGCCTTGGCCCTGATGCCGCCGATCACGTCGACGACAAGACCCACCATGGCCTCGGAGATCATGTCCTCACGGGTGGTGAAGATCGAATACACCGTCTGGCGCGTCACGCCCGCAGCCCGCGCCGCCGCGGCGATGGTGACGTCCTCGAAACCACCCTCGGCAATGAGCCCGAGCGTGGCGTCGAGAATTTTCTGCTTCGAGCGCATTGTCCGAGTATGACTGCTCCGCGTCGGACGGGCCGAACAGCCAGGGTCCGACGAACAGGTCGAGTCACCCGATTCGTTTGTCCAGGTTGGATCCGGGTAGGCGAGCGGTCAGAGACAGTCGCTGTCGACGACCCAGGAATGCGTATGACTACACCGAAATCCGTCACCCACCGGCGCAATCTCATCGCCGGCCTTCTACTCGGGCTGGGGACGGTTGCCTTCATCGACGAAGTGATCTTCCACCAGCTTCTGCATTGGCATCACTTCTACGACAAGTCGACTTCCGACATCGGGCTCGTGTCGGACGGCCTCTTTCACGCTTTCAGCTGGTTCGCCACCGTGGCCTCACTGCTCCTCGTCGTTCGCCTGATACGCGATTCAGCGTTCCAAGGACTGACGTTCGCCGGGGGATGGCTGACCGGAGCAGGGTTCTTTCAGCTCTACGACGGCCTGGTTCAACACAAAGCGCTTGGGCTGCATCAGATTCGGTACGACGTGGACCTTGCTCCCTACGACATCACGTGGAATATCATCGCGGCCGTGCTACTTGCGAGTGGCATAGCCCTGTGGATCATCACCGCCCGGCGCGCCAAACGCAGCCATGATCGTCTGACTACGGGCAGCTGACCGATGAACCACGACCACGGCGGTGCCGACGCCACCGCGCTCGGTCCGGGAACGTCGTGGTTGATCGCGATGCTCGTTGCGGCAGTAGCCGTCTACGTCTTCGCGACCACGAAGTTGGAGGCACGCCGGATCTACTGGCCGATGCTGCGCACCACGGCATGGTTATTCGGTGTCCTGTCGGTGGCCCTGGCGTTGATCGGCCCCTTGGCCGAGCGCGCCCACCACGACTTCGCCGCCCACATGGTCGCCCATCTCCTCCTGGGTATGCTCGGCCCCCTCCTGCTCGTCCTCGCAGCTCCCGTCACCTTGGTTCTGCGCGTGCTCCCGGTGTCGACCGCCCGTCGACTCGCCAGGTTGCTGGCGTCCTCGCCGGCCGCCGTTCCGACCAACCCGTTCGTCGCCGGGGCTCTGAACGTAGGAGGCCTCTGGGTGCTGTACCGAAGCGACCTGTTCGGCATGATGCATACCAATTCTGTTGTGCACGTTGTCGTTCACGTGCACGTCCTGGCTGCCGGATACCTGTTCACCTTCGCCGTGTTGGGAGGTCCCGACCCAGCGCCGCATCGCGTGTCTGCCCCCTGGCGTGTCACGGCACTGATCTCCACCATCGCAGCGCACAACGTTCTCGCCAAAACCCTGTACGCCCACCCTCCGGCGGATGTGACGGCTGAACAAGCCCGGGTGGGCTCCGAGATCATGTACTACGGCGGTGCGCCGGTCGAAGTAGCACTGATCATCCTGGTCTGCCGTCCCTGGCTCCTGCCGAGAAAACGCATCCGCTCACAAGAACAGAAAGCACCGCGGGATCGCGCCGTAGATCGTGAGAGCCGGTAGTCGACGGATCAGCCCTCACCCAATGATCGCAGCTTAACGAAGGACTACCTGGCTCCCCCTTATCGCAGGCGCGCCGAGCATGGTGGTCCAGGACGAAATGTCCTCTGGAGCAACTCCAACCCGATCGGCGTAGACGACTGCAAGCGTCGCCCGTTCCAGATCCGACCCGGCGTACGACGCGGGCGCGGCGGGAAACGGTGCGTTCTGAGCAGCGGGTTCGCCGTCTCCCTGGAGACCGGGATTACGCGAGGGCACCTGGTACGCACCGTCGTTGAAGGAGCCGCCGGAATACTGTGGCATGTTCTCTCCTACCGGAGGGCTCGGCAGGCACCTGGGTGGTCGATCGTCCAAGAATCGCGGCTCGTCCTGGTTGGGTAGGTATCGCCCCTTGGGATTGACGAACTCAGCTGTTCCCTGGATGCCCGGAAAGTCGCCGTCCGTTTCGAGGACTTCGGGGATCTGCGGCACCACTGCGACGATCTGATCGAGGAAGCACTCCACGGTGGGGATGTACTCCTGGAGAATTTCGAGCGTTTCCCGCGAATCCGCTGCCAGGCTGATGACGTCGTCGGAGTTCACAGCCACGAAGTCTGCTGTGGTCGCACTGCTCGAGGTCAGTGACGCGATCAGCGTGTCGACAGCGGGACGTCGTTGGACGACCGTGTTGCCAGTGACGCGGAACTTGTCCAACGCGTTCACCAAGGACGGAAGCGCGTCGGAGTAGGTGTCGGCCAGTTCGGCGACACCGCGGATATCCTCCTGCAGGGCAGGCATATTCGCGTTCACCTCATCGAAGATGTTCTTGAGGCGGTCGATCGTGGATCCGATCTGCTCACCCTTCCCCGACAGACCTTGGGCGAGCGCACCGAGGGTGCTGGCCAGGTCCTGCGGAGGGATCGCTTCGAGCAAAGGCTGCAGTCCGTCGAGGAGTACTCCCACCTCGATGGCGTTGCCGCTGACGTCCTGGGCGAGCACTGATCCGTCCACAACCGGGTCCACCGGGCCGACAGGAACATTCAAGGCGACGTAGCGCTCACCGAACAAGGTTTTCGGCAGCAGACGCGCGGTGGTGTTCGTGGAGATCATTGGAGCGAACGACGGTGTGATGGCCAGATGCGCGACGACAGCTCCATCGCGAACCGAGGTCGAATCGACATGCCCCACCAAAACCCCACGCACCTTGACGTCTGCGCGGAGCGGCAACGAATTGCCTGCGGAGTTCAACACCACCTCGACGTCCACAGCATCGTCGAATGTTCCGTCGTACCTGGTGACGGACCAACCGAAGAACACGGCCAGCAGAACGAAGAACACGGCACCGAGTGGAACGGTCGTCGTGCGCCGGCGTGACTCGATCATGACGAGGTGGTGCGGTCTGAGTGATTCATGCCATACTCCTTTGCGATTGACGGTATCGTCACGCATGGCGGTACCGTCAGTCAAGTGTCGTCGCCCCCGAGCTTCACGCTCCCGCCTACACCGAGGAACCACATGACCAGCAACAACGGTGGCACCAGCCCTGCTCTCGACGTGGATGTCGTCATCATCGGGTTCGGACCCACCGGTGCCACCGCCGCCAACCTTCTGGGGCAACGAGGCATCCGGACTGCCATCGTGGAGCGCGATATCTCCATCTATCCGCGCCAACGCGCGATCGCGTCGGACGAGGATGCGCACCGGGTGTGGCAGGGGCTCGGCCTGTTCGACGAGATGCTGGCCACGATGTCGTCGGACGTCCGGGTGCATTTCAAGAACGGCGATCGAACGTTCCTGTCGATGACGTCGTCGCAGAGCCATGGGCAGGGCGTGCCCGGAATGTGTTACTACCATCAGCCCGAGCTCGAACGTGTTCTGCGCCAAGGGATCGAACGCTTCCCCACCGTCACCGTCATGCCGGGATACGACGCGATCGATCTGTCGCAGGACGAGAAATCCGTCACCGTCACCCTTCGCCCTGCCGAGGGCGGACCGGATCGGCAGATCACCGGACGTTACGTGATCGCATGCGACGGCGGTTCGAGCTCCATCCGCAAACTTCTCGGAATTGCGTTGCCCGGCAAACACATCGAAGAACCCTGGTTCGACATCCAGCTCCGCGCCTGGTACGACCTACCCGTAGACGCCCCACTGGACTTCACCTTCATTTCCAACCCGCATCGCCCCGGCGTCGACTGCCCGTGCCCCATGGGCTACCACCGCGTCGAGTTCAGGGTCAACAAGGGCGAGACCGTCGAGCAGTTGCAGACCGAAGAGGGTCTACGCGGCCTGCTCGCAGAGCGCGGGATCGACTACGACCAGGTCGAGATATACCGGAGCTGGGGATACACCTTCCACATCCGGCAGGCCGAGCAGTGGAGCAAGGGACGGGTATTCCTCGCGGGCGACGCCGCGCACATCATGCCGCCCTTCGCCGGGCAGGGAGTCTCGTCCGGGGTACGTGACGTTGCCAATCTGTGCTGGAAGCTCGACGCAGTGCTCAACGCGCAGGCCGACCCGAGCCTGTTGGACACCTACGAGCCGGAACGCCGACCGAACGTCACGAAACTGACCGCATTCTCGCTGCGCATCGGCAAGCTGGTCATGCTCAGTAACCCTACTGCGGCGCGTCTGCGCGACAGCGTGATTCGAGCAGCAATGAAAGCCCCGGGCCTGGGGAGGGTCATCACGACGAATGGACTCAAGCCCCGCTACGAACTGGGCACGAAGGGCGGATTCTTCGCCACGAACACCCGACTACGCAGCCCTCGTGGCACCTTCATCCGCCAGCCATGGGTGGTGGGCTCCGATCTGGCCCCGGTCAGATTGGACACGATCCTGGACAACAGCTGGACCTGGATCGGATTTCCCTCCGCGCCCATCCCCCGCGCGCTCGCCGAGGCCGGCGTACGCGAGGTGAAACTCGAATACGCCTCTGCCGTAGCCACTCACACCCTCGAACCAGGACACTACGTCGACAGCGAAGGCGTCGTGGCGCGTCAGATGCGTGAATCTCGCGCAAGCGGATTTCTGGTTCGCCCCGACAGGTTCATCTACTGCAGTGATCGCGACATCACCGCGGACGATTACCAACGAGTGGCGTCGGTAGTCGGCGGGGCAAAGTTCGCGACCTACGCGTGAGCCGGCCTGTCATCGGAGAGCGCCTTACTCGACATCATCCGATGACGGGTCGCCGATCTTTCGTCAATCTGTCGAGTTCGGCTTGCATCGCCCCGTGTACCCGCCCCGCGAACTTTTCCGCCGACTCGTCGGCGTCGGGGTGCATGGGCGCGAGCACCGAGGTCTCGAGTTTGGTGGGAAGCGGCAGGTACGGAAGAAGCCCAACCAGACCGAGATTGACGCCCCACGGAATGGACACCGACAACGGAAACGTTTTGAGCCGCAGCACCTTGTCCAACCTCAGCACCTTCGCCAACCGCTTACCACTGCTGAGTACCAGCAGGGACTCCCCCGCTCCTGCTGTGACGACGGGGACGACCGGCACCCCCGCCTCGATTGCCAAACGGGCGAACCCGGTCCGACCCGAGAACATTATGTCGTTGCGATGCCGCCACGACTTCAAAGCATCGACGTCACCGCCCGGGAAGACCAGGACACTGCTGCCCTCCGCAAAAGCGTCCAGGGCCGTTTGTCGCCCGGCGGGCCTGGCACCGAACGGTTCGATCAGTTTCTCGGCATGCAGAGTCCACGCGATCTGGTGGGTCAGCGTGATCAACTCGCGGTCGATACCGAGCTCGTCGTATGCGGCCGCGAATGCGAACACATTGAGATCGATGACTCCGCCGAACCCGTGGTTGGCGACGAACAGCACGGGGGTATCCGGAACCGGTTGCGCTACGGTCACTTCCAATCGGTTGTAGAGGCGAACAGCACTGATGCTCGCCGCGCGAACGACTCGAGCGATGTTGTCCACCGCCGACTACCGGTCCAGTTGCAGGTCTGCCAGCGCGCCGGCGATCACGAAACCTCCGGCGATTGCACAGCCGGCCGTTCTCGTTCGTTGCGGCAGGTGAGCGGTGAGCGCGAACGCCGCGGTGTCCCAGACGTCGACGGCCACACCTGCTCGCAGCAGAGTGCGCACGGCCTTCGGCGCGTACCGAGTTGCCGCGTAGAGCCCGCCGCCGATGTATATTTCACGAATTCCGAAGGTGCGAGCCGCAGCTCGCGTCGTCGCCACCGCCGCGTCGGGCCCGGCGAGGAGTTCGTTGGCGCGAGTGGGCGCAACCATGTGGGCGATGCCGATCGCTGCTCGGGCGAGCCCGACCGCCTCGGGAAGACGACGAACCAGACCGGACGCAGAGCCGATAGCCATGAAATTCCTTACGTAGTGGGAACAGCGGATTCGCGAGCAAGCCGTCGGAGCAGGCCGACAGCCTTCTTCATGCCGTAGGCAACGATGGTCGTGCGGCCGTCCTCGTGGTTCCACTGCAGCAGCGCCGATCCGTCGTCGACGGAACCCTCTAGCACGGTCGGATTACCCAGTAGCGGAAGAGGACCGACGACCTTGATGGACAGTCCCAGAATCTCGGTCCAGAAGTAGTTGTCGGTGGGCGCACACGTGGGTTCGAGGCCGAGTGCGGAGGCCGCTGCGACCTTGCCCTGCGCGACGGCATTGGACCAGAACGGGGCTCGACCGGAACCAGCACGTGAATACGCGACGTCGCCTGCGGCGAACACGTCGGGAACTGCTGTGGCGCAGCGCTCGTCGATGGCAACACCTCGATCGTCGGCAATTCCGGTGCCGTTCAACCACTCCGTCTCGGGCACATCACCGGCGCAGGTGACCACCACATTGGCGTCGAGGATGCGGCCCGCGAACTCGATCCCGGTAACGGGGTTGCCCGTCAACGTAACCGGGCTGTCCGCGCGGAGAAACTCGACCGACGCGGCCTCGGCACGCGCGGTAATCGCGTCGGACAGATAGGTACCCAGTAGCCGTGTCAACGGAGGGTCGACGTCCACGACGGTGACTGCGATTCCGCGAGAAACGCACGCACTGGCGACCTCCATGCCGAGGAATCCGGCACCGACGACGATCGCCGTCTGCGCCGCATCGAGTTTCGGGCGTAGTGCCCGAACATCGTCGAAGGTCCGCAGCACCGTCTCGCCCCTTTGCCCGGGAGCCGCAATGCGACGTGCAGCCGCTCCGGTGGCGACGATCAACCGATCGTACGGAACATCGGTACCGGCGGCGGTCGTGACTGTGTGGGCCTCGGGATTCACCGACACGGCCCGATCACCGATCGCCTCGATCCCGAGGTCCGACAGATCCCACGTTTCCGCCTCGGCTGCTTCGCCTTTGAGCACGTGCTTGGACAACGGCGGCCGCGCGTAGCAACCGTCGGCATCGGCCCCGATCATCGTCAGTGGACCTTCGAGTCCGCGGGCCCTCAGTTCGCGGACAGCGGTGCACGCGGCTATGGAGTCTCCGACGACGACGATCCTGCTCTCGAGAGAGCTCACACCTGTTCTCGCAGTGCCGCCACCGGACACACGCCGACCGCAGACCGGGCCGAGGCCGCGAGGTCGTCGGGAATGTCGTTGCCATCGAAGGCGTAGTGCAGTTCGCCCTCGTCATCGAGGCTGAACACCTTGGGTGCCTGTTCGGCACAGATGCCGTGGCCCTCGCAGCGATCCCAATCGACGTCGATCCTCATGGCTGTGTCCCTTCTGCTGCCACCAATTTCAGCGGCAACCGTTCGTATCGATGAATGACGTTGTTGACAGCTCGTACGGGTGTTCCTGCGGGAACAAACTTCTCGACCCGCTGCGCCAGCACCCGGAGCATGGTCTGGGCTTCCAGACGGGCAAGCCCCTGGCCGGCACACCCGTGCACTCCGGAGCCGAAGCCGAGTTGCCGCGCGGCGTCACGGGTGATGTCGAAGGCGTCGGGGTTGTCCCATTCACGCTCGTCGCGGTTCGCCGACGCGTAGACCACCAGTACGCGAGCACCTTTCGGGATTCGTGATCCGTCGATCTCGACGTCACGGATCGCTCGACGCGAGAACGCTCTGATCGGCGACTCGTATCGAACGACCTCGTTGATCGCATTGGGGATCAGGTCCGGGTCCTGTCTGATCGCCTGCCACTGCTCGGGGTGCCGCGCGAACAGGTCGAGGGCACCGGAAATCGCTCCGATGGTGGTATCGAGCGAGGGACCGAGGTAGTCGATCATCAACGCGGGACATGCCGACTTCTGAATCTTGTTGTCGTCGGCGGCCTTCAGAACGTCGTCGCCCATGCTTCCCGGAATCACCGATCGATCTCGCACCACGCGCCGCGAGAAGGCAAGCATCTCTGCGGCACCCTTGACGGCGGTGATCGAGTGTCGATTCACGGGGCCGAGGGAATCGAATGTCGCACCGGCCCAGCGGAGTAGATCCTCGCGGCCGTCCTCCGGCCACCCGACGAGATCGGGCACGATCGACATCGGCAGCGCTGTCGCGAGATCGTCCACGCCGTCGACGAATTGTTTCTTCAGTGCCGCGTCGACGATGCTCTCGGCCTTCTCCTGCACCGCCGCTTTCATCTTGCGGACGGCCTTCGGAGTGAGTCGATGCGCCAGCACCGATCGCTTGGTTGCATGCTCGTCGCCGTCACTGTTCAGTGTCGTTCCGCGGCCGAGCCGATTGGCGACGGAATTGAGTGCCACCCCGTCCCCCGAGATGAAGGTCTCGTCGTCGAGCAGCACCGCCTTGCAGTCCGCGTAGCGCGAGACGGCGAACACCTGCTGGCGCGGCAGCCACACCACCGGGCCGAGGGCGCGTAGCCGAACGTAGTGGGGGTACGGATCGAGAATCGCATCGGTGGAGTACAGATCGGTGCGGTACTGCGGGATCGTCGCGTTCGTCGTCATGAGGTCCTTCGGTGCCGCCGGAAGTCGATACCCCTGCCTTCGCAAGGTGTTGACGATATCGTCACTCACGGCACGGCCGTACGTCAAGGGTTTTTGACGAATTCGTCATCATTGATTCGCGATAGGCTGCATCGACACCGCAGAGCAGGAGCAGATCGTGACCGAAGGCAACCGCGTCGAGCGCCGCAAGGCACGCACCAGAGCCGCGCTGATCCAGGCCGCGCAAGGGTTACTCGCCAACGGGAACACCAACGCACCCGTGCTCGAAATAACGCAGGCCGCCGACGTCAGCAACGGATCGTTCTACAACTATTTCGAGAGCAAAGAAGAACTGTGGCAGGCCGCCATCGACGCCGCTCTCGAGTCCGTCGGCGACTACCTCGATTCGCTCACCGTCGGTTTCGAGGACCCGGTCGAGAAGTTCACCCAATCGTTCAGACTGTCCGGGCGCCTGTTCCGCCTCGAACCGCAACTGAGCCGCGTACTGCTCAACTCCGAGGCCGCCGCGTTCGCCGCGGCCGGCGGCCTGGCACCACGGTCACGTCGCGATATCGAATCGGCCGCAGCGCAAGGGAGATTCGACGTCGACGACCCGGATCTTGCCCTCGCGATCGTCGCCGGTTCACTGCTTTCCATGGGCCGCCTGCTCCTGGCGCAACCCGACCGCGACGAGGCGGCGACGGTCGACGGCACGACCGAGCGAGTGCTCCGCGCACTCGGCATTTCGACCGACGAGGCTCGCACACTGTGCAGTAGTCCCTTGCCTGCGTCCTACAGCGGCGACGTCCACGCGGCCGTCGCACCCACTGCGTCCGTGCGGGACGGCAACGAAAGCTGATCGCGTACAGCTCTAGTCGTCGACGGCCCTGAGGGCCACGCTGAGAGCCTCCTGTGCCGACACGTCGGCATCGACCGCGACCTGCAATTCGGCATCGTCGACGTCGACAACCAGGGGAACATCGGCGTCGGTCTGCCCACGCACATCCGCGAGCCCTTGCTCGTGTTCCTTCGCGCGTCGATAGTCGGCGAGGGCTACGTCTTGTTTCTCTCGGGCTGTGGCCACGTCGTCAGGCCCTGTGATGCCGGGGCCGGACATGCGTGGGTACCGGGGCCGGGACCGCCCGATCGACGGCCGCAGCCTTCCGGCTCCCGCCGCCGGTATCGATGTCGAGAAAATGCTGAAGTTCGTCGTGAATCGGTGTGTCCGTCATAGGCCTTGACCTTCTCGACCTTCGATAACGCAGGTCGGTTCGGCTTCGCTGAACCATAGTGGGAGAGGAGTTGACGGCGTCAATGCGACCCTACGGCCTGCGAGACCGCCGAGTTCACCACCCGAGCTGCCAGTACGGCAACACGGACGTTCTCACGCTGCGACTGCTCCGCCAGAACCGCGAATGCCGCTTCGGGCGAGATGCCGCGCAAGGCTATCAAGATTCCTTTGGCCTGCTCGATTGTTCCACGGGTCTTCATCGCCTCACGAAGACCGGCCGCTTCCGTTCTCGCTTCTGCTGCATGTCGCGAATTCCACACCGCAGCTTCGACCGACGTGACGAACATCTTGACGAGAACCTCGTCGACATCGCTGAAGCCCTCGCAGTCGAATCCGTACAGATTCAGCGAACCGGCATGACCCGAGTCGACAGCCAGCGGAGCAGACAGATAACTTTTCACTCCGATCGCGGCGGCTGCAGACGCGAAAGTCGGCCAGCGGGTTACGACCTCGTCGATCCGAACACTGACGATCTGGTTGGTTCTCGCCGCTTCGAGACACGGGCCCTCGTCTGCGGCGTACTGATCGGTGTCGACATCGATCACACGCGCATCCGAACATGCCGCCGTCGCGGGATTGTCGGAATCATGTCGGAGCAAAGTCACTCCCGCCATGTCAGCCCACGGAATGGCAGCGACCACCTGTTCACACAGGCCCTGCAAGAGGGTGTCAAAACGTTTGTGTTCGAGCAGTATTCCGCGAAATATGTCGAGAGCATCGAAGGTGTCCTCGGCAAAATAGTCTTCGCCTGCATACCGACGTCGCCGGACAGGCAGAGCAGCCGAAATTTCTTCGTCGAATGCGGCTGCAGCCGTGGCTTCGGTAGCGGCACTTCGTTTGGGGCCGTTGGATGTGGAATCGGTCAAGTAGATCGCGTCCCAGATGGTGCAGTCATTACACCTGTTGGCGTGCACGAGGCCTGTCAGCGGTGATGACCTTCACCGAATGTTACAACCGTACGCCCGCTGTCAACTCGAACTGGATGAAACGGACACTACTTCAATCGATTGACTTTCGATAGATTCCTGTCGATACTCGCTACATGCTGAGTGGATATCGAGCGGTAGTCCTGTTGCTTCGCCTGTTTCTCGCCGCGTTGTTCGCGGTGCTGGTGCTGATGCAAGTCATGTCGTTGCCCGGCCAGTTCGCCCACATGGCGCAGGAATCTCCCGAATCCGCATACCTGCGATGGCCGCTGACCATCGTGTCCATCTTCTGGGTGCTGTGCATTCAGGTGGTCGTGGTCGCGACGTGGAAGCTGCTGACGATGGTGAACCGCAATGCCATCTTCACCCGCGCCTCGTTGGTGTGGGTCGACACGATCACGTGGTCGATCGTCGCGGCCTGGGTGGTGCTGGTCGCGGTGTTCCTCTACGTCGGATTCGGGGCCGACGACCCAGGCCTGCCGCTACTGCTCTTCCTGCTCGTCGTCATCGTCGCCGTCGCCGCACTGTTGATGGTCGTCATGAGGACACTGCTCAGGCAGGCCACGGAACTGCGCAGCGACATGGATGCGGTCATCTGATGGCCATCGTGGTGCGCATCGATGTTCAGTTGGCCAAGCAGAAGATGAGCGTCGGCGAGTTCGCCGAACGCGTGGGGCTGACGCCCGCCAACATCGCAGTCCTCAAGAACGGACGGGCTAAAGCCGTGCGCCTGAGCACCCTCGACGCCATGTGCCGGGTGCTGCACTGCCAACCCGGAGACCTCTTGGAATGGGTGGACGAATGAGCACCCGCGGCACTACTGACCGGTGACATCCAGAGCGGCACCGACGATCGAATCGGTGTCGATGTGATGATGCTTGTACACCTCGTCCAGAGAGCCCACCTGACCGAAGTTGCTGACACCCAACGACGTCGACGCCACACGGTTCACCGTGGCCAGGAACGCCAGCGTGTGCGGATGGCCGTCGAGGACGGTCACCATCGGTGTCGCCCGATCGGCCGGCAACAGCTGATCGAGAATCCACGACTCCGCGTCGCCGTGCCCCTGCCGCGCCTGGACAGCTCGGTAGAGCTGGCCCGGGCTCGTGATGCACAGGACGTCCGCGAGAATGCCGATGCGCTCCAAACGTGCTGCGGCATCGAGAGCTTCGGGCATGAGCGCACCCATCGCCGCGATCGTGACGGTGGCACCGTCTCGTCGGACGAGCGGGTAGCCGCCGGCCACCACCTGCTTGCGCCTGCGTTCGCGGGCCGCCGGATCGCTGGGCACGTCGGCCAACGTCTGATCGACCGGACGGGTCGACAGGCGCAGGTACGCCGAGGTGCCGTCGGGGCGACCCAACTTGGCGATACTGGCGAGCAACGTCCACTCGACGTCGATGGCGAAAGCCGGCTCGTACGAGATGCACCCGGGCTGCTCCAGACCGATCGACGGAGTCTTGATCGACTGGTGCGCACCACCTTCCGCGGCCAACGTGACACCCGACGGCGTACCGACCAGAATCGACTGACCACCCGCGTAGATGCCGTACGACCACGGTTCGAGGGCGCGTTCGACGAACGGGTCGTACATCACCCCGATGGGGAACAACGGCTCTCCCCACCGACTCCACGTTGCACCCAGCTCGCCCATCAATCCGACCAGATTGGTCTCTGCGATACCGAGTTCCATGTGTTGACCGGTGGGACCCTCACGCCAGTGCATGATGGTTTCGGCATCGTCGCCGAACCAGTCGTGCCGCTCCGACGACGACCAGACACCGACCTTGTTGACCCAACCGCCGAGATTGGTGGTCGAGCTGACATCGGGACTGACCGTGACCACGCGCCGCGCCGCATCCGGAGCCTCACGCGTCAGGTCGATGAGGGTGCGGCCGAGCGCGGCCTGCGTCGTGGCCGTGCCCTTGGGAGTACGGCCGATGTCGGTGGGAACTGCAGGCGGTGCCGAGACGGGCACCGGTTCGCGGCGCAGCCGTTCGGCAACATCGGCGCACAACTGCCCGGCCACTGTGGCGTCGTCGAAGCGGCCCCACGGCGAACCGACGTCGGTGCCGAGAGTGTCTGCCAGAGCTGCATATTCGTCGACAGTCAGCAGAGACGAATGGTTCTGCGGATGCCCCTGAGTGGGGAGGCCGAAGCCTTTGACCGTGTAGGCGATGATGACTGTGGGCCGGGTGTCGTCGATCTGCGCGTAGGCCTCGCGCAGCGCGTCGAGATCATGGCCGCCGAGATTGCGAATGGACTCGGTGAGAATCAGATCGTCGAGGTCACCGATGAGCGCGGTGATCGCCGCGGCATCGGAACCGTTGCCGGGCAGTCGATCACGCAATTCGGACGCCGAGCACCGCAACAGCCGCTGATACTCGGGATTGGGCATGTCGAGGATGCGACGCCGCAGGGCGTCGCCCCCGGTACGCGCGAACAGGTTCTCGAGCAGCCGACCGAACCGCACGGTGATGACCTGCCAGCCTGCCGCGTCGAACATCTTCTCGAGGCGACGCGCGGCGATGTTCGGCACCACTCGGTCGAGGGACTGCCGGTTGAGGTCGACGATCCAAACGATCTCGCCCAACTCACCGATGCCCGGATCGATGACGGCTTCCCACACGGCACCCTCGTCGAGCTCGGCGTCTCCGACGAGCGAATACTGCCGTCCGCGAAACCCACTCGGGGTGTCCGCGGAAAATGCGGAGTCGACGAAGCGGCGCGACATTGCGCCCCAGATAGGTGCCGTCGCACCGATACCCACCGACCCCGTGGAGTAGTCGACGGTATCGGGATCCTTGGCGCGCGACGGGTAGGACTGCAGCCCACCGTACGAGCGCAGCGTCGTCAAATACTTCTCGTCCAACTCACCGAGAAGGTAGTTGATGGCGTGCAGCACCGGCGACGCGTGCGGCTTGACCGACACTCGGTCGCCCGCTTCGAGCTGCTCGAACCACAGCGAGGTCATGATGGTGACCATCGACGCGCACGACGCCTGATGACCGCCCACCTTGAGACCCGTCGGATTGGGTCGGATTCGGTTGGCGTGATGGATCATCGACGTCGACAGCCACAGCACCCGCTCGGAAATGTCGTGCAGGGTTTCGCGCCCTCCGGTGACCGAATCACCGTCGGTCGAATTGCCGGAGGTCGAGCTGAGGCTGGTCATGGCGAGCACTCCTGAAATAGGCGACGAAAGATTGCATCGAGTGGACGTGGCGGGACCGGATAGGTCCCGTCACTCCATGAGGCAAGCGTTCGGATTGCGAAGCGCCGAGTCAGTCGCGTCTGTGATGCAACCGGCGTCAGTCGACCAGAACCCGGCGGGCTGCGCAATAGTAGCCTTCGGTATTGAGCAATCTGCGCAATTTTCGGAATCGGCCTTTGCAGTTTCTGGTCGACCTGATCACCGCGGCCCGGCCCCTCGGCGAGTCGCGGAATCGACCACGGCCTCGAATGCGTCGACGATCAGCGCGACCGACTCGTCCAGATCGAGATCCGCCGTCTCGAAGAAGGCATCGGCGGTTCGATCGAGAAAGCCGGTCCACCCCGAAATCGCGACAGCGACCAGTGGTGGCAACGGATCCGGGAGTTCGGCCAGGGCTGCGACCTGACGCTCGCCCTCGGCCCGAGCCTGCCAGAGGGCGCTCTCGACGCCTGCCTCGCCGAATTCCTCCTCGCGCACCACCCGCAGGTAGAGCGCGCGGTGATCCCGCAGAAACTCGATGTGCCGTCGGACGAATCCTTCCAGCCGAGCTCGGACGGTCCGCTCCTCGGACTGCGGCCCCTGCGCGTCGGACAATTTGCCCAGAACGTCGGCCAGTGCGGCCTGCACCAGGCCCTGCTTGTCGGTGAAGTAGTAAAAGAGCAACCCGTGCGCCACACCCGCTCTGCGCGAGATCGCCGCCGCGCTGATGTCTGCGCTGGCACCTTCGGAGATCATCTCGATCGCGGCGTCGATCAACGCCTGACGGCGATCGCGACGTGGGCGGGCGCGCCGCGACTGCTCTGCATCGTCGACGTCGTTCGAAGGCACCGTCCGAGACTAATGCAGATCGAGGCGGCTTTTGCGTCGGCCCCTTGCGTTATGTGCAGATCCTCTGCAATATATGCAACCGAGCCGGAGTTGCCGCGCTCACCATCGAGGAGGTGCGATGATCACAGTGACCAGTGCCGCAGGCGGGATCGGACGGTTGCTCGTCCGGCAGCTAACTGCGCAGAAGATGCCCGTCCGCGCTGTCGTGAAGAACGACAGCCAGGCTGCGACCACCCGTCGAGACGGGGCAACCGAGATCGTCGTGGGCGATCTGAGGTCGCCCGACACGCTCGACAGAGCCCTGGCCGGGGCCGACGCGCTCTATCACGCGGCTCCGACCCAGGTCATCGACGAAAGACCGATCATCGAGCACCTGATCGCGACGACGCCGGCAACTGGGTTGCAGCACATCGTGTTTCACTCCGTCATCCATCCAGACCTGCATCAGCTGACACACCATCACCAGAAGGACATCGCCGAGGGTCTGCTCCGCGACAGCGGAATCCCCACCACGGCGCTCAGGCCGTCGCACTACATGCAGAACTATCTGGAAGTGTGGGAGTTCCTGCAGGCAGGCGTCATGCCGTACCCGGTGTCGCCGGACAGCGTCATGGGGGTCGTCGATCTCGCCGACGTCGCCGAGGCCGCGGCGAACGTACTGATCGACCCGCCGCCGCACACCGGCCGCACCTACGACCTGTCCACGGTCGAACTCACCCGACACCAGATGGCCGAGATCTGGTCGCGCGTGCTGGGGCATCCGGTTACCGCCATCCGAATCCCGCCCTCGTCGCTGACCAACTCGCTCGATGTACTACCCGCACTCCCCACTGTCATCGGTCACGCTGTGCGATCGACGAAACTGAATGCGCTCGGGCACCTCGTTCGCGGCGCGCAGGCCGCTTCGAACCCCCGCGACATGAAGAATTGGCCGGAAGACGCACGTCAGGCGTACCGCACGATGATGACCCATTACGACGGCCATGGTCTGCCCGCGGGAGACCTGACGGTTCTTCCGACCCTGCTCGGACGAGAACCCACCTCGTACGAGGAGTTCGCCCGGCGCTCGGCCGCTGAACTCGGACGCACGGAACGATGAGCCGCAGGGCTTTTCGCTACAGTCCGGGCCGCTCGCTGGTCACCGGCGCGAGTTCCGGAATCGGCGCCGAGTTCGCGCGAGTGCTGGCCGCCCGCGGCTCCGATCTCCTGCTCGTCGCCCGACGGGAAGATCGTCTGACAGCGCTGGCGGACGAGCTCGAATCGACCTACGGTGCGCGCTGCCGAACAGTGCCCTGGGACTTGTCGGAGGAGGCCAGTGGTCGGCGGCTCCGCGCCATCGTTCCCGAGCGCATCGACCTCATCGTCAACAACGCAGGATTTGCGGTCCAGGGACCGTTCGTCGACGGCGACGCCGACGATTTCGAGCGGCTTGTCGCCGTCGACATCCGCGCGGTCGTGGACATCTGCTCGGCGTTCCTGCCGGACATGATCGCCCGCTCGGCGGGCACCATCGTCAATGTGGCCAGCACGACGGCATTCCAACCTGTCCCGACTCTTGCCGTGTATGCGGCCGCCAAAGCCTTCGTGCTGAGCTTCAGCCAGTCGCTGTGGTACGAATCAGCGCAACACGGAGTCAGAGTATTCGCTCTCAACCCCGGCCCCACCCACACCGAATTCTTCGACGTCATAGGCGATTCGGCCACAGCCACCGGCACGTACCAGACACCGGCCGACGTCGTCGCCACCGCCATGAAGGCACTCGACGCCAAACGGTCACGGCCACATGTTGTTTCGGGTCGCCGCAATGCTCTGCAGGCGGCGACGGCGGGTATCGTCCCCGCACGAGTTCTACTCCCGGCCCTCGCACGAATGCTGCACTAGACTGTCACGATCATGGCCAGGGTCTCGAGATTCACACTCGCCGATCGCCGAGAGGCGGTGGCACGGGCATTCGGGGGTTCCGAAAGCCCGACAGCCGTAGCCACGGACTTGGGCATCCACACCACCACGCTGTACCGCTGGGCCGGGTCGTCCACCACTGACGAACCCGGGCCCGCACCGATACGCCTCATCGAGGCCACCCAGGAGCTGCTTCGGCACGCCGACTATGCAGACATCACGATCGAAAGTGTCGCTGCGCAATGCGGTCTGGCACCCCGAACGGCCTTCCACCACTTCCCCAACAAACGCCAACTCTTTCAGGCCGCCGTCGACGACGCCGCCACCGTTCTGATCGAACGCATCCGTGAACGGTCTGCGGACGCCGGCTGGCCGAGCACCCCACTCGAGCAGCTGCAGACATTTCTGCGAATAGCTGCCGAGAGCATCTACGAGACACCGCGCACGCACGTGCTGTTCCGCAATCTCGGAGTCCCCAAATTCGAAGGCACAGCCGAGCGTTGGCACGACAGCTTCGTCGATGCCATCACCGAACTACTCCGCGCCGCTGCCGAAGCAGGGCAGATCGACAGTGCCACAGACCTCCCTGCCTCAGCCCGACTGCTCACGGGTGCCATGCGCGGCATCCACACAGCGGTGTTCGACGGTGCCGACGCCGACACGGCTCTGACCCTCGTCGGCCGCGTTCACCTTCTGATCCCGCCTGCGCGGCGCGACGCGACCGACTACGACGTCACTGTCGGCCCTGACGCAGCGCAGCGGTGACCGACGCGAACATGGTCGTCTTGATGGCTCCGATGGTGGCTTTGTCCTTACCGGCAATTGCCGAGAGCCGCTCCAGCGCAGCATCGATCACCGAGTCCTCGGCCGCTACGCCGTCGACGAGACCTGCAGTGAGGGCCTCCGCGCTCCCGTACCGATGTCCCGTGGTCATTGCGACCATGGCCGTCTGCGGAGAGAGCTTCGCCTGAATCAGAGCGGACATGCCGGGAGTGAAAGGGATGTTGATATCCGCTTCCGGAAAGCAGTAGTAGCCACGATCCTCGCGCATGAAGCGGTAGTCATGGGCAATGGCGAACATCGCTCCGGCACCGAAACTGTGCCCGTTGACCGCCGCGGCGGTGGGTATCGAAAACGTGAGTATTCGGGCGAACAGCGTCTGCACTCGATCGACGTACCAATCGGCGCGATCACCATGGGCCATCAGCCAGTCGAGGTCCAGTCCGTTGGAGTAGAACTTGCCCGCTCCTACCGTGATCAGCCCGCGCGCCGACCGCTCTATCTGGTCCAAGTGGGCGTCGACCGCATCGAGCCAGTCCGGTGAGAATCGATTCTCGTCCGAGCCGAGCGTCAAAATCGCTATGTCACTGCGAATTTCTAGCGTAGGAGTCATCGTGAGCTACCTTTCGAGGGTGCCGAGGCTATGAAGACTTCGGCGGTGGAGGGGGCGGAGGAAGAGTGAGGACGCCGCGCACGGCGGCAGCGAGTCGTTCGCGCACCGATGCGTCTGGCGCACGGCGACCCCGCAGGAGCAACGCGGCAGGGAGCTCGACGGTGCAATCCTTGATCACGGCTACGGCCGTGCGATCCGCTCGGTTCCACATCTCGGTCGACAACCGCACGAACAACTCGACGAGCGTCGAATCGAGCATACGAAGGTCGTCGGCAAGCGCGTCCGGAATATCGTTCGAGCCCAACAACTCTCGACGCGACACAATCATGAGAAACTGCCCGGCCGTCGGATGATCGAGTAGAAAGCGCGCCGGCGCATCCGCAGCAGCCACTATTGCGTCCACCGCGGTGCCCGTCGCCAATGCGTCGTCCACGGACCCTCGCTGCACGGTGAGCATGCGCTGCGCGCCGCGCAACCACACTCGGCCGAGGAGTCCGGCCCGCGACCCGAACGCGTGGTAGATCGCCCCGTTGGACACCGAGGTCAGCTCAGACAACGCGCGAATGGTGACCGCGGCCGGGCCCGACTCGATGGCCAACGCCTCGGCCACATCCAGTAGGTGGTCGAGATCGTGCACGCGTGGGCGGGGCATGACGTGACCGTAACAGAGCAATGCTCTGTTACAACGACACGCTCGGCACCGCACCCATTCCGGATTTTCGACTGACCATCAGTCAATTTATTGACTGTTAGTCAAAGTGCACTTAACCTGGATCACAATCCGCGATCGCGAAGAAAGGTCGATTCATGAGCGCAACGCACGATGCACCGACGATCGAGACGCAACGGGTCGCACCCGACTACATCGCGCATTGGGTCGTCAAATCTGCGCGAACCGAGGAGATGGTCCGCTGGTACGGCACGGTATTCGGGGCCGAGATCGCCTACCAGGACGACGAGATCACGTTCTTGACCTGGGACGACGAGTCGCATCGACTCGCGATCATCGCCGTGCCCAAGCCGGTGAAGTTCCTGTTCCCCTTCGCCAAGCTGCGCCGCAAGGCCTACGGCATCGATCACATCGCCCTGACGTTCCGATCGCTGGAACGACTGCTGGAGAACTACGTGCGGCTCAAGCGCCAGGGCATCCTTCCGGTGTGGTCCATCAACCACGGGCCGACGATCTCGCTGTACTACGAGGACCCGGACGGTATTCGGCTCGAGTTCCAAGTGGAGAACTTCGATTCCGACCACACTGCGGCCTTCTTCTTCACCGAGGAATTCGCGCGCAATCCCATCGGCGTCAACATCGACCCCGACTACCTCCTCAGCCGACTCCGCAACGGAGCGACCCACGAGGAACTGCGGCAGCGTGAGGCCGGAACCAGGCCCGGCCGGCCGGTGATCGCCAACAAGAAGACCATCACACCGAAAACTTTGTGACCGATTGCTAGGGGGGATCGAAAGCTATGCCCATCAACATCATTCGAACCGAGGACGGCTGGTGGCGTCTCGACGGCGACCAGGCCGTCAGGATCGACACCACCGCGCAGACCACCCGTGAGCTACTGGCCGACCGGCCGGCCATCGACGCCGCATCGGGGACAGGCACGAATGTCGCCGAGCTCGAACTCCTCTCACCCATCACCGCACCGTGCCGAGTGGTGGCGCAGTTGCTCAATTACCGATCCCATGCGATCGACGCCGGCTCGGACCCGAAGACCCTGCAGCCGACGTTCTTTCGTAAGTCGTCCGCGTCGATCAGTGGCCCGAACGATCCCATTCGGCAACCGCCGGAGGTAGCGCTGCTCGACTACGAGATCGAGCTGGGCGTGGTGGTCGGTGCCGATATCCCCATCGGGACAACCGTCACCGACGACAACCTCGCGTCCTACGTGGCGGGCTTCGTCGTGGCCAACGACGTGTCGGCTCGGGAGATCCAGTTGACGAAAGTGCAAGTGTACGAGAGCAAGTCGTATCCCACCTTCACCCCACTCGGCCCTCGACTGGTGCTGCTCGACAACGACGAGCTGCGACGACTGCCCGAGCTACGGATGACGTTGGCGGTCAACGGGGAGATCCGTCAGGACCAGACCATCGGCGACGACCTCATCACTCCTCCCGCCGAGGCCTTCACCAGACTGGCCCGTTTTCAGAACATGACCGCAGGCGACGTCCTGTTGACCGGAACTCCGATCGGCACGGCAATCTCCGCGCCGCCCAAAGCGATCCAGAAGATCGGCGAACTCATCCCGCCTGCGCTGAAGTGGAAGTTCTTCTTCGCACGCCAAGCCAAGAACCCGAAGTACCTCTCGGTCGACGACGTCATCACTGCCACCATCCGCACTCCGGACGGGTCGATCGACCTGGGGACCCAGGAAACCGTCGTCCGATGAGCACTCCTGTCGTCATCATCGGTGCCGGGCCGGCGGGTACCACTGCAGCGCTTCTGCTGGCGCGCAGGGGTATTCGAACGGTATTGCTCGAGCGTCGAACCAGTCCCCTGTTCCATCCGGCGGCTCACGTCATCAATGCTCGGACGCTGGAGATATGGAACGAGTACAGCCCCGAACTGGCCAAGTCCATAGCGGCGATGTCGCCTCCGCACGAACAGGTCAATCTGATCAGCTGGTACGGTGACCTGGCCGGAGACGCGATCGGGTCGATCGATCTGCTGTCCGATCCCGAACGCAAAGCCATCGTGGAAAGCCAGAGCCCGTACATGGTGTCGCACATCGGCCAGCACATTCTGATGCCCGTGCTGTGGGACGCCGTGGACGCCGAACCGCTGATCGAATTTCGCCGCGGAGTCTCCGTCGAATCGGTCGAATCGAACTCCGGTGACGCGCGCATCGCCTTCCGCACCCTGACGGGTGACGTCGACGAACTCGGTGCGCCGTACGTCCTTGCCTGCGACGGTGCCAACAGCGCGACCCGCGACGCGGCCGGGATATCGCTGACCGGACCGGTACTGGCCAACATGGGCAGTGCGTTCTTCACGTCGACAACGCTGTTTCCCGACGACGCGCGTCCGCTTTTGAGTTGGATCTACACCCCGGACCTGTGCGGAGTGCTCATCTCGCACGCCGACCACCGCTACATCCTGATGACGGCCTATCTGCACCCAGCGCAGGAGATCGCCAGGAATGGCCGCCGATTCTGGGAGAAGACGCTACCGAAGGCGTTGGGTACGAACGACTTCACGCTCGAATCGACGGGCACGTGGTTGATGACGTCACAGACGGCCGACACCTTCCGCCACGATCGGCTGCTGTTGCTGGGCGATGCCGCTCACCGCTTTCCGCACACCGGCGGCTTCGGGCTCAATTCGGGAGTGCAGGATGCCCACAACCTCGCGTGGAAGCTCGATGCCGTGCTCTCTGGTGCGGCAGGCCCGGAGCTGCTGGACACCTACGACACCGAGCGTCGGCCCGTGGTGGAGAAATTCGCCGAACAGAGTGTGGCCAACCACTTCCGCATGGACGACATCGGCAAGCGCGTCGGGATCACCAACGCCATGCTGGCCAAGGCAACTCAGGCCATGGGGCGGGCACCACTGAACAAACTTCCGGGCCGACTGATCGCGCCCATCGCGGCTGCAGCAACCCGCAAGCAGATGAGCCGATCACGAAGCCTGCGCCCGGACGTCCCCGGGTCGGCGGAACTGCGCGCCGAAATCGCAGCGGCGATTCCACTGCAGTTGGAGCATTTCGTCTCCACCGGCCTGCAATTCGGCTACCTCTACGACAGTCCACTGATCGCTCAGGACGCGTCGGCGAAGCCCCTGGAAGACGTTGTCGATTACGTGCCCACCACGTACCCCGGTGCGCGATTGCCGCACGCGCTCGTCTCGGTCGACGGGCAACTGGTCTCGCCGCACGACGTGTTGGACCCGAACATGTTGACCCTGTTCACCTTCGACGGTTCTGCGTGGTCAGCGGTGGTGGAGGGACTCAGTTCTTCCAAGCCCGGAATCGAGCTGGTCGTACTGGACGCACCCGTCGGCGTCGATCGGAACGAACTGATATCGCTGTACGAGGTAGGTGAGACCGGAGCGGTACTCGTCAGACCCGACGGTCATGTCGCCTGGCGTACCAACGTTTCGGGGAGTTCGCTGTCCGACTTCCTCGAAACGCACTGGAGGAAGTACTACGCCGAGACCGTGTGACAGGGAAGGAGTTGTCAGGACCGGGAATCGATGCCGGATCGATTCCCGTTACCGAGGATCGTGGCCACTGCGGCGTCCACCGAGACACTGGAGTCCAGTATCGACACCGATTCGAGGCACCCCGCGACAAGGTGGATCAGCATCTCGACGACCGTGTCGATCTCGAAGGCGCTCTCGTCTTCCAGCCACCTGACGGTGGTCTCGTCGATGGCAGCGACGGCGGTCCGCCCGGCCATAGCGATCGCAGCATTGTGCGGATCGAGACCGAGCAGCATCGCCCCGGCTGTGAGAACGCCGGCCCGAGCTTCCTCGAATACCTGCCACGCCTCCGGATCGGCCCCTCGGCCGCCCAGCACCATGCGTAGCGCCAGGCCCCGATGAGTGCGGAGATACGTGAGATGAGCTTTCAAAGCCGCACGCAACTGCACGTCGGGTTCCGCATCCGGGAGATCGACGAACGACTGGGACAACCCGTCGGCCGTCGCACGCATGGCCTCGAGATAGATGCCCCGCTTGTTACCGAAGTAATGAAACAAGAGGCCGTGCGCGACATCGGCGGCCTCGACTATCTCGGTGACACCGACCTTGTCGTAAGGGTTCTCGGCGAAGAGGGCAACCGCGGTGTCGATCAACCGTCGACGAGTCTCCGCCGCCTGCGCAGAGCGCGCCTGCTTTCTCGACGAGGCCTCCGGCACTGTAGATCCCATCTCATCGCGTCGGCTCACGGCACCTCCGTGAAACACTGACGAGCTTAGGCCATCGGCCCGGGCACGACGCGCGTCGACGTATAGGGCTTCATCATGGGCGGTCTCGATTCAGATGATCGGGGTGATGTGGTCGTGCAGTTCGACCCCCAGCAGCGCCTTGCCGTAGGTCTCGATCGACACTCGCGGCAGCATCACCGCATGTCGTGCTCCGACATTCGAGTCACGCCAGATACGTTGCAGCGCATTGACATCTGCGAATGCTCCCGCTCCGGTGGCGTCCAACAGAATGTTCAACGCCTCGTTGATGCTGCGCAGTGCTGTTGCCGCGTCCCCGCGCACCCGTGCGCGGGAGAGCAGATTCGGATATTCGGCTGCGTCGGCCCACCGCATCACGTCGTCGGCGGCGCGATAAGCGTGCAGATGGGCGGTGTCTATCTTCAGCGCGGCCTCGGCAACCATCATCTGGAAGGCGACCGAATCGGCTTGGCGGTCGAACACCGTGTAGGCCAAGGACTTCTCTGCCGCTTTGGTTCGTACCAATTCCAAAGCAGCTCGGCCCATTCCGAGCTGTGGACCCACCAGAACCATCACCAGCATCGGCCCGAACGCGGACCGCGCGAAGGCCGAATCCGTGCGTTCGGCGACATACGATCCGCTGAAAGCCCCCATCATCGACAGCATCCGATGCTCGGGCACGAACACATCTTCGGCCACGACGGTGTTGCTGCCGGAGGCTCGCATGCCCGCCACGTACCAGGTGTCGTCGACGCGATAGTCGCTACGAGGGATCAGCGCCATGCCCTGATCCATCACCGATCCGTCTTCGTCCTCGATCACCACACCGCCCGTGCACCACGTCGAGTGCAGGCTCGCCGACGCGTACGGCCACTGACCACTGACCCGATACCCACCCTCCACCGGCTTCGCGACGGCCGTGGGCGACACGACGCCCGAAATGATGACGTCGGGCCCGTCGGCATACACCTCCGCCTGCGCCCGCTCGGAGAACAAACCCAGCGCCCAATGGTTGACATTCGACAACGTGGTGACCCAAGACGCGCCACCATCACCTTCGGCAACAGCGGCAGAGACGTCGAGCATCGTGCGTAGGCCGGATTCGAGTCCACCGAACCGGGTCGGTGCCGCGACCCGAAAGGCGCCCGCTCGCCGGAGCGCGTCGACGGTGTCGTCGGAGAGCCGACGGGCCCGCTCGTTCTCGGAGGCACCCTTCTTCAGCTCGGGCAGCAACGCGCCCACATTGGCCAACACGGCTGCGCCGCTGTCGATGGGGTGGTTCTCGAGAACGGGCGGATTTGTGGCGGCAGTCATGGTGTTCCCTTCGATTCGGCCCCGAGTCACCGAGGCGGCAGGAGATCTGAGTCACCCGACCGTACGAGCCGATTGACTCGAAGTCAACGTTGACATCAAGTCAACAATGGTGCGTAATCGTCAGGAACATCCGCCATCGAAAGGACCGTGATGACTACGACGACCACCATGAACCGAGACATCGCCGCCTCGCCCGAGAAGGTCTGGAACACCGTCTCGGACGTCACCACGTTCGAGCACTGGCATGCCTTGCACGTCGGGTGGGAGGAACTACCACCGCAGACCATCGCGGTCGGAGCGGTGATGGTCGAAAAGATCAAGGTTGCGGCATTGGTCGACACCATCACCTTCGAGGTGAAAGCATTCGACCCGCCGCACGAAATCATCTTCGACGGCAAAGGATCGACCGGCTCGAAAATTCACATGCGCGTGGAATGCCAAGCGTCAGGCGAGAATACGACCGTCACCATCGACCTCGTCGTGTCCAGCCCGTTGCTGGTCGGGCCCATCGGCAAAGCGCTACAGGGGACATTCAAGAAGCGGCTCGGAGAAACCCTCGACGGACTCTCGACCTATGTCACACAGCCCTGACGCGGCGATGGACCGTCGACCGCCGTGATCGGAGCCTGATTCCCACCGTCACGACGGCGACGATCGCTGCGGCAAATACAGCCGTCCATCCGACCGTGGCGTTCGTCAGCTCGCCGCCGAGACGCCCCTGCGCCAGCCATCCCAGTCCCCACACGATGGCGAGCATCGGAGCAATCGCTCCGTTCGAGTAACGCGCCAGAGTCACCCCGACCAGTGCTGCGACGGCGAGTACGACGACCGCCCAGACCGTCGCGCCACCGGTGACTCCGAGATCAACCAGCCACGCCGAGATGTTGGCGATGGTGGCCACGCACACCCACCCGAGATAGAGACCCATCGTGCCGTCGGTGATCACCGCGTCGACCACGGATTCCGGCCGCTGCTGTTGCAGGAGTACGAACACGCGCACGAGAGCGGCCAACAGCGCGACGATGACCACCACGCTGAGCCACACCTGCCCGAACTGAATCGCGAGAACCCATGCCGGATTGAGCAACATCGACGCGATGACCGGTGCCCGCAAGGCGTCGTGACGTGCAGTTCGACCGGGTAGGAACTGCCAGACGGCATAGACGACGAGACCGGTGTAGATCACCGACCAGATCGAGAACGCGGGACCAGCGGGAGCCACCAGCGTCGACGTGGCACTGAGCGCCCCGCCGGCCGCCTCGGCAATGGGCGTCCCTATCCACGCGCCGGAGCCGAGAAACGACACCACAACCGCTACGACCGCACTGACAACGACGCCAATCCTCATGGCTGCGTTAGTCCCCGAAAATCAGAAGCGACAAACCCTGAACTGCGATGCCGGTGATTCGATGTTGGCATTGTCCTGATGTCGACCGACGTCTGGTAGACACGCGGCATGCCCGCATCCATTGCCCTGCCGTCTCGTCGAGTCTTCGCTGCTGCGTGCGGGCTCACGCTGGTGACGGCCGTCGGATGCAGTTCGTCGCCCGCTGCGCCCGAGTCACCCGCGCCCGCAACGACGTCCGCAGCACAGTCGCAGTACGAGCTCACGGGTACTGCGGGGACCCTGCTCGAATCGGAGGATTTCGGGTCCCGGTCAGCCACACTCACTGCGACGGGTGCGACCGTCTATCGCTTCGTGTACGAGTCGACGTCCGGTGTCGATGATTCTGCGACGGCGGTCTCCGGCGTCGCCGCTGTTCCGCCCGGTACACCTCCGGCAGGTGGATGGCCGATCGTCGTCTACGGCCACGGCACCACCGGCGTACAAGCCGACTGCGGGCCCTCCCTCTACCCCGACCTACTCGGATTGGACTCCACGGTCGAGGCTTTCACCGAACTCGGCTACGTCACGGTGCTACCCGACTACCAAGGACTCGGCAGCGGAGACGGCACCCACCCGTACCTGGAGCCGCGCACTGCGGGGCACAACATGATCGACGCGGCTCGCGCCGTCCACAACGCCCTGCCCGAGACCTCTGCTCGGTGGGCGGCCGTCGGACTGTCACAGGGCGGGCAAGCCGCCTGGGCCGCAAACGAATTGAACTCCAGCTATGGGCAAGGGCTGGAACTGATCGCCTCGGTCTCATTGTCCCCGCCCACGGATCTGGCACCGCTTGCGCGTGCCGCCAGGGACGGCACCCTGACCACACCGCAGAAAGGGCTGCTGCCGTACCTGCTCTACGGGGCGCAACAGGTCGATCCCACCCTCGACCCTCGGGACTACAGCGGCACGGTGGCCCAGACCAACACAGAACTACTACTCGCGTGTCAGGGCACGAACACCGCAACCAAGGAGCGCGCGGTCAGCGAGATGGCACCGACGGAGTTCGCACCGAGATCCCCCGACGCAGAACAGAAGCTGTTCGATCTGATCGGCCGCTACACCCTCCCTCAGGTACGAACCACCGTGCCGATGTTCGTCGCCTACGGTGCGCGCGACGACATCGTGCTACCGCAGTGGACGGCCGACGCCGTCCGCGCAGCGTGTGCGCTCGGCGATCGGGTCGTCGCTCAGGAACAAACAGAGCAGGGACACAACGTGAGCGACGACTCGGCCATGCAATTCCTCGCCGCCGAATTCGCCGGTGCATCGGTTCCCAGCACGTGCTGACCAACGAAAGGATTCTTCGGTGAGCGGGAGGATCGCACGCTACACCCATGACGGACTAGAGTTCGACGTCCTCGACCAGGGACCTCTGGACGGACCGATTGTGTTGCTGCTGCACGGCTTTCCCGAACGTGCCGCGTCGTGGTCCGCCGTGATGAACGAGCTGAACGAGGCGGGGTTCCGAACAATCGCGCCCGATCAACGCGGGTACTCGCCGGGTGCCCGACCCAAACGCCGACGCGACTATCGCGTCGGTGCGCTCGTCAACGACGTCGTGGCCCTCATCGACGAAATCGGTGCCCCGGTGCATGTGGTCGGCCACGACTGGGGAGCGATGATCGCGTGGGTCACCGCAGGCCGACGCCCCGATCTGGTGTCGTCGCTGACGGCATTCTCCGTCCCGCATCCCGGGTCGTTCATGACGGCTCTGCTCACCTCACGACAAATTCTGCACTCCTGGTACTTCGCATTCTTCCAACTGCCGGTGCTCCCCGAGAAATGGATGACACGGCCTGGCCAGAGGGCCGAAAAGCGGTATGAGAAAAGCGGTATGAATGCGGACGACCTGGAGCGCACGCGCACGGACGTCGTCGACTACGGCGCACTTCCCTTCGCTGTCACTTGGTATCGCGGACTGCCGTTCTCCAACCCTGGTATCGGCCGTCTGCGCATCACAGTCCCGACATCGATGGTGTGGAGTGACGGCGACACCTTCATCGGCCGCTCGGCCATCGAACGCGCACAACAGTACGTCGATGCCCGCTACACCCTGACTGTGCTTGCCGGAGTGACACATTGGATCCCGACTCAGGCACCGACCGAAGCCGCGCAGGCAATCATCGCCAACGCCTCATAGATGCCTGCGGCAGTGGTGCGGTTATGTGCCCTCTGCGGCGCTCTGCCGCACCACTGCCGCAGGCACCACGGGCATACTGGAGTCATGGATTCCGTCGGACTTCTCACCGAACTGGTCACCCAGCCCACTGTGTCGGGTGATCCTCGTCCCCAGCGCTCGTCGATGGACGCAATCGTGTCCGTCCTCAGGGCCCGCGTCGGTGACCTTGCCATCGACGGCGATCCGGATGGTCCCCACCCATGGCTGTTGATCACCAATCCCTCCCCGCCGACGTCGACGCGGTTGATGTTCGCGTGCCACGTGGACACCGTGCCGGCGGGTGATCTGTCGAATTGGCAGTTCGATCCCTTCGCTGCAGATATCGAACACGGTGTTCTCCGTGGCCGCGGCACCTCGGACATGAAGGCCGGGCTTGTTGCCGCCACCGCTGCGGTGATGGACGCCTTCGACAACGGGGTTCCCGCCGCCCTGTTGCTCACCAGCGACGAAGAGATCGGGTCACTCGGTGCGCGTGCCGCTCGCCACGCCGTCGCCAAGTGCGCCGTAGGAGCGGTCGTGGTTCCCGAGGCGACAGGGAACCAGGTACACCTGGGGCATCGAGGAGCACTGTGGGTCGATGTGACCACCAAAGGCATTGCAGCACACGGAAGTACTCCGCATCGGGGTGAGAGTGCAATCATGAAACTGGTCGACGTGTTGGCACGAGCCCGCACCGAGCTCCCGCTGTCTACGGATCAGTTCCTCGGCGCCGAAACGTTCAACGTGGGATTGATCGACGGCGGCTCGGCACCCAACATCGTTCCCGACACCGCACACGTCGTCGTCGACCATCGCACCGTCGGGGACGGCTCGGCACTGCTGTCCTGGTGGCGCGATCAACCCGAGGTCGATCACGCCGACGCTCGCATCGATCTGCCAGGAGTTCGCACACCCCAAGGCGACCGATGGGTGGATGGCCTTCCGCATACCGTTGCTACAGAACCGGTCACGTACTTCACCGACGCGTCCATCATCGGATCCGCTGCCCCCGGTGCCCCTATTGTCGTGTGGGGGCCGGGGACGCCGGCACTGATGCACGCCGCCGACGAAACCGTCACGCTCGCCGAACTCGATGCGGCGATCGTGGCCTACACCGCCGCGACGCGTGCGTGGCCGACCGTCGACTGACGGACCACCAACTCCGGCTGCAACGCGATATGCGCAGTGCCGGTGTGATCGCTGTTCATGGCCTGATCCAGCAGGCGAGTGGCCTCCGCAGCGATTCGTTCCTGCGGTTGCCGGATGGTGGTCAGCGGCGGATTGCTCAATGCAGAGAACGGAATGTCGTCGAACCCAGTGACCATCACATCGCCCGGAACCGACAACCCGAGAGCCTGACAACTCTGCAGCACCCCGAGGGCGATCAGGTCGTCCGCGCCCACCACCGCATCG
Organism: Rhodococcus sp. 3258; assembly: GCF_031456475.1. NCBI lineage: Bacteria > Bacillati > Actinomycetota > Actinomycetes > Mycobacteriales > Nocardiaceae > Rhodococcus > Rhodococcus sp. 3258. The sequence continues at coordinate 1,428,564 of NZ_JAVDUT010000001.1, forward strand.
GGCCGCGTGGAGGCAGCGAGGATCGAGCGCGACGCCTCACGCCCCCAGTCGATCGAATAATCACCCAACAACGTCCACTCGTCCCGCGTCCGAATCCCCACGCGCTCGGCATGGCGGAAGAAGCCCGCCCGCCGCAACTCCGTCGACGAATTGGTCAGCTCGGAACTGATGAATGCGGCACTCCGAACCCCCTGTGCAGCAAGGTGATCCATGATCAGACCCTGAGCGGCATCATCGTCGACGCCGACCCAATCGGTATGAGTATCGAGAGCGAAGCGGTCGAGCTGAACCACAGGGATCGCACGGGCCGACGCACGAACGGCCTCGGCGGAACGTTCTCCATGGCACGGGCTGATGATGATGCCGTCGACCTGACGCGAGACCAGACTACGTAGCCGTTGCGCCTCGACTTCCGGATCCGATCGCGAATCGCACAGGAACAGCTGCAGTCCACGCTGCGAGAGAACGTGTTCGACGTTGACGACGAGCGAGGTAAAGAACGGGTTGGCAATACTGGGCACCACCATCCCGACCGTGTCCGTGCGGTTGCGGCGCAGAGAGCTGGCGATGATGTTGCCCGAATAGCCGAGTTCGGCCGCCGCCTGCCGAATACTCGCGGCAACGTCGTCCGACACCGGACGTGACCCCGAGAGCGCCCGAGACACCGTGGCTGTCGAGACGCCCGCGCGCTCCGCGACGTCACGAATGGTTGCTTTGCGCATCCAACTCCTACTCTCGCGTGTGAACCGAGGCTAGCGAACCGCACGGTCGCTTGCGATGCTGTTTACACAGTAGAGGTAATCGTTTACATAAACGACTCAAGAATTCCTTGACACGACCCGGTGCCGATCGCCTACGGTGCATACATACGAGGCAATCGATTACATCGCCTTGGTCGACGCCCACACCAGAGGAGCTCCTTACGTGAGTACGTCCCCGTCGGATCCGAACCCCTCAGCTTCGCTGGGGGTATTTCCGACAAAGCCGTCGGCGCTGGCCGAGATGTTCACCTCCGCACCCGCACTCATCGGCGCGATCCACCTACCCGCACTGCCGGGCAGCCCGCACTACAAGGGCCAGCCCGTCTCCGAGATCGCAGGCTTCGCCGTGGAGGAGGCGCACGCGTACATCGACAACGGATTCGATGGCGTCATCGTCGAAAATCATTGGGACATACCCTTCCTCAAGCCCGGAGAGCACGGATACGAAACAGCGGCCAGCATGGGCGTCGTCACCGCCTCCGTCGTCGGTGAGTTCGGCAGCAGAGTCGGAGTATCAATCCTGTCCAACGCGGGCGAATGCGGCGTGGCCGCGGCGTGGGCCGCCGGAGCAAGCTTCGTGCGGGTCAACCAGTGGGCAAACGCCTACATCGCCAACGAGGGATTCATCGAAGGCCAGGCAGCCAAGACCACCCGCTTTCGCCACCGCATCGGTGCCGACCCGGTCAAGATCTTCGCCGACGTGCACGTCAAGCACGGTGCCCACGCCATCGTTGCCGATCGCACGATCGCCGAACAGACCGAGGACGCAGAATTCTTCGACGCAGACGTGCTCATCGCAACCGGCTCGAGAACCGGTGACGCCGCCTCGGTCGACGAGGTGTCGGTCATCAAGAACAACACGGTCCTCCCCGTCATCATCGGATCGGGAATCACGGCGGCCAACGTCGCCGACCTGATGAACGAATGCGACGGTGCCATCATCGCTTCTTCGGTGAAGGAGAACGCACGCTGGTGGGGCCGGGTCTCCGGCGAGAAGGTTCGCGACGTGTCCCGCGCAGCCGGGAAGTAGACGATGATCGTATTTTTCGGCTACGCCAACAACGATGTGACGGTTCATGTTCCGCATGTTCCGACCCTCGGAGAGAGGGTGCAGGCCACGACGATCGAGTCGATCGACGGCGGCATGAATGCCAACGCCGCAGTGTCGGCAGCCCGCATGGGAGCCCGCGTCGCGTTCGCCGGAGCGGTGGGCCCGGACATCCGATCCTCCGAATTCCTCGCGGCCCTCGAACGCGACGGAGTCGACACCAGCTGGGCACCGCGCGACGCATTCCTCTCCACCGCAGTGGTTCTCATCGCCGACGGCGGGGACCGATCGATCATCAGCCAGGACGACGCCAACGACGCAGGCAGACTACGCACGGTCCTCGACAAGCTCTCTGTCGACGGCGGACGCGTGTTCCTCGACGGCTACCGCGCATCGATGCTCCCACCCACGCTCCCCGACAACGTAGGCCTCGCCATCGACCTCGACGGCTGTGACGACCTCGACGCCGCACTGCACGCATTCGCCCTTGCCGACCACGTCATCGTCGGACGCAGTCTGTGGCAGAACAGCTTCGGCATCCCAGCCGAACGGTGGCCGATACTGACCGCCGAGCACGACACCCACCTCGTCGTCACCGACGGCGAACGCGGGTGGACCCTGGTCACACCCTCGGGTGAGACCATCGCCGAACCGGCAGTACCGGTCGACGTCATAGATGCCGTCGGAGCCGGAGACTGCTTCTGCGGCACCTACATCGCCTTCATCGACGCGGGCGAACCCCCGATCCACGCAGCCCGAATGGCGGGAATCTCGGCAGCACTCGCCTGCGCCACAGCCGGACCACGCGGATGCCCCACGCCGACCGAACTCACCGACTTCACGACCACGCTCGCCACTGTCGACCTTCAGGAGACCCGATGATCAAACGCGCACTCCCCCTCGTTCTCGGTGCCGCACTCGCGCTCACCCTCACCTCGTGTGACTCCGCATCCAGCAGCGACACCGCGGGCGGAACCGACGCAGCCGCGTCGAGCATCCCGGATCCGAGCCGCGTCGCCAATTCGTGCGACGGCAAGAACGGCACCCTCAAGGTCGGTCTCGTCACCATCAACCTGCAGGCCCTGTTCTTCAACCAGATCAACAACGCAGCCCAGAAGATCGCCGACCAGACCGGCGTCGAACTGCAGATCATCAGCGGCAACGACGACTCGGTCAGCCAGGCCAACGCTTTCGACAACCTCATCGCCTCGGGCGTCGACGCGATCATCGTCGATGCCATCGACACGGACGGCATCAAGCCCTCGATCGTCAAGGCCGATGCTGCGGGCATTCCGGTCGTCGCCGTCGACGCCACCGTCGACGATCCTGCCGTGGACACGCAGGTCGGCACCGCCAATGCCGAAGGCGGCGTTCAGATCGGCGACACTCTCACTGCGTTGGCGGACAACACCGGCACCGTGGGAATCGTCGGCGCACTCAACAGCACCATCCAGCTCGAACGTCAGAAGGGCTTCACCGATACCGTCTCGGCGGCCGGGATGACCGTCGGCACCGTGGTCGACGGCCGCAACATCCAGGAGAACGCGCAGACCGCAGCCGAGAACCTGCTCACCGGCAACCCGGACATGCAGTACGTGTACGCCACCGGGGAGCCTGCTCTGATCGGATTGGTCGCCGCGGTGAACAGCCAGAACGCCCAGGACCGAATTCAGGCCGTCGGCTGGGATCTGTCCGATCAGGCCGTCTCCGCTCTCAACGCAGGGTGGCTGAAAGGCGTCGTGCAGCAGAACACCTTCGAGTTCGGCTACGAGGCCATGAATGCCGCCATCGACCTCGGCTGCGGACGGACCGCACCCGCTGACATCCCGGTACCGACCCAGATCGTCACTCCGGAGAACGTCGGCGACTACATGTACTACCTGGAGAAGTAGCCCTATGGCACAACAAGACCTGACGGTCGCGCCACTGATCGAACTCTCGGGAATCACCAAATCGTACGGCCCGGTGAAATCGCTTCGCGGAGTCGACCTTCGACTCGCCCGCGGCGAAGTACTCGGCGTCGTCGGAGACAACGGCGCCGGCAAGTCGACGCTCATGAAAATCCTTGCCGGTGCCGTCCAACACGACGGTGGCGAGATGCGCGTCAACGGAGAACCCGTGCGCTTCTCGACACCGCTGGACGCACAACAGAAGAAAATCGGCATCGTCTACCAAGACCTCGCCCTGTGCGACACCCTGGACGTCGCAAGCAATCTGTTCCTCGGCCGCGAGCCACGCAAGGGGCCGTTCCTCGATCGCCACGGGATGCACGAACGTTCCGCCAAGATTCTGGCGGACCTGCACGTGAAGGTGAAGTCGACCTACCAGGAGATCGGGCAACTCTCCGGTGGGCAACGCCAGACGGTAGCCATCGCACGCGCGGTCTCGTTTCGACCGGACGTGTTGATTCTGGACGAACCCACCGCCGCTCTTGCTGTGGCAGAGGTGGAATCGGTTCTGAAGCTCATCACCGACGTCGCAGCCCAAGGCGTCGGAGTCATCCTGGTGACGCACCGCCTACAGGACCTGTTCCGGGTCTGCGACCGCATCACCGTCATGTACGAGGGGCAGAGCGTCGACGATGTTCCGATCGGCGATCTGAACATCGAGTCGCTCGTCGGATTGATCACGCGCACGCCGGTTCCCCAGCGTTCACCCTCCTCGCCGGAAGGCCGCCCATGATCACCGTGGACAAGAAAGCCCAGCCGACCGTGGAGAAACTCGCGGCTCGCCCGACTCTGTGGCAGCAGACCAACAAACCCACCCTGGCCATGCTGGCGGTCACCGTCGCAGTGGCCCTGGTGTTCTCGGTGACGACGTCCTCGTTCTTGACCTTCACCAACATCTCGAATCTCGCGACGCAGATTGCTCCGGTGCTCATCATCGCCGTTGCCATGACGTTCGTGATCACCACCGGTCAGATCGATCTGTCGGTCGGAGCGACCGTTGCCTTCGTCGCCGCGATGAGTGCCGAACTCATCCAAGCCGGCGTCGACTCCTCGGTGGTGTTCGTCGCGGCACCACTGATGGGCGCAGCATGGGGCCTGGTCAACGGCTGGCTCGCCGCGTATCAGGGCATTCCGCCGTTCATCGTCACCCTGGCAACCCTGTCCATCATCCGCGGCATCGCGTTGTACAGGACCGAGGGCTTCTCGGTGCCGATCACTCCCGGTACCGCCTTCGCGAAACTGGGTACGGCGTCGTGGCTGGGCTTTTCGGCAAGCGCTTGGATCGCTCTGGCCGTCGTGATCGTCGGCGCTGTTGCGCTCAATCGCACACGATTCGGCCGCTACGTCACCGGAATCGGCTCGAACGTCGAATCCGTCCGACGCTCCGGCGTCAACACCCGTCGCGTGCTGATGATGACCCTGGTCTTCACCGGGCTCGCCGCGGGCATCGCGGGCCTATTGATCGCTGCACGACTCGGTTCGGGATCGGCCAACTCCGCCAATGGTTTCGAGCTCACCGTCATCACCGCAGTGGTGTTGGGAGGCACCAACCTGTTCGGCGGCCGGGGAACGGTCATCGGCACCGTCATCGGTGCAGTGTTGACCGGCATCATCGCCAACGGTCTGACGCTACTCGGTGTGAGCCCGTTCCTGACACCGATCATCACCGGTGTCGTTCTGCTCGTTGCCATCTGGATCAACATGCGCGGGCACTCTCTGGCTTCGCTGTTCAAGCACCTGCAGAGCGCACCGGGTAAGCAATGATCGTCCAGACCGTCACCGGGCCGATCGACTCCAGCGAACTGGGACTGGTGCTACCGCACGAGCATCTGCACAACGACGCCTCGACCGCGTATTCCGAAGCTGCCGACCCGGCTCTGGCGCAGTTGCTGTCCGGTCCGGTATCGGCGGACCGCGCCTGGCTGCTGCACGACAACCCGTACCACAGCGCAGACAACTGCCGAGTGGACGACGCGGCGGCCGTACTCGACGACCTGAAAGTGTTCGCGGACAACGGCGGTACCACGGTCGTCGACCTCACGCCGCCGGGCATCGGGCGGCGACCCGAGATCCTCGAGCACTACTCACGCGAGTCCGGAGTACGCGTCGTCATGGGTTCGGGCTGGTATCTCGAACCCACGCACCCGCCCGAGGTTACCGCGCTCGGTATCGACAACCTCGCGGCCCGGCTCATCGCCGAATTCACCGGCGACGGGCCGCGGCCGGGGGTGATCGGTGAGATCGGCGTTTCGCCGTCCTTCACCGACGCCGAGGCCAAAGCACTGAGAGCCGCCTGCATCGCCCAAAAAGAAACCTACGTCCCCTTGTTCGTCCATCTCCCGGGCTGGCAACGCAGAGGACATCAAGTCCTCGACATCGTCGTGGACGAGATGGGTGTCGACCCGGCAGCTGTGGTGCTCTGCCACATGGACCCCTCGGGCGACGACCCCGACTATCAGTGCGCCCTCGCCGATCGCGGAGTCTTCCTCGAGTTCGACATGATCGGCATGCCCTTCGAGTTCGCAGGCGAGGGCCAGTCGCCGTCGCCCGCCGATACCGCGTTCGCGATCTGCGGCCTCGTCGGCGGCGGCTATCGATCCCAGTTGCTGCTCAGCCACGATCTGTTTCTCAAGTCGATGCTCCGCAAGTTCGGTGGCAACGGATTGGCCTACGTTCCAGTCTCTTTCGCAGCGCGGCTGGTCCGCAGCGGAATGGACGCACACCACGTCTCCACGCTCATGCAGGACAACCCCAGGTCGCTCTTCGAGAGCGCCGGAAAAGGATAGAGAACCACCATGGGTAAGAAAGTTCTGATCGCCGGCGAAAGCTGGATGACCTCGTCCACCCACGTCAAAGGCGTCGACGAATTCACCGTCCATTCCTACGTCGAAGGGGTCGGACCCCTGCGTGACGCACTCACCTCGCGCGGGCACGAAGTGGTTCACATGCCCGCGCACCTCGTTCCCACACAATTCCCCGGCACGGCCGAGACCCTGTCCGAGTTCGACGTCATTGTGCTCTCGGACATCGGAGCCAATTCGATTCAACTCGCGCCCAACGTGTTCGACCGCTTCCAGGCCGGCGACGACAGGCTTGCCGCACTGCGTGAGTGGGTGAGCAGCGGAGGAGGACTGATCATGATCGGCGGGTACCTGTCGTTCTCCGGTTTCCAAGCGCGCGCCGCGTATCGGCAGACTGTGCTCGCCGACGTATTGCCGGTGACACTGCTGGCCGAAGACGACCGAGTCGAGGCTCCCGGCGGAATGGTTCCCGATGTCGTCGACAGCACGCACGCCGCACTGGGTGCCAGCGGAACACAGTGGCCCGCCTTGCTCGGTTACAACCGAGTGGTGCCGAAGGAGGGCGTTACCGTGCCCGCCACCATCAATGGAGATCCGCTCGTCGCGGTCGGCGAATACGGCTCGGGCCGATCCGCGGTCTTCACCTCCGATTGCTCGCCGCACTGGGCCCCGCCCGAGTTCTGCGAACAATGGCCCGGTTACACCGACCTGTTCGACGGCTTGATCACGTGGGTTGCCGGCGCGTGACCCGCTCGCAGCAACTCGTCGAGCGTCAACAGCCCAACCTCGCTGCTGCTCAGCAAGTTCGGTTCATCGTGCAATCGACGGACGGATCACTCTCCGACGAGGACTTTCGAAGGTACCTGGTGATCGAGGAGGCGTTCGTACTCACTGCAGTCCGCATTCTGGGGCTGGTCGTCGCGGAGTCGACGTCATTGGACGACGCGTCGGATCATGTGATGTCGATGTCCAACCTCGTCGGAGAACAGCGAGCGTACTTCGCCGGTCTCCGCGAGAAGTTTCCGTTCGACGGCAATACCGAAGAGTTGATCGCGAGCTCCTCGGTGTTGTCGGACTATGCCCTCGGACTCGCGCAGCGAGAAGGTAGAAGTGCCGCTCTGGTAGCGATGTTCGCTGCCGAGACTCTGTACTTGTCGTGGTGCCGAACTGCGCTGACGTTCTCCACCGAACGCGAACCGGCACTTCAAGAATGGATTGCCATGCACACCCGGTCGACCTTCGTCGCTCAGGTCGACGCACTGGCCCATGAAGTCGACCGCATGGACGCCGTGGACGACGAGACGCTCGACAGGTGGTTCGAGGGGATGCTGGCCGCCGAAAACGAATTTCACAACGCAGTGTGAGTGCCTGCGGCAGTGGTGCGGTTATGTGCCCTGGGCGGCGCATTGCCGCACCACTGCGCGAAGCGCACTCAGCTCTTCTGCGGCTCGATGGTCTTCTGCGTGTTGTCGTGAGCGATCTCGATCTTGCGCGGCTTCGCCCGCTCCGCCAGCGGGATGGTGACCGTCAGGACGCCGTTGTCGTAGGAGGCAGAGATCTTCTCCGCGTCGACGCCGTCTCCCAGGGAGAGTTGCCGACGGTACGTTCCGGCGAACCGCTCCGACGAAAGCCACTGCACACCATCACTACTCGGAGCGGTGCGATGCGCCGTCAGAGTGAGTGTGCCGCGGTCGATGTCGACGTCGATGGAGCCGGGATCGACGCCGGGTAGGTCTGCGTTGAGTACGTAATGGTCGTCGAGCTTGTACAGATCCATCGGCATGAATCTGGGCGCACGGTCCGAACCACTGGTCGCGCCGAGCATGCCGGCAGCAATGGAGTCGAGGTCACGGAACGGATCGAAGCGAAGCACAGCAACCACCTCCTGTACGACGAAGCGTCCGCCCCTGTGGCGGGCCGCCCTTCACTGTGCAGAACCCAAATTAGCACTCTCCACCGGAGAGTGCCAATAGGGTAGTTCGATTTTTTGTGTCCAATTGTGTTGCAGTGGTGCAGCTGTGGGCTCAACTGCACCACTGCGGACATCTCAGGCTGCGTCGGCCAGTCTGACGAGATCGCGCCCCTTGGTTTCCGGTGCCAGGTAGGCCGACACCAGCGTGATCGCGGAGTAGATCACGAGCATCGCCGCGATGGGCCACCAGCTACCGGTCCACGCGGTGAGACTGGCCGCGAGCAGCGGTCCGATGGCGGTGGCGAGAATGCCGCCGATCTCCTTGGACAGCGCGAGCTGCGTGAATCGGGTACGTGCGCCGAACAGCTCCGCCATCGTCACGCTTTCGAGCGAGAACAGGCCCAGCACACCGAGGTTCAGAGCAAGAACCATTGCGACGACGAGGGCTACGGTGTTGCCGCTGGTGACCATCAGCATCAGCGGGAACGCCAGGATCATGGTGAGCGCACTGAGCACCATGTACATCGGACGGCGGCCGAACTTGTCGCCCAGGATTCCGATGATCGGAATGGTGGCGAACCCGATGAGCGAGCCGTAGACGATCGCGCTGGTGGCGATGGAACGATCGATCAGCAGCGTCGACGCGATGTAACCGACCAGGAACGTCTGAATCAGTCCGGAGTTGCCCGCCTGACCGAAACGCAGACCCAGCGCGATGAAGAACGCGCGCCCCTTCTTCTGCTTGAGACCGGACTCGAGAACGCTGACCTTCACGTCCTCGTCGGTCTTCTCGATCTCGTCGCGCGAGAGAGCCACACCGTCGACCACGTCGGCACGCTCCTCGAAGACCGGGCTTTCCTTCAGGTTCGAGCGCAACCACACCGCGAAGATCATCAGGAAGAAGCTCGCGAGGAACGGCACTCGCCAGCCCCAGCTCAGCAACTGATCCTCGGACAGGACAGCGAGCAGCAGGGCCCAGATAGCCGACGCCGCAAGGGTTCCGGAGTTGGTTCCCAGAGAGACCAGCGATGCGATGAGGCCTCGACGCTTGTCCGGTGCGTATTCGACCAACATGACCGTCGCCCCGGCGATCTCGGCTCCGGCGCCGAATCCCTGGATGAGGCGAAGGGCGACGAGCAGGATCGGTGCCATGATGCCGATCGCGTCGTACGTCGGCAGTGCACCGATAAGGGTGGTGGATGCGCCCATCATCGCAATGGTGATGAACAGGACCTTCTTTCGACCGATCCGATCGCCCATCCGGCCGAAGTAGATGGCACCGACCAGGCGGGCCACGTAGCCGACTCCATAAGTGGCCATGGCGGCGATCAAGCCGATCGCCGGGCTCACGTCGGGGAAGAAGATGCGATTGAAAACGATCGCGGCGGCGAGCGAATACAGCTGGAAGTCCATGAACTCCATTGCCGTACCCAGCCAACCGGACATCGCCGCCTTGGTGAGGTCTTTAGTGCTGCGAGTCGGGACGGCGGTGTTACCGCGATCGTCCGTCGACTCGTTGGTGTCCTGTGACATCCGAAGCTCCATTGCTGGTGATGATCGATGAGTTCATGATGCGAGTTCGCCGCGGCCTCCGCGAGACCTGTGCCTCATCGAGGAGGGTTGGTGGCGCTCGCCACAGTGATATACAAGCACTGTTATACCAATACGTCAATGACCCTTCGCGAACCGAACTACGCGGTGCCGAGCGCACTCGCAGAACGGGCCAGTTCCTCTATCGCGGCCCAGTCCCCCGCCTGCACCAATGAGCGCGGCGTGAGCCAGCTACCGCCGACGCACACCACATTCGGCAATGCCAGGTAGTCGACAGCGTTCTGCGGAGTGATCCCGCCGGTGGGGCAGAACGTCAAGTGCGGCAACGGGCCTGCCAGCGCGCCCAGTGCCGCTGCGCCACCCGAGAACTCGGCCGGGAAGAACTTCATCTCGGTCGATCCGGCCTCGGCAACGGTCATCGCCTCGGTTGCAGTCGACACGCCCGACAGAACAGGCACCGGTAGCGTGCGAACCGCGTCGAGCAGACCCTTCGACGATCCGGGTGAGACCAGGAACCTCGAGCCGGCATCCACCGATCTCATGGCATCGTCGCGGTTCAACACCGTTCCCGCGCCGATGACCACTTCCGGCACGTCCGCAGCGATCGCCGCAATGGCACCGAGCCCGGCCTCGGACCGCAACGTCATCTCGATGATGCCGATGCCGCCCGCATAGAGTGCACGCGCCAGCGGCACTGCGTCCTCGACCCGATCGATGACCACCACAGGAATCACCGGGCTCACGCGCAATACGTCGCGAGCGGTAAGGCTTTCGCCAGAAACAGTGGGTTCGAAGGTCATACGAGTACTCGTTTCCACTCGCCGAGCGAGTTGGTCCGTAGGAAGTCGGTCCACGCAACGACCTGCGTGCCGAACGGTGACGTGGGCCCGAGATCGGACCCGAAGATGGACTCGACAGCGAGCAGGTCCGACGCCGACCCGGCCCGGGTCAACTGCGCCGACAACGGATCGTCCAGTGCACGTCCGGCTTCCGTCTCGGCCAGAACGAAGGCGCACCAGGCTGCGACGGCAAGGGCGAGCATGTCCGTCGAACCACCGGCGTCTGTGGCGTCCCGCACGGTTCCGAGTAGGCGCGGTCCGAGCTTCTGCGATCCGTCCATCGCCACCTGCCGGGTGGTGTGTTTCAGCGCCGGATTGGCGAATCGTGCGCGGACCTCGTTGCCGTAGCCGACAGCGTCCATTCCGCCGGTCGTCGTCGGTGCCACGTCTCGGAGAACCATGGCCCGGCAGATCTCGTCGAGCTCCGGATCCTGGACCGCCTCCGCGATGGTGTTGTGTCCAAGCAGAATTCCGAGGTAGGCCAACACCGAGTGAGTGGCATTGAGGACGCGCAACTTCATGGTCTCCCACGGCTCCACGTCGTCGACGAACTGCACGCCCACTCGATCCCAGGCCGGACGCGGACCAGCGAAATTGTCCTCGATCACCCATTGCCGGAAGGGCTCGCACACCACCAGGGCATCGTCGCGCAGTCCCGTTCTTCGTTCGTTGTCCGCCCTGTCCTCATCAGTGGTAGCCGGCACGATTCGATCGACCATGCTGCTGGGGAATGTGACTCGACGCGAGATCCATTCGGCCAGGCCGTCGTTCATGCCGCGGGCCTCGACGAAAGCACTGACGAGTTCGGACAGAATCCGCCCGTTCGACGGTAGGTTGTCGCAACACAACACCGTGAGAGGCGCATCGCCCGCCATGCGTCGAGCCAGGCCCGCCACCAACTGTCCGGCAACGGTGCGCGGCGGCCTGCCGGCCAGATCCGCCGCGATCTCCGGATCGTCCAGGCGCAATCGACCCGACGCGGGGTCGAGTCGATAGCCCTTCTCGGTCACCGTCAGCGTGACGATGTGCGTTGCGGGATCGGCGATGGCCTCGACCACCGCGTCGGGGTTCGCGGCTGCGTTCCGTACGGCGAGCATCGAACCGACGACGGTCGCCGTCGTCTCCTCGGTTCCCTTCTGCACCAGGGTGAACAACCCGTCCTGTGGGGCAAGCTGTTCCACCACGGTGTTACTGCGCTGGGTGAAACCGGTGATGCCCCAATTGGTCTCACCGGTCAGCAGCGCCGCCTCGGAGGTGAACGCGGCCTGATGCGCCCGATGGAATGCCCCGACGCCGAGATGCACGATTCCGCTGGCGGTGGGACGAACGACCTCGGCGGTCGCATCGGACAATCGCGTGGCCACCGTCATGTCGTCACTCGTTCTCTGTGACGTCGGATTTCGGACAGCGGTGCGATGAGACCAGTGCCGCCCCGCCCGCCGACGCTCAGCGATGCCGCAGCAGCTGCCATGGCCGCCGCCTCGCGAAGATCGTCGCCGAGAGCGAGACGCGCCGTCAGGGTGCCGGCGAACACATCACCGGCACCGGTCTGATCGATGACCTCGAGCGCGGGGATCACCGGCTGGTGCGACGTCCCCGCAGCGGTGAAGATGCTGGACCCTTCGGACCCTCGCGTGACCACCACGGAACGTGCACCCCAGCTCATCAGGAAAGCTGCAGCAGCCTCCGGTTCGGTTGTGCCCAGGAGCAATTCGATCTCGCTCGGTGCCGATGGCACCATCACCTCGGTACAGGGAGCAACGCTCTGCAGGAATGCGCGGGCCTCGTCGGCCGTGGTCAACCTGGGGCGAAAGTTGGGGTCGTAGACGAATCTGCCCGAGCGCTGCGCCGCGTGCAGCATCGTGCGGGCGAGCGTCGGCGACAGTGCCGCAGCGATTCCGCCGCCCAGCACGGCACCCGCCTGCTCGATCACACCCTCGGGCAGGTCCGCCACATCGAGCTGACTGCCCACCGATCCGGATCGGGCATAGGAGAACTGGCGATTCCCCTCCGGATCGATGTGCAGGAAATAGACACCCTGCTGTCCGGGAACTCGCCGAATGTAGGTGTCGTCGATACCGAGTTCACGAATACGCCGACAGACGGCATCACCGAGTTCGTCGTCGGATACCCGCGCGATCAGCGCTACCGAAGCACCTGCAGCAGCGGCCGCGGCACCTGCGTTGACGACGTCTCCCGACACCCCGAGCGCAGCACCTACTCCGTGCCGGAAGGCCTCGGTGGTCGAAACCTCCACGAGGGGCTCGCCGAGCAGGACGACATCGAATTGCGTTGTGGTCATGTGGCGCTTCACCAATCGTGCATGCTGCCGTCGAGACGGCGATTGACGGGCAGATACTTGGGGTTGTACGGGTACTTCGCGGCGGCCTCTTCGTTCACCTCGACGCCGATGCCCGGCTTGTTTCCCGGGTGCATGAAACCGTCGGTGAAGGTGTAGCTGGTCTGGAACACATCGCCGGTCGGGTCGACGTGACCCATGTACTCCTGCACGCCGAAGTTCGGGATCGACAGATCGACATGCAATGCGGCTGCGAGGGAGACGGGCGAAAGATCGCCCGCACCATGAGATCCGGACCGAACGCCGTAGAGATCCGCCAACGAGAAGATTCTGCGCAGATGGGTGATGCCGCCGGCGTGTGAGACCGACGCTCGGATGTAGTCGATCCACCGGTTGGTGATCAGATCCTGGCAGTCCCAGATCGAGTTGAAGATCTCGCCGACGGCGATGGGGGTGGTCGTGTGTTGGCGAATGGTGGCGAAGGCACTCTGATCCTCGGCTGGAGTGGGATCCTCGATCCAGAACATCCGCATCTCTTCGAGGTCGCGACCCAGGCGTCCGGCCTCGATCGGACTCAGACGGTGATGCACGTCGTGCAGGAGATGGAAGTCGAACCCGTGACGTTCGCGCACGGCACCGAGCATCTGCGGTGCGAACCGCATGTACGGGGCGGTATCCCACGAATCTTCCTGCGGCGCAGCGCCGGATGCGGGTTCGTAGAAGCCGTCGACCGGAATTCCGTAGGTCTTCTTGAGACCGGGAATGGCCGACTGGGCACGAATTGCTTTGTAGCCCTTGTCGAGATGCGCTTGGACGTCGTCGAGCATCTCTTCGATGCTACCGCCGCTGGCGTGCCCGTAGACCATGATCCCGTCTCGTGCAGCACCACCGAGGAGCTGGTAGACCGGCATATCGGCGGCCTTGCCCTTGATGTCCCACAGTGCGACGTCGACGGCTGCGATGGCCGTCATGGTCACCGGCCCACGTCGCCAGTAGGCACCCTTGTACAGGTACTGCCAGATGTCTTCGATCCGATGGGGATCGCGTCCGATCAGGAGTGGCGCAATGTGGTCCTTCAAGTACGACTCGACTGCGAGCTCGCGTCCGTTCAGCGTCGCATCACCCCACCCGACGATGCCCTCGTCGGTGGTGATCTTGAGCGTGACGTAGTTGCGGCCCGGAGCCGTCACGATGACGGTGGCGTCGATGATTTTCATTGCGGTCCTTGCGAAGTGGTGTCGATGACGATCTTGAGCTGGGTGGGGTCGGTGAGCGCGGCCTCGAGCGCTGAGGCAGATGCGGCCAACGGGTACGTCGATGTGACGAGCGCCGCGAGGTCCACTCGAGCCGATCCGGCGAGTGCGATCGCGTCGGCGAATGCCGAAGGGCCGTAACGGAAGCACCCGCGGATGTCGAGCTCCCAGCGTTGCACTGCCCCGATCGGGAATTCGGCAGACGCGCGTCCGGGCACGCCGACGAGCGCCAGAATTCCTGCCGGGCCGAGTGAGCGTGCCGCGTCGGCAATGGCTCCGGGATGTCCCGAGCAGTCGAAGGCGATGTCGAAAGCGCCTTCCGGCAGTGCGTCTTCGCCGGAACGCAACGTCGTGGTGGCACCCAGCGCTGCCGCGACCTCGAGCCGAGCGGGTGCGACGTCGGTGATGGTTGTCTCCGACGCGCCCAGGGCAATGACCGTCTGCAGAACCAACAGACCGATGGGCCCGGCACCGGTGATCGCGATGCGCTTGCCCAGCACCGACCCGACCCGTGCGGCAGCCCACGCTGCGACGGCCAGGGGCTCGATCAGCGCAGCGACGTCATCGCCGATCGAATCCGGAAGTGGGTGCGCGAATTCGGCTGCGAGAACGACGGATTGCCGCAGCAGTCCGTGGTTCGGTGGGGATCCGAAGCAGACGACGCTGGGGCAGACGTTGTAGTGACCGCTCAGGCTCAGCGGTGAGGTGCCGTTCGGAATCGCGGGTTCGATGGCCACTCGCTGGCCGATCCGGTCCTGGGACACGCCCGCGCCGACCTCGGTGACGACCCCGAATCCCTCGTGGCCCAAGACGGTGGGCTGCGTCAGCGAGTTGGAGCCGTTGCGGCCGTCGGCGTAGTAGTGCAGGTCCGAGCCACACAGGCTCACGCCGTGCACCTCCACCCTGACCTGGCCGTCGCCGACCTGCATACGGTCGATTTTCTCGATCCGCAGGTCACGTGGACCGTGCAGGACGGCTGCCTCGTCGTTGCCGCTGATCACTGCCATCGCTGTAGAGCCTCCGCCGTAGTGCCTTGAATATCAGTACTACCATACTAGTGACGGGCAGCACTTCGTCAAGGCTTCGGCCCTGTGGGTCACCCACGAGGTCACGTTAGTCTTGACCGGTGAGCACACAGAGCAGCAGGAAAGTCACCGCACGAGAGCGGGCGTACCGAGAATTGCGCCTGCGCATCGTGTCGCTGACGCTCCCCCCGGGTAGCCCGCTGTCGGAGAACGACCTCGCCGAGCAAATGTCCGTGAGCCGCACACCCGTCCGCGAAAGCCTGATCCTGCTGGCCGAAGAGGGTCTGGTTCAGGTCTTCCCACAACTCGGCACCTTCGTCTCGCGGGTCGACACCGACCGTGTTGCCGATGCCCAATTCGTCCGGGAGGCAATCGAAACCGCGTCATTGAAAGACGCAGTCACGTCTCGCTCGGACCAGGACCTCTCTGCGTTGCGCGCCAATCTGGCAGCGCAGGCCGAGCCTGGAATCGACATGGACCAATTCTTCGAGTTGGACGAGCAATTCCACCAGCTACTCCTCGCAGCCGGAGGACATTCCGCCGCATGGCGATCCGTCGAATCCGCGAAAGCTCATCTGGACCGAGCCCGACGACTCGGTCTGCGCGACACCCGTCCCATCCCCGACCTCATCGAACAGCACACCGCAATAGTCGACGGCCTCGAAGCCCGAGACTTCGAGGCCGCGGCCCAGTCGATGCGCGAGCACCTGCGCGCCGTGTTCGCCGACGTCGAATACATCAAGAGCAAGAGCCCACACCTGTTCTCCAACAGCAACGAACGCCCGACGCGCAAAGTCGTCTCCAGCTGGGAATGAGTGCGGCTGCGCCGCAGTGGTGCGATTATGTGCCCTCGAGAGCACATATCCGCGCCACTGCCGCAGGCATTACAGGCGTTCGATGATGGTGGCGTTCGAGAGCCCGCCGGCCTCGCACATCACCTGTAGGCCGTAACGCTGCTCGCGCTCGGCGAGCGCGTGGACCATGGTCGTCATGATTCGGGCACCGCTGCCGCCGAGCGGATGGCCGATGGCGATGGCCCCGCCGTTGACGTTGACCTTGTTCATGTCTGCGCCGGTTTCCTTCGCCCAGGCGAGCACAACCGACGCAAAGGCCTCGTTCACCTCGAACAGGTCGATATCGTTCATCGTCAGCCCGGCTTTGGCGAGCACCTTCTTCGTCGCCGGAATGACTGCGGTGAGCATCATCAACGGATCGTCGCCGACCACCGCGAAGCTGTGCAGCCTCGCCATCGGAGTCAGGCCGAGTTCCTTCGCTTTCTCACTGGTCGTGATCATGACGGCCGCACTACCGTCGTTGACCTGACTTGCGTTGCCTGCGGTGATGTTCCAACCGATTTCCGGGAACCGCTGCGCCATGGCGTCGCTGTAGTAGGCCGGTCGCAGTCCCGCCAGCGCATCGAGTGTGGATCCGGTGCGGATTCCCTCGTCGCGGTCGAGCCCGCGGATTGCGGTGATCTCCCGCTTGAAACGCCCCTCTTCGGTGGCTGCGGCAGCTTTCGCATGACTCGACAGAGCGAACTCGTCCATCTCGGTACGGCTGATACCCCATCTCGCCGCGATCAATTCGGCACTGATGCCCTGCGGCACCAACCCTTCCGGATACCTCTCGATGAAACGGACACCTGCCGGATCCTCGGTTCCCACCAGGTTCGACCCCATCGGAATGCGGCTCATCGACTCCGAACCGGTAGCCACGGCCAGATCGTAAGCACCGGAGATCACGCCCTGTGCGGCGAAATGTATTGCCTGCTGGCTACTTCCGCATTGCCGATCGACGGTGGTTGCGGGTACGGATTCCGGATAGCCCGCCGCCAGCGCCGCGCGCCGAGTCATGTTCGACGCCTGATCCCCTACCGCGGTGACAACTCCGCCGATGACGTCGTCGATCTGGATCGGGTCTATCCCACTGCGCTGCGCTACTTCCCGCAGGCTGTGGGCCATCAGGTCGACTGGATGCTCGGGATGCAACGTGCCGTTCGCTTTGCCCCGCCCGACCGGGGTTCTGACTGCCTCGACGATGACTGCGTCTCTCATGACGGCTCCTTGTCCGATCGATCCGGTCCTATCGGATCGCTGACACCACGGTACGAGCTGGCTATAGTTTTGTAAAGTCAGTAGGATCGTGGCATGCCCCTCCACATGGACGGCCCACTGTCCGATCTCGACAGCTGGACAGCAGGTGACCGTTGCTCCATCGCACGCGCGCTGTCGGTGGTCGGCATCCGATCGACGATGCTGATCCTGCGCGAGGCGTTCTACGGAACCACCCGCTTCGATGACTTCAGCCGACGCGTCGGCATCACCGACGCCAGCAGTGCGGCCCGACTCAAAGAACTGGTCGACGTCGGAATCTTCGTCAAGAAGCCCTACCGCCCCGAAAAGGGCAGAACGCGCTACGAATACGTTCTGACGAGAATGGGCGAGGATCTGCTGCCCGTCGTACTCGGATTGATGCAGTGGGGCGACCAGTACCTGCAACAAGACGACGGACCGCTCGACGTCGTCGATTCCCGAGGCGAGCCCGTGCGCGTACGCGTCACCGATGGCGACGGTTCCGAAGTGCCGATGAACGAGCTGCGAGTACGCGTTGCCGGATGATTGCCGGGCCGACGCGTAGCGTGTCCGCGATGGACGATGAATCGTGCATCGAAACCGAGGACGACCCGCGGGCACAGTGGCGACAACTACCGGAGCCGGTGGAACCCACCCATGAGGGCCAGACGCTTGAGTCCGACACTTCCATTTGGGACCACAAACCCAAGAACGACCCGAGCATGGACATCGTTCGCTGACTTGCGCAAGTGCCTTCTTCGGGTCACAGCGCCTCGACGGCGAGTGCGACTCCGATACCGATGAACAGGACTCCGATCACTCGGTTCCAGGATGTCGACTTCGACGAACCACCGGTCAGACGGCCCACAGCCGCGGTGACCACCGCCCAGACCACCAAACCGATTGCCACATCCACGATTCCGAGTAACCCGATCTGCAGGGGAAGCGGTCCGTCGGCATCGACGAACTGCGGCAGCAGCGCGACGAAGAACAGAATGGCTTTGGGATTGAGCACGTTCGTCACCAGACCCATGCGAAACCAGCGCACGTCGGACGTCGCACCCCTCTCCGACGACGACTGTCGCAGTGCGGCAGTACCGAGCCACACCAGGTACAGACCCCCGAGAATCTGAATGATGCTCAGCGCCATCGGTGATCGTGAGATGAGCAGTGACAGCCCCACCACCGCAGCGATCATGTGCACGCACAGTCCGGTCTGCGCGCCGAGGCCCGCTCGCCACCCGGCACTACGGCTGCTCGCTGCCGCCCGGGCCACCACCGCGAAGTCCGGACCGGGTATCGCGTAGGCCAACAGCACAACACCGAGGAACGGTAACCATTGGATGTCCGTCATCGTCTCGACGGTATCTGATGCTTTTCGATAGGTAAACCGTTAGAATCAGCGAATGGACTGGAACTGGCTCGGCGACCACTTCGCGCTCGACGTGGTCAACACCGTGCAGTTGCAACGCGGCACCTACGTCGAATTGATCGCCTCCGCCGCCGATCTCTGGGAATGGGCCGAGCTACAGGGTGCCCGGGTGCCCGAAACAATCCCCGACGATGCCGACATCGACACGTTCCGGCTGACGCGAGATCACATGCTGGCGCTACTGCGGGCGGTGGCGTCGGACATGGAAGTTCCGGGAGACAGCGTCGATCACATCGACGACATTGCCCGACGCCATCCGGTGACCCGTCGGCTCGATCTTGGGGGCGGCGGTGGCGTCGGACATGTTGTGGGGACGTCGGATCCGGTCGACGTGATACGCGCCCGTGCAGCGTCAGCGGTCATCGATCTACTGAACGGACCGGATCGCGCACGATTGTCACTCTGCGACGCTCCGCGATGCGGTCAACTGTTTCTGCAGGATCGACCCAATCAGCAATGGTGTTGCAGCGCATGCGGAAATCGAGCACGTGCGGCACGACACCACGCAAAGGAGAAGCGCGGATCATGAACAGTTCAGTACGCCAGGTGGCGCAGCCGACACATCTACGCCCCCAGCAGCAATCCACACCCCCCACACGGGGCGTAAATTCCGAACAGGGGCGTAGATTGCGACCCCACCCACACATCCACGCCCCCACCCACACATCAGCTCCCCACATTCGGAAACCCGACGCCGATCGGAGTCAGAAATCCGAAACCGTGGAGCCGATACGCGGCAACAAGCTCAGCCCACACATTTACGCCCCCAGCAGCAATCCACACCCCCCACACGGGGCGTAAATTCCTAACGGGGGCGTAGATTGCAACCCCCACCCCCACCCACACATCCACGCCCCCACCGACACATCAGCTCCCCACATTCGGAAACCCGACGCCGATCGGAGTCAGAAATCCGAAACTGGGGAGCCGATACGCGGCAACAGGCTCAGCCCAATTGCACTGTCGCAGTAGCGCGGTGGCCGAAGATTCGCTTGCCCTCGAAGGTCGCGCCGATCGAGATGACGGCCGTACGGGACTCCTCGTCCTTCGACTTGATCTTGCCGCCGAAGACGATTTCGGCCGGCTTGTGTGTGTCCACCGGGATCGGGGTGGTGAATCGAACGGTGTAGTCCTTCACCGCGCCTGGATCGCCGAGCCACTCGCTGATGAATCCGCCGCCGACACCCATGGTGAGCATGCCGTGCGCCAGGACGTTCTCGAGATCGATCATCTTGGCGAACTTCTCGTCCCAGTGGATCGGGTTCGCGTCACCGGCGACACCGGCGTAGTTCACCAGATCTCCGCGAGTCAAACGCACAGTGCGCGTGGGCAACTCGTCTCCGACATTGACCTCGTCGAACTTCCGAGTGGGCTGACCCCGGTACTCCTCGACGATGAGCGGCTCGTGTTGCTGCGGAGTGGACAGGGTGTCGTGCTCACTCGCCTCGGCACTGCTGGTGTCGGTCGTCGCACCGAACATCACGATGTTGCGAGCCGCCTCGGAGATGGCCGGATCGATCTCGCCGGATCGCCCCACGAGCAGCGTGGTGTACGTGGTCTGCACCAGTTCGTTCTTCTGGTTGGACACGACGTTCTTGGTGATCATCATGTCTCGACCCATGACCGTCTTGAACGCGTCGAGGGAAACATCGCAGGTCAACTGGTCACCGGCCAGAATCGGCTTCTGGAACACCAGTACCTGATCGGTCTGCAGAATCTGGCTGAGGTCGTATCCCTCGGCGATGGACTGCAACAGCTTCTTCTGCGCCAGAGTGCCGACCAACGACATGAACGTCAGCGGGGCCACCAGAGCGCTGTGGCCCAGCGCTGCTGCGGCATCGCCGTCCCAGTGGGCGGGGTGGAAATCCTGAACGGCACGGGCGTACTCGCGAACCTTCTCGCGGCCCACCTCGTAGTAGTCCTCGGTGCGGTAGTGATACCCGACCATGCTGCGCGCGTGCTCCGCCGGGTCGAATGCTCCCGCATCGGATGCTGCTGCGCCGGACTCCGCTACCTGCTCTGCCACTGTTGCCCCACCGTCTCGTCCCTACTGTTCATCATTACCCGAGCAACCTACCCAACGACGACGCACGTTGGCCAGGAAGGGGCTCAGGCAGAACGGTGCCGCGGGGCGTCCCGGTACCCCACCATGCCCACCATCGCGGCCGGCTCAGTCAGCACCGACGCACTGCTCATCGCGCCGCGCGGACGGTGTTGGCGCGACGCGACCGCATCGATCGCCATCAGGGCCGCCCCGTGCGCAGTGAGGGACTCGGGATTGGCAGGCGCGACGACGGGCAACATCAGATCGCGGCGAAACATCCGACGAAGCGACGGCAGGTTGGCGCATCCGCCCACCATCACCAACGCATTCACGGCGCAGGGTGCGTCGACGATGATGCTGGCCACCCAATCTTCCAGCGATCGGATACTGCGCTCGAGGACATCGTCGAACGTGTTGCGCCACAAGCGGACCGGCCCGCCGACGAACGGCCCGGCGACCTCGGCCACCCGCAGGCGTGACAGCTGTTCGCGTGCCGTGCGAACGGACACCAGCAACTCCGCGCGCGCCCGTTCCGAGGCCAATTCGTCTGCCCCGTAGACGGACAGGAGGTAACGCGAGATCTGGGCGTCACACCCGATCCCGCCGAACAACGTGGTGCGGACCGAACTGTGCACCGCTCCCGTGGCAGGGTCGGCGATGGACACGGTGGTTCCCGACGCTCCGATGTCGCACACGGCCACGGTGCGCGCACCCTCGAGCATCCCCGTGCCGCGTAGATACCGAAGTTGTGCCCCGAGCTCCGACGCCACCAGCAGACGATCGGCCTCGTACGTCGAATATGCCGACGTGCGTCCGCGCGCACCGGGATCGTCCGGGACGGCGAGAACGATGTCCGGTCGATCCACCATCTGATCCCGCGACATCGAATCCAACAGATCGAGCGCGACCTGCAGATGGTCGTCGGGATCGAACGATCGCACGACGTGCGCAGAACGTACCGACTCGTCCGACGTATCCAGGGCTACACCCCGGGCAATGGCTGAACCCACCGAGACACCAAGGACAGATCTCATGTTCCCTCGACTCGCCTAGCTACTCCGACCTGGCGATCGTAGCGCCTCGAACCGTCGAGGAGTCGGTAAATGCCCTGTTCTATTCAACTTTCGGTTTGTTTTGGGATTCGTTACAACAACTCGGGCGACGAATTGGGTCAGGCGACGTGCCCGAACCCGTCCCGACGGTCGGCGAGCAACGAGCCCCACTCCTCCTGCGCCGACGACATCGCGGCACAGCCCACGCCGTTGTCGGAGTCCATTCCTCGTGCCGCAGTGACGATGGACCGAGCCGACTGCACGAGAGAAACATCGAAACGGAAACTGTGCGCTGCCAATTCGGCGAACGCCTCATCCGGACTGCAGCCGCGCAAGGCAATGAGGACACCCACCGCCCTGTCGATGGTCGTGCGCGTCACCGGTTCTACTGCGGATTTGTCGGTCATCGAGAACTCACCGTCTACTGGTCGATCACCCGATGGTAGCCAGGCTCGAGCAGAAGTTCAGGTGTCCGAGTCGAATTCACACACCTGTCACACCACGGACTTTTCGAAGTAGCGAACCCGCTCGCTCACAACGGATTATCGATGAAATCGTCACTCGGCCGGTTCGGTGACAGGTGGTTCCTCCGTCCGAGGCGCGGGCTCGGGATCCGTCGGCCCCGAAGGCTCCGTGGGCTCCACGGGCTCGGTCGGCCCCGTGGGCTCCGTCGGCTCCGTGGGCTCCGTCGGCTCCGACGGACCCGGTTCCGTGGGATCGGGGACGTCCGTATCGGTGGGAGCTGTGGTTTCGTCGTCGGTCGGCGGAGTCTCGGTCTCGGGCTTCGAGTTCTCTGTTTTCGTATCCCGACCACCGGGGGCGGAATAGCCGCCACCCGAGTTCTCCCGTCCCGTCGACGACGAACTCGGTGCGTTCGACGTCGCACTCGGGGCCGCCGCCGAGACCGCGTCGATCCAGATGTCGCCCGACCCGGAGCCGACGGTCGACACATCCAGAACACCCGCGCCGATCGGTGGAACCGCGGACGGCCCAGCCACAGGAACAACCGGCCCGGCGCTCGACGCCGGCCGACCGGGCGCCGATGGGGCGATGCTGGAATCTGCGGTATCGAGTACTGCGTCCTGAGTCGGCGCGGGTGAGGAGAACGCCCACACGGTTGCGCCACTCAGAGCAGCCAGCACGGCCACACCCAATCCGACCATGGTCCATCGAGATCCCCGCGACGCAGCATCGAATTCTCCGGCCCGATCGTCCAAGCCGGGTTGCCCCGCAGCGATCTCGTCACCCGGCGGACGGCCCGTCCTGGACGCGGCACCGACGACGGCGGCGGCCACGTCCAACGGGTACTCGTCGGGCAACCGCGGATCGTCCATCGCCAATACCTCGACGTCGACGACGCGGTGGTCGGCCAGCGCGGCCCGAACGATCTCGCCGTGCAGAAGGTTGTCGCAGACCACGGCGGCACCGTCGACGATCAGGTCTCGTTGAGCTGCCTGTACACGCATGATTCCGAGAACCGTCGCAACGGCGTCACCGATTCCGCCGGGGGCAGCGGCGATCGACACGGGTCGCGAGGTGACCGGGCCCAGACCGGGGAGATCGGTTTCGACCAAGACGGCCGAGATCTCGTCGGTTCCGACGTGAACGCCCAACGCAACGGACATACCCGTCGACCCCCCTACTCGATTCGGCCTCACAGTACACTTCGAGGGCCTAAACGGGGAAAACGACGGTTTGTGTGCGGGGTCAGAACTCCAGCTTGCTCGCCTCGTCACGAGCCAGTTCGGCTGCACGGCGCTCACGCTCGAAGAGGAGTCCGAACGTGAACCCGTTCTCGCCGGAGGTGGTTCCCGCTCGAGCCCCGAGGGTGCGCAGAATCTCCGCCGCGATGACGGCATCCTGATGCTCGCCCAGAACTTCTTGAATCTGCTTGTATCTCTTGATATTCGACTTGGACACCTTCTTGTCCACGACGGGTGCCACCAACTCGGCCGCATACCGAGCCCGCTTCGAGGCCTTCCTCGCGCGGTGCAGTTGCTCGTCGTCGGTGCCTCGCACAGCCTTCTCGGTGCGGTCTACGGCCTTCTTACCGGCCTTGCGCGCCAGCTTGATCAGCAACCGCTCGCTCACCTCGCCGTCGATCGGCAATCCCCTCGACCAGGCAGCCACGGTCGTGAGCAACTCTCGATACCGTTCGCCGTCGAGCTCCGCCATCGCAGCTTCGCGGTGGCGGATCTGCTCGGCCAGCAGGTCGTTCTCGATGCGCGACGCCACCGGGCCCAGAACCAGTTCCGACGGAAGGTCTCGCAGCGCCGCTGCAAACCGCGCCCGCTGCACCTGCCGATCTCGCACCTCGCCGAGCAGGCTTGCATACCAAGACAATTCGGCTTCGAGTGCGGCTGCGGGCTCGTCCTCGAACACGCTGCCGAAGACGCGAAGCGTACTCCGATAGCGCCTGATGGCCACCCGCGTGGAGTGAATCGGATCCAGTCCGCGGCGCAGATACACGTCGCCGGCCACGATGGCCTGCGCTTGCTCGTCGAGATAATCGACGAGCAACCGAAGCCCGTCGTGCGCCGGCTCCTCCCGAACCACCGACAGCGCACGATTCAACTTGGACGGATGTGCCGACGGCGTCGCACCCGACGCGCGAAGCACCTTGCTCGCCTTCTTCAGGAACGATTCCGAGCCGGCGGGCCCGAGCTCGACCTCCACCTCACGCCACTGCGGCCCGGTCGCGCCGCCGATCAGGACGACCGACACCGCGTCGTCGGCGAATTCGGCCACGACGGCTCCGGATGCATCGGTGACGGTACGAATCTTCCGACGCGTCGTCAGGGTGGCGACAGCCGACAACTGCTTGCCCATGACCGCCCCGCGCAGTACGTCGGCCAGCTCGTCGGGCACGACCTGCGGGTCGCCGTGACCGAGTGGAAGCCTGATCTCGGTTCGTGCCTTCTCCGCAGGAACCTTTGCGTGCCAACCGTTGTCGGAGTCTCCGGTGCGTCGCCGAAGGGTGATTCCCCGACGCAGCAGATCGTGACCGGTGGTGTCGAAATACTCGCTGACCAGTTCGGTGTCGGTCTCCACCGCCGCGCCGTCGGCAGGAACGAGCGAGGTGAGGGAGGGGAACTCGAAGTCTGCATCGACATCGAACTTGTCTTCGCGCTCGGTCTGTGACTCCATACCGACCATCCTGCCTCGAGGACGCTGCCCCGTGGCGGTCGAAACCGTAGATCTATCGCCGCCACGGCGAAACGAACGGCGGTGTCTACGGTCGCCGAGGCGTGGTGATCGTGGGTTTCGTCGGGGTCGAGGCGCGAGTGGTGGTGTGCGGCACCGTCGTTGTGGTCGGTGCAGTGGTGCTCGGCGCAGTGGTGGTCGGCGCAGTGGTGGTCGGCGCAGTGGAGGTCGTGGGGTGAGCCGGAGCCGTCGTGGTGGTCGGAGCCGTGGTCGTCGTCGGAACTCGAGTGCCCTCACGCGCGGGCCGAAGGACAGTGACGTCAGGAATCGTGTGGCTTGGAGGCGGTGACTCGCCACTGTTCGGCGAGGTGGGTGCAGGAGAGGACGTCGAGACTCCGGATGTCGGAGACGTCGAGGACGACGCGGCCCCGTCCGTGGCCGACACCGAGGGCGGCGTCGACACGGACGGTGAGCCGTCCACCGCCGGCATCACAGCCTGCGATCGGGCGGAGGGCGACGCGTTCTGCGAGGTCGCGATCGACGGTTCGGGGGTGTCGTCGGTGGTCCGGGCCGCTGCCGCGACCACGGTTCCGGCCACGCACACCGCAACGAGCGCGGCGAGTGCGCCCCCGACGCGGCGGGACTTCGCTGCCCTGGCCATTCGCCTCGACGGGCTGCCGCTGTGCCGCGGACGACGGGAGGGCACGGCGGTCACGGCGGTCACGGCGGTCACGGCAGGGGCCGGTGCAGGCCTGGCTCCCACGGTCCGCGCGATCCCGGCCGCCCCACGGGCGGCCAACAATTCCGGTCGTTCCGGAACGTAGACGGGCACCGACACGGCGTCGAACAGTGTCTGCCGAACGATCTGCATGTTGGCACCGCCGCCGACTGCGACGATCGCCTCCACGTGAACGCCGCTCGCGGCGACGGACTCGAGCACGTCGACGGCTGTGAAGACTGCCGCACGAACGGCGTCGCCGATGAGCTCGTCGAGGTCGTGTCGCCACAACGACGCGCGACCGCCGACGAACGGCCCGACGACAGAGACGCTGCGCAGGATCGACAGCTGGTGTTTGCCGTCTTGCACGTCGTGCACGAGCTGTCGACGAGCTGCCACCGTCAACGCCTCCGCCGCGCCGAACGTCTCGATCAGGTGGTCGCTGAGCACACGGTCGCAGTCGTCGCCGCGGAGTTCTTCGGTGCGATGCGAGGCCAGGACGCGACCGGACTCGACGTCGACCACCGACACGCTGGTGCCGGATGCGCCGACGTCGAACAGCGCGACGCAACGCTCACCGGCGAGCACTCCGGTTTCTCGTAACGCGCCCAGCTGCGCACCCAGTTCGGATACGAGCACGATGCCGTCGGAGAAGTCCTCGCGGAAGGCCGTGTCGGGATCGCTCTCGCGGAGGGCGAGCACCGGGTAGTAGCGAGCGGACGCGTATTCGTCTGCCGTGCTGTGCACCGATGCGACGACGGCATCCCAAGGATCCGGGGCGAGACCGTTGGGCGCGGGCCCGGTGGCAACCGGTTCGAGGACGTGGAGCACCGTGTCGACACCCGAGCTGTCGCTGATCACACTGCGGACGCCACTCGACCCCAGGGAAGCGCCGAGCACGGTCGGATCGGGTACCGCGGACACGAGAAACCTCATTCTGGTAGGCCCCAACCCACGTTCGAGCACCAGAATACCGCTACAACCGGGAACTCACCAGGTTTCGTCCAAGAAAACAGACCGAACGTTGGTCTATGTCACGTCCGACTGGATGAAGTTCAGATACGCCTTCGACGGAGTGGGACCACGCTGCCCCTGATACTTGGAGCCGACCGCGGCGCTGCCGTACGGATTCTCCGAGGGTGACGACAGCCGGAACAGGCACAGCTGCCCGATCTTCATTCCCGGCCACAGCGTGATCGGCAGGTTGGCGACGTTGGACAGCTCCAACGTGATGTGACCGCTGAATCCCGGGTCGATGAATCCTGCCGTCGAGTGGGTGAGCAGTCCCAGCCGGCCCAGAGAGCTCTTCCCCTCGAGTCGACCCGCCAGATAATCCGGCAACGTCGTCAGTTCGAGAGTGGAACCGAGGACGAATTCCCCCGGATGAAGAACGAACGGCTCACCCGCTCGTGGCTCCACCAACGTCGTCAGCTCGTCCTGCTGCTGGGACGGATCGATGTGGGTGTACCGGGTGTTGTTGAACACCCGGAACAGCTTGTCGAGTCGCACATCGACGCTCGACGGCTGCACCATCGACGGATCGAAGGGATCGATCGCCAGGTTGCCCAGGGTCACTTCGGCACGAATGTCACGGTCGGAGAGCAGCACCACTGCAGGCTACTGGTCCTCACGGGCCTTACGCGAAGCACCCGAGTGACCACTTCCACAGGTACGGGCGGACCGAACAGTCGGACAATCGATCGGTCACACCTCTCACATTCGGTGACACTCCCTCAGGAAGAGCCCCTATGTACATTCGACCCAAGCGCATTCGAATCGACGTTCCTTCGTACTTCGATCATCCCTCCCAGTGCCACATTCTGGCCACGACTCCCACCCGAAGTCCCGCTTTGTGGACGCAATTTCTCGACGGTGCCGAAGAAAGCTATCGACGCCACGACGTGACACCAGCGCTCGAGATATCGGCAATTCGCGACGGCGGGACCACCGCATTGTTCTTCGCCGCTCTCGACCGAACCGGAACGATCCTCGGCGGAGTTCGCGTTCAAGGGCCGTATTCTTCGGCCGATCAATCACACGCACTCGTCGAATTCGCCGCGCATCCCGAGGGCCGACACCGCGTTCGCGCGATGCTCGACAGCCGCATCGAGGACGGGGTCGTCGAGATCAAGTCGGCGTGGGTTGCCCCGGGAGCACCCCGAGGCCGCGCCGTCACCACCATGATCGCGCAGTCACCGGCGTACAGCACAGCACTGCTGGGCGCTCGTTACGCGCTGGCCACTGCCGCCTCCCACGTCCGCGCCGCGTGGCTGCGCACCGGAGCAGCGATCGCAACGCACATCGAACCGGTGCCCTACCCCGACGACCGATACCGAACCGAGGTGTTCTGGTGGGACCGAACGACTCTCGCGTTCGATGCCGAACTCGAGACGTGGCGGCGCATGAAACGCAACACGGTCTCGCTGCTCGCACAGCACGGCACGTCGAAGAACCTGCACTCGGCGGTGGCGTCGTGACGATTCCTATCACTGCCGAATACAGCTGGCAGCCTGTGATATTCGACGAGACGGTCGCCACACAGCGGGCCGCCCTGGACGAGCTACGGGGTGACACCTCGATCACCGTTCTCGACGAACGCGCCACCCAGCGAGCCGGACTGCATGCATTGTTGCCGAGCCCTGAGCAGAGCCTTCTCGACGAAAGCGACAGGTGGGTCTATTTCCCGTGGCGCAATACCGTCGTCGCCGTTCTCGGTCCGAATTCGTATCGGCACCTCCGACTGGACCGAAACAGAAACAAGATAACCCTCGAGGAACAGCAGAAATTGGGAGATCTCACGATCGGCGTCATCGGATTGAGCGTCGGACACGCCATTGCGCACACTCTCGCACTCGAGGGAATCTGCGGAACTCTTCGCCTCGCGGATTTCGACGAGATAGAACTGTCGAACCTCAACAGGATTCCGGCGTCGATCATCGATCTGGGTGTCAACAAAGCGATCGTCGCCGCCCGGCGAATCGCCGAAATAGATCCGTATCTGACGGTGGAGGTCTTTCGGAACGGGATCGACGAGACCACGATCGACGAGTTCTTCGACGGACTCGACCTGCTCGTCGAGGAATGCGACTCCCTCGACATCAAGGTCCGCGCACGAGAGGCGGCCAGGTCGCGTCGAATCCCCGTACTGATGGAGACCTCCGATCGAGGTCTGCTGGACGTCGAGCGATTCGACCTCGAACCACAGCGGCCGGTGTTTCACGGCGTACTCGGCGACATCGAGTCCGCCGGTCTGCACGGACTCGGAACCCGCGACAAGATTCCCATCGTGCTCGATCAGCTCGACGCCTCCCTGCTCTCGGCTCGGATGGCGGCCTCGATGGTGGAGGTGGGCGAAACGATCGAGACGTGGCCCCAGCTGGGCGGCGACGTCCAACTCGGGGGTGCCACCATCGCCGCGGCGGTCCGACGCTTCGGGACCGGAGCGCACCTACCGTCCGGCCGTATCCGCATCGATCTCGAGGTGCACCTCGACGGGCTGAACACGCCGGCCCCCACCCGCAGACAGGTCTCGGGTGATGCGGCCGGTCCGCAGAGCGTGGATTCCCGAGACTCGATACTCGAAGCGGCACGACGAGCGCCTTCCGGCGGAAACAGTCAGCCGTGGACCTTCTTCTCGAACGGCCGGACCTTCCGGGTCGACGTCGATCGATCCCGAACGTCCACCCTCGATATCGCGTACCGCGGCAGCTTCGTCGCTGTGGGCGCAGCCGGATTCAACGCGCGCGTGGCCGCCACCGCACAGGGCATGCTCGCCGGCATCGAGATCACCGACGAGGCGGTCGAGCTGTCGTTGCGCGACGGTACCGCCGGACCGATCACCGATCGATGCCTCCTCGACGCCGTGCTCACCCGATCCACGGACCGCGAGCTCGGGTCACCGTCGACGCTGGACGATGCGGTGGTCGCCGATCTCGTTGCGGCCGCAGCCGCCGAAGGCGGACGTGCCGTGCTGTTGACGACGCGCGAGTCCATCACCGCGGCAGCGGACATTCTCGCGGCCGCCGACCGGATTCGGTATCTCACGCCGCATCTGCACCGCGAGATGTTCTCCGAACTGCGCTGGGCAGGCGATCCGGACCCGGATCGGGGCATCGACGTCGCCAGCCTCGGCATCGACGCCGCAGACCTGTCCACGCTGGACATCATCGGGCGGCCCGACGTCATGGCGCTCGTGTCTGCCTGGAACGCAGGCGCTGCTCTGGCCACCGACATGCGCGATCGGGTATCGGCGAGCTCCGCGCTCGCGGTGATCGTGGTGCCCGGATCGACTCCGGCGCATTACATCCGGGGTGGATTTGCAACGGAGAACGTTTGGGTGACTTCACATCTGCACGCACTGGCAGTTCAACCCGTCTCACCACCGTTCCTCTACGCGCGCACGATGGACGAGCACCGAGAATTGTCTCCGACCCACGCAGAGACGTTGCAGCAGTTGAACTTCGAGCTGCGGACGTTGGCGGAACTGGACGAGGCCGAGTCGATCGCTCTGGTGTTGCGGCTCGGCACTGCGCCACGAGGCGCGATATACAGTCGCAGAGTCGCGGTTTCGGCGTCCTTACCGGGGTAGAGTCCGGCATAGACCAGGGGGAACAGTCCTGCACTGCGTCTACAGGAGCGGTTCACGAGACCGCGTCGACGAGAGGCGGGAGTAGGGCCCTGGAGAACAGTCGGACACTCGAGGTCCTCGTCACCGGCGTCGCCACCGAACTCATGGGCGTCGACGCGGCGACGGTGCGAGAAGCATACCTGTCGGTACTGCGTCAGCTCGTGGACTACCTCGGCATCGATTTCAGCTTTCTCCGGCACCACGATTTCGATGCCCGGGCAACCAGACTCACCGCGGAATGGCCACCGCGCCTGAGCGTGCCCGATCCCGACCCCCTGGCCGTCGTCTACTTCGACGAGGCCGACTCGGTCTTCGCGATGGCCGAAACACTGTCCGAACCGGCAGTGTTTCGGCCCGACCCGGAGCAGGAGGACTATCGCCGACGCGTCGAGACCGCCTCGGGATTGAGCGCCACCTCGATGGCCGTCGTGCCGCTGCTGCACTCCGAACGCACCACCGGGATTCTGGGCTTCATCAAAGTGGGAGACCGAAGTTGGTCCGAGGCAGAACTGAACGCCCTCAAAGCAATTGCTGCTCTGCTGTCGCAGTTGCAGGCGCGAGTCAGTGCCGAGGAACAGATCAGGTTCTCGGCCTTGCACGACGGTCTCACCTCACTCCCGAACCGCACCGCACTCACGCAGCACCTCCGTGACCGACTCGATCCGTCGATGCCCGGTCCGGTGGCGGTGTTGCACATCGACCTGGACCGCACCAAGGCGCTGAACGACTTTCTCGGACACCTCGCCGGCGACCAGTATCTCCAGGCTGTCGCCGAACGCCTGCAGGCGTTCGTCGACGAATCGGCGAGTCTCGCGGCCCGCCTGAGCGGCGACGAGTTCGTCGTGGTCCTGGCGGGCCCGTGCTCGCACCGCGTCGCCACCGACCGTGCCCGCACGATCGCCGAGTCGATACAGGCACCGGTCACTCTCGGTGTCGAGAGAATCGGTCGCAGCGCGAGCATCGGAATCGCCTTCGGCGTGCCCGGCACCCACACCGCCGACTCCCTGCTCCGACAAGCAGGGCAAGCCGCTCTGGTGGCCAAGCGTGCTGGTGGACATCACATCTCGCTGTTCACCGACGAGATGCACGCGCAATCCGAACTCCGCAACGACGTCGAGATCCATCTGCGTGACGCCATTGCAGGCGACTCGCTGACGTTGCACTTCCAACCCGAGGTCGACCTCGTCACCGGGCGCATCACTGCGGTGGAGGCACTGGTTCGGTGGCGTCACCCCACCCGCGGGCTGCTACCACCGTCGGCCTTCATTCCGGTGGCGGAGGAGACGAACCTCGCCGGCGAGCTCGGTCGGTGGGTTCTCGACCACGCGTGCCGGACCTTGGCGGCGTGGCAACGGGACATCCCCGGCCTCGACATCGTGATGCGCGTGAACATCTCGCCCGTACAGCTGGTCACCACCGGCTTTGCGGCCACCGTGGCGAGCGCCCTCGACGAATTCTCGATCGCGGGTTGCAACCTGTGCCTGGAGATCACCGAAGTGGCCGTCGTACAGGATCTTTCGCGTACTCGAGTGACGCTCCGAGAACTGCGGGACCTCGGTGTGCAGGTGGCCATCGACGACTTCGGTACCGGATACAGCTCGCTGTCACACCTCAAGGAGCTGCCCGTCGACGCGCTCAAGATCGACCGCGCGTTCGTCACCGACCTGGGATCGGGAGCGACCGACGACCTCGCGATCGTCCAGTCGATCATCGGGCTCGCGCACGCGTTCGGCCTGAGCATCATCGCCGAAGGCGTCGAAACCGAGAGTGCCAGGAGCACATTGGTGGCCTTGGGCTGCACCCGCGCTCAGGGCTACCTCTTCTCCGAACCGGTGCCGGCCGAGGACGCCCAGGCCCTGCTGCACGGTGTACGCATCGACGTCGGGCCACCCTGCTAATCTGGACGCCGCACCACACGCCGGTGTAGTTCATTGGTAGAACGCGACCTTCCCAAGGTTGAGAGGCGGGTTCGATTCCCGTCACCGGCTCCACGTTCCCCTTGTCGGCGGTAAACCCGTCTTTCGATCGATCCCTGCGTCTGCACCCTCGCCGTCACCGGTAGCTCGGTCGGCAATCGGCATGCGACACAAAAATCGCTACAGAACTATTGTTGTGACTTTTATGCGTTCATGTCCGAATTCGTAGGGACATTTCACAACTGCAGGAATACCGTGTGATCATGCGCGGACCACGCCGAAGTCTGATTCTTCTCGTCGTCGCACTCACCGCTGCACTGTCGGCCTTGTCGACCCAAGCGGCACCACTCGCACATGCCGGCCCACTCATGCCCATCGCCGCTGCACCGCCGCAACCCGACCACGCCGATGCCATTCGGTACGCGTCGACCAACCGCGACGCCGCCCCGCCCGGGGCCAACGACATGAGCTGCGTGCCCTCTGCCGAGCACCCCAATCCTGTCGTTCTCGTCCACGGCACCGACGCCACCGCCTACTCCGATTGGGCCGGCTTCTCACCCATCCTGCGCGCCGCAGGCTTCTGTGTCTTCGCGATCAATTACGGCACTTCACCGGACGGTAAGTCCAACGGCTACGGCGTCATCGAAGACAGTGCAGCACAACTGAAATCGATGACGGCGACCATCCTCGACGCGACCGGCGCCGCGGCGTTGGACGTGGTGGGCTACTCGCAGGGTGCTGCCGTCGCCCGATACTTCGTCAACCGGCTCGGCGGGGCCGATGTCGTCGACCGATGGGTGGGAATCGCGTCACCGACCTACGGCGGCACCATGTACGGAGTCGCCCCCGTCGTACAAGCCGTGCCCGGCGCGACCGGTCTGGTAGCCGACGAATTCGGCCCTGGCCTCGCCCAGTTGATGGCCGGATCGGACTTTCTCGAAAACCTCAACGCCGGCGGCGACACCGTCCCCGGCGTCGACTACACCTCGATCGCCACCAAGGTAGACGAGGTCATTCAGCCATATACCAATGCGCTGCTGCGAGATCCGGGAGCGCACAACATCGTGATCCAGGACGTGTGCCCCGACACCGAGGTCGCCCACTTCACCTTCACCTACGACCCGACTGCGCTGCGTCTGGCGCTCAACGCACTCGACCCCGCGAATGCGCGTCAGCCGTCCTGCGTTCCGGTACCGCTGGGAACGGGAATCCTCGACGTCGTGCTGGCCAGCCACTGACCCGTCAGGTCAGTAGCTGATGGGCTCGAAGCCCGACATAGAGTTCGGCGGCCTGCACGGGATCACGGAAGTCGCGACCGGTGAGTTCGGCGATACGTCGCAATCGGTACAACACCGTATTGCGGTGGTAGTGCAGCTGTTCCGCGGCGTCCTTGGTGGAGCCACCGCACGAGAACCACGCATCGAGAGTGGCGAGCAGACTCGTCCGCTCGGCGCGGGGCAACGCCAACAGATCGCCGAGGATCTGACGAGCCGCGATACGGCCGGATTTCGGGTCGCGCGCGAGCAGTAACGGCACCGGGACCGAGTCGTAGCGCACCGGCGTCGACGGCACAGAATCGGGAAAGCTGCACGACCGGGCCAGACGGGCCTGCCCCACGGCGTCACCGATTCCCGACGGCGACCGGAACACCGAACTGACACCGATCCGCCCCGGGCACAGTTCTCCGAAAGTGGCCAGTGCCGTATCGATGTCGGATTCCCGAGCGGCACAGAACAATCCGATGCTGCCGTCCACCTCGGCATCCCACACCGACTCGGTTCCCGCGGCCCGCAACCGAGCGACGACGCCTTCGATACCGAGTCCCGTCGACGAGGGTTCCTGGGATACCACCGCAAAAAAGCCGCGATCCGGAATTCGGAACGCACGCAGGGCATCCGCCGCCGCGGCCGGATTCGCGGCGTGATCGGCGAACAGCACCCGAATCAGCCGGCCGCGGGCTTCGGCGCTCTCGCGGGCTCGCATATCGGCGCTCTCTCGATACGCCTCGGCCGCCTCGTCGGAATACACGTCGACCAATGCCCACACCTGCGCCGCCATGTCCAGCAGCGCGTGGCTGGCCCGGCCGTGCGAACGCACCATCAACTCGTCCCAGACCAGCCGACCACCGAGCCGGAACGCGTGCAGCAATGCCGCCAGCGGTACACCTTGCTCGGCCTTGAGCCTGCCCGCCTGCTGCGCCGACTCGAGCCGAACCGGCGCGCGCCCGGACAGCTTGCCCAACATCGAGGCCAGATTGCTGCGAGATGCTTCGTGGAGTTGATCCGCGGTGAGCAGCGTCGCCTCCAGATACGCGTGCTCGGCTCCCAGGATGCGCCGGACCAGTTCGCTCGCCAGCTCGTCGACGTCGTCGAGCATCGCCGCCGCCAGCTCGGTCGGTGACGGATGCAGAACGGACTCGGTGGTGGTCATGACTGAACCATAGCCCGGCCGATGTAAGCCACACCACACCCAAACTGTGCGACGGCACAATCCGCTGCGCTCGATTGACAGCGGCGGCCCATAGCCTGCCGCCCCGAATGCGACCAGAATCACACTCGAAGCCGTGTATCCGAACGACGAGTGGAGACGAAAAGTTGACCAGCGAAGTCACCCCGCATCTGCAGCCTGTACCGACGAACGGACCGGACGCCTCCCAGGCGGTCGATACCGCTCTTGCCGACCTCGACGCAGGCGAACAGACCTGGGGCAGGCTCGGCCTGGCCGACCGCCGGGCGCTGCTCGAGCGCATGCACGCCCTCACCACGACGCATGCGCAGGAGTGGGTCACCGCCGCCGCGTCGGTCAAGGGCCTCGACCCCTCGTCCAACCTGCTCGGTGAGGAATGGCTCTCCGGCCCGTACTCGCTTCTCGGCGGTCTCGGCACGCTCGCGCACACCCTCTCCGCGCTCGAGGCAGGCGGCAGCCCGCTGGCCGGAGCGAAGTTCGGAACAGCCCCGGGCGGACGAACGACCGTATCGGTGTTGCCGCTCAACAACTTCGAGAAGCTACTGCTCAACGGCTTCAGTGCCGAGGTATGGCTCCGGCCGGGAATCGACCGTGCCACCGCACAGCGCACCGCAGGCCTCGCCCAACTCGACCCGACGCGCACCGCGGGCGTCGGCGTCGTCCTGGGCGCGGGCAACATCACCTCGATCGCCCCGCTCGACGCCCTGTACGAACTGATCGCCTTCAACCGCGTCGTCGCGCTCAAGCTCAACCCCATCATGGACCCACTGCTGCCGGTCTTCGAGAAGATCCTCGCCCCACTGGTGGACATCGGCGCGCTGCGTCTGCTCACCGGTGGAGCCGACGTCGGCACCTACCTGGTCAACCACGATCGCGTCGACCACGTCCATATGACGGGCAGCGCAATCACCCACGACGCCATCGTCTTCGGCCCGGGACCCGACGGTGCCGCCCGTAAGGCGGCGAACCGGCCGATCCTGACCAAGGAGATCTCCAGTGAACTCGGTGGCGTCTCGCCCACCATCGTGTTGCCGGGCGAGTGGAGCCGCGCGGACATCGAGTTCCAAGCCGAACACGTAGCCACCCAGCGACTGCACAACAGCGGATACAACTGTGTCGCTTCGCAGGTCGTCGTGCTGTCCTCGGAATGGAAGCAGCGCGACGAGTTCATCGCAGCCCTGCGCGCCGCACTCGACCGGGCACCGGCCCGCGCCCCCTACTACCCGGGCAGCGACAGACGCGTGTCCGACGCCACCGCCACGTACCCGTCGGCCGAACGGCTCGGCGACGGCGGTGGCCGTGTGCTCATCACCGACCTCGATCCGGGCGAGTACGCACCGCTCCTGCAGACCGAGTACTTCGCACCCGTGATGGGCGTCATCGAGTTGCCCTACAGCGGAGCAGCATTCGCCGCCAAGGCCGTCCAGACGGCCAACGAGGAGTTCACCGGCACCCTCGGCATCAACATCATCGGCACGCCGAGCACCATCAAGGAACTCGGTGAGAAGTTCGACTCCATGCTTGCAGACCTGCGGTACGGCACCATCGCCGTCAATGCCTGGACCGCCCTCGGATTCCTCACCGCATCGGCAACCTGGGGCGCGTTCCCCGGCCATACCGTCGACGATGTGCAGAGCGGAATCGGCATCGTGCACAACGCATTACTGATCGACGGTGCCGAACGAACCGTGGTACGCGGACCCTTCCGCCCACTGTCGAGGTCGCTGATCAGCGGAGAGATGTCCATCTCCCCCAAGCCGCCGTGGTTCGTCACCAACAAAACCGCAGCATCGACCGGGAAACTGCTCACCGCATTCGCCGGAGCACCGTCCTGGACCAAACTCCCGGCAATATTCGCCTCCGCCCTGCGCGGCTGAGCAGCGTCCAACGACAGCTGCCGACGAACCCTGAGGACAATCATGAGCACACGGAACACAACCGCCGACTACATCGTCGTGGGCGCGGGCTCGGCCGGCGCAGTGGTGGCCAACCGGCTCAGCGCCGATCCCCGCAACAGCGTGATCCTGCTCGAGGCAGGCCCGGAAGACAAGAACAAGTTCGCCCACATCCCCGCGGCCTTCTCCAAACTCTTTCGTACCGAGGTCGATTGGGACTACCTCACCGAACCGCAGCCGGGGCTACGCGACCGCAGCATCTACTGGCCGCGCGGCAAGATGCTCGGCGGCTCCTCGTCGATGAACGCCATGATGTGGGTACGCGGATTCGCCGCCGACTACGACGAGTGGGCGGCCAACTCCGACGACTCGTGGTCATTCCGCAACCTCGTCGGATACTTCCGCAAGATCGAGAACATCGAGGGCACAACAGAACTGGACGCCGGAACCGGCGGGCCACTGATCGTGTCCCACCAGCGCAGCTCACGCCCGCTCACCTCGTCCTTCCTCTCCGCCGTCGAGGAAGCCGGCTACTCGGTGGAAACCCCCAACCTGCCCGAACCCACGGGCTTCAGCCGCACCATGGTCAACCAGAAACGCGGCGCCCGCTGGAGCACCGCCGACGCCTACCTTCGCCCGGCGAAGAAGCGCACCAACCTCACCGTCCTCACCGAGGCACAGGCCACCCGGGTTCTCTTCGAGGGCAGCGCCGCCGTCGGCGTCGAATACACCTCCGACGGCGTCACCCATACGGTGCGCGCACACAAGGAAGTCGTTCTGTCCGGCGGAGCCATCAACACACCGCAGCTGCTGATGCTCTCCGGCATCGGAGACAAGGAGCAGCTCGCAGCCCACGGCATCGCCGTCCGGCACCACTCGCCGGACGTCGGGCAGAACCTTCTCGACCACCTGGCTGCCCTCATCGGATGGAAGACCGAGAAGGACTCCCTGTTCCATGCCGAGAAGATTCCCGAGCTCATCAACTATCTCGCGCGCCGACGCGGCATGCTCACCTCCAACGTCGCGGAGGCATACGGCTTCATCCGGAGCCGCGAAGATCTGCCGCTGCCGGACCTCGAACTCATCTTCGGCCCGGCCCCGTTCTTCGACGAAGGCCTGATCGCCGCCGACGCGCACGCCGCGGTCATCGGCACAGTCCTGCTGCAACCCAAGAGCCGAGGCGAGATCACGCTCCGGTCCGCCGACCCCCTGGCCAAGCCCATCGTCGAGCCGCGTTACCTCAGCGACCCCGACGGCATGGACCGCAAGGCCATGATCGAGGGACTGCGCGTATGCGTCGCGCTGTCGGAGACCCCGTCCCTGAAGGGCCAGCTCGGGGACGTCGTACGCCCCAGGGTGGCGTCGAACATCTCCCCGGCGGATCTACTCACCGAGGCCCTGGAGCAGAACGCGCACACTCTGTACCACCCGGTGGGCACCGCGCGGATGGGCAACGATGCCGGCAGCGTCGTCGATGCCGCGCTGCGGGTTCGGGGTGTCGACCGACTCCGGGTCGCCGACGCATCGATCATGCCCAGCATCATCCGCGGCCACACCCATGCACCGTCGGTGATCATCGGCGAACGAGCCGCGGATCTGATCCTGGGCTGAGCCGAACGTGAACATGTCTGGTTTGACCGTTCACACCGTGGGGTAACAGGTCGGCACCGCTTCAATGCAGGCATCGCGATGAAGACCCATCCGATCGGCAAGCAGCGCCGAATAACCCACAACGCTCGAGAGACGAGCACGGAAGGTTGACCGACATGTTCACTGTTCGTAAAGCTTTGGCCGCCACCGCAATCGGTGCACTCACCATCGTCCCGCTCGCCGCGTGCTCCAGCGACGACGCATCCAGCACCACCGACGCAGCCACCTCCTCGGAATCGTCGGCCATGGAGACCACCGAGAGCACCCCCGAGCCCGCAGCCGAGGTCGCCGACCTCAGCAACGGCGTCGACACCGCAGTTGCTCTCGACCCCGGCTTCCTGGGCGCACTGACCACCCTCGGCCTCACGCCGGGCGTAGTCGGAACCGCAACTCTCGCAGACGGTTCCATTCGCTTCCCGATCACCGGTGGCGACGTCAAGTACTGGGAGCCCGGCACGGTCGACCCCTACGTGCAGGGCGAGATCAACCACGACGGCAGCGGATTGTCGCTGACCGCAGGCGAGACCGTGGTCGAGCTGACCAACTTCGACATCGACCCGGGCACGTCGCTGCTCACCGGTGACGTCACGGTCAACGGCGAAGAGGCTGCTGCCGACGCCGTGCTGTTCGACCTCGACGGCCGCACCCTGCAGCCGTTGGCAACCGGCCCCGAGAACACCGCCATCCTGCAGGGCACGCAGGTGAAGATCTCGGAGACCGCAGCCGGACTGCTCAACGACACGTTCAAGACCGACGCTGTCACCCCGGGACTGCTCGTCGGCGTTGCGACCATCACGGTCAAGACCGCCGCATAATCAGCTCCTGAACCCGTGCGCGGGCAGTCACCGACGACGTCGGTGCTGCTCGCGCTCTGGTGCTTTCACAGACGTTTCGTAAAACGCGACAGGGGACCGGGAATGAGAGCCTTCCGACGGATATACGGTGGCCACCCTCTGCATGCCGTCGGCCTGCTGCTCTCTTTCGCGCTGGTCGGCTACGTCGTCCACATCGCCGGGCCGAAAACGTTGTGGAACAGCGACATCTGGTGGCATTCCATCGCCGTCTGGTTCTTCGGATCGGTACTGCTGCACGACGCGGTCCTGTTCCCGCTGTACTCGGCGGCCGATCGCCTTCTCACCGGGCTCGGACGACTACAGCTGACCGTCTCGCCCATCAACTACATTCGCGTCCCGGCCCTCGGCACAGCGCTGACGTTCTTGATGTTCTTCCCCGGAATACTGTCCCAGGGCGCGGAGACCTATCGTGCGGCAACAGGTTTGACCCAAGACCCCTTCTTGGAACGATGGCTGGTTCTGACAACGGTGTTGTTCGCCGCCAGCGCCGTCGTCTACTTCATTCGCTTCACCGTGGTACGGAGCCGAACATGAGCGTCACCGCAGACACCCTTTTCCACCGCGCCGCCGCTGGATTGCCTTGCTGGATCGGCGATTCCGACGGCTCGAGAGAACGTCTGCCCACGGCCCGCTGGATGGGCGGAAGCGCATCCTCGGAAGAGGATCGCCGAGCCGACCACGCCATGATCAGCCGATGTACCGGGTCCACCATCGATCTCGGATGCGGACCCGGCCGGCTGACCGAAGCTCTTGCCCGACGAGGACTCTCGGCGCTCGGCGTCGACACGTCGAAGGCTGCCGTCGACCTGACCATCGGCCGCGGCGGAAACGCCGTTCTCCGTGACCTCTTCGAGCCTCTGCCCGGCACCGGCACGTGGTCGTGTGTGCTGCTCGCCGACGGCAACATCGGCATCGGCGGGGATCCGGTGCGCCTGCTACGCCGAGCCGCCGATCTGCTGGCACCACACGGAGCCATCATCGCCGAGGTGGACGAACCGAGTGACTCCGGGATTCGGCACCGCACCGTCCGCTGGGAAACCGACACCATGGTCGGCGACTGGTTCGCCTGGTCGAGTGTCAGCGCCGACGCCACCGCCGACCTCGCCCGCGCCGCCGGCTTGCAGATGGTGGACGTGGCTCCGATCGACGGCCGCTGGTTCGCGCAGATGACTCCGGCTCCGCTCACCAATTCGTGAACAGCAGATGATTGACGGCCAAGGCCCCGATCACCTGCAGCGCCAACCAGAATCGATGTGTTCGACGCGGCAGCACCGCCGGGGCGATCAACATCCACATCGCGAACGGCAGCCAGATTCGCTCCGTCTCCGCTTTGCTCAGCTGACTCAGATCGGCCATCACCACCGCCGCGAGGCCGCCGAGCACCAACAGGTTGATCGGCTGCACCCGCGCGGCGATGCGTGGGAACGCCGCGGGCACAGCGATGCCGAGCGCGCAGAACAGTGCAGCGAAGTTCGCCCAGCCCCAGTACTCGAACGGACGATCCTTGGCGATGCCCTGGTAGTACCGCTCCTGCACCAGCTCGTACCCGTCGTACCACCAGAATCCGTACGCCGTGAAGATCCCAGCAACGAGCAGGGCACCGATCACCGCGCCGAGGAACGGCAGAACCTTTCGGCCCGCTATCAGCACCGCGACCGCCGGCAGACCCATCAACACCAGGCCGTAGTTCAAATAGATTCCGAACCCGAGAAGCACTCCCGCACCGATGGATGCGGGCCACAGCCAGCGCTTCGTCGAGACCGCCAGCAGCGCGATACCCCACGCCGCGACCCCGGCATAGAACGCGTCGGCGGAGACGGCGATCCAGATCGCTGCCGGTGCGATCGCCACGAACGGTGCTGCGCGCCTGGCCATGTCCTCGTCGCCCAGAACACCCAGCGTGAGAACCACAGCAACTGCGGCACTGGTTCCCACCAACACGCACAGCGTTGCCGCCCAGGCCCCGCCGCTCAAACCGAGACGGTCGAGCCAGACGAACGTCAGCAGCGCACCGGGCGGATGGCCCGAGACGTGAGTGGTCCACGAATCCGCCTGGTAATCCAGAATGCGCTCGGAGAATCCGCGCAGTGTCGCGGGGA
This sequence comes from Rhodococcus sp. 3258, assembly GCF_031456475.1. NCBI lineage: Bacteria > Bacillati > Actinomycetota > Actinomycetes > Mycobacteriales > Nocardiaceae > Rhodococcus > Rhodococcus sp. 3258. Next base: position 1,469,971 of record NZ_JAVDUT010000001.1, read on the forward strand.
TGTCGGTGATGCCGGGCACCTCGTGCAGGTACTCGTCCGTCGAGGCCAACCGGTCGACGAACCCACGCTTCCAACCGTCGACCATCGCCAGCGCCATCGTCCACGCCGCCGACGCACCCCAGACGACGAACAACAGCCGCGTCCAGGACAGGCGTCGAGCCACGGTCGGTCCCCACAGCACGGTCGCCACCGCGATGAGGACGGCGAACGGCGTTCCCCATCCGACATGAACCTCACGAAAACCGAACAGCGGTGCGGCGTCGGCGAAATCGCGCACCTGCTGCGGTGTTCTGTTGATGATCGGGGTGACGATCTCGTTGCCCAGATACGGAACGACGAACGCGACGGCAACGAGCACGACGGCCAGCGCACCGGCGACGGCTTCTCTCCAGTAACGGATAGTGTTTTCTCCCTGCGGACTTGAAGACGAACACGGTTTCGGACCAGCATATCGACCGACGGTGATGGAGGATGGGTAGATGAACACGCAAGCGGGGTTACAGGCCGAGATCGCGGTGATCGGCGGCAGTGGCTTCTACTCGTTCTTCGCCGACGACGCCGAAGAGATCGAGCTGGACACGCCCTACGGATCACCGAGCGCACCGATCACCGTCGGCGAGGTGGAAGGACGACGAGTTGCCTTTCTACCTCGACACGGCCGCGCTCACGAATACTCGCCGCACACCCTGCCGTATCGGGCCAACATGTGGGCGCTGCGCATGCTCGGTGTCAGCCGCGTGTTCGCCCCGTGTGCCGTGGGATCGTTGGTGGCCGAATACGGTCCGGGAACCGTCGTGATTCCGGATCAACTCGTCGATCGGACGTCCGGCCGTACCCAGACCTACTTCGACAACGGCGGCATCCACGTCGAATTCGCCGATCCCTACTGCGGGGAGCTGCGCAGCGCGGCCGTCCAGGGGTCCGCGGTCGACGGCGGTGTCATGGTGGTCGTCGAGGGTCCCCGGTTCTCCACTCGCGCCGAGAGCAAGTGGTTCGCGCGCCAAGGTTGGACACTGGTGAACATGACCGGTCATCCCGAAGCCGTCCTGGCCCGCGAACTCGAACTCTGTTACGCGCCGATAGCGTTGGTGACCGACCTCGACGCCGGGATCGAATCCGGTCAGGGAGTCAAAGCAGTGGACGTGTTCGCCGAATTCCAGAAGAACATCGAACCGCTCAAGGCGCTCGTCCGATCCGCAGTGCGCGACGCGCCGACCGGCGAGTGCCCCCACTGTCGGGTGCACGCCGGAGTCACACTGCCGGTCGAGCTGCCATGACTCGCGTACTGCTCACCGGCGCAGCCGGATTCATCGGGGGCCACATCCTCGACGCAGCGCGCGACACCGATTTCGAGATGGTCGCCGTCGACGCCATGTTGGGTTCGGCCCACGGACCCGGCGCGACAGCCGAGGGCATCACCGATCTGGATGTGCGAGACAAGGATTCACTCGTCGAAGCGCTACGCGGTGTGGATGTCGTGTGCCATCAGGCTGCTGTCGTCGGCGCAGGCGTCGACGCCGCGGACGCGCCGGCATACGCCAGCCACAACGACTTCGGAACCGCAGTCCTGCTCGCGGCGATGTACGAGGCAGGGTGTTCCCGCCTGGTACTGGCATCGTCGATGGTGGTCTACGGCGAAGGGCGCTACCTCAATTCCTCCGGCGAGACCGTCGTCCCGCGACCGCGTACCCGAGCCGATCTGGACGCCGGACTGTTCGACAACCGAGACCCTGCGTCCGGCGAGCCACTCGATTGGCTACTGGTCGAGGAGGATTCACCGCTGCAACCGCGCAGCACCTACGCAGCGAGCAAACTGGCGCAGGAGAACTACGCCTCGGCGTGGGCACTGTCGACCGGTGGTTCCGTCGTCGCGCTGCGCTACCACAACGTGTACGGCCCGCACATGCCGCGCAACACCCCGTATTCCGGTGTGGCGGCAATGTTCCGGTCCTCGCTCGAACTCGGGAAGCCGCCCACGGTCTACGAGGACGGCAAGCAAGCCCGCGATTTCGTCCACGTGCACGACGTGGCAGCAGCGAACATCGCGTCCATCTCCGCCGAACTGGACGGCTTCACCGCGCTCAACGTGTGCTCGGGTCATCCGATCACCATCGGGGAGGTGGCGTCCGTTCTCGCCGACGCCAGGGGTGGACCAGCCCCCGAGGTCACCGGCCAGTACCGAGCCGGGGACGTACGGCACATCGTCGCCAGTCCGCAGTTGGCAGAAGAGGTTCTGGGATTTCGCGCGCAGATCCTGCCGCAGGACGGTCTCACCGCGTTCGCCGATGCACCGTTGCGCGACGCCGAGGGAACGGGCCCACCCCGTGTCTGAGCCCGGATCGGTCACCGTCGTCATTCCCTGCATGAACGAAGCCGAATCGCTTCCGGCCGTGCTGGATTCGATCCCGCCGGGATATCGAACGATCGTCGTGGACAACAATTCGACCGACGCCACCGCCGCGGTGGCAGCCGCCCACGGCGCGGCAGTGGTAGCGGAAACCGTGCCTGGATACGGAGCCGCCGTGCACGCGGGCGTCCTCGCCGCCGACACCGATATCGTCTGCGTGCTCGACGGAGACGGCTCGATGGACCCACGCGACCTACCCATCCTGGTGGCTGCACTGGACAGCGCAGACCTGGCCGTCGGCCGTCGCCGGCCCGCCAAGGGAAGTTCCCCGCTGCACGCAAAAATAGGCAATGCCGTTCTGTCTCTTCGACTTCGGACCAAGTACAACTTGCCCGTACATGACCTCGGTGCCATCCGAGCGGTCCGCCGACAAGCACTACTCGACCTCGATGTCACCGACCGACGCTCCGGCTACCCGCTGCAGCTGCTCGTGCTCGCGGCCGAGGCCGGCTGGACCGTCGTCGAACACGACGTGGACTACCGACCACGAACCGCAGGCACGTCCAAGGTCTCGGGCTCGGTCCGCGGCACCATCGTGGCCGTGCGCGACTTCTGGAAGGTGCTCTCGTGACCGTCACCGCCCTCGTCGTGGCCAAAGCGCCCGTTCCAGGACTTGCCAAGACTCGTCTCGCCGCCACGATCGGCGACGCGGCCGCCGCCGAGGTGGCAGCTGCCGCACTGCTGGACACCCTCGACGCCGTCGCGGCAGCGGACGTCGACCACCGCGTCGTGGCCCTCACCGGCCATCTTCACGACGCGGCCCGCGCCGAGGAACTCACCCGAGCCCTCGCGTCGTTCACCGTGATCCCGCAGCGCGGCGACGGACTGGGCGAACGGCTGGCGAATGCGCACGCCGACGCCGCACCCGCGGGTGCGGTACTTCAGATCGGAATGGACACCCCGCAGGTCACCGGGCGACTGCTCAGCGACGCAGCCGCGCTGCTGGCCGACACCGATCTACTCGGTGCCGCCGAGGACGGCGGTTGGTGGATCCTGGGTCTACGGAATCCTGCTCAGGCCCGGGCATTGCTGAACGTACCGATGTCAGCACCGTCGACGGGCGACGACACTCTGGTGGCACTGACCGCTGCGGGTGCCGAGGTCACCATGGTGTCGCAATTGCGAGATGTGGATTTCGAGTCCGATCTCGATGTGGTGTCGAATATGTGCACACCGAACAGTCGCTTTCGCCGAGTCGTCGAACAATTACGCAAAACTCATTGATTTTTGTTTTCGAGAAGGACACGAAAACAATCCGTCGGGTCTCTACATCTGTTGGGGAACAAGAAGCTTCACTTTGTCGCATTTGCCGGACCGCACGCGATGTATATCGAACAGCAACACTTCATAACCACCGTTTCACGGCGATTTCTCAGACATCAGTGCTACAAAGTGTCCATGACCGGGTTGCTGATAGGCGTAGTCGTCTGGATGGTGTGCGCTGCAATAGTCGCCACCGTCCTCGGCCGCGTCGCGCACCGAGGAGATTCCGAGGAACTCGGATCCACCATCGAGTGGAATATCGACGGTCTCGATCGCGAAGTTCAACACGAGAACTGACGGTCTCAGTCGACTCGATCGACCAATTCGATCAGGATTGCCGACGCTGCGGCCAACGTTTCCCGCTGCCGAGCCGACAACTCGTCCAACTGTTCGGCGAGAGCGATTTCGCGAGACGCCACTTCGTCGCGAGCAGTCGCAACGCCCGCCTCGGTCAACTGCAGCACCACCTGCCTGCCGTCGGTCGGGTGCGGCTCACGGACAATCAGGCCGGCCTCGACCAACTGATGCGACGACCGCGACACCGACGGCGGCTTGATTCGCTCCCGGGAAGCCAGTTCACCGGTCGTCATCGGACCCTCACGAAGCAACGTCGTCAGAATCGACAACTGAGCCACCGGCAACCGGTCGCTCGAATGCCGCAGACGCAGTCTCCGATTCAGCCGCATCGCACTGACGGACAGATCCCGCGCCAGTTGGGAATCGGGTAGATCACTCACGGTGTCCAGATTACGACACGGAGGTGCATTCGCCCGATTCGCGAAACCAGGCTCGAGTCGATTTACCCCACCTATAACAAACCGCTGCTATGGTTCCGAGGTGTTATCGGGGAAACACCATGAAACGGGGCAATTTTGCCACGCGTGGGATCCAGAGTCCTGACAGTCGCAGCACTGACGGTGACCGCATCGGTGCTGGTCACAGGACCAACGGCCCTCGCCGACCCCAACGCGATCAACCCCATCGCCGGTCTCAACGGAACATTTGGATTACCGCAACTGCACGGCCGCGCACAGGCCGTCGCCCAGGTGACCGGAATGTCGAGCCCGAACATGACCCAGAACGTCAACATGATCGGCACCGACCTCGGCATCATGTGGGACAACGGCCGAGGCGAGGTCCTGACCGCCTTCGGCGACACCGCAGGCGTCGGCGTCCCCAACCTCCTGCAAGGCAGCCTCTGGTCCTGGCGCAGCAACGCCATCGTCCGCAGCAACGACCGAAACCTCGCCGACGGCATGAACTTCGACAGTGTCGTCAAGGACGCCGTCGGACAAACCAAAGAAGTCGTCCCCAGCCCCAAGATCCCCTTCGTCGAAATCAGCCGAATCCCCACCGCCGGAGTCGCCGTGGGCGACACCCAGTACCTCAACCTCATGTCGGTCAAGAACTGGGGGCCCGCAGGTACCTGGGACACCAACTTCTCCGGCCTCGCCGCCTCGACCGACAACGGAGAAAACTGGGCCGCACTACCCGAGACCCACAGGCCGAGCGCCGGCGGAGATCGAAACTTCCAGCAAAGCGCCTACCTGAAGGACAACGGATACGTCTACCAGTACGGCACACCGCCGGGTCGCTCCACACTCGGCCACGTCGCTCGCGTCAGAGATGCGGACATCAGAAGGCTCGGCGAATACGAATATTGGACGGGTAAGGAGTGGAAGAAGGGCGATCCCGCTGCGGCCGCACCCATCGTCGACGGCGTCGGCGAACTGTCGGTTGCATACAACGCCGCTGTGGGCCAGTACCTGATGATGACCACCGACAACGCCAATTCCATTGTGCTGCGGCGTTCCTCATCGCCCGTCGGACCGTGCAGCCCACCCGAGGTACTGGTCGACACTCGCGAGATCAGCTCGATCTACGCCCCGTACATCCACCCGTTCTCGACGGGCCGCGACCTCTACTTCTTGGCGACGGTGTTCCAGAACTACAACGTGCTGTTGCTGCGGGCCACGCTGTAGCAGTTCCCATTAGGCTTCCGGCGTGGACGCTGCCGAATGGGATCGCAAATACGAACGCCGAGAACTCGTCTACGGCGAGGCTCCGAACGCGACGTTGGTCGAAGTCGCGACGACAATCCCGCGCGGTCGAGCCCTCGATCTGGCGGCCGGCCAAGGGCGCAACGCCATCTGGCTCGCGACGCGCGGCTGGACCGTGGACGCCGTCGACTTCTCGTCGGTGGCATTGACGCGGGCGAGTCGAGTGGCCGAGTCGGCCCCGCGGTCGGTGCGCGAGCGCCTGACCTGGATACACGCCGATGTGACGAAGCTGGCAACCGAGCCCAACTATGACCTGGTGCTCATGTTCTACCTCCATTTGCCCCCGGACGAGCGACGCCGAGCCGTGTCGGCTGCGATGTCCGCGTTGAAACCTGATGGAATCCTCATGATTCTCGGCCATCACTCGTCGAACATCACCGACGGTGTCGGCGGTCCACAGGAGCCCGAGATCCTGTACACGCCAGAGGATCTGGCGTCGGACGTCGGGGACCGACTCACTGTCACCACGGCCGAGAACCGGTATCGAGACGTGACCGGCGGCACAGCGATCGACGCTCTATTACTGGCGAGTAGGTCCGCCCTTGGCAGCGGAACCGATCGGGGGTAATATCCGTTAAGTTACCGACGAGTAGCTAACTTGGGCGGTACTCACGAGACCGCACCACCGACTGGAGAGCGAACGAGCAATGGGCCATTACAAGAGCAACCTCCGGGACCTCGAATTCAATCTCTTCGAGCTGTTCGGACTCGACGAGACCCTCGAGGGCGACAACTTCGGCGACATGGACGGTGAAGTAGCCCGTGACATGCTGCGCGAGGTAGTACGCCTGGCCGAGGGCCCCCTGGCGGAATCCTTCGCGGACGCCGACCGCAACCCCCCGGTCTTCGATCCCGAGACCCACAGCCTGAAGCTGCCCGAATCCTTCAAGAAGTCCTACAAGGCCCTCGCCGACGGTGAGTGGTGGCGCGTCGGCCTCGACGAAGAGGTCGGCGGCATGGCAGCGCCTCGTAACCTCCTGTGGGGCATCAACGAGATGCTCCTCGGCTCGCAGCCCGCCGCCTTCATGTACTCCGCAGGCCCCGGCTTCGCAAACATCCTGTACCACAACGGAACCGACGAGCAGAAGGAATGGGCCAAGGTCGCCGTCGAGCGCCAGTGGGGTGCCACCATGGTCCTCACCGAGCCCGACGCCGGATCCGACGTCGGCGCAGGACGCACAAAGGCGATCAAGCAGGACGACGGCTCCTGGCACATCGAGGGCGTCAAGCGCTTCATCACCTCGGCCGTCTCCGACGACCTCTTCGAGAACATCTTCCACCTCGTGCTCGCACGCCCCGAAGGTGCCGGACCGGGCACCAAGGGTCTGAGCCTGTTCTTCGTTCCATCCATCCTCTTCGACTTCGAGAAGGGTGAACTGGGAGAGCGCAACGGCGCCTTCGTCACCGGCGTCGAGCACAAGATGGGCCTCAAGGCCTCCGCCACCTGTGAGCTCACCTTCGGTGGCCACGGCGTCCCCGCCAAGGGCTGGCTCGTCGGCGAGGTCCACAAGGGCATCGCGCAGATGTTCGACGTCATCGAGCACGCTCGAATGATGGTGGGCACCAAGGCAATCGGTACCCTCTCCACCGGCTACCTCAACGCACTCGAGTACGCCAAGGAACGCGTCCAGGGCGCCGACCTGACGCAGATGACCGACAAGACCGCACCGCGCGTCACCATCACGCACCACCCCGACGTGCGCCGCAGCCTCATGATGCAGAAGGCGTACTCCGAGGGCCTGCGCGCGGTGTACCTCTACACCGCCGCACACCAGGACCCGATCACCGCCAAGCAGGTCTCGGACGCCGACGAAGACATCGCCTACCGCGTCAACGACCTGCTGCTGCCCATCGTCAAGGGCGTCGGCTCGGAGATCGCCTACCAGGTGCTCGCCGAATCGCTGCAGACCTTCGGTGGCTCCGGCTTCCTGCAGGACTACCCCGTCGAGCAGTACATCCGCGACGCCAAGATCGACTCGCTGTACGAGGGCACCACCGCCATCCAGGCGCAGGACTTCTTCTTCCGCAAGATCGCCCGCGACCGCGGCGTAGCACTGGCTCACGTTGCCGGACAGATCAAGTCGTTCATCGACAGCGAAGCAGGCAACGGACGCCTCAAGGCCGAGCGCGCACTGCTCGCCACCGCCCTCGAGGACGTCCAGGCCATCGTCACCTCGATGACCCAGCACCTCATGGGCGCCCAGGACCAGCCCACCGAGCTGTACAAGGTCGGCCTGGCATCGGTGCGCTTCCTCATGGGCTTCGGCGACCTGCTCATCGGCTGGCTGCTGCTGCGTCAGTCCGAAATCGCCATCACCGCACTGGACAACGGCGCAGAGGGCAAGGACAAGGCGTTCTACGAGGGCAAGATCGCAGTGGCCTCGTTCTTCGCCAAGAACATCCTGCCGCAGCTCACCGCCACGCGCGCCATCCTCACCAACATCGACAACGACATCATGGAACTGGACGAAGCAGCATTCTGATTCCCTGAAACCTTCGACGGCCGCACCTGTTCACGGGTGCGGCCGTTGTTGTTTGTGCGCCGGGTGTGGGTTGGTTGACGGCCTGCGTAGCGGCGCAAACGCGCGCGCGTTTGTCAGATGCGCGCGGATTCTGCCGAATAGTTAGGCGATTTCGCGCGCGTTCGGCAAATGCGCGCGCGTTTGCTCGCCACTCGATGTAATTCGCACGCTCCCTCGCGGTGCCGGCAGGGCAGCGGCCCGTTCTACAGCTCGGGCAACGCGCGCCACCAACTCTGCTGGATTCGCCAGGTCCGCCCAGGTCCAGCGCACCACCGGATAGCCGAGATCGCGCACCGCGTCCTCCCGTATCTTCTCCCTGAACACCACGTCGCCGGGGTTCTCATCCTGTCGTAAGTACTTGGTGTACTTGGCTTTACCGTCGAACTCGCACACGACGAGGCCATTGACCATCCAATCGATCCGTGCCACCGATCGCCCACTTGGATCCAGGATCTCCACCTGAGACTCGACGTCGAATCCAGCCTCGCGCAATATGATTCGACTCTGCGATTCCCCGGGGTTTTCACTGCGCCCGTCCATGAGGTTCACGGCTCGTCGCGCCTGCGCCACACCTTTCCAGCCCCGAGCCCGCTGCAACTCCGCGTCGAGCTCACTCTCGTCACAGCACTTCAACGCCACGTCACCTGCGATTACCGCAGACAGCAGCGTCTCGGTTCGAGCAAGGTCGACCACTGTCCGAGCCAGCGAGGTCACCGAGACACCGTCGACCGTTACGCTCGATAAGGACGGTGCACAGTGCACGGTCACAGTCGTATCCGTACGACCGCCGCCGCGGCGGTGTCGGGTGATGTGAACCTTGCCCAATCCGCCAGTAGGTAAGGGTAATCCGTGCAGTAGTGCAGCCGAACGGTGACTGACGACGTAACCACCGGACAAGATCGGCAAAATCGCATCGATCAACAGTCTGTGCCGCTCCTGTTCTGTCAGCCCGGCCAATCTCGACGACGGAACGTAGACGCCATTCACAAAACGCTCCCAGCCACCCCGCTCATACATTGCGCGCAACTCGTGATCGGCGCTCCCGTCTGCCAGCGCCTCGGAGCGTCGAATCATTCGGTCGTCCTTCATGCTCCGAGTCTCGGCCATGCGTCGACGGAGTCGAGCTCGAAAGTTGACGACTGTGCACAACTCCGGGCTTGTGGATGAATACCGGTACCGGCGTACCAGTTCGCCTAACTGTCAGTCCCGCAAACGCGCGCGTATTTGTCAGGTGCGCGCAGAATTGTCGACTATTCGGCCACTATTTCGCGCGCGTTCAGCACGTGCGCGCGCGTTTGCGAAGCAGACGGAGCCGAAACAGGTGGACGAGCAAACGAGGCCGCACCGAGCGAAGCGCAGCTGCACCACCAGGAGAACCGGCTCGGCAAAGCGTCGCCGGCCGACTTCACGAGACCGATCCGACAAACGCGCGCGCATTTGTCAGATGCGCGCAGAATTGCCCACGATTGGGCCACTATTTCGCGCGCGTTCAGCAAGTGCGCGCGCGTTTGCGAAAACCGGAGGGCGAACCGAACAGGCCGAAGGTGGGCGGACAGGGCCGAACCGGAGGGCGAACCGAACAGGCCGAAGGTGGGCGGACAGGGCCGAACCGGTGGGCGGGCCGAACAGGCCGAAGGTGGGCGGACAGGGCCGAACCGGTGGGCGAACCGAACAGGCCGAAGGTGGGCGGACAGGGCCGAACCGGTGGGCGGGCCGAACAGGCTGAAGGGGGCCGAACCAAGTCGAACAGCGGTTACTGCTGAAGTTTGCGGAACTTGCTGCCGTGGAACACGATTGGATTCACTTCACTCTGTACTTCGAGGGAATGGATGCGTAGCAACACTATTGCGTGATCGCCCGCTGGGATTTGTTGCTCGACGGTGGTGTCGAGCCAGGCGGTGGCACCGACGATGAAGGCCGCGCCTCCGTCGGTGACGGTGAGGTCGAGACCGGCGAAGCGGTCACCGGTCTTCGCAGCCAGAGTGCGGACGGCATCGTTGTGTGCTTCCCCGAGCACGCTGACGCCGATGTTCGGCGCAACTTCCAGCTTCGGCCACGTGGTCGACGTGTTCTGGATGCACACCGCTACCAACGGCGGATCGATCGACACCGACACGAAGCTACTGGCCGCCAAGCCCACCAGGACACCGTCGATTTTCGCAGCGATTGCCACGACGCCACTGGGGAACTGCGCGTACGCCTCACGAAGTGTCTGTTGATCGAGGACGGTGCGTGTGAGCGTCATGGAGGATGCTCCCTTTCGATCGTGCGGTGCCGAGCGCACCTCTACTGTTGCAACCTCGTCGCGGCGGCATTCGTTCCGGGCATACGTCTACATCCAGCAAACACCCGATCGAGCGTCGACGCCACAGTCCGAATCCGCGTGATTCGAAGTGACACGTCGAGCACAGGACGTCACTCGTCGTCGTTCGGGCGCGGGGGGTCGTCGGGTTCGGGGGTCGGAGCCGGACGATCGGGCTGGACGCATTTGACGATCGGGATGGGGTCGTATTTCACGGTTCTGGTGTTGCGCGAGATCTCCCTGCCCGACGCGGCGTCGCTGATCACCCGGGTGTCGCTGGCGGTGAATCCCGGTCCCCCGCCGGATGCGACGCAGCCGGCACCGGCCGGCAATGTCACGGTATTGGGCGAGGTGGGCCGCGTCCGGGGCCCGGTGATCGATTCGACGTCGACGGTTTTGGTGCCCCACAGCCGGACGGTGACGCTGGACGAATCCGCGAACGACTCGATCACCACGCCGGTGTCGTTGGGGTTGGTGAACTTCAGGTCGATGGCACCTTCGAAGACCGTCGCCTCCCGGGCCTCGGGGTATCGACTGATGTAGTAGCTGTGCTCGGTGTGATCGGTGTCTTCCATGCCCGCGAAGTACGACGCGTTGTACAGAGTCGTCGCGAATTGGCTGATGCCGCCGCCGACGGCACGATCGGGTCGACCGTTGTCGATGATTCCCGATTCGACGAAGCCCTGAGCGGTCCCGCGCGGACCGGTGTACCCGTTGAGCGAGAACGTCTCCTTCGGCTTGACCAGCGCGCCGTTGACGATCTGCGCGGTGAGCCCGATGTTCACGCCCGACGCGTACTCGAAACCTCCGGTCGTGTACTCCGCGACCACCTCTCGCACGCCGAGATTCTCAGCCGCCTCAGTGGTGAGGGCAGGCGGCGCCGGTTCGTAGACGGCCTCGGTCGAGCGCGGACCGTCCGCAGCCAGCAGGGCGGGAAGCTGCTCGAGGGTCTTGTTCCACTCGACCAGCTCACCCATCACCCCGGGAACGACGGTGGGAGCTCCGCCGGAGAACGTGAACGACGCGTCCTTGGGCGGAACTTCGGTGCGGACCAGTTGCGGAGCGAGAATGCCGGTGGCGATACCGGTGTCGTAGATCGGCGTGAGGCCGCCCTGCCCGTCCGGATCGAAGCGCAGGACCTCACCCACACGGTCCACCGGCAACGTCGCATCCACGTTCTGTCGGCCTTCGATGACCACCGGTGCCGACACTGCGGGGACCGCGACGTTGGACAGAGCCTGATCGACCGCATCCTGCGTCACGGTGACAGGCGTGGATTCGTAGACGACCTCGGTCGCACCCGTCGACCACTCGGTCTGCAGGTTTCGACGCGTCCCGTCGGCGTCCAGAACTCGCCCGGCCAGCGGTTCGACGGCTACCGGGGTGGCACCTTCGAAGACGACGTCGCCTTCGACGGGCGCACGGTCCGTCTCCGCTCGCAGGCCGTCGATGGCGACCGAGAGTGCCTGCTCGTCGGTGGTCGAGACGACGCCGATCTCCCGGCTTCCGAACAGCGATGTCAGACGCGTGATCGGGTTGATGGGCTGCGTACCCGCGCGATCGAGCGTCGCGTTCCAATCGACTCCCAGCCCGGCCGCGGCAGGCAACACCTCGACCTGCCGGTCGTCGATGCCCACCTGAATCGGCTCCTCCGCCCGAGGTCCCAATTCGGCACGCAGTACGGCCTCGGCGTCGGAATGACTCTTGCCGCCTACCTCGATACCGGCAACGGTCACACCGCGCGGAACCCGATCGCTGGAGGCAATCCAGTCCGCCGCGTACAGCAACCCGAGGACGGCAACCACCGCGCCGGTACCAATGGCAATCTTCTTCCACGGCGGCGTGGACCCGGCTCCGTCGTGCTCCGCCGAGCCGTTCTCAGGGGGAGTAAAGGGGGGTTCGGCGGGTGGCTGAGGTTGCCCGGCGTCAGAAGAGGACGGTAGAACAAAGGGCTGCGCCACCGTCGGCGATTCGTCTGCCACCGGTGCGGGCTGCGCGTCCGCGCCGGGTACAGCAGATTCGCCTTGTTCGAACTGCTCGACGTCCGGATCACTGGCGGTATCGAGGTCGGCAACCGACTCGGATCGGTCGACCTCGGCGGTGCCATCGGCTTCGGTTCCCTCGGCCTGCGTCAGCTCGGCATCGTTCGCGTCTGCTTCGTTCGCATCGGATTCGTTCGCATCGGATTCGTTCGCGTCGGATTCCGTGGCGTCCTGGCCCTCGGGTACCGGCTGCTCTGCGTGCTTCGGCTCCTCGGCGTCGTCGCGAATGGCCCCGAACACCTCGGTCGGCGTGTCGTACGGCGGTACGTCGGGGCGGGGCTCGGCACCCTTCGGCGCGTCACCCGACCTACTGTTGCCCTCGCTCACATTCGACCCTTCCAGGACCGTCGATTCATATTCCGGCCTGCTGCGCGGCGTACCCCGCGGACGAGCTTACGCAAACCGCACAGCACCGCTCGTTCTGAGACCCTCGCACGCGCCGCACGCAAAAGGCCCCGCACTGCTGCCGGGTCGGGGGTCAGGCAGCAGTACGGAGCCACACGGAATATATGCAGACTTCAACCACTCGTTACAGCGAGTTCGGAATTGCCATCGTCATTTCATTCGATTGAATGAACCGTGGGTCGTCGAACCGTCGTCCTGCTCCACGGCCCGCGCCCAATGTCCCGTCCTGACCAGCGCAAGAGTGAGCAGAAGCCGGTCGCGGGCATCGGTCAAGTCACGCCCGGTCAACTCCTCGATTCGACGCACCCTGTAGATGACGGTGTTGCGATGGCAGTAGAGCGCCTTCGCAGCGTTGGTGGGCGAACCGTCCGAAGCGAGCATGTGCGCCAACGTGTCGAGCAACGTTTCTCGGTGCGGCTCCGGATGCGTGAACAGAGCGCCGAGCGCATGGCGAACCAACAGTTCCGACGACTGATCGTCGGCGGCCATGATCACCCTCGGCAGTCGGTCCGTCGCCAACGCGACGCCACTGTCTTCGGTGATGGTCTCGGCCGTCAGTGCCGCCAGGCGATACGCCGCAGCGAACGACGCCACGCCCTCGGGCGAATGCGCGACACCGACCGGGCCGACCGCCCGCGCGGCTAGGGCGTCTATGACCGATCTCCACGATCCGGTCCCGAGTGCCACGAGCGCGAATTGGTGCCCGTCCCGAGTGTTCCAGTGGGACACTGCGCCGATCTGGTCCATCGCGTCCTCGGGTGCGGGGAGCGGAGGCGACCCCTGATCGTCGAGCGGGCCGACCACGCAGGCGATCTGCTGTGAGGCCGACAGGCCGAGGGTCGCGCGGGCCTCGATCACGAAAGCCGGATCGCCGCCTCGGCCCGACCGGAGACCGTCCAAGATCACCAGCACATTGGCGAGATCACGCTGCTGCATACGCGCGCTCTCCTGGCGGTACGCCTCGACGAGAGTTTCGTACTGACTGTCCAGCGCTCTCCACAACTGCTGGCCGGCGACGAGCAGGAGATGCTCGTCGATCACGGACCTGCATTGTTCACGCTCGAGCATCAACTCTTCCCACAGCGTCCGACTCCCGAGCGTGTACGCCTTCAGCACCAACTCCATCGGAATGCCTTGGCGCGCACGCTCTCTCCCGGTGCGACGCCATACCTCTCGGGCGTTGTCGCCCGCGGCCGCAAGACCGGACAGCGTGCGTAGGCCCTGGCTGATGTGCGCGCGAGTACTGCGACGAATTTCGCCGGCGATGTCAGGAGTGGTGCTTGCCAGGTACGCGGGTTCCTGCTCTATCAGCGCCAGCGTGATCGAGTCGGCAATCGCATCCGCCCGCGGTAACAGCGCGGCCCACGCACCGCGAATCTTCTCCTGGTCGGAGGGCTTCACAGCGCCGCGCGCAGCGGATCGCGACGTAGCGCGACGCACCCCGGGAGAAGCCATCCGCCCATTTTTGCGCACAGAGCCCACATCACAGGGTGATTTGACCGTTACTGGTGCCCAGACACCCAAACATTCTGTGCGGAGCGCCCATACCGCGCGTTGTGCTGGACGCCCCATAGTGGACCCAACAGATTGTGAGGTGCATCACTTGAACTCTCTCGACACGATGGATCCGGTCCTCACCATGACGGACGTCGACGTGTCCTTCGGCGGCATCGTCGCGCTCTCCGGAGTGACCATCGAGGTACGACCCGGCGAAGTCCTCGGCGTCATCGGACCCAATGGGGCAGGCAAAACCACACTGTTCAACGTTGCGTGCGGTCTCGTTCGACCCCAATCGGGAACCCTCGGCCGACACGGCGAAACCTTGAGCCGCCTGCGCCCACACGACCTGCCCCGGCTCGGCATGAGCCGAACGCTGCAGGGACTGGGACTGTTCGATCGAATGACCGTGCTGGACAACGTCATGGTCGGGGCCGACCGAACGGCACGCACCGGAATCCTCAGCGGCCTCCTGGGCCTTCCCTCGAGCGCGGCCGACGACGCGGCGGTCCGCTCGACCGCGATGAACACCCTGGAACGACTGCGCATCGACGGCTACGCGCACCGGCTGCCACCGAGCCTGCCCTACGCGGTGCGCAAGCGCGTGGCCCTCGCGCGCGCGCTGGTGAGCGAACCGTCGTTGATCCTGCTCGACGAACCCGCCTCGGGCCTGTCCAACGACGAAATGAGCGAACTCGGTGACGAAATCCGCTCTCTCACATCAGCAAACAAGGATTCCCAGCCGGACCGACCGGCAACATCGGTCATGCTCGTCGAACACCACATGGACCTCGTCATGACCGTGTGCGACCGGATCTACGTCCTCGACTTCGGCAAGGTCATCGCCCAGGGCACACCGGATCGGATTCGCGAGGATCCGGCCGTACTGGCCGCATATCTCGGAAACGAGGTGGCACATGACAACTGACGCGACACACCTGAAGATCACCGACCTCACCGTGCACTACGGGCCGGTCACCGCCCTCGATTCGGTGTCGATGACCGTCACCGCGGGCACGATCACCGCCGTACTCGGAGCGAACGGTGCCGGAAAGACCACGCTGCTGCGCACTGTCTCCGGACTCCTGAAACCGACGTCAGGACGTATCGAGCTCGCCGGCGTCGACATCGTCGGCATACCTCCGGATCGCATGTCCCGCAAAGGGCTTGCACACGTGCCCGAAGGCCGGGGCGTGATAGCCGAATTGACCGTCGACGAGAATCTTCGCCTCGGTGCGTTGGGACGCAACAGAAGTCACGACGCCGTGACCCTCGATCGGATCTACGACATGTTCCCGCCGCTGACCGGACGCCGAACCTCGTCGGCGCACACGCTGTCGGGCGGAGAACGGCAGATGCTGGTGATCGGTCGAGCACTGATGGCAACACCGTCGGTTCTTCTCCTCGACGAACCGTCGCTCGGGTTGGCTCCGAAAGTCGCCGCTCAGATTTTCGAAACGCTGCGCGCACTCGTCGATTCCGAATCGATGACCGTCGTGCTCGTCGAACAGAACGCGCGAAGTGCACTGTCCATCGCCGAACATGCCGTCGTCCTCGACCTGGGCAAGGTCGCGGTGGAAGGACCGGCCGACACCTTGGCCGGGGACGACGCCCTCCGACACGCCTATCTCGGGTTCTAGAGCAAGCCGAAAGGACGCCAGCCACAGTGCAACAACTGCTCACCATCCTCATCAACGGCGTGACGACAGGCATGGTCTATGCCGCGTTCGCCCTCGCTCTCGTCCTCATCTGGCGATCGACCCGCATCGTCAACTTCGCCCAGGCACCGATGGCCATGATCACCACGTACGTCGCACTGGTCGTCATCGACGCCGGTTACTCGTACTGGTTGGGCTTCGGAGTCGCGCTGCTCAGCGGACTGTTGTTGGGAGCGTTGATCGAACGACTCGTCATCCGGTTCGTCGACAGCTCCTCGCACATCAACCCGGTGATTCTGACGCTCGGGTTGTTCATCATCATTCATGCGGTTGCGGCCATCATCTTCGGGAACCAATTTCGTTCGTTCCCAGCACCGTTCGGTCTCACCGGCCAGAAGGTCGGGGACATCAACGTGGCCCTGACCGGATACGACGTGTTCAAGATCGTCGCCGTTCTCGTGGTCCTGGGCTTGCTGATTCTGCTGTTCCGGTTCACCGATCTGGGACTGAAGATGCGCGCCAGCGCATTCGAGCAGGAGGTGGCCAAGCTGCTCGGAGTCCGGGTGAGTCGGATGCTCACGCTCGGTTGGGCTTTGGCCGCAGTCGTCGGATCGCTGGCCGGGCTGCTCATTGCCGGCGGCTCTCTGGTGCACCCCGGGTACATGGACTCGATCGTCGTCTTCGGTTTCGTCGCAGCCGTTCTCGGCGGTCTCGACAGCCCGGCAGGCGCAGTGGTCGGAGGCCTGCTGATGGGCGTCGGGCTCAGTTTCGTCAGCGGCTACCTCGGCCAGGACCTCGTGTCGAGCGCGGCGTTGATCATTCTGATCGTCGTTCTCCTCGTCCGCCCGAGCGGGTTGTTCGCCAGCGCAGCAGCCAGGAGGGTATGACGTGAACGCAACTCTCACTCGAATCACGGCCACCCCGGTACGACGCCACTTCCTTTGCGCTGTCATCGGACTCGTCGTCATCGTGCTGGCGCTCGAATCACTGAGCACCTTCCGTCAGAGTCAGCTGACGTCGGTCGCGTACCTGGCGATCGCAGCCGGCGGATTGACCGTGCTGACCGGTCTGAGCGGGCAACTCTCACTCGGGCACGGTGCGTTCATGGCCGTCGGTGCGTACACCGCGGCATTGATGCTGCGGGCCAACGATTCCGGATGGTCGGTGCCCCTCGTACTGCTGGCCGCCACCGTGATCTCTGCCCTGGTGGGCGTGGTCGTGGGAGTGGCCGCCGCCCGACTGCACGGCCCGTACCTGGCCGGTGCGACGCTGGCGCTGGCCGTCGCCGTACCGGGACTGGCCCTGTACTTCTCGGACTACCTCGGCGGTGAACAGGGTCTCGTCGTCCCGGCCCCGAAAGTGCCGGACCTGATCGACGACATGATGTTCTTCGTCACCGGAAACGAGCTCAGCGGAACCAAATTCGTCGCCTACGTCAGCTGGGTGCTGCTCGTCGTCGTGTTCTTCCTGTTGGCGAACGTCTCGTCGAGCCGGATCGGCCGTCGCTGGCGGGCCGTTCGGGACGACGAAGTAGCCGCCGAGCTGTCCGGGATCGATCTCGGGCGGGCACGCATCCTGGCGTTCGTCGTCAGCGCGGCCTGTGCGGGCGCGGGAGGTGCCGTCCTCGCGATGTCGGCGCGGATCGCGGCCCCGAGCGGGTTCACTCTGACGCTCTCCCTGACATTGCTCTCCGCCGTCGTCATCGGCGGGCTCGGCACTCTGTCCGGGGCATTGATCGGGGCGCTGCTGCTCACCTACATCCCACCGGTGGTCACCAACCTCGGGCTCGATCTGGGGCTGAGCAGTCTGCAATCCGCCGAACTCGCACCACTGGTGACCGGCATCTTCACCGTCCTGGTCATCCTGTTCGCCCCACTGGGTCTGGTGGGCACGTTTCGAAGGTTGCGTTCAACCAGAAAAGAGATGAAATGAAGAAGTTCGGATCGGTGGCGGTCAGAACGACCGCACTCGTCGCCGTCGTCTCGTTGGCCGCAGCGTGCGGTGCAGGCGGTAGAGACGAGGCAACAGAATCCTCGGAAGGCTCGACGATCGGCATCACCGACACCTCGGTGAAGATCGGAGCCCACTTCCCCCTGACCGGGGTCGCAGCACCGGGCTACAGCGAAATACCCACGGGCGCAAAGGCTTACTTCGACTACGTCAATGCCGCGGGCGGCGTCAACGGCAGGCAGATCGAGTACGTCGTTCGTGACGACTCCTACGATCCGACGACCACCACCCAGGTCGTCAACGAACTCGTCCTCCAGGACGAAGTGTTCGCCGTCGTCGGTGGACTCGGCACAGCGACGCACAGCGCAGTCATCGACTTCCTGAACGAGGAGGGTGTGCCGGATCTCTTCGTCTCCTCCGGCGCGATCATGTGGGGCAACGACCCCGAGAAGTACCCGAATACCTTCGGCTGGCAGCCCGACTACCAGGTCGAGGGCAAGATCATCGGCGACTGGGTGACGA
The DNA here is from genome assembly GCF_031456475.1 of Rhodococcus sp. 3258. NCBI lineage: Bacteria > Bacillati > Actinomycetota > Actinomycetes > Mycobacteriales > Nocardiaceae > Rhodococcus > Rhodococcus sp. 3258. The sequence goes on from NZ_JAVDUT010000001.1 coordinate 1,488,599, forward strand.
AGAACCGGCCCGACGCCAAGGTCGGGCTGTTCCTCCAGGACGACGATCTCGGCAGGGACAGCGAAGCCGCGGTACGCCAGTATCTCGACGACCAGATCGTCGAGGTCGTGCGCTACACCTCCGGCAACACCGATGTCGCACCACAGATCGCCGCTCTACAGGGTGCCGGAGCCGACCTCGTGCTCGGCTTCAACGTCCCGTCGTACACCGCACTGAGCCAACTGACCGCGATGCGGCTCAACTACGATCCCGAGTGGTTCTACAGTTCGATCGGCTCCGACGTCGACCTGGTCGGTTCTCTGCTCGGACGCTTCTCCCAGGGCGCGGTCACCAACGGTGCCCAGTCCCTCGAAGGCATGATTTCGCTCGAATACATCCCCGGCGTCGACTCCCCCGAGAATCCGTGGACGCAACTGTGGCAGAAGGTCTGGGCTCAGAACGGAACAGGTGACCCACTGACCAACTACCGCATCTACGGACTCAGCCAGGCGTACGCGTTCGTGCAGGCACTTCAGGCGGCCGGCGAAAATCCCACCCGTGAGGGCATCGTCTCCGCGATCCAGGACGGCGGAATGGACTTCCAGGGCCCGCAGCTGGCCCCGTTCCGATACTCCGAAGAAAGTCACCTCGGAATTTCCGGAGCCAGTGTCTTCCAGATCCGCGGAGGTGTACCCGAGTACCTGACTCCCGTGTTGCAGACCGACATCGGAGACTCGGCAGTGAAGGAATACACCGGGGACGAATCGACCCCGCCGGAAAGCGGCATACCCGGCTGACCGGATACGAAAAGGCACGCAGAGCGAGCTCTGCGTGCCTTTTCGACGTTGTGATCAGCAGATCCGAAAACCCCTCGTTTGCCGGATCCGCCGACCCTGTGACCCCCAGATCGTGTCCCCGTATCGGGGAGCAGCCGAAGCTGCGGTGATCAGCGCTCGATGATGGCGGTGACGCCCTGGCCACCGGCCGCGCAGATCGAGATCAGGCCGCGGCCCGAACCCTTCTCGGCCAGCATCTTCGCCAGCGATGCGACGATGCGTCCACCGGTCGCGGCGAACGGATGGCCCGCGGCGAGCGAGGATCCGTTGACGTTGAGCTTGCTGCGGTCGATGGAACCGAGCGCACCGTCGAGTCCCAGACGCTCCTTGCAGTACGCGTCGCTCTCGAACGCCTGCAGCGTCGCGAGCACCACCGAAGCGAACGCCTCGTGGATCTCGTAGTAGTCGAAGTCCTGCAACGTCAGACCGTTGCGGGCGAGCAGACGCGGAATCGCGTACGTCGGGGCCATCAACAGGCCGTCCTTGAACGATCCGTTGCCGTGGATGTAATCGACGGCGGCGGTCTCGGAATCTACGAGGTGCGCCAGCACCGGCAGGTTGCGCTCGGCAGCCCATTCGTCGCTCGACAGCAGCGCAGCCGACGCGCCGTCGGTCAGCGGAGTCGAGTTGCCGGCCGTCATGGTGGCGTCGCCCAGCTTGGTTCCGAAGACCGGCTTGAGGGTGGCCAGCTTCTCGACGGTCGATCCCGGACGCAGGTTGTCGTCGCGGGTCAGGCCGAGGAACGGCGTCACCAGGTCGTCGAAGAATCCACGGTCGTAGGCCGCCGCCATGTTGTGGTGGCTCGCTGCGGCCAGTTCGTCCTGGTCCTCGCGGCGGATGCCGAATTCCTTCGCGGTGATGGCGGCGTGATCACCCATCGACAGGCCGGTACGCGGCTCACCGTTGCGGGGGATCTCGATGCCGAGCATGCCGGGACGAACGTTGCCGAGAAGCTTGAGGCGAGCGGTGGTGCTCTTCGCCCGGTTCAGCGAGAGCAGGAACTCGCGCAGTTCGTCGTTGACGCCGATCGGAGCGTCGGACGTCGTGTCCACGCCGCCGCCGATACCGGCGTCGATCCGGCCCGAGGCGATGGCGTCGCCGACGGCGATGATCGACTGCAGACCGGTACCGCAGGCCTGCTGGATATCGAATGCCGGGGTGTACGGGCTCAGCGCGCTGCCGAGCACGACCTCACGGGTGAGGTTGAAGTCCCGCGAATGCTTGAGCACGGCACCGGCTGCGACGAGACCGAGACGCTCGCCCTGCAGACCGAAACGGGCGACGAGACCGTCGATGGTGGCGGTGAGCATGTCCTGGTTGGACGCCAGCGCGTACTTCTTGTCCGAACGCGCGAACGGAATGCGGTTGCCACCGACGATTGCGACCGGTCGTAGCTGCTTGCTTGTCACTGACGTCTCCAAACATCGTCCCCAGCATGTGGGGAATGGCCCTGGTGGAGTTTCATCTTACTGGCGAGTAAGTTGGTTGTCGACACCCGGTCGTGCGCCTCGCCCTCAGAGCGAGCAGCGCTGAATGAAAGGTACGACAGTGGCAGCCTCCAAGGGAGCCCCAGATCTCTACTCAACGTTCCTCGCGTCCGCGCCGGGAGCCTTCATCGCCAAGCAGGCCGGCCTGCCGCAGCCCGAGAAGCTGCGCCGCTACAAGGCAGGCGAGCCGCCACTGGCCGGACCGGTCCTGATCGGCGGCAACGGCCGCCTCGTCGAGCCGCTGCGTGAGCTGCTCTCGGACTACCCGCAGTCGCAGCCGCACGACGACAAGCACGGCGGACTGGTGTTCGACGCCACCGGCATCGGTAACGTCGCCGAGCTCGAGCAGCTCTTCAAGTTCTTCCAGCCGGTCATCCGCAACCTGGCACCGTCCGCTCGCGTCGTCGTCATCGGCACCACCCCCGAAGAAACGTCGAGCGTCGACGAGCACATCGCGCAGCGCGCCCTCGAAGGCTTCACCCGCAGCGTGGGCAAAGAGGTCAAGCGCGGCGCGACGGCTCAGCTCGTCTACATCTCCCCCAACGCGTCGACCGGACTCTCCGGCCTCGAATCCACCCTGCGCTTCCTGCTGTCGGCCAAGTCCGCCTTCGTCGACGGCCAGGTCATCGCCGTCGGCGACGCCGACTCGCAGGCACCGGCCTCGTGGGACAAGCCGCTCGCCGGCAAGGTCGCCGTCGTCACCGGCGCTGCCCGCGGCATCGGTGCCACCATCGCCGAGGTTCTCGCCCGTGACGGAGCCACCGTCATCGCCGCAGACATTCCCGCAGCGGGAGAAGCACTCTCGCAGACGGCCAACAAGGTCGGCGGTACCTCGCTGGCCCTCGACGTCACCTCGCCCGACGCCGGCCAGGTCCTCTCGAAGCACCTGCTCGAGCGCCACGGCGGTGCCGACATCATCGTGCACAACGCCGGCATCACCCGCGACAAGACCCTCGCGAACATGGACGACGCCCGCTGGAACTCCGTCATCGGCGTCAATCTCGCTGCGCCGCAGCGCATCACCGACGAACTGGTGGCCTCGGGCGCACTCAAGGACGGCGGACGCGTCGTCGACGTCTCGTCCATCGCCGGTATCGCGGGCAACCGCGGCCAGACCAACTACGGCACCTCCAAGGCCGGCGTCATCGGCCTGGTGCACGCATCCGCACCGGTGCTCGCGAAGAAGAACATCACCATCAACGCCGTAGCCCCCGGCTTCATCGAAACCGCGATGACGGCGGCCATCCCGTTCGCCACCCGCGAGGCCGGACGGCGCATGAGCTCGCTGCTGCAGGGCGGCGAGACCGTCGACGTCGCGGAGTTGGTCTCCTACTTCGCTTCTCCCGCATCCAACGCCGTCACCGGGCAGGTCGTGCGCGTGTGCGGCCAGAGCCTCCTCGGCGCATGAGCACCGTCACGCTCACCGAGCAGCCGAAGACGTCCCAGATCTACACCTCGGCTGCACTGGGTGCCTTGCCCTTCCTCGGGTCCAAGTCGAAGACGGTGCCCAGCACCGTGTTCGAGCTCAAGGGCCTGCGAGTGGACCAGGACAACCTGGCCGGCTACTGCCGCGCGACGGGGCTGCGATTCGGCGATCAACTCCCGATCACCTACCCGTTCACGCTCGTGTTCCCGACAGTGATGAAACTGATGGTGTCCAAGGGCTTTCCGTTCGCCGCCATCGGTTCGGTGCACGCCGAGAACGTCATCGAGCAGTTCCGCGGCATCTCGGCATCGGAGCCGCTGGACATCCGAGTGCACGCGGAGAATCTGCGCGAGCACCGCAAGGGCTTGCTGGTCGACCTGATCAGCGAGGTCAAGGTGGGACGCGAACTGGTCTGGAAGCAGACCTCGAGCTTCCTGAGCCTGCAGAAGACCTCGCTCTCGGGTGGACCCCGTGAAACACCGCCTGCAGACGAGGTACCGCCGCCCCCGACCCGCACCCTGCGCGTCGATCAGCGGATCATCAGCCGGTACGCGGCCATCTCCGGAGACCGCAACCCGATCCACGTATCCTCGCTCGGTGCAAAGGCTTTCGGCTTCCCGAAGACCATCGCACACGGAATGTGGAGTGCTGCAGCGGTACTGCAGACGGTCGAAGGTCGTATCCCGGAGGCCGTGAAGTACAGCATCCGATTCGGCAAGCCGATCCTCCTGCCCGCGACGATCAACGCTTACGCCGATGCCGTCGGCACCGGCTGGGACCTGTCACTGAAGAACCCGAAGAAGGGCTACCCGCATCTGACGGGAACCCTGCGCTGAGTTAGCTCGAACTCGAAGTTATGGACGGATTTCCCCGGATTTCCGTCCATAACTTCGAGTTCGGCTGTGTAGGTGGCGGCAGGAGTGGAGCCTGCGGAACGACCCGGGCGGCCAGCTAGGTAGTGGCAGTTTTCTTGCCGGCGAGTCCGCGCCACGCCAGGTTTTCCAGGAGGTCCGCTGCGGCGTCGACCTCGATTTCTCCGCCTGCCACGCGGTCGGCCACGGCCTCACCGGCCCCGACCAGCGCCACGGCCATCAGGCCGAAGTTCTGTGACTGTTCCGGGTCTCGGGTACTCATCGCCAGCAGACCTGCGGTCAGCTCGATCAACCGGTCTCGGCTGCTCTGCACCTGCGAGGCAAAAGCCTGCTGACCGATCGCCTGGCGGTAGAGCACCATCCACGACTTCCGGTTCTCGCCGACGAAGCCGAGGAAACCGACCAGCGCGCGGCGCAGTTGTTCGCGCGGCGTCAGGGTCGGGTCTGCAGCGGGCGTCAGGGCCTCGACGAACTTGAGGCCCTCACGATGGATGCACGCAGCGAACAGCTCGTCCTTCGAGCCGTAGTACAGATAGAGCATCGGCTTGGAGATGGCCGCCTTCTTGGCGATCGAATCCATCGATGTCTCGTGAAACCCGTTGTCGGAGAACACATCCACTGCCGCATCGAGCATCTGCTGCTCGCGGACGGCGCGGGGCAGTCTCTTGGTGCCGCCAGCCATGGATCCTCCAATACGTACGAAGCACTAGACGTTACTCCACAGTAAGGTCGAGCGACGACCGATCAGGCTCCGCACGCCCCTTTGAACCGGGCAACCGTCGCCGCCGCCTCGTCCACCTGGGCTGCGGGAAGGCGCCCCGTCGCCACTGCGTCCTCCAGATTGTCCAACACCGCCGGCACCTGATCGGTGGTCAGCCACAACGCCACGTCGGCTCCGGCAACCAACGCCGACTCGACCGCGTCGACGATCCCGAGCCGCGCCGTGATCGCTGCCATGCCACTGAGGTCGTCGGTGAAGATCGGCCCGTCGAAGGGCTTCGCTCCGTATCCGGCGCCGTCACGAAGCAACGCCATGGCCGCAGGGCTGATGCTGGCGGGAACACCGGGGTCGGTCAGTCCTGGCACGTCGAGGTGGCCGACCATGACGCCCACTCCGGTGGTGTCGAGCGCGGCGAACGGCAGCAGATCCTTGGCTTTCAGCTCGTCGAGCGGCGGCGTGGTGACGGCCCCGGTGTGCGAGTCACCCGAACCCGAGCCGTGCCCGGGAAAGTGCTTGATGACCGGCTCGACACCCGCATCCTTCAACCCCTTCGCGTACGCCCCCGCGTACTCGATGACGACCTGCGGATCGTCGGAGAACGAGCGGTCGCCGATGACGGAATCATCGGGCTGAGCACTGACGTCGACAACCGGCGCGAAGTCGACGGTGACGCCGAGATCCTTCAGTCCCCGGCCTCGCGTCAAGGCCTCCTGATACGCCTCGTCCACCGACATCGTCTGCGCCAGTTCCCGCGCCGACGGTGCCGCACCCAACAGATCGGCAACCCGCGACACGCGTCCGCCTTCTTCGTCGATCGTCACCATCGGTGCCACCGCGGACGCGTCGAGCACCTGCGGAACCTCACGGTTACCGAGCATCGACTCGTCGGTCCAGCTGCCGACGAAGATCCCGCCCACCTGCTCGGTGGACATGATCCGAATCGCGTCCTGCGTTCCGGTGACGCCCACGGTGAGCAATTGAGCGAGACGTTGCCGCTCGGTCAGACCGTCGACGAAGGTGACACACGCGTCGGCCGGCGGAGGCGTCGACTGCGGGACCGTCGTCTGCGGAGCGGTCGTCGTCGAGGACGGAGCCGACTGCGTCGAGGCCACCTGCGACGATTCACTGGAACACGAGACGAGCAACCCCACCCCGACCGTCACTGCTGCAGCGGACCGAACCGAAAACCGAAGTCGCATGGAATACGACGGTAGCCGAGAAGTTGCGTGTTGCTGACCGCCCTCCGGTTGGGATCAATGCGACTTTGTTGCACTCCGAGCGACCGAAACCCACATTGATCCGGGGCGGGGGCGGGGTAATCTGGACGAAAGCGACATGAGGAGAATCACCACCATGACTGCTGACCTCATACTCATTGCCTACGACGGTTCCGACAACGCCAAACGAGCCATCGACTATGCGGGACGGTTTCTCACCACCTCTCGCGCGATCGTCGTCACGGCCTGGGAACCGATGGTGCGTCAAGCAGCGCGGATGTCGGGTCTGTCGGGTGTCATGCAGCCCGAATGGGTGCCGGACGACGAGGCCGAGGACGTCGCTCTCACCGATGCGAAGGTGACCAACAGCGAGGGCGTCGCCCTGGCCGAGGCCGCAGGCCTGAAGGTGGAAGGCCAGTGCACCGAATGCACCACCGCCATCTGGAGCGCGATCGTGGAGAAGGCCGACGAGATGAACGTCGACATCATCGTCACCGGCACCAGGGGCACCACGGGGCTGCGGGCCCTACTGCAGAGCTCGGTGGCCGAGCACGTGCTGCGGCACAGCCATCGACCCGTGCTGATCGTTCCTCCCGGAAAGTAACGCGTCCACCGGCCGGTTCACAGGGTGCAGGTGATACCGTGATGCCCGCGTGGGGGACAACCTCGCCCACTGCTTCACTGAGCCGACTGACTGGAGAACCGAGATGAAGTTCGCTGTCCCGGGTGTCATTGCCGCCGTCGTCGGAGCCGTACTGGGTGCCGGCGTCGTATTCGGAGTCACCGCCGGTGCAGCAGACAACTCTCGGCCGGACATCGATCGCACCGGAAACGCCGACTCGTCCTTGCTGAACCAGGTTGAGTACGGCAGCCGCTGACGCTGGTCGCTCACGTGGATCGTTGATCTCGGCCGAGCCGCTCGGTCGGATTTGGCTCTTCGGAGTCTCCGCTCTCGCATTCCTGCTCACGTTTCTGCAGGTCCCGGGCTTCACCGTCGCCGATACCAAGTACGACCTGGCGCAGAACCCTCTCGGATTTCTCGAACGCGCCTCGCATCAGTGGAACAGCGCCGCTCCGCTGGGCCAGGTGCAGAATCAGGCCTACGGCTACTTCTTCCCGCACGGGGCGTTCTTCGCCGGCGGTGATCTGCTGTCGATCCCACCGTGGATCACGCAGCGCATCTGGTGGGCGCTGCTACTCGTCGCCGGCTTCTGGGGAATCGTCCGGCTCGCCGAGGCACTCGGTGTCGGCAGCCGCACTTCCCGTCTGATCGCAGCGACAGCATTCGTGCTGTCCCCCAGGGTGATCACCACTCTGGCGTCGATCTCCTCGGAGACAATGCCGATGATGCTCGCGCCGTGGGTGCTCGTTCCCATCGTTCGTTGCCTGAACAGTCGGTCCGCAACAAATACGGTTCGGCGTGCGGCGGCACAATCGGCGCTGGCCGTGGCGTTGATGGGCGCGGTCAATGCCGTCGCGACGGCCGCCGCCGTTTTGGTGGCCGTCATCTGGCTGCTGTGCCACCGGCCGAACCGCCGCTGGCTGGTGTTCGCGGCCTGGTGGACCGGCTTTCTGGTGCTGGCGACACTGTGGTGGATCGTCCCACTGCTGTTGCTGGGCAAGGTCTCTCCACCGTTTCTCGACTACATCGAGTCGTCCGGCACGACGACCCAATGGACGTCGCTGACCGAGGTGCTGCGCGGTACCGGCAGCTGGACCCCGTTCGTCTCTCCCGAGCGGGTGGCGGGCGCCGTGCTGGTGACTCAGCCTGCTGCCGTGATCGCGACCGGCTTGATCGCGGCCGCAGGCATTGCGGGTCTGGCGATGCGCTCGATGCCGGCCCGTGGCCGATTGACGATCATGTTGTTCGTCGGCCTCGTCGGCCTGGGCGCGGGGTTCGTCGGCGATCTCGACGGTCCGTTCGCGGCAACCGTGCGAGTGTTCCTCGATTCCGCGGGCGCACCTCTGCGCAACATTCACAAACTAGAGCCGGTCATTCGAATCCCATTGGTACTCGGCCTCGCTCATCTGCTGGCCCGGGTTCTATTGCCGGGTTCGGTTCCACGCCCGACGTGGCGAGCGGCCGTCGCGCATCCCGAGAAGCACCCGATGATGGCGGTGACCGCGCTGGTCCTGGTGGCGCTGACGCTCTCGACGGCGCTGGCATGGACGGGCAAGCTCGCGCCGCGCGGTGCGTACGAGGCCGTGCCGCAGTACTGGCACGACGCCGCGGATTGGCTCACCGACCATGCCTCCGGCTCGAGTCCCGACGGTTCCGACGCGCAGCGTGCACTGATCGTGCCCGGCGCACCGTTCGCTCTGCAGACCTGGGGCCTGACGCGCGACGAGCCGTTGCAGGCTCTCGCGACCACGCCCTGGGCCGTCCGAGATGCGGTGCCGCTCACGCCGCCCGGTGCCATTCGCGCCCTCGACTCGGTGCAACGACTCTTCGCCGACGGCAGGCCGTCGACCGGCTTGGCCGACACCCTTGTGGGACAGGGCATCAGCTACGTCGTCGTGCGCAACGACCTGGATCCGGAGGATTCGCGGTCCACCCGGCCGGCGTCCGTCCACCGCGTGCTCGACGGTTCGCCGGGGCTCGAGAAGGTGGCAGAGTTCGGCGAGGACGTGGCACCCGGTCAGGTGGACGGGGTGGTTCTGGACGGCGATCTACGGCCTCCGTATCCGGCCGTCGAGATCTACGCGGTCGATGCCGCAGCGGACGTACCTGCCTCCGGTCCGTACACGGTCGATGTGGATCGGGTGCCGGTGGTGCAGGGCGGGCCCGAGTCGATTCTTCGATCGAACGAGTTGCGCAACAACGGTGTTCGCCTGCCCGTTCCGGCCGGGCCGACGCTGTTGGCGTCGGATGCAGCTGCTGCGGGCCTGCCCGTCGATTCGGTGACGGTGACCGACACACCGATGAATCGCGAGACCGACTTCGGTCAGGTGGACAATCACAACTCCGCGTTGCGGGCCGCCGACGAGCCCCGCCGTTCGCTCAACGAGGTGCCCGATTATCCGGTGTACGGGGCGCAGACCGTGGACGCGGAGTGGGAAGGCGCGACGTTGACCGCGTCGAGTTCGGCGTCGGACGCGACTCAGATCGGGGGCAGTGTGCCCGGCAGCGGGGTCGCGGCCGCAGTGGACGGTGACCTGGCCACCGGTTGGATCAGCAACGGCATCGAACGCGCTGTGGGGCAATGGCTTCAACTCGATTTCGATACTCCGGTGCGCGGCGGGCTGCTGCACATGCGGACCAGCCCGGGAACGATCGGAGACCCGGTCAAGTGGGTCGAGGTCACCACTCCGAACGGCTCGACGGCGGCCCGGGTGGACAAGCCGGGAGACCCGATGACGGTGTCGCTGCCCGGTGGGGAAACTCCGTGGCTGCGCATCACCGCGAAGTCGACGGTCGACGGCACCCGGGGCAGTCAGTTCGGCATCAGCGAGGTGTCGGTGGACGACTACTCCGACCGGGACAACCCGAAGCCGGTCTCCATCGTGCATCGCGCGGTGTTGCCGCCCACTCCTGCGGGCGCGAGCGTCGACGCGTGGGAGCTGGGCCAAGAATTTCCGGGCCGCTCCGGTTGCCTGGACACCGACGATCGAATCCGGTGCAGCAGTGGACTGTCCAAGTCGCCGGAGGAACTGGGCCGCTTCTCGCGCACGATCGACGTCCCGATGGGCACCGCGGTGATCCCCGAGCTGACGGTACGCACGCGGCAGTCCCCCGAGCTCGAGGCCCTGCTGGCCCAGCCCGGCCGGCCGTTGGCGAGTGGGGCGTCCGACGTCGCGGACCTCGACGGTTCGGCCTTCGCCGCCACCGACGGCGACCCGCGTACGTCGTGGACGGCACCGGAGAAGTCGATCACCGATCGAGCCGGCACCGACCCCACTCTCACCATCCAATTGCCCGCTCCGACACTGGTGGACGGGCTCGAGCTGAGCCCCAGCCTCGGCGCGCTGCCTGCCCACCCCACGCGGGTAGCAGTGAATCTGGGCAACGGTCCGATGGTGCGCGATGTGGATACCGACGGTTCGACGACACTCGCGTTGGCACCGTACGTGACCGACAGGATCGTGCTGTCCATCGTGGACTGGGACGGCGTACTCGACCGAAACTCGTTGGGCTTCATCCAATCTCAACCGCCCGGATTTGCCGAGGTCACACCGTTGTCCGCCGGTGAGCCGATCGGGCCGCCGTACGACGGTGACCGGCAGATCACGGTCGACTGCTTCGACGGGCCCCTGGTGTCCATCGCGGGGCAGACGGTGCGCACCTCGGTGACGGCGACCGCAGACCAATTCCGTTCCGGCGCAGCTCTACCCGCATCGGTCTGCGACGCGGACATCCCGGTCAACGAAAAGTTCGTCAATCCCGTGTCGCTCCCCGAGGGACGCCAGGACATCGTCGTCGAACCCGGAGCGTCGTTCTTCGTCGACGGGCTTCGACTGCGCACCATGCCCATTCCGGCGTTGTGGCCGGACACGTCTGCACCGCAGGCGGCGCGCACCACAGCATGGAGCCCCGATCACCGCGAAGTGACCCTCACCTCGAGCACCTCGGATCGCCTGCTCGTCATCCCCGAAAGCAACAACAGTGGCTGGCGGGCAACGACACCCGGAGGGACCGAACTGACCCCGGTGGTCGTCGACGGCTGGCAGCAGGCCTGGATCGTCCCGGCCGGGGCGTCGGGCACGGTGTCGTTGGATTTCACCACCGACCGCTGGTACCGACTCGGGATCTTCGGCGGACTACTGCTGTTGATTCCGCTGCTGATCTTCGCGCTGCGGCGGCCTCGCGGCGTCGTCGATCCAGGCCCCGCGCCCAGACCCTGGCGTAGCACCCCGGTGGCGTTCGCGGCGCTGCTCGGCGCGGCGATCGTGCTGGCAGGCGTCGTCGGAGCGATCTCGGTGCTGGTTCTCGGTGCCGGCTCGGCGCTGCTGAACCGCCGTTACGGGTCGGAGCTCACGTCTCGCGTATCGGTGTGCGCAGCAGGAGGATTCGCCCTGCTGGGAGCAGCGCTGCTCTCACTCGGGCCGTGGCGGTCGGCCGACGGATATGTGGGCGGGTCCTACGCGGTGCAGCTGGCCTCGTTGATCGGCATCGTCGCGTTGGCCGTCAGCGCGATGCGGAAGCCGTGACCGCCTTCTTCGGCGCGAACCTGCGCCGGGCCGGCTCTTCCACCAGCGCATAGCTCGCGGCAGCGACCGGAATCGACAGCGCCAAGGTCACCGTCAGCACGAACCACATGCCGCCGGAGAAGGGGACGATGCCGAACACCGGGAACACGACGGCGAGCACGGCCAGGTGCCAGATGAAGATCCCGTACGACCAGCGGCCGAGGGTCAGCATCACCGGATGCTCGAACACCCGATGCCTGCGGCCGGAATCGGCCAGCACCAACGGCGAGAGCATCGCGAACGCCAGCACGGCACCGAGGACGATCTTGAGCTCGAACTGCCACGGCTCGGGCCGCACCAATCCTTGTGGGCCCGCCAGCGGCGTCGCCGACAGAACGAATGCCGTCACCGCGATCGCGGGCATCACCCATGTGCGACGCGCCCAACGATGCACCCACATCTGCGGACCGACCGATACTTCGGCGAGCACCATGCCCGCGGCGAACCACGGGAAGTAGCCGGGCAACCAGTTGTCGTGATGGATGGCTTCCGGTGTCGCGATCGGAATGAACGCCCAGGAGAGCGTCACCGCGGACGCAGCGAGCAGAACCCACACTCGGTACCTCGCCGACGATCCCCGAAGCCGGATCGTCAGCCAGGCGAACAGCGGCAGCAACAGATAGAACGCCACTTCGACCGACAACGACCACATCTGCGTCATGCCCTCGGTCAGTGTCAACGGTACGAACACCTGGGTCAGCGACAGGTTGGCCAGCCACACCCGATAGTCCCCGCCTGCGTGCGGCAGAAACAGCAGGACGAGCACCGTGACCACCCAGTAGGCGGGCAGGATGCGCACTGCGCGTGACCAGAAGTAGCGGCGAGTGGGCTGCGCCTGCGTGAGTCCGCGGGCCTGCGCGGCATGCGGGCGCCACAGCAGAAATCCCGACAGCGCGAAGAAGATCGCCACCGTGAGATCGAACCGGCCCCAGACTCGGCCCATCAGCGGGGAATTGGCGGCCCCGGTCTGGAATGCGACGTGGGTGACGACGATGCCGAGCGCGGCAACTGCCCGCATCCCCTCCAGAGCGGGCACGAAGGCACGCAACGGTACGACGGACGCCGAGTGGACTCGAGTGCTCATGGTGGCTCAAGTGTGCCGTGTCGAACCGGCATGGACGAGACCGGTGCCACTGTCGACTGTTACTGTCACCTGCGACGTGTCGTAAGAAATCGGGCAGCGCATCGGGGAATTCGTACGATCCCGCCTGCGGTGTCTTCCAGTGAAGCGGTCGACTAAGGAGATTCAGCATGGCGGAGCGCTCAGGGCCGAGCCGGATATTGGCCCTTTTCCTCATCGGCTTGGGCGCATTTCTGGTGGTTGCCGCCATCCTCATCCCCACCTACACCGTCTCGGCGCTCGAGAAGACTCCGCTCGACCTCGAGGTCACCACCGTCTCCACCGGCACCGGAAGCGTCCTCGACGCGCGGTCGCTGGCAGCCGGTCGCGCCGTGGTCGATCAGAACGTTCCGCTGACCTCACAGCGATTCGTCACCGTCGAGGATCCCTCCGACGCCGACATCATGACTCTTCAGGCCGGACAGACGTTGCGCCGCACCGACAAGCAGGCCGACACCGGACTGCTGACCGCCACGGTCGACCGCGTGACCATCGATCGCAAGACCTCGATGCCCGTCGAAAGCCCGATCGGCACCATTCAGGTGGCAGGCGACAAGCCGGCCGAGGAAGTGGCCCACACCGGTCTGCAGTACAAGTTCCCGTTCAACGCCGAGCAGAAGAGCTACCCGTACTTCGACGTCAACGCGCGCGCCTCGAAGGACATCGACTTCGTCGAGGAAACCGAGATCAACGGCACGCCGGTGTACCAGTACCAGCAGACCGTCGGACCGGTCGACCTGTCGACCGTGGTGAACCTGCCGACCAACAAGGTCACGCTGCCCGCCGACACCTGGGGCGTCGAAGGTGGAACCGCACCGGTGACGATGACCCGCTGGTACGAGAACACCCGCACCCTGTGGGTCGAGCCCGAGACCGGCGTCGTCGTCAAGGGCGAAGAGCAGATCCACCAGTACTACGGCCGTGAGGCAGGCCGTCCCGAGGTCGACGTGCTGAAGGCCCCGATCACGTTCGACGAGAACACCGTCGAGTACCAGATCCAGCAGGCGAAGGACGGCCAGGACAAGCTGTCGCTCTTCGGCCGCACCGTTCCGATCGTCGCCGGCATCCTCGGTGTCATCTCGCTGATCGCCGGAGTCGTTCTGCTGCTGCGCGGCGGCGGCAACGGTGGACACCGTCAGCCGGCCCGCACCGACACCGGTCCTCGCCCGACCCCCAGTGGCGGCACCGCACCGAACCGCGACTGGACGACCGATCGCACGGAAGAGATTCCGAGGACGAACCTCTCCAAGGAGTAAGTGCCTATGCAGGAGTAGAGCCTGCGGAACGACCAGATAGCCAGTGGCGTGGTTGTGTGCCCCAGCGGGGACATGACCACGCCACTGGCGTTTTCGGCCACTCAGGCTGTCGAGAGGATTCCGTACTGGTGTGGTTGGCGCATCAGCACGAGGTCTTTGCGGCGCACGACGTTGGTGGGGTACGCCCCACCCAGGCTCGAGGTGTCCACGACGCAGGTCGCGTGGCCCGGTGCGTCGCCGTCCACGAGGGCTTCGGTTCGGGGGAAGGCGAAGGTGTCCGGCCCGAATACTCCGCTGTGTCCGGCAATTCCGCGGTCGGTGTCGATCGTGTTGGCGAACGCGAAGTACACGTTGTTCTCGCCTGCCCGGACGCGCATGTGATGCCAGTGCGTGGGATCGGCTCCGGTGGGAATCTCTGCTGCATGAGGGATGTCGGTTCCCGGGTGGGAGCCGACGAAGGTGCCTGCGAGTGCGGCCGGGCAAACGATCAGATCACAGCCACGTAGCGCCAGAATTCGGCCGGCCTCCGGCAACAGTGCATCGTGACCGACGAGCATTCCCACTCTCCCGACGGGAAGGTCGACGACGGTCCAGCGGTCGCCCGCATCGAACAGCGAGGCATGTTCGACGGACAGATGGATCTGGCGGTACGCCGTGCAGGTTCCGTTCGGCTGTACCAGCACTGCGGAGTTGTACACCCGATCGGATCCGATGTCGCGCTCGGCCACACCGACGACCATCGAAACACCATGTCGAGCAGCGATATCAACGACGCGTGAGAGCGACGGCCCGTCGATCGACTCCCCGACCTCGCGCGGCGGGCGATCCGCGGAGACCGGCCCGGTGACGGACAGTTCGGGAAACACGATGAGATCGCTCGCGCCTGCAAGGCCGGCGGCCCACTGCTCGATGTCGTCGAGATTGCCGTCGATCGACGTCCCCGGAGTGCATTGCACGACGCTCACCGACGAAGTCCGCCCGGCCGGTAAGGGCGAGTGGCCGTAGAGGGTGAAGAAATCGAGCGGGTTCCACGCGTACGTGTTGGTCTGCAGTTCACGGTACAGATTCGGCCTGCGCACCGGCCCAGCCTCTCGCGTGCGACGAATGTCGATGTCGCCGAGGACAATACCGTCACCGACGTCGAGGCGACCGGCCACGTTTCCGTCGGGTTCGATGATGCAGGTGCCGCCGCTGAACTGAACGGTTCGTTCGAGACCCCAGCGATTGCTCTCGATGACGTAGCAGTTGTTCTCGAAGGCCCGACTGATCCAGTAGGGGGCAGGAGTGCGTTCGGCGAGCCAGTTGCTGATGTGGCAGATCACGTCGGCACCCTGAAGCGCAACCACTCGCGCCGTCTCCAGAAAGTGCAGATCCATACAGATGAGCAGTGCGATGCGACCGAGCGGGGTCTCGAACACCTGGTGCCCGAGATCGCCCGGGGCCGCCCATTTGGGCTCGGCGATGTACGGATGCGTCTTGCGGTGTGTGCCGACGATTCCCTCGGGACCGATGAGAACTGCACTGTTGTAGAACAATCCGCTCGTCGCATCGACTTCGGGCATGCCCACGACGATGTAGCAGTTACGACGGGACGCGATCTCGGCGAACGTCTCGGTGGTGGGGCCGGGGATCTGTTCGACGACGGTTGCCGCTTCCTCGGTGTCGTGGAAGCAGTAGCCGGTGGTTGCCATCTCGGGTGTCGTGATCAGGCGCGCTCCGTCCGAGGCCGCCTTCTCCACGAGGTCAGTCAGAGCGGCGACGTTCGATTCCTTGGCGAACAGCGTGGGCTCGAATTGGACGGCCGCTGCAGTGAATGTCATTACGCCACAATCCTTTCGGTGATGAGGGGGTCGTTCGATTTCGGTGGTTCGTAGAACTGTCCGCGGGTTGCCATCGTGAGCGGAACGTAGAGAAGAGGACCGAGAAGCATGGCGATGAACGACGCGTAATACGACGGGTAGAGGCCGAACACGCCGAGTCCGCCCACCGCGACGCCCGCTGCCATGGCGATGATGCCGCAGGGGTTCCAATTGCGCACTCGCCCTTCGCGGAACTCGATGTTGTCGCGGGGAGCCAGGCCGAGCAGTCTTCTGCACACGAAGTAGTCCGCGAGCAGAATGAAGATCCAGGTGTTGGTCATGATGCCGGTGACGGCCAGGAACTTGTCGGTGTACTGCAGAATGTTGACGGGGTAGCACAGCACGCCCACCACCAGTAGCGCCACCATCCACCATTGACGCCCGACCTTCCTGGGCGAGAGCACATCCCACGCGTTGGACAGGGCGAGGGATCCTGAATACAGGTTCATGACGTTGATGCGAACCTGGGTGACCACCGCGAAGATCACGCCGAGCAGACCCATGACGATGGCGAAGTACAGTCCCGGGTCGGTGGCCGAGAGTTCCGGTGTTGCAGTGGTTCCGGTGAAATGACGCAGCATCGTGAAACCGAGGAACACACCGAGAATCATCACGACGACGATCATCAGCAGTTCTGCCAGCATCAGTCCGGCCGTTCCGACATAGCTGACGCTCTTCTTGACGAACCGTCCGTAGTCGGTGGCGATGAGTGCTTGGAACACGACCTGCCCGTTCGCGAGGCTGAACGCCTGCCACAGTGCGGTGGCGGTGAATCCACCGGTCGCTTCCCATTCGCCGGGCCCGACGAGTACGTAACCGCTGGCGAGCATGTACATACCGACGGCGAACAGGATCAGGAAGATCGGCATCCCGAAGCGCTGCAGAATGTTCATCGAGTGCATACCGCGCCAGGAGAAGAACAGTGCCACGAGTGCGACCAGCGCGAATACCACTGTGGCCCAGGCGGAGTCGATCTCGATCCCCGCGAGCTCACTGAGCCCGTGCGAGACGATGCTGCCCTCGAAGACGAAGTAGAACACGTAGTTGACCGCGTAGACGAGCGAGGCGACGGCAGAACCCTTGGTTCCGAACCCGAGCCCGCGGGTGAGCAGTGGCAGCGACAGACCCTCTTGGCTGGCGATACGCATGATGAGGCTGCCGACGAGCGTCGCACCGATCACCATGTACGCCACGGGGATCAGGAACATCGGCCATCCCACCAGAAACCCGATCTGGCCGCCGAGGGCGAACCAGAACATCGCGGTCACGTTGCCGGTGAGGACCAGCAGGATCGCCGGCCGCCGCCAGCGTTGGTCGTCGGGCACTCGGGAGGTTGCGTAGCTTTCGATCTGATCGTCGAGGCTGGTCGCTGGCCCCTCGAAGTATTTCTTCATGTTCATGAACGGGTGTCCACTTCGGTTCGCGGCGAGAGCGCTGGCTGCGCTGCATCGGAACAATACTTTCCGTGGACACTATTGCAATGTGAAACATGTTAAAAAGAGATCACGAAAGCGGCCGACCTGGCAGGTTACGGCGGAGACCGCGTCCGAGACCGGACGCCGAGAAAGGTCAGTGGGTGATCGAGGCCGTCTTCGCGTTGGTCTCGAGGGCCCGGAGCAGAGACTGCAACAGCTCACGATCCGACTCCGACGGGAAGACCATCGCCGCGGCGTCGTTCATCATCGGGGCGGCCGCGTCGTGCTTCTCTTTCCCACGGGCAGTCAAGCGGATCAGCACCTGCCGACGATCGACGGTGCCGGTACGGCGGTGCACCAGATTGTTGGACACCAGCCGGTTGACCGCCTTGGTCAACGTCGGCGGGGAGAGCAATGCGAACTCCGCTGTCTCGGCCATCGTGTGTCCCTCACCGTCGGACAACAGCGACAGCACTCGCCATTCTTCGAGGTCCAATTCCCACGGCACGAGGGTGGCGCGCAATCGATCCGACACGGCCCGCTCGACCACGGTGAGCAAACGCGCTGCCGACGCAGCATCCTGGTGATCCACGTGATCGTCCCCCTGCTCGGTTACTGCGTCGGCGCTACAGTCTCTCTCAGCGATTCTATGGTGAAGCGAACCGCGAAGAGACACCGAGCGGACGGACGGCACGATGAACAGCGATCGGTTCGACACGTTTCGCGTCGGCCTGATCTTTCCGATGTCCGGACCGTTCGGCATCATCGGACCGTCGAGCGAGCTGTCGGCCCAGCTGGCCAGGGACGAACTCAACGCCTCGGCCGGCGTGTTGGGCCGCCGCGTCGAGTTGATGTCCATCGACGGCGGCCGCGATCCGGTGACGGTGGCCCACGAGGTCGCGACGCTGCTCGATGCCGGTGCCCTCGATGCGGTGGCGGGGATGCACACCTCGGCGGTACGGCGAGCCGTCATTCCGGTGACGCTCGGACGGATTCCGTACGTGTACACCTCCATGTACGAGGGCGGCGACCGCTACCCGGGACTGTTCATCACCGGTGAGACCCCTGCCAACCAACTGGTCCCGGCGCTGGAGTTCCTCGTTCGCGAATTCGGACGACGCCGCTGGGCGATCGTCGGAAACGACTACGTCTGGCCCCGAAAGAGCGCTTCCATCACGGTAACTCGGCTCCGTGGGCTGGGCGCATCGGTGGTGCACGCGGAGTTCGCACCGGTCGGCACGAGCGACTTCGCAAGGACAGTCACCGCGATCGAGCGGTCGGGTGCCGACGCGACCGTGGTCCTCCTCATCGGCGACGACGCAGTCCATTTCCATCAGCAATTCGCCGGTGCGGGGCTGGACGCGCACTGCATCCGCCTCAGTCCACTGATGGACGAGAACATGTTGCTGGCGGCCGGCGGCGAGAACACCCACGGGCTGTACGTCGCGTCCGGCTATTTCGAAACCCTCGCCACCGAAGCAAGTTTGGGATTCTCGGCTCGTTTCGCTCGTTCCTTCGGGGTCGATGCGCCGATCGTCGGCGCACTGGGACAGTCGTGCTACGAGGGCATCAAACTGCTGGGCGCGCTGGTGAACAGGGCAGGCACAGCAGATGTTCGCATCATCGAATCCGTATCCGATTCGGTGTCGTTCACCGGTGCCCGTGGGCACCTGTTTCTGTCCGACGGCCACGTCTCGCAACCGATCTATCTGGCGTTGGCGGGTGCTGTCGACTTCGAGATCATCGGCGAGATCCGGCCCGCGCGCGAGTGATTCTGTCGCCGAACAGGACAACGCCGCACACGACGGCCATCGTGACTGCGGCGGTAACGGCTGCGACGGTGACGAACTGGGCCAGGGTGGACGCCACGAACAGCAACAGCAGCACCTCGACCGCGAGGGCGAACCAGGCGACGAGGGCCAGGCGGGTACGCTCACCCGCTATCGCCCACAGCAGCGCGCTCTGCAGCACCGCCAGGAACGCCCCCTGCAGCACGAACAGCCACACGTATTGCTGCACACCGGAATACGTGTCGCCGACAACCAACGGCAGTAACGGCGACGCCAGCGCGCCCCCCAGTACCAGTACCGTGCCGAGTCCGGCGACGACGGTCAGCGCCGAGCGCACTGCGGCAGCCGAGTGCAACGGGTTCGCCATGCGCGGATACAACACCACCCCGACCGCCTGCGGCAGCCAGAACGCTGCTTTGGACGCGACAGCACCGACCGCGTACAGCCCGGCCTCGGTACTGCTGAGCAACGACCGAGCCAGCACCAGATCCAATGCGGACATCGCGATCAGCACCAACTGCACCTGCGAGGCCTGCAGCACCGTCAGAACGGTCACCCTGGTTTCCGACACCGCGTTCACCGGCGCTCCGGCGGCCGACCGCGCGCCGACGGCCACCACGCCGATACCGGCCGCCGTGGCCAGCAGCACCGAACCCGGGCCGCCGCCGAGCAGCAACACGACCACCGCCGGCGCCACCTTGCCGAAACCGGCCGCCGCCAACACCACGCTGAGTGCGCCGAACCGGCCGCGTCCTTGCAGCAGCCCCTGCTCCGCGGCCAACAACACCAGCACCGGCGCAGCGATCACGGCCGACACCGTCGCCGCTGCCGAGACGTCCATGGCCGCCGACAAAGCCGGGGACACAGCGAGAGCCAGCACACCCACGACCGCCGCACAGCGGTAGCCGACGCCACGCAGCTCGCGCGAACTGCGGCCGCGCACCACCTCGCGCGCGACGACGGACTGCAACGCCAACGCCGGGACCGCCAGAACCAATTGCACCGCAAGAAGACTCGCGAACTCGCCGTAACCCTCGACGCCGAGCATGCGACTCGCGAGCACCTGTAGCAGATACGCCACGACATTGGCGAACATCGAGCCGGCCGTCACCATCCCCATCCCGGCGACGGACGCACCCGCCGGGTGGTCTGCCTCGGACGAGGCGCGAAACGACATGCGTCCACGGTATAGGGTGCCGATCATGGCGTGGTCGAGGTCGAGGTGGACGCCGCCGCTCTACAGCCTGCTGCTCTCGCTCGTCGTTCTCGGACCACTGCTCGGCCCTGGATATCTCCTGCTTCGCGACGCCGTCAGCACCCCCCGTTCCTACTTCACCGACTCCGCCTGGGGAATCGCCGACGCGGCCGCGCGGGCAGTGCCGCAGGATGCCGCGATCGCGGCCCTGACCACGGTGTTCGACGGCGGCCTTGTGGTCAAGGCCGTTCTGCTGCTGGCGTTGTGGACGGCCGGCTGGGGCGCGGCGGTGATGGCGCAGAAGATGCTGCCCACCGCACCACTGCCTGCCCTGCTCGTCGCGTCGACGGTGGCCGTGTGGAACCCCTACGTCGCCGAACGCCTGCTGCAAGGACATTGGAGTCTGCTCGTCGGCTACGCCGCCCTCCCGTGGACGGTGGTCGCCGCACTCGCGGTCAGGTCCGGTCGCTCCTGGTGGGCCCTCGCCGTCTGCCAGGCCGCGGCCGGGCTCACCCCCACCGGCGCGCTGCTGGCGGCAACCGTCGCGCTACTCGTCGTCGCCCTCCCCGGGGGTGCCCGACGCGGCATGCGCGTGGTCGCCATCCTCGCGATCGCAGCCGTCGCGTCGGCGCCGTGGCTGGCGGCGACGATGGTGTCGGGCGGTGGCGTCGAACCGGCGGATCCGGCGGGTTGGGCCGCATTCGCAGCACGCGCCGAACCAGGTCTGGGCACGGTGGGTAGCCTGGCCGGTCTCGGCGGCATCTGGAACTCCGATGCCGTACCCGGTTCTCGGACAGGACTTTTCGCTGTCGTGGGGACGGTCCTGTTGCTGACCGTCATCGCTCTCGGGATACGGCCGCTGTATCGGCGTCGACACAATCCGGTGATCGTTGGCCTGGGTGTCGTTGCACTCGCTGCCATCGTGCTTCCTGCGCTGGCAGCAACCGGACCGGGGTTGGCGGCGGCTCGCGTACTGGGCGACACCGTCCCCGGGGCCGGTCTGCTCCGCGATTCGCAGAAGTGGGTCGCGCTGGCCATGCCGATGTACGCTCTCGCCGCTGCGGCCGGTGTCAGCTGGTTGGCGTCCCGGCGCAGCCGATTCGGCAATGCATGGCTGCCGGGGGGCGTTGCCGTGCTGGCGTTGCTCGTTGCGCTCCCCGACCTCGGCTGGGGCGTCGGCAGCGCACTGAAGCCGGTGACGTACCCGCAGTCGTGGCAAGCGGTGTCGGCGGAACTCGCCGACCAGGACGGCGACGTGGCCGTCCTTCCCGCCGGAATGTTTCGCCGCTTTCCCTACAGCGGCTCAGCACCCGTTCTCGATCCCGCACCCCGCATGCTGCCGCTCGACGTACTGCAGACCGGTGAACTCCTCGTCGCAGGCGGCACGGTCCGCGGGGAAGGGAAACGGGCGACGGACGTGCAGAACGCTCTGCTCGCAGGCGACTCCGCGGACACTCTCGCGGCCCTGGGTGTCGGCTGGGTACTGGTGGAGAACACGACTCCCGGCGAGCTCGGCAATGCACAGCAGACGTTGGACCGACTCGACGCCGTGTACTCCGACGAGGAACTGACCCTCTATCGGGTGCCGGATCCGGCGATGCTCGAAAGTCGTTCGGCAACAGCCGTTGTGCTCGCACATCTGACGTGGGCACTGCTGTTGCTCGGCGGACTAGCGGTAGGACTTCTGAGCCGATTCGGCAGGCGTGTGCGCGTCGGCCGCCCCCACCAGGCCTGACGACCAGGTGCCGCGCGTCGTCCCGTCGAGCACCGAGAACACGCCGTCGGCGCACTGGCCCCAGGAGAACTCACCCGCGCGGACTCGTGCCTTCTCACCGAGGCGAGTGCGGGCCTCCGCGTCCTGCAGCAGTTCGGCGACGGCACCGGTCAGCGCGGACACATCGCGGTCCTCGGCTCCGGACGTCGAACCACCCACGAGAACACCGGTGACACCGTCGATGATCGAATCGGTGAGTCCCTTGGAGCTGCGATAGCCCACCGTGGGAACACCGTGCTGGGCAGCTTCGACGACGGCGAGGCCCCAGCCCTCCTTTCGGGAGGGCATCACATGCACCCACGACCGACCGAGCAGTGCATGCTTGCGCTCCTCGTCGACGTGACCGTGGAAGGTGACGTATCGATCGACGCCCAGGCTCGTGACGTACTCGCGAAGATTCCGTTCCCACCACCCGCCGCCGATGACGTCGAGATGGATGTCGGGAATGCTGCCGCGCAGTGCAGCCACGACGTCGATCGCGTCCTCGATCTGCTTGTGTGGAACCAGCCTCGACAGCACGGACAAGGACGGGTGCGGCGTCCGGGTGTCCTCGCCGCCTTCCGGTACAGACAGTGGGATGTCGTCGGCACCGTTGCGGACCACGGCGATGCGCTCCCGGTCGACACCGAGAGCGATCAGCTCGTCTGCAGAAGGCAACGACACCGTCAGGTACTGATTGCGGCGGTGCACCCTCGGCGAGATCGTCGACTCGAGCCACCAGCCCAGCTTGGCCATCATCGGGCCCGCCACCGGCCACTGCTCGCGGTGACAGTGATGCACCAGCAGCGTGACCGGCACACCGAGTACTGCGCGGGAGAAGAACGGAATGCCGTTCTGGGTGTCGATCACGGCATCCGGGGAGATCCCCTTGAGCGGCCCGAAACCGAGCCGACCGGCGGCGATGGCGGCCAGAGCGCGGGGATACACCGACAGGCGACCACCACCGCGACTGATCCGGATGCCGTCGACGATCTCCTCGGCCGGAGCACCGGGATAGGACGCCGTCCGCAGCGTGACGCGGACACCGCGTCGAGCCAGGCCGGCACCTACTTGCTCGAGGTACCGCTCGCTGCCGCCGCCCTGCGGATGCCCGGTATCGCGCCAGCACAGCAACAGAACCTCGCGCACCGCTCGCTTCACCCCATCCACCGTGCTCGCTTCTCGACCGTCGTCGAATACCGCTGCCACACTAACCGCTAGGGTTCGTTTTCGTGACTTCCGCCGTGACACGACTGTTCGCCTCTCGCGCGACACTGCGTCGCTCGGTGAAACTCCTGAAGGACTTCGGGCACGAGCAGAGTTCTCCGGACATCTTCTACGGCGCCCTGGCCCGTGATTCCGTCGAACTGATCGGAGACCTCTACCGCGGCCTGACCGGCACCGACATGTCCGCGGCGACGGTGCTCGACGTCGGCGGCGGACCCGGATACTTCGCCGACGTCTTCGGCGCGAGTTGCGCGCGCTATCTGCCCGTCGAACCCGACGCCTCGGAAATGCACGCCGCCGGACTGCAGATCCCCGGTTCGGTGCGCGGCTCCGGCATGGCGTTGCCCTTCCGCGACGACAGCGTCGACATCTGCTTCTCGTCGAACGTCGCCGAGCACGTCCGCGAGCCGTGGACCATGGCCGAGGAAATGTTGCGCGTCACCAAACCCGGCGGCCTCACGGTGCTCTCGTACACCATCTGGTTCGGCCCGTTCGGCGGCCACGAGACCCGGCCGTGGCACTATCTCGGCGGCGAATACGCGGCCCGACGCTACGCCCGCACCACCGGACACGAACCCAAGAACCGATTCGGCGAATCTCTGTTCGACATCAGCGCGGCAGACGGATTGCGTTGGGCGCGAAGCACTCCCAACGCAACGCTACTGGCCGCGTTTCCGCGCTACCACCCGCGCTGGGCATGGTGGATGATGCGCGTTCCGATACTCCGCGAGTTCCTCGGGAGCAACCTCGTCCTGGTCCTGAAACCGAACTCATACCCAATGGGTCATTCCGCAGGCTCCACTCCCGCATAACCTGGATCGATGACGGCACTCGCGCTCGACATCGGCGGCACCAAGATGACAGCGGCACTCGTCGGCGACGACGGACGTCCGCAGCACCCGGAGACAGTTCCGACACCGGCCACCGGCGTGTGGGAGGCCTGTGCCGCACTGCTGCACGGGGTCGTCGGAAGCGTCGACGTGACACAGGTCGGGGTCGCGTGCTCCGGTCCGGTCGACCTCGTCACCGGGTCGGTCGCGCCGATCAACGTCGACGAGTGGAAGAACGGATTCGGTCTGCGCGAGCACATCGCCGCCGCACTGCCCGACGCCGAGGTACTTCTGGCCATGGACGGCAGCGCAGCGGCATTGGGTGAGCATCGATTCGGTGCCGCTGTCGGGATACCGGACGTGCTCAGCCTCGTGGTGTCCACCGGCATCGGCGGAGGTCTGGTGCTGGGCGGGAAGATTGTCGCCGGAGCCAGTGGCAATGCCGGGCACATCGGCCACATCGTCGTCCCCGGTTCGACGACGCCCTGCGCGTGCGGCGGAATCGGGTGCGTCGAGACCGTCTCCAGCGGCCCCTCGGCGGTGCGGTGGGCTCGGGAGCAGGGCTGGCCGGGGAACACCGGTGTCGAACTGGCTACGGATGCCGCCGCGGGCGAACCGCTCGCCGTCACCGCATTGCAACGCGCCGGAGTGGCTCTCGGTCAGGCCATCGCATCGGCGGTCGCACTGGTGGACGTCCGGATGGTGGTGATCGGCGGCGGCTTCGCTCAGGCCGGCCCGCCGCTGTGGGATCCGATCCGGGAGTCGATCGCCTTGCACGCGCGCCTGAAATTCCTCGACGGGCTGCAGGTGGTGCCGGCTGCGTTGGGCGGCCTCGGCACACTGCACGGCGCGGCCGCTCTCACCGCCTGATCTCGCACACTTCGAAAGCCAGAACGGGGCCCACCCCTCGGTGAGCCCCGTTCTGTCTCGTGAATACTACGCGCCCAGGCGCTGCTTGAGGGCGTCGAATTCGTCCTGAATTCCGGTGGGCAGTTTCTCGCCGACGAAGTCGAACCACTCCTGGATCAGCGGGATCTCGGCCTTCCACTCGTCGGTGTTCACCGCGAGTGCCTCCGCGACGTCGTCGACGGTGGTGTCGAGGCCGTCGATGTCGAGTGCCTCGGCCGTGGGGACGACACCGATCGGGGTCTCGACGCCCGCGGCCTTGTGCTCGATGCGCTCGACGATCCACTTGAGCACACGCGAGTTCTCACCGAATCCGGGCCACAGGAAGCGCTTGTCGTCGCCGCGACGGAACCAGTTGACGTAGAACACCTTCGGTAGCTTGGACTCGTCGGCGTTCTTGCCGAGGTCGATCCAGTGCTGGAAGTAATCGCCCACGTTGTAACCGAGGAACGGCAGCATGGCCATCGGGTCGCGTCGGACGGTACCGACGGTGCCCTCGGCGGCAGCGGTCTGCTCGGAGCCGACGGTGGCTCCCATGAACACTCCGTGCTGCCAGTCGCGGGCCTCGGTCACCAACGGAACGGTGGTCTTGCGTCGTCCGCCGAACAGGATTGCGGAGATCGGCACACCCTGCGGGTCGTCCCACTCGGGAGCCATCGACGGGCACTGAGCCATCGGCACGCAGTACCGCGAGTTCGGATGTGCGGCATCGGTTCCGGACTCGGGCGTCCAGTCGTTGCCCTTCCAGTCGATCAGGTGATCGGGCTTGCCTTCGAGGCCTTCCCACCACACGTCGCCGTCGTCGGTCAGGCCGACGTTGGTGAACACCGAGTTGCCCTGATCGATGGTCTTCATCGCGTTCGGGTTGGAATCCCAGTTGGTGCCCGGAGCGACACCGAAGAAACCGAACTCCGGGTTGACGGCGTAGAGACGACCGTCCTCACCGAAGCGCATCCACGCGATGTCGTCACCGATGGTCTCGGCACGCCAGCCCGGAATGGTCGGCTGAATCATCGCGAGGTTGGTCTTACCACACGCGGACGGGAATGCCGCCGCGATGTAGTACGCCTTGTCCTCGGGGGAGATCAGCTTGAGGATCAGCATGTGCTCGGCGAGCCAGCCCTCGTCGTGGGCCATGGCCGACGCGATACGCAGCGAGTAGCACTTCTTGCCCAGCAGCGCGTTGCCGCCGTAACCGGATCCGTAGCTCCAGATCTCGCGGTCCTCGGGGAAGTGGGTGATGTATTTGGTGTCGTTGCAGGGCCACGGCACGTCGGCCTGACCCTCGGCCAGCGGAGCACCGAGCGAGTGCAGCGCCTTCACGTAGAACCCGTCGTCGCCGATCTTGTCCAGAGCGGCCTGACCCATGCGGGTCATCACACGCATGGAGATGACGACGTACTCCGAATCGGTGAGCTCGACGCCCAACTTGGGATCGGCAGCGTCCAACGGTCCCATGCAGAACGGAACGACGTACATGGTCCGTCCGCGCATGCAACCGCGGTACAGCTCGGTCATCAACGACCGCATCTCCGACGGGTCCATCCAGTTGTTGGTGGGACCGGCGTCGATCTCGTCCTTGGAACAGATGTACGTGCGCGACTCGACGCGGGCCACGTCCGACGGATCGGAGTTGCCGAGGAACGAGTTGGGCTTCTTCTCGTCGTTGAGACGGGTGAAGGTTCCTGCCTCGACCAGCTTGTCGGTCAGGCGCTCCCATTCGGCGTCGGATCCGTCAGCGAACACCACGGAGTCCGGTTCGGTCAGTTCGGCTACCTGAGCAACCCAGGCAAGCAGTTCTTTGTGTCGAGTCGGCACGCTGTCGGTGCCGCTCAAACCGGGAATGGTCGCTGAGGTCATCTAACTCTCCTGGGGTTAGCCGGAACCGGGAAGAATTCGCACGATCGCTGTGGGCAAGCACGCACGAGTAGATCTCGGTTTTCCCCTCTCGGCGGGGCGCTGCTCGGCCGTTCGAGCTGCAGTACACCATGTTACTGGATACAGCAAGCCGAGGACCGAGCGCCGGATGTCCTGTTCATCAGGTTAACGCCGAGCGACGTGATTCCAGAAACAGGGTGTTGTCCGATTGGTCACAAGACCGATTCAGATAGGGAAAGACCGACGCAAGAAGCCGTCCACCAGCGCCGATGCAAATCAGACCGAATGGCCTACAGTCGGCCGGATTCGGACGATCTGCCCTGCCCGAAACCGTTCGCTTCCCGAAAAATCTCCCAGGATTCGTAGTGCCCGTCACGGTCGAAGGCGGTGAACTTGTCTGTCACACCGTCTCCATCGACATCCGTTCCCACCGTCGTTCCGGCCTCCGTCGTCCGAACGGAAGTCTCGTGACGACCGTCGCCGTCGAGATCGAACCAGTCCGTCGAGACGTACCCGCCACCGTTGTCCGACGCGTCCTCGGCCGGCTCGTTCGTCTCGAAACCGCCCACTGCGAAGCCATCCACCGCGATCATCGACGCTCCTCACTGTCGGGTCCCTGTTCGCCGCCTGCGAACCTGTTCGGACGTGCACCTACCCGCTTCGACGCATCTGCGCGCCGATCGGTTCCGGATCGCCGGGAGAGAATTCGACGGGCTTCGACGGCACGACCGAGTCGCGCCCGGACCCGCGAAATCGCTCCAGCCCGCGCTCGAGTGCAGCCAGATCCCGATCGCAGGCCGAGAGCAGCGCCGATCTGTGATCGGCGAGCGTGCGAAGTTCGGCATCGATCTCGGCCAGCGACAGATCGATACGTGCCGCCGCCTCCCGGTCCGCCGAGGTCAACGCCGACGCGAGTGCGGACTCGGCATCGAGAATGCGAGAGAGCAGCCGCTGTTCCACTTCCGATTTCACGCGAGCCAGACTTTCCTGGGTCCAGCCGCGAAGGTGCGCACGGTCGGCGACGAGTGCGCGTGAGCGGGTCAACCACCACGCGATCGCGGCACCGATGGCCAGTGAGACGATCGTGTTGGCGACGGCCAAGGTAGGAATCAGAGCCAGGGGCGAAACGACGAGCCGACCCAGTCCCACCCCTGCCGAGGCCCCCAGTGCGACCATCAGGACGTCCTCGATCCCGCGTCGCCTGGTCGGTTCGCCGATGTCGATCTCACCGCCTGCAGTACCGGATTCGGGCACCGTGTCGACGAGCCCGAGTTCGACTTCCACGGCGCGGAGACCGGTGGACAATGCAGCGTCGGCGCGTGCTCGAACTGCCTGTACGGATTCGGCGAGGTGCCCGGGCAGATGGCCGAGTTCGGCCCGCCGCGATCCCTCTATCGTCTGCCGTACCCGCGCGCCGAGCATCCGAACGTCCTCGGCCGCAGCGTGAATACAGTCGACCCGAACACGTTGAATACGGTTGTGCAGCAATGCCCGTCGGTCACCACCGAGATGTTCGCGTTCACCGAGCAGCCGCGCCCGCCGGGCACGCAGAGGGGCGGTGTCACCACCTCCGGTCACTGCGCGAGCTTCGGCGACGATGGCGACCTTCGCCTCTGCGGCAGATTCCTGCACTGCAGCAACGTACTTGCGCTGTGCCCCTACCGCCGCGGCCTGCATCAGCAACGCGTCGATTCTGTCGGCGATCGCCCCGAAACCCGACTCCGCGAACACGGCAGCATCGCCGCTCTCCCTACCGGCTCGTGCCAACCGTGCCGAGACCGGATGGACGGAGTGTTCCACCGCACGCGGAACACGCTCGGCGACGATCTCGATATCGGCGTCGACCACTTCGCGCCACCGGCGATGCACATCGATCTTGTTGACCACCAACATAACCGGTGTCGACTCGAAGGCAGGACGCCAGCGCTCGACGTCGGCACGGCCGACCGGAGCCGACGCGTCGACGACGATCACGACCACCGCGGCCTCCTCGATCGAGTCGGCGAACCCGATCTCCGCGCCGTCGCGCCGGGTGAGCAGATGCCACATCTCGGTCTTTCCGGATGCTGCGGTGCCGGTGACGTGAATGCCTGC
The DNA here is from genome assembly GCF_031456475.1 of Rhodococcus sp. 3258. Lineage (NCBI taxonomy): Bacteria > Bacillati > Actinomycetota > Actinomycetes > Mycobacteriales > Nocardiaceae > Rhodococcus > Rhodococcus sp. 3258. The sequence goes on from NZ_JAVDUT010000001.1 coordinate 1,517,647, forward strand.
AGGTCGGCTGCTGCGTGCACGATCGATGCGTACAAGGGATTCCGAGTTCCGTCGACGCAGAACGCCTTTCAGATCGTCCGGCAGCGGGAACCGGTTCGGATCGGTCACGGTCGGAGCATCCGCACATAACCGCGGCACAGGGCCAGGGCGGAGCGCCGGACGGCGTCGTCCTCCGAGGTGGCGGCACACCGCTTCCACACCAATGCCTGCTCCAGCAGGGCCCGCTCCGAGCCCGTCTCGATCGGTACCCCCAATCGCGCTGCAGCACAGCGCATATCGGCAGCCACCGCCTCGTCCGAAGCCAGATACGATTCGACGGCACCTCGAACGTCTCGGTGACGGGCGGATATCTGCAGCAGTTGTTCGTGCAGGTCGTCGTCGCGGGCCGTCGCAGCAGCCGAGACAGCATCGGACACGACCGTCGTCACGGCGTCGACCCCGGTGGCCTCCCACAGCTCACGCAATACATCCGCGTCGGACACTTCGCTACGCCGCCGGAGCGCATCGACGAGTAGGGCGAGACCGCGTAATTCCACCCGGTCCAGCAGTGCCTCTCGGCGCGGCGTCGAGAGCGGAATATCAGCACTCCCAAACCGATCGACCGTCATCAGATCCCCAGTACGCAGCGCACCGGCCGCGACGGCCCGCACATCGGCCATGTCCACAGCGGAGCCTCGGTCCGCGCCGCCCAGGCCCGCTGCAACAGATCCCATCACCGGCAGCACTTTTCGCCCCAGTTGCTCGGATGCCGCTGCGGCTGTCGCCGCGGGTTCGTCGAGAGTGTCGGCCTTGTTCAGCAGGATCACGGTGTGTGCCGGCGGTCCGCCGGGTCGAGCGGACAGGAAGGTGATGTCGTCCGGGGACACGGCACCGGCCAGCACGTGGACGAGAACGTCGATATCGGATGCGGTGCGGCTCTGCTGCACCTCCGCTGCACGCGGGATATCGGCCCATCCGCTCTCGTGCAACCGGACCTCGAACCCGTCGGTATGCAGTCGCGCGGCATCGAGCACCGAGACAATCACCGACTTCCCGACTCCGACGCGGCCGGAAACGTGCACCTCCAGCGGCCGCAGACGCCGCTCGACAGCATTCTCGACAGCCTTCCGGCCTGCGCCGGCCCCGGCCGCGTCCACCTCTTCCGAGCGCACACGCAATCGACCCAGACCTGCCTCGGCACCGTCCATCATCGATCCCCCCCCGGAAACGACCCACCGAACGGCCACATCGAGATGTGCGATCGGCTCGTCGAGCACGATCGGCCACGTGGCCCGCAGCCCCCTGCTGCGGCACCGATTCTGGCACACGACGGCCGTTCCGGACGGGCCGTCGAGAATTACACCGTTGTATTTATAGGACGCGGCCCTAGCGCTGATCAGCGATGGAACAGCAAGTCTCAACTTCAACTCGAGACCCACCTGTCACACACTCCGCCGATGCGCGACAATGGACCGGTGAACGAGCCACAGGACACCTCTGCCGACACCGGAGACAACTCGGTGCAGACCCAGGAACGGGGCTCGCGGCTGTACCCCAGAGTGACCAGTTTCCGCTCCCGCCGCGGAGCGCTGACCGACGCTCAGCAGAGCACCTGGGACAACCTGTGGCCACGCATCGGCCGCGATGTCGCCGACGAGCAGATCGACATCGACGCCTGGTTCGGGCGCAGCGGTCCGGCGATTCTCGAGATCGGGTCGGGCACGGGCACGGCCACCACGGCGATGGCGATGGCCGAGCCGCACGTCAACCTCATGGCCGTCGAGGTCTACCGACCCGGGCTCGCGCAGACTCTGCAGCAGATCGAGCGCGAGAACATCGAGAACGTCAGGTTGTTCCGCGGCGACGCGATGGACGTCCTCGAGAACATGCTGACCTCGGAGTCCTTGACCGGCGTTCGCGTCTTCTTCCCCGACCCGTGGCCCAAGGTGCGCCACCACAAGCGTCGTCTCCTGCAGGGCCCGACGTTTGCGATGATCGCGGATCGCCTGAAGCCGGGCGGCGTTCTGCACGTGGCCACCGATCACGCCGAATACGCTGAGTGGATTGCCGAGGCCGGGAACGCCGAGCCCGGCCTGACCGTTCTCGATTGGGAGTCGCCCATGACGCACGAGCGGCCGGTGACCAAGTTCGAGGGCAAGGCCCAGCAGGTGGGCAGCTCGGTGACGGAATTGATCTGGGGAAAGAAGACAGCATGAGCGTCAGTACGGACATGCCCGACACCGTGATCGATCCCGCCGAGCTCGGGGCGATCAGTGAGTCCCGCCACAGCAAGCGAGTCCTGCTCGTGTGGGATGCACCCAACCTGGACATGGGTCTCGGCGCGATCCTGGGTGGCCGGCCCACCGCTGCCTACCGCCCACGATTCGATGCGCTGGGCCGATGGCTGCTCAGTCGCACCGCTGAACTGTCCACCTCGGGCACCGCGACGCTCGAGCCCGAGGCAACGGTGTTCACCAACATTGCACCCGGCAGCGCCGACGTCGTCCGCCCCTGGGTCGAAGCATTGCGTAACGTGGGCTTCGCGGTGTTCGCCAAGCCCAAGGTCGACGAAGACAGTGATGTCGACGCCGACATGCTCGACCACATCGACTTCCGCAACCGTGACGGCGGCCTCGCCGGTGTCATGGTCGCGTCCGCCGACGGTCAGGCGTTCAAGGGGCCGTTGGAGGCCATCGCAGCAACCGGAGTACCCGTTCAGGTACTGGGATTCCGGGAGCACGCAAGCTGGGCTGTCACGTCGGACATCCTGGAATTCCTCGACCTCGAGGACATTCCCGGCGTCTTCCGTGAGCCACTGCCTCGGGTGAGTCTCGATTCGCTCCCCGACGAGGGCGCGTGGCTGCAGCCCTTCCGACCGCTGTCCGCCCTGCTCGTCGGGCGCCAAGGAGTTTCTTAAGTGTTCGCCAGATGGGGAGACATCGTCTACCGCCTGCGGTACACCGTTATCGGTGTCATGGTGGCCGGGCTGTTGGGCTTCGCTGCCTACGGTCTCGATCTCAACAGCCATCTCAGTCAGAGCGGTTGGGACGATCCGACCTCGGAATCGGCCCAGGCTGCCCGTCTGGCGGACACGACGTTCGGACGCGACAAGCAGGGTGACGTCATCGTCCTCTACACCGCGCCCGAAGGGTCGTCGATCGACGATCCGGAATTCCAGTCGAAGGTCGTCTCGAGCCTCGAATCGCTCCCCGTCGACCATCCCGACCAGATCGAGAAGGTCAACGGCACCTACTTCAAGGTGCCCGGCGCACCCAACCTCGCAGCTCTCGGTACCAACGACAAGCAACATGCCATCGCCAGCATCGCAATGAAGGGTGCCGACGACACCGAACTGACCAACAATTTCCAGGCCGTCAAGGACGCCTTCTACATCGACGGCGTCGACGTGCAGGTGACCGGTCTTCAGGCCGTGGCCGGCGCACTGCAGTCGACGATGGCCGGCGACATTCACCGCATGGAACTGCTCGCGATTCCCGCCGTCGCGGTCCTGCTGTTCTTCATCTTCGGCGGCGTCGTCGCCGCGGCACTCCCGCTGATCATCGGCGGTCTGACGGTCGTCGGAGCCAACGGCATCGTCAAGGTGTTCACCAACTTCACCGAGGTCAACTCGTTCGTCGCGCCCGTGGTCTCGCTCGTCGGACTCGGGTTGGCCATCGACTACGGACTCTTCATCGTCTCGAGATTCCGCGAGGAACTCGGTGACGGACATACGACGCCACAGGCCGTGCGCCGTACCGTCATGACGGCGGGTCGCACTGTCGTGTTCTCCGCGACGATGATCGTCGCTTCCCTCGGTGGCCTGCTGCTGTTTCCGCAGGGCTTTCTGAAATCCGTCGCATACGGATCCATCGCCACCGTCGCGCTCGCAGCGCTGACGGCCATCACGATCCTGCCCGCGATGCTGGCCATCCTCGGCCCACGCGTCGACGCCCTCGGTCTGAAGTTCATGCGCAAGACCAAGTCGAGCGAAGAGATCGAGAACGGCATGTGGGGCAAGCTCACCCGCTGGGTGATGCGCAACCCCGTCAAGGTCACCGTGCCCATCGTGCTCGGATTGGTCCTTCTGACGCTGCCCGTCGGCAACATCAAATTCGGTGGCATCAACGAGACCTACCTACCGCCGGACAACGTCACCCGCGTCGCGCAGGGAGAGTTCGACAGCCTGTTCCCCGGCCAGCGCACCGAACCCATCAAGATGGTCATCGAAGGCGCGCAGGGTCCGACGCTCGGCGCGATCACCACGCAGGCGAACAACGCTCCCGGGTTGATCGAGAAGTTCACTCCCGTCGGTGCCAGCAAGGACGGCGTCATCGTCTTCAAGGCCGGGTTGACCGATCGCAACGACTCGAAACCGGCCATCGACTTCCTCCGCAGCATCGACGTGCCGGACGGCGCGACGGTCATGATCGGAGGTACCCCGGCAATCGAGCAGGACTCGATCAGCGCACTCATCGACAAGCTGCCGCTGATGGCCGTGCTGGTGGTGTTCATCGTGACGATGCTGATGTTCCTGACGTTCGGATCGCTGGTGCTGCCGATCAAGGCGGTGCTGATGACCGTCCTCGGCCTCGGTGCCACCATGGGCATCCTGACGTGGATCTTCATCGAAGGTCACGGGGCGGGGCTGATGAACTTCACCCCGGGGCCGATCATGGCTCCGGTGCTGGTGCTGATCATCTCGATTGTGTTCGGCCTGTCCACGGACTACGAGGTGTTCCTACTCTCCAGAATGGTCGAGGCACGCGAAAAGGGTGCCAGCACAAGCGAAGCCATCCGCATCGGAACCTCGCATACCGGACGCATCATCACCGCGGCGGCACTGATCCTCATCGTCGTCACCGGCGCGTTCGCGTTCTCCGATCTGGTGATGATGAAGTACATCGCCTACGGCATGATCGCCGCTCTCATCATCGACGCGACGCTGATTCGCATGTTCCTCGTGCCCGCCACGATGAAGCTGCTCGGCGACGACTGCTGGTGGGCTCCGCAGTGGATGAAGCGCATTCAGCGCAAGCTCGGCCTCGGCGAGACCATCCTCGAAGACGAGCTGCTGCCCACCGGAGACGTGCCCGAACTCGCCCTCGCGGGCGGCGCGCCCTCGTCGACCGTGGCACCCCCGATGCGTCCGACACCGCGCCGCGGTGAGCCCCTCACCGAACCCATCCCGGTGGTGGCACCGCACGGAGGCGGACCGATCCGTGCCACGCACGCCGCGAAGGAAGAGTCGCGTCGAAGTGTGACCGGCCGGCCGGCGACGCCACCCGAGCCGACCCGCGCGGCACCGACCACTCCCCCGAAGCAGGCTGAGCCCCAGCCCGATTCGGTGCAGCCGTACTCGTCGCAGGCCTACTCGCCCCAGGCTCGCCCGTCGCAGGCTTACTCGCCGCAGGCACCCGCGGCGCGTCCCACTCCGCCGCGTCCTGCCGAACCGCGCCCACCCGTATCCGGGCCGACTCGGGCGCAGCAGGTTCCGCCGCGTCCGCACGTCGAACCCGAACCGACTCAGGCAGCGGACGTGGTTCGACCCGCTCCCCCGAGTGCCGCACCCGCACCGGCACCAGCACAGTCGCCTCCACCGCCGAGTGCACCCCCGAGCCGCACCCGCAGCACGCGAGCGGGACGGGCCGAGGAGCCGGATTCGCGATCCATCGAAAGTTGGCTGGCCGATCTGCGAGCCCCGAGCGCATCGCAGGCACCACGGCCGAGCACTCCGCGAAGCGAGTCGCTCACCAACGGCTCCCACGGTTCTGACAGCCACACCTCGAATGGTCACGGCTCGAACGGTCACGGCACCGGTGCCAACGGGTCGTCGTCCAACGGCTCGACCACCAACGGGGCTGCTACCAACGGGGCCGCTACCAACGGGTCTGCTACGAACGGTGCCGACAAGCACGGCACCAACGGCTCGAGTACCGGTGCCCACGGCGGCACAGCTGCCGGACGCAACGGTTCCGGGCGAAACGGCAACGCCGACAACGGGTCCGAACGCCGTGGCTCGAACGGAAACGGCATCGACCGCAACGGTTCGGACAGCAGTGGTTCCAACAGCAGTGGTTCCGCCAGCAGTGGTTCCAACAGCAGTGGTACCGACCACCGCACCTCGGAACGACATGACACCGAAAGCAACGGCAACGGTGTCGGGGCCAGTTCGGAATCGGACCGCGAGGAGAAGCCGTCCGGTCGTCGTGCCGCTCCGTCCACCGAGGGCGGCGACAGTGGCCGCCATCGCGGCGGCGACAACGGCCAGGTGCTCAGTGTCAGCGAACTGTTGGCTCGGGAGCGCAACCGCTCACGCTGACGCGAGTCGTCACAGCTGGGAGGCACCCCTCCCCGGCAACGCGTGAATGGACCACTGCACACCGTCGAGACGTGCGCAGTGGTCCATTCACGCAGCGGGGGTCAGGAGGCAGCGGTGGTCAGGAGGTGACCGCTCCCTCTCGGTCCGCGAATACCTTGGCGTATCGGGTCCCCGCGATCAGCAGCAACAAGCCGACTGCGATGAAGGCGATGACGCGGAAGAGGCCGTCCAGGGCGACGAGGTCGAACAGGAACAGTTTGGCGATGGAGGCTGCGGTCAGAGACAGTCCGGCCAGCAGTGCCAGGTGAGCGTGGGCAATACTCCGTAAGCCGAAGGCCAGCAGGGCGAATGCTGTGATCATCCACTCGATCGTGGCGGCGGTGTGCCCGGCGGTGAATCCGGTGGTGTTACCGCCGATCGAGGTTCCCAGGCTCACGGTGGCCGAGGTGAGGCCGTACAGGGCGAGCATTCCGGAGACGATGGCGAGGGTCTGCAATCCGTCGTCGATGAGTTTCAGTTCGGTCAGGACATAGGCGAACGCGAATGCTGTTGCAGCGAGCAGTATTCCGCCGATGATGATGCCCGCGTTCCCGGCAGCGTGATCGGAGTCCAGGAGAGCCTCCGGCGGGGAGATCGAGACGAAGGTCAACGCGCCGATCACACCGAACGCGCTTCCGATCAGGTACGCCAACGACGAGCGAGTGCGGTGGGCCGCGGCGAACAGCGCCAGGGCAACCGCGAACAGCACGACCGGACGCACGTCGACCGTCGTCGATTCGACTGCGGCCTGCAGCATTGCCACAGCACCGATGATCGAAACCGTGATGCGGGCATGCGCCGGCAGCCAGTGCACCAGCAGCACGATCGCCAGTGCCGCGGCCACCAGAACCAACTGCACGGTCACGGTGGTCCACCGATCGAACACGCTCGCCGAGATCAATAGCGGCAGCGCAGCCAGAGCCGTCATGACGGTGGCCACCACGTCGGAGACGTTGCGGCGCAGCAGTTCCAGAGACATGCTCATCCCGGACGCAGCCACCAGCAGGACGACGAGAAGCAGTCGATAGTCGGTCGGTTCGGACAGGTCGGTGCCGACCAGCGCTATCAGGACCGTGCCGACGAGGGGAAGGGTTCGGACGATCTGCAGCAGCGGCCAATCACGGCCGATCTGGGCCGGGAAGCTCGCAATGTACGTGGCGATGAAGAACGCGATCAGGGCCAGGGTCGGACCGTCGGTCAGGATGGGGCCACACGCCGCGACTCCGGCGAGAATCAATACCGCCATCGGCTGCGACTTCCACTGCACTGCGAGAGCTGTTCCCGCAGCGGCGATTCCGAATGCAGCGATCAGGCCGATCACCGGATCGAGCCAGCCGTACAGGACGGACGTTGCCAGAACGTCGAGGTACAGACCCGCAATACCTGTGGCGGCCAGCGAAATTCCGCCGACGCGTCCTCCGGACCGGCCGAACACCCGCACACCGGCACCGATCAGGGCGAGGGAGAACACCCCGCCTGCGGCGACGCGCAGGGGCGGCCCGAACCAGCCGGCCTGTGCGGCCAGAACCAGCAGCATCACGACGCCGACGAGCGTGACACCCGCGCCTGCGACGGCGAGCAGGCGACTGATGACGCCGTCTCGTTGCCACCACGGCTCACGGGTCGGAGCGGGGGGCCGCGGCGCGACCACCGGCCCTCGCAACGGCGGGGCTGCCATGGACCGGCCGACCGCAGGAGGCGGCGTGACCGGAGGTGCCGACACCGGGCCGCGCGCGGCATAGGGCTGCTGCGGTGCAGGCATCTGGGGCGCCGAGAACGTCTGCGGAGGGACGGTCGGCACATACGACCGCGGCACCGGCTGTTGCCTGGCGGGAGCCGAAACGGGCACGGAAGTGGGTGCAGTACCGAGCTGCGACTGCAATGTCTGCAGGTCGACGGCCACCTGACGCATGTGGTCGCCCAAGGAATCGAAGCGGCTGGACAGGCGCGCGACGAGTTGCGGGTCCAGCCCGGAGTTCTGGGAAGAAGTCATGGGATAGATCCTGCGGGCCGGGCGGCTCGATAGCCTGAGTAGTGCTACCCGGATCCCTCGAGTAGTCCAGCCCGACTATCCGAAAATTTTACGGAACGAGCTACCGAAGGGGTGCTTGACGGTGAGGGAACCGAAGCGGACCTTCCCGGTGAGCACCACGTGCAGCGGTCCGTACGGCGGGCCGGTGCGCACCTTGTTGGTGACGGTACCTGCGACGGCCTCGGCACCGTTGACGTCGGCGGTGGCTTCGGTCGGGAGAATCAAAGTGACCGAGCTGCAGTAGTCGTCGACGTGGATGTCGACGACCTGGCTGACCATGACGGCCTGCGTGAAGTCGAGTGTCACCGACGACAGCCGCGTCACCACGTTCAACCGGCGCGGTACGTTCCACGGGCCTTTGCGGGTGATGGTGGACATGCTGCCGCGCACCGTGTCCGGGGTACCGCCGCCGTGTCCCCAGTGCTCCTGCACGACGCGGCGCGGCGTCGGTTGTGGGGTGGGATCGGCGAAGGGTTTCGGCGACGGGAGGTGCTCGCCGGCGATCTGCATGCCCGGTAGATCGGCGAGCACCGAGTTCAGCTCGCCCCGGGTCTTCGACGCCAGAGCGGTGTCCATCCTTTCGGTGAACTCACCGAGCGACAACATGCCTTGGCCGACTGCTCGTTGCAGCAGCTGCCCGACGTGCTCGCGTTCGGCATCGGACACTCGCAGATCCCTTGCCTCCATGGGCCCAGGGTAGCGAAGTTCTCAGGCGGCGTGCCCGCGGAGAACCGACAACATTCCGTGTACCGATGCGGGCCAGCCGAACTCTTCGGCGCGTACTCTCGCCGCGATCCGGCGTCCGTCGGCCGGAAGTCGAAGCAGCCGTTGGATTTCCGCTGCGAAGCCGTCGGCGGTGTTGATCGAGGATCCACCGCATTGCGGGGTGACGATCTGGGCCAGTGCCGAGGTTTCGGAGACGACGACGGGCGTGCCCGCGGCGAGCGATTCCAATGCCGCGAGGCCGAATGTCTCGTGCGGCCCCGGCGCGAGAGCGATGTCTGCCGAGGCGAGCAGCTCGGCGACGGCCGACCTGCCGTCGACGAAGCCGAGGAAGTCGACAGGCAGTCCGCGGGCGCGTCGTTCGAGGCCCGCTCGTCGGGGGCCGTCGCCGGCGATGACCAACCGAGCCCGCATACCCGAATCGCAGAGCGCGGCAAGCGAATCGATGCTGGTCTCGACATGCTTTTCCACCGACAGTCGGCCGCAGTGGACCAGCAGCCGGTCGGCGCTACCCAGCCATGCCGAGCGCGCGCCGGCTCGGCGTCGTCGGGGATGGAACAGCTCGAGATCGACGCCGAGCGGGACTCGATGGACGTTGGGCGTTCCGATTCGATCGAATTCCTGCTGTGCGAACTCGGTGGTGCAGACGACGGCGTCGTACGACTCGGCAGTGCGTCGGTTGGCCGCGTCGGCGAGGGGCCGGGCGTATCGCATCGGCATCGTCTGAGCCAGCAGCCGGTCGAGGCGCTCGTGGGAGATCATCACGCTGCGGATGTCGCGCCGCGACGCCCACCTGCCCATTCCGCGCAGGGTCAGCCGGTCCGACACTTCGATCACGTCCGGACGTAGACCCGACGCGATCGAGGCCACTCGTCGCGGATCGGCCACACGGTAGCCGCCGGTGAACGGAACTTTCGGCGCCGGCACCTCGACGCGCGTCACTCCCGACTGCAGCGTCGTCTCACTCCACCGGGCACCCGGCACGATCAACGTGACGTCGTGACCAGCGGCCACGTAGCCCGATCCCAGCTGATCGACGGCCGTCCGCAAACCGCCGGACCGCGGCCCGTAGAAGTTCGCCAGTTGAACGATGCGCACCTGCTCAGTCTCTCCAGCCGGACGTCCACCCGATGCCACGGTGGTGGATGGTGACCGAACGTTCGGCGAATATCCGTGTGGAGACGGCTACCAGCGGGTAGGTGAGGGCTATGCGAGTGACACTGCAATCCACCGGCGACGCCCCGGCACCCGAGGTCTGGGAGCGTTACATGGACCCGACGGTCTGGAAGACCTGGGCTCCGCAGATCATGGGCGTCGAATACCGCGGTGAACGCCTCGACTCCGATACCTCCGGCCGAGTGCTGGGGCCGTTGGGGGTGCCGATCGACTTCGAGGTGCACTCGGTGGACGAACACTCGTGGACGTGGGCGTGGTCGGCGTGGTTCCAGAACAGGGCCATCGGCGTGGATCTGACACACGGAGTCGTCTCACGACCCAGTGGAACCAGGGCGTGGATCACCATCGACGGCCCGCTGCCGCTGGTGCTGCCCTACCTGCCGATCGCCAAGTTCGCGCTCGGCAGGCTGTGTGCCCAGTAGGGGCTACTCGGACCGGGTGACGGTCTTCTCGTCGCTCTTGTCGGCCACTTCGGTCGGCTCGGGCGTCGGAAGCTCGGACTCCTCGCCCGACCCGTCCAGATGGCCGTCGAATTCGTCGATGGCCTCGGCGCGCTCGTCACCGGTCTGATCCTGGTCGGCGTCGACGCCCTTCGTGTGCTCGGCCGGATCGACTGTCGTGTCCACTGCTTCGTTGTCGGTCATGGGGTCAAGAGTGCCCGTCGGGCCGGGTCGCAAACCCCTACAGACCCTTTTCGATGGCGTACCGGGTCAATTCGACGCGGTTGGCCAGCTGCAGTTTTCGCAGTGTCGCCTGCACGTGGTTCTCGACCGTCCGGTGGCTGAGCGTCAAACGGGTCGCAATCTGCTTGGCGCTGAGCCCCTTTGCGACCAGTCTGAGCACCTCGGTCTCGCGCTCGGTCAACGTGGGGCGGGTATCGGACTCCTGCTCCGGTGACGACGACATCCGCCGGAATTCGCCGAGAACCAAACCAGCCAGACCCGGGGTGAACACCGCTTGTCCGGCTGCGGTGGCGCGGACGGCGTCGAACAGCTCCTCCGCCGATGCGCTCTTGACCAGGTAACCCGTCGCACCAGCTTTGATCGCGTCGAGCACGTCGCTGCGTTCCGCCGACGCCGAGAGCACCAGAATCGTGGATTTCGGGGACGCGTCCAGCACTGCGACGGTGGCATCGGCACCGTTCCCGTCGGGCAGATGCATGTCCATGAGGACGACGTCGGGAGTGGTCGCTCGGGCGCGGCGTCCGGCCGCGGCTACTCCGTCCGCGGTGGCGACCACCCGAAATCCGGCGGCCTCGAGATCCCGGGCGACACCGTCTCGCCACATGGGGTGATCGTCGACGACCATCACCGCGATCTCGGCGTTCGGATTCTCGTCGCCGGTCATCTCGCTCCTCTCGTTCGCGGAACCCGAATTTCCCATTCGGTGCCCTCGCCCTCTCCGGTGTCGAGTATCGCAGTACCGCCGAGAGATTCGACCCGGCCGAGGATGGACTTCGAGACGCCCATCCGGCCCTCGGCCTCGGCGGCGGCGAGCCGTCCGGCGGGTATTCCGAGGCCGTCGTCACGAATGCTCAGGATCAGCTCTCCGTCGACGTCTTCGAGCAGTACGTAGGCCTTCGCATCGGCACCTGCGTGAAGCTCGACGTTGGACAGGGCAGTGGCCACGACGGCAGCGAGTTCCTCGGCGACGTCGGATTCGACGAGCACCGGGTCGGCGGGAGTCGACACCGAGATCGACGTGCCGGCCTGAGTACGCAGCAGGGCGCGCACGTCGACGATCGATCCGGTGTGATCGTCGCGCGGAGCCGACTGTTCGGAGATCAGCACGCGCAGAGCGACTTCCTGCTCACCGGCGAGCTCCGCGAGTTCGGCTGCCGGCCCGCCTATTTCGAGACCTCGACGGCGGACGAGGGCCAGCACCTGCAGAACCCCGTCGTGCACCTGTCGGGCCAGCCGCTCACGCTCCTCCGTGATCGCGGCCAACCGTGCCGCACTGCGCAATTCCTCGTGGGCGCGCCGGGCGGTGTTCGACGCCAATCCCAACGCGAGCCCGGCCGACAGCAGCACCGGGGCGGTGGCGTCCGACCACAGGTCGGTGTCGAACCGGTCACGTACCAGGGCACTGACCAACGACATCACCACGCCCGAGGCGATACCACCCGTGGGCCCCAACAGAATTGCGGCGGAGATGACGGCGTTGGTGGCCCACAGGGTGGTGGGCAGGGTCTGGCGGGTGCTGTACCAGTCGTAGTCGGCCACCAACCGCGTCGACGCCATCAGAGCGATCACGATGATCTGATCTGCGAGCACCACCTGCCAGCGCGGCAGGGTGGCCCGCGAGAGCAGGATTGCCGAAGCCCCGGACCATACGGCCATCAGGGCGACCAACGCCCAACTCAGCCGCGGGTTGGTGTAGTTGTCGACGGTCGCGGCCTGATAACTGACGGCGTACACGAGAGTGACCAGACGGAAGGCCTGCGAGGCCCGCCACAGCGGGCTGTCGGGATCGGCCGAATTCAGCGTCGGCCGCACTCGGTCAGTCGTCCGCATCGGTCTTCGGGTCTGCAGTGTTCAGCTCCCCCTTGGCAAGTCGATCGGGCTCGGACGAACCGGGAGGGGTGTCCGGGTCGCTGGGTTCGGCCGAGTACAGCGTGTCGCTGACATCGAGTTCCTCGTACACCTCGTCGGGGTCGTCGGCGAGCAGCGACCGGACGGCGGTGTTGAGCACCGCGACGATCGGGACCGCCAGCAAGCCGCCCACGATGCCCGCGAGCAGAATGCCGACGGTGATGGACAGCACGACGGCCAGTGGGTGCAGCCGAACGGCGCGGCCGAGCAGAAGTGGCTGCAACACATGGCCTTCGAGCTGCATGACCGCTATCACGATGCCCAGGGTGATGACGGCGGTGATGAGCCCCTTCGTCACCAGGGCGATGAACACTGCGACGAATCCGGTCAGCACGGCACCGATGATCGGAATGAATGCGCCGATGAACACCAGCGAGGCCAACGGAAGTGCCAGCGGTACACCGAGAATGGCTAGTCCGGCTCCGATGCCCACCGCGTCGGCTGCGGCGACGGCCACCGTCGCGCGAACGTATCCCACGAGCGATCCGAAACCTTGGATGCCGGCTGTGCGAATCTTTCTGCGCGCCTTCGTCGGTGCGAGCCGGGTGACGAACTGCCAGATCTGATCACCGCCGTACAGGAAGAAGATCAGCGTGAACAGCGTCAGCAACGCCCCGGTCAGAATTTCGCCGATCACCGTCGCCGTGGTCAACGCCCCACTGGTGACGGCCTCCTGGTTGTCCTGGATGACCTTGACCAGATTGTCGGTCGCTTGCCGAATCTGGTCTTCGCTGATGTGCAGCGGCCCGTTGCTGAGCCACTCCTCGACGCTGTTGATCGATTGGGTGAACTGATCGCCCACCTGCGGCAGCCCCTCGATGAACTGCTCGACGATGAACGTCATGATTCCGGCGACGACGCCGATGCTGGCGATGATCACGATGATCACCGCGGCGACACGCGGCACTCCTCGGCGCTGCATCCAGTCGACGATCGGCACCAGCAGAGCGGCCGCCAGCAGCGCCAGACCCAGCGGGATGACCACCGTGCTCAATTTCGCGATCACATAGGCAAAAGTGATGAATCCGGCAAACAGGACAAGCAGTCGCCACGTCCATTCCGCCCCAACCCGTACCAGCGGATGCACCGAATCTGCGGCCGAAGTGAGGCGCGGGGACGCCCCCGTACCTTGCGCCCGCAACTCGTCGGTGCTCACCCGCTAAATTTAACCTGTGCTGGCATCTTTCCGAGCGGTCTCGCTCACCCTGAAGAGTCGCTGGCCGCTCTATATGCTTTCGATGCTCATCGCCAATGTGTTCGGTGCCGTGCTCGTGTTCGCCTTCGTTCGCTACGGTCTGCCCATTCCGGAGTCGCAATCGATCGTCGCCGATCGCGTCCGCAACGTGTACATCTTCGGTGCGTATCTGGGTGTTGCCCTGGTGGTCAGCCTGATCTACGCGTACACACTGCTGCGCTCGGTCATCAGGTGGCAGCTCCGCGGCGGCCCGCCCACCCGCAAGGAACAGATGACGACGCTGCACGCGCCGCTGCGTCAGGCCATCGTGCACCTGATTCTGTGGATCATCGGCGGCATCATCTTCGTGCTGCTGACCATCGCGGAGATGCCGTCGCTGTCCATCGCCGTCATCGTCACCGTCGGCATGGCCGCCACCGTCACCTTCGGTTTCACCTACATGCTCGGCGAACGCATTCTGCGCCCGGTCGCAGCACTGGCACTGAGCGAAGGCCGCTTCGACCGCACGATGACGCCCGGCGTCGGTACCCGCATGGCCATGACGTGGGGCCTGGGCACGTTGATGCCCGTCATCGGCATCATCTTGCTGTGTGCCACCCAGCTGACGACCGACCTGGTGTTCTCGCCGAACGCACTGGCCGTGGCCATCATCCTGCTCAGCGTGCTGGCCATCGTGCAGGCCTTCGTCCTGTCGATGCTCACGGCGAGCCAGATCTCCGACCCGATCAGCCAACTGCACAACGCCATCGAACGCGTGCAGCGCGGCGAGACCGACGTCGAGGTCGACGTGTTCGACGGCAGCGAGATCGGTCGCCTCCAGGTCGGCTTCAACCGCATGATGGAGGAATCCGCCGAGCGACGCGTCCTGCGTCAGCTGTTCGGCCAGCACGTCGGCGAGGACGTGGCGCGTCGAGCACTGCAGTTCGGTACCGAGCTGGGTGGCGAGACACGATTCGTCGCCGTGCTGTTCGTCGACATGGTCGGATCCACCGCCACCGCGTCGGAACGCCCGCCGAGTGAGGTCGTGGTGTTGCTCAACGAGTTCTTCCGGGTGGTCGTCGACGTCGTCGGACGCCACCACGGCTTCGTCAACAAGTTCATGGGCGACGCGGCGCTGGCGATCTTCGGGGCACCACTCGACCGTCCCGACGCTCCCACCGCGGCCTTGGCCGCGGCGCGTGAACTGCGTTTCGCTCTGGACGAGATCACCGGACTCGACATCGGCATCGGGGTGTCGGCGGGACTGGCCGTCGCCGGCAACATCGGCGCGTCCGAGCGATTCGAGTACACGGTCATCGGAGACCCGGTCAACGAGGCGTCGCGGCTCACCGAACTGGCGAAACTGCGGCCCGGACGCGTTCTGGCATCCACCTCGGCCCTGTACTTCGCCGACGACGAGGAGCAGGAACAGTGGGAGTTGGGCGACCAGGTGCAACTGCGTGGCCGACGACGGGCAACCCACCTGGCCTGGCCGGTGGAGTATCCCGACTCCTCCTCGAGTGACGGTTAGTCTGACAGAATGCCCGACCCCAGCTCGACCAGCGGACCCGCAGCGCGGCGCCCGCGAAACCGGCTGAGATGGGTCAAGTGGATCGCCGCCATTGCCCTGGTCGCTCTGCTGGTGGGCGAGGCAATCTACCTGTGGCCACGGCTGCACGAATCCTGGACAGCAGTACGAGAAATCCATTGGGGCTGGCTGGCTGCGTGCGTATTTGCCCAATCCGTGTCGCTCAGCGCGTTCGGCCGAGTCCAGAAGCAGCTGCTCGACGCGGGCGGCGTACAGGTGCGTCAACGCAAGTCCGTGGCCGTCATCTACGGCAGCACCGCAATGTCGCTCACTCTGCCCGCCGGCCAGGTGTTCTCGACGGCCTTCACCTACCGCGAGACCCGACGCTGGGGTGCGAGTCCGGTTGTCGCCTCCTGGCAGCTCGCCATCTCCGGCGTCATCGCCGCGGCCGGGTTGGCGGTGCTCGGCGTTGCCGGCGGACTGGTTGTCGGTAGTTCGTTCAATACCTTCACCGTGGTGCTCCCGATCATCGGCGTCATCGCGATCGTGGCCGCTGTCCGATACATCTCGAACCACCCGGAGTCCATCAAACAGTTCGCCCGCTGGGGTCTGCGCAAGTACAACGCGTTCCGCAACCACGATCTCGACGCCGGAGCCGAGGCCATCGACAAGGTCATCGGCCAGATCCAATCCGTACAGCTCGGCAAGCGGGACGGCGCGCTCACACTGTCCTGGTCGGCCGTGCACCGGCTCGCGGACGTCGCGTGCCTGGCGTTCGCGTGCTTCGCCGTCGGCGCAGATCCACGACTGTCCGGGCTGTTCATCGCATTCGCGGCGGGCAAGGCCGTCGGATCCGTTCCGCTCGCACCCGGTGGCCTCGTGGTCGTCGACGCCACCCTCATCGCGTTCCTGACCAGCGCCGCGTCCATCACCGCGTCGCAGGCAGTGGCGTCGGCCCTGGTCTATCGCGGGGTCAGCTTCATCTTGGTCGCCATCGTCGGGTGGATCGTGTTCCTCGTCCTGTTCCGTAAGCACCAGCACGCCGATCTCGAATTCGACATTGCCCTCGAGCGGCAAGAGACCTCCGATCTCGGCCGAGCCGCCGAGCACGATCGCGGCTCCAAAGGCGATCCGGAGACCGCGTAGCCCCGTGCCGTTCGGTATGGCATCCGTCACTGTTCGTTCACCCGGAATATATACGGACCCCGGTCCGCTTGTGTACTATGAGTTTGAAACTTCAACCCAACAAGGAGTCCTCATGACCACCGCCATCGCGCTTCCCGAGCTCACCGCAGGCACCTGGGCCATCGATCCCACCCACTCCACCGTCGGATTCACCGTCCGCCACCTGGTGGTCAGCAAGGTCCGCGGCCGTTTCCAGAACTTCAGCGGCACCGTCACCGTCGCCGCCGACGGCACCCCGTCCGTCGACGCCGAGATCGACGTCACCTCGATCACCACCGACAACGAGCAGCGCGACGGCCACCTCAAGACCGCCGACTTCTTCGAGGTCGAGAAGTTCCCGACCGCGACGTTCAAGTCCACCTCGGTCAAGGCCGACGGCGGAGACTTCGTCGTCACCGGAGACTTCACCCTCCACGGCGTCACCAAGTCCATCGACCTCAAGCTCGAGTTCAACGGCGTCAACGCCGGCATGGGCAACGGACCGGTCGCAGGCTTCGAAGCCAGCACCACCATCAACCGCAAGGACTTCGGCATCAGCATCGACATGCCCCTCGAAGGCGGCGGCGCAGTGGTCGGCGACAAGATTGTCCTGAACCTCGACATCGAGGCCGGCCTCCAGGCGTAAGTTTCACCCCCGCCTCCCGCCCCCGCCTTCCGGATTCACCCCTCCCCTTCCGGATCCACCCCCCCGCCTTCCGGATCAATGCGCCTTTGTTGCAGTCCAACCGACTGAAACCCACATTGATCCGGTCCTGGGGCCGGGATCCAGTGGCATCGAACGGCCCGCACCTGCACTCGTAGGCGCGGGCCGTTCGCGTCGGTGTCCTACAGTGGGCCCGTGAAGTTTCGTTCCCCGGCCGTCGCTGCCGTCCTCGATCTCGTCATGATCGTGCTGTTCGCCGCGATCGGCCGTCGTAGTCACGACGAAGCCACCGCGCTGTCCGGCCTCTTCCACACCGCGTGGCCGTTCGTCGTCGGTGCCGCTGTCGGCTGGATCGCTACGTTCGCTCTGTACCGCAACAAGTTCGACGCGTTCCTCGTTGTTCCGACGGGCATTCTGGTGTGGGTCACCACGGTCGTCGGAGGCATGATCCTGCGCACGGCGACAGATCAGGGAACCGCAACCGCGTTCATCGTCGTTGCGACGATTTCGACCGCGGTTCTGCTGCTCGGTTGGCGCGCGATCGCCAGATTCATTCCCTCGGTTCGGTGACAGGGACCTTTTCGCGATAGGATCATCCACGGTGCGCCGGGAAGTCTGGTCGGCAATTGTTCTGTGCTGCGCACATGCCCGTCGACTCGGCGGACGCGCTCAGCACGACGTTGCTACCGAAAGGCGTTGTCCCCGTGTCTGATTCACCGATTCCCAGAGAGAGATTGCCGCTGTTCTCTCGCGGTTCCTGGTCCGAGGCCGACCGCATTGCACAGGTCTTGCGCAAAGAGACCGTCGGCGGCGCATTGCTTCTCGTTGCCACCGTGGTCGCGCTCGTGTGGGCCAACTCACCGTGGTCCGCCGCCTACGACACATTGATGAGCACTCGCGTCGGGCCGTCGGCCCTGCATCTCGATCTGACTCTGTCGACGTGGGCCGCCGACGGGCTGTTGGCCATCTTCTTCTTCGTCGTCGGACTCGAACTCAAACGCGAGTTCGTTGCCGGTGATCTGCGCGATCCGGCACGCGCCGCATTGCCGGTGGCCGCGGCCGTCGGCGGAATGGTCGTTCCCGCAGTCATTTTCGTGCTGTTCAACCTCGGCACCGGGGATGGCGCTCTGCTCGGCTGGGCCATTCCCACCGCGACCGATATCGCGTTCGCCGTGGCCGTTCTCGCTGTGATCAGCACGCATCTGCCGACAGCGCTGCGAACCTTCCTGCTGACTCTGGCCGTGGTCGACGACCTTTTGGCCGTCAGCGTCATCGCGATCTTCTACACCGACGACATCAACTTCATTGCGCTCGGCCTGACGCTGATCCCGCTCGCGCTGTTCGCGGTCGCCGTGCAGATGCGCGTCCGCTCGTGGTGGGTGCTCATCCCGCTGGCCGTGGTGACGTGGGTGCTCATGCACGAGTCGGGTGTCCACGCCACCGTCGCAGGCGTTCTGCTCGGCTTCGCCGTCCCGGTGATCCGGAGCAAGGCGAACGGCGGCCCCGATGCGGGCCCCGGTCTCGCCGAGCATTTCGAGCACAAGATCCGGCCGATCTCCGCGGGTATCGCTGTGCCGCTGTTCGCCTTCTGCGCAGCCGGTGTGACTGTCGGCGGCTTCTCCGGCCTGGCCAGCGCCCTGACCGACCCGATTGCCATCGGCATCATCGCCGGCCTCGTCATCGGCAAGGCCATCGGCATCTTCGGCACCACCTACCTGGTCTCGCGCTTCACCCGGGCCACCCTCGATGCCGGCTTGAAATGGCTCGACGTCTTCGGCGTCGCGATGCTCGCCGGTATCGGTTTCACGGTGTCGCTGCTGATCGGCGATCTGGCATTCGGTGAAGGAACAGAGCGCGACGATCACGTGAAGGTCGGTGTGCTGACCGGTTCGATCATCGCCGCAACCATCGCGTCGATCATTCTGCGTACCCGCAACAAGGCGTACCGCGACTTCTACATCGAAGAGACGCGGGACGACGACCACGACGGAATTCCGGACGTCTATCAGCAGAAGAAGTAGACCGCGGCCGACATCTGGTCTGTTGCCACTGGTGTAGGGCCTCTACAGTTGTCGCCGTGATCGACATCCGGGTCCAGGCATGACCGACCCACAGCCGCTGGTCCGTCGACTGGGCCTTGTCGATGCAGTCGTCATTGGTGTCGGCTCGATGGTCGGGGCGGGAGTGTTCGCATCGTTCGCTCCCGCTTCGGCCGCAGCGGGTGCCGGCTTGCTGATCGGCCTCGCCATCGCGGCTGTCGTCGCGTTCTGCAACGCGACGTCGTCCGCGCAACTCGCCGCCCAGTATCCGACGTCGGGCGGGACGTACATCTACGGTCGCGAACAACTCGGTGAGTGGCCCGGCTTCCTCGCCGGCTGGACCTTCGTCATCGGCAAGACCGCAAGCTCGGCGGCCATGGCGATGGTGTTCGCGGCCTACGTCGCCCCTTCCGGCTATGCGAAAGCCGTTGCGATCCTTGCCATTGTCGCGTTGACGGTGGTGAACTACTTCGGCATCACCCGTACGGCGCTGCTGACGAAGATCCTCGTCACCGCGGTGCTCGCCATCCTCGTCGTCGGGGTGGTTCTGGGCTTCGCCGGCTCGCCGGGCAACGGCATGGGCACGTCGGGATCCCTCACCGGGGACGGCTGGTACGGAATTCTGCAGTCCGCGGGATTGCTGTTCTTCGCCTTCGCCGGCTACGCGCGCATCGCCACCCTCGGCGAGGAAGTGGTGCGGCCCGAGCGCACCATTCCACGGGCCATCGTCTCTGCACTCGGCATCGCGTTGCTGATCTATGCAGCGGTTGCCGTGACATTGTTGACGGTATTGGGCCCGGACCTGCTGGCCTCGTCGTCGGCTCCGCTGGTCGATCTCGTTGTGACGTCGGGGTATTCGTGGGCATCACCCGTCATGCGCATCGGTGCCGGACTGGCCGCGCTCGGAGCGTTACTGGCCTTGATCGCCGGTATCGGGCGCACGTCGTTGGCGATGGCCCGCCACCATGATCTGCCGTCGTATCTGACTGCGGTCCACCCTCGCTACTCGGTGCCGCACCGGGCCGAGATCACTCTGGCGGCGATCGTCTGTGCCGCAATTCTCGTCGTGGATCTTCGTGACGCCATCGGCTTCTCGTCCTTCGGGGTGCTGCTGTACTACCTCGTCGCCAACGTCAGCGCGTACACCCAGGGCACCGAACACCGACGCTATCCGCGCCCCCTTCAGGCGCTCGGAGCGCTCGGGTGCCTGGTTCTCATTGCCACGCTGCCCTTGTCGTCGATCGCGATCGGCACCGTTGTCGTACTGCTCGGCGTCCTCTACCGTCTGGTCCGGGTTCGGCGACTGTTCACTTGACGGCTGATTCGACAGGGGTCAATATAGACCAATGTCGAATCAAGACCGGACTTCATCGGCCGGCGCATGCTGTTCGCCGCTCGTCCACGAACCGCTGACAGTGGACTGGGCCGGGGATCTGGCCCGCATGTTCAAGGCGTTGGGCGATCCTGTGCGCCTGCGGTTGCTCAGCCTCGTCGCCAGCCATGCCGGCGGCGAAGCGTGCGTGTGTGACATCTCCCCTGCTTTCGACCTGTCGCAACCGACGATCTCCCACCACCTCAAGGTGCTCCGCGAAGCCGGGCTGCTCGACTGTGAGCGACGCGGAACCTGGGTCTACTACTGGGTGGTTCCAGCTGCCTTACAACAACTGTCGTCGGTACTCACCGCAGCGGACCCCACGGTGGTCACGGTATGAGCACCACCACGGACACCGCCGTCGTCGGCAAACTCTCCACACTCGATCGGTTCCTCCCGGTGTGGATCGGTGTCGCCATGGTCGTCGGCCTGATCCTGGGACGCATGATCCCCGAGCTGAACGACGCGCTGTCCTCCATCTCCGTCGACGGGGTGTCGCTCCCGATCGCCGTCGGCCTGCTCGTCATGATGTATCCGGTACTGGCCAAGGTCCGCTACGACCGCCTCGACACCGTCACCGGCGACAGGCGACTGCTGATCGGATCGCTCGTTCTCAACTGGGTCCTCGGACCGGCGCTGATGTTCGCTCTCGCATGGCTTTTCCTGCCGGACCTGCCCGAGTACCGGACCGGCCTGATCATCGTCGGCCTCGCTCGATGCATCGCGATGGTCATCATCTGGAACGACCTCGCCTGCGGAGACCGTGAGGCCGCGGCCGTGCTCGTGGCGATCAACTCCGTGTTCCAGGTCTTCATGTTCGCCGTCCTCGGATGGTTCTACCTCTCGGTACTGCCCGGCTGGCTCGGCCTCGAGCAGACCACGATCGAAGCGTCGCCGTGGCAGATCGCGAAATCGGTGCTGATCTTCCTCGGAATCCCGCTGATAGCCGGATTTGCATCGCGCTTCTTCGGTGAACGCGCCAAGGGCCGCACATGGTACGAGGAGAAATTCATCCCGAGGATCGCCCCGTGGGCTCTCTACGGGCTGTTGTTCACCATCGTCGTTCTCTTTGCGCTGCAGGGTGATCGGATCACCTCACAGCCCTGGAACGTGGTGCGCATCGCGCTGCCTCTGCTGGTCTACTTCGCGGTGATGTGGGGCGGCGGTTACGCACTCGGTGCCGCCATGGGCCTGGGCTACGAACGCACTACCACCCTCGCATTCACCGCAGCGGGCAACAACTTCGAGCTCGCCATCGCCGTCGCCATCGCCACCTACGGCGCAACGTCCGGGCAGGCACTCGCCGGAGTCGTCGGCCCGCTCATCGAGGTGCCGGTCCTGGTCGGCCTCGTCTATGTCTCCCTCGCCTTACGGAAGCGGTTCTCCCCCAGCCTTTCCACGACCACGTCATCGAAGGATTCCTGATGTCCGAGACACCCAGCGTCCTGTTCGTCTGCGTCCACAACGCCGGCCGCTCTCAGATGGCCGCCGGATTTCTGACTCATCTCGCCGGCGATACCGTCGAGGTACGTTCTGCCGGTAGCGCTCCCGCGGACACCATCAACTCGGCAGCGGTCGAGGCCATGGCCGAGGTCGGTATCGACATCTCGTCGCAGTCGCCGAAGATCCTGACCACCGAGGCCGTCGAGACGTCCGACGTCGTCATCACCATGGGCTGTGGCGACGCGTGCCCGGTGTTCCCCGGCGTGAGCTACCGCGACTGGGCGCTGGCCGATCCGGCAGGAAAAGGCGTCGAGGCAGTCCGCCCGATTCGCGACGAGATCAAGCGTCGAATCGAAGACCTGATCGCCGAACTGGTTCCAGCGAAGCAGAGTTCGGCGTCATGACGACACCCAGCGTGCTGTTCGTCTGCGTCAAGAACGGCGGCAAATCACAGATGGCGGCCGGCCTGATGCGCAAGGCCGTCGGCGATTCGGTCGAAGTCCACTCTGCCGGAACGAAGCCGAGCGGAACGGTCAATGCACTCTCGGCCGAGGCGCTCCTCGAAGTCGGCGTCGATCTGTCGGGTGAAGTACCGAAACCGATCGACCCCGCTCTGCTCGCCCGGATGGACTACGTCGTCACCCTCGGCGGTGAGGCGAAGGTAGACGTGGTCGACGGCCCCGGATTCGAGAACTGGGACACCGACGAACCCTCCGAACGCGGTATCGACGGCATCGAGCGGATGCGTCTGGTGCGTGACGACATCGCAGGCCGCGTCGGAGAACTGGCATCCCGATTGCGCAGCGCGGAAACCTGATTCGAATGAACACCGAGGTGGTGGTGATCGGCGGCGGTCAGGCAGGACTGGCCGCCGGCTACTACCTGCGACGAGCCGGTCTGGACTTCGTCATCCTCGACA
Source organism: Rhodococcus sp. 3258 (assembly GCF_031456475.1). Classification (NCBI taxonomy): domain Bacteria; kingdom Bacillati; phylum Actinomycetota; class Actinomycetes; order Mycobacteriales; family Nocardiaceae; genus Rhodococcus; species Rhodococcus sp. 3258. The sequence continues at coordinate 1,540,809 of NZ_JAVDUT010000001.1, forward strand.
ACCAGACGCACGCCGGCGGGTCCTGGCAGGACTACTGGCCGTCCCTGCATCTGTTCTCGCCGGCCGAGTACTTGCGACTACCCGGTTGGCCGATGCCGGCGTGGCACAGTGGTTTTCCGCCGGCATCGCATGTGGTGGACTACCTGCGGGCGTACGAGAAGAAGTACGACTTGCCGGTGCAGAGGCCCGTCGACGTGAAGTCCGTGCATCGTACGACCGAGGGCTATCGAGTCGACACCGACGGCGAGTCGTACGGTGCCGCAGCAGTCGTCAGTGCGACGGGAACGTGGTCTCGGCCGTTCTGGCCGAGCTACCCGGGCATGCGTGAGTTCGGTGGGACCCAGCTGCATGCCGCTGACTACCGAACGCCGGATCAGTTCGTGGGCAAGCGAGTAGGAATCGTCGGCGGCGGAAACTCGGCGGCGCAGATACTCGCCGAGATATCCACGGTCGCGCAGACCCTGTGGTTCACCAACCGCGAGCCGAGGTTTCTGCCCGATGACGTCGACGGTCGGGTGCTGTTCGATGTCGCCAGCGATCGGTCCCGCACTCTGGCGGCAGGCGGGCCCGATACCGGAGGGGTCGCCGGTCTGGGCGACATCGTCATGGTCTCGCCGGTGCGGGAGGCCAGGGATCGCGGAGTGCTGCACGCCCGGCCGATGTTCACCGCGATCACCACCGACGGCGTCACCGACGGACATACGACGGAGAAGCTGGATGTAATCCTCTGGTGCACCGGATTCCGACCCCCACTGCGGCATCTGCAGCCGCTGCACCTGCACCTGCACACCGAAGGATCGGGAATAGTGTTGGACGGCAATCACGTTCGCGGTGAACCGACGCTGGTGTTCCTGGGTTACGGCGACTGGACCGGCCCGGCCTCGGCGACGCTCATCGGCGTCGGCCGGACCGCACGCGCAGCAGTGGACACTCTCGTTCGACGAGGAAAGGTAGATCAGTCATGAACGAATACCCCGTAGTGGTGGTCGGCGCAGGCCCCATCGGTCTCGCTGCCGCGGCGCACCTGACCGAAACCGGTTATGCCGTCATCGTTCTCGAACGTGGACCGTCGGCCGGATCGGCGGTGTCCGAATGGAATCACGTGCGGCTGTTCTCTCCGTGGTCCGAGGTCGTCGACCCGGCTGCCGCCCGACTGCTCGAACCCACCGGTTGGACTCCGCCCGACGGCGACACCTACGCCACCGGACGCGAATGGGTGGAGCACTATCTCGCGCCCCTCGCTGCTGTGCTCGGCGATACCGTCCGAGTCGACTGCGAAGTGGTCGGGGTCGCCCGCCGGGGACGCGACCGCGTCGTCGACGCCGGACGCGACACCGAACCACTGTCGGTGCATGTTCGCCACTCCGACGGCAGCGAGGAACGCATTCTCGCTCGCGCCGTGGTCGACGCGTCGGGCACCTGGGGATCGCCGAATCCACTGGGGAGCGAGGGACTTCCGGCCATCGGCGAGAAGGCCGCCGCCGACCGCATCGACTACCGAGTCCCCGATTTGACCGATCCGGCGATTCGCTCCCAGTTCGCGGGCAAGCACACCGTCATCGCCGGTAGCGGCCACTCCGCGCTGACCGCCATCATCACCTTTGCAGAGCTCGCCGCCGACGAGCCCGGCACGACGCTCACCTGGGCCGTGCGTCGAGGCGTCACCGCGGAGGTCTTCGGCGGCGGTGCGGCCGACGAACTCGCGGCGCGAGGCGCACTCGGCCAGCGCGCGAAGAAGGCCGTCGACGACGGTTACCTCACCGTGGTCTCCGGATTTCGCACCGAAGCCGTTGCTGTGCAGGGTGATCGGCTCACCCTCGTGGGCGACGGCGGCACCCGTATCGAGAACGTCGACCGCGTCGTCGCACTGACCGGGTTCCGTCCGGATCTTTCGTGGTTGTCCGAAGTGCGCCTCGATCTCGATCCCACTCTGCAGGCACCGAAGTTCGTCGCCGAGCTGGTGGATCCGAACATCCATTCCTGCGGCTCGGTGTCACCACACGGAGTCGAGGAGCTCACTCAGCCCGAGCCCGGCCTGTACCTGGTTGGCATGAAGAGCTACGGCCGCGCGCCGACATTCCTGGCGATGACCGGATACGAACAGGTGCGCAGCATCGCCGCCGAACTGGCAGGCGACCACGAGGGCGCGCGAAAGGTGGAGCTGACGTTGCCCGACACGGGCGTCTGCGGTGGAGCCGGCCTGTTCGACGAGCCCGACGCCCCCACGACCGGTGGATGCTGCGGTGTCTCCCCAGAAGCTGAGGCACAACTGATCTGAGTGTCCACTATTTCGTTCCGGAAGCGGGATCGCGCCTCCCGGCTGAAATGGTGGACACTCAGATCACCTACGACGTCAGCCGAATGCCTGGTACCCCAACCAGCAGGCGAGGCCGAGTCCCAGAATGCCGACGCCGACGCGGAGCACGATCGGTGAGATCACCTTGACGGTCGGTGGCCCGCAGGCACCGCCGACGAAGCAGCCGATTGCGAGAGCCAGAGCGGCCCACCAGTTCACGTGGCCGGAGAACGAGAAGATGATCGCCGCAATGAGATTGGCGATGCCGAGGAAGAAGCTCTTCAGAATGCTTGCGCGCCAAAACGTATCGGACGTACAGATCAGCGCCAGAGCCAGGAAGATGACCCCGGCTCCGGCTCCGAAGTAGCCCCCGTAGATGGCGACGGCGAACAGCGCCAGCGGGTACAGCGTCGGAAATTGCCTGCCGCCGGACAACGTTCGGATTTTCGGCTGCAGCAGCAGTGCAATCGCAGCCATCGCGACCAGGAACGGCACGATGACCTCGAACGATCCCTCCGGAGTGACGAGTAACAGGATGGCTCCGGTGGTCCCGCCGAGCGCCGAGTAGACGGCGTAGCGAATCAGCTGTTTGCCGTCCTTGGCGAGTTCGGCCGACGAGCTCGTAGTCGCACCCACTCCGGCAGCGACCAGCGCGACGGTGTTGGTGACGTTCGCCGAGACCGCGGGAAGCCCTACCGCCAACAGCGCCGGATAGGACACGAGGGATGCGAGCCCGGTGACGAACCCGATGAGGCCGGCGAAGAACCCGGCCACCACCAGTAGTCCGAAATCGAGCACAGTCACCGAACAAAACTACCGTGCCTAACGATCGAGCCCCTATTCGACGGGGTTCGCCATCTCCTGCAGCAAGCGGCTCGTCATCCGCACTGCCTGATCTCCACCGTCGGCGTCCTCGATGTAGACGGCGAAGGCAACATCGCCACTGGTGGCGAGCACGAAGCGATCATCGCCGCTCTCCCCGGCAAATCCCTGGACGCCGTCGAACGTATCGAGACCACTGCTGTTCGACGATGCGGCCACGATCTCACGCAAGCGGGCTGCAGCGTCGGGGCCCATGGGCTCGGCTGCGCGGTCTGCCACTGCAGTCTGCCCGGCAACGATGGCCGGCGTGGGCGCGCTTCCGCGGGAGATCGCTGCTGCCATCTGGGCAAGCCCGAACGGTGTCACCGTCGCCTCGGCTCCGGATGCGGTGGAGACGTTCCGAATACCGTCGATCGCGCTCCGGCTGTCGGCGGGGGTGCCGGTGTAGGCGTCGAGACCGGGCATCGCATAGTGAATTCCCAGACCCAGGCGTGCCGCCGCGTCTTCGGCACTGTCGTCGCCTCGGTCGGCCTGCACGGCTTTGATCAATTCCGACGCGGTGCCGGCCGGATAGGAGCCGGCGAACACCACGTCGCCCTGCTCGTTGGCGTAACTGTTCTGTGCCGCACCGAGTATCGCACCGGTCGACGTGGACACCGCCACGATCGACGCGGATGTACCTGCCATCACCACAGCGTTTTCGGCCGCGAGTTGGACGCGCGGATCGAGTGTTGCGTGCAGGTCCGGCCCGCCCGGTCCCTGGAATCCCACGCGTCGTTCACCGGTTCCGTCGACGGTGTAGGTGTCGACGGCCCAGCCTGCCGTGGCGTCGCGGCCGGATTGCCATGCGGCGCGCAGGGAGTCGAGCACCGGGGAGGTGATTCGACGGTCGTCGACGATGAGCTTCGGCTGCGGGGCGACCACCACTCCCGGCACCGCTCGCAGATCGTCCTCGAGCACGGCGAAGTCGTCGTCGCGCAGTGTCACTGCGGTGATCGGAGCTCCGTGGGCCGAATCGAGTTCCTTCAGTAGCGATTCGGAGGTGATCAGCGGCGCGACGACGTCGATGACATCGGCGAGTTGCTGAGTCGACGCCGCCGGATCACTCATCTGGGCGGGGTCGAGAGAGATGGCGTTGATGGTCCGCTCACTCATCAGCACGTTGTTCGCGGAATCGAAGATCAACGGCGGAGCGGCGTCGGTGCGGGTGTAGCGAACCGACCCGCCCGAGGTCAGATCCGGAACGAGCGTGGCCGGATCCCACGCGATACGCCAGCCGACACTGAGCTTCTTGGTTGCGCCCTGAGCGCTGTACTTCCAGTCCTTGCCCTCGCCGAAATTCCAGGCGGACGCGAGCGTGAAGAATCCGCTCTCGTCGGAGAGATCCATGTACTGCGTCAGGTCGAAGTCGCCCGTCGATCTGCCGTCGGCCGACAAACCGTCGAACATCTGATTCAGAGCTGCCGTCGCGGCGTTCGGGTACGTCGTCAGTGCGGCCGCCGCCGCGACATCGCGGTTGTCCAGCGCGTCGACAAATTTGGAGACCAATACCTCGGCCTCGCTCGGTGGGCGGTCGACCATCCAGAACACGGCCGAGACCGACAGCGTCGCCGATGCTGCAACTGCGACGAGGTAGCGACCGCGGACCTTGCGCGGGCCACGACGGACACGACTCATAGAACTCATGAGTCACAATATTCACTGTAGTCACACGAGTAACAAGCACGGGATTCATACGAGCCGGTCACGATTGAGATACGGAGTGGTCCGTTTACCTCGGGCTGTTACCTCAGAAAGCGTCCTGCAGCCTCGATGGCGGGTGCCGAACTTCCCGCGTTGTTCACGAAGACCGCGAACGCGAGATCATCGGAGATTCCGACGAACCAGCCGTGCGCTCCTTCGTTGTTCGGCCCGAATTCGGCGGTTCCGGTCTTGCCGAGCAGCCCAGGAATGTCGTTCAGTGCCGTAGCCGTACCACCGGTGATGGTCTCGCGCATCATGGCCTTGATCTGCTCGGTGACCTGTGGGTTCACCGCTGCCGGCTGCATGTTTCCCACGCCGGGCTTACCCGAGACGACCGTCGGCGGGAGCAATCCGTTGTTCGCGATCGACGACGCGACCAGCGCCATACCGAACGGCGACGCAGTCACCTGCCCTTGGCCGATGGCGGATTCGACGCGCTGCGCCGGGGTGTCGGCCGACGGCACCGAACCGGTGACGGTCGTCAGGCCCGGGGTCACGTAGTCGACGCCGAGGCCGTACTGCGCGGCCGCGTCGGTCAGACCGTTCGGCGGCAGGGCGACGCCGAGTCGGCCCATCGTCGTGTTGCACGATTTCGCGAAGGCAGTGTGCAACGGAACGTCGCCGAGCGCGAAGTTGTCGTCGTTGGGAATCTGACGTCCCTCGATGTTTTCCGTCGCCGGGCACGGCAACACCGTGTCGGGGGTGACGGCACCGGATTGCAGAGCAGCCGAGGTGGTGACCGTCTTGAAGGTCGACCCGGGCGGGTAGAGACCGGTCAGAGCAATCGGGCCTTCCGCATCCGCCGCGGCGTTCTGTGCGACGGCGAGAACCTCTCCGGTGGACGGCCGAAGCGCGACGATCGCAGCCTGCTGCGGCACCGACGCCAGGGCGTTCTCGGCCTTGATCTGCAACGCCGAGTCGACGGTGGTCGCGATGTCGTCACCGGTGGAGGCATCGCGACCGGCAAGCTGGGTGACGGTGTTGTCGGCAGCGACCGACTGGATCGCCCAGCCTCGATTGGCCGTCTGCTCCTGTTCCCACAGCGTCGTCAGGTCGCTGAGAACCGGCGAGATAAGATTGCGATCGGTGGCCAGCAGCCGAGTCTGTGGTGCCAGGGTGACTCCCGGAACGGCTGCGAGCTGCGCGCCGATGGGATCGATATCCGCCTGACGGAGCGAGACTACGGTCGCCGAATTACCCTGTGCAGCAGCAACAGACGACGCAACAGACTGGGCCGTGATCCCGGGAACGACGGATCCGACGAGAGCGGCGACGGCCACCGGATCGGCCGTCGCATCGACGTTGACGAGGGTGACGACCTGCTGCGACATGAGCTCGCTGCCGTTGGCATCGAACACCCTGGGCGCGACCAGCGCGTCGGTCGGGGTGAATCGGACCGAGGAATCGGCCGTCAGTCCGGGGACCAAGATGGCCGGGTCCCAGGTGATCTTCCACCCTTGCGGAGTCTCCGCCGCGGTCGCAGATGTCGTGTAGTTCCACTCCTTCGGCTGGCCGTCCGGTTCCGCCGTGCCGTCGGTGGTGGTCGAGAAGCGCCAACCGGCGTTCAGCGTGAACGTGCCCGCATCCTCGTTCGCGTCGACAGCCTGGAAATCGGGAGTGGCCGTCACCGTTCCGCCGCCGGACAGCCCGTCGTACAGCTGGGTGAGCGCGGCGCTCGCGCCCGCGGGATCGGTCGTCAGCGCAGCTGCCTGATCGATGTTCGAGCTGCTGACGGCGGCCGCGAACTGCTCGGCGACCGTCTGCGGCTGATCGGGCCCACTGTTTCCGCAGGCAGCGACCACCAGCGCCAGTACGGACACGATTGCGGCCAGAGTCGTCGGTCTTCTCGTTGTGCGCACGGAGTCGATCATGCCCCAGGCCTCCGACGAACCGGCGGTGGCGCGAACGCGAGATGGGGTGTAATCATGTAATCAGTATTACTGAACCTACAGAGGAGTCACCATGAAACCCAGTGGACGCTCGTTCGGTCGCCCCGGCGGCTGGCAGCACGCAGACGTTCCCGACGCCACCGATGCCGGCGACTGGTTCGGCGGCAGATTGCCCGACAGCTGGTTCGAGGGCACCTCGTCGGTCGAGGTGGATCGCGAAGAGATCGTGGTGGTCGGGACGTTGCCCACCGAGGAGGGCAGTTCACCTGCCGCCACCGAAGGCCGCATCGCCCGATTCCGAGAAGGCACCCGGGCCGAGCGCATGCAGATTGCCGACGAGGCAGAGAAGCGCTACGGACGCAAGGTTGCCTGGGGCGTTCGGACCGATTCCGAGGTAGTCCTGTTCACCCACCTGGCCGTCCCGGTCATGACCCGCCTGCGTCAGCCCGAACGACGCGTCCTCGACACCCTCGTCGATGCCGGAGTCGCGCGGTCTCGTGCAGACGCTCTGTCGTGGGCCGTGAAGTTGGTCGGCGAGCACACGCAGGACTGGTTGGACGAACTGCGCGGAGCCATGTCGACAGTGGACGAACTACGCAAGAAGGGGCCCTCGGTCTAAATCGCTTGCGGATTGCCCACGTTCGGCATTAGCGTGGAGATCGCCTTGTTGCCCACAGATTCGGAGAGGCCATTGCTCTTCCAAAGGTTCTAGACGCCTGCAGTTCGACCGCACGCACACCTTTGGAGCATCCATGCCTCATTCATCTTCCCTCTCTGTCTCCGATCTGACGTTCTCCTGGCCCGACGGCGACCCCGTGTTCGACGCGTTGTCGGCCATCTTCCCCAGCGGCACAACAGGTCTCGTCGGATCGAACGGTGCCGGAAAGTCGACCCTTCTGAGATTGCTCGCCGCAGAACTGACGCCGCAGCGCGGTTCGATCTCGATGCCCGGCGTCCTGGGTTATCTCCGTCAGGACATCGCACTCGACCCCGAGCTCCCGGTGGATCGCGTGCTGGCCATCGATTCGGTCCGAAAGGCATTGCATCGCATCGAATCCGGCACATCCTCCGAGGACGATTTCGCCATCGTCGGATCGGCCTGGGACGTCGAGGAGCGCGCGCTGGCGTTGCTGAACAAGCTCGGGCTGGGCGGCATCGTCGGCACCCTCGAAGACCTGGATCGACCGGTCGGCACGCTGTCCGGTGGCGAAGCGATGCTGCTGGCTCTCACCGCGCAGTTGCTCGCCGAACCAGACGTACTGCTGTTGGACGAGCCGACCAACAACTTGGATCGTGTTGCACGAGAACGACTGTATGCGGCCGTGGACGGATACTCGGGGGTGCTCGTCGTCTGCAGCCACGACGTCGAATTGCTCGAGCGTGTCGATACCATCGCCGAGGTCCGCGCCGAACGTAGCGGCACCTCCCGAGTACGCCTGTTCGGTGGAAACTACACGCAGTACCAATCCGTGATCGACTCCGAACAGGAAGCCGCTCGGGCGAGCATCCGAGACGCCAAGAACGACGTGCGCAAGCAGGAACGCGAATTGGTCGACACACAAATCAAACTGGATCGCAGGTTGCGCTACGGCAAGAAGATGGCGGAGCAGAAGCGCGTACCGCCGGTCCTTGCGGGCCGACGCAAGCGGGCCGCGCAGGAATCGGCCGGCAAACTACGCGGTACCCACAGCGACCGCGTCGACGATGCCCGAACGTCACTGTCCGCCGCCGAGGATCTCCTGCGCGACGACCGCGAGATACGCGTCGACCTGCCCGCAACGAAAGTTCATCCGGGACAGGTAGTTCTGACTCATGACGACGTTCACATCGTCGGTCCCGAACGCATCGCGCTAGTCGGGCCGAACGGAAGTGGCAAGACCACCCTGCTGCGCAGTCTCGACACCGCCGAGGCCGAAGTGCCATGGAAATACCTTCCGCAACGCCTCGACATCTTCGACGAATCACGCACCGTTGCCGAGAACATCGCCGACGTGGCACCGCACGCCACCGCCGAACAGATCCGTGGACAACTGGCACGATTCCTCTTCCGCGGATCCGACGCCGACGCCGTCGTCTCCACCCTCTCCGGAGGCGAGCGACTGCGAGCCGCACTGGCACGAATCCTGCTGGCCGAGCCTGCACCGAAACTACTGATGCTCGACGAGCCCACCAACAACCTCGACATCGCCAGCCGCCAACACCTCATCGACGCACTGAACACATTCGAGGGTGCGCTGATCATCGCCAGCCACGATCGCCCGTTCCTCGACGCGATCGCCCCTACCCGCAGCATCGACCTGACGCCGATCGCCCAGCCCACCGAGTCGGCCGCGGAAACACCCACCCGGGAAACACCCACCCGGGAGGAGTCAATGTGACGTTCGGTGGCCTTTTCGGGGGTCAATGTCACGTTGAGTGGACTCGACGGGCAACAATCGCGGAGTGGAATACGCCTCGAATGCAGATGATGGGACGCAGATCGCATACACGGTGGTGGGGTCCGGGCCGCCGTTGTTGATGGTGCACGGCAGTTTCCTGACGCACACGATTTGGCGGACGTTCGGATATGTGAAGGCGTTGCGCGGGACTCGGCAGCTCATACTGGTCGACAGTCGCGGTCATGGCCGCAGCGAGAAGCCCCATACTCCCGACGCCTATGCCATGGCCAATATCGTCGGAGATCTGACGGCGGTTCTCGACGCGGTCGGCGCTCCGACCGTCGACTATCTCGGCTATTCGTTCGGTGCGCGGGCCGGTCTCGCGTTGACGGCGGCGAGGCCCGAACGCGTGCGTTCACTCGCGGTGGGCGGCGGTAGTCACGGCGCTCAGGCGGGAGCGTTCGACAGGCTCTTCTTCCCGGGCTGCGCGGACGTGTTGGAGCGCAGCGGCATGGACGGGTTCCTCGAGGCGTGGAACGAGCACCGCATGTTCCCGATCGACCCAGGAACACGAGCGGTGTTCTCCGCCAACGATGCTCGGGCCATGGCTGCGTACATCCGAGCGTCCGACGCCGATCCCGGCCTACCCGACGACGTCCTGCAGCACTTCACCCAACCGTCGCTGTTCTACGTCGGCAGCGAGGATCGAACCCGGCTCGACGACACCCGTGCCGCTGCCGCCCTGGTGCCCGACTCCGAACTGCACATCGTTCGCGGCTTCGACCATGCGACGACGATGGCCGCATCGGCCGAGGTGCTCGATTTCCTCGAGCGGTTCTGGAGCAACTGATCTGAGCGCCCACAATTCGCGTCGAGAATCGGGATCCCGCCTCCAACAACCAATAATGGGCGCTCACGTCACCTAGAACAACCGACCCTGCCAGCCCCACCCACAACTGATCTGAGCGCCCACAATTCGCCTCGAGAATCGGGATCCCGCCTCCAGCAGCCAATAATGGGCGCTCACCTCACCTACGACAACCGACCCTGCCAGCCCCACCCACAACTGATCTGAGCGTCCACAATTCCCGTCCAGAATCGGGATCCCGCCTCCAACAACCAATAGTGGACGCTCACGTCACCTCTTCAGCGCAGGGAACTGGTCGTCACGCCACTCGCTGTCCAGTGGTCCGACGGCCGCGTCCTCGCGGGCGCGCAACTCCACGCGGCGGATCTTGCCCGAAATAGTTTTGGGTAGCTCGAAGAACTCGATACGCCGAACTCGCAGGAACGGGGCCAGGTGCTCGCGGGCGTACTTCAGGATCTCGAATGCCGTGTCTTCGTTGGGTTCCCAGCCAGCTGCGAGCGCAACGTACGCCTTGGGGACGGCCAACCGCGTCTCGTCGGGAGCCGGAACGACGGCCGCCTCGGCCACCGCGGGGTGTTCGATCAGCACGCTTTCGAGCTCGAACGGGGAGATCTTGTAATCCGAGGCCTTGAAGACGTCGTCGGTGCGGCCGACGTAGGTGATGTACCCCTCGGAATCCCGCGATGCGACGTCACCGGTGTGGTAGTAACCGTCGGCCATGACGGCAGCGTTGCGTTCGGGGTCGCCGAGATAGCCGGTCATCAGGTTGAACGGCTGCTGCGCCAGGTCGAGGCAGATCTCTCCCTCGTCGGCCAATTCGCCGGTGGTGGGGTCGACGATCACCACGGGGACGCCGGGCAGTGGCCGGCCCATCGATCCGGACTTCAGCACCGCACCCGGCGTATTGGCAACTAGCGCAGTGGTTTCGGTCTGGCCGAAGCCGTCCCGAATGTTCAGGCCCCAGTCCTGCTGTACCCGCGAGATCACCTCTGGGTTGAGCGGCTCACCGGCACCGATTGCCTCACGCAGTGAACCACCCCCGCCGGCGAGGTCTGCCTGAATCAGCATGCGCCACACGGTCGGTGGCGCGCAGAACGTCGTCACCTCGGCCCGGCGGATCTGCTCGAGCAATGCCTTCGCGTCGAACTTGCCGTAGTTGTAGATGAAGATGGTCGCCTCGGCGATCCACGGTGCGAAGAAGCAGCTCCACGCATGCTTGGCCCAGCCCGGCGAGCTGATGTTCAGGTGCACGTCGCCCGGGCGTAATCCGAGGAAGTACATCGTGCTCAGATGCCCCGCGGGATAGGAGATCTGAGTGTGCTCGACGAGTTTCGGCTTGCTGGTGGTACCGGAGGTGAAGTACATCAGCAGGCGGTCGGTGGGTGCGGTGACGGACTCGAACGGCCTGGCCTCGACGGAGCGGGCATCCGAATAGTCGACCCAACCGTCGTGGGCGGTAGTGGCGATTCGCAGATAGTCTCCGGGCACGTCGTCGAATTTGCCGGTGTCCGAGGGGTTCACGATCACGGCGCGAGCATTGCCGCGCACCACTCGGTCGGTCAGGTCGGCGGGCCCGATGGCCGTGGTCGTCGGCATCAAGACCGCTCCGAGCTTCATCACCGCGAGCATCGACTCCCAGAGTTCCACCTGGTTGCCCAGCATCAGGATCACCGAGTCGCCGCGGCCGATTCCCTGCAATTCGAGCCAACGAGCCACCTGATCGGAGCGACGCGCCATGTCGTCGAAACTGTATTTGGCCTCGCTGCCGTCCTCTTCGACGATCCACAGCGCGGTGCCGTCGTTGCCACGGGCAATCGCGTCGAACCAGTCGATGGCCCAGTTGAACGTCTCGCCGAACGACGGCCATTCGAAAGTCGCTACCGCACGGTCGTAGTCGCCGTAGGTGTCGAGCAGAAGATCGCGTGCGTTTCTGAATGCCGTATATGCCGAGTCGACCATGTTTCCTCCTGCGCCTGTGATGCCCATCACCGCCACGGTAGGGGAGATGAACAATTCCTCGCTACCCCTGAACGGGGGTGGCAACTCGGCTAGCCTCGATCACCGTGGCCATCCGATTCTTTGCGATCGCGTGCGTACTGGGGATCGTTCACGCCGCGTTCTCCGCCTATTGGGCTGCAGGCGGTCGATGGCTGCTCGACACCGTCGGTGCCTTCGCCACGGAGTGGGTCGACTCCGAACCGGCAACGGCACGAACGGCACTGCTGGTGCTTGCCCTCGTCAAACTCGCCGCAGCAATTCTTCCGGCCCTCGCCTATCTGAACCGGCCGCGCCTGGCAGCACAGAACCGGACGAGGGTGCCGTCGTTGATCTTCGGCATATCCTGGCCCGGCTCTGTACTGCTAATTGTCTGGGGCGGTGCGTCGTTCATCGGAGCGGTGATCGGATTGGTCGTCTCGGACGAGAACCGATCAGTCATGTACGGTCACCTGTTCTTCGACGGCATCTTCCTGCTCTGGGGCGCAGCGCTTCTGACGGCACTGATCCTGTCCAGAAAAGTCCCGTACCAACCGCGTTAGATGCGCTCCCCCGTCTCAGGGTGGAAGAGGTGGATCGCACCGTCGAGTCGCGTCAGCCCGATGCTCTCGCCGATCTTGGCCGGAGCTCGAACGGCCGAGCGGGCGACGAGTGAGACCGGCCCGCCGTCGAGCCCCTTGACCTTCGGGTCGTCGAGGTGTGCGTAGAGGTAGGACTCGCTGCCGAGTTCCTCGATCAGATCCACCTTGCCCTCGAAGCCTTCGCCGCCGCCCTGCACGATGCCGAGCTGCTCCGGGCGTAGCCCGACGGTGACGTTGTCGAGGCCGAGGCTCGCGAGCTTGGTCAGCTCGTCGCGTTCGAGCGGAAGCAGGAACGAGCCGATCTGAACGCCACCCGAGCCGATGGGAACCGTCATCAGGTTCATTGCAGGCGAGCCGATGAAACCGGCGACGAATGCGTTGACGGGGTTGTCGTACAGATCTGTGGGAGAGGCGAACTGCTGCAGTTTGCCACCGCGCAACACGGCAACGCGATCACCCATCGTCATGGCCTCGACCTGGTCGTGCGTGACGTAGACCGTCGTGGTGCCGAGTCGACGCTGCAACGCCGCGATCTGCGTTCGAGTCTGGACTCGCAGTTTCGCGTCGAGGTTGGACAGGGGCTCGTCCATGCAGAACACCTGCGGCTCACGAACGATGGCACGCCCCATGGCAACTCGCTGACGCTGACCACCCGAGAGCTTGCCGGGCTTGCGATCCAGGTACTCGGTGAGGTCGAGGATCTTTGCGGCCTCGGCCACCTTCTTCGTGCGCTCCTCGAGGGACACACCACGCATCTTCAGGGCGAAACCCATGTTCTCCCCGACGGTCTTGTTGGGGTACAGGGCGTAATTCTGGAACACCATCGCGATGTCCCGATCCTTCGACGGCACACCCACCATGTTCTTGCCACCGATCTCGATGGCACCACCGTCGATCTCCTCGAGACCGGCGAGCATCCGCAGAGCAGTGGACTTGCCGGAGCCGGAAGGCCCGACCAGCACGACGAATTCGCCGTCCTGGATGTCGAGGTCGAGTGAATCGACGGCGAGCTTGTCGGCACCTTCGTAGACGCAGGATGCCTTCTTGTACGTGATTGCAGCCATAAGACTTTCTCCTACTTGATTGCGCCGAAGGACAGGCCGCGCACGAGCTTGTTCTGCGCGAACCATCCGGCAAGGACGACGGGAAGTGCTGCGAACGTCGCAGCTGCGGAAAGCTGGGCCCAGTACAGGCCCTGACCGGTGATGAATCCGACGAGGTACACCGGAATCGTCTGGGCCTGAACGGCAGTGAGGTTGACTGCGAAGAAGAATTCGTTCCACGAGAAGATGACGCAGATCAACGACGTGGCCGCGATGCCGGGCGAGACCAGCGGCAGGATCACCTCACGTACCGAGGTCCACAGTGACGCGCCGTCCATACTCGCGGCTTCGAGCAGCTCGCTCGGCACTTCGAGGAAGAACGATCGCATCATCCACACGGCGATCGGAAGATTCATCGCGGTGTACAGCACGACCAAAGTCCAGATGTTGTCGAGCATTCCGATGTCACCGACGATGACGTACAGCGGGACGATCGCGGCGACGACGGGCAGCATCTTGGTGGAGATGAAGAAGAACAGCACGTCCTTCGTCTTCTTGACCGGTCGCAGCGACAGCGCGAAGGCAGCCGGAACACCCAGCAGCAGAACGAAGATCGTCGAGACGACGGTCGCGAACGCCGAGTTCAGCAACGTCGTGCCGATGCCGCTCTCCAGGACCCCTCGATACTGATCGAGGGTCGGTGTGAAGAACAGCTTGGGCGGGTCGGAGTAGGCGTCGGCCTCCTGCTTGAAACCGGTGAGGACCATCCACAGCACCGGGAAGAAGAACGCGATGCCTGCGACCCAGGCGACGAAGGACCAGATGGAACCCGGGCCCCACTTGCTCTTGCGCTTGATCGGCGCGGAAGTAGTTGTCTTGTCCACAGTTGCGGTACTCATCACGCAGCCTCCTCGGTTCCGCTGAAGCTCTTGAAGATCAGTCTCAGCGCCAGGGTGCTGACGATGATGGTGGCCACGACGGTGACGACGCCCATGGCCGCGGCCTGGCCGATGTCGAAGCCGAGGAACGCTCGCTGGTAGATGTAGAACGGCAGGTTCGCGCTCGCCACACCCGGTCCGCCGGAGGTCATCATGTAGACCGCGTCGAAGGTGTTGACGAGATAGATGGCCCCGAGCACCGCACCGAGCTCGATGAATCGACGCAGATGCGGCAACGTCAACTCACGGAACAGCTTGACCGGACCCGCACCATCGACCCGTGCGGCCTCGGCGATGTCCTTCGGCATCGACTGCAGGCCGGCAAGGATCAGCAGCATCATGAACGGGGTCCACTGCCAGATCAGGTTCGCCATGACGGCGGGCAATGGGTAGCGCGAGACCCAGTCGATCTGATCGACACCGAACGGACTCAGCGCGAAGTTGATCAGGCCGAAGACGGGATCGAACATCGTGGTCTTCCAGATCAACGCGCCGGCAACCGGGGTGATGAGGAACGGGGTGATCAATAGGGTGCGAATCAGGCTGCGGCCGATGAACTTCCGGTCCAACAGCAGAGCCAGGAACAACCCGAGAACCACCGAGATGATGACGGTTCCGACGATCATGATCACCGTGTTGAGGGCGACCTCACGGAACTGACTGTCCTGGAAGACTGCCACATAGTTGTTGAGCCAGTTGAACTTCTGCGAACCCGGTCGAACCAGGTTCCACGACTGCGTCGAGTAGTACAGCGTGAACAGGAACGGAACCTGGGTGACGAGAATGGCGAACACCATGGCCGGCAGCAGCGGGCCGCGGCGACGCCACCCTTCGGCCTTGGAGATCGTCCTCGGTCTCGGTACGAACTCCTCGGAATCGGCCTGCGCCGATCGTGTTGCGGTGGTGGTCATCCCTGGTCCTCCTGGTACGTCTTACCGACCACTTCGGCGTATTGCTGCGCTTGTTCGAGCGCGTCGTGGACGCTGATTCGTCCTGCTACTGCGGCGCTGATCTGTTGACTGACACGGGTTCCGAGGTCCTGGAACTCGGGGATCGTCAGGAACTGCACTCCGGTGTACGGAACCGGATCCACAGTGGGATTGTTCGGATCCGCGCCGTTGATCGAATCGAGGGTGACCTGACCGTACGCAGCGGACGCCTCCTCGTATTCGGGAATCTGGTAGGTCGACAGACGACTGCCGGGAGGCACTCGCTCCCAACCCAATTCGTTGCCGACCTTGTTCAGGTATTCCTTGCTGGTCATCCACGAGACGAACTTCCAGGCGTCGTCCGGATTCTCGGACGTCTTCGGGATTCCGAGGGCCCAGGAGTACAGCCACCCGTTGTCGCCCTTGGCGGCCGACGGTGCCTTGGCGTATCCGATCTTGCCGACGACGTTCGACGACGTCGGGTCTTCGAGGACCGACACTGCAGATGTGGCGTCGTACCACATTGCCGTATTTCCCTGCGACAGTTGCGTTCCGCATTCGCTGAAACCGCTCGTCGCTGCGCCTGCCTGACCGTGCTCACGTACCAGGTCGACGTAGAACTGAACGGCCTGTTCCACCTCTGGGCTGTTGAGCTGTGCGTTCCAGTTCTCGTCGAACCACCGACCACCGAATGCGTTGATGACGGTATCCAACGGGGCGAGTACTTCACCCCAACCGGGCTTGCCGCGCAAGCAGATTCCCGATACGTCCGGGCTGTCGAGCTTCGCGGCCGCGTCGGCGACCTCCTGCCAGGTGGGCTCCTCCGGCATGGTGATGCCGGCAGCCTCCATCAGGTCCTTCCGGTACATCAGGAAGGAGGATTCGCCGTAGAACGGCACCGAGTACATGCTCCCCTCGTACGACAGCGACTCTTTCAGGGTGGGAATGAAGTCGTCCTCGTCGTAGCCCGGTGTTGCGTCGGCATACTCGGACAGGTTGGTCAGCCAGCCGTTCTCGGCCCACTGCGGGGTCTCGAAGTTGCTGATCATCACCACGTCGAACTCGCCGCCGCCGGTGGCGACCGAGGCGGTGATCTTGGCCCGCGCCTCGTTCTCCGACAGCGACACGAACTTCAGATTGATGCCGGGGTTCTCCGCCTCGAACTCCGGAGCGAGCGAAATGGCGTCGGACATCTGTGAATTGGAGACGATCGCGACGGTGATCGTCTTGCCGTCACCGTCACCACCGAACGAGCCGGCTCCGGCGCAGCCGGACAGCACCAAGGTTGTCGCAAGCGATGCCGCGACAGCCACTTTCGGTAAAACCCTCACTGAAATACCTTTCCATTGGAGGTCGCCGTTGCAGGAGCTTGCGCAACGAGCCAGCGTGCACTTTCGATGTCGGTCACCAGGATCGAGGCCAGTCCGCCGCGCAGAGCACCGAGGAGCGCCTCGTGTTTACGTTGCCCACCGGTGACGAGCACAGCCCGATCACACGCCCTGATGGCGTCGAGCCCCACCGACACGGTTCGGCCGGGGAGTGATCCTCCGGTATCGATGCCGTCGGCGTCGTAGAACCGTCCGCCGATCTCGCCGACTGCACCGAGGCGGCGCAATTCTTCGAGCACGTCGAGGTCGATGAAGCTGCCCTCGAACAAGGTGGTGGACGTGGAAACGGGACCGATGCCGTACATCATCACATCGGCATCGGTCCCGGCTTTGAGGGCGCGAGAGATCACGGAATCCTGCTCCAACGCAACGACTGTCGCCTGATCGGCGTACAGCGGCGCGTTGAGCCTGATGGGTGTCGCTTGCAGGTACGCAGCGCACCGTCCGAGTGTGTACTCGACACCGGTCTGATAGTCGGCCGAGGTGATCGAGCCGTCGAGTTGTACCACCGCAGCACATTTGGTGGATCGGGTCTTCAGCGAGCTCGCCACCGCCACCGTTTCGGGGCCCCAGGTGAACCCCAGGACGTCGCGATCCTTGAGTCGACGCGAGAGCAACGTCGCTGCCGCTCGGCCGAGGGATCCGTAGCCGGTGTCCGTGCCGTCGATGACGTCCGAGACGACCAACACCTCGGTGAGTCCGAACTTCGCTTCGAGCTCACGCTCGACGTCCGCATGCACGGTGCCCTGCAGATCGTCGGGGACGTTGATCTCGATCGTCACGAGCCCCTGGGAACGAGCCCGCGCGACCAACCGTCCTGCAGTCGGGCGCGAGACGCCCAGCTTCACGGCGATCTCGGCCTGCGTCGCACCTTCGAGGTGATACATGGTGGCGGCGCGTAGAGCCAGCCGGAGATCTTCTCCCGACCGCGCGGACTTCGCCCCGCCGGGCTCCGATCCGTCCATGACGCCTCCCTGACCAGTGAGCAAATGCTCAGCTCGTGTTCATCTGCTCACTAAGCTAACATTAAGGTGTGATCTACACAACACCCCCTCGCATCCAGCGGCCCGTGCCACAGTCCATGCAGGCCAGCGTGCTCACCGGCGTGCACGAGATACGAATGGAAGACCGGCCGGTGCCGACCCCCGCCCACGACGAGGTGCTGGTCCAGGTCACTGCCGTCGGCGTGTGCGGGTCCGATGCGCATTACTACCGGGAGGGACGCATCGGCGAGTACGTGGTCGACGGCCCGCTGGTCCTCGGTCACGAGGCGGCCGGTGTGATCGTCGCGGTCGGCTCCGATGTGTCCGACGCCCGCGTCGGGCAGCGGGTGTCCATCGAACCGCAGCGTCCCGATCCCACCAGCGCCCAGTCGCGCGCCGGCCGTTACAACCTGTGCCCGGCCATGGAATTCTTCGCCACGCCGCCGATCGACGGCGCGCTGGCAGAGTACGTACTGATCCAGTCGGTGTTCGCCCACGACGTCCCCGACTCGATCTCCGACGAGGCCGCAGCACTGTTCGAGCCGCTGTCGGTCGGTATCGCCTCGGCGCAAAAGGCCGGAATCACCGCCGGATCCAGCGTGCTCATCGCGGGCGCAGGCCCGGTCGGCATCGTCACCGCCCAGGTGGCCCGTGCTTTCGGTGCCACCGAGGTGATCGTCAGTGATATCGACGCACCGAGACGTGACAATGCCGCGAAACTCGGTGCGACGCGGGTGCTCGATCCAGCAGTGGAGGACGTACGTGCGCTGGAAGTGGACGCGTTCATCGACGCGTCGGGTGCCGCTCGGGCCGTCGTCGACGGTATTCATGCTGTGCGGCCGGCGGGTACCGTCGTACTGGTGGGCATGGGCGGCTCGGATTACCCGCTCCCCATCTCACTGATTCAGAACCGAGAACTGGTTCTCACCGGCGTCTTTCGGTACGCCAACACGTGGCCGATCGCGCGCGAGCTCGTCCTGGCCGGTCGCGTCGACCTCGATGCTATGGTCACCGCGCGTTTCGGCCTCGATCGCGTCGAGGATGCCTTGAATGCAGACAAGCAACCCGGCAGCATCAAAGCCGTTGTGATTCCGGGTCTTTCCCAGAGCCCATCGAAGGAGACGAACGTATGAAGTTGAACTCGCGCAATCTCGACGACTTCATCGAGGACGTGGCCGTTCCCACCTACGACCGTTCCGACGTCACCGTGGGCATCGTGCATTTCGGTGTCGGCGGCTTCCATCGAGCACATCAGGCGATGTACATCGACCGGTTGTTGCAACAGGGGCAAGGGTCCGAGTGGGGCATCTGTGGAGTGGGCGTACTTCCCGGAGACCGCCGGATGAAGGACGTGATGGAGGCGCAGAACTGCCTGTACACGTTGGCGCTCAAGCATTCCGACGGCACGTGGGACACCCGCGTCATCGGATCCATCGTCGAATATCTCTTCGCGCCCGACGACGCAGAGGCCGTCGTCGAGAAGATGGCCGCGGAGACCACGAGGATCGTCTCCCTCACGATCACCGAGGGCGGCTACAACTTCTCCGCGACGACGGGTGAGTTCGACGTCGAAAACCCCGCCATCGTCGCCGATCTCGTGGACGGGGCCGTTCCGGCAACGACATTCGGGCTCGTCGTGGAGGCATTGTCACGGCGCAAGGAACGCGGACTGAAGCCGTTCACGATCATGTCGTGCGACAACATCGAAGGCAACGGCCACATCGCACAATCGACATTCACCACCTTTGCCCGCCTGAAGGATCCAGCTCTCGCAGAGTGGATCGCCGCAGAAGGGGCGTTCCCCAACTCCATGGTCGACCGCATCACTCCGGTCACGACACCGGAAGTGATCGAGGAACTCTCGGCTCGCTACGCCATTGACGATCAGTGGCCCGTAGCCGGTGAGCCGTTCACACAGTGGGTGCTCGAGGACAACTTCACGCTGGGACGACCCCCTCTCGAGGACGTCGGAGTTCAGGTTGTCGACGACGTCACGCCGTACGAGCTGATGAAGCTACGGCTGCTCAACGCCAGCCATCAGGCGCTCGCGTATTTCGGCTACCTCAGCGGATTTCGACTGGTGCACGAAGTCTGTCAGGACCCGCAGTTCGCCGCGTTCCTGCTCGCCTACATGGACGAGGAAGCAACGCCCACGTTGCAACCCGTTCCCGGCATCGACCTCGCCGAATACAAGCACACGCTCATCGAACGGTTCTCCAACCCGGAAATCCGCGACACCGTCGCACGCCTGTGCGCCGAGTCCTCGGATCGAATTCCCAAGTGGCTCTTGCCCGTCATCCGCAAGAATCTCGAGGGCGGCGGTGAGATCACTCGCTCCACCGCAGTCGTTGCCAGTTGGGCACGCTACGCCGAGGCAGTCGACGAGGCCGGTGAGCCCATCGACATCGTCGATCAACTGAGGGATTCACTCGTTCCGATCGCGCGGAGTCAGCGAGAGAATCCGACGGCCTTCATCGCCAATCGCGCAGTGTTCGGCGATCTGATCGACAACGACCGTTTCGTCGCCGAGTACACGAAACAGCTGACATCACTTCAGAAGAACGGTGCGCGCGCGACCCTGGAGGCGCTCATGTCGACTCGCTGAATTTTTCGGTGTCTCGAACCTGGCCGGAGACGATGACGGTATCGCCTGCGCCGATCACCGTGTCTGCCGTGGCGTAGGTGAACCCTTCACCCGGACGCTTGACTGCAACGACGGTTACTCCGTGCTTGGTGCGAATTCCACTCTCGCCCAGAGTTTTTCCTAGCAGCGAGGCCGGGGGCGACGTCTTCGCCATGGCAAAGCCGTCGTCGAACTCGATGTAGTCCATCATCCGACCACGTACCAGGTGAGCTACTCGCTTACCCATGTCGTGCTCGGGCCTGACAACGTGGTGGACGCCGATCTGGCTGAGAATCTTGGCGTGCGCGTTGCTCAGAGCCTTGGCCCAGATGGTCGACATCGACAGATTCACCAGAGCCGATGCGGTGAGCAGGCTCGCTTCGAGATTGGAACCGATGCCCACGACGGCGCGGTCGTACTCGTGTACCGAAAGTTGTCGCAACGACTCCTCGTCGGTGGTATCGGCCACCACAGCATGCGTCAAACGGTCTGCCACGCGTTGCACTACGGCCTCGTCGCTGTCGACGCCGAGCACCTCGACTCCCTGGCTCATCAGTTCCAGCGCCAGCGACTTACCGAAGCGGCCGAGACCGAGAACGACGACGACGTCGGAGGACGGTTTCCTAGCCAATGAACGGCCTTTCCGTGGGAAGCATGTAGCGCCGACCGCGGTCGCGGGCGGCGAGAGCACTGACCAGAGTGATGGAACCGATGCGGCCCAGATACATCAGGACGATCAGAATCATCTGGCCCCAGCCGGGCAACTGTGCGGTGATTCCGGTGGACAGGCCCACCGTCGCGAATGCCGAGACGACCTCGAAGAGAAGCACATCGAGGTCGAAGTTCGTGCCCGCCAGCAGCGCCACGACCGGAACCAACACCAACGCAACACCGATCAACGCGACGGTCAATGCCTGACGTTGCACCCGAGGATCTATTCGACGGTCGAACACCGTCACCTCGCGGTCACCGCGGATTTCGGCCACGATGACGAACAGCAGCAAGGCAAATGTGGTGACCTTGATGCCGCCTGCCGTACCGCCGCTGCCACCACCGATGAACATCAGGACATCGGTGATCAAGAGGGTCGCGTTGTCCACATCCGCGTAATCGACACTGTTGAAGCCTGCGGTGCGGGGCATGACGCCCTGGAACGTCGCGACGAGCATCTTATCCCAGAACCCGAATCCGCCCAGGGTTCTCGACCACTCGAAAAGCAACACCACCGTCGGACCGAGAACCAACAGAACGGCGGTGACGGACAACGTCATCCGGGTGTGCAAGGTCCAGCGCTTGCGAGAACGAACGCCGCGAGCACGTGATCGGATACGACGGGCGATCTCGAACAGAACCGGAAACCCGATGCCGCCCAGCACGACCGCGATCAACAACGGCACACAGATCCACGGGTCGGTGGCAAACCCGATCATGTTGTCGCTGAAGAGCGCGAATCCGGCGTTGTTGAACGCCGAGACGGAATGGAAGATCCCCAGCCAGAGCGCACGCCCGAGGGGCTCGTCGTATCCGAAGAAGAAGCGCGCCGCCAGACAGAGCGCGACAACACCCTCGATGATCAGACTGGTACGGAACACACCCACGACGACGCTACGAACGTCGCCCAGCCCGGATGTGCGTACCTCGGCTGCCGCATTCAACCTGCCCCAAAGACCGATCCGATCCGCCAGGAGCAGACCGACCAAGGACGCGATCGTCATGATCCCGAACCCGCCGATCTGAATCAGGCCGAGAATGACGCCCTGGCCAAGACCCGACCAGTACACCGGGGTGTCCACCACGATCAGACCCGTCAGGCTCACCGCCGAGGTGGACGTGAACAGCGCCTGCAGAATCCCGGTGTCGTTTCCAGGCACGGTGGCCGCCGGAACCATCAGGATGCCCGCACCGAGGAGTATGGCCACCGCGAAACCCGTTGCCATCACTCTGACCGGCGTCGGCCTGAAGAGCGCGAACCGTCGTGATGCCTGGTGAGCGTCTGTCACCCGGCAGACAGTACCGGTGGGACGAGCCGCTTCGCGGCACGTGCGCGGAAGTTCGTAGCAGGGGTCGAGTTTCCGCGCACGTCAGCGCTCCACGTCAGCGCTCCACGTCAGCGCACCACTGCCTTCGCCACCGTCCAGGCCCGGCCCTGCTCGCTCAATGTGAATCCCAGCCCCGGGCGAGCGGACAGGTGCATCCGGCCGTCGCGCGTCTCGAGGTGCTCGTCGAACAGTGGGTCCAACCAGTCGAAATGCTCCACCCAGGTCTGCAGTGGGTACACCGCTGCGAGATGCAGATGAATCTCCATCGCAAAGTGCGGGGCGAGCTGAACATTGTGGTGTTCGGCCAACCCAGCCAATTTCAGGAATTGGGTGATGCCGCCAATGCGGGGTGCGTCGGGCTGCAGGATGTCGACCGCGCCGGCCTCGAGGAGACGGACATGCTCGCCGACGCTGGCCAGCATCTCCCCCGTCGCAATGGAGGTGTCGAAATTCCTGGCCAGCATCGCATGCCCCTCGGCGTCGTAGGCATCGAGCGGTTCTTCGATCCAGACGAGGTCGAACTGCTCGAGGATGCGGCACATGCGGTTCGCCGTCGGACGATCCCACTGTTGATTCGCGTCGACCATCAGCGGGACGTCGTCACCGAGGAACTCGCGTACCGCGGTGACGCGGGCGATGTCGGTGCGCCAATCAGGTTGGCCCACCTTCAGTTTGATACCGCCGATTCCGTTCGCGAGCGACCCGGCCGCGTTGTCCATGACCTCCTCGATCGGAGTATGCAGAAATCCACCGGAGGTGTTGTACGTCTGCACCGAATCGCGGGACGCGCCGATCAGCTTCGCCAGCGGTAACCCGGCACGCTTGGCTTTGAGATCCCACAGGGCAATATCGATCGCAGCGATGGCCTGTGTCGCAACGCCACTGCGGCCGACCGAAGCGCCGGCCCACACCAACTTGGTCCAGACCTTGCCGATATCGTTCGGGTCCTCACCGATGAGAACCGGCGCGATCTCCTGGGCGTGCGCGAACTGGGCAGGCCCACCCGCCCGCTTCGAATAGCTGAAACCGATTCCCTCATGGCCCTGTTCGGTACGGATTTCGACGAACAGAAACACCACCTCGGTCATCGCCTTCTGTCGACCGGTGAGAACCTTGGCGTCGCTGATCGGATTGCGCAGCGGCAGCACGATCGAGGACAGCGTCACCTCGGAGATGCTGTCGACGGACGCGTCACCGGATGCGAGGGCCCGAATCGCCGCATCGGGCGCGGTGAGACCGCTCGAGGGCTTGTCGATGTACGTTGTCATCTCACATCTCCTGTGATTGCGAAGGGTATTGCCTCACAGCCTAATTCGGGTTCCAATACGCGTCCAACACAATTCAGCGGGCCATCGATACGGCAAGTGCATTGATGTTCGACGCGATGTCGGCGACCCGGCCGACGAACGTGTGATGCGTGACGCCCGACGAGTGCGGCGTCATCAGCACGTTCTCCAGCTCGCGGAACGGCAGGGAACTGGGCTCACCACGCCCGTCCGGCCCCGGGTAGCTGTACCAGACATCGATGGCAGCCGCGGCAATCTCGTTGCGAGACAGGGCGTCGAACAGTGGTAGTTCCTGAATCAGTGGGCCTCGACCGACGTTGACGACGATCCCTCCGCTTCCCAGCCTGCGCAGTTCCTCGGCACCGATCATGCCGCGGGTGTGCTTGTTCAGCGGTGCGGAAACCACGAGTACATCGGCGAAGTCTGCCAACTCGGCGAGACCTGTTGTATCCGAGACCCATTCGAGACCCTCGTCCGAAGCCCGACCGCTCCCGGTGACGGCAGCACCGGTTGCCCCATATGCCCGTAAAAGCTGCCAGGTCTGCCGGCCGATGTGTCCGAACCCGACGAACCCGATCCGCGCACCGCTGAGCGACAACGGCTGCGGGATGGTCGGGTCGTACACGGACGTGGCAAACAATCCCGAGCGGAGGGCGCGGTCCTGCTGCAGGAACTTTCGTCGCAACATCACCGTTGCCGCGACGACGTATTCGGCAATCGACTGCTCGTGGTGAAAGGTGTTGCACACCTGCACATCGGGCCGCATTTCGGATCGATCCACGTTGTCGGTACCGGCACCGGCAACGTGAACCATCCGCAGCCTCGGGGCAGCCGCGCCCATGGCCGCACTGAACTTGCCGCCGACATAGACGTCGGCGTCGTGCAGATGCGCGATCACGTCCTGCTCGTCGAAGGGAACGCTCCACACCACCTCGGCGTTCGCCGGCAAACCCGCCTCGAACTGCTCGCGATGCGGCACGACGTTGCGGTCACCGACGACGATCTTCATCGACCCAACAGAACTCGACGCACCAGAACTCATCGAACGAGGGCCGGGCGCTTGCTGTCGAATGTCCAGCCCTCGATCAGGTACTGCATGCCGATGGCGTCGTCTCGGGCCCCCAGTCCTTCCTTCTGGTACAGCTCGTGCGCCGCATCGATCTGCTCGAAGTCGAGTTCGACACCCAGACCCGGCTTGTCGGGCACCGTGAGGTAGCCATCCTCGATCGTGAACGGCTCCTTGGTCACTCGCTGCCCGTCCTGCCAGATCCAGTGGGTGTCGATGGCGGTGATGTTCCCGGGAGCTGCAGCAGCGACATGCGTGAACATCGCCAGGGAGACGTCGAAGTGGTTGTTGGAGTGCGATCCCCACGTCAGGCCCCACGCGTCGCAGAGCTGCGCGACACGCACCGACCCGGCCATCGTCCAGAAGTGCGGATCGGCCAGCGGGATGTCCACGGCACCGGACCGGACGGTGTGGCCCATCTCGCGCCAGTCCGTCGCGATCATGTTGGTCGCGGTCTGTAACCCGGTGGCCCGCTTGAACTCCGTCATCACCTCGCGGCCCGAGAAACCACCCTCGGGGCCGACGGGATCCTCGGCATACGCCAGCACGTCACGCAGCCCTCGGCAGGTCTCGATCGCATCCTTCAGCAGCCAGCCGCCGTTGGGATCCAACGTGATTCGAGCCTCGGGAAAGCGCTCGGCCAGAGCACGAACAGCGGCGGCCTCCTCGGCTGCCGGCAGTGCACCACCCTTGAGCTTGAAATCCTGGAACCCGTAGCGTGCCTGCGCAGCCTCGGCGAGGCGCACGATCGACTCCGGATCCATCGCCTCCTCGTGCCTGATCCGCAGCCAGTCGTCGGCTCCGGCCGCCTCGTCGGCGCTGCTCCGATACGCGAGATCCGTCTTGTTGCGATCGGCGACGAAGAACAGGTAGCCCAGCGCCTGCACCTTCTCGCGCTGATGCCCCTCGCCCAACAACGCCGCGACGCTGACGCCGAGATGCTGACCGAGCAGATCCAACAATGCCGATTCCACCGCGGTCACCGCATGAATGGCGATCCGCAGATCGAACGTCTGCGCGCCGCGGCCACCGGCATCACGATCTGCGAACGCGCGACGCATGGCGGCCAGCACCGCGTTGTACCGGCCGATGTTCTGCCCCTCGACCAGCACGCGCGCGTCTTCGAGCGTCTGCCGAATCGGCTCCCCGCCCGGCACTTCGCCGACGCCGGTGCGCCCGTCCGAGTCGGTGAGCACCACCAGATTGCGGGTGAAATACGGCGCGTGCGCGCCGCTGAGGTTCAGCAACATGTCGTCGTGACCGGCAATGGGAATGACACGCATTTCGGTGACGACGGGGGTGCTGGTGTGGACGACCATGCCCGACCTTTCTCGCATACCTCTGGTGATTCGGCTCACAGACGACAGTAGGGCCAGCTATCGATTCCCGTCCAACACCATCTGCGCATCGACTGATGCAGTCGAGGTATCGAGGACCGGCATCCACGCTCGAGTAGACGGTCAGCGAGGCGATACCGAGACTGCATCAAACACAACATTTTTAGACTTGGACATGTATCGATCCGGCTCCTACCGTGGTGAGCTATGAGCCAGGTCACGGCCTCGGCGTCACTGCACGTACCGCACCACAGCCTTAGGAGTCACCCCATGACAGCGTCGACGACACAGTCCACCGACCTCACCGGTCGGATGATCATCGCCGGCGTTCCGGTTTTCGGTGCCGGGACGCAGATTCACGGAATCGATCCCGGTACCGGAGAGAATCTCGAACCCGCCTACGGCCACGGCGACGACTCGGATGTCGAGCGCGCCTGTGCCGCAGCGGCCGACGCCTTCGCCGACTACCGCGCTACCTCGTCGGACACTCGCGCACGGTTTCTCGAGACCATCGCCGACAACATCGCGGCCCTGGGCGACACGCTCATCGAGCGGACGGTCGCCGAGTCCGGTCTGCCGCTGGCACGCATCACCGGCGAGGTCGGCCGCACCACCGGTCAACTCCGTCTGTTCGCTTCGGTTCTGCGCGAGGGCAGTTGGAACGGAGCCCGCATAGACCCCGCCCAGCCCGAGCGCAGCCCGCTGCCGCGTGCAGACATCCGTCAGCGTCAGATCCCCCTCGGGCCGGTTGCTGTGTTCGGTGCCAGCAACTTCCCCCTCGCCTTCTCCGTCGCCGGTGGCGACACCGCCTCTGCCCTCGCGGCCGGATGCCCCGTAGTGGTCAAAGCACACGACGCCCATCCAGGAACGTCCGAGCTGGTCGCCCGCGCCATCACCGACGCGGTTATCTCCACCGGAATGCCCTCCGGCACATTCTCGTTGCTCTTCGGCTCCGGCCGCGGACTCGGCACCGCTCTGGTGACCGACCCTCGCATCAAGGCCGTCGGATTCACCGGATCGCGTTCGGGTGGAACAGCTCTCGTTGCTGCTGCGGCGGGTCGTCGTGAGCCCATCCCGGTGTACGCCGAGATGAGTTCCATCAATCCGGTGTTCGTCATGGACGGTGCACTCGCCACCCGTGGAGCCGAATTGGGCCGCGCGTTCGTCGCATCGCTGACGATGGGCTCGGGCCAGTTCTGCACCAATCCCGGTCTGGTCATCGCCGTCGACGGCCCGGGCTTGCAGTCGTTCATCGACGCCGCTGCCGCCGCAGTGCAAGAATCCGCTCCCTCGACGATGCTGACGCCGAACATCGCCTCGAGCTACGCCGAGGGTGTGCGAACACTGTCCGACGCGGTGACGGTGGTAGCGCGGGGATCCGACACCGACGCCCCGAATGCCTGCCGCGCAGCGCTGTTCGACACCGATGCGGCCACGTTCCTCACCTCGGAGGCAGCGCAGGCCGAGGTGTTCGGCGCGTCGAGCCTCGTCGTGCGCTGTGCAGATGCCCAGCAGGTTCGGCGGGTGGCGTCACAGCTCGAAGGTCAGCTCACCGCCACCATTCATGCCGACGAATCCGATCATTCCGAGGCCGGAAAGCTGCTCTCGGTGCTCGAACTCAAGGCCGGCCGGATCCTGTTCGACGGATGGCCCACCGGAGTCGAGGTCGGCCATGCCATGGTGCACGGCGGGCCGTTCCCCGCGACCTCGGACTCCCGGACCACGTCGGTCGGATCGCTCGCGATCGAACGCTTCCTGCGCCCGGTCGCGTACCAGGACGTACCGAAATCGTTGTTGCCCAACGCCATCGCAGACGGAAATCCGGACGGCATCTTCCGCCGCATCGACGGCCAGCTCACCCACGACTGACACACCCCACCTAGTTCTCGAGGAGACCCCCATGCTCGACGGAGTTCTGTTCTTCCCCGTCACCCCGTTCACCGCATCCGGTGAGGTCGATTACGACCTCCTGGCCGCTCACATCACGAAGGGTGTCGACGCGGGACCCGGTGGAGTGTTCATTGCCTGCGGCACCGGCGAATTCCACGCCCTCGAACTCGAGGAGTTCGGCAAGATCGTCCGTACCGCAGTCGACAGCGTCGCAGGCCGCGTTCCTGTCTACGCCGGTGCAGGCGGATCCGTCGCGCAGGCAAAGGCATTCGCACACGCGGCGAAGGCCAACGGAGCCGACGGCATCCTGTTGCTGCCGCCGTACCTGGTGACGATGCCGCAAGCCGGTCTCGTCAACTACACCAAGGCCGTTGCCGCCGCATCGGATCTGCCGCTGATCGTCTACAACCGCGGCAACGCTCGCTTCACCGAGGAGTCCGCCGTCGAGGTTGCGCAGCTTCCCACGGTCGTCGGATTCAAGGATGGCACCGGCGATCTCGACCAGGTCGGCCGCATCGTCCGCGCGGTACTGGACGCTCTGGAGCCGTCGGGCAAGCCCTTCCAGTTCTTCAACGGACTACCGACCGCCGAGGTCTCCCAGCAGGCGTACCGAGCGATCGGTGTCACGCTGTACTCCTCCGCGACATTCGCGTTCGCACCCGAACTGGCACTGGCGTTCTACCGCTCTCTCGACAGCGGAAACGAAAAGCTCACTGCCGCATTGCTCCGCGAGTTCTTCCACCCGCTCGTGCGCTTGCGCGACAAGGTTCCCGGCTACGCCGTCTCCCTCATCAAGGCCGGCGTGACGATGGAGGGCATCGAAGCAGGGCCGGTTCGCCCACCCCTGGTGGACATCAGCGCACCGCACCTCGAGGAACTCACCGCAATCGTTGCCGCCGGCCGGGCCGTGCTGGCAGACGAGCTTGCGGTGCACTGATGCAAGAACCGGTCCTGATCACCGGCGCTCGAATCACACCGATCGCCTTCGTCGATCCTCCGTTGCTCAACACCGTCGGCGTACATCAGCCGTATGCGCTCCGCGCGATAATTCAGCTGGACACCGACGCCGGTGTCGTCGGACTCGGTGAAACGTACGCCGACACTGCTCATCTGGCTCGACTGGAAGCGGCCTCCACCGCCATCTCCGGTCTGGACGTGTTCGCGCTCAACGAGATCCGAGATGCCATCGATGCCGTCCTGGGAACCCTGTCGATCACAGGCGGCGACGGCGTCGCAGGCATGATCACCACAGCCAGCACCACCGATCGGGTGTTCTCCCCCTTCGAGATCGCGTGCCTGGACGTGCAGGGCAAGGTCCTGGGTCGACCGGTGTCCGACCTGCTCGGCGGCAAGGTTCGGGACTCCGTTCCGTTCAGTGCGTATCTGTTCTACAAGTGGGCAGCTCATCCCGGCCAGGAGCCCGACGAATGGGGCGAGGCGATCGATCCGGACGGATTGGTTCGTCAGGCCCGAAAGATGATCGACGAGTACTGCTTCGGGGCAATCAAGGTCAAGGGCGGCGTCTTTGCGCCCGACGAGGAGATCGCCGGAATCAAGGCGCTCCGGCAGGCGTTCCCGGAGCTACCGTTGCGGTTGGATCCCAACGCCGCCTGGACTGTCGACACATCCATCCGGGTAGCCGCCGAACTCGACGGCATCGTCGAATATCTCGAAGATCCCACACCCGGGCTCGACGGGATGGCCGAGGTCGCGCGCGAAGCCAAGATGCCGCTGGCGACGAACATGTGTGTCGTTGCCTTCGATCACCTGAAGCCTGCCGTGGTGAAGGACTCGGTGCAGGTGGTGTTGTCCGACCACCATTACTGGGGCGGACTCCAGCGATCGAGGTTGCTCGCCGGAATCTGCGAGACGTTCGAGATGGGACTGTCGATGCACTCGAACAGCCACCTCGGAATCAGTCTGGCCGCCATGGTTCATCTCGCAGCGGCGACACCGAACTTGACCTATGCCTGCGACACGCATTGGCCCTGGAAGAACGAGGATGTCGTCGTGCCGGGGGTGTTGAACTTCGTCGACGGCGCAGTGGCCGTTCCCACCGGACCCGGTCTGGGCATCGAGATCGACGAGGACGCGCTCGCGGCACTGCATCAGCAGTACCTCGACTGCGGAATTCGTGACCGCGACGACACCGGATACATGCAGAGCATCGATCCGAGCTTCGAGAACACCTGCCCGCGCTGGTGATCGAACTCTACGTCTGCAGCGGCGCGACGATATTGGCGAGCATGGTCGCGATCGTGGCGACGACGATGCGTCGTTCTGCGGCGTAGCCGCTCTGGTACCAGGTCATGGCGGTGTGGCTGATGGCGCCGATGGCAGCGGTGGCGAGCAGGTCGACATCCAGATCGGGGCCCGACGGCACCTCACCGGCCAACGTGCGGAGGTAGCCGAGCAGCAGGGTGCCGAATTGCTTCATCACCGTCAGATACGTCTGCTCCACGCGAGGGCTGACGCCGAGCACCTCCATCCACACCACCCGGGCGAGGTGCGGGTCCTCGACGACTCGGAAGAACGGTTCGAGCAAGTGTTCGGCCACCGCTTTCAGGTCGCCGTCCGGATCCACCTCGGCCATGGCCTCGGACACGGAGTCGGTCAGGTGTGCAATGCATTCTGCGTAGACGGCGAGCAGAAGATCCTCGGTCTTGTCGAAATACTGGTAGAAGTGCCGATCGGCGATCTTGGCCTCACGGCACAGTCCACGGACGGTTGCGGCGCGGTACCCGACGCTGCCGAACACCCGCAGTCCCGCGTCCAGCAACTGTCGCCGCCTGCGATCGTCGCGGTCGGCCGCGCTTTCACCGCCGTAGGCGCGGCCGGCCGCTTCGGACACCGTGCTCATGACTGTCGGGCATCCAGTTCGGCAGTCAGACGGATCAATTCGGCATCCCGCTCCATCGCGGCGTCCATGATCGGGTTGACGATGCCGCGCAATATCGAGATCGGGATCCAGCGACCGGGCACGGCGATGCGCGCCGCCCGGCGTCCGATGCCTCGTACGGCCACGCGGGCAAGCTTGTCCGGTGTGATCGGGCGGAGCAGTGGCGAGGGAAAGGCGCGGGCAGTCATCGCCGTCGCGACGGTGTCGCCGCCGAACGCAACGTCGGCGATCGGCGTCGCCACCCACCCCGGATACAGCACTCCCGCTGTTGCTTTCGTGCCCGCGAGTTCCGCACGCAGAGCACGACCGAGTTGTTCCACCGCCGCCTTCGAGGCCGCGTACGGTGCGTTCGCCAGACCGTTGAGGTAGGCGTACGTCGAGGAGGTGAGCAGCACGTAGCCCCCGGACTCGACGATGTGCGGCAGCGCCGCTCGCACCGTGTTCCACACACCGACGAGATTGACCCCGACGACTCTCTCGAACACACCGTCGTCGACGGCACGGATCGTCGATGCCTGTGCACCGCTGGAGATTCCGGCGTTGGCCATCACGATGTCGAGCGAGCCGAAGGTGTCGATCGCGGTGGCGACCGCCGCGTCGAGTTGCTCTCGCACGGTGACGTCGGCATGGGCGATCGCTACGCGCTGGTTGCCCAGCTTCGCAGCAACCGATTCGAGATCGGTCGACTCCATGTCGACCAGAACGATCGAGGCACCGCGCCGATGCAGTGCTGCCGCCACAGCAGAGCCGATACCGCCTGCCGCACCGGTGATCAGCGCTACCTGGCCCGAATGATTCTTCATGCCGATACCTCATCCTTCGTCGTCACGTCGGTGGACGACCGATGGATGTGATGGGCTTCCGGCCGAAAACGCTTGGCCCACCGTCGGAACGTGAAGCTGAAGCCGGGGAACATTGCGACAACATGCCCGGATTTCGACTGGTACCAGCTGTGGCAGCCGCCGTCCTTCCAGACGGTGCCGTCCATCTCGCGGTGAATCGTGTCGGTGTATTCCTGCTCGGCGGCGGCAGTGACCTCGATGGCGGTTGCACCCGCGCGCTGAACTGCGTCGACGGCTCGAACGATGTATTCCATCTGCGCCTCGATGAGGAAGATGGCGGAGGTGTGCCCGATTCCGGTGTTCGGTCCGGTGACCACGAACAGGTTGGGGAAACCGGGAATCGTGGTGCCGAGGTAAGCGCGGGGGTAGGGATCCCAGACCTCGGACAGCGCCCGGCCGTCCCGCCCGATCACCGGATACGAGATGACCCCGTCGGTGGCGTCGTATCCGGTCGACCACACCAGCAGGTCGACGTCGACGTGTTCCCCCGAGGTGGTCACGATCCCGGTTTCGGTGATCTCGGCGATACCGTCGTTCTTGTCGTGCAGGGTCACGTTCGCTTCTCCCAGTGCGGGATACAGCGTGTTGGACAGCAGCACCCGCTTGCACCCGATGGTGTAGTCGGGGGTGACTTTCGCCCGAAGCTGGGAGTCCGGAACCTGAGACTCGATGTGCTTCAGGGCAGTCCGCTGGGCCACGGCTTTCAGCATCCGCCGCGAGTACTTGAATCCGATGATGCGGGTCTCGAGGCTCCAGTAGATGCCGGCTCGCACCAGCCGACGAATGGGCTCGAATCGCAGCAACTTTCGTTGCAGCGGCGTGAATTCGCGATCGTGACGCGGCATCACCCAGTGTGGCGTGCGCTGGAAGACGTGCAACGCTTCGACGTCGGGCTGGATCGCGGGGATCACCTGTGCGGCGCTGGCACCGCTACCGACGATGGCTACCCGTTTTCCGGCGTGATCGTAGGAAGTGTCCCAGTCGTTGGTGTGGAACTGCTTGCCGCGGAACTTCTCTCGACCCGAGAACGGTGGGATCACCGGGGTGCTGAGCGGGCCGGATGCATTGACGACGAACTTCGCTGCGTAGTCACCGCGAGACGTGGTGATCAGCCAGTGATCGCCGACCCACTGGATCTTCCGAACGTCGGTGTCGGCATGTGTGCGTTGCGGCAGTCCGTTGGACTCGAGCACGTGCTGGGTGTAGCGCTCCAGTTCCTCCCGCTCGGCGAACATGCGCGACCACTCGAACGGCTCGGAGGCAATGGAGTACAGGGGACTCTGCACGTCGACTGCCGCGCCCGGGTAGCGATTCTGCTTCCAGGTCCCACCGAGAAAGGGCCTTCGCTCGAGAATGACGAGGTCGTCGATACCGCGGTCGAGCAGGGCTTTGGCGGCGCATTGACCTCCGAAGCCGCTACCGATGATCACCACCGTGTGAATACGCATATCGACGAACCCCTCCAGCACAAGACGCAATCCGATGTTGCGTGTCATCACATTAAAGTGATGACGCTCGATTCCGCAATGGTTCCGCGATTGCAGTCTCGTGAGTCAATGCCCGCTCGACAGCTGTCCGCTCAATCGACCGTGCCGTTCGGCCGAGGGCGCGTTCAGCCCGATGATCGTGGCGCGTTTGCCCTTCGCCTCGTACTTCGTCGTGATGGCATCGAGGGTCGCGACCGTGGACGCGTCCCAGATGTGGGCATCGCTGAGATCGATGATGACGTTCTCGGGATCGCCCGAGTAGTCGAACTGGTAGATCAGATCGTTGCTGGACGCGAAGAACAGCTCGCCCCTCACCGCGTACACGCGGGTGTCCTCGTCCGGATGCGCTACGTCGACGACCTCGGTCAGGTGCGCCACCCGCCGAGCGAACAGCACCATCGCAGTGACGACGCCGACGATGACGCCGTACGCAAGATTGTGGGTGGCGACGGTGACGACCACGGTTGCCAGCATGACTGCTGTTTCACTCTTGGGCATGCGCCGCAACGTCTTCGGGTGAATGCTGTGCCAATCCATCGTGCCGATCGCAACCATGATCATGACGGCGGCGAGTGCGGCCATCGGGATCAGCGCCACGATGTCGCCGAGACCGACCACCAGAATCAGCAGGAACACCCCGGCCAGGAACGTGGAGATGCGCGTCCGGGCACCTGAGGCCTTGACGTTGATCATCGTCTGGCCGACCATCGCGCAACCACCCATGCCACCGAAGAAGCCGGTGATGACGTTGGCTGCGCCCTGGCCCCAACTCTCGCGGGTCTTGTTCGAGTGCGTGTCGGTGACGTCGTCGACGAGCTTGGCCGTCAGCAACGATTCGAGCAGTCCCACAATGGCCATGGCGAGGGAGTACGGAGCGATGGTGCTCAGCGTCTCCAGGTTCAACGGCACGTCGGGGATCAGCAGCGCGGGCAGGCTCGACGGCAATTCGCCCTCGCCACCGACGTTGGGAACGTTCAGCGCGAACACCACCGTGGCAACGGTCAGCAGCACGATTGCCACCAGTGGCGCAGGTACGACGGTGGTGACTTTGGGCAGCAGGAACATGATCAGCAGACCGACGGCCACCAGCGGGTAGACCAGCCACGGCACCCCGATGAGTGACGGGAACTGCGAGGTGAAGATCAGTATTGCCAGTGCGTTGACGAAGCCGACCATGACGCTGCGCGGAATGAAGCGCATCAACTTGGCGACACCGAGGACGCCGAAAACCACCTGCAAGAGGCCGGCGAGGATGACGGTGGCGATGAAGTAGTCGAGGCCGTACTGCTTGGCGACCGGAGCGATGACCAGCGCAATGGCACCGGTGGCGGCCGAGATCATCGCGGGGCGACCGCCGAGGAAGGCGATGGAGACGGCCATCGTGAACGACGCGAACAGCCCGACTCGCGGATCGACGCCGGCAATGATCGAGAAAGCAATGGCTTCGGGGATCAGCGCCAGTGCGACGACGAGGCCGGCCAGCACCTCGGTCTTCAGCATTCGGGGGGACCGCAGGGCACCCATGACGGTCGGAATCCGCTCGGCGGAGTCGCTCATATCTCTCCATTCGTGATCGATGGATGGGACGTGCCGACGAACGGCCGGTCTCATCCACGGGTGGGCGCATCGCGGCGCCCGAAGGCTTACTTCGCGGAGCCCGATGGGCATCTCGCGCGTCC
This sequence comes from Rhodococcus sp. 3258, assembly GCF_031456475.1. Taxonomy (NCBI): domain Bacteria; kingdom Bacillati; phylum Actinomycetota; class Actinomycetes; order Mycobacteriales; family Nocardiaceae; genus Rhodococcus; species Rhodococcus sp. 3258. The sequence continues at coordinate 1,575,810 of NZ_JAVDUT010000001.1, forward strand.
CACACACATCGGCGGGAAAGTACAGACAGGAACTGATCTCTACTCTTACGCAATAGTAGAGTTGACGCAAATCGGCGATCTACGGACCGGGGTGAACGCCAGGTCGGCAGTCCCCCGTAGCGTTGAGGTCATGTCTAGATCACCACGCCAACGCAGATCCCCCGCCGCACCTCGAAAGCGATCCTCCTCAGCGCTGTCGGCAGGGCACCTTCGCGTGATCGCGACGGGCGGTCTCGGCGAGATCGGCCGGAACATGACCGTCTTCGAATTCGACGGAAAGCTGCTTATAGTCGACTGCGGCGTGCTGTTTCCCGAGGAGCATCAGCCCGGCGTCGACGTCATCCTCCCCGACTGGAGTTGCATCCGGGATCGCCTCGACGACGTCGTCGCCATCGTTCTGACGCACGGACACGAGGACCACATCGGCGGCGTCCCGTATCTGCTGCGCGAGCGTGGCGACATTCCCGTCATCTCGTCGCGGCTGACGCTGCATTTCCTGGCTGCCAAGTTCGAGGAGTTCAAGGTCTCGACGACGCTGATCGAGGTCGAGGCGGGACAAACCCGGCAGGAAGGCCCGTTCGAGCTCGAGTTCATCGCCGTCAACCACTCGATTCCCGACGGTCTGGCCATCGCCATTCGTACCGACGCCGGGCTGGTGCTGCACACCGGTGACTTCAAGATGGACCAGTTCCCGCTGGACGGTCGGATCACCGACCTCCGGAGCTTCGCACGCCTCGGCGAGGAAGGGCTCGATCTACTCCTCGTCGACTCCACCAACGCCGAAGTGCCCGGGTTCATGGTCTCCGAACGCGACCTGGTCCCGGCCATCGAGAAGGTGTTCCGCGAAACAACGGGACGCGTGATCGTCTCGAGCTTCGCCAGTCACGTGCACCGCATCCAACAGGTACTCGACGCCGCGCACGCGCAGGGCCGCAAGGTGGCGTTCGTCGGCCGATCGATGGTGCGCAACATGAAGATTGCGACCGACCTGAGCTACCTCGACGTTCCCGACGGCCTCGTCGTGGACCTCCCGAAGCTCAACCGGCTCCCGGCCAACAAGATCACGCTGATCTGCACCGGCTCGCAGGGCGAGCCCCTCGCGGCGCTGTCGCGGATGGCGTCGGGTGAGCATCAGATCAAGGTCGGCGACGGCGACACCGTGCTGATGGCGAGCAGCCTGATCCCCGGCAACGAGAACGCGATCTACCGCGTCATCAACGGCCTCGTCGACAAGGGTGCACGCGTGGTGCACAAGGGAAATGCGAAGGTGCACGTCTCCGGTCACGCCAGCGCCGGCGAGCTCGTCTACTGCTACAACATCCTCGAACCCGCCAATGTGCTTCCCGTACACGGTGAGTCGCGGCACCTGCGTGCCAATGCCGATCTCGCCATCAGGACCGGTGTTCCTCGCGATCGCGTGATCATCGCCGAGAACGGAAGCGTCATCGACCTGTACGACGGCGTCGCGCAGATCACCGGCTCCGTCCCCATCGAACTGATCTACGTCGACGGCAGTGCCGTCGGTGGCGTGACGGAGGATTCACTGGCCGAGCGTCGCCTCCTCGCGAACGAGGGCGTGCTGACCGTCATCGCCATCGTCGATCCCGACACCGGCCTGCTGGTCGACGACGTCGACTTCATCGGACGCGGATTCGCTCATGAGGCAAACGCTTTCGACTCGTTGGCCAAGGCGATCGGCAAGACCCTCACACGCGAGAGCGACGTCAAGGTTGCCTCCCGCGAGAACATCGAGAAGCGCATCGTGCAGGAATCGGCCCGCTGGGCCAAGCAGACCCTGGGCCGCCAGCCCCTCATCGTCCCGGTGGTCGTGGACGGCTAAAGCCGGTCCGGTCAGATCTGAGCTGCCGCACCACGGGTGGACAGCACCTCGGTCAGCTCCTCGGCGTAGGCGAGCTGCCGCCGCAACGTGCGGCAGCTTTCCTCGGCCTTGGTGTGACACTCACGAACGAAGGCCGCGGCCGACGACCTCGCGTCGTCGGTCGCGTTCTCGTCGCCGAGAATGTCGAGGGATTCGAGTAGCTGTTTCATTTCGGCCAACGTGAAGTCGAGTGGCTTCATCCGGCGAATCACGAGCAGGCGTTCGACGTCGGACTCGGTGTAGAGCCGGAAGCCGCCGACGGTCCGAGCAGAGGGCGTGACCAGACCGACATCGTCGTAGTGACGAACCGTGCGAATCGACAGCTCGGTTCGCTGAGCTACCTGCCCGATCTGCATGTGTACGCCGTCGTCTGTCATGTGCCGCCTCTCTTCGCCCGACCAACCACCCTAGTCAGTGCTCGGCACCCAGGTTTCCACTGAGACGATCGTGCCGCTCGGTCGACGGCGCGTTCAGGCCCACGATCTCCACCGTCTTGCCCTTGGCGGCGTACTTGGTGGTGATGGCGTCGAGGGTCGCAACGGTCGACGCGTCCCAGATGTGCGACTCGGACATGTCGATGACGACGTTCTTCGGATCTCCGACGTAGTCGAACTGGTAGATCAGATCGTTGCTCGACGCGAAGAACAACTCGCCCTTGACGGCGTAGACGCGGGTGTCGTCGTCGGGATGTGCGACGTCGACGACCTCGGTCAGGTGCGCAACCCGCCTGGCGAACAAGACCATCGCGGTGATCACTCCGACGACGACGCCGTACGCGAGGTTGTGGGTGACCACGGTGACAGCCACGGTGGCCACCATGACGAGAGTTTCGCTCTTGGGCATGCGGCGCAACGTCTTCGGGTGAATGCTGTGCCAGTCGAAGGTGCCGACCGACACCATGATCATCACGGCGACCAATGCGGCCATCGGAATGAGCGCGACGATTTCGCCGAGACCGACCACCAGGATCAGCAGGAAGGTGCCGGCGAGGAACGTCGAGATACGGGTGCGGGCACCGGAGACCTTGACGTTGATCATGGTCTGGCCGATCATCGCGCAGCCGCCCATACCGCCGGTGAAACCGGTGACGAGATTCGCCACTCCTTGGCCCCACGCCTCACGACTCTTGTTGGAGTGCGAGTCGGTGATGTCGTCGACGAGTTTGGCGGTCATCAGCGATTCGAGCAGCCCCACCAGAGCGATGGCCAGTGCGAACGGCGCGATGATCGACAGGGTGTCGAACGTGAACGGCACGTTCGGGATCAGGAACGACGGCAGCGAGGACGGCAGTTCTCCTTCGTCGCCGACATCCGGGACAGCCAGAGCGAAGACGAGCGTGACGGCGGTGAGGATCACGATGGCGATCAGCGGAGCCGGTACCACGGTGGTGAGCTTGGGCAGAAAGAACATGATGACCAGGCCGGCTGCGACCATCGGGTAGACCAACCACGGCACCCCGATCAGGTACGGCACCTGCGAGGTGAAGATCAGGATTGCCAGCGCGTTGACGAAACCCACCATGACACTGCGCGGGATGAACCGCATCAGTTTGGCGACGCCGAGAACGCTGAGGACGATCTGCAGAACTCCGCCGAGAATCACCGCGGCGATGAGGTAGTCGAGGCCGTACTCCCGCGCCAGTGGGGCCACGACCAAGGCTATTGCTCCGGTAGCCGCAGAGATCATCGCCGGGCGACCACCGACGATGGAGATGGTGACGGCCATGGTGAACGAGGCGAACAGCCCGACGCGCGGATCGACTCCTGCAATGATCGAGAACGAGATTGCCTCGGGAATCAGCGCTAGGGCCACGACGAGGCCGCCGAGTACCTCGATCTTGAGCCGGCGCGGCGAGCGCAACGCGCCCAGAACCGAGACGTCTTCGACGGCGGTGGCAGACACCTGGGCAGCTCGAGACACGACGACTCCGTTCGATGGTTATGAGGGACGACAACCGGGATGGGCGTCCACTCCGCGAGCAACTCTACTCTTACCGGAGGGAAGGTTAGTAATCGTCGAAGCACGGACGACGTGCGCTAGATTTATACGAAAAGGCACGCCGGAACTCCCAGCGCGATGCAAGGAATGAATCGATGTTCTCGCTCAACAGGCTGTCCTGCTTCATCGCCGTCGCCGAGGAATTGCACTTCGGCCGCGCCGCCGAACGTCTCCACATGACGCAGCCGCCGCTCAGCAGGCAGATCCAACAACTCGAGAGCGAAGTCGGCGTGCAGCTGATCGACCGCACGAGCCGGTCGGTGACCCTGACGGCCGCGGGATTGGCCTTCCTACCCGAGGCCCGACGCATCCTCGACCTCGCCGAGGGCGCACTGCTGACGGTGCGACGCGTTCCCACCGGAGACCTGGGGACTGTGATCGTGGGATTCACCGGGGCATCGGCGCATGCGGTGCTCCCGCAGCTGCTCGACGCCGCGCGCGAGAAGCTACCGGACGTGAAAATCGTTCTACGCGAGATGGTCTCGGCGGTACAGATGGAGTCTCTGGCCATCGGCGATCTGGATCTCGGGTTGGCCAGACCCCCGCTCAAGCGACCGGGCATCGCGTCTCGGCCGGTGCTGCACGAATCGTTGATCGCGGCGATGCCCGAAGAACACCCACTGGCCGCGAAGGACGAGCTGTCGGTAGAGGACTTCGACGAGCAGCCGATCATCATGTACTCGCCCGTCGACGCGCGGTACTTCCACGAACTGCTGATCAGCACCTTCACCATCGTCGGGGTCTCACCGCGCTACGTGCAGTACGTGACCCAGGTACACACGATGCTGGTGCTCGTTCGCTCGGGAATCGGACTGGCGCTGGTACCCGAGTCGGCGTCGACCATGCGGCCGGAAGGCGTTGTGTTCCGACCGGTTCGGACCGTAAAGGAACGCCCCGTCGAACTCGACGCCGCCTGGCGCGTCGACAACGACAACCCGGCACTGCACCGCTTCATGACCGACGTGCTGCCGACGCGCGAGTGGGCGTGACGACTACCGCGGCGTCCCCACCGGCGGCTTGACGGCCGTCACCGGGCAATGCGCTTCGAGCAGTACGCGCTGAGAGATGCTGCCCATGAACAACTTTCCGACGGGCGATCGACGTCGGATGCCGATGACGACCAGCTGAGCCTGCTCGTCGAACGACAGGTCGATCAGGTTGTCGGCGTGCGAGCGGCCGGCCTCGTTGTCGTGAATTTTCGTCGTGACACCGACCGCCGACGCCTCCTCGCGAGCCGATTCGACGGTGGCAGCGAAGTCGGCGTCTGCCGCGCTGTTGTCCTCGGCGACGATGAGCAGATCCGTTCCGCGCATCTGGGCCTCGCGAAATGCGAAGGGCAGCGCGCCTTTTCCTTCGGTGGTCGGCGAGTAGCCGACGACGACGGTCACTTCGTCACCGGCGTGACGAGGGAGCCGTCGGCCAGGAATCGATCGAGGTTCTCCAGTGTCAGTGCTTCCATGGCGGCGCGAGTCTCCACCGTTGCGCTGCCCACGTGCGGCAACAGCACCACGTTGTCCATCGCGAGCAGAGAGTCGGGCACGTTCGGTTCGTGGGCGAACACGTCCAGACCCGCACCGGCGAGCTGCCCGGAGGCGAGCAGTTCGATCAGCGCCTCCTCGTCGACGACGCTTCCGCGCGCCACGTTGATCAGATAGCCCTGCGGCCCCAGCGCTTCGAGCACCGCGCGATCGACCAGATGGGCCGTTCCCGAGCCGCCCGAGGCGGCGACGATCAGTACGTCGACGCTCTCGGCGAGCGCTACAGGATTGGCCGCGTACGCATACGGTGAACCGTCGATCTCGTTGCGGTTGTGGTACGAGATGGGGCATCGGAATGCGGTGAGCCGGTCCGCGATTGCAGATCCGATCCGGCCGAGCCCGATGATCCCGACTCGTTTGCCGGTGACCTGGCGGGTCAGCGGAGTGTTGCCCTCGGCCGGCCAGCGGCCGGCCCGTACGAATCGCTCCGCGGACGAGAGCCCACGCACGGTGTCGATCACCAGGCCGACAGCGAGATCCGCGACGCAGTCGGTGAGCACATCCGGGGTGTTGCTGACCCCGATGCCACGCTCGGTGGCCGCGTCGACGTCGGTGGTGTCGTATCCGACTCCGAAGTTCACGACGGCTCCGAGCTGCGGCAACCGCTCCATCAGCGCTGCGTCGACGCCGGTTCGGCCGGAGGTGACGACGGCGGTGATCGACGGGCCGTGTTCGGCCAGGAACTGCTCACGCTCGTCCCCGTCGGGCAAGGTCAGTGCGTCGTAGTCGGCAACCAGAGTGTCCATCAGGGACGGCTTCAGCGGCCCGACTCGGAGCACGCGGCCCCCTTGGCGTGAATCCTGTTGCAACACAGACTTTTCCTGTTGACCGGTGGTCACCGTTGTTCTCCTCGCGATGTGGTGGAGCGTGCGCGTTTCCTGTACGGTATGCCGCTTCTCGGATACCTGTCCAACACGCAAATAACATGGACCGATACTCAAACGGCATGAACATGACCCTCAGCATGCAGGTAGCCCTAACCCGTTTGGACGTTCGACCTGCTCAGAGGCGCTGAACTGCAAGCAGCCGCACTGATCCGGCACGATTGTGACGTGGATAACGGGCCGAAACGTCGCTTTCGTCCGGTTGACGGTGGAGATCACCCACTCCTACCGTGTGTCTACCGTCACAGATCCGAATGCGGCTCGATGACGCGTATCCCTTTTCCCACTGGAGGCCACCATGAGCCCTGCACTCTCCGTGCAGCAGGGACGGACCCATCGCGTCGCCGCTATTGCTGTTGGCGCACTATCACTTTCATTGATCGCAAGCGGCTGCACCGTCGCGAACTCGAGCAACGGAGCCGCAGCCCCCGCAGACACCCTGCGCATCGTTCTGCCTCAGGAACCGCCCACCCTCGAAGCCTGCGACGTATCGCTGACGTCGGTCGGAGTGGTCACTCGCTCGAACATCACCGAGCCGCTGATGGAGCGCAATCCGAGTACCGGTGATCTCGAACCGAAGTTGGCGGACTCGTGGGAGCAGACCTCGGACACCGAGTGGACGTTCGCCATTCACCCCGGCGTGACGTTCAGCGACGGCAGCCCCTTCGAAGCCGAGGATGCAGCGTTCTCCATCGACCGCACCGTCAACTCCGAACTGGGATGCAACGTCGAGGGATACGTCTTCGGCGACGCCGACCTGGTGGTGAAAGCCGTCGACCCGTTGACGCTGACGGTGCAGTCACCCGAGCCCGATCCCATTCTGCCGCTGCGGCTCTCGTTCGTGGAAATGGTTCCGCGCACTTCGAGCTACACCGAGCGGGTACGCGAACCGATCGGCACCGGCCCGTTCGCGATCGAGCGGTGGGACTACGGCCAGAAGCTCTCCCTGGTACGCAACGAGACCTACTGGGGCCCGAAGCCCGAATACGCCAGGGCCGAATACCAATGGCGCAGTGAAGGCAGTGTCCGCGCGTCGATGGTGACCAACGGCGAGGCCGAGATCGCCACGTCGGTCGGACCGGAGGACGGTGCAGGCGACCTCGGCGTGGCCTATCCCAACAACGAGACCACGGCACTGCGCATGCAGGCCGCGCAACCGCCACTGGACGACATGCGGGTTCGGCAGGCGATCAACTACGCCATCAATCGCGACGGCATCGTCAAGGCGTTGTTCCGCGGACTCGGTTCACCTGCAGCACAGCTCATTTCCGAGGGCGTCGTCGGCTACAACGAAGACCTGACTCCCTGGCCCTACGACATGGACGAGGCCAGGACGTTGATCGAGCAGGCCCGTGCCGACGGGGTTCCGGTGGACACCGAGATCCGTCTCATCGGACGCACCGGTCAGTTCCCGAAGATCAACGAAACGGTGGAGGTCATTCAGAACTCGCTGTCCAAGATCGGCATGAATGTCAAGATCGAAATGATGGACGCCGCAGGAACTGCCGAGTACCAGGAGCGGCCGTTCCCGGACGTCGGTCCGTACCTGCTGGTCATCCAGCACGGCAACCAGGCCGGCGACTCCGCCTTCACGGTCGATCAGTACTTCACCAGTGACGGGTTCCAGAGTGCCTACGGCACAGCGGACTTCGACAAGGAGATCGCCGCTGCCGGCGCTCTCACCGGAGAAGACAGGCAGGCCGCGTACGCGCAGGTGTTCGCCGACGAACCGAAGGACATCATGCAGATGGCCTACATCGCGCACATGAACGGGGTGCTCGCCAAGGCCGCCTCCGTGGACTACACCCCGGACTCGGCCACGGTCGACGAAATGCATCTGGCCGCGATGACCCGCGCCGAGACCGAGAGGCCCTGACATGTTCAGATTTCTGCGCCGACGGATCTACACCAGCCTGATCCCGCTGTTCGTCGTTCTACTGGGCGTCTTCTTCCTCGCCAGGCTCACCGGCGACCCCACCAGCCTGTACCTACCCGAGTCGGCCACCCAGGCGCAGCGCGAAGCGTTCCGCGCCACCAACGGCTTCGATCAGCCGGTGCTGACTCAGTTGCTTGACTACTTCAAAGGTGTCGTACAACTCGACTTCGGGCAGTCACTGCGCACCGGCGAGGACGCGTCGGCAATGGCCCTGCGCGCCTTCCCCGCAACGCTGCAGCTGGCGTTCGCAACGATGTTCCTCGCCATCCTCGGTGCGGTGATCATCGGCTGCTGGGCCGCATACCGGCCGAACTCGCTCGCCGATCGCATCTCGAGCCTGCTGTCGATGACGGCGGCGTCCATTCCCGACTTCTGGTTCGCCATCATGGGCGTCTACGTCTTCGCCATCCTGTTCGGTTGGCTGCCTACCTCCGGGGTGGACAGCGGAATGCTCTCGTGGGTGTTGCCGATCGCCACGCTGCTCATTCGACCGCTCGGCGTCCTGACTCAGGTCGTCCGTGGCGCGATGGTCTCGGCACTGTCGGCACCGTACGTTCGATTGGCGAGAAGCAAAGGGGCGGACGACCTTCGAGTTGTCACCCACCACGCTCTGCGCAACGCCGCGGCACCGGCGCTGACCGTGGCCGGCGACCTGATGGTCGGACTCGTCAACGGCGCGGTGGTCGTCGAAGCCATCTTCGGCTGGCCGGGTATCGGAAAACTGATGATCGACGCCATCCTGCAGCGCGACTTCGCTGTTCTGCAGGCGGCCGTGTTGTTGACGGCGGTGAGCATCTTCGTGCTCAACATCGTCATCGATGCCTGCTATGCACTGCTCGATGCCCGGGTTCGCGACAAGGTGAAGGTCTAAGAACATGTCACTCGACTTCGAAGCACCGAAAACATCCGAGCCGGAGGATGTTCCACCGACGGCTCCGGTGGAAGCCCGCAAGGCGTCGGCCCCGCTGTGGAAGCTACTCCTGCGGGACCGGGTCGCCACCGTCGCTGCCGCAATCCTGGTGCTGGTCTTCCTCACCGCAGTCTTCGGCCCGATGTTGGTCGGGGACACCGCCACCGACCAAGATCTCGATCGCTCGAACCTGCCACCGTTCACCCTCGACACCGGTTGGATGAACATCCTCGGCACCGATCCATTGGGACGCAGCGTGCTGGCCCGATTGATCGTGGCGAGCAGAACCACACTGTCGGTAGCCATTCCGGCCGTGATCCTCTCGGCGATCATCGGCTCGTTCATCGGAATGTGGGCCGGCTTCCATCGCGGTTGGCGCGAGACCGCGGCGATGCGCGTCGCCGACGTCATCCTCAGCTTTCCGTCCCTGCTGATGGCCGTCGTCGTGCTCTACGTCTTCTCGCCCAGTGCCGCGAACATCGTTCTGGTCCTGACGGTCACGCGTATCCCGATCTACCTGCGTACCGCCCGCGCCGAGTCCGCAGAACTGCAGAGTCGGTTGTTCGTGGACGCTGCCCGTACGTTCGGCGCGACGAGCGGATCGGTGATCAGACGCCATGTGGCCCCGATCCTGCTGCCGACCCTGCTCACCGTCGCGACCCTGGACTTCTGCTTCGTCATTCTCGCCGAATCGTCACTGAGCTTCCTGGGCATCGGCATTCAGCCGCCCGACGTCTCCTGGGGCCTGATGGTCTCGCAGGGCCGTACCTACCTGCAGACCGCCTGGTGGCTCTCCTTCTTCCCCGGCCTCGCGATCGTGTTGACGACCGTCTCGGCCACCGTTCTCGCCGCCTGGGCCCGCATCGCCACCGATCCCGCGCAGCGGTGGCGACTCAATGTCCCCCGCTCCAAGCGGTCTCGCCTGATCCCCGCACGAAAGGTCGTCTCATGAGCGCACCGGCAACCAGCGCACCGTCGGCGCGACCCGACACCGGTAGTGTCGCCCTGAACGTACGCGGACTGACCGTCGACCTGCGGACGCCGTCAGGCGTCATTCGCGCCGTCGACAACGTCACCTTCACCGCCCGCCGCGGTGAAACCCTCGCTCTGCTCGGCGAATCCGGCTGCGGGAAGTCCATGACGGCGCAGGCCATCGTCGGGTTGCTCGAGCCGATCGCCGACATCACCGGCGGCTCGGTGGAGATGGGCGACGTCGATTTGGTCACCGCCAAGACCAAGGTGCGACGCACCATCGCGGCCACCGAACTGGCCATCGTCTTCCAGGATGCACTGACCGCACTCAATCCCGTCTACACCGTGGGAACTCAACTGGCCGAGCCGTTTCGGATCCACCGGGGTATGTCGGCCAAGCAGGCGCGAGTCGAAGCGATCGCCCTGATGGCCCGCGTGGGTATCCCCGAGCCCGAATCACGCGCCGACTCCTACCCGCACCAGTTCTCCGGCGGCATGCGGCAACGCCTGCTGATCGCGATGGCTGTGGCCCTGAGTCCGTCGGTACTGCTGGCCGACGAACCGACCACCGCCCTCGACGTGACCGTGCAGGCGCAGATCATGGCACTGCTCAAGGAATTGCGCACCGAGCACGACATGGCCGTCGTACTCATCACCCACGATCTCGCTCTGGTGGCCGAAGAGGCCGATCGAGTGGCAATCATGTACGCGGGCAACGTCGTCGAAACCGGGTTGGTTTCGGAGGTGTTCGGATCGCCGCGCCACCCCTACACCAAGGGACTGCTCGACTCGGTCCCCGTGCACGCCGTCCGCGGCGAGGATCTCAAATCCATCGGCGGCACCCCGCCGGATCTGCACTCGATTCCCAGCGGATGCGTCTATCAGGCCCGCTGCCCTCTCGCCCGCGAGATCTGCATCAGCACTCGACCGCCGCTCGAATCCGTCGGCACCGGCCGGATGTCGGCCTGCCACTTCCCGAACGAGGTACCCAGCCATGTCTGAGCAACTGCTGACCGTGCGCGGCCTGAACAAGACCTTCGACGTCGGCCGCGGGAAGCTCCGGGCCCTCGACGCCATCGACCTCGATCTACGACGTGGCGAGACCCTCGGCCTCGTGGGCGAATCCGGCTGCGGCAAGTCCACTCTCGCTCGCACCCTGATGATGCTCGAACGACCCGACTCGGGCACCGTCGCCTTCGACGGCATCGATCCGTTCGCGCTGCGCGGCAAGGACCTCCTCGCGTGGCGTCGACGAGTACAGATGGTCTTCCAGGACCCGTACGGTTCACTGAACTCGCGCATGACGGCAGGTGACATCATCGGCGAGCCGTGGCGAACCCACAAGGGCCTGTACAAGACTCGCCGCGATCGTTCCGCACGAGTTCGCGAACTGCTGCATCTGGTGGGCCTACGCCCGAGCGACGAGAACCGATTCCCGCAGGAATTCTCCGGCGGTCAGCGGCAGCGCCTCGGCATCGCGCGCGCTCTGGCACTGAACCCCGACGTCATCATCTGCGACGAGCCCGTCTCGGCTCTCGATCTCTCGGTCCAGGCCCAGGTGCTCAATCTGCTCAACGATCTGCAGAAGCAACTCGGCATCTCCTACGTCTTCATCTCGCACGATCTCTCGGTGGTCCGGCACGTCGCCGACCGAGTCGCGGTGATGTACCTGGGCCGCATCGTCGAATCCGGAGCCACCGAGGCAGTGTTCGATCGGCCCGCGCACCCCTACACCGCAGCGTTGATGTCGGCTGCACCCACACTCGACGCGTCGAGCCGCGGGGACAAGATTCTGCTGAAAGGCGAGGTGCCGTCGCCACTGAATCCGCCGTCGGGATGCCGTTTCCGTACTCGCTGCTGGAGGGCGACCGACCTGTGCGCGAGCGACGCACCACCCGTCGCACACGACGCCGACGAGGCCGATCATGTTGCCGAATGCCATTATCCGCTCGTGGCAGGGAATCTCGGTCTCGTCGCCGCCGGAACATGACACTCACGCACCTGAGTGTCACCGGCTTCGTCGTCGTCGCCCTCGCGATCTTCTTCGCATCCGCGATGCAGGCGTCGATCGGCTTCGGCATGGGCATGCTGGCCGCCCCCATCGTGGCCATCGTCGACCCCGGACTCGTACCGGGAACGCTGATCATGCTCGCGGTCGTGGTCAGCGTGCTCGTACTGGTACGCGACCGGACGGCTCTCGATCTCTCGGGAGCCGGATGGGCACTCGCCGGACGACTCCCCGGCTCGGTGGTGGGTGCGCTGCTACTGGTCCTGTTGCCCGAACGCGGGCTGGCGATACTGTTGGCACTCGTGGTCCTGGGCGGCGTCGCGCTGACGTCGTTCGGCTGGGTTCCGTTGCCGCACAGACGTAATCTCGTCGTCGCCGGGGCCGCGTCGGGAGTTCTGGGAACCGCCACCTCCATCGGTGGGCCACCGATGGCTCTGGTGTGGCAAGGCAACTCCGGAGCCGAACTCCGCAGCACGATGAGTTGCTTCTTCCTCGTCGGCTCGATCATCTCCATCGCGGTGTTGACGGTGGCCGGAGCGGTGAACAGCCACACCGCCACGCTGTTCGCTTTCCTGGCCCCGGCGACAGTTCTGGGGTTCCTGCTCTCTCGGGTGATCAACCGAGTTCTCGATCGGCGACGCCTACGTATCACCGCAATCGCCGTCTCGGCCGTGGGCGCGATCGTGCTCGTCGTCCAGCAAGTACTGGCCCTGACGTGAGTGAAGCGTCACGTGTTGCATCGGCTCCAGTGGGTAACCGGATCCGATGACTACGAACACCACGCGCGCGTTGATCGTCGGTGCCACCGGCATTTCCGGGCAGGCGCTGTGCCGCGCAGCACTCGATGCAGGCTGGACCACCTACGGACTGAGTCGGAGCGGCAGTACCCCCGTCGACGGCGTCGTGCCGGTCGCGGCGGATCTGCTCGACCCGAAGTCCCTCGAAGACGCGCTGAAGGACGTCCGCCCCGAGGTCGTGTTCTTCACCGCGTGGATGAAGAAGGACTCCGAGCAGGAGAACATCGAGGTCAACTCGGCGACCCTACGCAATGTGCTCGATGTTCTCGGCCCCCTCGATTCGGTGAAGCACGTCGCGCTGATGACCGGACTCAAGCACTACCTCGGCCCGTTCGATGCATACGGTGAGGCCGTGATGGCCGAGACGCCGTTCCACGAAACCGAGGACCGCCTCGACACCCCGAACTTCTACTACGCGCAGGAAGACGAACTGTTCGCCGGCGCAGACAAATACGGGTTCGGATGGAGTGTGCACCGCGCTCACACCGTCTCCGGTTTTGCCGTGGGCAACGCGATGAACATGATGCTGACGCTGTCCGTCTACGCGTCGATCTGTAAGGAACTGGGCGAGAAGTTCGTCTTCCCCGGCTCCGAAACCCAGTGGAACGGCTTGACCGACCTCACCGACGCCGACCTGCTCGCCGAGCAGATGGTCTGGGCCGCAACCGACGACAACGCGCGCAACGAGGCGTTCAACATCGCCAACGGTGACGTCTTTCGCTGGCGCTGGCTGTGGCCGCAGTTCGCCGAGCACTTCGGCGTCGAGCCCGAGGGCTTCGACACCGAGCCGCGTCCCCTCGAACCCCGCATGTCCGATGCGGCCGCCGCGTGGAAGCGCATCGCCGAGAAGCACGATCTGGTGGAGAGCGATGTCACCCGCCTCGCATCGTGGTGGCACACCGACGGTGACCTCGGCCGCGACATGGAATGCCTGACGGACATGAACAAGTCCAAGAAGGCCGGCTTCCTGGGCTTCCGCTCCACGCCGGATGCCATCGCCTCGGTGATTCAGCGTTACCGAGATGCGCGCCTGATTCCTTAGAGCGGCTGCGCCGCACGTGCGTGGAAACTCGACCCCTGCTACGAGTTTCCACTCAGTGATACTGGAGTTGTTCGTCGAGGTGGAAGGTATGACTCGTTTCCGCTCTGACGCCGATGGCTGTCTTTCATGTGATGTGTCGG